>NZ_OX216966.1:3810000-5210000 GCF_945605565.1 Paenibacillus dendritiformis | reverse complement strand
TAGCCGAGACGCATCTTGCCGCTGACGAGCGAGATGCCGTAGGAATGGATCTCCTCGCGCTTCAGATCGCAGGCGAACTCCAGCTTGAAGTTCAGGAGCAGCCACGGCTCGTGCGGGGCGGATTGCTTCACGCGGCGTGCTCCGCGAACGCCGCCCGCGGCCGGCGGTTCCACGAACAGCTGAATGAAGCGGCCCTCGGTATGGGCCGCCTGCATAATCTGTTCGAGGCGCTTGCTCCCGTAGGTGACGTCGTCGCGCGGGATGCGCCCGGGGCCGCCCCCGCCGCCGGTGAATGCGGGCGCCACGCCGAAGTAGCGCCCGAGCACGGATTCGCCGGGCGCCGATCCATAGGAGACGGCGCGCGGCGGCTCCGGCGGCATCGCGGCCGGATCGAACACGAACGTGAAGCGCATCGTCTCCGCCTCCGCTCCCGTGCGATCGATGAAGCCCCAATAATAGGGGCGGTTCGTCAGCACGCGATCGGCGCGCTCGGACAGCTTCACGGTCACATGGGCCGGCGACTTCTCAAGAATGTGGCAGTCCGTCGCCTCCAAATACCGCAAGACATAGTCGCGCACTTGCTCGGTGTTCATCATGTCAAGCCTCCGCTTCCGTACTGATCTGGTCCAGCAGTTGTCCGATCGCCGCCTTCTGCCCGTCATCCGCTTCGGCTTCGACTTCCGCGCGGATGGCGTTCAGCGACGCTCCGAGATGCTCGACATGATGGCGGATCTCCTCGTCGCTGCCCGCTTCCAGCAGAATGCGGGTCAGGCTCTTCTCCAGGGAGTCCTGCTTCTCGAACCGTTCCAGGATCATATCCAGCCGGCCGATGACCATTTCGAACATATTGATTTTTTCATGCAGCAGGTTCAAAATATGCTCCTCGATCGTGCCGCGGGTCGATAAATTGTAAATCCGCACATCGTTCATCTGGCCGAGGCGGTGAACCCGCCCGATTCTCTGCTCGACGCGCATCGGGTTCCAGGGCAGGTCGAAATTGATCATATGGTGGCAAAATTGCAGATTGATGCCCTCCCCGCCGGCTTCGGTCGCGATCATCACCTGGGCCCGGCCGCGGAACAGGTCCATCATCCAGTCCTTCTTGCCCCGGTTCATGCCGCCGCTGTAAGGCACCGCCACGATGCCGGCCTTGCGGAAATATTGCAGCAAATATTCCTGCGTCGCCCGGTATTCGGTGAACACGATCACCTTCTCGTTCGTCTGCCGGATAATGTCCATAGCGGCTTCCGCCTTCGTGTTGGACGTAATCGCTTTGATAAGATCGACGAGATCCCAGATATGATCGCGGATCGGCGAATCCTCAGGCAGCTTTTTGGCGAGATTGACGAGGGTCAGGAAGACCGCATCGCGGCTGGAGCATACTTCCCGCTGCAGCGTGATGAGCGAGAACATGCTGCCGATATCGCGGCCGTTCATCTGGTACTGCTCCTTGATGAAGCGGGTGACTCCCTCGTACAAGGCCTGCTCGTCCGCGGACAGCGACAAAGGCACATTGCGGACGATGCGCCGCGTGAATTGTACGCTGCCCTCGCCGCGCCGATTGCGCACCATCACCTTCGACAGCTCGCCCTGAAGCTGGCCCTCGTTCTTCGGAAGGCGCTTGTCGGCGACGAAGTTGCTGCTGAATTCGCCCTGCGCCCCAAGCTGTCCGGGCTTCAGAAGGGTAATCAGATTATATAACTCGTTCATGTCGTTCTGGACCGGCGTAGCCGTCAGCAGCAGACAATATTTTTTGCGCAAATGCTGAATGAACTGGTAATTGGTCGTCTTGCGGTTTTTGAGCTTATGCGCCTCGTCGACGATAAGCATGTCGAATTCCTGCTCCATCAGAATCGATTTATGCGGATCGCGCTTGGCGGTATCCATCGAGGCAACGACGATGTCGGATTGCCATTGATATTTCTTCTTCTGGGCCACCGCCGCGATGCCGAACTTGTGATGCAGCTCGCGCACCCACTGCAGCACCAGGGAGGCGGGGACGAGAATGAGCGCGCGCTTGACGAGCCCGCGAATCAAATATTCTTTGAGCACGAGCCCGGCTTCGATCGTCTTCCCGAGGCCGACCTCGTCAGCCAGAATCGCGCGGCCGCGCATCTCGTGAAGCACCTTCTTGGCGGTCTCTACCTGATGGGGGAGCGGCTCTACGTTCGTAATATGGGTCAGGCATTGCAGTTCGTCGAACGCGCGAATGCGCTTGGCTTGCTCCGCCTCATAGGCCAGTTGGAACAGTGTCCAGTCATCCCAGGGGCCGTTCTTGTCGATGCGGGCCGACAGTTCCTCCAGCCAGCCCCGATCCGTCACGATAGACAGCGATCCGGGCATGGGGCGCGACGAGAGCGGCCAGGAATTCGCGGCGGATCGCATGATCGAGCCGCTGTCCGAGCTGGCCAAGGCCGATGGCGGCGGACTGGAAAAGCCATGATTCGGCTGCTGATGTCTGTTCATCCTCTCGACCTCCTCTATAGAGGTAGTATGGTCGTTATTGCATGCTTTCATAACCGGCTGCAAGACGGAGACAGACGAGACTCCAGGAGGGTCGGGGGCGGGGGTGGTATATCTTCCTCCGGAAAAAGCAAGAGACAAAATAGAGAGATTGCTAGAGAAAAACGAAGCATGGAGTTCCCCGGTTCTCATCCATTCGCCATATTTCCTTTTTTCTCATTAGAAATTCTATATGTAGTATAGTACAATGATTTTCGCACACAATATATTGTGGAAAATACATACATTGTACAATGCTTCAATTGTCGTGTGCGGTGGTAATCATTCAAGTATCGATCAATATATAGGAGGTTGTGTTCTTTGAATACGGGGCATAAGCAGCGCTTGGAAGGCTTGAGCGAAAAAATATTTCTGGATCGCTACGCATGGAAGGATGCGGACACGAACAACACCAAAATAGGGGATGTCGTCCTGGTGCTGACCAAAGACGATCCGAAGTTCCCGGCGAAGGAAGTCGGAGAAGTGGTAGCGCGTGACGGCCGCTTCGTCTCCGTCAAGCTGAGAAGCGGAGAGGTAGTTCAGTCCACGGTAGAGAAGCTGACCTTGACGATAGAGAAGACGCCGGAAGAAATGTGGGATCGGCTGGCGGCTGCGATGGCATCGGTAGAACCAACCCCGGAAAAACAACACGAATGGACGGAAAAATTCCGTTATATATTGGATGATTGGAAGCTCGTCCCTGGGGGCCGTATCGCGGCAGGAGCCGGGGCGAGCGAGGAATTGACCCTGTTCAACTGTTACGTGATCCCGTCGCCGAAGGACAGCCGCGGCGGCATTATGGAGACGTTGTCGGAGATGACCGAGATTATGGCCCGCGGCGGGGGCGTCGGCATCAACCTGTCGTCGCTTCGTCCGCGCCGCGCGATCGTGCGCGGGGTCAACGGTTCCTCCAGCGGCGCCGTCTCCTGGGGCGGATTGTTCAGCTATACGACCGGACTCATCGAGCAGGGGGGCAGCCGCCGCGGCGCGCTCATGCTGATGATGAACGATTGGCATCCGGACGTGGTTGATTTCATCACGGTGAAGCAGACCATGGGCCAGGTGACGAACGCCAATCTGTCCGTCTGCGTCAGCAACGCCTTCATGAAGGCGGTCAAGGAAGATCTGGATTGGGAGCTGGTCTTCCCGGATACCTCCGATCCGGAGTATGACGAGCTGTGGGACGGAGACCTCGATAAATGGAAGCAGGCCGGCAAGGCGGTTATTCCTTACCGCACCGTCAAGGCCCGCGAGATCTGGCATACGATTATCGAATCGGCATGGAAATCGGCCGAGCCTGGTGTTGTGTTCATGGAATACTACAACCAGATGTCGAACAGCTGGTATTTCAACCCGATCATCTGCACGAACCCGTGCGGTGAGCAAGGATTGCCGGCATGGGGCGTCTGCAACCTGTCCGCGCTCAATCTGTCCAAGTTCTATGACGAGGAGAAGCATGATGTCGCGTGGGACGAACTGTCTACCGTGACGCGCTATGCGGTGCGCTTCCTGGACAACGTGATCGACAAGACGCCATATCATTTCGAGAAAAATAGAGAGAACCAGCAGAACGAGCGCCGGGTCGGCCTCGGTTCAATGGGCTTGGCCGAGCTGATGATCAAGCTGGGGATCCGCTACGGCAGCCCGGAATCGCTGGAGTTCCTCGATAAGCTGTTCGGCTTTATCGCGCGCGAATCGTATCTCGCATCGGCGGAGATCGCGGGCGAGAAGGGAGCGTTCCCGGCATTCGAGGCGGAGCCGTATCTGCAGAGCGGCTTCATGAAGAACATGCTCGAGGTGTATCCGGAGGTCGGTGAAGCGATTCGCCAGCAGGGCATGCGCAATGTGACCGTCATTACGCAGGCGCCGACGGGCAGCACCGGCACGATGGTCGGCACCTCGACCGGCATCGAGCCGTACTTCGCCTTCAAATATTTCCGGCAAAGCCGCCTCGGCTTCGACGAGCAGTTCGTGCCGATCGCGCAGGAATGGATGGACGCGCATCCGGGCCAAGAGCTGCCGGATTACTTCATCACGGCGATGGATCTGTCCGCCGAGGATCATATCCGTGCGCAGGCGGCGATCCAGCGCTGGGTGGACAGCTCGATCTCGAAGACGGCGAACTGCCCGAACGACTTCACGGTAGAAGAGACGAAGCGGTTGTACGAGCTGGCCTTCGATCTCGGCTGCAAGGGCGTCACGATCTACCGCGACGGCAGCCGCGATGTTCAGGTTCTGTCGACCGATAAGGCAGACAACAAGGAAGACGGACAAGCTGACCAGACCGAAGAAGCCGGGGCTCCGGCAGAAGAGGCGGCAGAAGTGTCAACAGCACCGGTGGCTGTGCAGGCGGCAGCGCCGAACAACGGTGGGGGCAGCAATGTGTACAAGCGCCGTCCGCAAGTATTGCGCGGAGCGACCTACAAGGTGAACACACCGTTCGGCATGGCCTATATTACGATAAATGATATGAACGGCATTCCGGGCGAGATTTTCCTGAACGTGGGCAAGGCCGGTTCCGATGTGTTCGCGATGGCGGAAGCGCTCGGCCGCGTCTGCTCGCTGTTCCTCCGCTACGGCGATCACGGCAACAAGGTCGAGCTGCTCATCAAGCATTTGAAGGGCATCGGCGGCTCCGGCGCGATCGGCTTCGGCGCCAACCGCGTCGAGTCGATTGCCGATGCGGTAGCCAAAGCGCTGGAGATTCACCAGCAGGAAGCGCTCGGACTCGGCGCCGAGGCGGATCCGGCTCCGATCGCCGCGACGATCGAGGCGCCGGTCATCGGACTGAAGGAGAGCGGAAGCGCATCTGCCTCGCGCGACCTGTGCCCGTCCTGCGGCACCGCCTCGCTCCTGAACGTCGAGGGCTGCAAGACCTGCGCGAACTGCGGATACAGCCGCTGCTCGTAGATAGACGATAGTCCCCCTGGATGGGGGGACTTGTGATTTTGCATAACAGGTGAAACTTTTTGCCCAGTAAGTGAGAATAATTCGTCAAAAATATTGAAAAAAATGGATTTTCACAGCATGTTAATACGCATTAATGAATGTGGGTGCATGAACATTCAAAGTGTAAAACCAGCCTGTAGCGGCAGCATTTAAGCAGCTACAGGCTGGTTTTATGATCGGGATTATTGGGGTAGATTTGCCGAGTGGTAGCTTCTCATGTGGGTCTTGAGTTGCTGAAGCCACATTTAATATCATGAAAACGGAGTTCATTAACCAGTTGAACTTTCATAGCCTTCAGCATCTGAAACTGTAGTTAAATGATTATGAGAATGGGTACAATTCACGTAACACTGGGCTCATATAGCCTAGTGTTCCATGAATTTATTTAAGCTGTCAAAAAGTAGTTGACAATATATTTTGAATTGATATACTAAATTTAAAGTTGAAATTGATAATCATTATCGTTGTTGTTTTTGTATTGTCGCTGTGCACTATAGTGAAGTAGAGATAATTATTTTTCAAGTCGCGCATAAAAACATACATAGGTAATAATTTCATCAATTCAATAATCTGTTTGTCTATAAAGCTTATATAAGGGGAGAGTATAGGAAATGGGGAAATTTAAATTAACTGTTTTTTTAGCAATTTTTGTTTTGATGTTGGCAGCTTGCTCAAGTCCAAGCAATGAAAATGGTAAAACGGAAACTAATGGGCAAGAAAATCATTCTACTGAAGCTTCGACGGTTGAAATCACTGATGCTCATGGAACGGTTACTGTTCCTGTAAACCCAAAGAAGGTAATTGCTTTGGATAGTAGAACTTTTGAAACTTTAGCTGATTGGAAAATTGAATTAGTGGCTGTACCAAAAGATGTAATGCCTGCGGATTCATCATATGTAAAGGATGATTCGGTTCAAAATATTGGAAATCACCGCGAACCAAATCTTGAAATTATAGCAGCTGCAGACCCTGATCTTGTAATTATCGGTCAAAGATTTGGTAACTATTATGAAGATATAAAAAAATTAGTGCCAAATGCAGCTGTTATCGATCTTAATTTTGACGTTTCTGAGAAAACTGATAAACCTGGGGAAAACTTAGTAAATGGACTTAAAAATTCTACAATTACTTTAGGACAAATTTTTGATAAAAATGAAGAAGCTAAACAATTGGTAGCTGATTTTGATAAAGCTGTCGAAGATGCTAAGTCTGCATATAATGGAACGGATACAGTTATGAGTGTTGTAGTTTCTGGTGGAAATATTGGTTTTTCAGCTCCTCATTCTGGACGTGTTTGGGGACCAATGTATGAAATTTTCGGATGGACTCCAGCATTAGAAGTTGACGGTTCTTCTTCAGATCATCAAGGGGATGAAGTTTCTGTTGAAGCTATTGCAAAAAGTAATCCTGATTGGATTTTTGTACTAGATCGTGATGCTGCAATATCTGCTTCAACTGATTCAGTACCTGCTCAGGATGTTATTGATAATTCACCTGCTCTTCAAAAAGTAACTGCTGTAACTAAAGGACAGATCGTTTATGCACCAAATGACACTTACACAAATGAATCAATCCAAACCTATATAGAGTTATTTAAGAACCTTGCAAATACTTTAGCTAAGTAGTCTAAAGGAGTATAACATAGTGCTGAAAAAGACAATACAAAAAATTTCCGGGGTTGAGAAAAATTCTCAACCCCAGCTTTATAACCACAATAAGCTATGGACAAAACCATTTATATTAGCGATTATAGTTGTTATTATTTTAGGAATTATATCCCTATTTACTGGAGTTTATGATATACGCGGACAAGAGGATGGAATGGATATGTTTTTCATAACTCGTGTTCCAAGAACAGCTGCATTAATGCTTACTGGAGCTGCCATGGCCATGGCAGGACTCGTAATGCAACTTATTACACAGAATCGTTTAGTTGAACCTACCACAACAGGAACTATTGAATGGGCGGGTTTGGGACTTCTTGTTGTTTACTTATTATTTCCTGCACCAACGTTAGTTCTAAGAATGACTGGTGCAATTGTTTTTTCTTTTATGGGAACTATGATTTTCTTTTTATTTTTAAGAAGAGTTAAACTCCGTTCGTCTTTAATTGTCCCAATTATTGGACTGATGCTTGGAGCAGTCATTTCTGCAGTGTCCACTTTTATTGGACTCCTTTTTCAAATGACGCAAAATATTGAATCTTGGTTTGTAGGTTCTTTTGCGGCAGTTCAAGTTGGAAGATATGAATATTTATGGCTCATTGTTATCGTTACTTTTCTTATTTTTATTTATGCTAATAGACTGACTCTAGCTGGACTAGGGGAAGATGTTGCAACAAGTCTTGGAGTAAATTACAATAGGATCGTTCTTTTGGGTACGGGTCTTATTTCTTTTGCAGTTGGAATTGTTGCAGCTGTCATTGGAAACTTGCCTTTTCTAGGTTTAATAGTACCTAATATTGTTTCCATGTTTAGGGGAGATGATCTTAGAAGTAATTTGCCTTGGGTATGTGTGATAGGAATGGGTACTATAACGGTTTGTGACATCATTTCTCGAACAATTATAATGCCTTTTGAAGTACCTGTTTCTTTAATACTTGGAACAGTGGGGGCAGTCGTATTTATTGCTATTTTATTGAGACAAAGAAAACCAAGGAGGCTAAGATGAACGCATTGGAATATAGAAATAATGAAAATGTCGTAATCGATTCTAGCCTTCATAATGAGAATAGATCAGCTAGAGCTTTTCGTTCTAAGAAAGAAGAAAAACGTTATTGGATTTTGCTTATCACATTGATTGTTTTGGGCATTCTTTCTTCATATGGACTTTTAATTTATAACAATCCAGTTCCGGTAGATTCCCCTTCTTTTATCCCAGTTGTTAAAAGAAGGATGGTAGCTCTTATTGCCATGATTATTGCTGCGATTTGTCAGAGTTTGTCGACTGTTGCTTTCCAATCGATTACGAATAATAGGATTATAACCCCTTCACTTTTAGGCTTTGAATCACTTTACTCCTCAATTCAGACGAGTACGATATTTTTCTTTGGTGCTAGTGCATTGATAAATTTTAGTGGTACTGGACCATTTGTATTTCAAGTTATTGTGATGGTCTTAATGAGTTTGATGCTTTATGGATGGTTGCTTTCTGGAAAGTATGGAAATCTGCAACTTATGCTTTTGGTTGGAATTATTATTGGCGCAGGGCTGAATTCTGTGTCAACTTTTATGAGAAGACTTCTTGCGCCGTCTGAGTTTGATATTTTACAGGCAAGATTGTTTGGTTCTGTCAATAATGCGGATTCTGAATATTTTCCTATTGTAATTCCACTGGTAATAATTGTAGCATTATTACTTCTTGCTAATTCTAAAAAATTAAATGTATTGTCACTTGGAAAGGATGTCTCTACTTCTTTTGGAGTTAAACATCAATCTAGTATCATTTATACGCTTATATTAGTTTCTGTTTTGATGTCAATTTCAACAGCTTTGATTGGACCGCTTACTTTCTATGGATTTTTAGTTGCAACGTTGAGTTATCAAGCAGCGCCAACCTATGATCATCGATATATTTTTCCAATGGCTCTTGCTATAGGGTTTTTGATAATAACGGGTGCATATTTTTTAATGTATCATGTATTCAATGCTCAAGGCGTTGTTTCCGTTATTATTGAATTATTTGGTGGAATCATATTTTTAATCGCAGTTTTAAGGAAGAGGGCTCTATGATAAAGATTGATAATGTTAGAAAATGGTATACTGATAAGGTAAAAATAGGACCTTTGAATATTGAAATACCAAAGGCTGGTCTTACTTCTTTAATTGGACCAAATGGTGCTGGAAAGTCTACGACACTTTTGATGATTGGAAGACTTTTGAATATGGATGAAGGCCAAATTCAGGTAGCAAATATGGATGTTTCTGAATCTAAATCAAAAGACTTAGCAAAAATTTTGACTATATTACGACAAGAAAATCATTTTGTAACTAGGCTTACTATTAGACAACTAGTTGGATTTGGACGATTTCCTTATTCAAAGGGAAGATTAACTAAAGAAGATGAGGCTATTATTTCAAAATATATCGATTTTTTAGACTTGACTGATCTAGAAAATAGATATTTAGATGAGCTGTCTGGTGGTCAAAGGCAAAGGGCATATGTAGCAATGGTTTTGTGCCAAGAGACGGAATATGTACTTTTGGACGAGCCATTGAACAATCTTGATATTGCTCGTTCTGTTCAAATGATGGAGCATTTGAGGCATGCTGCTAATGAATTTGGAAGAACAATTCTGACTGTTATGCATGATATAAATTTTGCAGCCAAATATTCTGATCGAATTTGTGCCATGAAAGATGGACAAATTGCCACTTTTGGAACAGTAGAAGAGGTTATGGATCCAGAAGTTTTGACAGATATTTTTGAAACGAAAATAGAAATTATCGATGGTCCTTATGGGCCAATAGCGATTTATTAGTTAGACGGCTTGTCAAGCTAAGTGCGACAGCTCATTCATGAAAGCTTCGTTAGCAGAAATCCAACCTAGACAGTTACAAGGGCGAATTAGAACCTCGTTGCCAGGAAGGATACGGATCTGAAAAGTAAACTTTTAGGTGATGAACGGTCTCAAGGTTGGCATAACAAGCAAACGCTTTCCCTCGATCCACGGTAACAGTTTGAAAGGCAGCCTGAGGATATTGACTTGCAACCACACCAAAGGCTACCTCCATATGGTAATTAGGAGGGTTTTATGTTAATAGATAAACAGCCAGTCATTCAAGATTTTTTTTCCTTTTTGAAGAGCGATTTACTTGATGTGCTAGAGTGTTTATCCAATGGAGAGCCGTGGCAAGATCATATGATGGGATATGAACTTCCAGAGCATTCTGAGGAGAATGAATTTAAAGAAGGCATAATGATATTCATTAACACTTCTTCGTATAACGAAATCATTATGAAAAGTACAGATTTCTATGATTGCTTGAAAGAAATATGTGTAGAATTTATTGGGGAGAACCCGGAACAAAAAGACCAAGTGAATCTACTTATTGACAAGATAAAGGTTGTTTTAAATTTGTAAAAACTCCACCCAGCGCTAGATAAACCAACAAAAAAACCAAGAAAAATAGGCAGGGTTTATTTCTTACACATAAGATCGTACAATACAACCAACAAACCAAACACTAAACAATTCAAACACTTGATAAACTTTCAAAAGTTCTTTCCCACTTGAACCATGAGTAGGAATGAGCTTTTTTTGCATGCTCAAAATCAAAGGAGGAAAAGGAAAATGGCGAAACGTGAACAGGTAGTGGCAGAAGAGCTGAAGAACCAGAGAACCAGCGCAGGTCTCTGGAAGGACGCGTAGTCAAACGGGCCAACAATATGGTGAAAGTGCACCTGGACATCGATGATCAACATGATGAGCAGGGCAATTGGTGGTTCCCGTATTCGGGGGAAGGCAACAATATTTTTCACTGTTTGCCGGATGAGGGGCACGAATTAAGGTCTACTTCCCTAACGGCACGGAGAAGCAGGCAATCGCCATCAACTCCGTTCGTGGCGGCGGCGAGGAGATGAGGAGCAGGACCGTATTCCAGAAGCCCGCGACGAAGGTATTCGAAATGCCGGGCGAGGCCAGAATGCAGCTTGGCGAGGACGGGGTGCTGTTCGAGAAGGGAACCGTCCGTCTGCATCTGGATGGAGGGAATATTACACTGAATGCCAGCGAGGATCTGCTCGTTGTGGCGGGCAGTCAGATTGAAGCAGGCAGCGGAAGCGAGCAGGGGATTCTGGAAAGCTTCCGCATTCGCGCTGAGCAGCAGATCGTGCTTCAGACCAATAGGGACCAGTATGTTGTTCTGAACGGCAATCGGGTGGGAATTCAGAGCGCCCATGTCGATTTCCAGAAGGTCGAAGTGGACTTTATGGAGCTGCTGACCGAAAATGAGCTGGAAGAGTTGTATCTGGATACGCTGGCTCAGGGAGAAATCATGAAACAGGAGATTGAATTGTCGTTACAATTAAAGGCGGCAGTTCAGTTAACGGATAGTCAACGAGCCGACATTCGCAGCAAGGTTGCCGAGGAGGCAAAGAACGATCCCGGTCTGGCAGATAAGCGCGGAACTGGATGAGCAGCAAATCGCCGGACGAACAGAAGACGCTCTACCAGCAGAAATATGTGAAACCACCCGCAGTCGAGCCTGAGAAGAAGAGCGAAAAGGAGAAGCAAGCGGAACTGGAAAAGGAGCAGCAGGCCTATGACCAGATGGACCGGGATCGAACGGCTATCTATGAGTGGCAGCAGCGCTCCAAGCAAGTCATGGCACAAGGGGTAGCTGCTGGCAAGTCGCAGTCCGAAATTCAGGCAATGTTGCCGGCTCCTCCGGTATTGGGCGGTCAGGGCTCATCCCATCAGGGGACCTCAAGCGGGAAACCTGGACCGATCGAGCGGTTCGTAGAGTCCACCGGTATCATGGATACGCTGCAGCAGATTAGCCCTTGGCTGGAACAAATGGAACTCGAATATATCATTCCGCAAAAACCAGATTATGTGAGCAAGCAAACTCAAAAAACAGTATACTTATCCCGATACACCTTCCAGGTTCTTATTATAGATCCACAAATGCTGGTGGCCGAATTTAACATTCTCTTTGGCGTAGTGGCGATCATTGCTGCGATTCCGACACAGGGAGCCTCCCTGTATTTACTGGCCGTGGCCGATGCGGCCCTTGGAGCGTCCATGATTATCGTGAACATGGAGAAGCTGTCGGATCTGAAGAACGGGAATGCGTATACCAATCCGAAGTTCCTGGGAATGGACCAGGAGCTGCTGGATCAGTTGGGAACCGCTCTGATGGTAGTGAACCTGTCTATGTTGGCCAAGCACGGGTTGTATAAGGCAGCGGACAAGCTGGCAAACAGCAAGACCAGGTCGGCGATGGGTGATTCATGGGCAGCGTGGAAGAAGCAGGTTGAACATGAGCTGGGTACGGCGAGGGTGAAGCCTCTCAAAGGTAAAGGAGAAGCACCGCAACAGACTGAGGGGATGGGTAAACCTAGTTTGGGTGATAGAGTCCATGACATAGATTTTATGTCATGGGAGGGGAAGCCAGTAAGTGGACAACGAAAAATGACCCCTGGTGGACAAAGATATGCAAGTGTACGCGATTGGAAAACACTTAAGAAAACGATGCAAGCTAGAGGAATAAATGTAAGCATTGATTCGAAGGGGAAAATATTAATTGATCCATTAACTGGAGAACGGAAAGCTGGGGGATTTAATCCTTATACAGGTGAAATTATACTGAAACCAGATGCTACCCTTCACGAAATGATACATGAAACAATTCATGCTGAACAATGGTTCAAGTTAGGGAAAGAAAACTATTTGAAGCAAACTGTTTTAGAAAGAGAAGAGCATGTTTTCAATGAACTTATGAAACCAAGTTATAATCTGAATGAAGAGGAAATATTCCATGCTAAAAAAGTAATTTTTAAGTATAGAAATGGTCGATCGGCATTTGATGGGGAAATTGATTTTTAATATTGGTTTTAATTTTAAAGGAGAAATGGAATGAAAACAAATCTAACAGAAAAAGAAGCACTTTTAATTGCGCAAGAATACAAAGATAAATATGAGTTTTATGGTCAATTAACTGGAGAAGTAAGATTTTATGAAAAATTCTCGAAGAATGTTAAGGGTTTTACTGCGTGGTTAGTTATTGGAAAAATAGAAACGTTATCGCCCGAAGATGATAATGAATACGAAATTGTAGTTTCAGATGAGACAGCTTTAGTTGAGTACGTAATTGACATTAATGGATTTGAGCGATATCCACACATTGAAGATGGTGGCTTATCAGAAGAAGAGATAAAAGAGCTTTTTGGGGATGATAATGATTTAGATTAAGACTCTAATAGAATTGGATAATTGAGCCGGAGACTGAGGGGATGGGTGATGTTGGTGATGTTTTACCAACAAATAGGACTGTTATTAGTCCAGAAATGAAAGTTAAGATATTGGAGGGACAACGCAAAAGCCCAAATAAAAATGCCTTAATTGGTGTGCATTCTTCTGAAATTTCAAACCGTAATCCAAATTATGCAGTTGCAGAGATATCTATTAACTCTGATGGAACTAGAAAAGTAAAGTTAAGAAATCCAAGGAAAGAGCTTAGCCCCCCCTTAAACCCTATTTGCTGAATGAAGATATTACCAAGTTCAGTTTGTCGTACGTTTACAAGAATAAAGTGGCATCAAACTTGACAGGCCTATAGTATGTGAAATCAACCGAAATGTTCGAGCCGTATAAGCATGCATACAAGCGAATATTTTCATGGAGCGTTTTTTCTCAATATTTATGAAATATTTGCTCTTAATTCTCAATAATTATGAATCAATTTGTATTAAGGCATTTTTTGCCGTTATTTTCTCACCTTTATGAAAACTCACAGGACTTGAGATAAGAATTAATGCTTACTAGGTGAGAATATTTCGTTACATATAAGCCTGTAGCGACAATGTTTGCTGGCTACAGGCTTTTTTAACTTTTGTGAGGGATACACCCGATATGGGAATTTTGATTGTACAAGCAAGTTGTTGTAAACATTCGGGCATCTTAACAACGTTCAAACGTAGTCACGGTTTCCACCGGCAGCTTGGAGAGATCTGCATCATGTTTGCCGCTCGTTTTCCGGCGTTTATACGTGATGGCTTCCTTCTCGGGCTCCGTTTCAGGCGCAGCGGCTTCGTTAAACAGGTTCATCTCCAGTTGCTTGACGCTACGAACGTTTAAATGGCTTGTCACCCAACCAATATCGACGAGTTGTACCTAACGATAAGAAAACCCTCAGTTCTGTTAAATTGAACTGAGGGAAATAGACTAATTTTTTGTTTTTCCCCTGTCTACTTGACAGGGGCACTTCACTGACCGCTAGGTGGGGCTTATTTGACGTTTACCTTTACACCATACCGCCCGCGTCTTCAATAATTCTCATGGCTTTGTCAAAAGATTCCTCCTCCACCACAACAGTCAGCAAAATATCCCTTCCGGTGGGTCCACCCTGCCCCCCGTCACTCATTCCGCTTGCCGATACATTTGTAGCAGCTAGAACGTTGGTGGAATCACCTCCGAGCGTGTCCCCGAAGGTCACGGAGGTTAAACTGCCCATACTGCCGGTTAGATTCGGCGAACCGTATGAATCACTGGCTGGATACATGCTGAAACGATCAATTGACATGTCCACGACATGCAGCGCCTGCAGCTTCTTGGACACACTTTCGGCTTCTTCCGGACTTTTAAAATAGGCCAAAATATTTTTTTCTGCCATAACGTTCACCTACCTGTGTTAATGGTCTGTTTTCTTAACCAGTAAAATAGGCTTTCATGCCTTTCATTAGATTCTGCCTAACCCGGAATGAATATGCGCATACGTCGGGAAAAAGCAGCAGTCCGGGTTCAAAACCGGGACGAATGTCGATCCGGGCAACGCCGACTAACGCTTGCAAATTCGTCTCCATTTGAGCCCATCCTTTCGTATGCATGATGGATTCATTGTGACGGATTTCTATACCTTTGGATAGGTGTGATCGGCTTGACGCTTACCTTTCGGAGTAGTAACCAGCCAATTTCCAAAAGGAACCATCCAAACGGCAAGAACCGAGCGAGGAGTTCGCATGCTATTCTAATTTAGAAGCCTTACATGGTGTTAAAGTCTACTTTGCCGATCCTTATTCCTCATGGCAACGAAGTTCAAACGAGAACGCAAACGGCCTTCTCAGAGAGTTCTTCCCAAAGGGGCATGACTTTGCAGAGGTGACGGAAGAACAGTTAGCCGATGCTATTCAATTGATCAATGCTCAACCCCGAAAATGCCTTGGTCGGCGTTCGTCTCACGAAGCCTTCATGGAAGAGGTGTCGCACTTAACTTGACAATCCGTCATATTGATCTTACTTTTGAAATGCAGGATGGCACGTAAAAGGGGAGCCAAGTACCTCTATATTTCGTCAATGGAAACACGTCCGGCCGATAAGAGCAATGGAAGCCAATTGACGGGCGACGTCGCTCCCGAGCTTTTTCAAAAATAGCCGAAGGATATTTATAGGCTGTTGAGGCTTTAGATCTAATGAAGGAAATAAAGTAACATACGCGGTGGGTGAGGCGATGAGAAAGATAAAGTTGTACAATGTAATATTTCCGATTTGGTTCATCATGTTTTATCCGCCGATCATTCTCGTTACGTTGGCAGGCAACTTCATCATCGACTCGCTCGTCCTTCTCGCTTCCGCGTATGCATTCGGTCTCGTATCAGCGGATCAAACATTGGGGCTCATTTATAAAAAGACCATATGGAAAGTGTGGGGCTTCGGATTTCTTGCCGATTTTATCGGAGCCCTGTTCTTATTTTCCTTACTGCTGCTGGAAGGAGTGCAGGTGCTGCCTCGGGAGGCGATCTCAGCGGTTGCTTATAATCCTTTTCACAATATATCCGGCTTAATGCTCGTCATTATCGCGATGTTCATCTCTTCTTCTATCATATTTATCCTGAATTACAAGTTCACATTTAAAAAGCATATTGCAAGCCCTGCACAGAGACTGAAGGTATGCTTAGCAATCGCGATTGTTACGACACCATGGACGTTCTTGATCCCGACCCAATGGTTCTATGGAGGGCTGTAAATGTTGAAATATGATTTCTTTGTAAGCCAGAATGAGCAGGAATGCTATCCGCGCTTTATTACAAAGTTCTTATTCAAGCGATATCTTGAATAATGGAATATGGACTCATCATTTAGCTAAGGCAATAAGTGGTGATGTATCAGAAGTCCTACGAAATAATAAGTATATTACAGACAGATTATTAAGGGACTATCTTTTCAGTAGTGTATCTAGATATACAAAAGAAGAACTTGGATATAACCAAAATCCCAAAGCTATTCTAGATTCAAGCTATGAAAATATAATTGCAGAAATAGGAGTGGAACTCTGTCAGACATAGAAAATTAAACAAATATTATTATGAGCAAATACAACGCGGACAGCATTACTTATCTATCAATGGAGATGTTTCATCTCATAGATGGAGAATTACGGCGCTATGCAGTTGTACCTTCACTTATAAGCTCAATAAGCCTGCAGCGGCAATGTTTGCCAGCTGCAGGCTTATTGAGCTTTGTGTTTGAAAAAGAAGTCTGATTCAACGTAATGATTTAAAAGGTCCTAGGAAATGAAAAACCGCCAATCGAAGTGATAGTTATTATTAAAGCTATTCTTCGTCAAGTTTGTTTCGGAACCTTCCGAGCATAGGGTTGGTGGGGCTATGACAAGTTAGGTACAAGGGACCTCTTTTCAGCCTTTTCGGTACGTTTTGCGAACAGCTTGGAAACAAGAAATCGAAGAAAATGTTTTCTGAGTTGGTAGTTGAAACCAATAATTATTGTGTTACAATATCATGGGGTATTTTGTTAAATCTTAAAGGTGCGCTTGCAAGATTGGCAAAGATAGAGTTGTCTTCCCTTGTGCAGAACAAGTGTTTATAAGCACAATGACTGTAAGCTGCGCCAAATAACAACAGCGAGAGGAACGTGATGGTTTGAAGACTTTTCTAATTATTGTGGGAATTATTGCGGCGATTGTGATTTTACTTATCGTGGGTTTGATTACAGCGAGCAAGCGAATTGAGAAAAAGAATAAAAAATCGCAAGCAGAAATGGAGATGGCCAACTCTATACCGAAGGAGAAACAGCATTTGCTTGCCTACGGTGCCAATCTCTCTCTTTACCGGTCTGAGTCGCCACGGATACTGCAAGTGAAGGTAGATTCTGAAACTTTGAAGGAAGGCCTTTCTTCAGCCTGGGACGTTAGTAATACGGAGGAGGCTGTACAAACCCTGGAATGGCTGCTTACGGAAGGGCATCGTGCGAAGTATGATCAGCTTCTTATGGCGTTGCAAGCTGGCCAGTCTTTTACCGAGGAGGAAGTGGGGAAATCGCAGGAATGCTATAAATCAGCCCAAGAAGTGATGATGAAGAAGCTTTCCTTTGCGAATTCCGATTTTGACCGGGTGAACACCATGGCTGCCTGGGATTTTGACCGAGCTGTAAATATTGCAAGATGGAGCTACATACTTGGTTATCTAACCGAAGAACAGGCATGGGGGTATATCGAGAGAGCTGCTGATGCCGCCAGCCATATCTTCCAATCCTGGAAGGACTATTTTATTTCATTTGCTTTTGGCCGAGCCATTGCATACGAGGGTGACATTTATGATATCATCTGGAATGGAAAAGAATTGCTGAATGAAGAGGGCTCGATCTGGAATGAATTTAGCATTAAGCGATCCGGAACAGGAAGCCGATAATTTAGCATTGAATAGAATGAGCCTGTACCCGGCAATTTTGCCGGGTACAGGTTTTTTTGACATTATAGATTTTATAAATTTTCGGGGTGGAAGAGGTTCCAGCTTGTATTTCTTTTTTGTCGTGCATTAGGGTTCAATGGGAATAGTAACCTCCAAGTCTTTCAAATAGGTGCGATCCCCAAAACTCTTTTTGCTGCGTCCCTTCACAATGAATCCTTTGTTATACACCGTAAGCGTGAACGGCTTAATGGTGATTGACTTCGGTATGCCGTCGGCAGGATCATACAATTGATCAATGTGGTATTCGGTTTTAGGCCTAGCGTGGTAATAGCCGAATATTTCCGGCTTCAATACGCGTCCCTGGTCATCAATGAGTTCATAATAGACCATGCTGGCGTGGTATTTGCCGGTTTGCTCCGGAGTTGCCGGAACAGGGCCCTTACTATCCAACACGAGCCGGGTGGTCACGGGGGAAAATTCGATCTCCTTGACCGTGTAAGAGAATGTCCCGTCGGACTTCGTAACGTTCGGCTTGAACACAACGGATTTACATTCGACCTTCACGGGAATCTTGAATTCGAACGTTTCCTCTACTTTCGTGACATTCAGCCTTATAGTTAGCTCGAACTCGTCAGGCAAATTCAGGCCCTTCGTAAATTCAATATGATAAGCCGGAGTCTCTAGAGGATAATCTCCATAGCTGGCAGATTCGTAGTGGAACGGTTGTCCATTAACTAGGATTGTTGGCGTCATGATATATCCTTTTAGCTGCTGCTCTTTTGGTGTGTTCCTTCTTTTCACAAATTCCTCGGTTTCTTTGATATCCCCCTCATCTTCATCAACATATGGAGAACTTGTGTTAAATGGAAAATTATCCCCATTGCGCTCGATAAGGATAGACAGACGGGTTCCATCATATAGAACCTCGGCTACCCGTAACGTTATACCGCCATGCGTTACGCTCACGTTAGGTTGAGATAGGATCCCTTGGTCCATCGCCGTTTGCACGGCTTCTTCGCTAATATTGGTGAATAGCAAGCCGATCGCCGGCACTTTTTTCAAAGCTTCCGCCATTGCCGGCGATACATATCCCATTCCAATGATGCCTGCACCGAGTACTGCCGCGATAGAAGCACCTAATATCGTTCTCTTCAATATATTAGGTTTGTGCATGAATTTTTGTGTTCTTGTCCATTCCCGTTGTTCAATGTGATTCATAATTGCATCGCTTTGGCTGTGAGGCAGCGATGATTCTCGAATCAATTGTTCAATCGCATCCATTTCAGCGAATTCCGTTCGATGCGGCATATGTCCCATGGGCCCTCTCTCCTTTATGGCATACATGTTCCATTAATTTTGCGCGTAACCGTTGATATTTTTTGCGTATCGTGTCGGAGTTGATTCCCATAATTTCACTGATTTCTTCAAAGGTATACTGTTCCACCGCCTTCAGGAGCAAAATATGCCGTTCTTCGGCCGTGAGGTAAGTCAACAATTCGCTGACTACCGTTTCGTGCCGAGAGATTTCCGGTGCAGGTTGCTGCTCTTTACATCGTTCGATTAATCTGAGTCGACGGCTCTTCTTTTTCTTCATATTGATCAAATGATGATAAGCCACTTTATAGAGCCAGGCAGAGAAGGATGCTTGCCTATTGTATTGATGAAGATGTTCAAAGGCACACGGATAAAAATCTCCTGGACGGCATCTTCCGTATCGGCATGATTTTTCAAAATATAATAGCAATATGTATACATTTTTCGCTCAAAATGGGTAAGAATCGCTTGATATGCCTGTTTGTCTCCTGCTTGGACTTCCGCGACGATGGCTTCGATATCCATAGAATCCGCTTCTATTTCCTCGGAAGTAGTGGGCTGCAATACCTCAGCTCCTTTCTGTTTGACCTTTAATATATAACAATCCGGAGGCCTCGTTTTGTGACATGGATTTAAATATTCTCTTTTATATGAAAAGATCTGCTCCGCAAACGCAAGTAAGCGCAAGAAAAAGGCTGCTCCCTCGCCATGTTTCCACGGCTCTGGGAACAACCCCTTTCGTGTGCATTAACGCTCGATTGGAATGGTAACTTCCAGATCTTTGAGATACGTTTTTTTCCCATTGCTTCCCTTATTCTTTCCAACAATGCTCCAATCCTTATTATTTACCGTAAACGTATATGGCTTGATCGTAATCGATGCAACCTTGTCATCCATCGGAGCGTACAATTCATTCATCTGGTATTCGGTTTTAGGCTTGGACTGATAGTACTTGATTCCCTCAGGCACTAGCATATTTCCTTTGTCATCTACGATCTCATAATACACCATGCTGGCGTGATACTTGCCTGTTTGCTCCGAAGATGCCGGCACTGGACCTTTGCTATCCAGAATGAGACGGGTGGACAACGGCGACAGGACAAGCTGCTTGACGGTATAGCTGAACTTCCCGGAAGATGTGGAAGCATTCGGCTTCAGCACGAGAGGTTTGCTCTTCAACTTGATTGGAACCTTAAATTCAAGGGCTTTACTAACTTTCGTCACCTCGGCAGTAATGGTGAACTCGAATTCGTCAGGCAATTTCACACCCGTTTCTTCAACGCTATAAGTATTTTTCTTTTTCGGAAAATCTCCGGAGCTCCCCCCCGGTAGATTGAATTGGTTGTCCATCGGCAAGAATCTTTGGCCGCTTGATATAGCCTTTCAGCTGATCCTTCTCCGGAACGGCGCGTTTCTTCAAAAACTCATTGTTAGGATTTTCCTTCAAGACATCCATGCTCACATAAGGGGAAGACGTCGTCTCTAAGTTAGCTCCTTCACGCTCCAATAAGAAGGAGAGACGATTACCATCGTAAAGAACTTCGCTCAACTTCAAGGTGATCCCGTCATGAGTTACGCTCAGGTCAGGTGTGTACATGTAACCTTGCTCCATGGCTGCTTTCACAGATTGTTGGCTTGTTGCATTGAAAAGATAGCTGACCTGCTTCATCGGTGCCGCCATAGCGGGCAAGCCTGAACCGATTGCTCCCATGCCAAGCAGTGCCGCCGCGGAAGTGGCGATTACGGTCTTTTTGATGAAACCTGGCTTCGATTTTGAGGCACTTTTGTTCCCTTTGTGTTCATTCAACTGGTTCACTTCATCATCACTCCTGGTTTTTAATGCGATTAACGTCGTACTAATCTGTCAATCAAGTGTGCTGAACATTCTCATTTCCATCATCCAATACCATTTCCCCGGGGTTGTGTGCATACAAGAGCTCAGCGTTCTCTTGCGTCTATAATGAATAACAATCTTGAACGGCTATTTTGTGACACGATTTTTATTTTCGCCCAAGCAGGCGAATAAACCGCTTATTCGTCTCGGGTAACCACATCCTATAAGTTGTCTGCTAGTAGGGAACAGTGCATGACTTTACGAATACGGCCGTCATTAAAATCCCTATTCGATTTCTGAGGGTCTCTTTGAACATGAAACTATGGGTTGTGAAGCAGCCTTACTGGGAACGATGGGGATTACTTGTATAAAGTAACCGGCCAGGTTATGATGACCATAATGGTGGGGGCAAGCGGAGTGATCGGCATAGCGGTGTTGTATCATGTGCTTCCGAGAATAGACAAAGCAAAATCTACATCAACAACTACATCAACCTAGAGCTGTCATATGATAAAAATAAAGCCGAAAGGAAGATGGGAACGATGCAAGTCGTTATTTTGGATGATTGGGAGCACATTTATGGCGAGAACGAAGACGTCGCTAGATTGAAGGAGCATTTTGACGTAAAAATCTTTCATGATCGGCCTTCTAGAGAAACGTTGATTGAACGACTTCAGCATGCGGATATTATCATTCCCATTCGAGAACGTACCAAGTTCGATAAGGATATTCTGCAGCGCATCCCACATGTCAAGCTTATAGCTCAAACGGGTTCAGGCTTAGCACATATTGATATGAATGAAGCGAATAAATATAACATCTCTGTTGCTACTACTCCAGGAGGTTCAAGTGCTGTAGCGGAACTTATATTCGCATTTATGCTCGCCTATTCCAGAAAGCTGATAAAAAAACATGGGGAACTGAAAAGCGGGATATGGACGGAAGAGGTTGGCTATGGCCTTGAGGGCAAAGTGATTGGAATCATCGGACTTGGTAAAATCGGTTCGAAAGTTGCGCAGATTGCTAACGTTTTCAATATGAAAGTAGTGGCTTGGGGACCTCGACTGACTGCTGAACGCGCAGCCGAACAGGAAGTGGATTATGTTACGCTGGAGCAATTGTTGCGGCAATCTAATTATATTTCGATAAATGTAAGATTGGTAGAGGACACAAAGCATCTGCTTAAGGAACCGCATTTTGGGCTGATGAAAAAGAATGCCTTCCTCATCAATACATCCAGAGGGGAAGTCATTGATGAGCAGGCTCTCATTCAAGCGTTACGTGATGATCAGATAGGGGGAGCAGGGCTTGATGTATTTACTGATGAGCCATTGAGACCGAATCACCCTTTTCTGGAGTTGGAGAATGTGATTCTGTCTCCTCATATCGGGTGGAAAACAGATAATATGTTCAAACTTTTTATGAAACATGCCGTAAATAATATCTTATCGTATTTCCTGAGGGACAGTCCGACAAACAACGAATCACCCGCCGCGCAGCGGTTTTTTTAAAAACCGCGTAACGGCGGGGCCGCCGTTTCATTATGTCCTATAATCTCATCAACTTCGGGACATTTTGCCCAGGAATTACCTGTTTGATTCTCTCTCTGTTGCATGGAATGTGATGCAGGGGCGATTTCTTTATTTCTTTTTTGCCCCTGCCAGAGAGAGCAGATATTCTGCCGTATTCACGGGCACTTTAGAGTTGACCTTGCGGACGGGGGAAAGGGAAGGAAGAATAGCCGCTTCGACACCTGGATGTGTGCCGCGGCGTCCAGCAAGATGCGGGACAACTTTTGCGCGGTTACAGGCTTTCTTAAAAAGCGAAACGGCAAAACTTCAAAAACTTCATATACATACTCTTTATGGTCTGTGATAAAGATAATGATCGCATCTCGATCCTGCTCCCGGATAACCGAAGCAATTTCAATACCATTTTGGCCAGGCATTTCAATGTCTAGCAGATAGATATTATAATGTGAGCCGGATTGCAAACACCTTAGCAAGTCACCGCCACTTAAGAACACATCGCTGGAAAATTCCATAACGCACATGTTTGAAAGTATATCATCAATCAAATTCGCAACGTTTATATCATCATCACATATCGCTACATTCATTACAGCCACTCCGTTAATAACCAGATAGCTTGATTCTATAATATTTTTATGAAGCCTACAATTTTGTGTCCGTTTTTAGAATGAAGAAGTAAAGGGTTAATGGATGGACTTATTGGGTAATATGCATTGATGATGAAAATGAATCATCCTTCATCTTGAACATGTCAACGATAATATTACATAGGCCGTACTGAACAAGTTACGAATACTCTACGTCAGTTAGCAGCATAATGAATATTGTGTGAAATAACATCAGAAGTCTGTTTATAATTATTATAAAATAGCTTGACGAATTTAATTAATTAGTTAATAATAATAATTACAAAGTGTGTTTGGAATATGCTGCATGCATGTTCTGAATATGCTCTATATTAACAAAACACAGGTAAAGGAGATATGACCATGTCACTTATTGGAACAGAAGTTCTTCCATTCAAAGCATCTGCATTTCACAATGGTAAATTTATCGAGGTTACCGAAGAAAATTTCAAAGGGAAATGGAGTGTCGTTTGCTTCTACCCAGCGGACTTTACATTCGTGTGCCCTACCGAGCTTGAAGATTTGCAGAACCACTACGAAGCCCTGAAGCAACTTGGTGTTGAAGTATATTCCGTTTCCACGGACACGCATTTTACACATAAAGCATGGCATGAAAGCTCTCCTGCGATTGGCAAGGTTGAGTACATTATGATCGGGGATCCTTCCCATGTAGTCTCCCGCAACTTCGATGTATTGATTGAAGCTGATGGTCTTGCTGACCGCGGTACGTTCATCATCGATCCGGATGGTATTATCCAAGCAGCCGAGATTAATGCGGGAGGCATCGGCCGCGATGCAAGCATCCTTGTTAACAAAATCAAGGCTGCACAGTATGTTCGCAACCATCCAGGTGAAGTATGCCCGGCGAAGTGGCAGGAAGGCGGGCAAACACTTAAGCCAAGCCTCGATCTCGTAGGCAAGATTTAAGGTGTGACAGATGACACTAGACCAAGAAATTAAAAATCAACTCGCACAATATCTCCAGCTCCTGGAAGGCGATCTGGTGCTCAAAGTCAGTGCGGGCGAAGACGCTGCATCGGAAGACATGCTGGCCCTGGTCAATGAAATTGCCGGCATGTCTTCCAAGATAACGGTGGAGAGAACGCAATTGTCCCGAACACCGAGCTTCAGCGTCAATCGTCCTGACGAAGATACGGGCATCATCTTTGCGGGAACTCCTTTGGGACACGAGTTTACTTCCCTCGTACTGGCTCTGCTGCAGGTAAGCGGCAGACCTCCAAAGGTGGAGCAAAGTGTCATTGACCAAATCAAAAGCATTCGCGGCGAATATAAGTTTGAAACTTATGTCAGCCTGAGCTGCCATAATTGCCCTGATGTGGTGCAAGCACTGAACTTGATGAGCGTCCTCAATCCTGGCATTACGAATACGATGATTGACGGTGCGGTCTTCAAGGAAGAGGTCGAAAGCAAGGACATTATGTCGGTGCCAAGCGTTTACCTCAATGGTGAATTTTTCGAAAGCGGCCGTATGACCGTGGAAGAAATTCTTGCCAAGCTGGGCAGTGCTCCGGATGCATCCGAGTTCGAGAATAAGGAGCCTTTTGACGTGCTTGTTGTCGGCGGCGGCCCGTCAGGAGCTAGTGCGGCTATCTACGCGGCACGTAAAGGGATTCGCACAGGTCTTGTTGCTGAACGCTTCGGCGGTCAGGTCAATGACACCTTGGGCATTGAGAACTTTATCAGTGTAAAATATACGGAAGGTCCTCAGCTCGTAGCGAATATTGAGCAGCAAGTGAAAGAATACGATATCGATGTCATGAAGCTGCAGCGTGCCAAGCGGTTGGAGAAAAAGGATCTTATCGAGATTGAACTCGAAAACGGTGCTGTTCTGAAGAGCAAGACGGTCATCGTATCGACAGGCGCTCGTTGGCGGAATGTCGGCGTGCCTGGGGAAGCGGAGTTCAAGAACAAAGGGGTCGCTTACTGCCCGCATTGTGATGGTCCTTTGTTCACCGGTAAAGATGTCGCGGTTATTGGCGGCGGTAACTCAGGGATTGAAGCGGCGATTGATCTCGCAGGTATTGTGAGACATGTAACCGTGCTTGAGTTCGCGCCAGAGCTCAAAGCGGATGCCGTGCTGCAAGATCGCCTGTACAGTCTGCCTAATGTTACCGTACTGAAGAACGTGCAGACACAAGAAATTACCGGAACAGACAAGGTGAACGGAATTTCCTATGTCGAGCGTGATACAGGAGTAACGAAGCACATTGAACTGCAAGGTGTGTTTGTACAAATCGGTCTTGTTCCGAATACGGATTGGTTAGCGGACACAGTTGAACGCACGCGTACAGGTGAAATCGTGGTAGACAGCCATGGCGCTACTAACGTCCCTGGCGTGTTTGCGGCCGGCGATTGCACGAATAGTCCGTATAAGCAGATTATTATATCGATGGGATCCGGCGCTACAGCAGCTTTGGGTGCGTTCGATTATCTCATCCGCAATTAATCGATATTGTTCACAGGCGAACGAAGAGCCCTCACTTTTCAAAAAGTGGGGGCTCTTTCTTTTGCTATAAAAAGAATCCGGATGAACACAAAAAAACCACCAATTCAATTGACATGGGTGGAAAGTGCGAGTAAAATATTTAAATGATTTATTAATTATATATTATACCATACATTCGTCGTAAAGTCAAGTGTTTTTTCTTTTTCTCAAAAAATTGATGGCAGGGGGAGAGCAGTGTACGAGGATAGCCACATGAATTTGTCTCGCATTTTCAACTCCTTGAACATGTCTATGCAGGAAGAGGGTATGACTGAATTGCTGGAATTGAACGAGAAGACGAAGGACTACGGCTTGGTTCTGACCCCGCAGGACATTGAAGTGATGATGGCGGC
Organism: Paenibacillus dendritiformis; assembly: GCF_945605565.1. Taxonomy (NCBI): domain Bacteria; kingdom Bacillati; phylum Bacillota; class Bacilli; order Caryophanales; family Paenibacillaceae; genus Paenibacillus; species Paenibacillus dendritiformis. The sequence continues at coordinate 5,184,018 of NZ_OX216966.1, read as the reverse complement.
GAGAAGCCAGATCCTGTACGGCTACGGGCGGGTGGAATTGAGCATCGAAGTGACCAAGGAGCTTATCGAGCTATTCTCGGAATCCTCGTTCATCCAGCAGGAGAGCTATGCAGATACCTTGAATGAGCTGCATGAGATTTTTTATTATCTGAAAAATGAAACCGAAGACAGAATCAGCGATAGGAAGCTCCTCCACAGAATGAAGGAATTGTTCGAAGAGGATTGCGAAGGATCCTTGGACTTGTTGAAGAGCAGACTTGAAGAGTATGCCGAAGAGTTCCGCAGACAATTGCAGAAGCACGAGTCTTTGCTTGAAGGAGAGGATGACGATTGGGATCAGACAATCTAAATGAGAAGCGCGAGTTGATCGTTCAGGGCGCCATTCGCAAATCTCGGCTGCAGCGAAATCAGTATACGATCTCTTTAATGAACGAAGGCTTGCGGACGGGGATGCTGACGAGCCAGGAAATCATGCGCATTCAGCATGCGTTCATGCAGATTCTGCAGGAGCTGATTGAGAAATATACCCAGGGTGCAAGCACCTCGGTCACCACGGAAACAGCAGAGAGCATCCTGACCTCCATCATGTATGCGGCAGACGCTTATCTGATCAGCTTCGAGGAACCGGAGAAGGCGATCACGTATCTCAACACGGTTGATGTTCGCCAAATCTACGGAAGAGGCGTGGAAAAGGTCAGTCAATGCTTTGCAGAGACCAAGCAGCTATATAAGGAAATCAGTGCGAATAAGCTGGAGGTTCCGGTTGATGCCTATAACCTGACCATCGATGAGTCCCTGCCTGTCTTTCTCCGGAAATACGGCATCATCTTCGATGCCCACAACACGATGGCCAGTATCGATTACCCGCTGGCTATCGATGACATGCGGCTTCAGGGCGTTTTCTATATCAAGCAGTATTTGGAACGGCTGAAGCTGGAGACCGAGTTCTGCGCTATGTTCGAACCGCAGCAGCTGTTGGATTTGCTGGTCCACTTCGGCAGGGAATGCAGGTTGAACTACCGGATCGAGCTGTTCAATATTTATGAGCTCATGCTGAATAATGCGATATTCTCGCTATTATCCGGGGGAGATGCAGATGATATCAGGATTTCCGGGAATCAATATGCACGGCTGGAACAGCAATTCATGAGCCTCACGGAAGCGCACATTCGATCCGTCATCTCCGGTGCGATGGAAAGGCTTCAGCGTGAAATGCCGATTCATTCGCGATTGAAGGAGTATATGGACGGATGCAAGGAAGACCTCGTTCAGCGAGTGGCGAACGCCGCCAAGCACAGCAGCTTGCGGACGGTTATTATTACCGAGAGGGAGGCGGAAGCGAAGTCCATCGTCATTTCCTTCAACGAAGAGGACAAAATGAGCGATGTCCAATTAAGAAGACGGCTGCATGAGATCATGACATGCGAGAGGAAGGAGGACAAAGTCAAGCTGATCTTGTCCAGCTTCCAATCCTTCCATGACTACCTCGATATGCTTGAATCCGGCTGCTTGTATGGGGATGAATATGATGCCCTCTTCCTGGCGTTTGGCGATATGGAGCTGGCTATTCTGGCGACCATCGTGTTCTATGAAGAGGTACGGAGCATGCCTCCGGATTTGCTGTCTTTTCTGTTGTTAGAGAAGGAGTATTCGCTGGAGTGGCAGCTCCAATTGGTTCAATGTCTGCGGGGGATGAGCCGGGAGCGGCTGCAAGCCGTTGAGAAGTACATGGGGGAGATGGACTATGAACCAATAAAATTCTATTGATCAGCAGGGCCAATCCTTTCGGACAATGGAAAACGGCGGGGCGGCTGGCGGAAGCAGGCGCGCCCCAGCCAGGCAGCCGGGAGCGGGGAAGGCAGCGAATCCTGCACAGATGCAGGAATTTTCACTAGTTCAGCCGCTATCTAATGCGAATCCTGCAAAAGTACATCATTTTCGCCGCTTTTTGCTTTCTATCCGCTGGCACGGCTTCAATTCCTGCAGTTTTGCAGGAATTCCTGTGATAGAGTTATCGTCCCAAGGGAAAACTGTAGTTTTGCAGTTTTTTTGGCAAGCGGCGCTGTAAAAAGCGGGGTGGGCGACTCACTGCAGCAGAAAACGACTTATGAGACAGCCGCGCCCCTTCAAATTAATTAATAAAGACACTGTACAAATTAATTCAATCAGTTATATAATGGGATACAAAACAAAGGTAAAGGGCGGGGAAAAAGAGGAGAGTATTTTTCTAAAGGCTGAAATGTAATCGCTAACATGAAAACGGTTGCAAATCACTGATTGAAATTCAAGTTACGCGAGTCCACAGCCGGATACGTGCATGAGGCAGGCTCGTTAGAAGGGAGTAGGAACATGGCTAGCTCAGAATCGACTGTACGTCAGATGGACACGAAGCACAACATGAAGTCCCGGCTTCAGTTATGGGCCAAAGAAATCGTGTATAACAAATGGCTCTACCTTATGTTTTTGCCTGTGTTTATATGGTACTTCATCTTTGCCTACTGGCCGATGCATGGCTTGTTAATGGCATTTCAGAAGTACAACGTGGTGAAGGGGATTACAGGAAGCGATTGGGTAGGTTTGAAGTATTTCAAACAATTTTTGGAGGATCCTCACTTTTACCGGCTGATCAAAAATACGCTCCTGCTCAATATTTACAGCTTGATTTTCGGTTTTCCGGTACCGATTATATTGGCCCTTTGCTTTAACGAAATCCGCAATCTGATGGTCAAAAAAATTACGCAGACGATCAGTTATTTGCCTTATTTCATTTCTACGGTCGTCGTGTGCGGGATGGCTCTCACCTTCCTGTCGCCAAGCACAGGAGTTGTCAACATTATTCTGAACAAACTCGGGATGGAGAGCATCTTCTTCTTCCAGGACCCGGCGTATTTCAGAACGATTTATGTGCTGCTGGGGATTTGGCAGGGGGCCGGATTTTCCGCCATTATTTATATCGCCGCCCTCTCGGGCATCAGTCCCGAGCTATATGAAGCAGCCAAGATCGATGGGGCAGGGAGATGGAGCCAGCTCCGGTATATTACCTTTCCCAGCCTGGTCCCGACGATTATCATTATGCTGCTGTTAAATCTGGGAACCATTTTAACGGCCGATTTTGGCAAAATCCTGCTTTTGTACAATCCGACCATTTATGAGACCGCGGACGTGCTGAATACTTACGTGTACCGCAAAGGCCTCATTGACAACAACTACAGCTATGCCACCGCGGTGGGGCTGTTCCAGGCCGTAATCGGCTTCGTCCTGGTATATGTGGCCAATTACTTGAGCAAAAAGGCAAACCAGACTTCGCTTTGGTAAATGGGGGAGAGAACATGCTTAAGACCAAAAAAAGAGTGGACGCCAGCGATGCCCTTTATTTTGCATTCATCTATCTGTTTATTATCGTCACTTGTATCGTGATGCTCTACCCGTTTATTTATATCCTGTCCGTCTCTATCAGCGATACCGACAGCGTGATGCGCAATGAAGTGCTTCTGTGGCCCAAAGGACTGAATTGGTCCGCTTATGAGACGGTGTTGAGCTACAAGGGAATGATCGTGGCCTATGGCAATACGATTTTTTACACGGTGGCGGGCACCTTTCTGAGCTTGCTGCTGACGACGATGGCCGCCTATCCGCTGTCTCGGAAAAACTGGAAGATGCGCAATTTTGCGGCCATGTTCCTGGCGATTCCATTATGGTTCGGCGGCGGAATGATTCCGTTCTATATGGTGATGCGAGATCTGCATTTGCTCAATACGCGCACCGGGATTTTGCTGTACGCCGCGCTGTCTACGTTCTATATCATCATCGTGCGGACATACTTCGAGAGTCTGCCGAAGGAGATTGAGGAATCGGCGAAGATTGACGGGGCCAGCGATATCCGAATATTTCTGCAAATCGCCCTGCCTCTGTCGAAGCCGGTGCTGGCGGCCATTGGTTTGTATTATGCGGTCGGCAAATGGAACTCCTTCTTCTGGGAGCTGATCCTGTTGAGCAAGGAATCGCTGATGCCGGTTCAGGTGCTGTTAGTCCGGATTATCCGGGACAGCACGTTCGATAAGGAAATGGAGGCGGCGCTCGTACATAGCTCCGGCGTGCTGCCGATTACGATTCAATATGCGGCTATCGTGGTGACGGCTCTGCCGATTATTATGGCGTATCCGTTTCTGCAAAAGTATTTCGTGAAAGGGGTGATGATCGGCGCCGTAAAAAGCTAAACGACGGGAAATGAGAAACAGAGAGCATGAATCATGTAAAGTGGAGGTCGTACAAATGCACAGACAATGGAGAAAGAAAAGGGTATCTTTATTCATCATGGTGATGGTCCTGGCTCTTCTGGCATCGGCCTGCGGGGGAGGGTCCGAAGGAGAACAAGCGCCGTCGGACAATCAGAGCGGCGGTTCTGATGACAAGCCGGTGAAGCTGTCGATGTTCATTGCAAGCCGGGCTACGGATGAAATGTACTCCAATGAGACGTTGGTATGGAAGGAAATCGGGAAGAAGTTCAATGTTGAATTTGAGTTTATTACCGGTGACGCCAAGACGATGCGCGACAAATTTCCGCTTATGATTTCTTCCAATGAGTATCCGGACATTATTGCGGATGCGCCTGCCAGCTTCAACAAGTACGGCCCGCAGGGCGTGTTCATCCCGCTTAACGATCTGATCAAGGATAAGCCGAATCTGCAAAAATATGTAGTCGATGATAAAATTGCCAAGTCCCAGATCGTCAATGCGGACGGCAATATCTATTCGGTTCCGATGCTGTCCGCGGTTCGGACATCGGAAGGCCCGCTGATTCGGCAGGATTGGCTCGATCGTCTGAACTTGCCGGTTCCAGAAACGATCGACGACTGGTATAATACGTTAAAAGCGTTCAAGGAGCAAGACGCCAATGGCAACGGGGATCCGAATGATGAAGTGCCGTTTGCTACGGCTGGCACCTTTTATTTGAACTTTGCCGATGCCTGGGGCATTGACTTGAACGAGGATGGCCGCTGGATGGAGGAGAATGGCAAGATGATTTATACGCCAATCGATCCGCGCGCCAAGGAATTTTTGACGACAATGAATAAATGGTATAGCGAAGGCTTGTTGGATAAAGAGCTTCTGTCCAGACAGGATAAGGATTATACTTCGATGGTGTTCAATGATAAGGTTGGCGCCACCAATCACTGGATCGGATATGTGGCCGGCTTTAATTCCAGGCCGGAAGTGGAGAAGATCAAGGGCTTTAATTTCCAGGTTACGCCGCCACCTGTAATGAACAAAGGCGATAAGCCGCTCACGAGCAGACAGCAGCAAATCGTGGTGCCGGTCGCTTGGGGCATCAGCAGCCAGAACAAACATGTCGACAAAACGATGGAAATATTCGAGTATGCTTACAGCGATGAAGGCCAGCTGCTGTTCAACTTCGGTATTGAGGGCGATAGCTATACGAAGGAAGCGGATGGAACGCTCAAATATACCGACAAGATTATGCAAAATCCGGACGGAGCGGCCAAGGCGCTGCACCGAATCGGTGCGCAGCCGTGGATTGGCTTCCGCCAAGACCCGCGTTATGAGATCGCTTCCGCGGTCAGCGAGGACGCGGCCAAGCAGCTGTTCTACTATGTTGAGCAGGATTATTTCCGCGATCCGGCGCCTGCCCTGAAGTATAGCGAGGACGACTTTGAGACCAGCACCGAGCTCAAAACGCAGATCGATACGTATGTCAACGAGATGATCAGCAAGTTTATTATCGGACAGGAGCCGCTGTCCAAGTTCGATGAATTTACGGCGAAAGTAAAGTCGATGCGCTTTGACGAGCTGGAGGCGATCCAGAGCAAAGCGTATGAGGCGAACAAAGAATTAATGAAGTAATGGCTGCACACTATGGGAACGAGGGGTTTCTTTTATCGTGAGCACATTACCCTGGAGGAAGGCACAAAGATGAAGCATGTAAGAGGTAACGTCCATCTCATGAAAGAAATCAACCGAGCGACCATATTGAGCTTGCTTCACAGGGAAAAAGCGATGTCCCGCGCCGATATGGCGAAGGTGACCAAATTGAGCGCCACTACAGTGTCCTCCTTGGTCGATGAGCTGATTGACGAAGGCTATATCGTCGAATCCGGAGCACAGTCTTCGGCTGGAGCGGGACGTAAGGCTATCCGGCTGGAGATCAGCAAAGATAAGGGCTTTGTCATTTCGGTCGGCTTGGGCAACCACCTGTTTTATTGCACGCTCTCCAATTTTCACAGCGAGATTGTGGCTGAACTTACCGTCCATGCCGTGAAAGGCAATGACGAGGTTCTCCAGACGATTTTGCATTGCATTAGCGAAATTGTACAGCTTGCGGGAATCAGCGACTTTTCCCAGATTAAAGGCATCGGCATTGCTTCTCCGGGCATTGTTGATGAGAGCAGCGGCACGATAACCTATGCTCGCTTTTTGCAGCTGAAGGACTTCGAGATCGTCAAGCTGCTGCAGGCCTGCTATGTTCATCTGCCTGTCTACGTCATGAACGATACGAATGCTGCGGCGTTTGCGGAATATTACCGGGAGACGAGTCCCGGCGTGAAGCACGTGCTGTATGTATGGGTATATGAAGGCGTCGGGGCGAGAATGATCGTGAACAGCCAAGTATATTCCGGATATAAAGGAAGAGCGGGCGAGGTATCCTTGCTCCATGACAGGTGGTTCAGCATCGCCTATGTGCTGGAGCAGGCGAAGCAAAGGGCGGCCAAGCGCGGCCTCCCTGTACCACACACGATCGAGGACGTTGTCCAAGCCTATGAACGCGGAGAAGACTGGGTAGAGCCGTTAATGAACCGGAGCTTGTTGTTCTTAAGCAGAGCCTTGGCGGTGATGATGAATCTGTTCGGCCCGGAGAAGACCATTTTGGACGGCTGGTTCATGATGTCGCCCAAATGTATGCAGTGCATCCATGATCATCTCGCCCGATTTACGGTGGACGGTGTATATGATTCCAGTTGGGTCGCTCCGGCAAGCTTGGGCAAACGCAATTATGTCATCGGCGTAACCACGATGGTATTGCAACATTTGTTTAAAGGCAAAATCTCGGTAATCTAATCGTTCTGAGCGTGAACAAGTTCATATTCCAACGTCATAGAGGCTTCCCGCATCGGGAAGCCTCTATTATCTCTATTGCATCATCAGGCAGTAATCTTTTTTTTGAACCAATCGATACCAGCAACTGGTATAATGTGAATGATACTCTGGTATCTGCCCAATAAGAAATGTCTAATGAGGTGGCGATTCCATTTGGATAAGGATAAGGAACTGTATGTAATCCAGCAAATTTACGGAACGCTCTTCGCGCTGGCCAACAAACTGCAAACCAAAGGAGACGCATACTTGCGCGACATCACATCAAGACAGTTTATGGTGATGCTTGCGATTCTTCATCTGCCGGAGGGAGAGGCGACGATCATCAATATTGCCAATAAGCTTGGCACCACCAAGCAGAGCGCAAGGCAGATGATATCCTCCCTTGAAAAGAAAGGCTATATTGTCGCAAAGCCGAGCCAATTGGATCGACGCGCGGTGAATATCTCGATTACCGATACCGGAAAAGAGATGATGCTGAAGTCCGGTGAAAGCTCAGTAAGCTTTTTTGCCGATCTGTCCCAACATTTCACCTTGGAAGAAATGGAGCAATTGTGGGCCTTGTTGAAGAAGCTATACCGTTTTGATGGCGAGGACCAAGATGGTTTTGAAGAAAATATGTCTCTCGATATGGGACGTGATGAAGAGGAATGACAAAGAGGGCGTTGGAACAATTTTCGAGACAACGAGCGCGATGATATAGAATGTGAGCGCAAAGGAGTTGAACATGATGAGTGACGGGCGTCTGACATTGGCGGGCAGCGATAGGGCAGGCGGCTTATCGCCATTTACCGAGGGGAGCGAGAGCCGGAATATTGGCATATTCGCGATGAGAGTCCCCGATCTTATCGATCAAGCGACATTGCATCATCTGCTTCGGCTGCTTCCTCCGGACCGGCAGGACAAAATCAACCGCTTCCATCATAAAGCCGATGCTTACCGGAGCTTGCTGGGGGAGGTGCTCGTCCGCAAAATCATTGGGGAAAGGACAGGGCTTGCCAATTCCCAAATCCAGTTTCATTACAACAGCTACGGCAAGCCGGAGCTCGCTTCGGAGCTTCGGTTGTATTTTAATATCACCCACTCCGGCGAGTGGATCGCTTGTGCCGTTCATAACGCCGAGGTAGGTATTGATGTGGAGCAGATCAAGCCTATCGATTTAAGCGTCGCCAGACGTTTTTTCTCGGCAGAAGAATATGCACAGCTTGAGAATGCGCCGCCGGAAGGCAGGCTGCGGCTGTTCTATGATTTGTGGACGCTTAAGGAAAGCTATGTCAAGCTCCGCGGACAGGGCTTGTCCATCCCGCTCGATTCCTTTTCCGTCTACAAGTCAGACGAAGGGAAGTGCGGCCTCCGTTCTCCGGCTGATGCAGCGTCCCGCTTTTTTTTCAAGCAATATCATTTGGCTGATCCATATTGTCTATCTATTTGCGCGGTTGAACCAGCATTTCCCGCTGACATGATCAGATGTGACTATTCTGCATTTGTGTCCGAGCTAAGCGCTGCGGCAATGTTCGAATCGTAGACAAGCCTGCAGCGGCATCTTTTGCCGTCTACAGGCTTCAGTTACTTTGGAAAACTATATTAGTCAACTGCGGAGGGTTTATGGAACTTGAAAATACGATTTCCAAGCTTGTTCACCGTCTAAAGCAAATAAACGGCGTGAGAGCTATAGTTCTTGGCGGTTCAAGAGCCAGAGGGAGTCATAATGACAACTCAGATATCGATATTGGCATATATTATGATTCCCGTAATGGATTAGATATTCCGGGACTTCAACAGGTTGCTGCCGATCTGGATGATGCTGGCAGACATAACTTAGTTACGGAAATCGGTGGCTGGGGGCCATGGATTAATGGTGGCGGCTGGCTGGTTGTTAATCATTATCCTGTTGATTTTTTATATCGCGATCTGAATCAAGTATCTGCTGTGATGCAGCAATGTCACTCGGGGGAAATTACCGTTGATTATCAGCCCGGGCATCCGCACGGATTTAGCAACACCATTTATTTCTCGGAGATCGCGTTATGCAAAGTGTTATGGGATCCTTCTGGTATTATCGGAGAAATGAAGGCTAGAACTTTTCCGTATCCAGCTGAATTGAAAAAGGCAATTATTCAAAAGTTTTTTTGGGAAGCCACTTTTGCGCTTTATACAGGGAGAAAGGGCATCTATAAAACTGATTTAGCGTACATCGCTGGATGTTGTTTTCGGTCGTTATCCTGCTTGAATCAGGTTTTATTCGCAGTTAACGAATGCTACTTGATGAACGAAAAAGGGGCTGTTGCTATTGCAGATTCATTTCGAATGGTTCCAAGTCAATACTCCAAGAGAGTAAATCATATAATCAGTCTCATCACAGAGGAACGGGAACATTTGGAAAAATCTTTGAGTGAGCTGAATGATCTCATTGAAGAAACAAAGACCTTTGTAAAGATCTAAACTGTGACTGAACTAACGGGAGACGAAACCGCCTTAATCGAAAAGGCGGTTTTATTTTGGCGCCGCAAGCGTTGTTCCTAATCCTGGCTCGTCCCGTCACGCAAAGACTTGATAAGGCCGAGCACCTGGCGGGCTCGATGTTCATACGTATGATTACGGACAACATGCCGTTGCCCTTCTGCCGCGATCTTGGCGGCTTGGTCCGGATGGCTTAAATAATACCGGAGCTTCTCGAGCATATCTTCCTTCGAATCATAGACAACATAATGGACTCCGTTCTCGAACAGTTCCGTTTGTTCGGGAGTGTGATCCGTCAGGACTAATGCGCCGCATCCCATCCCTTCGAAGATTCTCATGTTAAAGGCTTTAATTGTATCGGCGGTTTGATTAAAGACGATTTTTGAATTCCCATAATGCTTGCTGAGATCTTCCAGATATATATTTTTCCGGAGCGACAGATTCGCCTGCCCTTGCAGGTTCGCTTCCATGAAGCGAAGACTTTCATCCCGATTTTTATAAATTTCATGCCCGCGTGTACCTACGAAAGAAACATCGATATGGCGCGTCGAATAGGGGATGTCCGAATGAAACAATTGGGGATCTGCCCCGAACGGGAAGAATCGGACCGGTATCGGGAAGCGGGATGCAAGGTGCAAGGAATGGGACATCAGCAGCATGTCGGGACGATACATTTCACACATCTTCAGGTTGTCCGCGAGACGATTTTCTCCGTGATGGATCCAGAAGAGAACGGGCGCTTGGAGCTGTTCCCTATGTTTAATAGCAATCGGGGGGCGGGCAGGACTCTCGACGAACAGAACCGCTGCATACGTTGTGGTATCCAGGACGGAGAAATCGGCGGCATCGTTGATCACATCGACGCCGACACCGATATTGCCAAAGGCTCTTTCCAAATAGCTGCCCGGTGTGTATGGGGTTTTTCCGTAACACATCAATATGCGCTGCGGTTGCATACTCAATTGGTTCCAACCTCCTTTTGCAGCCTGCGGAAGAAAGGGTCCGCCAACATTTTCGTTTTTTGATATTGGACGACTTGTTGATCAAGTGCGGCGACGGTGTCGCTATAGTGCGCTTCGATGCGGCTTGATAGATGCATTAGCTCATGGCCGAGAGTCGGGCTATCGGTCGATATAACGTAACCGATCGCATCGATGGAAGCGGCGAAATCGAACACCTTGAACCGGTATCCAAGCGCGATAAAAGGGACCCGCATGACCGCCGACAGCACAGCGGCGTGTAATTTGAAATCGACCGTAAATTTACATTGGCCTATGATGCTCATCAATTCGTACGGATTTACGGTTTCACACAAACGCACGCGATCCTCATTTCCTATTTTATGCATCAGTCTTCGGCTGGCGGGGAAATCGTTAGGCCACATGGCGAACATAAGAATCGAATAGCCTTGCCGGATCCATTCCTTGGCGGCCGTGACTAACTTGTCCTCCACGGAAGCCTCATCATTGCCGAAGACTTGATTCATCGCTGTGCCCCAGTTGATTCCAATATAGGGCCTGTCACCTGGAAGGGGCGGCTTGTACGAGACGGGCTTCGCTTCCTCGGGCGTGAGGAGCAGCGCAGGGTCGCCACTGACCGCGATATTCTCCGCATCGACTCCCGCCATTTGGAGAAATGCTTGACTGAGAGGACCTCGGACTGCCGCGAAGCGGGCGCCTCGGAACAAATCGCTGTGGATGCCTCGAGCGATAAGCCCGGCAGGTAACGGGCTGCCGGTAAGCATGGCGTCCAGACCTTTTTTAGGTACGAGCTTATCCACGCCGGAACCCCAAATATAGTAAGGTTTGCTGCCTTTGTGCGCCACCGCAAGCTTCGCAAGATAGGTGGGAGCGATTAAAGAACCTCCCCCAAGCACAACGGCATCGAATGCCAATGGGTCAGCGTTATCGGCTAATGATCCGACAACGTGGAAGCGGTTGGCTTCGAGGTGCTTGTTGAAGTGATGCCGAAAGACATCCCACATGACTTGATCCCCTGCGTTTTGGTAACCAATCTCCCCTAAATATAAGATTCTCGTCATTTCAACACCGCCTTCATGCGTGCAACGCTGCTCGCTCTACTATACAGTGATATGCTCGTCACTTCCGATATGATATGGATAGCGGTTGAAAATGATAGAATCGGAAAACGCGACTTCATTCGACTAGCTTGCGGACTAGGCGGAAGTCTGGACTCAAGTTTGTTTTATTTTTAAGCTACCTGCCGCGATGAGCCTAAGCTTCTTGTTCTTGTGCTGAGGAGTGAATCCTGCAAATTTACATTATTTATCCGCCCAAATAGGGTATTTTGTTAGAATTCCTGCGAAAATACATCAATTCAGGACGAATAACCCAAACAAGCACATTAATGGAGAAAATGCTGCACTCTTGCAGGATTCTCACTGTGCGCCGCGGTTGTGTGATAATTGCTGCACTTTTGCAGGATTTCTCTCCCGGAATCAATTCCACTATCACAACGCTCTTTTTTTGCGGCTTTGCCTTTCGCCACTTTTCTCTGATGCACCATATTATATTAGGCATAAAAAAGCTCCCCTTACACAGGTTTTATTTATTTCACCTGTCTACCGCAAAGGGGAGCATATCAGGCTTGCTTCTGGCCCGTTTTTTTCATTTAAGGTTCGTTAAAGGTAAGGTGCTTATAATTAGAAATCGTAAGGCAGCTGTCTACAAAAAAAGCAAACATGGAGGTATGAGTATGATTAACGTGATGAACACAGCCAAAAAGAAAGCAGGCGCAGCCATCCTGTGCGGCGCACTTGCTCTTACATTAGGATCGGGAACAACCACCTTTGCAGCCGAAGCAGCCACGGATTCTTTGCTCGTAAAACATGAAAATGGAGTCCTCTCTTACTCTACTGACGACGGTCAGACTTGGAGCGAGAACGCGCCTGCCAATATGCAGGCAATCAAAATTGGCGAAGGGAACATGAAAATAAACAATAAATTCGCTCCCGAAGACGGAATCAAAATGAAGGTGATGGTCAAGGAGGAAAACGGCAAGAAGCTGTACTCTACGGATGACGGCCAGACCTGGAGCGAGACGGCGCCAGAAGGGATGCCGGCCTTCGACATGGGCGGCGAAGGAAACATCAAATTCAAAAAGCAAGGCGCCTCGGAAGACGGAATCAAAATGAAGGTGATGGTCAAGGAGGAAAACGGCAAGAAGCTGTACTCTACGGATGACGGCCAGACCTGGAGCGAGACGGCGCCAGAAGGGATGCCGGCCTTCGACATGGGTGAACAAGGAAACATCAAGTTCAAAATGAAAGGCGACTTGGAAGAAGGAATCAAAAGCAAGGTAATGGTTAAGGTGGAGAACGGCAAGAAGCTGTTCTCTACGGACGATGGACAGACTTGGAGTGAACAAGCCCCTGAAGGCGTGAAAATCAAAAAATAACATGGCTTGAAGCAGCGCACAAATCCGCAACTGATCGGGTGAAAACCCCAAGGTTGCGGATATTGTCGTCGCAACAGCGAACGGCCCTGCGCCAAACGCTGCAGACTGGCGATATATCGGGCGCTTATAACCGAAGAATGGGGGATGCAAGTGAGGATTTTAATGGTTGAAGATGAAAAGCATATGGCCGAAGCCATGGAACAGGTCCTGAAGAAGAAAAATTATAGCATTGATTTGGCGTTTGACGGCGAGTACGGCTTGGACTGCGGCCTTTCCGATATTTATGATATTATCATTCTCGATATTATGCTTCCTAAAATGGACGGCCTCCAGGTACTGAAGGAATTGCGGGACAACGGCATTCAAACTCCGGTCATCCTGCTCACGGCCAAGGGCTCAACCGAAGATAAGGTGGAAGGTCTTGACAGCGGGGCGGATGATTACTTGGCCAAGCCTTTTCAGGCGGAAGAGTTGCTGGCCCGATTGCGTGCCTTGGGACGCCGCAAAAATGTGCCGATCCAGGATAGCGTGCTGCAATATGGAGACATAGAGCTCGATCCATTCTCTTTACACCTCAGCTGCGGGAACAAGAACTTCAAGCTCACCTTAAAAGAAAGTCAATTGCTAGAGCTTCTGATCAGCCGGCAAGGGATGATTGTATCCAAGGACTCTATCATCGAGAAGCTGTGGGGTTACGACACCGATGCGGAGGATAATCATGTGGAAGTCTATATCTCTTTTTTGCGCAAAAAATTAAGCCATTTAAAATCAGAGGTTCGGATTCAAACCGTGAGAAGTGCAGGCTATCTATTAAAAACGTCAGAAGATGGGAAAAACGATGTTTAATCAACTCCGTAATCGGCTGCTGCTGCTGAATATGTCCATTATTTCTATCGTGATGATTGGCGCCTTTGCCGTCATTTATTTGACGACGTCTAACAACATACACACCGAAAACCAAAATAAATTGGACTTGTTAACTTCCAAACCTAACGCGGCCTATCTTAACTTGCCGGACGCTGCCGCCAGAGAGAAGACAGTCATCGGTATCGTTCCTTCCGAGTCTACCCTTTCTTTCAATATGATCGTCAATTCACATGGAAATATCGTGAAAGTCATCTCCCATATTGATATGCCGGAGGAAACCTATTATAAGGCTGCCGAGCTTATCCGGAGCGGGAAAAAGGGGAGCAGCACGATCTCTCTTGACGACAAACGATGGCAGTATCAACTCTCTCCGATGAACGGCACGCTGATCTCTCATGACAACGGAAAGAGCTTCCTGATCAATGCGAACGGAGATCATTATCAGATTACCTTTTTAGATGTAACGGAGTCCTATAACACCTTGATGGAGCTTCTGACGACGTTATTTATTGTAGGTCTCATCATGCTCTTTGTCATCTTTGCTATCAGCCTTTTCTTTGCCAACCGGTCGATCGCGCCGATTGCCGAGACCTGGGAGAAGCAAAAGCAATTCTTTGCTGACGTCTCTCATGAATTGAAGACGCCGCTGGCCATTATTAATGCCAATTCCGATGCCCTGCTCGCCAATGAGGGAGAGACGATTCAGAGCCAGCGCAAATGGCTGGATTATATCAAGAACCAAACCGATAGAATGGGCAGGCTGGTGAACGATCTGTTATATCTTGCGAAGACAGAGGACACCAATCTCAAACTGAATGCCACACCTTTTGATATGAGCGAGATGGTACGCGATGTCATCTTATCGATGGAAGCGGTGGCGTTTGAAAAGGATATTACGCTGCTGCAAGAAGTGGAACCGAGCATGATCATCAAAAGCGACTGCGAAAAAGTGAAGCAGGTCATTACGATCCTGGTGGATAACGCGATCAAGTATACGGAAGAAAAAGGCCGTATTCTTATTACGTTGAAAAAAACAAGGCATACTATTGCCTTTTCCATAAAAAATAGCGGCAAAGGCATCCCGCCCCAGCATCTGTCCAAGCTGTTTGACCGTTTTTACCGGGCTGATCCGGCCAGAACACAAGAGAACGGCGGTTATGGCCTGGGACTTTCGATTGCCAAAGCGATTATCGACCGGCTCGGCGGTAAAATATATGCCGACAGCAAGGAGAATGAGGGCGCGACCTTTACGTTCACGCTTGGATGATAAAGCGGCCCTGACATTGATGTACCCGGACGGTGCAGCCTTGGCCGGGCACGATGGAACTGAATATAGCAATTCCCCCGCTTTGCAAGACTGGCCAGCAGCTTCCGGCCAGTTTTTTTGTAGTAAGAATCCCTCTTTTTCGCCGTCAGCCGCGGGAACGAGGCGCCAGTCTTGTGGAAGTATTTATCCCTCAATCAGAGGAATGTATCCTTTGAATGCGCTGTCGTGTGGACTACACTTTAGATATACACCAAGAACAACCTGCAGGGTGAACAAAAATACTTGGGGGGATTTGCAAAATGAAAAGGTCTTCATTGGTACTGATGAGCATTATGCTGTTGCTCTCCATGTTCCTCGCGGCATGCGGCAATAAGGGCGGCAGCAACGCCGCCGGTCCGGCTGAAGGAACAACGCCGCCGGCCGAGACAGGATCGCAGGAAGCCAAAGCCGATCCGGTCAAGCTTCGCGTCTTCTCGACATTCGGAGGAACGGACCCGTCCCGGGAAGCGTTCCAAGCGCTTCTGGATGATTTTACGGCGAAAAATCCTCACGTCACGATTGAAAATGATCCGATGTCCGCGAACGACGACGGCTTCCGGACGAAAGTAAACACCGATATGAATAGCGGCAACGAGCCGGACTTGCTGTTCTACTTCATCGGCGCTGACGCCGAAGGCTTCGTCAATGCAGGCAAGGTCGTTCCGCTGAATGAAATTCTTGATGCGGATGCGGAGTGGAAAAACGGATTCCTTCCGAACGCGCTTGAGCTAGCAAGACAAAAAGACGGCAACATTTACGCGGTGCCGTTGACCGGATTCTACGAAGGCTTGTTCGTTAACAAGAAAATCTTCGAAGATAACGGCCTGGAGCTCCCGACCGACTGGGATAAGCTGAAAACAGCGGTTAGTACCCTGTCTGGCAAAGGCATCATTCCGTTGTCGGCACCGTTTGACCAGTCCCACTATGTGGTCGAGCATGCGATTCTGTCTGCAGCAGGGCCGGAAGGTCAGGATAAAGGCTTGATTGACGGCATCGACCCGAACTGGGAAAAAGGCTACGCAGCGTTGAAGGAGCTGTATGATCTCGGCGCATTCCCGAAAGATGCGGCAACGATTGATCTCGGTATGGCCGGCAACTATTACAGCGAAGGTCTGGCCGCGATGATTCTCGAAGGCTCCTGGGCCATTAATGGGTGGAGCGACGAAACGCGCAACAACTCGACGGTCGTGCCATTCCCGCAGGTTCCTGGCGGCGCCGGCAGCGGCAACGACCTCGTAGGCGGCTTCGGCTCCGGATTCTATCTGCCAAAATCGACCTATGACGATGCAGCGAAAAAAGATGCCGCGATTGCATTGCTGAAGCATCTGACTTCCCCGGCCAGCATTCAAAAAATCGCAACGGCGAACGGCGGTACGCCTGCTGCTGACGTGGAAGTAACCGGCTTGCCGCAGGTTGCGCTGGATGGATTCGCGATGGCGGCGAAGGCTGCTTCCATCAGTGCTCCGGTCGACAGCAAAGTGGCACAAGAAACGTTCTCCAATCTTCGCGCCAGCGTTCAACAGGTGGTAACGGGCAAGAAAACGCCGACCCAAGCGATCGAAGATGCGAAGAAAACCGAAGATGACAATAAAAAATAATATGAATCTCATTATCTGATCTGAAACGGTTGAAAACCATGACGAACGCCGCCCCTCAATCCTCATTCGGGCGGCGTAGTCATTTCGCAGAAGGAAGAAAATAAACATCAAAGGTGATAAATATGAAGGGCGACCGAAAGTATATTGTCATGTTTTTACTGCCTGCAGCGGTGTTTATGTCGGTCTTTCTATATTATCCGTTCTTCAAGAGCGTCTATCTCAGCTTTTATCGCACCTCCGGTTTTTTCGACAAGAAATTTGTCGGCTGGGATAACTACAAGAGGCTATTCACGGATGAGCTGCTGGGCGCGGCAACGCTGCACACCTTGGAATTGATGATTTATGTCATTTTGTTCCAGGTCGGTATTGCGCTCGTGCTGGCGGTATTGGTCGACAACATTCAAAAGTTGAAGGGATTTTACCGAACCGTCTTCTTTTTCCCTGTCGTCATTTCCGGCACGGCGATCTCCCTGTTGTTCGTGCTGTTCTACAACTATAATTTCGGTCTGTTGAACAATCTGCTGGCGAACTTCGGCATTGAAAAAATATTATGGCTCGATGAGAATAATGCGTTGAAAGCCGTAGCAATTCCAACGGTATGGCACTACATCGGCTTTTATTTTGTCCTGTTCCTGACTGCGATGTCCAAAATTCCTTCCGACTACTATGAAGCGGCCAAGCTCGAAGGGATATCCGGCATCCGCAAAACAACGATGCTGACCATTCCTCTCATTATGAGCGATATCAAGGTTGTCATCACATTGGCGATTACGGGGACGTTGAAAGTATTCGAATTCGTCTGGGTCATTACGAAGGGGCAGAACGGGACGGAAGTGCTCGGAACGTACATGTACAAAAAGGCCATGGTGGATCAAAACTTCGGTTACGGTTCCACGATAGCCATTTACATGGTCGTGTTCGGCGTTCTGCTGGCGCTCATTGCCAATCGGCTGCTGAAGAGGGACGAGATTACTTACTAAGCATTATAGGGGTGTACAGAGATGGAGCCAACCTTAGTCGTGGAACGCAATGCCCGGCGTGCGAAGTCTAAGCGGTTTAGCGTAAGCGCCGCCTTGATGTATGCCGTATTGACCGCGTGGGCCTTGACGACAATCTATCCGTTATTCTGGATTGTGAACAACTCGTTCAAGATGTCGCGGGATGTCATGAACAACTCGTTCGGAATCGCCTGGAACCCGGTGATGACGAACTACACCAATGCGCTGGACCGGATCAATATCGGGAAGAGCTATGTGAACAGCTTGATTATGTCCTTCGGCACTGTATTTTTGGTGCTGCTGTTCGGCGGATTAGCGGCTTATATATTATCCCGCTTCCAATTCCGCGGCAAGAGAACCATTTATTCGATTCTTTACGCTACCTTGCTCATTCCGGCATTTGCCACGGTTGTACCGGTGTATGAGATTTTGATCAAAACAAGCCTGGTCAATACCTATTGGGGGCTGATTCTGCCCCAGACCGCAGGGAACTTGACGTTCGCCACGCTGGTCATCGCGGGATATATGGCCACGATCCCGAAAGATTTGGAGGAAGCCGCATTCATTGACGGCTGCAACCGCTGGCAAATGTTCACGAAGGTGTTCGTGCCGATATCGCAGCCTGTATTCGCCTCGGCCAGCATTTTCGTCTTTATGTGGTCGTACAATGATTTGTTCTCGGCCATGATTTTTGTCAACAAAGAAAATGTCCGGCCAATCGTGGCCTTGCTGAATGAAATCAGCTCGCAATATGGAACCGACTTCGGACTGATGGCGACGGCCGTGTCGCTGACCGTAATTCCGGTACTGATTGTGTATCTGTTCATCTCGAAGTTTATCCAAAAAGGGTTGACCGAAGGCGCTGTCAAAGGATAACGATCAGGCCTGACCTATCTAATGGAAGAAAATTCTTGAAGAATATCACATAGCGGCTTCACTCTCTTGGCTTGGCGTTCGAAAGTCATGTCCGGGGGTGAAGTCTTTGCTTGTTGCCCGTTCCGAAGCTTCACTTCAAGCAAAAAAGCGCACCACTCTTGCGAGTAGGCACGCTTTTTTAACGTCATTCTGCCACCCCGTTAAGGCGGGGCGGCAGCTCAATTAATGCTGAACCTGCAGCGTATAGTGAATATCCTCATCGGTATATTTGTACACATACAGATGGTACCGCCCCGGTTCCGCCGCGAATCCGCCGCTCATCCGGTTGCCTTCCATCTCGGACGGGTACAGGAGCGGACGATCGGTATCGCCTTCCCGGTACAGGATCCAATTCACGCCGGAACCAAGCCGCCGCTCCAACTCAATCTGAAGCTCCGCCGGTTGGTCCACGTCAATGATGAACACATCCTGCTTATCACTGCCATTGAGGGTCCCAATGACAGGCCGGCCTGCCGGAATCGGCCCATTGGCCGTCTCAGGCGTATCGTTCGGCTCGGTCTCCTCGAACGTAGGAAGCTCCGGCTCCTGTTCTTGGCCTGTTCCCGGCTGGACGACCAAGCGATAGGACTGCTCTCCGTTCCCCACCGTATATACATACACATAATAGGTTCCCGGCACAGCCTCTACGGAACCGGCTACGCTCGTTCCCTCCACTTGCGTCGGGTAGGCGGCATAGTCATTCAGATTAGCCTCATGGTAGAGTACCCAGGCGGCACTTTGCGCCTGTTCCGTTTCCAATTCAATCGTCCATTGTTCCGCCTTCACGGCATCGAAGCGGTAAACATCAACCCGATCTGTATCGCTCAGCTTGCCGGATACCGGATTGCCCGTCCCATCCAACGGAACGGCCTGTTCCCAGGAATCATTCGGTTCATGGTCCGCATTCGGTTGTCCGCCGTCATGACCGCCATCCTCGGCTCCCTCGTTGCCCTCATTCCCGTTGCCTCCATCCGGCAATTTTCCGCCGTTGTCGTCCGGATTCTCGCCAGATTCCCCGTCTGCGGGAAGCCTGCCATGGAACACGACATCATAGACGAATCGTCCTTCATCGTCCACGCGGTAATTGGTAAAGTATGCGGTGACGGTCTTATATCCGTTCCATGGCTGATCCGATAAAGCTTGCAAGAAGCCGTCCGTCAAGCTGTTCATCGTCTGCCAATCTTGCTCTTTCCCCGCAGCGGCGCTTCCGATGTACGTGCCGCGAAGCTCGAAGGACCGGAAGAAGCGCGATTCCCGCTCCGTTGCGCTCGTATCCTTCAAGCCGGCCACCGCCGCGATTTCGCTATAAATTTCCCGCGCCGGCTTCGGATCAGGCGCCAGCAAATAATCATCCGAGACGAGCGGAACCGTCAAGCTGTCATAGCGGGCGACCTGCGCCTCAATCGAGCGTTGGTAAGCATCATTCATGCGCGTATCTCCGCTTATTGCCGCAAGCTGTCCTTCATAAGCGGGCGCATCGTTGAACCGGATGGCCTGATGAATGCGATCCATCGTCCTAAAATCTTGATGGTACAAGTAATCGTACAACGCAAAGGAATAATCATAAAATTTCCATGTCCCGTACTGGGAATTCACCGTATCCGAGACGGTAAAGCGCTCCCCCGGACCGTCATGGCGCAGATTGCCGACGACCGACTTGCGGGGCTGAATCCCTTCCGTCCGCGTAGCTCCGGCGAAGAACTCGGCGCCGCCTTCATCAAACCATTGCATGCGTCCAGTTTTATACAGCGGCCCCTGGCCCCACATGCCCGGCACCTCGTACCGGCCCTGGAGGTAATGGGTAAATTCATGGCGGAACAGCTCTTCCAGACTATAAATACTCTGGTCAATCGTCCGATCATACGTAAAGAACGTGCCGTCGGGTTCAATGTATATGCCGCCGTTGTCGGTGTCGTACCCGTACAAATACCGGTTCATCCGGTATTCGTCCGGATTGTTGTAAATGACGACCGTCAGCACATCATCCGGATTTCCCGTCTCCAATGGCTGATCGCTGCCGATGACGCGATGGAATTGGGCTTGAACCTCCTTGGCCGCCCAATATAAGCGCTGAAGCTGTTCCTCGCTCAGCTGGCCGCCCGTCCGGAATACGAAGCGGCCGTCATCGAACTCGACCCGCTGCGGCAAATAGCGTTCCTTCCCGCGCTGCTTCAAGTCGTTCATATCGATCCGGCGGCCGGAAGCATCTGTTCCCGCATAGTGCTGGTCAATCTGATCGGCAGCCACGAAGTAGATCTCGCCCAGCGCCGGCGCGGTCTGCATGACATCGGTCAGCACCCGGTTCACCTGCTGCGGCTCGCTGTAATAACGGCCGAGCGAACCGGTGTAGTAAATGGCGTTATTCGTCAGCCACACCTTGTCCGCCGATGCAGGTCCATGCTGCGCCATCCGGAACAGCTGCTCCAAATAGCCGTCGATGCTTCCCTTGAACGCAGCTTCCCGGTCCGGTTCGTTCATGCGCCACATCAGCACATAACCGACACCCTTCATCACCTCGTAGAATGCACTGGAAGCCTCGTAATCACCGGACAAGGCATCCGCACGGTCGTTGAAGCTCTGAAGAAGCCCTGTCAATCGCTTCACGGTATCCGGATCGGTGGTAGAATTGGAGATCATTCTGCCTGTCGCTCCGATAACCTTGTTCTGTAAGTCGTTGCCCCAAGCAAAGGCCGGGTTATCGATAATCGCCTTGATGGCAGGGAGCATCTTGTCCCGGAATGCCGGTTCATTAATCCGGGCCAGCTCCTTGTTGTAATATCCGAGGTAATAGCCGGATCGGAGCACCTCCACTAATGTCGGAATGCCTTGATCGTCCTCCGGCGTGAACCGCGTTCCGCTTTCTTGCAGCCGATCCACAATCGCTTGGAAACGGTTCTCATCCTCGTAAAAACGGCGGGTATCGTCGTTGTATTTGAAAAGCTCGGGAATCTTATGCCATTCAATGCGAACGAGCAGATCCGTAAGCTCCTCATACGAGAGCGAATTCAGTTCCGCCATGCTGTACTGGCCGTCTGTGCGCGCTTCGCTCTTCAGCGGCCGCGGCTGCGGCTCAGAGAGTCCGGCATCTGCAATCTCTGCCGCCTCGCCTGGAAGCTCTCCGTCAACGCCCAGCGGCGCAGCGAACGGCGTAAGCTCCTCCATCGCCAAGGCGCTGGCGGCTCTCGGCTCCGTTACTACTTCAACCGGGAGCGTCCCCTTCGATTGAGCGGCGGCGAAGCCTGCCGGACTTCCTGCGGCGATGGCCGCCGCCAGCAAAATCGAAGCCCATCTCATCCATGCTTGTTGTCTCATCTTGTGCAACATCCCCCTTATGCATGTTCGTTCATTTTCCTGTTGATGAACGACAATGCTAAATATCGGCGGGCCGCAAATGGATTGACATGCAGCAAAATTCCCGTTTTTTTCGGCTAATAGTGCCATCGTCTCTATAAAAAGTTCCCGAAAGCGGGATGAAAAGGAAGGCGAGGAAGGGTTTCCTTCCGGATGAGAAGCTGATCACCAGCTTTCCTTTTCCCATCGTTATCCCTTGATTTGCAGGTGCTCCCGAAGTACCCGAAGGCAATCCGGTGAAGACAGAAACGACTTGTCGAATTTTGTCGTTTAAAATGTAGGACCCGGCAGCATCGCCAACTGGAACGGTTACTATGCATGTGCTCCGTCTACAACAGCGATCTGGGACTTCGTCCTTACATTGTTGAGCAAAAGTCAACAGAATTGCTTCCAATGAACGTTTTGTTGATTTATTTGCAACGGGCAGGGGGAAATATGCACACTTTCTCAACATTTGCTGTACTATATAGCAACACTTGAATCCGTCGCAATCCCAGGGCGGGCCGTTGAGCGGGCGCAGCATCGTAACGATGGACGGCGCGGGCCCGTATCGTGGCAGCAATGGAATTCTCAGAGTATCTACGGAGATAAGGAGGTCGTGGCTGTGTTTTATTGCATCGTATGTTCCCAGCTACACGAAGAATGTGGTGCTGAAGATTGGATATTTGAACACGCGATTTATATCGAGCCGATGCTCGGCGAGAAAATTCAACTGGGGATGTGCAATAAGAAGGTCGGTAGAGGCAGCAGCCAATATAAATATTCGCGGCGCATGATAAAGGATGACAAGGCGGTATGGAAAAAAGTCAACAGTGGCTTACCCGTCTACGAGCATATCGACCGGTTCCAGCTGTGGTGAACCGAAGCTGCTGTCGGCATCGGAATGGCATCGTATGACCGATGGGAGAGGAAGCGTCCCGGCCCGGCATCCGCCGGGCCGGAGCAGCCGAAGCGGACGGATCTCCGCTTCCATGCTGTCTCATTGCCACGTGGACCGGAAACAGGTACAATGACAGTGATTTCGTGGCAGCGCGAAGGAACGGGTTCGGAACTGCCGATCGCATTTCAGGAAGAGGGGGAGCGGAAGATGACGCCAGACGGGGAGAGCTTATTCAAGATGTTGAGCGGGGACAAGCCTCGTGTATGGCTGTTCACGGGGGACAGCATTACCCATGGGCCATTGCATACGAATGGCATGCGCAATTACGTGGAGCATATTCAGGAAAGAATCCGGTGGGAGCTGCAGCGCTTCCACGATGTTGTCATCAATACGGGAATCAGCGGCCATACGATTCAAGATATCGAGCGGGGATTTGCCGATAGAATCGCAAGATTCCAGCCAGATGCGGTATTCTTGATGCTGGGGATGAATGACTGCACGAGCGGGCCGGCGGGAAGAGGGAAGTTCCGTGGCAGCTTCGTTCGGGTGATTCAGCGAATTCGCGATCTCGGCGCGATTCCCGTGCTGCAGACGCCGAATCCGATCTTCGAGGCGGAAGCCACGACAAGATCGGATCTTAGCCATTATGTACATATCGTCCGGGAGATCGCGTTGGAGGAGCATACCGTGCTCATTGATCATTATGCCCACTGGATGACCAAGCAGCCGGAGCAAGCGCGGCTGCGCGCCGACTGGCTGAATGATGCTATTCATCCGAATCAGCACGGGCATGTGGAGCTTGCCCGCAAGCTGCTGCTGGACCTGAAGCTGTTCGATGAGGAGAGCCCGACATGCAATCTGGTTCTTCCATAAATGGCATTGCCCCCTAGAGCGGCAGTGAATTCTTGTCTTGCGTGCCAATCATTTTTGCTGTACATTTGGATTCTGGCATCGTGCCGCGCAGCATGGGGATGGATGCGGTTCGGAACTCATCGGTCATCTTGCAGGTTCGCAGCCTCATGCGCAAGCCGCGATCAAGCTGTGCCGGAACGGTGCATCAAGCTGCTATTCTATTATTTTGTTACGGCTCAGAAGTGGCCGGGGAGAGTGAATATTTTTGAATTTGTGGGAATCATTTGTGGCCTTCGTCTTGGGTCTCGTGGAAGGCCTTACGGAGTTCGCGCCGGTGTCTTCCACCGGTCATATGATTATCGTCGATGATTTCTTGTTCCAATCGAAAGAGCTGTTCTCGCCCGCGGTGGCCAATACGTTCAAGATCGTCATCCAGTTGGGATCCATCTTGGCGGTTGTCGTGGTCATGTGGGGGCGCTTCATGAGCTTGCTCGGATTGAACCGCAGGAAGGAGAGGTCGCCGTTCGAGCCGAGACTGAACCTGCTGCAGGTGATCGTCGGGCTCATTCCGGCCGGTGTCCTCGGCGTGCTCTTCAACGACTATATCGATGAGTATTTGTTCTCGACCAAGACCGTCGTCGTCGGTCTCGTGCTGGGGGCCATTCTCATGATCGCGGCAGACTGGTTCCGGCCGCGCCGCCCGAGGGCGGAGACGGTCGATCAGATTACGTACGGACAAGCCTTCTCCGTCGGCTTGATTCAATGTCTGTCCCTGTGGCCGGGTTTTTCCCGTTCCGGGTCGACCATTTCCGGCGGCGTGCTAGCCGGGATGAGCCATCGCGCGGCGGCCGATTTCACGTTCATTATGGCGGTGCCGATTATGGCGGGAGCGAGCTTCCTGTCGCTGCTGAAGAGCTGGGATTCCATTACGATGGAAGCCGTGCCGTTCTTCATCATCGGATTTATCAGCGCCTTCGTGTTCGCCCTGATTTCCATCCGTTTTTTCCTGAAGCTGATCAACCGCATCAAGCTCGTTCCATTCGCCATTTACCGCTTGGTGTTGGCGGCGGTGATTTTTTTCGTCTTTCTATAATCTAACGAATGTCTTGGCTGCAGCGACCAAAGGGATGCGGTCAAGGCATTTTTTTGCGCCTGGCTGCGGTCCCCATCAAGAGAATAATTCCTTTATTTCCATTGAGCGGGATCGTCATGTAGAATCAGATTAAGTGTCAGCTACGCTCGAGAGAAGGGGAGAGTGACGATGAAAATATTGATTGGGCAGCCGAAGCTGGAAGCTTCCATTGAACAGCTGGAAGCGGAATTGCGGAGTCATCCCGAGGCAGATATCGTACTGTACCCGGAAGGGTACTTGAACGATCATGTGGATCAGGCTTGCCGCCTGGCAAGCGCCTTCGGTACAAGCATCATTTCAGGGCACAAAAAACCGAAGGATCGGGCAATCATCATTAACCGCAAAGGGGAGATTCTTCTCGATCGGGCCAAGTACGAGGCGGGGGCCGTTACGGAGCTTGACGGCCTGGGCATCGCATGTCTGCTCTGCGATGAGCTGGTGCTGCAAGGTCTGCCGGCCGACGAGTCCGTACGCCGGGATCTGATCGTCCACCCGATCGGTGTCGGCATGTTCAGTCAAGCGCAATTCGACGAATGGGTGGAGACGGCGCGCCAGATCGCTCGAGCGAACCGTGCCATGATTATCGGGACAAGCCATGCGGACGGCTCCTTTCGCGACTCCGAGGTCTCGCTTCCGATCGCGTACTGCATCGACAGCAGCGGGGAGGATGTGTTCATCTCGAACAGCGATGTCCGAAGCCGGATCCTCAACTTCAACACGCATGATGTCATCATTATCCCGAATTCGGGGGAAGTAACGGTCGGTGGTTAGAAACGAAAAAAGCCTTTCTGGAGCAGTCTCGCTTCA
The DNA here is from genome assembly GCF_945605565.1 of Paenibacillus dendritiformis. NCBI lineage: Bacteria > Bacillati > Bacillota > Bacilli > Caryophanales > Paenibacillaceae > Paenibacillus > Paenibacillus dendritiformis. The sequence continues at coordinate 5,158,325 of NZ_OX216966.1, read as the reverse complement.
GAAAGGCTTGATCTTGCTGTATCCATCATAAGGAAGGATTAGTCATCGTCTTCGTCGTCTTCATCTTCGTCTTCGTCTTCTTCGTCGCTGTCTTCGTCGTCTTCATCCTCATCTTCCTCGTCGCTGTCTTCTGCGTCTACATCCTCGTCTTCCTCGTCGCTGTCTTCGTCGTCTTCATCCTCGTCTTCCTCGTCACTGTCTTCGGCGTCTACATCCTCGTCTTCCTCGTCGCTGTCTTCGTCGTCTTCATCCTCGTCTTCCTCGTCGCTGTCTTCTGCGTCTACATCCTCGTCTTCCTCGTCACTGTCTTCGTCGTCTTCATCCTCGTCTTCCTCGTCGCTGCCTTCGTCATCTTCATCCTCGTCTTCCTCGTCGCTGTCTTCGTCGTCTACATCCTCGTCTTCCTCGTCGCTGTCTTCTGCGTCTACATCCTCGTCGCTGTCTTCGTCATCTTCATCCTCGTCTTCCTCGTCTTCGTCGCCGCTGTCTTTCACTTCCTCATCCTCATCTTCTTCGTCGTCCTCGCCATCCCAATCCAAGCCAACCTTTTCCCCGCCTTCCAGCTCTACGTCGATATCCGTGACCTTGTCCCAATCGATGTCATTCAGGAAAGAGTCGAGGCTTCCGCCATCGGCGTCGAACTCTACGACTTCTCCACCCTTATACTCAATCTCGATACTATCGAACCCTCCCAGATTTTCGAGTTGTTTTTTTACATTTTCGTATTTGCTCATTACGCTCAACCCTCTCCTTGGAATGAATATGATAATTTACTTTCCCTCTATTCTATGTCTGGCGCCAGACAAGGTATGGACGAATGCGAGAGGGGGATAGTGGAAAAAACGCTTGTTAACCGCGGGGTTCCAGATGTACAAAAGTATATTTTCCCTATGAATGAACAAAAGCCCTATCTTGCTAGAATACGAGAGCATAAGCTGGTGTATGCCTGTAACGAATAAAGGAGCGATCGTCATGAAGGGATTAATCCTCTGTGCTGGCAAAGGATCCAGAGTTCAACCATTCTCCTCGGATACTCCAAAATCGCTTCTGCCCGTAGCGAATAAACCGCTTCTATTTTATTGCATTGAGAAACTGGTGGAACTGAACATCCAAGAAATTGGAATCGTTATCCAGCGCGACCACCAAGCGATGTTCGAAGCACGGTTGGGACATGGTGAACAATGGGGAATCACGGTGACTTATCTCTATCAGGATATCCCGCTAGGTATTGCAGACGCAGTCAAGCAAGCAGAGAGCTTTATCGCTTCGGACCGGTTCATGCTTCTTCTGGGCGATAACCTGATTGCTCAGTCGCTGTCCGGACTGCGTGACTTGGTAGAGCGCAAGGGCCGCGATGCCGGAATGCTGCTGGGCAGGGTGGCGTATCCGCAGGACTATGGCATTGCCGAAGTAAAGGGCGATCTTGTCATCGGGCTCGAGGAGAAGCCCGAGCGGCCCAAGTCCAACCTGGCGTCCTTGGGGGCGTACGTCTTCACACCCGCTATCTTCCGCGCGATTTACTCCATATCTCCTTCTCCCCGGGGAGAGTATGAGATTACTCATGCGATACAATGGCTCATCGATCATCATCATTCCGTAGCGTACTCCATAACGGACGAAAATCATTCTGACGTCGGAACGACGGAGCGCTGGTTGGAGGCGAACCGTTGGGTATTGGAAGGACTGGAGAGTTCAGGGCAACCGATCCGGGAACATGATTATCCGGGATGCCGGATTATCCCGCCGGTCTTATTGGATCCGAGCTGTGAATTAACCGATTGCACGATAGGTCCGTATGTCACGATCGGCCCGCGTGCCCGTCTCATTGATTGTCATGTGAAGAATAGTATTTTGCTGGAAGATGTGAGCATGGAGCACTCCGAACTGAACAGCGTGATCGCGAGCCGGCATTTCATCGCGACACCATCTGGAAGGTGGAATAAATGAATATCTTGGTAATAGGGCTCGGTTATGTCGGCGCAACGACGGCTTTGGCTTTTGCGGAGCTGGGCTGGAAAGTGTCTGGGATAGACACGGACAAGGCGAAGCTGGAGTCAATGCAGAACGGACAGCTTCCATTTTATGAACCGGGATTGGACGGGCTGCTGCTGAAGCATGTTCAGTCGGGAAATGTACGCTTCTATACCGATGCGCAGCAGGCGATTCGAGATCATCAAATCTTGTTTTTATGCGTCGGGACTCCGTCCGGGAACGACGGGAGCGCGAATTTGAGCTACATTCAGCAGGCGGCGGAACAGATAGGCGAGTTCATGCAGGAGTATAAAGTGATTGTCGTCAAAAGCACCGTGCCTGTCGGGACGAACCGCAAGGTGGCCGGCTGGATAGCAGGCAGCCAGCACTCCGAGCAGCCTTTTGACGTCGTCTCGAACCCGGAATTTCTGAGAGAGGGGAGCGCGCTGCACGATGCGCTTCACCCCGACCGCATCATTATCGGCAGCCAATCGGAAAGAGCTGCAAGCATCGTTCGTCAACTGTATCATACGATGTCTTGTCCTGTCCTTCATACGGAACCGGCTACCGCAGAAATGATCAAGTATGCCTCTAACGCATTTCTTGCTGCCAAAATCTCCTTCATGAACGAGCTTGCCCGGTTGTGCGACCAATGCGGCGTGCAAGTGTCTGACATTGCCGAAGGGATGGGACTCGATTCGCGCATTGGCGGCTCCTTCCTGCGGGCCGGCATAGGGTATGGCGGCTCCTGCTTCCCCAAAGATGTCAAAGCGCTGCTGCATACGGCCCGTCAATACGGCGTACGTCTAACGCTGCTGGAGAAGGTCGTTAAGATCAATCGCACCCAATATATATACCTGATGACGCGGCTGAGCCGGAAGCTGCATACGCTGAAAGGACGGAAAATAGCCGTGTTGGGCCTTGCGTTCAAGCCGGGTACCGACGATATGAGAGAAGCGCCTTCGTTGTCCGTCATCTCCTATCTGCTGAAGCATGGGGCTGAAGTGAAGGTGCATGATCCTGTCGCCCGCGTTCCCGACTCCGTCCGAACGGCGCGGCTGACCCAATGCCTGGAGGCGGAGGAGGCGCTGCAAGGAGCCGACGCTGCCGTTATCTGCACCGAATGGCCCGCCTATTCGGCATTGGAATGGGATAGGCTTCGGGACGTGATGAGAACGCCGTTCCTGTTCGACGGAAGGAATATGCTGGATGCGGCGCAGATGGCGGCCTGGGGCTACAATTACCAAGGAGTGGGAGTCCAGCCGCCCAACTAGGGACTTCCTCATAGCCGTCTCATAACATCGGAGGGGGACGTATTGTGAACATTTTGGTCACGGGAGCTGCTGGATTCATCGGCTCCCATCTCTGTGAAAGGCTGCTCCAGGATGAGCAGACGCATGTCATCGGCGTTGACGGATTGATCGACTCATCGACTCCCCGCCGGAATCGGCAGCTTAATCTTCAGGCGCTGCTGGATCATCCGCGCTTCATTTTCCATGAGCTTGATCTGCTGAATGCGCCGATGATGGAGCTGCTGGATGGTGTTGATGTGGTCTGCCATCTGGCGGGGATGCCCGGGGTACGATCAAGCTGGGGCCCCGAATTCTCGGCTTATGCCGCACATAACATCGTGGCGACGCAGCGCTTGCTGGAAGGCTGCAAGCAGCATCCGGTGCGCAAGTTTATTTATGCGTCGACCTCATCCGTCTACGGCGATCAGAGCGGGCGCGTCGACGAGAGCGCCAAGCCGGAGCCGTTATCCCCGTACGGCGTTAGCAAATTAACGGGAGAACACCTGTGCCGCGTCTATTTGCACAATGACGGCATTCCGGTCACGGTGCTTCGCTTCTTTACCGTATATGGTCCGAGACAGCGGCCGGATATGGCTTTTCACCGCTTCATCCGTCAAATGCTCCAGGGAGATCCGATTACGCTGTATGGCGACGGAAGCCAGACCCGCGATTTCACGTATGTATCGGATTGTGTCGAAGGGATTGCCGCCGCAGTCTACGCGGGTGGAATTCGCGGCGAGATATTGAACATCGGCGGCAGGGAACGGGCATCCGTGAAGACCTGCATCATGCTGTTGGAGGAACTGCTTCAACAAAAGGCTGCTATACAGTACGTGGGAGACACGTACGGGGAACCCCGCCATACTTGGGCCGACATCGCGAAGGCGGAGTCGCTGCTGGGCTATCATCCGCGCGTCAGTCTCCAAGCGGGATTGGCGGCGGAGATAGAGTCGCTTCGGCAACTATATCCATAAAGACAGGCGCCGGATTTCTTCGGCGCCTGTCTGTCCGTTATTGACCGTTCCATACCTCCAATATCTCTTGAGCAACGCGCGGCCAGATGAACCGCTGTTCGGCAATCCGCCGGCCTCGCAGCCCCATCTGCCGGCTGGCATCCATATTGGAGAGGAGTTGGTTCAGCTTCTCGGCGTATTCGAGCGGATTTTCCGGATCGGTAATGAGCATCCCGTTGTCATTCAGCACGACTTCGGGATTGCCGCCGCGGGCTGTCGTCAAGAAGGGAAGCCCGGCAGCCATCGCTTCGTAATGAACTCTCGCCAGCGGCTCATCCCAGAGCGAGGTGCACACAAATACGTCGGCTGCGCAGAACCAGCGGTGGATGTCGCCTGACTGAACATATCCGGTTGTAATGACGGGAAGAGGAGAACGGGCGGCCAAGGCACGGACGTAGGCGATATAATCGCTGACCTTGTTATCGCTGTACCAGGCACCGCCCACGACGACCAGAGCGGCCTCCGAATGCTTGAGATGGGACATGGCCTTCACCAGCACATGCGGGCCTTTGTTGCGCGACAGTCTGCCGACGAACAGGATGACTTTTTTCGATTCCAGCTGGTTCTGGGCGCGCAAGTTGTTCCGCTCGTTGCGGGCGTGGTCGGATTCCATCCACGGCGCGAAGAGAGACAGGTCAACGCCAGAGTATATCGTGCGCAGCTTCGGGGCGGCATGCGGATGGTAGCGGACGATTTCCTGCCCGATATAGTTGCTGATCGTAATGATCCGCTCCGCCTGTTCGACGACAGCGCTTCCTTCCTCCGGATGAATCTTGGCCGGGTGGAACATGTCGTTGTGCATGCTGAGAATAATTCGGGAAGCCGGGGCGACGTTGCGGACCGGAAGCACGAGGCGCGGACGGTTGAAAATATGAATGATATCGTAATGCTCCCCTTGTTGGGAGAGGAAGCCGATAACCCCTTCCGCATACAATTCGAACAGGCCGTCCGACGGAACTCGGACATACCGTATTCCGTCTACGACTTCGACGTCCGGAAGATCTGGATCGGACCTTCCAAGAATGGTCAGACGGTGATGCTGGCCGAGTTGCGGAGCTACTCCGCCAATATAAGTCTGGATGGCCCCGCCTCTAATATTGGGGACAGGGAGCTTTTCCGTACAGATCATTAATATATTCATGCTGTATGCTTCCTCCTGTCTTAGGCAGTCTTGCCGGAACGGGACTTCTTGCGGGAATGGCGAGCGGTGCGGTGCCGGCGCAATAACCGGACCGTCTTCACACGGCGCATACGCGCAGCGCTGAACCGCCGCTTGCGGCGAAGCGACCCCCTTCTCCGGGACAGGCGCTTCCTGCTGGCGGAAGGGCGAAGACGGCGCCCCGTTCTTCTCCGGCGGCGGGCCGTTCCGGTCGCCCGCGGCAATATCGGATCGACGGCCGGAGCCGTGTCAGGCTTAGCTGCGGGTTCAGGGGCTGCAGGATGAGCAGCAGATTCCGCTGCAGCAGGTGCCACGCCAACAGGCTCCGCGGCAGCATGTTCCACCGCAACATGTTCCGCCGCAGCAGGTACCGATTCAGCATGTACAGGTTCAGCAGGTGCCGGTTCGGCAGGCACTGCCACAGGGATGGAAGGCTCGCCCGAGACGGCTTCCTGTGTCTCGGCATGCGCCTCCGGCGCATCCGTTCCGCTGTCCGTCACCGCTGGAGGAGGCTCCGGATGCGGGAAGGCAGGAACCTCGATGACCGGCATCGGCTCTCCATTCAAGAAGGAATTCGGGAGATCCATTTGCCACGAAGCCGCCGGAGCCGGTGTGCTATAATCGCCAGGCGCATATTGCTCGGCATCGGCAGCCAGCTCCGCCAAGGCCTGCCACTTCGTGTTCTCGGTCGCAAGCACCCGCTGCAATATCGGCTCCAGCTCCATGGAGAGGAAGGTCACCGGATCGAACACGACCTCCTTGACATGCTTGTAGAATTCATTCGGGAAGGCCATATCCAAGCAGAGGAGCTCGAACATCTCCCGATCCATCGGATTCGCCTCATGGTAGGCGCCGATCATTCCGCGAATCCAGGCCATATCCCACATGCCCATATCGTCCATCGTGCTCGTGATCAGCTTCCGCAGGTCACGGAACGGAAAATCATAAGCGACGCCGTCTAAATCAATGACCCAGATGCCGCCAGGTCCCATTTGACCGTTCGACCACCCATAGTCTTGGTGAACGAGACCCCAATGCGGCTCTCCCATTGCCGTCATGCTGAAATATTTGGAGGCATGCAGCCGTTCCAGCGCTTCGCGCGCTTGTCTCTCGAATTCATCGACGACGCCGAGCAATTGCTGGCTGGCAGGGAATTCATTGTAGGCGTTGGCAATATCCCGGAACCACCCGATCTTGGCAATAATTTTTTCATAGTATTTCGGCCAGGTGTACAAACGGGATGATTTGCCTGCCCGTGCAGGAGGAATATACCCTTTGGACATACGGTGGAATTCGCCAAGTCCATAACAAAGTGTAGAGGCGCCTTCCAGATCGATTTTGGATACAGGCTGCATCTGTTCGATCCAGTCCGTTACAATCCAGAGCTTGCCCCCGGCTTCCACGTAATTCTCATTCCCGGTCGTTGGAATCAGGGCAGGCACGCGCGCTCCTTGCTCGACCAGATACTGCTGTGCGCCGATGCTGAATAGACTGCGGGAAGGAACGCGGTGCAGCACCTTGAGACTTCGGGGGCCTTTGTCGGTGTCGATTCTCCAGATTGCCCCGCCTTTGTCCGGCTTCGATGTAATCAGCACCATGCTGCTGACCTGCATGTCATATTGGCTCATGACATGCCGCGCTACTTCTTCGACTTCAGGGGGCACATATTGTTCCAGTACCGTTCCGGGCGGAACGGTATGAATCAGATGCTCCCAGGGACCAATTTGATATTGTTCCAACGGCTTTCCCTCCATAATCGTTAGTTAGTCACATCACAGGCAGAACCAGCTGGCGGTAAATATCCAGCATCCGACTTGCAGCTTGGGAGACATGGAACCGCTCCGTTACGAAGGACCTTCCGGACTGCACCAGCTCGCTTATCTCTTCGCTTCCCATCTGCCGAATCTGCTGAATATGAGCCATCAGCAGTTGTCTCGATACGGGCTGCTCTGAATGGTGATCCCCGAACCAGCAATCCCACGCCTGATCATATTTGCTGGCGTCGATGACACCGAGGAACCCTCTGCTGCCGGCGGATATAAGAGGGCGCAGGCAGGCCATAGCTTCCAGCCCGATACGGCCGGTTCCGATTACGCAATCACTGATGGCGTAGCAAGCTCTCATATTCATTACTTCTCCCGGAAAAATGATAAACGGTTCTCCGGCCAACTGCCGCTCTCGCTCTGCGAGCTCCGCTACCTTTTCCTGGTCTCGACCGCCCCCTACAATCATGAGAATTAACGGGGATTTCCCCGATCTGCGCATCGCTGCCACCGTGCGAATCGATTCCTCGCATATATCCGCCTTCTCCCAGGACAGACGTCCGGCATATAGTACAACAAAGGCATGCTTCGGAATCCCCAGCTTGCTGCGCAAGTATTGCTGGTACATTGGATTGTAGGCGTTGTACTCGGCCACATCGACTCCGTTGGGGATGAGCTGCGACTCAATGCCATGACGGCGCAGCATGCGTTCCACCACGGGGCTGACACTGATGAAGGTCGTGCCGGACTGCAGCTTCTTCATGACAGGGCCATCGTAATAGCATCCATGAACGGTAAAGACAAAAGGGATATTCATGTGCTCGGCCGCCTTCCTGGCCAGCTCCCCAGAAGGAGTCTGATGGGCATGCACAACATGGATTCGCTCGGCATGGATAACCATCTTCAGCACGTTCAAATGCTGGATCTGGTTCGCCACGTCAGGCTCGAAATTATCCTGTACGAAATCAATCTCATAGTACGCACATCCGAGACCGACAAAGGAATCCAACAGCTTCCCTCTCTTGCCGGCAACAGCCACGAACGCACCCTGACGGATGAGCTCTCTTGTCAACGACAGCGTATACGTCTCTGTTCCTCCGATATTGAACTGATCGATGACCATCAAGATACGCAGCGGCCATACTGTAGGGGAAGGGACGGGAGAGATATCGGCAGGTACTGGATGAAGGGCAGTAGGGCTGGCCATTCCTGTCCGTTTGCGGGTTCGCTTCATCGAGGAACGTCTTCCCGTTTTTTTCTTGACGGTCAGCGCCCGTTTGCTTTTCTGCATCGATTCACGCCCTTTATAGAGGGGTTAGCGTATATTTCATTCATATGTGATAGGAACAAAAGTGACATGTACACTCGTGTATTTTCAACGATGATATTTCTTTTCCGCCTTTGACTACCTATTTTTCGAGAGCAAATGAATATATTGCATCAGAGTCTGCAGGTAGAGAGGTGACATCATTGAAGGAGTACCGTTTGCCCGAGCACGCCGTAAAAATAGGAAGCGGACAACAAGGAACGGTGTACCGGATTGCGGCTGATCGATGCGTCAAACTCTATGCCAAGGTACGGTACGCTGAATTGGAATGCGAAGCATACTGCCGGGCAGAGGGATCGCCGATTCTGCCGGATCTGTATGAGGCTGGAGCGGATTATATCATTATGGAGTATTTGGACGGGGAGACGATGCAGTCCCGGCTGCGCCGCACAGGCCGCCTGACTAGAGAAGATGCGGCACAGATTCTCGATACCCTTGACGAGATGAAAAAGAGGAAATTTGCCCGCATCGACATTGCCTTGATCCATCTATTTTTCTATCGGGGCGGCAAAATGAAAATTATTGACTTGGTTCATGCTTATTCTCAATATTGCGCCGTTCCCATCGTATTGGCCAAGGGGCTCAGAAGAATGAACCTGCTGGAATCGTTCCTTGAGCATGTCGACGCGCTCGATTCGAAACGGCTGCGTGATTGGGATGAATTAATCAAAAGGAGTGGTTGAAATGGGGGCATCCCTCGATGTCGGTGTGAATGATGCTTTCCGAACCACTGTGGAACGGGTTTGCCGTCACTTTTCGTTAGGGGAGCTGCTGGGGGAAGCGATCAGACTTCGGGGCTCATTTAATATCAATATCAAGATCAGGACGACTAAAGGAAGCTATGTCATTCGCTTTGTCAATTCATCGGTTCGTGAGGAACATCTTCAATATGTGTCAAGCTTGCTGGATGCCTTGCCGGAGGAAGAGATTCCCGTGCTGCGTCCGCTCAAGGATGAGCAGGGAGCCAGCACCATTTATGATGAGGGTCAGCGAATTCAAGTGACCCCATTTGTACGGGGGAGAAGCTTCCAATGCCGGGAGCAGCAAGTGCGGGCGAGTGCGGGCATGCTGCGGAAGTTCCACCGCCTGCTGCGGGGGATGAAGCCGGGGCCGACTCCGGACTGGTCCTTTTATCGTTCGAGCGATTATTTGTCCGATACGTTCCGTCACCTTCAATCGCTGCCGGGAATCCCGGCCGGGGAGTTGTCCCGCGCGTCCCATTTTCTGGAGCGGATTGTAAAGCAATATGATGAAGCGGAACCGATGCTGCCTCGTTCCATTATTCATGGCGACTGGCATTTTTGGAATCAGCGCTATCTGTTCAACCATGTCAATTGCGTGATGGACTTCGATTTCGTGCAGCATGGCGTCCAATTGTTTGACGTCGCCTATGCGCTATGGGTCATCTATTTGCTGCTTCCGCAATATGCGGAGACCTTCGATGCCGCCTTTTTATCAGGCTATGGAGAGTTAACCGGGGAAGAGATTCGCGCTCTTCCTGCAGCGCTCTCTCGGGTAAGCTTGTTCTTCCTCTGTCAGGCGGCTTATGCGCCCGATCCGGCAGCGAAATGGATGCGGCAGTTCAAGCAGCAAATGCCTTTTCTGGAATGGATGCAAGGGGAGGGGCGCCGCCGCGTCAGCGAACTGGGGCGTTCGGCAAGAGGGTAGGGGGCTTGATTATCAGGTTTGAACTTGGACTGGTCCCCCTATTTTTCAAAATGCAATACAAAAAGAAATCGTTCTTTCGTAAAATGGAAGTACCAACCTGCCATCTACGAAAGGAACGATTTCTTTGTACATGTAACGTCATTCTTGGTACACTGTTTTTCTTGACGCACATGTTCACCCTATATAAATTGAACTATTGAACTTCGGAAGGTTTTTTATCACTGTCGAATTTAGAAAGACCCTAGATGAGGCTTTCTGTGAAGGCATAGAGCCGCTCAACCAAGGAATAACTGTCGTCGCTAGGCGATTCCAAAAATTTTCTCCCTACTTTTTGCACCAGTTCCGCAGTACTCGAATGCTGAATCACGTCCTGTAACACGAAAACAAGGGTATCTGCCCTCTTGTCAACGGTTATGTGGAGCCCGACCAAAGCCTCTAACGGTATTTCTAATGCTTCTGCAAGCGGACGGATTGTCATATATTTCGGCCTTTTAACGTCAGCGTTTTCGATTTTGGATATGGTACCTTTATGTATGCCTGTCAATTCTGATAATTGCGATAAAGTCATGCCTCTATTGTGTCGATAGCACTATATTAATTCCCCAATGGACAATATTTGTGCCATCCCATCAGCACCTTCTCCCATTTTCAATAATCTGACATCCATATTTTGATATGTTTTTTCTAAAATGTAAACCTTCCATATTATATAAATGCTCACACAACACTCTCGTTCTCGCAGGGAAATTTGAAGACTACTTCCACGATTCGACATTTATTGTTATTGGATGACTTTGTTTTTGGCCCGAAAGTCCCGATTCGAAGACTCATTGACACATTGGGAGAAATATCATTAAGATAAAGTCGAATAAGCTCGATTTCCATATTTTTTCGTTCTTGAGAAAGGTTGCTGTACGGAAAATATAGTTCTATGCGAGTACATAAGGTAGTCGTTATTGTTCAATGCGTTATGGGGCATAAATCCTGATTATTGGTTGGAAGAGAAGAGTCTTGTTACTCAAGACCGGGAGCATATGATTGGCAAGCCGGCTGTAGGCAGCGGGTGATTGTGGCAGAGAAGGGGGAAGTACTTATGGAATACGCAGATGAGAAAATTATGGAGCTGCTAAATAAGGAGCAGAATGATAACGGTATTGATCCTGGCAGGGGAAGTGTATCTAAAGGCTATGTAAAAACGACCCGTGAAATCATTCGATTTTCGGAAAGGGAGCTTCTGAACAAAAAAATCAAAGTGCATCTTCCTAGTGTGTTTGAAGAGATGCCGAATGATCTGGCCGCATTAAAATACCCTTCTGAGCGAAGACCTAATTTGATATTAATGAGCGAGAGCACGACGATAAATATGGCATTTAATCATACGTCTACAGAGATTAAAGAAAAGGATACCAGCGCCTTTAAAGATCTAATGATGGAGTTCATCAAGAAAATAAACCCGTCAGCGGAATGGTTTGATGATGGTGTCAAAGTAGTAAATGGCAAAAGTGTAGGCTTTTTCGAGGTACTCCTTCCCGCGCTGGATACGAGCATCTATAATTTCATGTTTTGTATGGAACTGGAAGGAAAAGCTCTAATGTGTACATTCAATTGCACTGAGGAGGAAATGGGTGATTGGCAGTCGATCGCGGAGGAAATTATGAATTCCTTCCAAATCATAAACGAAGGGGCAACGAAAAATGAGCGGAATCATCACTTATGAAAATCTAAGGATATCTCCTTATCGTCTGACACGGCTGCAGGAATTGGAAATTGTAAAGAGAGTTAATGAGCATTCCCGTCTTTTTTTGACTGGAATTGTTCCTGAAGAGCTTAAGGATACCTACGTGGGAATGACAGATATCCACACCAACATTGAAATCACTCAACTGGATGAGCAATCAAATGGTATCCCGCTATTCTCTGGTTTAGTGACAAACATAGAAATTAAAGCAGTCAGGGACATTTACTATATGCAGGTAGAGGCCGTGTCTCACACTTATATCCTTGATATCAGGCGTAGAAGAAGATCCTTTCAGGATAAAAATATGTCCTATTTCGACATGGTACAGCAGATGATGGCGGATTATCCATGGGTTGATTTTATGGATGTTGCCTCTGAGGGAGCGAGTATCGGTAAATTTACGATGCAGTATGATGAGACAGATTGGCAGTTTCTTAAAAGAATGTCATCGCGTCTTTCAACGGGGCTCGTACCTGCATCAAATTTTGAGAAGCCCAAGTTTTATTTTGGTATTCCTCAGGGGAGTTCAAAGGGAACCCTAGAAGATTTTAATTATAGTGTACAAAAGAAATTGGCTAATTATCGCGATTCATCCGAAAACAGCGATCACAATATCGATGTAAATGACTTTATTTATTATGAAGTAGAGACAAGTAAGATAATGGAGATTGGCAGCGAGGTCCAATTTAAAGAAAAAAGCTTGTACGTTAGTACAGTACATACCCAGATGAAGAACAGTGTAGTCAGCCATGTATACAATTTGTGTCCATTGGAGGGGCTTTACCAAAGCCCGATCGATAATCCTATTGCAGGGATTTCTATCGAGGGCGAGGTTATTTCGGTTTCCAAGAACAATGTCAAAGTACATTTGGAAATTGATAAAAAACAGAGTGTAGGCAAGGCGACTTGGTTTCCTTACTCCTCCGTCTATACCGCAGAAGGAAATACCGGGTGGTATGTTATGCCAGAGCTTGGAGACGCAGTGAAGGTTTATTTCCCGAGCAACAAGGAAGAGGAAGGATATGTCCTCAGCTCTATTCGCAAAGACCTAAAAGATGGGGATTCAAATAAATTAGAAAATCCTCAAATTAAATACTTCCGAACCGCTTCAGGAAAAGAATTAATGTTCAGCCCTGAAGAGATTGTCATTACAGGAAAAGATGGAGAGATCTATATCCGATTAAATGAAGTAGACGGTATTGAGATTTTTAGTAAAAAGCCGATTAACTTCATTTCCGAGGAAGATATAATTATGGATTCACAGAAGAAAATTATTATTAAGGCTGAGCAAGAAATAAACATGAGTTGCCGTGACAGCAGCATCACGATGAGAGAGGGATCCACACGGTTCAAAGGAAAGGACGTTAAAACCAATTGAACAAAGAAGAGGCAATTCAACACTTTATGGATGTCTTCGTGGCGACCAAGAAAGCATCAAAACTATTGGAACTGGAGAAATATTATCGTACGCACCAGGAAGAATTAGGGATTGGTTTTCTGAATTCATTTCGGGGGATATGTCAGCTTATTCGGAGACAGCAGGAAGAAGAGCAAAAAGGGAAGATTGCCTATATAACGTATTCTATGCTTCGGAGCGAGCTATTAGCCAATCGAGGCGTATGCATCATCCAAGCTTTCGATCATCGTTGGTATTTAGATAAAGAAAAATGCGTGAGCCATTATGATGCGAGTTGGGCGTTTCAATTTCTTCATGAACTCATGAGGGAGTTGGAGCCCGAGCGAAAACGATATGCCGGTCTTATCCATGCGGCAGATATGGATCAGATTAAGCTGGCAGAAGCAGTTCACTTTTTTCGCTATGTGAGTAGCTTGGCGTTTCACGCAGTGTCACAAGCCATAGAGCTGGACGAATATATCGCGATTGAGAAACATGACGGACTAGAAGTACGGATAGGTGAATATTTCGACATAAGCGAGATGATATACAAGGAGCAGAGTGCATGAGTTATTTCGCAATTACGCAAGACTCTCGAATTACCGACGCAGTTCATCTCCTTGGAGATGCTCAAATGATAAAAAAAATTCTGGAACAGGATATCATTGGAAAAAGGGATGAGATTCTGCACTTCGATGTAAAGCCCAATCCCGGAAACGAATATATGGATTACATCGAGAGTCACCTTCCTATAATATCTAACCGCTTAAAACAACTTTGGCTAAGGTATGATCCAAAATTATTCTTTAAACCTGTTATATTGCTTGATCAGACTGTAATGAGACAAGAAATGTATTGGCTGCTCATCCCCGATCTTATTGATTGCCTGGCAAGTGCGAGCGCTTTCCATAAAAATGGTACAGTCAAACATCTGGTTCTGGATCGACAAAAAATAGGAAATTGCAAAGTATTCAAAGTAGCGGGTCTGATTGAAAGAATGATTGTCATTCGATTGGATGTGGTGGAGAGTATGTTAAGACGGGGATTTACCGGATTTCAGTTGTGTAAGGTGGAAATGGAGAATGGATAATGATGCTGGAGTCTGGTGAGGAGGGACGTTGTTGGATAAAACAGTGAAATGGGTTTTGCTCGTTATGTTCGGGAGCTTCGCATTAATTGTGCTGTTAACTTTCATATTTCGCGGGACTTTGATGGGCGATTTTTTAATCCGCGAGTGGACAGCCCAACCGGGAAAATACGGGGAAATGGCGGTCGCGCATTTGGAGGAGAAATATAAGGAGCCGTTTACGCTAAGGAGCAGCATCTATAACCCGGTGTTTAACGGGCATTATGAGATCAGGGCAACACCTGGCAAGGCCGAGACGCCGATTATTAATGTGATTGCAAGAGAGACTTCGCAAGGCATAGATACCCTGGATGATTATCAAATCAAAAAAAGGTTCCAGCCGATATTGGAAAAAGCGTTTCCAACTGATCGGTATTATTTCGAAGTGACTTATAATGCTTCTGGTATGAAAGATAGTTATTTTAAGGAATTTATAAAAAATGCCAGGATGGAAGAAATAGCATTGGATATAGATATATTGGCTCTTAAAGATAAGAAAAAAAATGAACTCGATCTTTCTATTGATGTAGACAAGATATTCGAAATACGCAACGAGTTGAAACGGGAAAAATTAAACTATAAGATACATTGTTATATTACATACTTTGACAGTGCACAGTTAGATCAACAAAGTCTGTTACAAAATCTGTATGAGAAGGATTACACACATTTTTCAATTGACAATGAAGAGAAAAGAATTGTCAGTTGCACAATTGATAATTATTCGGAAAATTACGGTGTAGATAGCGTGGAAAAATATTGTAGAGTGAGGGGGAGAGAGTTTGGCAATGGTTAGAGATAGTGAACCCTGGATGTTGCAGAAAGCAGGTTAAGACGAGAATTTACCGGATTTGGGTTAATCCTGTATTCGGCGGACATTATGAAATAAGAGCGACGCCTGTTGGGTCAAAGATTCCAGGGGTAAACATGGTTGACAATACATAGTTTACTAAACATAACTTTTTTACAGAATTCTTATGAAAAGGACTATAGAATTAATTTCTTTTAAGCGGGAGGCTTGGAATGTGGAATAAAAAGAGGTTCAAATATTTCCTTGCGTTCCTCATCGTATTCACCGGGGCACTAGGATACTATCGCTTCTTCGTCAAAGGTCCCTTCGATCATGGAGAGTTGAAAAAAGTAGCAGAACAACGGCTGGCAGAGGGCTTTGGAATGCATTTTAAAGCGGAAAAGATTACGTATCGGCCAAACGAAAATCGTTCTTTCTATAAAATTATCCTTCATCCGGTTGGACACGAACAGGTAAAAGTTTATGTTAACATACCGACGGATACAGGTGGAAAAATAGAGTTTATGAGGTGGGGAGTAGAAGGGGAAAATTTAGCCAACATATTATGGGGGGGATATGTAAATCATCAACTCGAACCGATAATCAAGAAGGTTTTGGGGTCGAATGTATTGTTCCATACGGAAATGAAGCACTTTAGTGAGGTTGGGTTTGGTACATCTGGAATTCCCAGAGATGATTATATTAAAAAAACGAGTCTACATTTTGACTATTACACTCAAATCGTTATTTTTTCGGACGAGAACCACTTTATAAAAAAACAACAATTAAATAATGTATACGAATTGGTGCATAAATTAAATGAAATCGAATGGTTAAAGAAGTATCATACGATAGAATTTCATTTTCTTAATGAAACCAATAGCAACAAAGCAGCAATTTCAGGAGCGGAGGAAATGAAAAATTATATTAGGAAAAATAGGGAAAAGAGCTTGATGAGTATTAAGCTTTTACCGGAAGACTTGAAATTGATTCGCGATTCAAACGATATTAGAAAATATATTCAGCGATAGAAGGGAAATTTCCTATGGTTACGGATAGAGAGTATAAAGAATTATCGTCCTTTGCCTACGATGATTTAGTAGAAGAAAATATTGAAGAACTTCCTGAATCAAATAGCAAATGGAAAGTCCTCAAAGTAAGCAGTCTGGGGGAAGCTGTATATGGTCAGGGTTTTGATGCAACTGCATTTGGGAGGGTAGATGACAGCTATAACTTTACTGGCGAAGCAGTCGTTGCTTTTCGGGGAACCTATAGCGCTATTGATGTGGTTCAAGATGTAGATATGTTTTTTACAGGCCCACTATCCATTCAACATATACGTGCGAAGTCGTTTGTCCATAGTCTACTCTCCAATAAAGAGATAAAGAATCTGACCTTTACTGGACATTCTCTAGGAGGAGCATTAGCCCAGTATGCTTCATCTGAATATCAAAAAGAAGCGGTCACATTTAATGCTCCGCATCTTCCGTGGAATACGGTGATTGATGGAAGTAAGACACGGAATTATGTTATCTACGGCGATATGGTAGGTCATGATTTACCTGGAAACGACTTGGGCAAGACGGTAAGAATGCCGCAACAATTTACTCCTGATCTGAATATCGGACTTAAAGAAAAACCTTTTATGGACAAGCATAAAATGGAGAACTTTGATTGGTATTTCGATAAACATGGGATGTTTGTAAATGTTGACAAGCATATGACAATTCAAGTTCCTTACGGCAATAATGAATTGAGAGCATTTCCAAGAGGGAGCACCTTGATCGGTGGAACAGGAACGGATCGTCTATATGGGGACGTTGGAAATGATATTTTAATTGGCGGGCCAGGAACCAGCTACCTGTATGGAGGAGAGGGGAGTGACACTTACAAGTATATACGAACTAGCGGAATATTGATACTCCCACAAGGAGAACGTGTCCGGGGAGCAGGAGTGCTTAAGATTCATGATTATGATCTGAAGGATATCTCATTCAAAGTATATAAAGCGGGCAGCAGTCTGTGTCTGGAGATATATTTTGATGGAAAAAAATCGAAAATGATAAGAGTAGAAGATATAAGCGGGAGAAACGGAAAGAAAATTCAACTAATCACCATCGAAAACTCTAAAAAACTATATTCGATCAATGTCCGAACGTTGCTTGAATATTTCTCGGCGCATGGTAAAGATAGGAAGAAGCTGTCAAAGGATAAGGTGATGCCGATATCACAACTTCCTAAAGATGTACTGTTTGAAATAAGAGATTTGCCGGTCAAAGAGAAGAAGAAAGAGGTGAAAGTCTCTTCCGCAAGCGGAGAGAAGCTGAGTTATGTGGTAGCGGGCGCGACCATTCAATGCAGCTGCGGCAACCTGCCGCGCAAATTGAAGGCCTCTTACTCCCATGGAGTATACATTAAAGATAAGGCGAAGTTAAACGTGATGGATTACAGGCCAAATGAAAACATCGCGCCTTTTGGCATGTGTTCCAGTCCGGGCAATCCTCAAGTTATCAAAGAAGGAAGACCTGTTCCATGTAAGCCAATCGTGACGACGCCCTGGATTTATGGGAAAGAGGATGTGCTGGTCGAGAATTACCCGGCCTTATTACATATTTCACAGAACTCATGCTTGCATAAAGGTCTTATCAGTTTTGTCGATAATGGCCAAGTCGAAAAAAGGTGACGAGGAGGGGGAAATGTGAAGACGAAAGAAAGTCTGGCCGGGTATGCTGACCTTAAAGTCGTGTCACCATATGATATTCGCTCTATAACAGACATACATATTAATAATAGAATCAATGAACATGCCAGTCTTACTTTAACTGGAATTATGGCGCCAGAAGAAAAAGATCATTGTATCTCAACTTCTACAGATCGAGATTACATACAGGTCAAGCAAAAGATCGATGGGGATCAGGAGAGGATTCTTTTTCAAGGGATGATTACCAACCTCACTATCCGATCTATCCAGGATATCTATTTTATTTATATTGAAGCGTTGTCATATACATCGGAATTGGATATTAAAAGAGAATTCAGATCTTTCCAAAACGAGGATATGTCGTATTCAGAACTTGTCGAGTCGATTATAGCCAAATATCCGAAAGCAAATTTCATCAGTGATGTTTCTGATTCCACCAGGTTAGGAGCTTTTACTCTCCAATACAATGAAACAGATTGGCAATTTCTAAAAAGGATGGCTTCTCATCTTGGTGCAGGTCTTATTCCTGATTCGAGTGCGGATTCTCCAAAATTCTGGTTAGGTCTGCCTGATGGAAAAAAGACGGTTCCGATTGAATGTAGAAATTATAACGTAAAAAAGAATCTATCTGCTTATTACGAAGCTTCGGAAAGCGACGATAGTTGGGATCTAAGCGACAATGAATTTATAAGTTGTGAAATGGAATCTCCCCAATATTTTCATATCGGAGACAGAGTAATATTTGAAAATAGAGAGAGAATCATATTTCAATCTTCGGTAAGTATGAAAGATGGGATCTTGATTTATAAGTATTTGATTGCTCCGGAACATGGACTGCGCCAGAGAAAAGTTATAAATCCATCTATTGCCGGTATCTCCCTGACCGGATCAGTTGTTGATGTATCCGCAAGTGATGTAAAGATCCATCTTGACATTGACAAGCCGCAGGAACGGGACACAACGACATGCTGGTTCCCCTACTCTTCTGTCTATTCCGCAGAGGGTCATACTGGTTGGTACTGCATGCCCGAAATAGGGGATGATGTGCAGCTGTACTTCCCTAGTGGTCATGAGGAACAGGCATTTGTCAAGAGTTCAATCCGTAAGGAAGAGTATGACTCAACCAATTTGCCTGATCCAACGGTTAAATATTTTCGGACCGCTTATGGCAAGGAAATGGTACTCGATAACAAGGCATTAACCCTGTCTACCAATAAAGAGAGCAATTTTATCACATTGCATGAACAGCATGGAGTAAAGATTCATAGTCACAGCACGATTACATTAGTGTCAAATGAGGATATTCAGTTAACGACAAAGAACAAGATAACGGCTAATGCACAAGAAGCAATTTATTTGATGTGTGGCAGTAACAGTATCATTCTGGATGGCGAAGCAGATACGTTAGCCTCGTCCGTTCATGTGGATGGAACCGTGAAGGCCCCTGTCGTCGTGGATGATGACGAGGCTGACAGGGCATATCAGCAAATGGTAAATCAATATAAAAAAGAAAAAGAAACAAAATCATCAAATTGGTTACTGGATTCTGTGCAGCTGGGGTTAAATATTTTAGGGTTAATCCCTGTGATCGGGAGTCCGGCCAGTCTTATCAATGGAGCCATGTCTATGGCAAGGAGCAGCTACGCAGACGGAGCTCTATGCTGTGCAGCCGCGCTTCCGTTGGCAGGTCCGATGATCAAGGGCGTCCAGTTAGCCAAAAAAGCAACATCTATTATTCCAAAAGCAGCTAAGGCTGCCAAAGGCACAAACTATGGACTGCATGCGCTACATGTTCAAGCTGCAGAACAATACGCTCAAGAAGGCGACTGGATTAATGCAGCAAGATGCGCAGTGGGTACCATTGGTTTGAACATGGCGTTGACAGGCTCACGGCAGGCAGTCCAAAATGCATATGATAATCTGGGTGAATACCTGAATGGACAAATAAACAATTTAAAAAAAAGCATGGATCATGCCCGTCTTGCACCACAATTGGCAACTAGCCACGGCAGCCATGTACCGGGTCATGACGATCCTCTCCCACAAGCCAACAAGCAATTGCAAATGTCATCAAGAATGAAAGCATGGGAACAGACTTATCCATCTGGAAGAGCCGTTCGAACCGAAGGCGTAAAATATACAGGGGGAAGAACTCAGAAAGAGCTAGATGAATTGGCCGGTGCTCCGTTCCATGGAGGGAGAATTAGAGAGCAAGGGATGAAGGAACGAGACATTGGATTGGATGTAGAAAGACAAGGGAAGCTCGGGGAAATTATTCGCGATCCGCAGGCCAATGGCGGAGCGGAATTCATTGACATAACAACGGGTATAAAGTGGAACGTAAAAAGTTTTGAATCTTATCCGAATGGCCATACATCTCCCCACAAAGGAGCTTTTACCGTTCGTAATGGAATGAAGGCAATCAATAAAGAGCTAAACAAGTCTCACAATGTAATCCTAGATACCCGTAATATGACTCCTGACCATGCGGATCAGTTCAAGAAGGCTATACAAGAAGCTGGAATGTGGGACAGAATGATTTGGTATCCGTAGAGAGGGGAAGACAGAGTGCACCCTAATGAAATTATCAACCAACTAAAGGCGCATCAACTATCGATTGATACGCTCGGAAAACGGGGCAATAAATTGCGAGCCGATGAAATCGATTTTCGTGAGGTTGATCTGTCAAAGTTTTCTCTAGATCAAGCCTATGTGACGGATTGTATATTTGACGGTATGGATCTAAAGAATAAAGATATGTCATCGTCCATTGTCTGCTCTTCAACATTTATTTCAGCTAATGTGCAATATGCGGATTTTTATAAAGCGAACTTATCGTATGCGAATCTTACCAATGTGAATGCTCAAAACGCAAGATTTGCGAAAAGTGATTGCATTGAAACGGTGTTTTATAAAGCAGATTTAAGAAATACAACACTAGTTGGAGCCTTGTTTGATGTAGCAGATTTCCGTGAAGCAGATTTTCAAAATGCAGATGTAAGTCTATCAACCTTCGAAGGGGTTCTATTTCAAGGAGCCCAGCTAAGCGGTATTAAAGGTCTGAACGAGGCCTTTATACAAAGTATTAATATTGGTACTCCCGAAAATCCATTACTTCTTTATGAACAGGATGCCAAAGAGTGGCTTTTACGCCAGAGTTCTAATGAATGATAAAGATAATACGATTATTTTAAACCCCAGGTCAATTATGGACTCATGGTCTTTAATTGACCTGTTTTTACCTTGAGCATGTCGAGGAGCTCGATTCGAAACGGCTGCGCGATTGATTGGGATGAATTAATCAAAAGTAGTGGTTGAAATGGGGTATCCCTCGATGTCGGTGTGAGTGATGCTTTCCGAATCACTGTGTGAACGGGTATACCGTCACTTTTCGTTAGGGGAGCTGCTGGGGGAAGCGATCAGACTTCGGGGGTCCGCTTGTTTTTTATGGCTTTGTCGTTCGGAGAGCAAGAATTGCTATGTAATGTTTGGATCATTTTGATATGATTGAAGCGGATCACAGTACGAAACTCGTTCATTGTAACGGATCGGAGGGATGGAAGCTTGAATGATCAGGCAAAAATCAAGCCTGCCCCCCAGGAGTTGATGGAATTGCATGCTGAGGCGATGTTTACGCATGACCGGAACATGCGGCTTCTCACGATCAACGAGCCCTGGCCCGGCGAGCCCCCTGCGCCTCGATTTTTCCTGGGACGGACGATTGACGGTTCGGCTCTCTGCCGGTGTCGGCATGATGTCCCGGAGAAGCTTGTCGCGCAGCTGAAGGAATTATGCGCCGACGAGCCGCACATCCGGGATGTCCAGACGAAGCCGCGACATATGGAGGCTTATATGAGCCTCCTTCACAGTGAACGCTTCACGATGGGGCCTTGTTATCTGGTTCCTGACGCCGCGCCGGCAATGGAGGTCGTCCGCATCACGCGAGAAAATAGCACCGAATTGCTGCACGGCAGTTTCGAATGGCTGACCACGGAAATAAATTACGCACAGCCCTGCATTGCGCTCGTGCGCGACAACAGGGCCGTCTCGATCTGCCGCAGCGTTCGCATTGCACCCGGAGCTCATGAAGCGGGGCTGGAGACCTTGGATACCTATCGTGGAAGGGGTTATGCCGGCGCCGTGGTTGCCGGCTGGGCACGGGCCGTGCGGAAGATGGACGCGTTCCCGTTATACAGCACGTTGGAAGAGAATCTGTCATCCCAACGCGTGGCACAAAAATTAGCTTTGTCCTTCTATGGAGTCAATTTCACCATCCTTTGACCTCATACACTTCAACCGCCTTCCAGGGCGGTTTTTTCTTTCGCAAGGTTCCGGCTGAGCGAGCTTTTTGAGCTATTTGAAAATTGAATCCGTGTAGCGTAAGCTGAATGACATAGGGTTAACAGCAATGGAGGAACCAGCATGAACATGATGATTGGACGATTTGAAATACTGGAAGCACTGCAGAAGCATTGGGGCGGGTTTTTCCGCCAGTATCAAATGGCGCTGAATGAGCTGAAAAGCGATTTCCAGATTATTGATTTGGAATGGAAGACGAGGCACGGATATTCTCCCATCGAGCATATCAAAGGGAGAATTAAAGATCCGCTGTCTCTGATCAAAAAGATGGAACGCAAAAACATCCCGTTCAACCAGCAGATCGTGCAGGAGCAGATTCGGGATATCGCCGGCCTTCGCATCGTGACGACGTTCATCGATGACGTCTACATGATGAAGGAGCATATTGAACAACGGGAGGACATTCGCGTTATTCAGATCAAAGACTATATCCAACACCCGAAGCCAAGCGGGTACATGAGCTTGCATTTGGTCGTTCAGACACAGGTGATTTTGTCGGAAGGCGTATTGTGGATTCCGGCGGAGATTCAGCTGCGGACGTCATCCATGGATTTCTGGGCGGCGACGGAGCATAAGCTCAATTACAAATACCAAGGGGGAGAAATCCCCGACGAAGCGAAAGAACAGTTGAAGGCACTGGCGCAATCATCCTTCCAGATGGATCGGCAGATGTCGCTGCTGCGCAATCAATTACTTACTTCTTCATAATTCAACTTTCGCAGAACAGAAATTGCCTTGAAAGCTTATCGTCGTAGGACTTCTACGAGATTAATTTACTTCTTGAAAAAGAGAAAAACACCGCTTCGTTTGATAAAGTGAGAGTGTCAAACAATCACTACCAGACAGAAGAGGTGTCTTTCATCATGATGGCAAAGCAACCTATCCACCATCACCGTACATAAGAAATCGCCGCCCATCTTCCGTCATTGGAAGTGAGCGGCGACAGCTTAACGGACCGAATTGCTCCCTTTCGTCCAAGACTCACTATTGGTGGCTTGGCTAAAGTCTTTCCATGCACGGTTTCCACTAGGATAGTAATCAAAATTGATCTAAAATCTTAAAAGCATGCTATTGCAAAAGCAGCGCCACAAATAATATCACAAGTTACACCTGCAGCTGGATTAACAAGTCCCCAAACCGTACAGTAAACTCCGCATGCAACTAAGCCAGTCATACTACACGCGAATTTTTGTCCAAACAAAGACCAATCTTTTTCAAAAGGAACTATTTTTCCTTCTTCAGCAGTAGCCTTTGAGTGATTATCAACAACTAAAATTTGAAATACTTTTTGATCTTTGTCTATTAGAGCCATACCTAATTCAAGAACATTATTTTTTTCCAAATCAATCCATGACGACTGCGTAATTAGGTTGTTAGATGAATCTTTAAAAACAGTGTATTTAGAAACAACTTCAGGGTATAAAACGCCATTCATTTCAACATTCTGAAATTTAATATAAACATCACTGGATGGAATTTGCTCATAATCAACAAATGAATACTCTTTTAGTGATTGCTGATAGTTATTAAGATAAGTATCGATTATAGAATTGACCCTTTCTTTGTCGTCTTTAGATACATTGTCAATTATCTCAACACCGTCAGCTTCTAATATTGCTCTAGCCTCATCTGGTGTAATATCTTCTTTCTTATTGGAACAACCGCAAGATTGAGATGAATTTTCATATGCGTTTGCTTTTACACCTGTAAAAGCGGACAACATAACAAATGCAATAAAAGTAACTAAAACAAAGAAATTCATTTTTTTTAATGATTGTGACATAGTATCATCCTTCCATAATTTAATTGTTTGTTGTTAACACTTCATGTTGAGTATGGCGATCATCCTTGTTCATTCACATGTTTCAAAAAGGCGTAACGATGACAAAGATTGCTGACCTCATCGAAAAATGGTAATCATTATACTCTACAGATGGTATCGAATATGACCAGGGCACGATCATCGAGCAAGTCGAAGCCTTTGCGAAACGAACGCTAGCTAAGCGTTATGTTTCCGTCTAAACATTGACGTGACATATATTGCGGTTAAGAGTGAAACGGTCTCCAAAGAGGCTGTGTATATTGCAGTTGGCATTCGTAAAGATGGCTCTAAAGAAGTATTAACGTATACCATTTTGTCCAACCGAATCGGCTTACGTATGACAGGAGCTGTTGCTGGACGTGAAAGAGAGTGGTGCAGAAGAAGTTTTGTTGTTTATATCCGATGGATCAAAGGGTGATGTGGCAGCAATTAAGTAAAGGTGAAATAATTAATCAAGCTGCGTACATGTGGCACGTAACATTGCTCATGAAGTACGTGTAACTGATCGAGTTAAGTATTTTCGAAGACTTTAAATCGTTGTACTATGCAGAAGACGAGCAATCCGGTAGACCAGCTTTTGAGGCCCTAACTCTATCTTCTACAAGAGAGGATATTTTCATTTACACAAAATTCTTGATGCTACCTTCGTAAGTGTTGGATATATTAGTATTTCTATATATTAGATTCGAACAGATTCTCACCTCCCTCTAGAATGGAGACTTGTGGAAATATTTGTATACCCATAATTTATTATAATATACATATATTATTAGTCAATAGTATATTATGAGATTTTATTGTTCTTCTGTGATAATGTCACCATGGGGTAGAAAATAATTACATAGAAGAATTTCAATAGCACGTAAACAATTAAGGCCGAATAAAGCTGTCCATATACTGCGTTTTCCGTTGTACCAAATAAAGTGGGCAAATTCAGATGCTGCTTAATCCCCGAAAGAAAAGCTCGATCTGCCAGCATTTTTTATAGATCTCTGCGACCTATTCTGAAGAGATCGTTCTTAAATCCGTAACTACCCGAATTTCATGGCCATAACATAACGACTCTATGCCGCTCTTGAGAACGATATTGGGGGGCCAAGTAAACAAGTGATATCTTTCGTCACAGAAAAGCCCCTTCTATTTTCTGGCGGCGCAAAGAATGAGAAGACACGATTTGAACATTTTCTTTCAATCGAAAAACAAAGGATTGACCTTGCGTCTTATCGTTTGATTTTTCCGTACGCGCGATCTTGAACGAGAATATAGGCCGAATCCGCAAGTTTTTCGCCAACGGGTCCGTCATGGCGGATGGCAATGGTCTCTACCACGTACTGTGGCTGGCTACAAGCAGGGTCGAAGGCAACATGAAGCTTCACCTCTGCTCGTTCTCCATGGAATGGAGCTCAAGGCAAACGAGTCTTGCCGACCGTAATGGTTGTTGAATCAATAAGCAATAATTCTTTAGGAAGCTTCAATTAACGTCAAGTCTGCCGATTGCACTTTTGAAGTACAAGATGAAATAACCTTTTGAATAACTCGATATGAACAGTCTTAGCTCTCTTCGAAAAAGTTGAACCTAAATTTCGAAAGCGACTCTCTCTGAAAAATGAAAAGATGCTCAAATCTTTGGTAGAATGGTGTTTATCATCAACATCACCCACAAAGAAAGGAGCACCTTCACATCTATGATCAAAAATCAAGACCGAATTTTCACTTCAACATGCAACGAGCATGGACGGCAGAAAAATCTTTATGGACTCTCTCGAAAAAATCAAACTAACTAATGTGTTGAGAATTTATCCTACTCCAAGGCCGGAAATTCCCTGTATCCTGTGTACCGTATCCTACTATATCTCATCATCGGCTGGATTCTCGGCTGCGAACGGCCCTTTCATTTTCGCAGGCTGCGGCAGGACTCGCTTGTCAAAAGCTTTCTAGGTGGACGTTGTCCGCACCATTCCCTGCTTTACAAGGAATTGATCCGCCTTAGCAAGACATGTCCGACCAATCATCAGAAGTTACGAAAGATCAACCATTAGATCATTTTGCCCTATTTGCCGTCGACCCTCATCCTTGATTTGGATTCCACGGTAGAAACGGTATAGCTGAAATGGACGAAATGTTTGGATGCCGAAGTAGCAGCATGCCGTTACTGGAAACGATTCGTGGATGAGGATGGTCATCGAAGGCATTATGCTATGGTACAAAGTAACCTCATGGAAGAAGTCCCGTCGTGTTGCCATTGTCCGTAAAGTTCAGGTGCTTCAAAATGATCAAGCTTGCCTGCTACTCGATACGGATTAGCAATATGAAGCGATCGTTACCAACCTAGATTGGGAGCCGATTGATCTTTGGCGGTTTTACAACCAACGGTGCTTATGGAAAACTACATCAAGGAAGTCAAGTGTAGATTTTCCATCGACCGGATTGCGACAAGCGATTTTAAAGGCAACGAAATCGACCTTTTGATTAAACTTCTCACGTATAACCTATACGGACGTTTCAAACGGGATTGCTGCGAACCGATTCATCAAGGGTATACGATTGCCCGATTTCGATTGGATTTCTTTCACTGAGCTGCAACCATAATCCGGCACAGCCGACAGATCAGCTAAAGCTATCGAAAGACTTCGCGAACCGGTATGCCTGGAAGCGAATCGAGACAAGAGTAGCCCTATTGGAATGAATCGGTTCCACAAAATAATATGGAAATCCGCAAGCCCTCGTTGGGGTAGGGGAAAGTATGCCTCACTTACATCAAAAGCACCTGATTCAAAGGAAGTACAACCTCAATATTACAGTTGTCCCATTTTAGTCTGAATAAAGGCTATCTGTAAACATGGTGAATAGTCGGCATGGGTTAGTCCGGAGGTAACAGTACGATCAGCCCCGTCTCGAAAAACATCCCATTGTTCAAAAGCCGCTTGTGTCCAGTATTGTAGCAAGGTATAGACAGAGAACTTGCGGGCTGTCTCGTTATATCCTACCAGTTTCGTTAATTGCACAACTTCTTCTTTCGAGAGTACGGATTGAAGCCTTTCCGATTGAACACGAAGTTGACAGTTGAAGGTAAGGGAGACGCTAACCGGAGAAGTTTTATTGTGGTACTAAGATCAGGCAGTGGATTTGAAAGCGACAGAAAAATCCGAACGCAAGACAACAAAAAAAGCGAGTTCTACGTCGCCACGCAAACCTGTCCAGAATCATCCGTGGAAATCCACGTATTATACGACTAAATCCAGGCGTACTACAAAAAGCAGTTCGTTCTAAGGTGTAATGTATTCACAACATAATAGCTATGCAGAGGTTACCTGTAAATGCTGATCTCTGATCACACAAGTGACATTTTCACAGACGATTGACATAGTATATTATAAATTTTAAGGAATGAACCATTCTTTTTATGATAAAATGTAGCGAGGTGTTGCAAATTGAGAAAGATTGATAATCTTTTACACTTTTGTATTACTGGTGTTGTGCTATGTGGAGGGCTATTTTTATTTAGGTATATAATTAATAAGGAAATCAGTCTATTAGAACTAGTTTTGGCCTGCATTTTCTTTTTTAGCATAATATTTATTATCTTTTGGAAAGCAAAAAAGAAATAAACCTGAATTTTTTTTACGGCGCTATTTCAATGGAATCTACTCCTACCGGAATTTCAGCACTCGGATCGATCGGAGCGCCGATTAGCATCATATACTCGCCCATAGCTCCATTCTCATAGTCGCTGTAGCAGCCATATATCGTTCCAGGCTATTGAGGGAAGCGTGCAAGTATAATCTGCTTTAACCAGAATTGACCCCTACAATGCACCAATTCCACTATGCCGCTCATTTCACATGCATTCGTTGTTCGCGTCGCAATTCCGACCAGCTTTATGGCATCCAACTCTACAATCTTGGTCGACCGGGGATCATCTGCATCTTCGCCACGAGCGGAGCTCTAACGCTTCAAGTTCGGCAGAAATGCCACATCATGTTGCGAGTAGCTTCTTCCTCGATCCCATCCTCTACCATGAATGGAACACAGATGTCGATCATTTCTTCAAGGGTTATATCGGGATTGATGATCGCACCATGCTCTTAGCAATGAATGCAAAACTCCTGCACTGGGACTGTTGTTTTTGTGTGTTCCGAACTGCTTCTGTCGTCCAGCGGCACGCTTCAGCTGTTGGCATATGAGTTGACGGTGTCTTTCATCATGATAGCAAAGCAACCTAAATCACCTGCTAAAAGAGTTAAAGCCCGCATTTCAAGAATTGAAGGTCGATTTGGCTTCAGTTGCGCTCTGTTAATCGGCTCCTGTTTCACCATAAGAACTGGTTTCGTATGCTCGAGAGCAACAAAGCCGAGTCTTTTCCCGGAAAGGACGCCGTTTATCGTTTTCTTAATTATGCTGGCTTTGCGTGGCGTCGCTTTCTGAGCACTCTCAGCATCACCACGTTGAATAAAGTAAATGCACTCACCTCCACGGACCGGGTTTCCGCCTTCATCATTGACGATTTATGTTCGAGCGTAACCGAAGTAACGTCGTGGAAATGCTTGCCCGATTCAAGGATCATGCGACAGGAGCCTTCTACAAAGGTTTTCGTTTGCTGACAATCGGCTGGTCGGATGGACACAACTTCTTGCCGCTCGATTTCGCATTGCTCAGTTCACGTAACGGACAAATCAACGGAATGAACGAGAAAATCGACAAGCGTACAATTAGGAATGAATGGTTGGCGCTTCTAACAACATATCTTACACTCACCGTGGAAGAAGTGATCCGTATTTACGCGGTCCACTGGGACATCGAGGTCTTCTTCAAATTCACCACATCACTACTTCGCTTGCAAAAAGAGTTTCAAGGACGTTCTTAGATTTGCTCATTAGTCATACACCTATTGTGTTCTCACGTTACATCCTGCTCCCATGGCAGCACCGGCAAAGCAAGCACAGACGCTCGCTCGTTTGGTGGCTTATTTTATTTGTTGTGTGATGAAGTGGGGACTTTAGATTGGGAAGTCGCCTTGCAACAACTGCTCGATCTAATCAACGAAGTTGCCACGAAAGTAGGTAAAAAGCCTTCGACTCTGATTCAGCGTCAATTCCAGCAATGGATTTTGGCTTTGCCCAACTACATCAAGGTTTGTTTCCCAATTTTAGGCTGCGAAAGTTGAGTTCATAATACCAATATTTAAGCATCTACGGATTTTCTCTTTTTTGCTAGGATGAGGATGAGCGTAATCTATCATCTCTAGTGAAGGAAGGATATCCGAATTGAGCTTTCGACGCAAATTCGTTATTTTGGCGGCTGCAGCCGCCATGTTCATTACAGGAAGCTTGGCATGGGGAGAATCGAAGAGCGCCCCGCTGCCCTTCGATGACATCGAGGGCCTCTATGGCCAGGACGATATTGTCGCCCTCTATAACAAAGGCATTGTGAACGGCTTCGGCAACCGGACCTATGAGCCGGAGAAACCGGTGACGCGGTCCGAGTTCATCTCGATGGTGAATCGTCTGCTCAAGGTACAGCCCGTGGCCAGCGATATTCCCGCATTCGATGACGTGCCGCGCAAGGCATGGTACTACGGTGCGGTGCAAGCGGGAACGCTGCTCCAGCTGGTGGATGGAACGGGAGAGCGTTCCTTTGAGCCCAAGCGGCCGGTAACCCGTCAAGAAGCGGCAGCTATCATCATGCGGGCGTTCAAGCAACCGAAGGAGCCGGCTGCCGGCTGGCTGTCTTACGAGGACGCGTCCCTCATCGCGGAATGGGCGGTTCCGTATGTCAGCATGATGCAGCAGCAGAATCTGATGAACGGAGATGGAGGCAAGTTCCGCCCGAACGATCCAATGACCCGCCAAGAAACGGCTGTCGTATTGCATCGCGCCCTTCAGCAGCCGGATTGGTCGAACGCGTTGGACGCGGCTGCGCCGCAGCGCATCGAGATGGGATGGCAGCATGAGTTGACGACGCAGCAATACATAGCGCAAGTTGCTTCTTCGCCTGTCAATACATTGACGCCAAGATGGTATTTTCTTGATTCATCCCAGACGGTCTCTGATCATACCGACATGACGCTCATCCATTGGGCGAAGCAGAATGGCAAGCAGGTATGGGCAATGGTGGGCAATCGGTTCGATGCGGATCTGACGCATCAAGTGCTCACTGATCCGGCACGGAAGAACGCCGTCATATCGAAGCTAACGGGCTATGTGAAGCAGTATGGGCTCGATGGCTTGAATCTCGATTTTGAAAATGTGTATCCGAAGGACCGGGAAGCGCTCACCGCCTTCGTCACCGAGCTGACTGGCGAGCTGCATCGGCTGCAGGCCGTGCTGTCAGTCGACGTGTCTCCGGATCTGGGGACGGACTGGACCGAAGCCTTCGATTATGCCGCCTTGGGAGAGGCGGCGGATTACATCGTGCTGATGGGATATGACGAGCATT
This sequence comes from Paenibacillus dendritiformis, assembly GCF_945605565.1. Lineage (NCBI taxonomy): Bacteria > Bacillati > Bacillota > Bacilli > Caryophanales > Paenibacillaceae > Paenibacillus > Paenibacillus dendritiformis. Next base: position 5,127,765 of record NZ_OX216966.1, on the reverse strand, counting down.
GGGGGGGCGCTCCGACGGCCGGTTCCGTATCGTCGCTGCCGTGGGTGCAGCGTGCGTTGGATAAGCTGCTGCTGTCGGTTCCTTCCGACAAGGTTATTGCGGCGCTTCCCTTCTATACGAGAGAGTGGATCGTGCAGGGGGAGAAGCTATCATCCCGCGATTTGACCTTAATCGAACAAGGGGAGCTGCTTCGCTCACGCAAGACAAGATGGGACAGCAGTACGGCTCAGTATGTGGCGGATTTCACGACAAGCGGCGTTCGGCATCTGGTCTGGGCGGAGGACAGCCGTTCCCTCGCCGCGAAATATGCGATGGCGGCGAACCGTGATATCGCCGGCTTCGCCTACTGGTATGCGGGGGCCGAGACCGATGATATTTGGATTGCGCTGGAGAACCAGTGGAGATATGCTTCGTTCCGGTTCTAGCGCGGCAGGGGAGCATATGCCCCGCACAACAATGGGGCTGTCCCATAAGTCTCATAGGTAGTGCAAATTGACCGGGGTCGGCGGTTGGGGTCGACGGGTCAACAGCGAATGCGGAGGCGGGATAAACGGCGGCGGGCAAAGCGGCAAATGGTGGAGGGGGCAGCGAAATCCTGCGTCAATGCAGCAATTTGCGATATTTAAGCCGCTATTTGATGAAATTCCTGCAATAGTCAGGCTGTTTAGAAAGTCCAGAGGATTTTTGGGCACTTCATCAGGACTTGTCTCTCGGTAGAAAAATTTTATCTGATCGAGTGCCTGAAAACTGCACAATGAAATGTCTATCCGATAGGCGAAGTCCTCAAAACTGCACGGTTTCTCAAGACACGTTGATTCAGTAGGCAAAATCCTGCACAAATACAGCAATTCTGTAGGGACGACTTCACCAGAATGGGAATCCTGTAAAACTGCAGCAATTTCACCCGTTTCTCTTCAACTTAGCTCAAAAGGGCCTAAAATGATGTAGCTGTGCAGCAATTCCTCGAAATGTGGACTCATTGAGCCGAAATTCCTGTAAAATAGCAGCAATTCCCTCCACACGTTAAAACCCCAGGAGATTATGATGTCTACAGAAGGCGATGACGCTCTGAATGCCAAGTTTCGATTAGGTAATCACCCCTCCGAAAAAAACAGGGGTTTTCCAACAGCCTGAATAGTACATTATTTTCATCGATTTTTGTCTTTTATCTATTCAATAGTCTGAAATTGATGCCGTTTTGCAGGATACCCTGTAACGGAGTACACGTCATAAAGGAAAGCTGCATATTTGCAGTTTTTCGGCAAGTCGAGCGTTGAGAATCAGGAAGGCTGTCTCACTGTAGCTATTTACTACTTTGGGGACACCCCCTTCGTTATTAGGTCATCCAGAGTTTTCTGGTTGGCCTTGTTTTTTGGTCGTTTTATGATGGCGGTAGCCGGGAGAAGTTGGAACCCTTGTGGGAATGACCGGCAAATCAATGACCATAAGGAGGACGAATGAAGCCTGTTGTTGGAATCGATCGATGTGGCCAAAGGTAAGTCAGGTGTGCCGTGTTTCTTAAACGAAATCGACTTGTCGGAGGAGCGGAAACCGTTATTCATACTCCAAAAGGGTTTGTTGCGATGGCGGGGCTAGATCCAAGTGTTTTGAGTTCTGGAAAGTTCACAGCTAGCGAAAATAAAATGACAAAGCGTGGTTCCAAGAGGCTGAGAAGAACTGCCTATTAAGGGGTCGCGTGCGGATTACGAAAAGCTAAGACATACGTCTTAGAGCGTATTATGACAAGAAAAAAAGCGAGGGAAAGCCCCATGAAGTAGCCGTGATCGCCTTGCGCGAACAAGTTATTGCATCACATCTACGCCATGTTAGAAAAAAGGCAATCCTTCACTTTCTAGACAAGTTTATACCATAAACCTCCAATACCTGGAGGTTTATTTGGCATGCTAAATACAGTATACAAGAGATCTCTCTTATTCTAAAGTGCCTATTGACAAGGTATTAGCTGATTTTCTTTCAACGGATACGGGAAGCTTTTATAATTTGAACTGCTTGACGATAGCCTGCAATTCCTCGGAGAGCACCCTCAACTGCTCCGTGGAAGCGGAAATCGTTTGAACGGAAGCAAGCTGTGTTTCGGATGCCGACACGACCGTTTGCACCGTCTGGGATGCTTCTGCTGCGATCGAGGCCATTTCCTCAACGGAAGCCGAGATTTCTTCCGTCCCCGCCGACATTTCTTCGGTAGAAGCGGACGTTTCCTGCATTTCGAAGGTGACTTTTTGGACCGTGTCCAAAATGGTCTCGAACGTCTGACCCGCCTTGTCCACGATTTCCATACCGGATAAGACGTCCTTCTGCACAAGCTCCATTGATTTTGTCGTCTGCTGCATGCTGCCCTGAATTTCTTCGATTAAGCTTGCGATTTGCTTCGCGGAATCCTCTGACTGTTCCGCTAATTTGCGCACCTCCATCGCGACCACGGTGAATCCTCTGCCGCTTTCTCCCGCCCTGGCCGCTTCGATGGACGCGTTCAAGGCAAGCAGATTGGTCTGGCTGGCGATGTTGGTGATAACATCAATGATCTTCCCGATTTGCTCGGAGGATTCATTCAGATGCCCAATGGCGGCCCCCGTCATCTTTACCGAATCATGAATGGCCTTCATTTGGCTGACCGCCTCATTCAAAATCGCGTTGCCCTGCTCCGCCTGTTCGGATGAGTAACTGGACAATTCCGTTACGCTGGTTGCTCTGTCCACAATCACCTCGATGCCTTTGGCCATCTCCTCGAGCGCGATTGCGTTTTCCTTGGACGCCGCCTGCTGGTTTTTGGAACCGGCAGCGACTTGCTCCATGGAAGCTGCGATTTGTTCGGTGGCGGCGGCGGTCTCTTTGGCGTTATCGGCGACGAGACTCGAGCTTTCGTACAGAACCTGGGCCTGCTTGTTTACCGTTCTCATAATCGCGGACAGGCCGTCTATCATTTGATTGAAATCTTGCATGACCTTTCCGACTTCGTCCTTCGAATCATATGTACCCCGGACCGTAAGATCGCCTTGCTGCGCTTTATTCATCAACAGCTGCATCTCCTTGAGCGGATTGACAATGGCTTTAATGATGAACAGTCCGATCGCGATGCTTATTAGCAGGGACAGTCCGCCAATCAGCAAGCTGTTCGTTGTGGCGTTTTTTCCCAATGCCGTCGCCGTATCCGCTTCCTGCTGCGCCAGGTTCTGATTCCATTCAACCAGTTCCGTGAGCAGGTTTTGAAGCTCCGCACGTGTCCCTCTCGCCTGATTATTATAGTAATCGTAGGCTTCTGCATTTTTATTTTGCACGGCCAGACCAACCACATCGTTGAGCTGCTGCTGATAGGACGGCAATAACTTGCCGTACTTGTCGAATAACGTTTTTTCTTCTTCATGAATGAGGATAGCAGCATAGTTTTCGAGTAATCGTTTGTTATCCTTTTGAAAACGTTCAATGGCTTCTTTCAGACGTTTATTGCCCTCCGCATCATTATTGGCCATGAGCTCGAAGATAGCGGAATCCGTTGAGCGATTATTCACCTGAATTTGTTTCAGCCAGATTATGGATGTAAGATTGTGGTTAAAAATAACCTCGGTGCTTTGATTGATTTCACGAATGGAACTATAGGACATGAGCGTGCTGATCCCTAATAACAACAAGCCAATCCCAACCAAAATATAAATTTTAATTGCCGTTTTTACATGCCGGAACCGAAATTGAAATTTCGTATTCATGTTGAACTCCGCCCTTTTCCACCCAAATTGGATTTGATGCTTGTTTTGTGACTATAAACCTATGTTATGGTCCTGTTTGTGAGTTTCATCCTCCCTGTCTTTGGAAAATGGTTGTTTTTAAAATGGTTAAACCTCATTTATTTGCAAGGGATCATGCCAGAGCAAATGAGGTTACCATATTTATCGACAAAATTCGATATATCATTAGATATCACTCTAAAAATATGTCGTTTTATGTAAAATAATTGAAGTGAAATCCCTTAATTAGGAAAATAGACCTACTTGACTCTTCCTTTTTTTTGCTTATATAATAATTAAATCATTTAATTAATTGACTGTTTAATTAATGAATCTTTTAATAATCTCGATGCCGCAGGAAGGAGTGGAACGATGGAGCGCATGTCATTGTGGGTGGATCGCTATGAACAGGCGATGACGGTATTGGCACGCACGCTATGGCATGACATGACGAACGTGAAGGAGTTGGGGCTGACGATTGGGCAGTACTCGCTGCTCAACGTCATTGAGCGGCGGGGACCGGGCAAGGTGTCCATGCTTGCCGAACAATTAGGCGTGACTTCAAGCGCGGTTACCGTAATGATCGATCGGCTGCTCGACAGCGGGCTGGTCGACCGCTACCCTGATAAGTCCGATCGGCGGGTTGTGCTCGTCTCGATTACCGAAGCCGGCCTCCATCTGCTGCGGCAGGCGCAGGACAGATCGAGGCTGACGCTGACTGCCTACTTGTCCTTGCTGGAAGAGGACGAACTGAAGCAGCTGGTCCGTCTAAGCGAGAAGCTGGCGGCAAAAGCGCTCGTGTTTAAAGGCGGGCAATAAAGGGCGGCTGCCGATTCCGCATGAATGGCAACGAGACCGGCCTATTGGCATTGCGCGTATACCCATCCTGGAATGGCCATTCTCCGGTTGGGGATGATATACCGATTACTTCTATAGTTTGGAGGAGATTTATGGCTCGCACTCATAAGAAAACAAAACTGCTGGACCTTATCAAACGAGTTGTATTTATTACGATAGGCGCTGTCTTGATGGGCGTAGCCCTGGAATTGTTCCTGGTGCCGAACAGCATTATCGACGGGGGAATAGCGGGGATATCGATTATTTTATCCAAGACAACTTCACTGAAGCTCGGGTTGTTCCTGTTCCTGCTCAACGTGCCGTTTCTGATGCTTGGGTATAAGCAGATCGGCAAGACATTCGCCTTTTCCACCCTGTACGGCATCGCCGTCATGTCGCTGACGACCGCATTTCTTCATGATGTGAATGCATTCACGAACGAGAAGCTGCTCGCCGTTATGTTCGGCGGCATTATGCTCGGAGCGGGCGTCGGTCTCGTCATCCGCTTCGGCGGCTCGCTGGATGGAACGGAGATTGTCTCGATCCTGGTATCCAAAAAAATCAACGTTCCCGTCGGCCAGTTAATCATGATCATTAACGTGTTTATTTTCATCGTCGCCGGCTTCGTGTTCGGATGGGATTCGGCCATGTACTCCATCTTCACGTACTATATTGCCTTCAAGATGATCGATATCGTCGTCGAAGGCCTGAACGAATCCAAGTCGGCTACGATCATATCGTCGGAGTATGAGGAAATATCGCAGGCCATTATTGACCGGCTTGGCCGCAATACGACGTTCATCTACGCCAAAGGCGGTTATATGCGCGAGGATACGCAAATGATCTATTGCGTGCTGACGCGTCTGGAAGTGGCGAAGCTGAAGGCGATTGTGCAGGATATCGATCCGAAGGCTTTCATCGCCATAGAGACCGTATCGGATGTGCTGGGCGGCAATTTCAGCAAAGCGAATATTCATTAAAAAAAACGGCCCTTCCCGGCTTGAGCGGGAGGGCCGTTGCTGCATTCGGGCAAGCGGGCGCATGTCAGCGATCCTCTTCCCTCGGCGCATCGGAAGCGGGGCGCTGGCCGGGGAACAGCACCTCCAGCATGGCAAGAGCGCGCTCCCGATCCTCCCGGCTCAACGGCTGTCCGTAATAATGGACAGGAACGCTGCCGTTCAACACCTCGGTCAATTCGTAGAACGGCTTTTTCTCCTTCACGCCGCGGGGCGCAAGCCTGTTCCCGCCGGCGCGGTAATTCCAGCCAGCGCCGTCCGCCTGCGCAGCAGGATGCTCCCCGTTCTCGTAGCCGGGATCCGAAGGGCCTTCCTCCACATCCATATACCCGGCGGCGCTCATAAGCCACTCGTACGGAACGGAATAGACATGAGCCAGCTTCTTCAGCGTGTCGGGCGTCGGCTTGCGCTCCTTGCCCGTGCGCGGGTCGCGTCCTTTTTCCAGACTGCTCAAATACGTATGGCTGACTCCGGATTCACGTTCAATCTCCCGCAATGATCGCTTGCCCCGGAGCTCCTTCAATATCTTTCCGATGTTCATCAGTCTGACCTCCTTTCCCGTATTTTTTTTCGCGATTCAAGACTTGCAAACAGCATACCATTGAGGTATAGTATTGGCAAGCGGCGCTATCCCTGGATACCATGCGTGTGGAGAAAAGTCCCTTACACTCTCTGTCACCGGATAAATGCTTCTGTATCGGCCGAGACCGGCACGACGCAGAGGCTTGGAGGCAGGGCATTGCAGGGATAAGTAGGGATAGAAGTGTTAGAAGGGACAGAAGGGATGGAAGGGCCGCGCCCGGAAAGGTTGTGTTCCCGCGGAGAGAGGAGGGATGGCGTGAACAGCGCGGCGGAGAACCATTTGTTGAATGCTATTCATGAATAGCGAATGTGGCACATACAGCTTGAGGTAGAACGCAGAAGCGGAGAGCGTACTATGGATGAAGAAGGTGGGGAAGAGAGATGAATATTCATCACTTGGTGCACTGCAGCCAGCTCAAGACGGGACTGCTGGAGATTGCCTGCCTGCTGGACGACGACGAGCAGTACACGCGGCCGATGGCCGTCCGGGATCTGAAGAAGCTAATTGAGCAGGCCGTGCTGCTGGAGAGTGCATGTCAGGGAGAACGGTGCCCGGTATGCCACCGTATGCATGAATGCGGGCATTGAAGCAAGCCTGAACGGTACGGGGCCGATCGAGCAAGCGGAGCCGGACAGCCTGCGGGTTGCCTGACGCGGCGCGGCGGCGGATTTCGCCATGGCAAGAGGGAATGGCGGCCGCTTCGTCGAAATACCGATCAGTGCGGCGGATACGGACTTCGCCGCGAAGTCATACTCAGGTACGGAGGCTGTATTGCGACATGACAACACCGATGCAGACGAAGCTGGAACATGCCCGTCAGGAGCTACTTGATCTGGGAATGCGCAATCCGCTGTTGAACTACCGGCTGTGGAAGGCGCGCGGATTGGAGATAAGCGGAGAGAACCCGGCGGAAGTATTGCGGGTTCTCGTCCAGGAGAAGAAGCGGGTGCGATTCGCGGCGGCCCGCCCGGAGACGGGCCGCCCGGTTGCGGGGGAGGGGGCGGCTCTCCGCGAGGCGGGGCCATCCGGCGCCGATTGCGGATCGGCAGCGGATGCGCCTGCCTCAGTGAGCCTCCCGACCGTGGCCGTTACCGGCAAGCTGCGCACCCTCTATCCGGAAGCGGAGCTGCACAGCCGCTTGCTGAATACGTTTTATGCCGCACGCACCTACGTCGAGGAGCAGGGCGTCAATGTGCTGTATGCGGCGCTGGGAATGCTTCACTGGTATGAAGCCGGGAACCGCAAGGAGATGCGCAAGGCGCCGCTCCTTCTTGTTCCCGTGCAGTTGGAGCGGCTTCATGCCGGCGAACCGTTCGCCATGACCTATACGGATGCGGAACTAGGCTTCAATCTGTCGCTTGCCGCGAAGCTCAAGAATGATTACGGACTGGCGCTGCTGCAGCCGGAGGATGAGGACTGCCCGGATGTGGACGCTTATTATGCGGCGGTGGAAGCGGCGATCGCCGATCAGGAGGGCTGGACCGTCGACCGGAATGCCGTCGTCATTGGCCTGTTCTCCTTCGGCAAATTCCTGATGTATCACGATCTCGACCTGTCCCGCTGGCCGGAGCATGCGGATCCGTCCCGCCACCCCGTATTGAACGCGCTGTTGGGGGAAGGATTCCGCGAGCCTCCGTCCGGGCTGGAGGAGGAGGGTGATATCGACGCTTCCTTCCATCCGGTCGATAATTACTTGATTATGGATGCGGATAGCTCCCAATGGAGCGCCATCCATGATGCGATACAGGGGGGCCATCTCGTCATCCAGGGCCCTCCGGGAACCGGGAAATCGCAGACGATTGCGAATCTTATCGCGGAGTCCGTCGGGGCGGGCCACAAGGTGCTGTTCGTTGCCGAGAAGCTCGCGGCGCTTGACGTCGTGAAGCGGCGGCTCGACGCGGCCGGCCTTGGAGCCGCGTGTCTGGAGCTGCACAGTCACAAGACGAGCAAGAGGTCGCTGCTGGACGAGCTGGCCCGCACCTGGGAAGCCGGCAGACCGGGCGCCCCCGACGAGGGCGGCATCCGCCTCGTCTCGGAGCTCCGCGACCGGCTGAACGCATACTGCCGCGCCGTCAACACGCCGGTCGGCGCCTCGGGCGTCACCCCGTACGCCGCAGCGGGCGAACTGCTCCGCTTCCGGAGCGGGAGCCGTCCGGGCGAATTCCCGGAGGTTCGCCCCGCAGGCATTGCCGACTGGACGGATGCGGAATCCGTCCGCCGCGAGGCCGCGCTGGACGAGCTCCAGGCATGGCTTGTCCGGCGCGGGTTGCCGTCGGCGCACCCGTTCTGGGGCTGCCGCACGGCCGCCTTCCTGCCGGCGGACGCCGACAGCCTGGCCCGGGAGCTCCGCCAGGCCGCGCAGGCCGTCCAAGCGGCGGCCGACACCGTACGCCTGCATGCCGCCGCGGCAGGCTATCCGGAGCCGGACGGCCTCCCGGGCGCACGCGCCTTCGGGGAGGCGTGCCGCCGCATCGCGGAAGCGCCACCGCTGGAAGGGATCGAGGTGCGGTCGCACCGCTGGCTGCAGAAGAAGGAGAGTCTGCTGCGGCTCGCAGAGAGCGGACTGGCCTATGTCCGGCTGCGCGCGGAATTCGATGCCGTCGTGCTTCCCGAAGCGTGGAGCCGGGACGTCCTGGCCGATCGGGAAGCTGTCGCGGCGTACGGGGACAAGTGGTGGCGCTTCTTGTCCAGCGCTTACCGCCGGGCGCGGCGGCGCACGCTCGGGATGTGCCGCTCTCCGAAGGAGGATGTCGTCCCGCCGCTTGCCGTGCTCGACGCGATCTTGCAGGCGAAGCGGTTGAAGGCCGTCATTGACGGCCAGGCCGAGCTGGCGCAAGCCTTGTTCCCGTCCTGGTGGCACGGAACCGATTCCGATTGGGACAGACTAGGGCAGGCGATTCCGTGGATCATCGCCTTCCATGAGGATCGAGCCAAGGGCCTCCTGCCGGAAGCGGCGCTCGATCTGCTGCCTGGGGGCATGGAGGAGGCGGGCGCCGCCCGGTTGGAGCAGGCCGCTCGCGAGACAGAGGCCTCCACGGCGGAAGCGGACGAGGCCATCGAGCGTCTGTCCGTGTGCCTCGGCTTCGATGCCTCGCTGCGCTTCGGAGCGGAAGGGAGCTTGTCCGCCCAGCCGTTCGCTGCCCTGATGGCGCTGTTCGCGAGCTGGACCGGCCGCGAAGCGGAGGCGCAGGATATGGCGTCGTACACTCGCCTGGCATCGGCTTGCCGGGACATTGGCCTCGCTGAATTCGTCGAATTGGCTTCGGCGTGGACGGAAGCGCCCGAGCGGTTGGCCGACTGTTACCGCTGGAACCGGTACGAGGCGATCCTGTCCCGGGCCTTCCGGGAGCGGCCGGCCCTCGCCCAATTCGACGGCGCGCTCCACGAGGATGCGGTTCGCAAGTTCGGGCAATGGGACCGCTACGTAACGCTTGTGAACCGCTATCGCCTCGCCGATCTGCACTGGCGGAGCTTGCCGCACCATGAAGCCGGCGGACAGCTGGGGGTCCTGCTGCGGGAGTTCGAGAAGAAGACGCGCCACCTGCCGGTTCGCCAGCTGTTCGCCCGGGCCGGGCGGGCGATCCAGGCGATGAAGCCCGTCTTCATGATGGGCCCGCTCTCCGTCGCGGCCTACCTGGAGCCCGGCGCCATCGAATTCGACCTTGTGATCTTCGACGAGGCCAGCCAGGTCAAGCCGGTCGATGCGCTGGGCGCCATCATCCGGGCGAAGCAGGCCGTCGTGGTCGGAGACAGCAAGCAGCTCCCGCCGACCCGCTTCTTCGACACGATGGAGGAGCCCGAGGCGGACGAGGACGACGGATTCGTCGCGGAAGCGGAGAGCGTGCTAAGTCTGTTCGTCGGCCAGCAGGCGCCGCAGCGGATGCTGCGCTGGCATTACCGCAGCCGGCACGAATCGCTGATCGCGGTGTCGAACCGCGAATTTTACGGCGATCGGCTCGTCGTCTTCCCGAGCCCGGATGCGGACAAGCGCGGTTCCGGGCTGATCTGGCGGCATGTGCCGGAGTCCGTCTACGATCGCGGGCGCAGCCGGACGAACCGGAAGGAAGCCGCCGCCGTGGCGGCTGCCGTGCTGGAGCATGCGCGGCGTCATCCCCACTTGACGCTAGGGGTGGCCGCCTTCAGCATGGCCCAGATGCGGGCGATCGCGGATGAGGTCGAGCGCCGGCGGCAGGCGCATCCGGACGGCGAACCGTTCTTCGCCGCCCACCCGCATGAGCCGTTCTTCGTCAAGAACCTGGAAAATGTGCAGGGGGACGAGCGCGATGTCATTTTCATCAGCATCGGATACGGCCGGCAGGCCGACGGATCGCTGGCGATGGACTTCGGGCCGCTGAACCGCGAAGGCGGGGAGCGCAGGCTGAACGTGCTGATCAGCCGGGCCCGCCTCCGCTGCGAGGTGTTCACGAACCTGAGGGCGGAAGATATCGATCTGAGCCGCACCCAAGCCCGCGGGGTCCAGGCGCTCCGCACATTCCTCCATTATGCGGAGACCGGCGGCTTCGACGGCCGGCCCGCCGCGGATGCCGGACCGGCACCGGGCGCTGCGCTGCTGGAGGAACTGGTGCGCGACCGGCTTCTCGCCGCCGGCTATGCCGTCGATCGGCAGGTCGGCACTGCCGGATCGCGCATCGATCTGGCAGTGCGGGCGCCGGATGCGGAAGCGGGCTCACGATATGTGCTCGGAATTGAGTTCGACGGGCCTTCCTACGCCCGGGCGCGCTCTGCCCGGGATCGGGACCGCTTGCGGCGTCAGGTCCTCGAAGGGTTGGGCTGGCGAATTCACCGCGTCTGGAGCATGGAATGGTTCCGTCATCCGGAGCGGGAGTGGAAGCGGCTGCTGGACGCGGTCCAGCAGGCCGTGAACGATTCCCGCCATGCGCCGGGAGACGAATCCGGAACGGGCCGGGGGACGGGAGAGCCGGCCTCCGGGTTCGCTGCGGCGGCGGATAGCGGCAGCGCGGAGGACCCGAATCCGGCTGCCGGAGGCTCGCCCTCCGCTGCCCGGCCAACGGCCGACACGGCGGCAACGGTCCTGCTTGCACCGGACCTGCCTGCATCGGGCCTACCGGCACCGGCCTGGGTGCCGCCGCCTCCCGCGGGCATGAAGCTGCTCGAGCCCGACTCGGAACCGGATGGCTCCGGCGACATGCGCGAGCAGAGGGCTGTGCCTTACACGGTAACCGTGCTTCATGCGGATCGGGGCGGCAAGCCGTTCCATGCGCTGCCTGTCGAGACCGTCGCGGACTGGCTGCTTCGCGTCATTGAGGCGGAGAGTCCGATTCCGGAGGAGGAAGCGGTGAAGCGGGTCTACGAGGCGGCCGGCATGAAGCGGATGGGCAGCCGGATGCAGGAATCGTTCGCGCAGGCGCTGGAGGAGCTGGAGCGGCAAGGGCATATCCGGCGCCGGGGCGTCTTCCTGTGGTCGGCGGCGATGACGGCGCCTCCGGTTCGCAGCCGCGCGCAGCAGCCCGGGATGAGGCGGCTGGAGGCGATCGCGCCGGAGGAGCGGCAGGAAGCGATTCGGCTGGCGATCCGCCAAGCCTACGGGCTGGACAAGGAGCTCGTTCCTGCCGCGGCGCTGCAGCTGCTAGGCTGGTCGCGGACGACTGACGAGCTGAAACGCGCCATACAGGAACAGGTAGAGGACATGATCCGCGCAGGGGAGATCGCGGAGCGGGGGACCGAGCTCGTCCTGCCCGGATGAACCGGCGCAGGAGGGCTCAGCCCCATGGCGGAGCCAGCTCCTTAATGGCAGAAAAACTGCTGCCGGTACCGGCGCGGCGACATGCCTTCATACCGGGAGAAGCAGGCGGCGAAGTAGGCCGCTTGGCGGAAGCCGACCTCCTCGGCGATGCGCGAGATTGGCAGATCCGTCTGGTGCAGCAGCAGCTTCGCCTGCTCGATGCGGTAGCGCGTCAAATATTCGATCGGGGAGCAGCCGAATTGCTTCTGCATGCAGCGGGCGATATAGACCGGATGGAAGTTCAGGCTGTCGCCAAGCGATTGAGCCTTGATATCCTCGCGGTAATGGCGCCGCAAGTAAGCGGCTGCCCGCTCCGCGCATGCAGCGGCGGGGGACAGATCCGTCTGGTCCGCCGATGCCGACAGGAGATGGAACAGGTGCTGGAACAGCATTTGCTCCTTCCAGGGGGTATTTGGCTCGGGTATCCCTTCCTGGAGCTCCTGCAGCTGGAGCAGCACTTCCCGCAGACGATCCGGCTGCAGCGGCTTGCCGAACTGCGGCAAGGTCACGAGGAACGGCCGCGGGGCCAAAGACGACGGGGAGGCCACAGCCGCCTCGCCGCCGTCGAAGGCGGGGGAATGCGGCATGTCCTCGAGAGCCTCCCACGCTCCTTCCGTCTGGAAATGCAGCCAGAAGTACGTTGTCGCCTCCCTGCATTCTTTCGTCGCCCCGTGCGTCTGATCCGGCCGCAGAATCAGGACGTGATCCGGACGGACCGCATATTCCCGCTCCTCCTCGTACATATAGAGACAGCCTCCGGTCACGAACAGCATGTCGAACACTTCGATATTCCGGCGGCTGGCATGCTTCTGACCGGCTTCCATGATGCCGGAACCGCTGTAAATGTAATAGGGCAATGGCGGTAATGTGAACTGCAGCGCTTTCATTGGAAGAGCCTCCTTTTTCCGAATTGAACAGGTTGGCATCTTGATAGTTCAAGTTGATATTGTGACACATCAAGATGAGTATACCATCTATAATGATTACGTTCTATCCGTCATTGCACAAGGATATACAGCCAACATCAAGAGGATAACGGAGGTTTCATTTGTGAAAAGAGAACGGAATCGGTATGCACTGGGTGTGCTGGCATGGCCGATTTTTATAGAGTTGTTCCTGCAGTTTCTTCTGGGGGCGGCGGATACGCTGATGGTGAGCCGCATCTCGGATGATGCGGTCGCGGTTGTCGGCTTCTCCAATCAGCTGTTCCAGGCGCTGACGACCCTCTTCATGACGGTGGCGAGCGGGGCCGGCATCTTGATCGCGCAGAAGCTCGGTTCGCGGAGGGAGGAGGAGGCGCGTTCCGTGGCCATTATGGCGGTGAGCGCGAGCGCGGTGATCGGGCTGGCGCTGAGCTTCGTGCTCTACGCGAAGCCGCGCGCGATCGCGGCGGTGCTGCAGCTGCCGGACAGTCTGCTGCCGTTGGCGGACACTTATATTTCGATTGTCGGCGGCGGCATGGTGCTGACGGCGCTCACATCGACCCTCAGCACGGTGATCCGGAACACCGGCAATACGAAGGGGCCGATGATCATCGCGATCGGGATGAACGTCATCCATGTCGCCATGAACTACGGCTTCATCTTCGGCGCCTTCGGCTTCCCGCAGTGGGGACTGACCGGGGTCGCCCTGTCGACGGTCATCAGCCGGCTGCTGGCGACGGCCGTGCTCGCTTATGTGTTCGTCCAGTCGTTCGGACATCGCATCCGCCTGCGGGAGATGCTCGGCTTCGACGGAGCCCGCTTCAAGGAGATCCTGCATATCGGCTGGCCGCTCGGCGTCAACATGTCCTGCTGGGTCTTCTCCCAGCTTGTCATCTTCGCCTTCATCGCCATGCTGGGGCCGCAGGAGCTGGCGGCGCGGACGTACATGAATACACTGGAATCATTCTGCTTCCTGCTCGGATCATCGATCGCGATGGCGCTGCAGATTCAGGTCGCCCATCTGTTCGGGGCGGGCCGGTCGGAGGAGGCCTACAAAGGGGCCTATCGCGCGCTGCTGTACGGACTGCCGCTCGTCACGGTCAATGCGCTCGTGCTGCTGTTCGCGGGCCGGGCGCTGCTGGGGCTGTTCACGGCCGATCCGGAGATCGTGGCGCTCGGCGTCTCGCTGCTCGGGCTCAATCTGCTGCTGCAGCCCGGCAAAATGCTGAACATGGCGATGGGCAACGCCCTCAATGCGGTAGGCGACACCCGCTTCGTGATGCTGACGGCCATATTCTCGATGTGGCTGGTCGCCACGGGCTTGTCCTACCTGACGGGGATTCATTGGGGCTGGGGGCTCGTCGGCATCTATGCCTGCATGATCGCGGATGAATATATACGCGGCTTCCTCGTGCTCCTCCGCTGGAAGGGACGCCGCTTCCTGAAGCGGGCTAGCGTGAGAGGTGCAGCGGATGGGGAAGGCACGGCGGGTGTGAAAAGTGCAACAGATGCGACTGACGTATCAGATGGCGGACAGCCTGCACTTCCGTAAACGTAAACGGCAGGAGGAGGCAATCCGCTCCGGCGGGTGTCCGGGGTAGCTGCCCTCATCATCGCCATGTCCTTTTTTCGTGGAAAAAGCGTGAAACTGTCCACCTATAAGTGGACAAAAAGCGGATCAGCTTAAATGTAAGGTAGAATCAATATATAGCGGTGTTTTGGTTTGGTTATGCAATATATATAGTGTTTTTTCTGTCGGAGAAAAACTATCTCTTTCCCAAAATATCGTCCACTATTTTACAGATTTCTTTGAGTTTTCCACTGTAGAAGGACAGATATCGCGTACTTGTCATTAAACTGAAGTAAGATGATGCGCCATGCTGACTGCGTTAGGTTTATGCATCCCACCAGGGGCTGAGCACAACACAAGCGTCTCCCAACCGGAGGGCGTCGCTTGTGTTTAATAAAAGAGCTTGAAAATCAGCCTCGATAAGCTACTAATTGCAGTCGGCTATGCTGACCAATTCTGATTTGGAATACTCCAGATGTTTTCTTTTTCACAGCACATTACGATTCTAGTAAGTTCAACATTTCATTGATATGCTGGATCTGCATCTTTCAATTCCATTGTTACTTGTGTGGGCCTTACAGCTTATCAGACCTTTCATTTAACCCCTTTTGTTACCATGAATAATAATTTTCGGGTAGGTGAAATATATGCCGCCAAATTATGATTTTCATAATTGTCTATCTCCACGAGAGTTTGAGGAGTTGGCGCGGGACATTTTGGAGATCAAGGAAAAAGTCCCTTTTGAAATTTCCGGTCGAGGGAAAATGGGGGAGTTGATCTCCGCTATTGGGAAGGTACGACAAAAATTATTGTTCAGGTCAAGTGCTATCAGAACAATTACAGCCAGTTGCTCAATGTTTTGAAAAAAGAAAAGCAGAAAGCGAAGGTATTAGAGCCAACCCGTTACATTCTTGTCACCTCTGTTAAGCTTCAAATTAAGGATCGAGAAGAAATATTAAATTTATTTGATGGATTGATTATGACTCGAGATGACATTATTGATAGGGATGATTTGAACAAACTACTCGGAAATGAGGAGTATCAACACGTTGAACGCACCCATTATAAACTATGGCTCAGCAGTACCGGCGTTTTAACATCACTTATTGAGGAAATTGTTCACCGAGGTATTTGCGCACAATCAAGGGGGGAGCTAGAGGAAATAAAGAAAACAGTAAAAGTTTTCGTTCAAAACCCTAGCTTTGGACGAGCTATTGATATTCTGGAGAAATTCAGGTACGTGTTGATCTCGGGAGAGCCTGGTATTGGAAAGACGACTTTAGGCCGTTGCTTAGCTGCTTATTTTTTTCAGCATATGGGCTATAGGGATTTCATTTATGCGGACACGGTAGGATCAGCTCTTAGTATGTATAAAGAGAAGGAGAGACAAGTTTTCTTTTTTGATGATTTTTGGGGGAGCATGTTTAAAGACGAAAAACTCCCACATAACGAAGAAAAGCATTTATTGAAGTTCATTCAGCGAATTTCCAATTCGCAAAATAAAATTTTGATTTTAACCTCTCGTGAGTATGTATTACAGCAAGGCCTGGCCAAATATCAAGATGAGCAACTCAAGAGAATATTCGATATCGGCAGATGCTTTCTTCAACTTGAAGATTACTCTGATTTGATAAAGACAAAAATTTTGTTCAACCATCTATACTTCTCTCGCCTTGAATGGGATTATATCAAGGTTATCGCTGATGAATATAAACGAATCATTAACCATTCTAATTATAATCCAAGAATTATTGAAAATTTTCTTGATCAGGGAGCAGTTTTATTAGAGGATAGTTCCCCAATTGAGTATTACAAAGAGTTTCTAAGTTATTTAAATGAGCCGCTATCTTTCTGGAAGAGTATCTTTATGAAACAGACCTATGGGGCTCAACTGACATCACTTATCTTATTTTTATCATCCCAACCTATGAGATTAAGCGATTTAAAGGACTCTTACTACTGTTGTATCGAGGCTGGAGGGAAAAGTAACGAACAAATTCAAGACCTAGAATTCGATAGTATTGTTGCGCAATTAGAAAAAACGATGATTAAGACCTATTATCAGAATACAACATCAACGATTATAGTTAAATTCCAGAACCCATCCATTAAGGATTTTTTATATCGGCATTTGGCTGACAATATACGACATTACGGAAAAATGCTTATCCAAGGCTGTCCTTTTTTGAACCAGCTCCTTTTTATGTTTAAAGCTACGAATGCTGTGCGCAGGATTAATGATGATTCGGAAGAGGACTTCTTTTATAAAAAAAAGATACGTTTACCCGAAAATCTCGAAAATCTGCTAAGCGATAAAATTATTTCTGAGTTTGAGACTTTAAAGTACTCATACGCCGTAAGGGAGGTATTCGAGCATAAACCGTCCGTTTATGTGGACTCGGAAGACTGTATTGTGGGGAAGTTACAAGATATTTTATTTAATTTTGGAATCAATGAAAACGCTAATATGGATGATTTTATTAAAAGTAAAGTTCAATATTTATGTTCTGGACTTCACGAAGATGAGTATCCATTATCCTACGATGACATGGTCGAGTTTCCCTATTTAATTAAAACAGCGATTCCGTTAAAGATTAAGCTCGATGGAAATTTACTAATCAATGACTATTATAAGCGTTCCAGGTTTGCTGAACATCTGCTGATGCTCAATAAATTTGAAGAGATTTTCCCTCAGGAATTTGCCGATTTCAAGAAAATTAACTATAAATCGATTAAGCGAAATATCAGATTTATGCTTCTTGAAGACGTTGATTTTTTTGCTTCGGACGGGGAATACGACCGAATTGCTTACCTAATCGATATGATTTATCCAGCGATATTGGAAAATTATAAGTTTCGTGACAGCAAGACGTTCCGGAAGGAACTATGGAGGGCTGCGGACTATTCTAACGATGAGGATGGCGAAAACAAAAAAAAGTGGTTGGAGTTAATAGAAAGGAACAAAGAGAAAATTAGAACTGAGGAGATGGACGAGATAAAAATAGAAGAATTGATGAAAGAAGAAAGGGATGCTCTATTAGGAGTTACAAATCAGATGCTTGACGACGAAGATATCATCGACTTTATTCAAAAGAACGCTCAAACTGCAACAGAAGCTTCAGAGTTGATTTTCTTATTGGAGAACGAAGAACCATGGTATATTGGGCCGTTTTTTAGTAACTTGGACAGACTCTCTCTTTTGTTACATTTTTTCATGAAGAAAAGAAGCTACCGGAGACAAGTGCCTCCTTTTATGAAAATTTCGCATTTTATTTAATCCATCATTATTGTGATAGGTCTTCTATTAGCGATTCAGATTCTATTGTTGAAATGTTCTCTGAATTCGCGTTCGACATGATGAGAAGAGGTGAAAGCGTTTTTTCTGAACAAACCGTCAAAAAACACCCAGCCTTTAAGGACAAATTGGAAACAGAGCAGATCGACTTGGCAACGCTTTTATCATGTCCTTTCTTGGTTCAAAGAGGCAAATGGTATGAGTTTCAAACTCTGGCGTTTCAGTCTTATTTGTCATTGAAAAAATTTCTTAGTCATAGTGAAAAGGAAAGAGCAGTTTCATATGTTGATTTTCTGAGTCTTCGTGACTCTTTTTTAGATATCGAACACGATATTTGGATATTATGTTCGGAATTAGATCTTCAGAATTTTAATCAGTACTATTTAGTCCCGATTTTAAAAGAATATTTAGTTGCAGTCGACACAACTAATCCTAAAACAGTATGTTCTTCTAGTCTTAGCTTTCTTGAACTCACTTTGGATTTTAAAATTTCCCAAGATACACTTCTACCGCATTTTTTTGGTTCCTGCTGCGACGGGTTACGGATTTCTGCATTACAGTTTATTGATCACGACTTGTTGGAAGTAGAACTTTACATGAGTTGTTCTGAGGATAGAGAAAATAAGAAGAAGCATTCAGATTTAGTGCGTTTAGGCCAATTCATTACACAACAAGGTCATTCAGTAGGTCTCGCTGAATATGAACTTGACCTGACCAAACATAGTGCCAATCAGGAATTGTTAGAGATTTTTGAATCTTTAGGTGTATGTGATTTTTATTGGAATTCATATCATCAAGTATTCGAAATGATAGAAAAGACAATGGCCGCTAATTATAGTTTCCGCCTTGATTCTTATGCACATGATCCGAAGATTCGTAGATTTGCCTTGGTCGATTAATACAGGAGGGGATTATATGAGATTTCCTGACAGTTCAGGTTTGTTCCTTTCTATTGTCGATGGTTTTTTTAAGGAAGAAGAGATGATGGTTCAATCGATTGATAATTATCATCATCCTTTCCGCGATTTTGTAGAGGAGGCTCAAACAAGTTATTTGACTTCAGTTGACCTTGAGGGTTGTATTCAAGCTCCCAGGCTGTATATTATTGCTGGTCATAAAGATAAAATTTGCCATATAGAGCAAGTTTGGAGAAAAAAGATTAAGCAATCATTTGAACAATTTTTACAAAATAATAAAATTCTGAGAAGGATAAAGGAACAGGTCAAAAAGACAGATTTCTACTGCTTAGAGTCATTATATTGGCTCTACCTGTCAGAACTGATAACTAATGATCAGATATATTATCCGAGGGAGATGAAATTCTCAGCTAAAGACAAGGACTTAGTTGTATTGATTTTCTATTGGACTTCTAGTCCAAGTGATAATCCGGTAGATACTGTTGAGCAGACAATCTCATTTTGGTTGGAACATGAGCAACCAGCCTTAAAAGGTTACCAGTGTTTAACCCGTTCTTTTATTTTGCGAAACATGAACGGCCGCAAGGTGCTGGCTACTTTTCCCGATAGATATGGAAACTGGGGCGTGTTATTGGAAGGAGGAATATTTTTACCGCTGGCAGATGATTTTGAAGCAGGCCTAAGTAAGCTAAATAGTACGCATATTGGCCACTGGACCATTGCAGAAGTGGAAGAAATATTGCTTAACCCCATTTATGCCTTTGGGTTACATTATCAACATATAGATTTAATTTGTGAATGGTTCTATGTTTTTCTTTACGGATTGGCTACAACTGACGAGGAAGAATTGGAAACTGTTAATCTCGAATTGCTATACAGTCGATTTTTGGAATATTTAGGAGAGCATATTTGTCCATACATTCTGATCGAACAAAAAATCATAGAAGTAGATCAATTTATAGAAGTGCTTAAGAAAACATTGGGTAACATAAGAGAGTACTTAGCAGGGGAAGAGGAAACGGGTATTTCTAAAAATATTCTGCTGATGATGCGAAATCGCCATGCCTATTTACCTACGGTTCACCGATTTATTCAAAGTAATTCCGGTCTTGCCGTGAAGAATACATGTAATTCTATCTCCTTGGACTACAACTATTGGAAAGATGCTCTTGATCAATTGGAAGAAGTGACTCATGCTTATGAGAAGGGTAAAAGGCTGGAAGAACTGGCGCAGTATTTTATTCGTACCATATCTGGTATACAAATCACTGATGTAAGAGCAAAAAGAGGCAGAGCAGAAGTAGATATTTACTGTTGTAATGTTTCGTATAATTCATTGCTTTGGAGATTGGGAGCATTGATTTTGATCGAATGCAAAAATAGAAAAAATAAGGTTGAGGTATCGGATATCCGGAACTTGGTTCCAACTATGGAGGCTAAAGGCATTCATGGGGCGTTGATTTTTAGCACGGCAGGCTTTTCATCGGTTGCTATGAAAGAAATTGTACATCAACTTTCAGGCGGTAAGATGATAATTCCCATTTCTCTAAAAGAACTAGAGGGTGTTGGTGAAGATAAGGGGCCTTATGATCTTGTACGGGAGAAAATAGAATATTTTGAGCAGATCATGGAAGACGATATGAGGCAGATGTATTTTTAATATTTCGCAGCCTGAAATCGAGCGATAAAGCTTGATGTAGCTAGGCAAAGTGTCTCTCCTGTAAAGAGAGGTTATCATGAAAATGACTTGAGAGAGGGACGACCGGGAGTAATTCGTGCCTCTTTTTTTCTATATCAGAATTCTGTCGGGATTGTCATTTTTATTTTCAGCTTTCCGGGAAGCGAAGAGCTGGTATAATTACGACATAGCCAGACGGGCGCCGCGCTGCGCGGCCCCGCCGATACGAACGCGGAGGAGACCGGAGCATGAGCAGGATTCGAGAAGCGACTGAACAGGACTTGCCTTCCATTTTGGACATTTACAACGATGCGATTATTCATTCGACCGCGGTCTACTCGTATGAGCCGCACTCGCTGGAGCAGCGGATGGAGTGGTTCCGGCAGAAGCGGCAGGACAACCTTCCCGTGCTTGTCTATGAGGCAGATAACCGGGTGATGGGCTTCGCCACCTTCGGCCCGTTCCGGGCATGGCCGGCCTATCAATACACGATCGAGCATTCCGTATACGTGGATAACGAATGCCGTCACTTCGGGATCGGGTCCCGGCTATTGCGGGAAATTATCCGCATCGCGGCCGACGGCGGATACAAGACGCTCGTCGCCGGCATCGACGAGTCGAACCGGGGCAGCATTACCCTGCATGAGAAGCTTGGCTTTACGTATGCCGGGACGATCCGGAACGCGGGATATAAGTTCAATAATTGGCTGAACCTGTGCTTCTACCAATACGAGCTGCCGGGACCGGATCAACCGGTGGAGCGAGGCGGAATTGGAGAAAAGGAATCGATAGCCGAAAGGGGAGTTTCGATGAATATTCATCTGCAGTCTATTACCGCAGAGAACTGGAAGGAATGCATTGCGTTGGAGGTCGGCCCGGGGCAGGAGGACTTCATTGCGTCGAACGTGTATTCGCTCGCCGAAGCGCAGTTTTTGGACGGGTTCCAATGCAAGGGCATCTATTGGGACGAGCGCATGATCGGATTCGCTATGTACGGCATCGATCCGGATGACGGGAACTACTGGATCTACCGCTTCATGGTGGATGCGTCCTTCCAGGGGCAAGGATTAGGCAAGCGGGCACTGCAGCTTGTGCTGGATGAGATCGGATCGCAGCCGGACCGGACGGAGCATTGTCTGCTCGGCTATGATCCGAATAATGAAGCGGCCCGGCGGCTGTATGCCTCGGCCGGCTTCGTCGAGACCGGCATCGCGCCTTGGGGCGAGATGATGGCGAAGTATGATTTTCCCGGTTGAAGAACGCTGTGGCGGCATCGATCATCCATCGGGTCTAGCTGATAATACAGGAAATATATAGTACAATAATAAAACGCCAATTATATCTTCCGACCAAAGTGGCAGGTTATCGGGCAGCGAAATCGAAGAGCCGCTGTCGATCGCGATCGGTGGAACGGACAGGAAGAGAAGATTGAACTGACGAGCAAGCAGAAGCAGCGAGCAATGAATTCATGCTTCAGACTGCTTGCATGCGCACAAGGGAGAGACGAGAAAGTGGGCCATCAAGCCATCGCGGCCGAGGCGTTGTCGCATTACGAGATACAATCGCCAATCATTAGCTTTATACGACATAATGAAAATTTGACCTATAGGATTACCGATGAGTCCGGCTCATCTTACCTGCTGCGGGTTCATAAGCCCGTTCACGCCGAGCTTCATGGCCTGCAGCATTCCAAGGCGGGTTTGAACGGGGAGATGGAGCTGCTGCAGGCGCTGGGAGAGAACACCGCCTTGAATGTGCAGAAGCCTGTCCGCAATCGCGAAGGAGAATTTGTCACCCGGATCGGGGACGGGGATGACTTCGTACATTGCACGATGCTGCACTGGCTGGAAGGACGGGACTCGCAGCCGGATGACTTCGCATCGCGAGAAGACGCTCTCCGCTACGGACGTCAGGTCGGCATGCTGCACCGGTTTACGAGCGGATATACGCCGGAACCGGCCGCCAGCAGACCAACTTACGCCGGTATCGGGGAGAATAAGGCCATGCTGGAACGACTGACCTACGGCCGGGATCACGGCATATTTGCGCCGGGCGATTTCGGCCTGATGAGCGAAGCCTTCCAGCTCATTAATGAGCGGCTTCGCCGCTATGAACCGGATCCCGGCACATGGGGCATCATCCATGCCGACATTAACCGGGCCAATGTCATTGTGACCGATCGGGGTTTTACCTTGATTGACTATTGCCTGTACGGCCACGGATATTTTTTGTATGATGCGGCCGGCGGCGCGCTCAGCGTTCCGTCCGAGCGGCGGACAGATTTCATGGAAGGCTATGAGGCGGAATTCCTTTCGATTCGCGGCGATTCGATGAAGCTGCTCGAAGGCTTCATGCTGCTGAATATTTTCGGCTACTATTCCTTCCATATGATGAACACGGCGGTTCATCCCTGGATGCGGGAGCGGCTGCCTTCCTTTTGCGTCAATATGGTGGCTCCGTTTGTGGAAGAACGGCCAATCTTTGATTTGCTGTAACAAGGAGAAGGCAGAGATTATGGCCGCCTTCCGCAGCGTGCGCGATTCCATCCGTGCGCGCATTCACGCTTTTATCGAGGAAGACCAATAGTATAACGACGGTAAGCAGCCGTCCCGACTTATCGGGGCGGCTTTTTTCCTTAGCTGCGAATCTCAGGAAAAAACTCCGTTTCTGTCTTTATTTGTAGAAGCATGTCAGGTTTTTTCTGGTATAATGTTGAAAAAGAAGTTTCTCCCTATATTTTGTATATGGCATCGTTACGGCGATAGTTAAGGAGAGATGAGATGAGACGATTGCAGGCGGGGATATGGGGACGATTTGCGGCCGAGCGGTGGCATGAGCTGGCGCGCGGGCCGATCAACGGCATGGAGGTCTGCATGCTGCGTGATGAACAGGAAGTACAAGCGGTTCAGGATTTCTGTGCCCGCCATCAGCTCCAATATGGCGTGCATGGGCCCATCCTCGATTCCCTTGGCTACCATTTGCCCAAGCTGAATGCGGTCTGCCCGGCTGAGCGGGCGGAAGCGATGGCGCGGATGGAGGCGGAGGTTGAACTGGCTTCCCGATATAGTGCGGATTATATTTTGCTCCACTATCCATTTTTGCCGCTGTTCCCGGCGCAATGGAAGCGGCCGTATCATCGAATGCCCGATCCGGACCAACGGTACGGTCATGACCAGTTGAGCCGCCGCGAATTCAGAGAGATATCGGTCCGGTTATTCGAAGCGTGCTGCGAGCTGCAGCGCAAGCATAACCAGCGTATCGTGCTGGAGCATGATTTTGCAGGGGAGTATACCGAGGTGTTCATTGATATGTTCCGGGAATATCCGGAGATTGCGCTCGTGGTCGATACGGCGCGGCTCGATATATCGAGACGAGTGCTCCGCGGGTTCGACCCGTATGCGTGGCTGGACGCACTGGCCCCTTATGTCTATCTCGTTCATTACAGCAATGTGCGCTACGAAGAGGAGAATTTCCAGAATCATTTGCCCGTGCTCCCTGAGCAGGATGGCGACGGCCGCTACGGAGACGCCTATGCGTATTTGGAAGCGTTGGCAACCCGCAATCCTAAGTTCCATGTGACCTTCGAGCATCGGGCCGAGCTGGTGAGCATGGAGGAGCTGGACGCGATCTATGAGCGGGTCGCGCTCTTGCTGTGGCGCTCGACGGGGCATACCGACACACCCTGTCGGAATATAATGCGAATATGAAAATCCATTTGGTGGAGGGAGGGGCTGAAGATGAGGTCTGTCCGAAGTCTGCTGACCGTCGTGTTGAATTTGATCGGAGAGCTGTGGATCGGTCCTTTTCGCAAGAGCGGTTATTATGACAAGCATACCGCGCATCTGAGCAAGCCTGCTAATGCGGTGTTTTTGCTCGCCGTAGTGCTGTCTCTTATCGGGGTTGCGCTGCTGTATGCGCCGTAATCTGGAATAGATACATAATTATGAATAGGGAGAAATAGTCTATGTGGGCGACCAATGCAAGTTGGGTATGGCTAGTCTTTTATTCGGTGATTGGGATTAGTCTGGCGGCCAGTGCCTTCAGCCTGATCATCCGCAAACGGATCGGCATATCGGTGGTGCATATCGTCTTTTTGGTGACGGGATTTACGATCTTCTTCCTGAATGCCATGGGCCGAAGCGAGGGCATGACGGAGCTGCATTATTTCTGGAAAGGTTTGAGGGAAGGGGCATTGTGGGCAATCTATGTGCTGATCAGCGGACTTTTTTCCATCTATTGGTGGTATGGGTTCATCTCCTCCTACCGGGACAAGGGGTAGCTTCTGGACAGTAATCGAGCGCCGGCGATGCTCCCGTGGAGGATGCTCCGGTCTGGCGGTTATCCATTAGGGCCTCGGGATAGGCAGAAGTGTCACTCGGTCTGAAGCGGCAAATGGAATGCCTGCGCCGTCTTGACTCTCACACGATGTTATACTTTACGATCAGGTTACCGGCCGGTGGAAGGAGTTAAGTCGATGCGCATCAGTGACCTGTCACGTCTGACGGGCGTCAGCATCCGTTCCTTGCGTTATTACGAGGAAAAGGGATTGCTTGCTCCATCGCGCACCGATAGCGGATATCGGGTGTACGCGGAGGAAGACGTTGAACGTGTACGGCAGATTCAGTTCTATTTGCAGATGGGGGTTCGTGCGGAGGAATTGGCCCGCTTGTTTCAGCTATGCGCCGGCTTTCCCGGCAACGGGGATCCGGCATGCGCGGAGGAAGCGATTGCTTTCTATGAGAGCAAGCTTCGCGACATCCGCCGCCAGAAGCAGCTTCTGGAGAAGGCGGAACAGGATATCCGCGGCATGCTTGCGCATTGGGCGTCCGCCTGGACGTACACCCCTGTTGGACGGAAGGGGACACCGCCTATGTTGAGGCTTGATCATGTAACTGTGGCTGTTCGCGATGTGGACGCGGCAGTCGAACAGATAAGCAGTACGACCGGAGCCCGGTTTACCGGCCTGGTGGAGGCATTTCCCGGCGCGCGGGCGCAGGTCGCCTATCTCGGCGCCGGATTCCTTGAAGTGATCGCGATAGCGGATCCGGACAAGCTGCGGACGACACAGCTGGGACGCGCCTTCGCGGAATTCGCGGAGAGCCGGGAAGGCATTTTTGGCGCAGCGCTGGACATCACCGGCGGCATGGCCGCCTTCGTCGAGGAAGCGAAGAAGCGAGGCGTCGCTTACATAGGACCTTGGCGGCAGCAAGCTCCGTTGGAGGACGGCTCGTTCATCCCATTCGGCACGGCCTTCATCCGCCATGATATGCCGTGGCTGATTGAATATGAACGGTCCCGGACATGGGACAGCCCGCTGCGGTTATGCGGAGTGGACGTGGTTGCCGCCGATCCGGCTGCCCAGGTGAGCCAATACCGTCAGGCGTACCGGCTGCCGGTGCCTGCTTCCATCGGAGCGTCCGCCTATGAATGGGAGCTGGCCCGGGGGATGATTCGCCTGCTGCCGCAGGAGAAGGGGCCGGCCGGCTTCGCGGCGGTCACGATCGCGGATGCGGAGCGGGAGTATCGGATTGGCTTTACGCCGGAATCGGGCATGGAGATTGCCGTATCCGCCCTGGGGACGAAGCGGTGATGATTGCGGATGAGGCTCGGCGGAACCCGGCGGACCTGGCGATGGGTGTCCGGCAGACGGTACTTTACTGCATCGTAGCTTTCGGGTATAATATGGAATAATTACGCTCTCATCGCAGAGCATGAACAGGAGGTGAGGCAGGAGATGAACCGCAGCGTCGCAACGATTCGCATTAGCCAATTGCCTATGGCATTATTTGGCATCACCCATGCTGGAGTGGTCAACGGGATAGGTGTGTCCATTTTTGCGAATACGAATGTGACGAATTGGCGTGAAGACTCTCCTGCCTTGACCTGAACGGGTATGATCTGACCTAAGGCTGCGGGGATGTTTCCCTGCAGTCTTTTTTTGTTCCGGTCCGGGGAGGAAGCGCGCCCGGAGGAGGACGTTGACCATGGTAATCAATTTGTGGCATGTGAAAAAATATTATGGGGCGGAGCTGGTGCTCTCTGATGTGTCGTTCGAGATTGGGGAAGCGGAGAAGGTCGGCCTGATCGGACGGAACGGCACGGGCAAGACGACGATATTGCAGCTGCTGGACAGAGCTTCGGCTCCTGACGAGGGAGAGCTGTTCATTCGCAAAGGCGCGACGGTCGGCCTGCTCGCTCAGGTTCCGTCAGCCAGGGACGGAGCGACCGTCTATGATGTGCTGGCCGAAGGCTATGAACAGGTGCGGTGCTGGGAACGCGAGATGAAGGAACTGGAAGCGAAGATGTCCGATCCTTCCGTCTGCGCGGATGAACGGGCCATGCAGCTTCTGCTGAACCAGTACGGACAGCTCATGGAGCGGTTCGAGCAAGCGGGGGGCTATGAGATGGAGGCTTCGATTCGGCGGGTAGCTGCAGGCATGGGCATTGGCGCCGAGCAGTTCGGGCGGCCGTTCGCCTCGCTCTCGGGCGGAGAGAAGACGAAGGTCGGACTGGCGGCCCTGCTGCTGAAGCGGCCGGACATCCTGCTGCTTGACGAGCCGACGAACCATCTGGATATGGCGGCGATCGAATGGCTGGAGTCGTTCCTCGGCTCCTATCCTGGCGTCGTCGTGGTCGTTTCCCATGACCGGTATTTCCTCGACCGGGTCGTCGGCAAGATTATTGAGCTCGAAGACGGAGAAGCCTTCGTCTACTATACGAATTATTCCGGCTATCAGAAGGAAAAAGAGGAGCGTCTGCTCCAGCAATTTGCCGATTATCAGGAGCAGCAGAAGAAGATCAAAAAGATGCAGGAGACGATCAAGCAGCTGATCGAATGGGGCAACCGCGCCAATCCGCCGAACCCCGGCTTCCACCGCCGGGCCGCCTCGATGCAGAAGGCGCTGGACCGGATGGTCAAGATTAAGCGCCCAATTCTGGAACGGCGCGCGATGGACCTGACGCTGAAGCAGGAGGACCGCTCCGGCAAGCAGGTGATTGTGCTGGATCGCGTCTCCAAAGCGTTCGGCGAGCGGGAACTGCTGCGCGGGACGAGCGCGCTGCTGCTGTACGGCGAGCGCGTCGCCTTGATGGGCGGCAACGGTGCGGGCAAGAGCACGCTGATGAAGATGATTATCGGCGAGATTCCTCATGACGAGGGCGAGATTCGGCTCGGTTCCCGCGTGGACATCGGCTATCTGGCCCAGGAGGAAGCCCCGCCGGCGGAAGATTCCACCGTGCTGCGCTATTTTTGCGACGCCTTGGCGATGGAAGAAGGGGAAGCCCGGGGCGAACTGGCCCGCTTCCTGTTCTACGGCTCCGATGTGTTCAAGCGGGTGTCCCAGCTGTCCGGCGGCGAATGGAGCCGGCTGCGCCTGGCGCTGCTGATGTACCGGAAGCCGAACCTGCTGCTCCTCGACGAGCCGACGAACCATTTGGACATCGACTCGCGGGAAGCGTTGGAGGAAGCCTTGGATTCGTTCCCCGGCACACTGCTCGTCATCTCGCATGACCGCTACTTCATGAATCGTGTCGTGGAGAAGCTGTGGATGCTGGACCAGGCAGAGCTGACCGTTCATCTCGGCAATTACGAGGAATGCCGGGAGAAGCTGCAGGCGCTGCTGCAGCGGTCCGCTGCGGCGGCGATCCCGGCAGAGCCTGCGCGGCCGAAGAATGAGCCTAAGGATGAGCTGAAGCCGGCGGAATCGAAGGCAGGCTCCAAGCCTACCGAGCCGGCAAGGCGATGGGAGGAAGAGATTGCGGCAGCCGAGGAACGGCTGCGCCTGCTGGAGGAGGAGATGGCCCGGCTGTCCGCGAGCCCGGCAGAGAATGCGGAATGGCCCAAGCTGCTGAGTGAGCAGGCCCGGCTGCGGCAGGAGCTGGATGAGCTGTACCGCGAGTGGATGGAAGCGGAAGAAGCGTTAGGCTAAGCACGCAGGAAGGATATCGGGCAAAATGGAGAGCGGCTGGTCCCTCTGTCCCCGATATCCTTCCTTTCGTTTTTACAGTGGAAATGGCAGTTCTTGCACTCCGAGCATGCGGGCGTAGACGAAGAGCTGTCCTTTGTGATGAATCTCGTGATCGATGACGAGCCGGACGAGCTTGCTGCGCGGCCCATCCAGATTCGGGAACGGGGAATGGTAGACCGTCTTCAGATCTTCGGCGGTTAAGGTCTTGAACATCTCTGTTGTCTTCGCGGTCCACTCTTGCACGATCCGGCGCACTTCCTTCATCGATGCGCACTCGATGGTCGGCGGCATGCCGATTTGTCCCTCTCCCGTCTTGGCCAGCCTGATGAACATATCGGCGGAAGCGCCGATATGCTGAGCCAGCTCGCTTACCGTCATCGCCCCGTCCCACGGCGCGAAGCCGGCGTGATGGTCCGGTATGGGCAGCAACAGCTTTTCCAGTATCGCCCGCTGCTTCAGCCACGCCTCCAGCAATGCTTCCGTCTGCTGCATTCTCTTACACCCTCCATAACCATTTGATTTGCGACATACTCTATCACTTGCTAACATGGGTACTATAGCAGAACCTCATGGATTGGTATTGTAAAAATGCGATAAATGCGATGTGCGAATACCGCGTCTTATCTTGGAACGGGAGCGTGAACGATGGATACGAAGCCGAACCGCGAGCCGGACGTCAGAGGCATGCTGTATGCCGCCGCCGGCGAACAGAAATTCCGCATTACCCGCCATCTTCCGGCGCCTGACCTTCGTCATTTCGTCAAGCATTATTGGATGATTGCCTGGGATTTGCGCGGCCAGCCTCCCTATGTGCAGGAGGTGCTTCAGCATCCCGGGGTGAATCTGGTATTCGAGCGGGACAACACGGCCGTGTACGGCATTGTGTCCGGAAGATCCCAGCGGGTGCTGGAAGGACAGGGACGGGTAGCCGGGGTGCTCTTCCAGCCGGCGGGATTTTATCCCTTGTACCGCGAGCCGATGTCACGCCTCGCCGGTCACACGCTGCCCTTCCGCGACGTGTTCGGGATAGACAGCGGCCCGATGGAGCAAGCGTTGTTCGCTTTAGAGGACGGGGAGGCGATGAGCCGAATCATTGACGGGTTCCTCCGCGAGCGGCTGCCGGAAGCGGAGGACAACGTGAAGCTCGTCAATCGGATTATCGAGACGGTCGTGGACGGCCGGGACATTACCCGCGTCCAGGAGCTGGCGGAGCGGTTCTCGCTTCATACGCGCTCGCTGCAGCGCTTGTTCCTGCACTATGTCGGCGTATCGCCGAAATGGGTCATCCAGCGCAGCCGCATTCACGAGGCGGCAGGGATGGCGGCCGCCGGCGCCGTGCCGGATTGGGCTGCCCTGGCGGCGGATCTGGGCTATCACGATCAGGCCCATTTCATCAAGGATTTCAAGGCATTCGTCGGCGTGTCGCCGGAGGAATACGCCAGGAAGCTCCGCCATCGGGAGCAGATATGAGCAAGAGTGATGCCATAGCTCAATGGAGCAGATATGAGCAAGAGTGATGCTATAGCTATAGCGCGAGAATGAGCCGAAGACTGCCCGAGGGGCAGTCTTCGTTCGTTGTCTGGCTATCTGGCTCATCAGGGCACCTGACTCGTTTGGTTCACCTGGTTAAGCGGGAGTTCATCTCTTGGCATGCCCAATAATACTGTAAAACTGCAGGATTAGGCTGCCTGAGTCTATGCCTAAATAGAATTCCTGCGAAAACGCAGGATTTTTAGCCTTATTGGTTACAAATAAGGGAAATTCAGCGAAAAGATGCATCTGTGCAGGAATTCCATCAAATATCAGCTTAAATGATGAAAATTGCTGCAGCTACGCAGCATTTTTGGAAGCTCCCTCATTCCGGTTGAAGCCGCGCCCCCGAAGCGGTAACCGGCGCGCCCCCCCTCCTGCTACCTGCTCCATGGCTAGCGCGACGCATGGCCTTCGTGTTCCAGGAATGGCCTGATCTTTGGAAATACGTTCAGCGCCGTCCGGTAGAATACATCCTCATGATGCTCCGCCGGGATCAGCTCCCGGACGAACCGGATGTAGGCCTCTACCGGAGCGAGCGGCCAATCGGTGCCGAACAGCAGCTTGTCGTAATGATCGCAATAGGTTACGGCATGGCGCAGATGGGCGAAGAACAGGGGCGAGTCCTTGAGCCGATTGCAATTGGCGGTGTCGCCGACCATGAGACCGGACAGATCGGCGAAGACGTTCCGGTTCTTGTAGACGACTTCCGCTCCGTCCAGCACCCAAGGATCGCCGAAGTGCGCCATCATGAAGTTGACGTTCCGGTGCGTGACGGCCACCTCGTCGATCGTCAACGGATGCGAATATTTGAGCAGCCCGCGCTCCGAGTACGTATCGCCCGTATGGAACACGACCGGGACGCGATAGGCGGCGGCCAGCTCATAGACCGGCTGATAGACGCTGTCGTAGGCATAGAAGGGATAATAGCCCAGATAGATTTTGAGACCGACGGCTTCCGGCTTCTGCAGATCGCGTTCCAGCGCTTCGAGCTCTTGCGTGCCGAGGCGGTAAGGATTAATGCCCAGGCAATAGACGAGCTGGGGAGGCAGCGCCTCCACCAGGTCGAGCCCCATCGGGGTCACCGCTTCCTCATCCGGGAAGCCTCCCGGCTTCGTCTCGGTCAGTCCCATACCGATGCCGAGCACGACATTGTTGTCGCGGTATTCCTTCAGAATCCCGTCCAGGCTATAATCAACGAATGATTTCTCCGCGGCGGTCGCCTTGAACTCCTGAATATGGGACAGATGCATATGGGCGTCAATGATCTTCATTCGCTCCACTTCCTCTCTCGTCCGGGAACCGGATCTGTTGTAATGAAGCCAAGGCTTCGAATTCGATACGGTCAGGGGAGAACAGCAGGAACAACGGCTCTATTCGGACGCAGGCTCCGTTCGGGATGTGCCGTTCGCGATTGTACTCTACCTGACATATCTCATTGTTGGCATAGACGAGCGGATAGCGCTCGCTCGCATCCATCATGACATGAAGCTGCTGCTCCCGGTTATCCGCTCCGAAGACGAGATGCCGCGCTTCCGGAATTTCGAGCTCTCCCTTGCCGGGACGGAATGTGCGGTCGGACCCGTCATGGTCCTTCACGGACACCCGCAAGCCTCCCTGCGAATCTCCGGATTGGATGAACATCGATGTGTCCCAGACCAGTTGATCGAGACTGAGGCCCGTCTCCTGCTCGATTTCGGAAAATGCGCACAGCACAGGCACGCGGGACAGCATCAGGAAATATTGGTGCAGCTTCAAGCCTTTATAGGTATCATGCTGCCGGACGTCCAGCGTAAGCTTCAAGCCCTGCCATTCATTATCGGAGCTGTCCCGCCGGGTAACGAATTCCACCGTGCTGCTCTCCTTCAGGACCGAGAGCGGGCTCAGGCCGCCGATATCGTACTTCAGACCGCCGATATACGGATTCCACCATGATCTCGGCGCGTGCAGCGGATATCCGCTGGACAGCCATTCCTCGCCGCCTGCTTGCAGCGAGTGAAGAGCGGGGTAGAAGGAAGGGGACGCCGCCACCCGCAGCACGCCGTTGTCTGCCGAATAGACCGGTCCGGCTTGTCCCTCTTGCCGCTCGAATCGGATCGGCTCATCTGACGGCACCAGCACGACAGAGCTTCGCTTCACGTCATGCGTTGGCAGATGAACCACCGCATCGACGACCTCCATGCTCTGCTGCGGCGCCGGAAGGCTGCATTCCGTGATCCCGGACTCATCGATGTCCAACGGCCGTGCAGCTGCGTCCGGTTCCCTGCGCAGTTGAACCGAGATCGTTCCCTCTCTCTGCACCAATCGGTGATCCCGGATTGTCATGTTCAGATTCGAGCGGAGCACCGGATTATTCCTGTTCATAATCAGCTCGATCGGATCGGTAAGCCGGAGATCGGAACGGATATCCGGCTCCTGCATCGCGAAGGCGCGGAAGCGGGTCCAGTCTGTATATCCGCCCATCGTCAGATGGAGGGGCTCCGTTGCGGACTTCTCTCCCGGCCCCAGACTTCCGAGCGAAGCTTCCAGGCTGATGCACCAGCTCTCGATACGCACGCGATGCGTCTTCGGCCAGCAGATGCCGAGAGGGACGCTGCCGTGCTGGATGAACACCCACGACTCCGTCATGTTGCGGCTTTCCCAGTAGCTGAATTCGCTAGCCGTGATATCGTTCAGCGCGATATATTTGCCGTTGTAGGGCAGGACGGCGCCTTGCAGTCCGAAGCGCAGCAGTTGGCTCACATACAGGTCGGCGACAGGATGGGCGCCGGTATTCTCGGCTTCATGCCAATAGGCGACGGTTCCTTCCCCATACAGAAGGAGGTTCACGGTCAAGAATACCGACGGAAACGATGCCGATTGATAGCGGAGCGACAATCCGACGGCGCCTTCCTCCCGGATCGGATGTATCGATACCGGCTTCTTCTTCGAGAATTCTGTGGAGAACGGCTTGCCCAGCTTCGGGAAGCCCAATTCGGCGTAGGTTGTCATCCCGGGACAGAGAAGCCCGAAGCCGTTCCATTCCTTGTTGAATCTGATGGAGAAATGTCCGTGGAACACCTGCCAATGCTTCTCCGTCTCGCCGGCGAAGGCGGCGCCGGGACCGCTGAAGCCGGCTCCGATCGTTCTCGTGAACGGGATGACGCTTCCATCGGCCAGCCGAGCCTCGGCTTCGACCTGCTGCGAATAGAAG
This sequence comes from Paenibacillus dendritiformis, assembly GCF_945605565.1. Classification (NCBI taxonomy): domain Bacteria; kingdom Bacillati; phylum Bacillota; class Bacilli; order Caryophanales; family Paenibacillaceae; genus Paenibacillus; species Paenibacillus dendritiformis. The sequence continues at coordinate 5,094,752 of NZ_OX216966.1, read as the reverse complement.
CCATACTGGCGGACCTGATAAGGGACGGGGATGGAAGTCCGTTCGTTCGCCTCCAGGGGGATCTCGAATTCATGTCGCCCCAAGGCCAGCATCGGACTGTCAGGCAGCGTGAAGCGAAATGCAGCCGCCTCCGCGAAGTTGTTCTCGATGTCCACATAGAAGGTGCCGCCAATGGCCGGGTAGGCGCTGGGGCTCGGCGTCTTCCAAGCGAGCTGGGCAGGGAAGCGGGGAATGACGCCAATGTGGAACAGGACTTCCTTCCCGTTAATGCGCATCCGAGTCGTGACGCGGGGGCATGTCCGCCATACGCTTTGCTCCTCTTCGACAGGGCCGACGAAGAAGCTCGCCCGGACCGTCGCTTCGCCTTCCACTTCGGCCTGATGCTCCCAGTCAAATTGAATATTGCGGTCGTTCTCGCCCCGCAGATCGAGATGGAGCGGGCGGCCCGATTTGTTCACGATCCGGTACTCTATCGTATAAGAACGGCCGAAGACCGGCTTTGCCTGCTCCGCTTGGGCGCTGATGAGAAAATCGTCGGTCTCGATGAGCCGGATGCCTCTTCCGGTGCGTTCAAATTCGACGCGCAGCGAGGCGCCGTTCTTTTCCCATGTATATGCGAAATAATCAAAGCCGTTATCCTTGCGGCCATCCGGCTTAATCTCGATCTCCCGGGTCGAGTCCTCGTACCAGTCGATGTCATCGAAATAAGCGGAGAGCGCTTCCGTATTTAATACGGTAGGCATGAAGTTCATCAGGTGGGTCGTATCTTCCCGATCCTCCCAGAAAAAACCGCATCGCTTATACAGCGGAACGGCCTTCGTATTGCTGGCCCATGTATAGAGATCGAGGCGAGGCCAGCCTAACCGCACCGTCGCATCCAACGCTTCGCGGACCAGCATCTTGCCGATTCGCCGGCCATGATAATCCGGCCTCACGTTCAGCAGTCCGATATAGAGCGCTCCGGTATCCTCGCGGTATTCGAACAGGCTGCAGTACCCGACCACGGCATCCTGATCCAGGGCAAGATAGACTTCCAGCGCGTCCGATCCTTCTTCTTCCGTCCGCACCCTTTCTGCCGTACGAATCGTATCTCCACCGCCCCAGCCCTCCTGGCTGCGGTTCCACATCTCTGCTACTCCAGCCGCATACTCCGGCCGATAGCGGACGATTGCAATCGGATTCATTCCAAGACCTCCTTGCTTTCCTGCTAGTTGGTATAATGTGACAATGCATATATATACGGGCAATTGTAATCGAAGTTTCTTGGAAATACAAAAGAATATGAAGCACAACATACATTGGAAATGCATTGTGCGACGGGCGATATAGGCGAATGCGGACCGTTGGGTGATATCGATCACATACATCGATATGCCTTATCGACGATAATTTTTCATGATTTTCATGGCCAGACTTCGTAAGGGGGGTTCAGCAATATGACGAACAGTACAAAGATGAAGATGATAGGGGCGGCAATTCTGCTGTTCGTAATGTCCGGAATTGGATATTTTCTATGGGCCAACGGCTCTGACTCAAGCAAGAAAGATCCGCCTGTGACCAAGACCTTTCTTAAATTCGATACGGTGATTCAATTGAAGTTGTATGGTGATGAAGCGGCGGAGAAGCATCTTGGCGACATCGAAAAGCTTCTGGATCGAATCGATCAGCAAATCAATATGAGCAATCCGGAGAGTGAAATCTCCCGGGTGAATTCAGCCGCAGGAAAAGAAGCGATTAAAGTCTCGCAAGATACCTTCGATCTGGTGAAAAAGTCCGTAGAGTACGCCCAAGCTACGGAGGGGACTTTCGATCCGAGTATCGGATCGCTGGTCAAGCTGTGGAGGATCGGAGCTGGCGGGCAGCATCCCCCTGCTGACCATCTCATTGAGCAGGCCAAGTCGCTAGTTAACTATAGGGACATTGAATTGGATGAGAAAAATAGGACGATCAAGTTGGCAAAGGCAGGCATGTCCATCGATCTTGGAGCGATTGGCAAAGGGTACGCGGGAGATCTGGTGTCTGACTACCTGCGTCAGGAGAAGGTAGGCAGCGCGATTATCGATCTGGGCGGCAGCACGATTATGGCGATTGGCAGCAAGCCTGGAGGAGATGTGTGGCGTATCGGGCTGCAAGACCCGGACCGGGAGCGAGGGGAGCAGATTGCCATTGTTCAGCTTCGAGATGAGACGATCGGCACATCCGGCGTCTATGAACGCTACTTCATAGACAACGGGATTCGATATCATCATATATTGGATCCCTCAACGGGAGCACCGACGCAGAACGGGATCAAGAGCGTGACTATTATCGGCGGGACCGCCACAGCAGGCGATGCGCTGTCTACGGCAGCGATTGTGAAGGGGTTGCAGGAGGGGCTGGCCTATTTGGAGCAGACGCCTGATGTTGAAGGCATGTTCATTATGGAAAATAACAAGGTGTACGTGACTTCTGGATTGAATGGGAAGATTAAGCTCACGAGCCCGCAATATACCCTTGTTGATGCGGAATGATCTCAGGTTGTTGCCCGAAAACGATGGAGCCACGGGAGCCGGATTGAACTTGACTACAGTTCGATCCGGCTTGTTGGCATGCAAAAAACCGGTCCAATTGACCGGTTAGAGCGCCCTGCGGGCTGGCTTGCTGCCATCTACAATCGATTAAGCACGAACTGCTCGATAAGAGCGGCGATTGCGGCGACGGCTAACATCAGCAGCAGAGGGAATGATGCCGGCACGTACCAGTACAGGGCGGTGAGAAAAGCCGCGCACCATATGCCGGTGCACCAATGACAGCTGAGCAGCGTCCCCATCCAGTGCCGGAAGCCCGTGCCCCGGATATCGACTTGCCGGATGACGGTTCCATTGTCTTGGGGCACGTAGGTGACAGTCATAAAGGGCGCCCGCAGCGGCCAGGTAATATCGTCATAGACGATAAGATGGGTCAGGCGGAACGATGCCAGCGCCAGAACGACCAGCTGAATCCAGGTCAACTCGTCCATGCCAGGTCCTCCTTCATGAATGCGTGATACCAGCCTGTCCAGTCCTTCTCTCTTCCAACTGCATATAATAGACCGAGGTAAGAGAAATGGAGGTGACCGCTGATGTGTTTCTGCAATTCGGTGAATCGGCTTAATTCCAAGCCTGGCAGAACGATAGAGGTCGTGAATAACATGAGAGTACCGTCTCCGCCACAGCAAATTGTCGTTACGGCCCGCAAGATCGAAGGCGTGGCGAGCCCGCAAGCTCAATGGCAAAAATAAGAATCCTGTCCCTATGGAGAGATGTCCGTATACCGTATGTTATGTAGCGGTTCCATAATTGGTTCACAGGGGAGCGCAAGTGAGGCCAGAAGCGGAAGCCCAAAAAGACCAGACCTGTCCATCTGGTTTTTTTGGGCTGTCTGTCGAAGAGACTAGTGCGGCATCAACATCGTGGCGAGCTCGTGGGCAAGCTCGGATGTGACGGACCAGGCGACATTGCTCAACACGATGACGGCGGCTTGCTGCTGCGGCAGGCACATGAAGGAAGCCGTGAAGCCGTTGATCCCGCCGTGATGATAGATGAGCTGACGGTCAGGCGGCAGGATGAACCAGCCTAATCCGTAATCCCCGCTGTGCGGGGTATGCATCTGCCCCAGCGCAGACGCGGAGACGAGCTGACCCGAGGAGAGAGCCCGCTCCAATGCATGCAGATCGTCGACCGTGGAGTACATGCCGCCCGCGGCATAGCTGTTCGACATATTGATTTAGGACGCGTTGCGGAACGAGCCGTCTTCGTCCGGCTCATAGCCGGCCGCTCTCCGCTTGACGATAGAACGATTGTCGTCCATGCCCGTATCGTCCATGCCCGCAGGGGTGAAAATATGCTGTCTCATATATTCCGCATAGGGCTGGCCGCTGGCCTCTTCGATCAGCTTCCCGAGCAATACATAACCGGAATTGGAGTAGCTGAACTGTTCGCCAGGAATGAATTCCAGCGGCTCATTCGCGAAGCGCGCAATCAGCTCGTCCACGGTAGCGGGACGGACGAGAGCCGCCGCCGCATTCTCCGCACTCGTATAGTTCGGCAGCCCGGAGGAATGGGACAGCAGATGCTTGATCGTGATCCGCTCACCCTGAGAGAAGGACGGCAGATAGCGGCTCACCGGATCCTCCAGGCGTAATGCGCCCCGCTCTGCCAATTGCATCATGGCGAGCGCGGTCAACGGCTTCGTGACGGATCCGATACGGAATACGGTCTGGGGCGTGTTCGGCACTTCCAGCTCGACATTGGCCATTCCGTATCCTTCACGGACGATGACTTCTCCTTCCTTGGCAGCGAGAATCGTTCCGCTGAAGGCGTGACGGTCCACCGCTCGTTGAATGGATTGCTCCATAGCTTGTCTTATCATGGTTAGAATCCTCCTGTATAAATGCGACATTACATGATGTAGTCTTGCCCACATGCTTGACCTCTTGGCTCAGCAACCTGGGCTAGAGCAGCTTGCGATGGTTGGACCGGGGAGATTATCAAGCTGCGCAACGTGATAGAACCTTATAGTACTATTAATAACCATCGAGTTCTATCTTATCTTAATTCGTTTTCTCCTGTTTTGCAAACGGTATAGAAAAAGCAAAAAACGCTTCATAAAATCAATCCGCAGGAATGATTTGCGCCGGTTGAACATTATATAATTAAAGCGGTTAAACTCTATGCTGGGAATAAGGTCACTTGTAAAAAAAGGAGGATGTTCAATGATGACGACAACAAGCAGCGGATGCGGGCGCAAGCCGAGAAGGAGAAGAAGAGCCGGATGGGCCATCCTGCTTCTCGTGAGTGTATTCGCCACGATAGGAACCGCCCATGCCGAATCAGGCAGCGTGCCGGCCGGGAAGGCCGCCGATGAGGTGATCGCCTGCGGAACCACTTCATGCCTGCAGAGCGCCTTGAAGAAGGTTACCCCGGGCGCGCGGATCGTGCTGGCTCCGGGCACCTATACGGGGAGCTTCTCCTCTGATGTGAACGGGACCGCGAGCCAGCCGATCCGGATCGAGAGCGAGGATCCCGCTAATCCGGCTGTACTGTCCGGTTATGCCGTCGGTTCCGGCTACAGCCTGCGCATTCGCGGGGATTATTGGGTCATCAGCAATCTCAAATTCACCAATGCGCAGAAAGGAATCATTTTGGACCATTCGAATCATACGATCATCACCGATGTGGAGGTCTATGAGACGGGATTTGAGGGGGTCCATTTCCGCGACGGATCGTCCTACAGCACCATTCAGAACTCTCGCATTCACGACACGGGCATAACCGGGCCCGGCTACGGCGAGGGCGTCTATGTCGGATCGGCGGAAGGGGCCAGCTACAACCCGAACACGCATTACAATACGATTCGCAATGTCGTCTTCGGGCCTAACGTCGCCGCAGAGCATGTTGACATCAAGGAGAGAACGATCGGCACCGTGGTAGAGAACTGCACCTTCTACGGCGAAGGCATCAGCGGGGCGAACTATGCCGACAGCTTCATCGACGTGAAAGGCAACAACGCCGTCATCCGCAACAATATTGGCTACCAGAACGGCAACAGCCATATCGCCGATGCTTTTCAGGTTCACCAGGTGGTATCGGGCTGGGGCATCAACAACGAATTTTCGCATAATACGCTCTACCTGACCGATCCTTCCGTCTATGTCATCGGGGCCTACGGCAACGCGACGGCCACCGCCATACAAAACACAAGAAGCCCGGCAGGCAATATGTACAAGGGCAATGTGACGGTTCAATAGCATGCGAGAAATCGTTAACCGAGAGCTTTAACCGCTTTTTTCAAACGCTTATGAAATATATTAAAGTTATAAACTTTTACAGCAGCGGAAATACGTTTATCTTTGTGACCATCAATTTCGTAGTTACCTTTTTAGGGGGGCATTGAAATCGTTCGAGATAGATTAAGCATTGGAGAGTTTGTCATCATTACAACTTATGTGAATATGCTAATCAACTCGGTTCAGTTTTATTTCGATGTCGGAAAAAAGTATCAAGAAGCCTTGGTTTCTATGGATAGAATCGAGAAGCATCTGAACGTACGAAAAGAGAAAAATGGGCCGATTAAGCTCAGCTCCATCGAGAATATAACAATCAAAGACATGTCCATTTTTTATAATCCGTCAAATCAACCTATTATTTCTAATATTGATTTCCGCTTTGAAAAAAGGTGGAATATATTGTATGGTTGGGAGGAATGGTACCGCAAAGTCCACATTGATCAATACTTTGCTAGGAATACATGAAGATTACGACGGGGAAATCATGATTGAGGGCAACGATTTGGAATCACTTGATAAATATAATCTGAGAAGCAAATTGATCGGTGTCATCGAGCAGGAGCCTTGCTTGCTGGAACCTTTTATAGAGAACCTAAGTCAGACAGATTACCCTGCCTTTATCCGCACATTTGAATTGGAGCGAGTTATTGAAGCAATCAAAGACAATGAAAAGCAGAACTGCGTTAGATACCAAATCGGTGGAGAAAATCAAAGAAGTGCTTCTTGAAATCAAAGAAAACAAGATCGTGATTCTCATTTCTCATGATAGTCGCATGTCGGCCTTTGCAGATGAAGTTATAAACCTTGATTGTTTTAAAGCAGCCGTTCCGATTAATTAAATTTTTGGGGGGAGTACGATGGATTATTTGGTTTTGCCTGCCGCAGATGCAAGTAGCCCAAGTTGTCCTATTTTAATAATTTGTGGTTACTATGAGAAAAAAACATGTAATGGTAATTGTGAAACACATATTTGTACTATGAAAACTTGCCCATCTCATTGCTTTGGCCAAGTATGTAGCCCACGGGCCGACCCCATGTTTAAATAGAATACGAAAAGAGAATGCAACGCGGAAGTTCCCTCCTTTCGCGTTGCTTTAGTCTATAAATAAGGTTAATATACATTGTTGTAGAATATGAGGTGAATTATGCATTCCATAAGAACATACGCTATTTACGGCCTTTTCCTACTGGTCATCTGTGTGTTAATTATTGTCAGTTCCCCTCAAGAAACCAGAAACCGTTATCAAGGCATCGAACATTACTATAAAATAACCAAAGAGCAAATGAAAAAAGACCTAGACTATTTGCAGAAAATGATTACGGAGGTACATCCGAAAACCTATGGAGGTGTCCCGCCGGAAATACGTCAGGCGATGCAGCAAGCGTATCGCGAAATTGAACAGATAGACAATGTGTGGCAGTTTTACTTTGTGACACAGCAGGTGATGAATAGCTTGAAGGATGGGCACTCCTCTATTTTGAGGCCAAGCGAGAAAATTATTGAGCAATTGCCTTTTACATATCAATGGCTTGAAGATTGCCTTTACGTAACATCCAGCTCAGGCTGGTTGCACAAGGGGGACAAAATCATTGAAATCGGCGACAAAAACGAGCAAGAGCTGATCGAAATGCTGCAAAGCTTCGTCTCGTATGATAATGTGCATGATCTCAAACGAAGGACAAACACGGAACGTATTCTTACAATAGGCCCCTACCTGGAATACTTTGGTCTGGCAGACGGCCATAAAGTCCAAGTTACAGTAGAACGCAGCGGTAAAATCATTCTCGGGGAAGTGGATATTCAGTTAAGAACCAATCAACCTTATCCTGAAAGTAAGCTGTTCGAGTATCAAGTGTATAAAGAAGATGACTTGGCTGTTTTTCGTATTGACAGCTTTTCTCCATTCAATGAATACAACAAAAGAGTTATCCAAAACTTTTTTGAAACGGTTAGGAAAGAAGGAGTGCATCATGTAGCGATTGATTTGCGTTACAATGATGGCGGAAGCACGATGTTTGGAGACTACATACTTTCATTTTTGGAAATACCCTCATACCGTAACTTGAAGACAGCCGTTCGTTATTCTACGGTTGTAAGTCAGCGCGTAACAGGAAAACCTATTGATAAAGATGAAATGCTATATTTCGAAAGCGATCCTATACCGGTAAAAACTCATGAAAATACTTTTACAGGCAAGCTATATATCATTACTTCCCTGAATACATACAGTGCCGCTACGGCCCTGGCAACAGTAGTAAAGGATAATGGAATCGGAATGATTGTGGGGGAAGCGCCAGGAGGCAAACCAACTTCCTATGGCGATATTCTTTCATTTGAGCTCCCCGAATCTAAGTTCAGACTATTTATCTCTTTTAAGTGGATTGAACGGCCTGGCACGACGCTAAAAAATCACTATGAAGATGCCTTGCAGCCGGACATCTACGTTCCGACCACATACGAAGATCTCGTGCAGGGACGCGATCCGCAACTGGAGATGATCAAGAAGCTGATTCGAGAGGAACGCCAACAGGAGCGTATACCGCTTTCATTGAGGTGACTTTTTGTGCACGATAGGAAAAGACTACTGTTGCTTCTAAGCGTGATTTTATTGTTGTTACCGCTTGGAAACGCTAAGACAAGTAACCCATATAGGAACATAGACCATCCTGTTCAGCTAACCAGCGAACAAATGACAAGGGATCTGGACTATTTGAAGGAGATTGTAACAGAAGTTCATCCCAAAACTTACGGAGGTGTGCCTATAGAAGTACAGCAGGCATTCCGAAAAGCTTATAACGATGTACAATACGTGGACAATGTCCAGTTCTAACGCAACAAGTGATGAATGCGCTTCAAGATGGGCATACAGCGATGCAGATCTCTGATGGTCCAAGGATGGATAACTTGCCGTTTTCTTATGCGTGGCTGGAAGATGGCATCTATGTTACATCAAGTTCAGGCTGGTTGCATAGGGGGGACAAAGTCATCGAATTCGGTGGAAAAAATGAACAAGAGTTACTCACGATGTTCCGCGCCTTTTTTTCAGTTGACAATGTATACTCGCTTAAGTCAAGAGTCAATTTGAATAGTATATTCACGTTGCTTCCCTATCTTCAATATTTCGGCTTGATAGAGGGAAACCAAGTTCAACTCGTCGTGGAGCGGGGGAATGAGGTCATAGAGGGGAAGCTGCAAATGAAAAAAATGCTGAAATTTGCAAGCCCTTATCTGACCAGGGATCGATTGGATTATACTATTTCCAAAGAAGATGATCTGGCGGTTTTGTATATCGATAGCTTCGCTGCGTTAGACCAAACAACGAAGTCTGTGATTCGGGACTTTTTCATCGATGTCAAAAGAGAACAAGTGAATCATGTGGCCATTGACTTGCGTTTCAACCCTGGCGGGACAACGTTAGTGGAAAATTACATAATGTCATTTTTGAATGTAGACTCCTACCGTGATTTTAAGACAGTAAATCGGTATTCTACGTTTACTAGCCAATATACATACGATTTCCCCTTTGGCACAGAGGAGATGCAGAGTCTGGATTCAGGAATGATTTCCATACCAAGTCATGAGTATAGCTTCAACGGCAAGATCTATGTCATCACATCCTTTCAAACATACAGTGCGGCAACAAATTTTGCGGTTAATATTTCCGACAATAACTTGGGGCTTATTGTTGGCGAGCCTTCCGGGAGCAAGCCCAGTTCCTATGGCAGCATTATTTTATTAGAACTTCCCGAATCAAAACTACGCTTGTCGATTTCCTATAAGTGGATTGAACGGCCATATACGACGTTAAAAAATCGATATGAAGATGCCTTGCAGCCGGACATCTACGTTCCGACCACATACGAAGATCTCGTGCAGGGACGCGATCCGCAATTAGAAATGATCAGGAAGCTGATTCGAGAGGAACGGTCAAGGTTCCCCTCCCATCACTCCCTGCATCTTCCCATCACTATGGTGTTATAGTATTGGCCGTCAGACAGAATCTTGTCGTTTTTTAATATCCCTTCGATTTCAAAGCCCAGCTTCTTATAAAGGGCGATAGCTTTCTCATTGGTTTCTAACACATTCAACGCGATTTTGGTAATGCCATTGGAGTCGGCCCAAGCCATCGATTGTTTAAGCAGATTTTTTCCGATGCTGTATCCCCAGAATTCTTGTTGCACGCATACGCCGAATTCTACTTTGTGATAGAATCGTCGTAATTGGCTTCCCTCGCATCGCGAAAACCCGACGATCCGACCTTCAACGACCGCGACTAAAAATATGTTTCTTTTCTTTTCGGAATCGGCTCTTATCAATTGTTCAAAACCGGGGGCATCAATGAACGCTTCTCCCGGTTCTCTGTCTAAAAACTCGGTCTCTCCGTCGATCTGCACCCGCAAGGCGGATAACACCCCCGCATCGGCAGCGGTGGCTGATCGAATCGTATAGGCGACTCCATCCGCTTCAAAATCTTGTTTGGGAACGATCATGAATATATTTCACTCCTAAGATTGGGGAGGGGATGAACAAACTGTCTTTCCCCGTTTTTAATAAACATATTTTCCAAATATAATAATCATAGTCTATCATAGGCTTGTACAGATTTTTATCCTTTCATGTTGAAAGGATAGCAAAAGAAACATTTAGCGCGTAATTTGTACTCTCTGAGTGGACATGCGACGGAATTGTCCATACAAATGTGGACATGAGGGGGATATTGAACGAATAAGCTCAAATGTCCATATATAGGTTCACTAGCTCTCCTTGGCACCATATATGGGGTGGTGGAGAGAGAATGAAGGATAACTCTTTCTCGGAACAGTGTCCACTATTTGACAGACATTTATCTCATTATTCCATGAGTGGTGGATGATTCATAAAAAAACCGACTGATATTTTTATATGAATCAATCGGCAATAAAGAAATTTTTTATTTTGGGGAACACTCTGCAGCAAACAGAAATTTATCTGCTTCGGGTTACGAGTTTCCGCTTTCTGCTTGACGCGCTTGTCTTGCATGTAATTTTTTCATTGCAAATCTTGCTATTGGCTGTGCAATCAACAGCTCAATCCAAAATGCGACACCAAAGTTTCTAGGCCAGATGTGGAAAAAGTGTTGAAACGGTTCGAGGCTTATTTTTTTCGTACCGACCCAAGCTCCTATAATGGTAAGAAGAATAGATAAGACCGTAACATTCAATAAAGTAGTCCATAAAACTCTGGCATTAAATCCATCTGTCTGTCCCACGAATTTTGGCATCACTTTACCGACTAACGGTCCTGCGACCAGCTTTACCAGTAAAACAACGATAATCCACATAAACGGAATCATCTTTAGCGTATCAAGATACACCTCTATACTGAAGCCGCGCTCCAACCCCATTATGATCGGAGGGATAGTGTTTACGGAAATGATTGAAATAATCAATAAAAATAGTATGCTCTCTTTTGCGTTTCTAGGCAGTCTTGTTTCTACGCGTAAATTGTCAGCCATCTCTATCATCACCCTTTCTTGATAACACCATGTTATTATAGCGATCCTGGAAACACCTACATAAGTGAACATTTTGTGAACACTGAACATATTTCTATATAGTTAATTTTTGCTCAATCTTACCAGAGCTTCAATATTGTTATCATACGAAGGAGGTGAAACCATGTTCATCCGAAAAGCGGAAGCGAAGGATGCCCAGGCCTTTATTGATTTTTGCGCCCGACTGGATCAGGAGACGAAGTTCATGCTCTATGAACCCGGGGAGCGCAGCCTTACCCCGGAAGATCAAGCCCGGCGGTTCGCGAGCTTGCACGAATCGAAAGATTCGATTATGCTGTTGGCCGTCACCGATCAGGGAGACGTCGCCGGGTTTGCGGCCGGCATCGGCTCCAGCCTGAAGCGGGCCCGACATGCGGTGTCTGTCGTTATTGGCATACTGCAGCATTATACGGGCCAAGGCTTAGGCTGCCGCCTGCTGGAACAAGTAGAGAATTGGGCGGCGGCGAACGGTAAGCACCGGCTCCAACTGACGGTCATGACGCATAATGAACGGGCCATCCATTTATATACGAAGCGGGGCTTTCGGATCGAAGGCACATTAAGCCACTCGTTGCGGGTGGACGATCAATTCGTGGATGAATATATGATGGCCAAGCTGATACATACCGGGGAGGATTCTAGTGACTGAACAAACACAACAAACACAACAAACACAACAAGCACAACAAGCAACAACGGTACAAGTGGATGACGTTTCTTTTCATGTGAAGCAGGAGCATGATTTTTCCTGGCTGCGGAAGCTGGGCCGCGTATTTTGCGTGTTCGACCAGCAGGATTCGGGCAATCTGTCCTTCGGCATCGAACGGGACGGTATCCGGCGCTTCGTGAAGTATGCCGGTGCGCGCCCTGTCCGCTATGCGGGGGATCCGCGGGATGCGATCGCCCGGCTGGAGCAGGCGATGCCGCTGTATGATCAATTGCGGCATCCGCATCTGATTGCACTCCGGGAGCATTTCCGCGCGGGAGACGGCTATGCCGCCGTATTCGATTGGGTGGAGGGGGAGAGTCTCCATCCGCATGAATCGTTCCCGCCGCCTGCCAAATATACCCACCCGGAATCTCCCTTCTACCGGTTCCGACAACTCCCGATCGAGCAGAAGGTGGCAGCGATGGAGGCGATTCTGGCGTTCCATGCCCACGTAGAGGCTTGCGGATATGTCGCGATCGATTTTTATGACGGCAGCTTGCTCTACGATTTTCAGCGCCATGCGATGACGATCTGCGATATCGATATGTACGCCAGGAAGCCGTACACGAATACGATGGGCAGAATGTGGGGCTCCTCGCGCTTTATGTCGCCGGAGGAGTTCGAGCTCGGAGCCGCTATTGATGAGCGGACGAATGTATTCAATATGGGAGCGATGGCATTCGCGCTGCTGGGCGGGGAGCCTGACCGTTCCTATGAGCGGTGGGAAGCAGGGCAAGCCCGTTATGAAGCGGCCTGCCGCGCCGTAGCTCCGAATCGGGCCTGCCGCTATGCTTCCGTTGCCGAATTCCATGCGGCATGGCAGCAGGCTGAGCGAGAGGGATAGCAGAGGGAGCGCGGCCGATCCCTCTTGCAAATCCGGGCTCCTCGTTCACGATTGGACGCCAGCGTGCTGATCATGAATGGCATGAAGGGTGTGGACGAGGAATTCGCTAGCGCTCGGATGCGCCCCAATCAACAATTGGCAGTCGCCGATGCCCAGCTTGAACCGGATCATCATGGCGACGGTGGAGATGATGTCCTTGGCCTGCAGGCCGACCGCCGTTCCCCCGACGATGCGGCCCTCATCATTCCACAGCAGCTTGAGGAAGCCTTCCGTCTCTCCCTGCAGGAACGCCTTGCCGTTCCGTTCCGTATTATAGTGCACTACCCGGCTATGAATGCCAGTGGCGTCCGCATCTGTCATGCCGACCGTGGCGACCTCGGGCGCATCATTGAAGGCGAACGGTATCGTCCGGACATCGACCGGTTCCGGCGAACGTCCGACGGCATGAAGCGCAGCCGTTCTCGCCATGGTGATCGAATAGACGCCCGCAATCGTCCGCTGCGCATCCCCGGCAATATAGATGGACGGGATTGCGGTCTGCCCGAACGGGTTGCAGTCCACCGAACCGTATCCATTCATCGTCAACCCGGCGGCTTCGATATTCAACTGATCCACATTCGGCCGGAATCCCAAGGTGATGAAGGCGGCTTCCGCTTCCTGCTCCGTTCCGTCTTCTCGAATGGCTGTCACCCGGCCGTCCTGCTTATGAATCGCCTTGACGCGCTCCCCGGAGCGGATGTTCACCTTCCGCCGGCGGTATATGCCAGTGAGCCACGCGTCGATATCCGGATCGAAAAAGCAGCGCGGCCCGTTGGCCTCGACCAGCCAGTCGACTTGAGCGCCGAAGCGGGAGAACAGATTGACCGCTTCGTAGCCGATCGGACCATCTCCGACAACGATGACGGAGGCGGGAAGCCGCTCCATATCCGTAAGGGTCGTATAGGAGTAGATTTGCCTCCCGTCGGGCTTCATCGCTTCCGGAAAGTGCGGCCGGGCACCATTGGCGATGAAGATGAGATCGGCATGGATGTCCATGGGTTCCCTCTGCTCCTGCGCAACCGTCAAGATTTGCGCGGACTGGAAGCAGGCCCGCCCGTGTTGAACGGCCACGCCAGCCGCGCGCAGCTGCTCCGCCGCGGAAACCCTGCTGCGGCTTATCACGTCCTGCACGGCTTCATTGATGCGACGGGGAGACAAGGACTCGATCCCGGCATAAGGCGACAGGCTGGCGATGGCCTGAAGCCAGGCGGCGGTTCCGGCCATTTTCCAGTCTCCCGGATGGCTGTCGGTGATCAGGGTCACTTCGCAACCATAGCGGGCAGTGGTTAATGCCGCTTCCATTCCCGCGGGTCCGCCGCCGATGACGGCGACCTTCTTCTTTTGCACACCCATACATACCCCTCCCTCGAATATAAGCATAATTGTGAACTATTTCACACTATAGCATTGATCCATATATTACCTCTTGTTCAATTGGAAGTCAATCGTTTTCGGCTTTCTTCCCAATTTGCTCCGTGTGGCGGCAATATGTCGATTATGAACGTCAAAAGCGGACAGGACAACATCGAAATCCGCGCCACATAAGGGCGGAAAGCCCCGGTTGACGAAAATGGTCAAGCGCTGCGAATTTGACCAATTGAACTTTGTAAGCGTTTGTAATATATATGAGAGGCAGATAGGTCAATCCAATAAAGCAGAGATGATGTGCGGGAGGTCAAGACAAATGAGTGAACAGGCTGGACAGCCGCAAGAGACGTTGAATGAAGAACAGGAAGAGCAAGTTGTGCAGCAGGGCGTGCATAATTTCAGCGCGGAAGAGGAGTGGGTGAAGCCGACCGATCCGCTGCTGCTGGAGCGTCTGGAGTGGTTCAAGGACCAGAAGCTTGGATTCATGATGCACTGGGGTCCATATTCCCAATTGGGGATCGTGGAATCATGGGCGCTCAGTGACGCCGATGCGGACTGGTCGCGCGACGGCATCGACTGGGATGTGGACAGCGAAGAACTGAAGCGCCAATATTTCGATTTGAACAAAACCTTCAACCCGATTCGGTTCCAGCCTGAACTGTGGGCAGAGCTGGCTGCGGATAACGGATTCAAATATCTTCTCTTCACGACGAAGCATCATGACGGCTTCTGCATGTGGGACACCCATACGACGGACTACCGGATTACGGGACCGGACACGCCGTTCCACCGGCATCCGAAGGCGGATATTTGCAAGCATCTGTTCGAAGCGTTCCGGGAAAAGGGGATGGCCGTCGCGGCTTATTTCTCGAAAGCTGACTGGCACTCCCCGTATTATTGGGCGCCGGGAATGGAGCGCGGGACGACGACATCGCGGGGGCCTTCCTACCATCCGCAGGACTATCCGTGGCTGTGGGAGCAATTCGTGAAGTTCACGCATGATCAAATTATGGAGTTGTTGACCCGCTACGGCCGCATCGATGTGCTGTGGCTGGATGCAGGCTGGGTCTATGAAGGGGCGCGAGGGCAGGATATCCGCCTCGGCGAGGTGGTCGAACGCGCCCGCCAGCACCAGCCGTGGCTGCTGTCCGCCGACCGTACGATCGGGGGGCCATACGAAAATATTATTACGCCGGAGCAGACGATTCCGTCCGGGCCGATGACGGTGCCGTGGGAGAGCTGCATTACGCTCGGCACGTCGTTCTCCTTCCGGTATGAGGACAAATATAAGACGGGACGGCAGCTGGCGCACATCTTGCTGGAGGTCGTGGCCAAAGGCGGCAATCTGGCGCTGAATGTCGGGCCGCAGCCGGACGGACGGCTTCCGGAAGGGGCGATCCGCTCGATGAAGGAGCTTGGCGTCTGGCTGAAGGTGAACGGGGAGGCCGTATACGGCACGCGCATTTGCGCGCCGTATTTCACGGGCCGGACCGCATTCACCCGCAAAGGAGACACCGCGTACGGATTCTATTTGTATCCGAACGAGAATACGCCGGTCGAGCCGGAAGTATTCCTGCCGTATACCGACCCGGTCTCGGCTGTCGAGTTGATCGGCACGGATGGCGTACTGGAATTCACCCGCACGGCGGAAGGCATTGCCATCCGGCTGCCGGAAGCGGCGGCGGCAGGATCGGCGCCGATCGCGCATGCGTTCCGATTGCTTGCCTAAGATTGCATCAACCTATATCACTTGCGGAAGCCGGTCAGCCTGACCGGCTTCTTTGGCATCCGTCCGTCTCAAGCTCCCTTCTCTACGCCTTGAACCGATCGATCCGCCGCCCTCTTTTCCGATGGGCCGCCTTCCGTCAGGCAGAAGTTCGTTGATAGCACCTTCGGGCCATCCTATTTTGGACGGGACGTGCATAGGTTCTAGTAATGGGACAATGTACTGTACATAGGGAATGGGGTGAACTCCATGGCGAATCGTTCCTCCGGGACATGGAATCGGCATACGCTGCATATTACGGGCATGAACTGCGCCGCCTGTGCGGTTCGAATCGAAAAGGCATTGCGGCGAATGGAGGGGACCGGCGGAGTGTCCGTCAATTTCGCGGTCGGACGGGCTTCGGTCCAGCTGGATCCGGCCCGGCTGCAGCTGCGGCAGGTCGAGGACAAAGTCGTGCAGCTTGGCTTCGGCATTCGGAAGGATACGGATGCCGGCTCTTATCTTGGCACGGACGTGAAGGGGCTGTGGCTCCGCTTCATCGCTTCGGCCCTGCTCACGCTGCCCCTGCTCTGGACGATGTTCTCCCACTACTCGCTCACCTCATCGGTATGGGTTCCGGAGCTGTTCTTCCAGCCCTGGTTCCAGTTGGCTCTGGCTACGCCGGTTCAGTTCATCATCGGCATGCCGTTCTACTTCGGCGCTTTCCACGCGCTGCGGAACCGGGGAGCGAACATGGATGTGCTGGTGGCGCTCGGCACCTCCTCAGCCTACTTCTACAGCCATTACTTGGCCATGAAGGCGATCCAGTCTCCTGCTGCCGCAGGACAGCATGTTCCGCTCTATTTCGAGACCGGTTCGATGATCATTACGGTCGTGCTGCTTGGCAAGCTGCTCGAAGGGATGGCCCGCCAACGGACGATGCACGCAATGCGCGGCCTTCAAGAGATGCAGGCGGACTATGTCCATGTCATTCGGATGCAGCGGGAGACACGGATTCCGATAGAGGAGATGCGGGTCGGCGATCAGGTCGTCATTCGCCCCGGGGAGCGGATCCCGGTGGACGGCGTCATCATGCGCGGACATTCGGCGGTCGACGAATCGATGATGACCGGGGAGGGAATGCCGGTCGACAAAAGCGCCGGGGGGCAGGTGATGAGCGGGACGATGAACTTGAACGGGACCCTTACCGTGGAAGCGCAGCGGATCGGTTCCGATTCCACACTGGCGCAGTTGATCCGCCTGATGGAGGACGCCCAATATTCGAAGCCGCCGATTCAGCGCCTCGCGGACACGATTGCGAGCTATTTCGTTCCGGTTGTCGTCGTCATTGCCGGCCTAACGTTCGCCGCCTGGTATGCGCTGCTGCAGCCTGGGGACTTCGGCCATGCGCTCGGATGCGCGGTCTCGGTGCTTGTCATTGCCTGTCCGTGCGCCATCGGGCTGGCGACTCCGATCTCGATTCTGGTCGGCTCCGGGCGGGCTGCCCAGCGTGGGATTCTGTTCAAGGAAGGCCGCTTCATGGAACAGCTCCATCAGACGGACGTCGTGCTGCTGGACAAGACGGGGACATTGACCGAGGGGAGGCCGGAGCTGACCGATATCCTTCCGCTGGGCGGACACTCGGCACGGAGTCTGCTTCGCTGGGCGGCGGCTGCCGAGCAGCCCTCGGAGCATCCGATCTCGCGCGCGATCACGGCGGCGGCCGAACGCCAGCGGCTGATCGTGCCCGAGGCGAAGCGGTTCACGAATATTCCCGGCTGCGGCATTCGGGCGGAGGTGGAAGGGAAGCGCCTCTTCCTCGGCGCGTACGCCAGGCTGAAGCCGCAGGGGATTCAGGCCGATGGCGCGGATGCGGGCGTAATCGCGGGGCTGGAGCGGGAAGGGAAGACGGTCATCGGGATAGCGGTCGATGACCGGCTCACCGGCTTGCTCGCCATCCGCGATTCGCTGCGCACGACCTCGGCCGAGGCGGTGCGTCAGATGAAGCAGCTAGGCCTGGAGGTGATGATGGTGACCGGCGATCAGCGCATGACGGCCGAGGCGATCGCGAGAGAGGCCGGGATCGGGCATATCGCCGCCGAAGTGCTGCCGCAGGAGAAGGTCGAATGGGTGAGCCGGCTGCAGCGGGATGGGCGGACGGTGACGATGGTAGGGGACGGCATCAATGACGCGCCCGCGCTGGCGGCCGCCGATATCGGGATCGCGATGGGGCAGGGGAGCGATATTGCCGGCGAAGCCGCAGATATTCATCTATTGCGCGGCGACCTGAGCGGCATCCCGGAGGCAATGCACATTAGCCGCCGGACGATGGCCAATATTCGCCAAAATCTGTCCTTCGCCCTCGTCTACAACGTCATCGCCATTCCCTTCGCGGTCATGGGCTGGCTCGAGCCGTGGATGGCCGGAACGGCAATGGCGCTCAGTTCGGTCTCGGTCGTCGGCAACGCCTTGCGTCTGCAGCGATCGGGCCGGCGCAGGGGGGCGGCCTCGTGAGCGGAGAGAGCCTCTGGCTGGTTGCCGTCACCGGCTTGCTAAGCGCTCCGCACTGCATTGGAATGTGCGGCGGCATCGTGATGAACTTCGCCTGGAATGCGAAGGGCTCGGCCTTGGCGGCGGTGCTCGCCTATAATGCGGGGCGGGTGTTGACCTATACGGCCATGGGAGCGGCGATGGGAGCCGCCGGCAGCTTCCTCGAATTGACGGGCAGTTGGGCGGGACTGCAAGGCTTGGCCAGCATGCTGGGGGGGCTGCTCATCCTGCTGTGGGCGTTCCGCCGCGTGGCACTGCCCTTGGAGCGGCTAAGCCCGGCCCGGATTCCGCTCGTCCGCCGCTGGATGGAGCGGCTGCGGGGAAGCGGGGATCTCCGGGCCGTGCTGGCGAGCGGGCTGCTGTTCGGCTTCATCCCGTGCGGCTTGACCTACGCGATGCAGATCAACGCGGCGGCCAGCGGCAGCGCCCTCGGAGGCGGAATGATTATGGCCGCATTCGGTCTGGCGACCTTCCCGTCCCTGCTGGCCGTTGGCTTGTTCGCGGCCGCGATCAAGCGCTCCATCCGGGCCCGGCTCGTGAAGGCCGGGCAGCTCGTGGCCGCCGTTATCGGCGTGCTGTGCATTTTGCGCGGGCTGTCCGCGAACGGCTGGATTCCGGCGCTCCATCCGTGGCTGTGGTAGGCAGGCGCAGGCTGGGCGTCCTGCAGACGAATAGCCAACGGCCAGGCCGGCAAGAACGAAGCCTTATCGCATCGCCTCGAACCGGTGCATGGCCGTGAACGTTCCGCCGTCCAGCTCGAACGACGCTTCGGCCTGCCAGGTTCCCGGCATGAGCGGAACCGCTTCGCCCGTATAGATGCCCGGCTCCGTCTGCTCCAGCTTCACCTGGTACGTGCCGCAGAGCATAGCGGGCATGATGAGTACAGCCTCGATCCGGGCATCGCGGACAGGTGCTCCATCCGCCGCTTGAAGCGTAATCCGCAGCTCATTGCGCTGCAGGACCGCCGCCGGGTTCGCCGCCAGCTCGATCTGGGCCTGGACAGTCCCCAGCTCCGCACGGGTGACCGGTTCGAACACAGTGGCGCTTTTCCAGGCGTAGCCGACGGCGGCGAGCAGCAGCGACGCGAGCAGCGCCGAAGCATAGAGGGCATATCTCTTCTTGACGGACATCCGTCCACCTCCTCGCTTATATGCGGCTACTTATGTGTACCCGGCAGCGGCCCCATATATGCCGATGACGCCTCCGGCGGAACATCAGGACAGCACAACAGGGCAGGCGCCCGGAAGCGCGCTGCCCTGTCGATATCGCGGTCTATATATCGCCGTCAGGCGTTATGGCTGACGACCATGTCATATTTGTTCAACGAAGCGCCCAGCATATACTCCTTCGCTTCGCTGCCGCCGCGGTGAGATTCGCGGAAGGCGTCGCTGGAGGTCCAGCCGCGGAACGCCTCTTCATTCTCCCATACGGTGCACACCTTCAGCTCTTCTTCGCCTTCCTTGCCTTCGCCCAGCCATACTTCCAGACGGATGAACCCGGGCATTTGCTGCACGCCCTTCGCTTCTGCGAACCGTGCGGCGACCTGCTTGCCGTGACCTGCCTTAATGCGAATCGTATTCGTAACGACCAACATGCGTCTCGCCTCCTCGTGCGTGATTGAGATTGTTATGGAAATAGATGATCCTATTGCGTATTAGGGCTGAAGCTCGTCCAGACGGATCGGCCGGTTATGCCGGACCGACAGATTGGCCGCTTCCATCAACCGGGTCAGCTCGAGGGCCATATGTATATTGGCATCAGCGGCCGTGCCTTGCTGGATATGGCTCACCCATTGATGGAAGGCGCTTGGCCGGTTGGCTGGAATGTCGCGTTCGACCCAGCCGCTGCCGACCTGCGCTTCCAAGCGGCTGCTGCTCACGAGCAGCCGGCTCTCCGGCGTGCCGTACAGCAGCGTTCCGTCCGTACCTTGCAGCTCGATCGTGAACGGGGAGCAGCTGTTCACGAAGCCCGCTTCCACAAGCCCGAGGGCGCCGTTATCGTATTGGAGCACGGCGACGGCATTATCTTCGACGTCCTTGCCGGTGACATAGCCGTAGTGGGCGCTGACCCGATCCGGCTCGCCGAGGAACAGGCGCGTCAAATACATCGGATGGCAGCCCAGATCAATCAGCGCTCCGCCCTGACATTGCTCGGCATTGAAAAAATGCTCCGGCAGCCAGCCGGCAATCGCTCCGTTATGGGACAGGCGGACGCGAACGAGCGTCAACTTCCCGAGCAGCCCCTCCGCGAGCACCTGTTGAATCGCCTCGGTGTAGCCGTCATTCAGCCGCGGGAGCGAGACGGTCAGGACGATGCCGGCCTTCTTCGCCGCGTCCACGATTTCATTCGCTTCATGGAGCGTCGCCGCTACGACCTTTTCCGTGAAAATATGCTTGCCTGCCGCCGCCGCCTTCACCATCACCTCGCGGTGCATGTTGGTCGGCGTGTCCACGATGACGGCGTCAATGCCGTCCTGCTTCAGCAGTTCGTCCAGCGATTCGAAGAACGGGACGCCGCGCGCCTCCGCTTCCTTCCGGCCCCGTTCGGGAATCTCGTCCCAGACGGCCACGATCTCCGTATCCGGATGCTCCTCCGCCTGGCGGGCATAATCATTGGCATGCACATGCCAGAAGCTGACCATCGCTACTCTAATCATCGTCATCATTCCTTCCCTGTCGTCAGGATAAGAGCAATCAAGAACTTACACCTTTACCTTATCAAATATTGGACAAGGCCGCCAATCCTGAATTCGAGCGGTGAAATGAAAAGGCTGATGCCGGATGGCCCTGTGCCGGACACGGCTTCCCGCATAGAAAAAACCGATGCCCGCCGCGTGAAACCGGCAGTACATCGGTCTTCGTTGGTCCGTTCCTATGTTCCCGGCTTCGGTAGCGGGCCCGGCCCCGGGGCCGGCTGGCGCTGAAGGCGATCCAGCGGCACGAACTCGTACCCTTGCTGTCTGGCCGCATCGATGATCGAACCGAGCGCTTCGGCGTTGTCTTTCGAGATCGAGTGGAGCAAAATGACGGCTCCCGGGTGAAGCTGGCTCGTTACTTTATCATAGGCGTAGCGCGCGCCCCTCTGCGCATGAACATCCCAGTCCTTGTAAGCTAGCGACCAGAATACGTTCGTATAGCCCATGTCGCGAGTCAGCTTCAACGTCCGTTCGCTGAAAATGCCGCGCGGCGGCCGCAAGTACGCCATTTCCTTTTGGCCGGTAACCCGGGTAACCTCCGATTTGACCTTATCCAATTCCTGCCGGATCTGTTCGGAAGACACTGTCGTCATATCCGGGTGGCTCCAGGAATGGTTCCCGATGATATGCCCTTCGTTGACCATGCGCTTTAGCAGCTCCGGCTGGCTCGTTACATAATGACCGGTTACGAAGAAGACCGCCGGCACTTTCTTTTCCTTCAGCGTATCCAAAATACGTGGGGTATATCCGTTCTCATAGCCGTTGTCGAAGGTGAGATACAGCTCTTTTTTGCTCGTGTCCCCCAGGAAGATGGCGCCGTGCTTGTCGACGATATCTTTGAAGCCTTCCTCGTTAATGGACGGCAGCTGGCCGTTCACGCTTTTCTTGAATCCGAAATGAAAGGCAGGCCCGTCTGCGGCAGCCGGCCAGGCGTGAATCTGAACCAGCAGAGCGAGGGCGAGCCCGATACGGATGAGTCGCTTCATGTTCATACAGCTCCTTGTCACAACCATTTCTTGTTACGGTCACATACAGAAAATTATCCCTCATTCTGCAAATATTATCCCGGCCCGGCAGAACCCGGCCTGCTCAAGGTGAATGGTTGGAATGACCAGTTTCATTTCGCGTTCCTTCTTCATAAGGGAGTGCAATCCCGCCAAATAGTTTCTAATACCTATAATTGGAACTTTGTAAATAATCTTAAAGTATTGATCAAATATTCCGATATAGTAAAAAAGGGTTGTTAACTCCTTGGATTTGTAGGTCTTTATCACTATTTTTGCAGCCGCGCTTTCTCAAATGGCTGGCCCGACTAAGTTGAACTCTGAAGGGGGATTACTATGCTGTTTAGTCGTATCGTTCGTTTGCCTTCATTTATGCTGGTAGGGGAATATTGCGAGTCGCTGGATGAGATGCGCCTTGTATGCCGAACCTTGCCCTTCCTGCACGGTTCCGGTCTGCTTCCGCCGGAAGCGCATAGGTATAGCATTGGCCTCGGGATGAACGGCCGCTTTTTTGCCGGTATTCCTTATGCACAATCGTTGTACTCCCCGGAACAAGCGAAGCAGCTCGCGTTCCATTCGTTCCAGGGAGGAATGTATCGGGTGTCTCCGTTCGAAGCGGTCGCCGCGGGGCTGGGCGGGCAGCACAAGGAATGTCTGACCTTCCCGAATATCGGCCTGCCGAACGGCAGGGATGTCGTCTATGAGTTCCGGCGCAGCGGCAATACGTATGCGGAATCGAGGCTGTACATACCGGTAGGAAGGTGGTCTGCCGAGGCGTACGCATCGAGCCGGTTCAGAGGCCGGGATGCGTGCCGGAACAAGCTGACGGTGGCTTGACATGAGGCGTTCCATGCGCTGGATGGACAAATCCCCTGACGGTTCAAGCCGCCAGGGGATTCTTCACGATAGCTTCGCTTCAGATAGCAGGGTTTTCACTCCGTCATCGCTTGCGCCATGGCCGAGAGCTTCTTCACCGTGTTCCAGTTGCGCGTCGTTGACGGAACGCCCAGCTTAGTAACCTGATTGGCCAGCTTGGAGTTCCGTATGCTCTGATCGAACAAGAGATACATATCCCGCCCGTGAGGGGAGAACTTGTCCGGTTCATTCTCTCCGCCGGGGAGGCGCCGGAGCTGTTCTTCCGCCGGTGCTTCGGTCATGAAGGCTGCGTACAGGCTCACCTTGCCCGGGGACGTGTCTTCCGGATAAGGGCAATCCGCGATCAGCCGCTCCAGCTCCGATGCGGTCCGCAGGATAACCGTGACCGGCATATCCAGGGCCGCCAGGATGCCCTGCTCGATGCGCTGGCGAAGCGGCGCTTCTTCCTCCTCGGTAACGAACAGGACATTCCCGCTCTGGATATAAGTCTGCACCTGCTGCAGCCCCATTTTTGCAAAGATCGTCCTTAATTCCGCCATTTTGATCCGCTTATGGCCGCTGACGTTAATGCCTCGCAGCAGAGCGATATAGATAGCCATCGGCATCGCCTCTTTTCCTATGGATAAAATGATCCCCGCACAGAGCGTGTCTGACCAGGGACCTGTTGTTCATGCCTTCGGCTTCTCCTGAGCCTGCTCCGTCTTCGCTTTCGGCTGCTTGGAGAACACGTTGACCTCCAGCAGATCCAGCAGGAACATGAAGATCGGAATGCCGAGAATCAGCCCCCACACGCCCATAAAATGCTCGGATACGATCAGGATGGCAAAAGTATAGAATATCGGCAGATGCACCTTCGAGGACATGAGCTTCGGATTCAAAATATACGATTCAATAGCATGAATGACGATAATCATAATGATGACCATGACGACCTTGCTCAGCCCGCCGACGCTGAAGGCGATCGCGCAGAGCGGAATCAGCGAGATGATAACGCCCATAACCGGGATAAGACCGAGCACGAAGATCATAATCGCCAGCCCGAACAATTGCGGGAAGCCCATAATCCACAGGGCCAGCGTGGACAGAATGCTGTTGATGAGCGCGATCAGGAATTGCGCTTCGATAACTTTGCCGAAGGAGTAGAGGAACTTTCTGCCGAAGTACTCCAATTCGTTGTAGAACGGACCGACCTTGCTTTCTCTGAATTTGTTGGTGAACTCATGCACCCGCTTCTTGTCCAGATTGAAGAACAAGCTTAGCACGAGCGCGATAACCAGATGGGTTCCCCATTGGCTGATGTCCGTAATCGACTTGACGAGGAAGCCGAAGCCCTGATTCAGGTAGCTGGCCAAATCAATCTTCTGCAGCGACTCCATAATGTAGTCCATGATTGCATTGTCGTAGACATCCGCTTCCTTGTAGAACTGGATAATAATTTGAACCAACTGGTTGATCTGGGTGATGACCTTGGGCAAAAAGTTATAGGTTCCCGCCCCCAAAATGGATAACAGCGCCGCATAGAGAAGAATGACGGTTACACGGAAATCGATGTTGACATACTTCCGGAGACGAGAATAAAGAAAGGTATGAAGCCGGTCGATCAGGAAGGTTAAAATAAAGGTGAGCAAGATAAGATTGAGAATGCTTCTCACCGAAAATAGCAGGACGACAAGAAAGAGTAGAGTCACGATCCTTCTCGCGCCCGGTCCTTTGAAAAAATCTTTCAACATCTGCATCCAACGTATGGCTCCTTTAATGTATGCTATGAAAATGTCTGCTCTGCCACTATCCTATTCAAGAATATGATACCTCATACTCCAAAGCAAGCTTTCTGGAGAGGAGTATTTTCCTAGAGTTCCCGTTTTCTTCACGAGAAGACGGAAGGAACGAATAGAACCGCTTCATTAATGGATAAGATGGGGATAAATGTATGGAGATTTGACGCGGCGGCCGTCGAATGGCATTCGAGGATAAATTCGTTCTATAATGGAGAGAGAAGAATCTGCAACGGGCTGTGCCGGCCGCAAGCGCGGCTGGGCGCAGCGGACAGGAAGGGGCGGAAGCTATGGAAGCGAAGCGAGGTGCCGCCGAAGAGGCGGTGAAGTTCATCCGGGAGGGGATGACCGTGGGACTCGGCACCGGCAGCACGGCCTATTGGGCGATTCATGCGATTGGCGCCCGGGTGGCGGAAGGGCTGCGCATCCAAGCGGTGGCCACCTCGGAGGCGACGGAACGGTTGGCACGGGAATGCGGCATTCCGCTGCTGGACAAGCTGACCGAACTTGACGTGACCATTGACGGGGCCGACGAAGTCGATGGCCGGTTGAATGCGATCAAGGGAGGAGGGGGCGCACTGCTGCGCGAGAAGCTGGTCGCTGCCGCGAGCCGCGAGCTGATTCTCATCGTGGACGACAGCAAGTGCGTTCATCGGCTCGGCGCCTTTCCGCTTCCGGTCGAAATCGTCCCGTTCGGAGCGGAGCTGACGATGCGCCAGATTGGCCGGCTCGGCTGCCGTCCCGTTCTTCGCGAGAAGGAAGGGCGCCCGTTCGTGACGGACAACGGCAATTTCATCGCAGATTGCGCATTCGGGCGCATCGAGCAGCCGGAAGAGCTGCAGCATGGGCTGAAGCGGATTACGGGCGTCGTGGATCACGGGCTGTTCATCAGTATGGCGAGCAAGTTGATCATCGGCCACGGGAGCGGCGCCGTCAGCATCCGAGAGCGCGAAGTGAACGATACGACAAAGGGGAGAGAGACATGAACGTAACGATTGTACGGGCAGATATGAAGAAGGATGAGGACGGATCCTACTTGGGGCATGTGGCCTTTCAGCTGGAAGGGTTCCAGTCCGCCTACGAGGTGACCTTGTTCAGCAAGAAGGGCAAGGAATGGGATTACAGTCTGAGCTTTGCCGGATCATCCGGCAGCGAGGAAGAGATCGTGGCATTGGACGACAAGCTGGAGGAAGATGACGACCTGTTCGAGGTGCTGCTGGAAGCGGCATGGCGGACGATGCCGGAAGAAGCCTAGCGCCTTCGTCCCTGCGCTCCATGAGCGCCGGTCCCTTGGCATCCGCATGCGCAGGAGCCCGAGAAGGCCCTTAATCCCGAGCTCGGTAGTGCTGGGGGGAGAGGCCCGTCCATTTTTTGAACAAACGGGAAAAATAATAGGCATCCTCATACCGGAGCAAGGCGGCGATATGCTTGACCGGGGCATCGCTCCCGCGAAGCAGCCGCTTTGCTTCTTCCATCTTCAGCCGGTGTACCCAGTCATGCAGGGTATAGCCGGTATATTTTTTGACTTTGCGGCGAAGCGTAGGCACCGACATCTTCGCCATGCCTGCCAGCCGTTCATCCTCGAGCGGTTCATACACCGCATCGTCGAGCAGCGCCAGCAGCTCGGCCTGCAACTGCTCCTTCCCTTGTGCCGGCCGCCGTTCCGTCCGGCTTCCCCGATCGAAGACGAGCAATTCGAACAGCAGTCCGGCCCGATCCAGCAAATATTCCGAACCGACCTCCAGCAGCGCGCGGAGCTGAGCATGCCGGGCGGGCCACAACATCGGGTCCGGGCAGCCGTCTGCATCTGCTCCATCCGCATAATAACGATACAGTTCCTCCGCCCGCGAGCCGTCGAAGCAGAAGTAGGACAATACCCATCCTGCGGCAGCATCAGGGAGCAGCGCGAATTGCACCTGCGGCTTGACGATGAACCACGCCCCCGTCTGCAGCGGGATTATGCCCCGCTGCTCCGTATGCCAGCTTCCTGCTCCGCGCTCTATCGCCCCATAAACCCAGCAATCGCTAATCAATTCACTGCAGCGGGCTACGGAATCACCGGTCTGGCCGCCCTCCCGCAGCCGCAGGCGTTCCGCGGCGCTTCCCCTGGGCGCGAGCGGAGCGGTAGCACGAATCCGCGCCTCCTTGACCATATAATCCAGGAAGTTGATCATCCGTGTCATTTCACCTCGGCTCAGTCCTGCCTATAATTTGTTGTATCCGCTTACAAGAAGAGGCGAACAACCTGTGATTGAACCCGGAAGGGGGTGCCTTGAACTGCCGTACGATATTGACGCAAGGGGTGATTCTCATGTCTCTGAACGCGAACTCCGCTTCCCGTCACCAGGGTCCGTCCTCTCGAAGCCAATGGAGCCGTAGAGACAGGACAGGATATTTATTTGCCGCGCCGATGCTTATCGGTGTGCTTGTCTTCTCGTTGTATCCGATTCTGGCTGCGCTTTATATGAGCTTCCAGCATACGAACGGAATCGAGGGCCGCTTCAATGGAGTGCAGAATTACCGGAACGTATTAACCGATCCGGTGTTCTGGCAGTCGCTGTACAACACGCTGTTCATGGGTTTGCTGTCCGTCGTCCTTGGCATCGTATCCTCCTTTGTGCTGGCCAGCTTAATCAACAGCCTGCCGTGGACGGGGGGCAAAAACTTTTTCAAGAGCGTCTTCTTCCTTCCCAATGTCGTGTCTGCGGTAGCGACAAGTATTCTGTTCTCCTTCCTGTTCTATCCGGGAGAAGAGGGGTTGCTTAATTTTCTGCTCGCCCAGGTCGGATTGGGACCGGTCGGCTGGTTCACCGACCCGGCCTTTTCCCGGTTCAGCATCGTTCTGATGAGCATGTGGGGCGCTCTCGGATACAACACGATTATTTTCCTCGCCGCATTGCAGAGCGTGCCGCGCGACTTGTACGAGGCGGCGGAGGTCGATGGAGCGAACGGCTTCCGCAAATGGCTCTATATCACGATCCCGTATCTTCGTCCCGTCTTCGTGTTCATGGTCGTGATGGGAACGATAGGCGGCATGAAGCGCTTCACCGATGTATGGCTCATCGGCGGCACGGCCGGCAATCCGGACGGCACGCTGATGACCTCTGTTCTGTATATTTACCGAACCGCCTTCATCGGGCATCAGATGGGGCTGGCCACGGCCGCCTCGTACTTGCTGTTCCTGGTCATTCTTATTTTGACTGTGTTGATTCTCCGCACGAACCGCCGTCATGACGTCGACTAGTAGAGGAAGTTCAAAAAGCCCGCTTTTGATCACGAAGACAATCATGAAGCATCTCGGCATCGAATCTTGCGTTCACCTTCGAAGTCCGGTGCTCATGTAGGTTTCTCCTACACTGTGCGCCTCCTTCTTCAGATTCTCGCAACCTTCTCGGTGCTGAAAACCGGCCTTTTTGAACACCGATTAGAAGAGGAAGTTCAAAAAGCCCGCTTTTGATCACGAAGACAATCAGGAAGCATCTCGGCATCGAATCTTGCGTTCACCTTTGAAGTCCGGTGCTCATGTAGGTTTCTCCTACACTGCGCGCCTCCTTCTTCAGGTTCACGCAACCTTCTCGGTGCTGAAAAGCGGCCTTTTTGAACACCGACTAGTAGAGGAAGTTCAACACGCACTAGAAGGGAGGCAGCCTTATGTCATCAATAGGGAATCCGGCGGTCCCGGGCGGCCCGGTGAATCCGCTCCCGTCCATGCGGCGCAGCCGCCGCGCGAGCCGCGCCCTGATCGCCGCGGTGCTGTCGGTCGGCTCGCTTGTCATGATCGTGCCGTTCCTGTGGATGCTGATTACGAGCTTCGATTGGGGGGCCAGACTGAATATCCCGTTCCCGCCACGGCTTGTCCCGCGCGAATTTTCGATCCGCACCTTCGAAGTCGCGTTTCTTAATATCGATATGCTCAAGTATATTTTTAATTCCATCCTCGTGGCGGGCGGCGTCATTGCCGTCAGTCTGCTGTCGGCGCTGCTGTCCGGCTACGCGCTCTCGAAGATTCGCTTCCGCGGAGCGGGGGTTGTGCTCGTGCTGGCGCTCAGCACCATGATGATCCCGTTCGAGATGACGATGATCCCGCAATATTTGCTGTTCAACAATCTGGGCCTGCTCGATACGTACTGGGCCTTCTATTTGCCGGCCTTGAACTATGCGTTCGGCACGTTCCTGGCGAAGCAATTCATGGATCAGCTGCCGGGCACGCTGCGGGAGGCGGCGATTATCGACGGCGCGAACGAATGGCGCGTATTTTGGCGCGTCTATTTCCCGCTGTGCACGCCGATTGTAGCGACGATCATCATTTTGCAATTTCTCGGGGTGTGGAACGATCTGCTCTGGCCGCTGCTTGTCCTGAGCGATGCCGCCAAATATACGATCCAGCTCGGCCTGGCGATGTTCACCTACAACCAAGGCTTGAACCGGATGCCGGCGATCATTATGGCCGCGACGACGGTAAGCCTGCTGCCGGTGCTTGTTCTCTACCTGTTCCTGCAGCGCTATATCGTGGAGAGCATCGCATTGACGGGCATCAAGCAGTAGCCGTGCGGGAAGCGGCTTGGGCGTCATGTCTCTGGCAGGGCGTTGATATGGAAAAGGGAATCGATGCGGCGCGGACCACCGTCTGCGCGGCGCATTACACATCGGGGAGGCTTGGTGAAATGAAGAGATCGGTATGGATCTGTCTCGCGCTGTCGCTGGCGCTCGTATTGAGCGCCTGTTCCGGAGGCGGTTCGTCCGGCGGGGCGCCGGCGAAGAATTATGAGAAGGTGTCGGACATGAAGGGCACGGTGCGAATCGCGCTTGCCGGCTGGCAGATGGAGAACGGCGTCGACACCTTGACCGGGCGCAAGACCGTCGGGTTCAATCCGTTCATTCAAGATACATTCAAGAAGATGTATCCGAGTATCGAGCTGAAGGTGACCCAGATTCCGTGGGAGAACGCCTTGGCGAAGCAAAAGGCGATGCTGCTCTCCAACGATGTCGATCTCCTCTATACGGGCGGAGCTTACGCCAATCAGTTTTATCAGCAGGGGCTGCTGCGGGATATCGATGATCTGATCGCCGGCGACAGCAGCTTCGATCCCGGCATTTATTTGGAGGGCGTCTTCAAAAATTCATACAGCGTCCGCTCCCTGGACGGCATGAAGCAGTTCGGCATTCCGGTCATTCTCGGCAAGCGGATGGTTGTCTATGACAAACAGATTTTCGAGGATTGGGGCGTAGAGCCGCTGTCCGCGAACCCGACGCCAGAGGAGATTCTGGAGAAGGCGAAGAAAATGACGGGGATGAACCCGAAGACCGGCAAGCAGAACTATGGGCTCTGGTTCAGCGGCAACAGCTTGAATCAGTCGACCTTCGTATCGCTGTCCTATGCTTATGATGTGAATGGGGTGGAAGGCCGTCTCGATAAGCTGCGGGATCTGACATGGAATCTCAATTCCCCGGAGATGGCCAAAGTAATGGAATGGTTCAAGGAAGCGGCGCCGCTGGCGCCGAAGGCATTCATCAACGGGCAGGGCGCCGAGAACTTCGGCCTCGAGGACAACAATATCGCGATCGCTATCGATTCGTCGGGAGGAGCGGCCTTCAATGAATACCGCAGCTCGGGCAAGGCGGAGCTGGTCGATCGCTTCGTTCCGGTCCTCAATATGGGGCCGAACGGAGAAGGCTGGGTGGCGGTCGATCCGTTCGTCATGGCGAAGAACGTGCAGGATGAGAAGGCGGCGTGGGAAGTGATGAAGTTCCTCACCAGTTATGACATGCAGAGACATTTGTATGAGAACGGGTTGGCGACGCCGACCTTGAAAAAGGCGGATTTCGTCGATGAGAAGGACGTCTATACCTCGAAGGCGATGGAACTGGCCGACATCGCGCGCAAAAATCTGATCGATGAGGCGAACCCGTTCTACAATACCCGGATGGTTCCGGTCATCAACGGCTTCATCAGCCAGGCCGCGAACGGCAATCCGACCGATATCGGCAAGCTGCTGTCCGATCTGCAGGCGGAAGCGGTGAAATGGTCGGCCGAGCAGTAAGTTTACTGGAGTTGAGCCCAGCGTTGTAACAGCCGGCATGCATGACTCGGGAGGGTAAAGCCAATGATTTGAATGTCTCCCTTAACCATTGAAAAGTGTATCGTTTTCGATTCATACACGCAAACAGCCCGGAGCTCTCGGCAATCCCCTTGCCGTCGGTTCCGGCTATTTTTTTATTTACTCTTCAAATCCTTTTCATAGCTAGCGCCTGCTCCATTCCAAAATGTGGAGTGAGAGTCCATAAAAAGGGCGATTAGGAATAACGCTCCGATATCTGCAAATGATATGATTACCGACTCAACGAAATGAGGGAACTAGCAAATGGAAGAAACATTGGAGAAACCGTTCAAATCGACTCCAAAGGCGGGGATGCCTTACTATTGGAAGGTTATTCTCGTATTTACGCTCGGCTGGGTATTCATGTATGCCGACCGTACCATACTCAATCCGATCATGCCTATTTTGGCGAAAGAATTCGGTATCAACAATGCGCAGCTCGGTTTGATCAACAGTGTGTTTTTTCTCGCCTATGCGGTTCTGCAGATTCCAGCGGGAACGCTTGGCGACCGGTTGGGGCGCAAGAACGTTCTTGTCCCCGGATATATTCTATTTGGCATAGCTACCGCTTTTACCGGGATCGCCAACTCCTTTTTCATGCTCCTCCTTGCCCGGATCGTGACCGGCATAGGCGAAGGGACGTATTACGGTCCGCAGTACGCGTTGTCATCCGAAGCGATTCCCGAGAAAGTACGTACGGTTGGCACGGCGGTCATTAACAGCGGGCAAGCGATCGGGATTTCGCTAGGCTATATTACGGCCAGCACCTTAACGCTGGAGCACGGTTGGAACTGGAGAATCCCGTTCTACATTATGGCCATTCCGACGATCATCACCGCTCTCTTGATTTGGTTCGTGATTAAGGAGAAGCCTCGCAAGTTTAATGTGGAGGCTCGGGGAGCGGATACGAAAAAGGGCGAGACCCAAAAGACATCCATGTTTGCGTTGTTCAAAAACCGCAACCTTTCGCTCACGTTCATCATGGTATTCTGCTCGCTCTACGGATTTTTCGCGATTCTCACCTGGCTCCCGCAGTATTTGCAGACCGAGCGGGGCTATCAGGGCAGCGATGTCGGCTTCATCTCTTCGCTCGTTCCATGGGCGTCTATTCCCGGAGCACTTTTCTTCGGGTATTTATCGGACAAGTTCGGAAGACGGAAACCCCTGGTTTATATTTTGGTACCAATCGCCGCTCTGTCCATCTATCTGGTTGTGTACACACAAAGCGACGCAGCGATGATGTTCGCCTTAATTGTCTATGGCTTAACCGGCAAGCTGGCGCTGGACCCTGTGCTCGTCGCCTTTGTAGCGGATAACGCACCTAAGGAAGCATACAGCACCGCGTTCGGACTGTACAATTTTATCGGAATGAGCTCCTCCATTCTCGCTCCTTACATTACGGGGTATTTGGTGGATACCACGGGCAGCATGCGGTCCGGTTTTTTCCTGGCCATGATTTTGCTGTTTATCGGTCTGGCTGCGATGATTTTTACCAAAGAAAAACCAAGAACGAGAACGGCCTAACGATCCGGGTCGGCATCAGGAAAGGGAGATTATCGTGCTTAAAACCATTATTAAAGAAAACGTGTATCAGGACTCGGTCAGCTTAATGCTCCTTACGAACAAGCTGTCCGCCATGGAAGGCATCAACCGGATCTCGGTCATGATGGGCACCCCCGCCAACCTGGATATCTTCCGTAATACCGGCTTGTATACACCGGAGCTGGACCGGGCCAAGCCCAATGATATCTGTATCGTAATCGATACGGAGCAGACGGAGAAAGTGACGGAAGTGTTGAATGAAATCGATTCTTTTTTGAAAAATCAAGCGTTGGCCGGCGCTAAAAACGATTATGATAAAGTCCGCACGTGGGACCGGGCCATGCAGCTGCTGCCCGAAGCCAATCTGGCGCTTTTGTCTATTCCGGGCGAATATGTCGCGGACGAGGCCCATAAAGCATTGGACAAAGGGCTCCATGTATTTATTTTTAGCGACAATGTGCCCGAAACGGATGAACTGGCGCTGAAACGGAAAGCGAAAGAGAAAGGGCTTCTCGTGATGGGACCCGACTGCGGGACAGGGATATTGGCCGGAGTTCCGATCGCCTTCGCGAATGTAATCAGCACGGGGAAAATCGGGATCGTCGGCGCATCCGGAACCGGCATTCAGGAGGTATCCACCATTATCGACCGGTTGGGCGGTGGGGTTAGCCATGCCATCGGGACCGGCGGCCGCGACCTGAGCGAGTCGATCGGCGCCTTGACGATGCTGGACGGCATTGCCGCGTTGGAGGCTGATGCGAATACCGAGTTGATCGTCGTGATTTCGAAGCCTCCCGCCCCTGAGGTCAAGAACAAAGTGACGGCGTTCCTGCAGTCTCTGTCCAAGCCGTCCGTTGCCATCTTCACGGGAGAGAAGCCGTTGGAGCCGGAAGGCAACGTTCATTATGCTTACACTTTGGAGGACACGGCGGTAATGGCCGTTCAGCTGGCCTATGGTAAAACGCCCGCATCCCCCGGCACACGAGGGACGGGCGCGGAAGAGGACCATGCATTGCAGTCCGGACAGTCCTATATTAAAGGCTTGTATTCGGGAGGCACGCTGGCGACAGAAGCCGCCATGCTCGTACGGGAAGCGTTCGGCATTCCGGCTTCGCTGAAGCATGAGGACGGCTATATCTTCAAAGATCAAGGACATGAAATTATTGACCTTGGCGACGATATCTACACGAAAGGCCGTCCGCATCCCATGATCGATCCGTCCACTCGCAAGGAATTGATCGGCAATATGGCAAAAGATCCGCACACGGCGGTGATTTTGTTCGACGTCGTCTTAGGTTACGGTTCCCATGAAGATATGGCCGGGGAACTGATTCCTTCCATTCGGAACGCAAGATCGCAGGCTTCCGGGGAAGGACGAACCGTTTACTTCGTGTGCTCCGTCTGCGGCACCGATCAAGATCCGCAAAATTACGGGGAGCAAAGACGAAAGCTTGAAGAGGCCGGTGTCATTGTGGAAGACAGCAACGTGCAGGCTGTCAAGCGGGCGTTACATCTTGTCGGCAAATCGGTGCCGTCTATGCCCGCCTATTCCGCTGGGCCTGTGGGCACTCCGCACAGTTCGGCCAACGCGGCTGAGGTGCCGGAAGCGACGGCCAAGCTGTTGTCCGGCAAGCCGCGCGTGATCAATCTCGGCCTGCCGAGCTTCGCGGACACGATCCACCGGTATGAAGGGAAAGTCGTTCAATTCGACTGGCGTCCGGTAGCAGGAGGCAATAAAAAGCTAGCAAATATTTTGTCCAAATTAAAATAACGACACGTAAGGAGAACGTACTATGTACAATACGATTGACGAAGCCAACCGGGCGGTAGTCGAGAAAATAGCCGGCGCACAGCCGTTCCTGATCGACGTTGTTCCTGCCAAATCCGTTATTGAGGAATTGAACGGCCGTACGCTGCTTCATGCCGGGCCGCCCATCGATTGGCCGGATATGACCGGACCGATGAAAGGTTCCTGCATCGGGGCGCTGCTCTTTGAAGGTTGGGCCGCGACGGAGGATGAAGCGAAGAAGATGCTGGAAGGCGGGGAAATCCGATTCGTCCCCTGTCACCACGTCAACGCTGTCGGTCCGATGGGCGGTATTACATCGGCGAATATGCCTGTTCTCGTGGTAGAGAATCGCTCAGAAGGCAACCGCGCCTATTGCAACCTGAACGAAGGGATCGGCAAGGTGTTGCGCTTCGGCGCCTATAGTGAAGAAGTAATCAGCCGTCTCCGCTGGATTCGCGACGTCCTCGGTCCCGGGATGTCCAAAGCGCTGAAAGCTTCCGACGGGGGCATCAATCTGAATGTCGTCGTCGCCAAGGCGATTACGATGGGTGACGAATTTCATCAGCGCAACATTGCAGCCTCTCTGCTGCTTCTCAAAGAACTGGCGCCGCTCTTATTGGCGACCGATGTGCCCGAGACGGACAAAAGAACGATCATCAAATTTTTAGCGGATACCGACCAATTCTTTCTCAACGTGATGATGGCGTCCTGCAAGGCAATCATGGATGGCGCGCGCACCATTCAAGCCGGCACGATTGTCACCGCCATGACCCGCAACGGCAAAGATTTCGGCATACGGGTGAGCGGATTGGGCGATCAATGGTTTACCGCGCCGGTCAATACGCCGAAAGGATTGTTCTTTACGGGCTATTCGCAAGAGGACGCCAACCCGGATATCGGGGATAGCGCCATCACGGAGACGTTCGGGGTCGGCGCCATGGCCATGATTGCCGCACCGGGGGTCACCCGCTTCGTCGGCGCCGGCGGATTCGATGACGCATTGGCCATCAGCAATGAAATGGCGGAAATCTGCTTCGAGCGGAACAGCAATCTCACCGTCCCTACATGGAACTTCCAAGGAATCTGCCTGGGTATCGACATCCGCAAAGTGATTGAAACGGGGATCACGCCGGTCATAAATACGGGCATCGCCCATAAAGAACCCGGGATTGGGCAGGTAGGGGCCGGTACGGTCAATGCGCCGCTCGCTTGCTTCGAGAAGGCGCTGATCGCTCTGGCTGAAGCTATGGGCATTGCAGACTGACGTATGCTCGTCGTCCAAGGGGAGGCATACAGTTCGAATATCCCTGGGCTTGTCCGGCAAAGCGGTCGCGGAACGGTACATAGCCGCTTTCGCAACGGAATAAATATTCGAATGGGGCGGCGGCTTTTATTTATAGGTACCGCACAGAATGGATATTTGCCCTTTGCTGTTCATATTGACCGCGAATCCGTCGATCGAATCGCTTGCCGGATTCGTCCCGGCGGCAGGATGGCTGTGGAGTTCCGCGAAGGCGCATTATGGCTGGGCGAACGGAATGTCGCAGTGCGTCTGGACAACGCCTCGGTATTCTGCAGCATGCTGAGCCGCTCCCCGGCCGACCCCAGAATACGGTCCGCCAATTTTCGGCGGTTCGCTGCCTTGCTTTCCATGTATTCCGGGATCACGGGATTTGGCATGAGCGCCGTTGAGGTGATGGACATTTTGCGCAAAGACACCGCTCGGACTGAATTGGGGCAGGCATTGATTGGATGCCGGACATACCTCGGCTGCTGCGATCCGTCACTGCAGTGGCGGGCCGTTCGGCCACTTATCGGTTACGGTGCGGGGCTGACGCCGGCAGGCGACGACTTTCTGATCGGCGCTTTAGGCGCCGGGTTGTATGCCGGCCGCGTATCTGCTGTCATTGTGTCCAAGCTGGCCGAGCGTTTGGCGCAGCATCCGGATCTGACGACCGATGTGAGCCTGGAGTATCTTCATTACGCTGTGAGCGGACAATTCGGAAGCCGCGTACTGGAGGTGCTGAATGCACTCTGCTGCCAGATGCCAACCTATGTGGCCAGAGCCGTGTGGTCGCTAATCGGCACGGGCCGCACGTCGGGGATCGATACCGCTCTGGGCATTTACTGCACGATTGCCAAATTAGAAAAGGAGGTATCGCCTTGATGAAGACCGTGCTGATTGCGCTCGGCGGCAACGCGATTTTGCAAGCCAATCAAACCGCGACTTACGAGACCCAACTGCAAAATATCCAGACGTGCTGCACCATTATCGCAAAGATCGTTCACAAAGGTTATCGCGTTATACTTACTCACGGCAACGGTCCGCAAGTGGGGCATATTTTGCTGCAGAACGAAATGGCCAAGGATTCAGTCCCTATGCTGCCGCTGCATGTATGCAGCGCCGAGAGCCAGGGATTTATCGGCTATATGATGCAACAATCGTTACTGAACGAATTAACGAGGCAGGGGATCGAGCGGCAGGTCGTTTGTCTTGTGACATCGGTGGAGGTATCCCCGGACGACGACGCCTTCGGACGTCCCACTAAGCCCATCGGTTCGTTCTACAGTAAGGAAGAAGCCGAACGGCTCGCTGCGGAGAAGGGGTGGACCGTGAAGGAGGATTCCGACCGCGGCTGGCGCCGTGTCGTTCCCTCTCCTCATCCGCGCCGCATTATCGGGAGCAAGGTCATGCGTGAATTGCTCGATGCGAACCACATCGTTATCGCGGCGGGCGGGGGAGGCATTCCGGTTATACGGACAGCGGACGGGATGCTGGAAGGCGTGGATGCGGTAATCGATAAGGACCGTACCGGCAGCCTGCTCGCCAAGGAGATCGGCGCAGACACCTTCATTATGCTAACCGATGTGGAACATGTCTTCATTAACTTCG
The DNA here is from genome assembly GCF_945605565.1 of Paenibacillus dendritiformis. Taxonomy (NCBI): domain Bacteria; kingdom Bacillati; phylum Bacillota; class Bacilli; order Caryophanales; family Paenibacillaceae; genus Paenibacillus; species Paenibacillus dendritiformis. The sequence continues at coordinate 5,057,525 of NZ_OX216966.1, read as the reverse complement.
GCGAACCGGAGCAGCAAGCCCTTAGCGCGGTTTCTATCGAGGACGCGACCCGCTATTTGTCCGCGGGACAATTCGGCAAAGGCAGCATGGAACCGAAAATGAATGCTGCCGTCGATTTTGCCGACAGCGGGGGAACGGCCATTATCGCGTCGCTTCGCAATGCCGATCTCGCCTTGGAAGGCAAGGCTGGAACCCGGATCAGCAAGGGAGCTGACGGATAATGGCCGCGCGGATGGTCCGCTTCCATTGACTATCCGCTAACTGACTTTCCGCCAGCGATGACAAAGCAACGGCTTTTCCGCCTCTGCGGAAAAGCCGTTGTTCATTTTACCATTTCTCCGATACGAGCTTCGCTTGCGTGAACAAGAGCAAATAATCGCGTCCGCCCGCCTTGGAGTCGGTGCCTGACATATTGAAGCCGCCGAACGGGTGCACCCCGACGAGCGCGCCGGTGCATTTGCGGTTGAAGTACAGATTGCCGCAGTGCATATGGCGGCGGGCATACTCCAGATGCTCGCGGTTCCGGCTGAATACCGAGCCGGTCAGCCCGTATTCGGTGTTGTTGAAAATATCGATCGCCTGCTTGAAATTTTCCGCCTTGCAGACGGCAAGGACCGGGCCGAATATTTCCTCCAGCATGATCCGCGCTTCCGGCATCACATCCGCGAATACGGTCGGCTGCAGGTAATAGCCGTCGCCTTCGGCGATATCTCCTCCGGCCACGAGGCGCCCTTCGGACGCGCCGATCGCCATATACTCCCGAATTTTGTTGTAGGCGTTCTCATCGATTACCGGTCCGATCGGATAGTTCTCTTCCGGCAGGCCGACCGTCAGCTGCTTCGTCTTCTCGATGATATGGCCCAGCACTTCCTCATAGATCCCCTGATGAATGATGGCGCGGGATCCGGCGGAGCATTTCTGTCCCTGGAAGCCGAAGGCGGACGCAACAATCGCATCTGCTGCCTCGGCCGGATCGGCGCTGCTGTCCACGACGATGCCGTCCTTGCCGCCCATCTCGGCGATGAGACGCTTCATCCAGATCTGTCCTGCCGCCGGACGCGCGATCCGCTCGTTAATCCGCAGGCCGACATCACGGGAGCCCGTGAACGAGACGAAGCGGGTGCGCGGATGATCGACGAGCAGGTCGCCAATCTCGCTGCCCGAGCCGGGCACGAAGTTCAGGACGCCGGCCGGCAGTCCGGCCTCTTCCATGAGCTCGACGAATCGCGCGGCGATGACCGGCGAAGTCGATGCCGGCTTGAGCACGACCGTGTTCCCGGCGACGAGGGCGGCACAGGTCATGCCGGCCATGATGGCGAACGGGAAGTTCCACGGCGGGATGACGACGCCGACGCCGAGCGGGATATACGTCAGCCGATTGTCTTCGCCCGGAAGCGGAGTCAACGGTTGCGGTCCCGCGAGCCGGATCATTTCCCGGCCATAGAATTCAAGGAAGTCAATTGCCTCGGCGACATCGGCATCCGCTTCGGCCCAATTTTTCCCGACTTCATAGACGAGCCAGGCGGAGAACTCGAACTTGCGCCGGCGGATGATGGCGGCCGCCTTGAACAGGTAGCCCGCCCGGACTTCGGGATCGACATGCTGCCAATCCCGGAATGCGGCATCTGCTGCGGCAATCGCTTCATGGGCCAGATTGGCATCGGCCTGAGCGACATAACCGACGACCTGCTTCAGTTGCCCGGGATTAATGGAAGCGGAGCGTCTGTCGGTTGCGATCTCCTGACCGCTGATCTTGAGCGGGTAGGTGCGCCCCAGTTGGGCGCGGACGCGCTCCAGCGCGGTGAGCATCGCTTGGCGGTTATGCTCCTGCTTGAAATCGGTAAACGGCTCGTTGCGGTAATCCACCATCGTCATAATAACGCCTCCTATATATATGAATATGAAATGAAATAACTCCTACGACTTGAAAAGAGACTTCAGCACAAATCCGACATTCGCCGGCCGTTCCGCCAGGCGGCGCATGAAGTAGCCGTACCAATCATTGCCGAACGGGACATAGATCCGCATCGTATAGCCTTCATTGGCCAGATCGCGCTGCGCCTGGGTGCGAATGCCGTAGAGCATCTGGAATTCGAACTGGCTGCGCGGGATATTGTGCTCGATTATGAATTGCTTGACATGCTGGATGATTTTATCGTCATGGGTGGCAATGGCGGCATAGTCGCCATTTCTGAGGTGTTGTTCGATGATGTGAATGAAGTTGCGGTCCACGTCTTCCTTATTCGGGTAAGCGACGTCGGGCGATTCCTTGTACGCGCCCTTCACGAGCCGCAGATTCGGCCGGAACCGGTGCAGGTTGTCGATATCGTCGGCGCTCTTGTACAGATAAGCTTGAATGACGAGGCCGACCGTGTCACCGTATTCCTCTCGCAGCTCGCTGAAAATATCGAGGGAGGCTTCGTTGTGCGCATAATCCTCCATGTCGATGCGGACGAAATTGCCGCAAGCGGCGGCGGTGTCCAGGATGGCCCGCATGTTGCGCATGCACAGCTCGCGGGACAGATCCAGTCCGAGCTGGGTCATCTTGAGCGAGAGATTCGAGCGCACGCCGCTCTTCTCTATCTCCTGCAGCGTGCGTATGCAGAACTGGGTGGATTCCAGGGCCTCCTCCTCCGTAAGAATGAATTCGCCCAGATGATCCAAGGTCGCCACGATGCCGGCATCATTCAGTTCCCGGACTGCCGCGATGGCATCCGCAATCTGCTCGCCGGCGACGAAGCGGCGGGCGCCGAAGCGCAGTCCGTACTTCTTCGCGGCGCGGTTGGCCATGCGATTCTTCGACAGAAATAATAGACTATTTCTCATTAAGCTTTCCATCCGCGACTCTTCCCTTCTTCTGACGAAAAAGTGTTCAAAAAACAGACACATATTCTATTTATGATTAAATATAATCACAAAAGATTGGAAATGTAAACACATTCTTTTGAATGGATTGGAAATTAGGCCGAACGGAAGCTTGGGAATGAATGCTTTTTCATTGCAATCTGATCGAGGTTTTGCCATAATCTAATAAAATTGATTGCTTGGAGATGAACGATGAGTCAGTCAGGAGTAATGGAAGCCGTGCTGAGCGTCCTGCTCGGCGCGATGAATGACGCCGTTACCGTCATTGACAACGAGGGAACGGTACTGTACTGGAATCGAGTGGCGGAAGAGACCTATGGAATCAACGGCGCCGATATAATCGGTCATAAAATAGGAGATTTTTTCCAGAGAGAATCGATTATGCTCTTTCAGGTGATGGACAGCGGCAGCGCGGTCCATCAGGTCTATCATGAGCCGCGGCCGGGCATGCACGTCATGATTAACGCGGCCCCGATTACGGACGAGGCGGGGAAGCCGCTCGGAGCCTTGTCTATTGAACGGGATGTATCGTCCTATGTGAAATTAAGCGCGGAGATGTATCATCATCCTGCAGGCCAGCCGCTGCTGCCGGCCGTATTCCCTTCCGCGCTGTTTCAGCGGCTGCAGACCGCTTTTTCCCTCGGGCAGCCGCTGCTGCTCGCAGGCGAGGCGGGAGTCGGCCGCACCTCGATGGCCGAATGGCTGCATCGGAGCGCCGGACGCTCCGGACGGTTCGTGATGGTTAGCTGCAGCACCGTTCCGGAAGGGATGCTGGAGGCCGAATTATTCGGCTATCAGGGAGGAGAAGAGCGGCCAGGGAAGCTGGAACTGGCGGCCGACGGCACGCTCTATCTGAGAGATATCGACGCGCTTCCTCCGTCGATGCAGGAGAAGCTGGCGGCCATGCTGCGCCTGTCCCGCTTCGAGCGGCTGGGCGGCACGGCATCCGTCCCGCTGCAGTGCCGAATCTGCGGCTCCGTCGGGTCCGAAGCCGCCGCGGAGGGATCGGACCGCCTGCTGCCTTCCTTGCGGTACGCCTTCCAGCTCTATACGGTTCCGCCGCTGCGCGAACGGAAGCAGGACCTGCCGGAGCTGTGCCGGGTTTTCCTGCAGCAGGCGGCCGCCAAGGCAGGAATCACCGCTCCGGAGCTCGCGCCTGATGCGCTGGCGGCGGTATTGGCCATCGATTGGCCGGGCAATCTGTCGCAGCTCAGGAACGCGATGGAATACGCCGCGGCGGCCGCGGCCGGATCCGGCGCGGTGACGTCCGCCCAGCTTCCGGAATATGCCCGCTTGACCACCTTGAATGAATTAACCGATCCGGATCTTCCCCTCAGCGTCCATTCCGGGGAATGGGAGCGCGCCCGCATCGCCGAGACGCTTGAGCGAACGAACGGGAACAAGGCCAAGGCGGCCCGGATGCTGCGGATATCCCGCGGCGCGCTCTACTATAAAATGAAGCAATACGGATTGGACTAGACAAGGCTGAACTGCTGGTCCAATCCCTATCATGAGCGAAAGGAAGGAAAGGAATGAATGCGAATCCTCGCGCCGGTTCTCCCGGCGAGCCGCCCCGCCCGCTGCAGCCGCTGACGCCTTCGTATGAAGGGCTGTCGGGCTGGCTGATTATTGTCCAGATCGGGCTGTGGCTATCTTTACTTATGATTCTCAACTTGCTGTTTTCGGAGATTTTTCCCATTTACCAATCGGATACCTGGAGCCTGCTTACGACGCCCGATTCGGAATACTATCATTCGATGTGGTCGGTGCTTATTATTTTCGAGACGGTAGCTAATGTATTGACGCTCATGCTGCTTGCTATGGTGTTCATTTTGTTCTACCGGAAAAAGAAGCTGCTGCCGACGATGATTATCGTACTGTACATATGGAACATCTTATCGTCCTTTGCCGACTATTATTTGGGCAGTCTGATTCCGGCGGTGCAGGATGCCGATGGCGCAGGCACCCTTACCCAAGTGGTGCCCAGCTCTTTCTTCGGCGTTATCTGGATCATCTATTTCATCCGATCGAAGCGCGTCAAGGCGACCTTCGTCAATTAACATGCCGCGGCTAAGGGGGTACAGACCATGTCTATCCTGATGGAGGAGCCTCTCCATATCGAAGCGCTAACGTGCAATCAGCCGTTCTGCGCCGGCGTCTTCCTCATTCGGGAAGAGCGCGTCGTCATGACGCTCAATGGGGACATGGATGCCGGTGGCCAGGCGGCGATGTGCGATCAGGTCCTGCGCATCGGGGGCGTCGGAGGCGGTCAGGAGCCGGGAGAGACGATGCCCGCCTGCGCGCTGCGGGAAGCGAGGGAGGAACTGGCAACCGAACGGGTACGGTTGAAGTCCTCGCCAGTAACGTATTTTCATGACATGGACACCGGAGAAATACGTTCGGTCACGGTGCGCGACGAGTTGGCGCCGTTCCTGCTTCAGCGGGCAACGAATCCGGCGCCGGATCAGCCGTATAAGCCGGGTCTGCCTGTCGGACCCTATATCTATTACGGCATCTATGCGGCCGAAGCGGATGAATCCGAGCCGCTTGCGCCCGGAGACGATGTCGCGGCGCTGCTGTCCATCCCGATCGGGAGCTGGGATGAGATAGAGCAGGGAATGACGCTGTCCGAAGCGCTGGCGCATGGCTGCACCGTAACGGAAGCGATCCCGCTGCATCGCGATACCCGACTGCATGTGCCAGACACCGAATCGATGCGCATGATTATGCGGCTGTATCCCCAGTTCATAGAGGCTTCAGGCATCGAGCTCCGGCCGTTGGCGCTGACGGACGGCAGCGATATTTACGAGATGCTGCAGACAATGGGGCCCGGGGAGAACGGGTTCTCCAACAGCGGATACGGCATTCGTCCGACACAGTTCCGATCTTACTTGAAATCCTACATAGAGATGTCGCAAGGACGCCGCCTTCCCGCGCATCTCGTACCCCAGAACGTGTACTGGCTGTATGTCCAAGGCTGGCCGGTCGGCATCGGCAAGCTGCGGCATGCGCTGACCGATGCGCTGCGGGAGCGGGGCGGCCATATCGGCTACGCGATTCGACCCGAAGCGCGCCGGCGGGGATACGGCACTGTTATGCTGCGGCTGCTGCTGGCCGAGGCGAGACGGATCGGCCTGCGGGAAGTACTCCTTACCTGCGATGAGGATAATATGGCTTCCAGACGCGTCATCGAGAAGAACGGCGGCCGATTGACCGGGAGTGCAGACGGCATCTGCAAATATTGGATTGCGCTCTGAAGATGTGGGGATTCTGGTGCTGATAAGAACGGAATCTCCCGCTGCTGGGCAGAAGTGGAAAAATAGGTTGCTCATAGCCACCGTGCTCCGGTTATAATATGGAGTAGAGGCAATCAGTCATGAATGAGATTCGGATTACGCAAGCGGGGGGAGAAGATGGACTCCTTATCCCTGATTCCGGCTGACGGCCTCATCGGCCCCTTTTTCCGGCTGCTGTTGTTCCTGGCCGTCTGTATCATCGCTTACGCCGTGCTGCGGGGGGCGGTGCAGTGGCTTCATCATTGCCGCCAGCCGGTTCGCTCGGCAGCTTCTGCCGTCGCGGGCAAGCGGATAGAGCTGCGCCGCGAACGAATGCATCATGACGGGGATGTTCATCATCATTCGCTGGCTGTCCATTACGTCGCATTTCGCCTGGAAGACGGGGAGTACGTGGAGTACAGGGTAAGCCGCGATGAATTCCATCGGCTGGAAGAAGGGGAGGCCGGTCGGTTGTTAGTCCGGGGAGCGCGCTATGTCCGCTTCGAACGGCAGTAGCGGCGCTCCGGGTAAAATTGTATGCATGTTCATCATGATATCGTTGCAAAAAAGGGATGATCGTATGTGGAGTTATGTGGCGGCGGGATGCGTCCTGCTCATCGTTATCGTGAGTGCGAATCTGCTGGGAAGCCATGTGTTCCGGCGCATGATCCTGGGTAAGCGCTCGCTTCCCGAAGATTCGTTCGCCACGGTGGAAGGCATGGGATTGATGTCAAGGGGCGAATTCGAAGCGCTGCCGAAGGAAGAAGCATCCATCTTATCGAAGGACGGGTTCCGGCTGCGGGGATATTATATCGAGCCGCACCCCGGCGGCCGGAAGGTTGTCATTATCGTGCACGGGTATACGGCGAATCACGGCTTTTCGTCCCAATTCATCCGGCTGTTCGCAGACGAAGGCTTCAACGTGCTGCTTATCGACCAGCGCAGTCACGGACGAAGCGAGGGACGTTACGCAACCTACGGCTATTATGAACGGGAAGATCTTGACGCCTGGATCGAATGGGTCCGGCACCGCGTAGGCGAGGATGCTTATATCGGCCTGCACGGGCAATCGATGGGCGGGGGCACCGTGCTGATGCATGCCGGGATGGACCCGGATATCCGCTTCATCATTGCTGATTGTCCCTACTCGGATCTGGAGAAGCTGATGCGATACCAGCTGAAGGATTTGAACCGGGTGCCGATTTTTCCCTTCATGGGCATGCTCGATCGGAGGCTGCGGCGCCGGGCGGCCTTCTCCATGCGCGATGTCAAGCCTATAGAACGGATTCGGGAGCAGGAAGTTCCGCTGCTGCTCATCCATGGCGGCAAGGATGATTTCGTGCCCACCTCGATGAGCGTAGAATTGTATCACGCGAAGACGAAGGGCATCCGACGGCTGCATATCGTCGACGACGCGGTGCATGCGGGGGCCTATCCCACCGATCCGGAGGGGTACCGGGAGGCTGTAAGCCAGTTCCTCGCCGAGGTGCGTGAGCAAGAGCGCCGGGAGCGCCTGCCGGAGAGCGCGGCCGCGGTGGAGGGCTAGAGCCGCAGGCGCACGGCTCCTGTTGGCAGCGGAACCCAAGCGATGAAGTATCCCTTATTCTCATCTCTGTTCCCGAAGCCTTCTTCCCGAAGGCCGGATTCACCCCGCATGCCGGCCTGTTCCGAACGGCGATCTGCGGCTTCGATCGCATTGGCTTGCGATGCGTCTGTGGCCGCTGCCGCTTCACGCTCATTCCAATCGAAGTGAGGCAGTTTCCCTTCTCTTCTATTCTCTTTCCCTGTCATCATCCTGTCCCGTATTGCCGCCGTCCGCCGCATCCGGTTCACCTCATCGAACGGCAGCAGGGCGTCAGTTGACGCCGAGGGACGAAATATGCGATGCTTCTTGTCAAGAAAAGATACATTGTCCGTCGTACAGGTTGGGCGGCTGCTCCTTATCAGGCCATTATGGATCTATGCGAGGTGCAGCCGCCGTTATCTTAATTAGAGGAGGACTGCATATGCCCTACAGAGCGATTCCCGAAGAATTGGAGCAATGGTGCGAGCAAGTGAAGGCGGATACCGAAGCGGCTTATTTGTCATACGGTGCGGATGAGCCTTGGAAGCAATCGGGCATGTCGGGACCGGAACAGCGCTGGAAGGCGCTGCGCAAGCCGGTGGCCGATGCCGTCGAGCATTCCGGATCCTTCCTGGATATCGGGTGCGCCAACGGTTATTTGCTGGAGTCTGTCATCGAATGGACGAAGGAGCGCGGCATTGCCATCGATCCTTACGGGCTCGATATTTCCGAGAAGCTGATTGGGCTGGCGAAGGAACGTCTTCCGGCCTACGCGGATCATTTCTATGTCGGCAACGCCTTCGCCTGGATACCGGAGCGGCGCTTCGATTACGTGGCGACGATGCTCGATATTGCGCCGGAGAAGTACGAAGAAGAGTATATCCATTTTCTGTTGGAGCACCACGTGGCGCCGCAGGGCAAGCTGCTTCTGTTGAAGACCGGAGCTTACGAAGAGCCGGAAGTGTGGCTGCATGAGCGTCTGGGCCGCTATGGCATTATTCATGGCCGCATACTGAACGGCTATGATCCGTTCAATAACCGCCAGACCAGCGTCGCTGTCATTCACCGGGACGAACGGTAAGCGCTGCAGAGCACTAGACGGGGGCCAACCGATCCCAAGGGGCGGATCGCGGACGTGAACCGCTCTTTCGGGAAAATACAGGCATTGAAGGAGATTGGACGATCATGGCATCCATGCAGGATAGACTGGAAATGCATATCGAGTTCATCAAAGAAGTGGATAAATTGAAATCGGTCTTCCGGCAATCGTATTTGCTGGATCGGAGCCGGCATGAGAATGACGCCGAGCACACGTGGCATCTGACGGTGATGGCGATACTGCTGCACGAGTACGCCAACGAGCGGAATCTGAATCTGCTGCGCGTGCTCAAGATGCTCATCATTCACGATATCGTGGAGATTGACGCGGGAGACACGTTCGCCTATGATGCGCAGGGGCAAGAAGACAAATTCGCCAGAGAGTCGAAGGCCGCGAAGCGGCTGTTCGGCATGCTGCCGGAGGAGCAGAAGAATGAGATGATGCAGCTCTGGATGGAATTCGAGCAGCGCCAGACACCGGAGGCCCAATATGCGGCAGGGCTGGACCGGCTGCAGCCTCTGATTCATAACTATACGACCGAAGGAAAATCATGGCAGGAACATGGAATCACCAGCGACCGGGTGCTGGCCCGCATCGGCGGAATCAAGGAAGGATCACAGCAGTTGGGCAGGTTCGCGGAAAAGCTGGTCCAGCAGGCGGTCGAGCGTGGCTATCTGGCCAAATAAGCGGTCCTGCCGCTTCATCATATGAATATGGGGGATGCATGAATGGGCAACATCGTCATCGGCATCGATGGAGGGGGAACGACGACGCGGGTCATGACGGCTTCCTTGGATGGCACGGTCACCGCCTATGCCGAGAACGGCTGCTGCAATCCGAACAAGGATGTGCAGGCGAAGCAGCATGTCAGAGATGCGCTGCAGGAAGCGGCGGCACGTTCCGGCCGCGCCCCGATTGCCGCCCTGTGCGCCGGCCTGGCCGGCCTCGAATCGGAACAAGATATGGTATGGGCAGAAGAATTCACGGACGCGTTCGGCGCTGCAACCGCTTCAATCGTGAGGCGGCATGTCAATGACGGGATGGTAGCGCATGCGGGAGCCTTTCTTGGGAAGCCGGGAATTATGGCGGTAGCCGGAACCGGTTCCGTCGTGTTCGGGGTGAACGAGGCGGGCCGCATCGTGCGCAATCAGGATTTTCACCACTATGCGACGGCGGCCCGATTTTTATCCTATGAAGCGGTGTACAAAATCATTGCCGGCTACGCGGCTGAGGCGGATGAGGCTTGGGTAGGCGAGATCCTGCGCTACTGGGGAACGGCGAGCGTCGATGACCTGAGCGAGCTGGGAGCCCGCGGCTTCGTCCCCGACGAGCATGAACGTATGAGGCGCTTCGGCGAGATGGCGCCCTATGTTACGAGGGCGGCCGGGGCCGGCGTTCCGCTGGCCCGTCTCGTCTGCGACGAGGCTGCCTCCGCGATCGAGGAAGGGATACGCATCGTCGGCTCGCGCTTCAGCGAGGAGACCCTATCCGTCGCGTTCGTAGGCAGCGTCATTCGGGATCCATATATCCGCCGGATCGTCGCCGAGCGGCTGCAGCAGGCGGGCGCGCCCGGCAGAAAGCGCTTCCAGGTCGTCGAGCCGGCGCTGTCCCCTGTGGCCGGGGCAATCGTCTTGGCACTGCAATCGATAGGCGTAGCCATTACGCCCGATATCCTCTCGCGCTTGCGGCGGCACCCGCGTTCAAGAGCGTCGGATTAGCCGGATGGGTGACGTTGAGTGCTCAGATTCGAAGGGCGTCGGAAAGGGAGAGGGAACAATGATAGAAAATTTTGTGCCCGCAATTGAAGAGGATTACGGCATCGATGCGCGAGGCTCGAGATTGCTTGGAGGGTACTATAACCATGTGTACGAGACGTCAGACGGAGCCATGGTCATCAAATGCTGCCGGTTCGATCGCGAAGATCCGGCCTTCGTGGAGGCCGAGCTTGCCTGGATGAAGCAGGCAAGGAAAGAAGGCCTGCTGGTGCCGGAGCCGGTGCCGGCGAAGGACGGGGGAATGACGGCCCGGCTGGACGGGGAATGGTTCGCTGTCGTTACGAAGAAGCTGAACGGGGCTGCCATTCATCCGAGGGATCCGGAGCAGTGGAACGAGCTGCTTTTCCGCCAATGGGGGGAGACGATGGGGACGCTGCGCCGGGCGGCGCGGCACTATTCGGCGGCTTGGGCTCCGCCGTTCCTGGATTGGACGGACGACCGGCTCGTTCGTGAAGCGCTGACTCCGGCCGGCACCGGCCGCCTCGAAGATGATGCGCCTGTCTGGGAGCTATGGCTCGAGTGCGTTCAGGAGGCGCAGCGCTTCCCTAAGGATGCGGATCGCTACGGCCTCATCCATCACGATCTTCATCACGGCAACCTGCTGCGGGTTGGAGATCGGTTGGCGGTGCTGGACTTCGGCGACAGCATGCGCCACTGGTACGCGTATGATATCGCGATTGCCGCGCAGGCGGCATCGATGAGCGTGCGGAACCGTGAGGAACGGCCGGCCTTCGTATCCCGTTTTTTGGACGCTTTTGCGGCCGGATATGCGGACGCGGACAAGCTGCCTGCCAAGGAATGGGAGCGGGTTCCCTTCTTCCTCCGTTATCGAACCATTTACTCGTATCTGTATCATCGGACGAGCAAGCGGCCGGAGGAATGGAGCGATCAGGAGCAGGCTATTCTGGCACGCATGCGGGAGGATATCTTGAGCGGAGCTGCGTACGCATGAGGCGCCTGCCTGGCCTTGGCTTCGGCAGTGAAGCCGAGTCGGCATACATATAGGATTCGGAAGCGGAGCAGAGGAGGAGCGGAAATGAGTGAGCGGCACGGGGACTGGATGGATGAGATTTTCTCGAGTTACGCGAAGTCGGGCGGGATGGACGAACTGCCCGGCAAGGGCAAGCCGCTGGATGTGGCAAGCGGGGATGCGCTCCAGAGCGTCATGAAAGAAGCACATGTACTCCCTTCCTGGCTGGAGCTTCAAAAAAAGATTCGAAGTCAGCTTGAGCAGCTGCTGCGTCAGATGGAGGAGCTTGGAAGCGAGCCCGAGGACCAGGCGATCGAGGAATTGAACCGCAGCATCCGGACCTACAACTCGATGGTGCCGAATGCGCTGCTGCAAAAAGGAACGATTACGAAGGAAAACATGCGGGCGCAATGGACGAAATGGGAATAATTGATGCTTGGGCTTCCGCGATGCGGGAGCTTTTTTTATCGGCTCGGAGTCTCTGTACTCCTTTTGACCAGTATCCCATAGAGTCAGGAAGCAGAGTAGGCGAGGAAGTTTCTTTTGCCCAATATCCCAGAGCGTCAGAAAATACTATAAACGGAAAATCCTTTTGACCAGTATCCCATTAGAGTCAGGGAGCAGAGTAGGCGGGGAAGCTTCTTTTGCCCAATATCCCAGAGCGTCAGGAAATGTATAAACGGAAACTCCTTTTGCATAGTCTCCCATCCACTCAGTAAGCGATGTTGCATTTTACTCATCTTGTATAATGGACCCGGTTCAAGAACAAGGAATGGTTCAAACTCTCTGAAGCAATCGAGGATGGAGTCGGGAGGTGGAATAAATTCTTAAATAGGCTAATGAAGTGAGGGGCAATCTGAACGACGGGGAGAGTGAAGAAGAAGGACTGCTGCTAAACCTGACCGATTGGGATAGTGAAGATAAGAAGTTACGGACTGACGGATTGGGATAGTGATGATAAGAAGGAATGGACTGAGTGATCGGGATAGTGAAGATAAGAAGGAACGGACTGAGTAATTGGGATAGCGAACGTAAGCAGGCTTGGGGGGGAACCTGAACAGGCATGAGCAGGAACCTGAGCAGGCCAGTGTCCGGCCAGTCAGGCACATACAGGGAAATAGCGAATGTCAGACCCGCGGATGGCCTTGACCTTCTTTTTGGAACTCTGTCACGAATTCCGTTCTTATGGCTCATTTCAACGGGGCAATTCCAATATATACTAAGTACGGATATGGTATAATCATGTATACTAGTCTGTCGTAGAAGCAGTCCTGTCCGCCCCCCGCAATCGGCGCTGTATAGCCCCGGATTGACCGCTATCCGCTCGCGGGTGTAGAGTGAAATGAGACAGGCGGAGCCGGAGCGGCTCTGATCCGTATGGGAAGAGGAGGGCGCTTGCGATGATGCTTACCGTATCTTCAGGAAGGCAGGGCCAGGAGTGGTTCGACATTGAGGTGTCGGAGGATTGCACGGGCCTGCAGCTGAAAGCTATTCTCGGATTGAAATTGTTCGGCGAGCCGCCGAGCACAGACGTGCAATATATACTCGAAGCGAAGCAACCGGAAGGGTTGTGGTTCGTAGTACAGGAACAACAACGGCTGGCGGAGGCCGGGCTGCGCGAAGGCGCGCATATCCGCATCCAACGGGCTTACTCCACGACAACCGACTCGCTTCCTGCATATGGCAGACGAATGCTGTTTCAACCAGAGAAGGACAGGGTAGCGAATAAGTAGCGATTCAGACGAGGAGTTGTTCGCCGTGAACGTACTGTACCAGAGATCACCTAGAATCAAGCCGACGCTGCGCAGGGATAAGCTTGAGATTTTGCGCCCGCCGGCGGAACCGACCCGTCCTACATTTTCGATCATTACGATTATCATTCCGATTATTATGACGTTGGTCAGTGTCGGTTTTTACATATATATGTCGATGACAGGCAAGATGGGCAACAGTAATTATATGATGTTCCAGATGTTGACCATTTTTATGATGCTGACGTCGTATACTCTTCCTTTTTTTATGTATTTGAACAATAAGAAGGTGTACGAGCGCCGCAAGGTGGAGCGCGATCGGATGTACCGCGCCCAATTGGATAAGCATCGGGAAGAACTGCAGGAGAAGACAAGGGAGCAATTGGAGGCCATGCAGGCGATCCATGGCGAGCCCGAAGTATGCTACCAGATCGTCAAGAACCGGAGCAGCAATCTGTGGGAACGCGGGCCGGCGGATGACGATTTCATGCATGTGCGAGTCGGCACCGGCACGGTGCCATTCTATATGGAGATTGAAGTGCCGCGCGTGGACGGCTATGAGCGCGATCCGTTGATCGATGCTGCCCGCGAAGTCGCGGAAGAGTTCAAGCAGGTCGAGCAAGCGCCTATCGCGCTCCCCTTGTATCCAGCCAAGGTCATCGGCATCGTCGGAGGACGGGAAGCGGTAATGAATGCGATCCGCATCATCACGGCGCAGCTGTCGACCCGGCATTCGCCGGATGAAGTGAAGCTGGCCGCCTTCTATGACGAGCGCGAAGCCGCGGAATGGAGCTGGCTTCGATGGCTGCCGCATACGTGGGATGACGAACGGACGCAGCGGTATTTGGCGGATCGCCGCAGCGGGGCGCATCAGCTGGCGGACCAGCTGTTCAGTCTGTTGAACCGGAGGAAGAGCTTCCAGACATCCGGTCAGAAGAAGCAGTATCTTCCTTGTTATGTTGCCCTGCTGTCCGATACGCAGCTGGTGGAAGAGGAACCGCTGTATCCGCTTCTCTTGGAGGATGCGGGCCGAATCGACGCTTGCACGATTGTGCTCTCGGAGAGCAAGGAGCGCCTGCCGATGCAGTGCCAGCTCATCGTGGAAGTAGGCGAATCCGAAGGAACATATACGCATAAGACGGAAGAAGAAGGCATTGTTCGGCATGCCTTTTCCGCCGATCTTATGTCTCTGGAAGGGATGGACACGCTGGCCCGCTATATGGCGCCAATTCGTCTGAAGCGATCAGCCGCCTCTGATATCCCTACCGTGCTGACGCTGTTCGAGATGCTGGGCGTGAAGGAGATCGGCCAACTGGACGCAGCTTCGCGCTGGCGGAAGAACCGCTATCCCGACACGCTGCCGGTTCCGGTCGGCGTGCGCGCCGGAAGCAAGAAGATCATGCTCAATTTGCACGACAAGATCGAGCGCAAGGGACATGGGCCGCACGGCCTGATCGCGGGCACGACCGGTTCGGGGAAGAGCGAGGTCATCCAGTCGCTCATCGCTTCGCTGGCCGCCGAGTTCCATCCCCATGAGCTTGCGTTCATGCTGATTGACTACAAGGGCGGCGGCATGTCGAACACGTTCGTCGATCTGCCGCATGTCGTAGGCACGATAACGAATCTGGACGACAGCTTGATCGAGCGGGCCAAGGTGTCGCTCCGGGCGGAGCTGATCCGCCGGCAGCGCATCTTGAATGATGCCGGGAATTTGCAGCATATCGATGAATATTACCGGTCGGACCGGCGGGCGGAGCATCCGCTTCCGCATTTGGTCATCATTATCGATGAATTCGCCCAATTGAAGAAGGATCAGCCGGAGTTCATGGATGAGTTGATCAGCATCGCCACGATCGGCCGGACGCTCGGTGTCCACCTCATCCTGGCAACGCAGAAGCCGGCTGGCGTCGTTGACGAGAAAATATGGAGCAATACCCGCTTCCGCATCTGCCTGCGGGTTCAGAGCGAAGGGGACAGCCGGGATATGCTCAAAATACCGAATGCCGCCTGGATTACCAATCCCGGGAGAGGCTACTTCCAGGTTGGCAGCGATGAAGTGTTCGAAGAGATGCAGTTCGCCTGGAGCGGGGCGCCCTATCTGGTGAAGCGCAAGGATGAAGACGCCTCGCCTGTCCAGATATATGAGGTCAGGCTGAACGGCAAGCGGGAACCGCTGCTGACCGGAGAGGAGCTCTCCTCCGCGCTGATGGAGAAGGAACCGCCGAAGCAGCTTCAAGTGTTCATCGACCATGTGGCTGAGACGGCCCGCCGCGAGGGGATTGAGCGGCTTCCGGGCCCTTGGCTCCCGCCGCTGCCGGAGCATCTGGAATTGGATGAAGTTCTGGCGCTGCGCCGGGAGGAACCGGAAGGGCCATGGCAGGCGGAGCATCCGGAGACCGAGCTGCGGGCTGCGGTCGGCTTGGTCGACGATCTGATGCAGCAGCGGCAGGAGCCGCTCCATATGAGCATGGAGCAGGGACATCTCGCCGTATACGGCATGCCGGGCACAGGGAAGACGACCTTCGTCCAGTCCTTGCTGATGTCGCTTGCGAAGCAATTCACGCCGGAGCGGTGGCATGGCTATGTCGTGGACATGGGTCGGATGATGAAGGACATTGCCCAATTGCCTCATATCGGTTCAGTCATGCTGGCGGAGGAGGAAGACCGCATCAAGCGGTTGTTCCGCTACCTGGGGCAGCAGCTGGCCGAGCGCAAAGAAATGATATCGGAAGCGGGAGTCAAGACGATCGCCTCCTATCGGAGAGCGGCCCGCGAACAGGTGCCGCATCTCGTCGTCGTCATCGACGGGTACTTGAACTTCCGGACGACCTATCCGGAGGAGAACGAGCTGCTGGAGTATTTGCTGCGCGAGGGCGGAAGTCTCGCCATCACGTTCGTGATTACGGCGAACCGCGTAACCGATATTTTTGAGAAGGTGCGCAGCAATATTCCGCAGGCGGTGTCGTTCGAGCTTGCCGATCCGAGCGACTACTATTTCGCGGTCGGACGGCCGACGAAGGCGCCAGCGCAGCTTCCGCCGGGGCGCGGGCTGGTGAAGGGGGCCGTGCCGCCGCTTGAATTCCAGACGGCGCTGCCGTCCAGCGGACCGGACGAGACCGAGCGGATCCTGCGGCTTCGCGCCGAGATGAAGTCGATCAAGGAGGCGTGGAGCGGCAAGGAAGCGCCGCCGATCCGGCCGCTTCCGGAGCTGGTCCGGCTGCCGGAACTGCTCCAGGAGCCGGGAAGACGTGCTCAGGACGGCAGCGAAGGCTTGTACCGGGTGCCGGTCGGCCTCCGTTCGGATGACCTGGAACCGTTCCTTATCGATTTGAAGGAAGGCCCTCATTTCGTGGTAGCCAGTCCGATGGAGAGCGGCAAAACGTCGTTCCTGTCGAGCTGGATGCTGTCGCTGGCTTATCATGTCTCCCCGGGGCGGCTTCATATCTATGCGGTCGATACCCGGTTCGGCGGGGAAGGAATCAGCCGGTTGTCCGGTCTTCCTCATGTCAAAGGAGTCGCAGCGCGGGAAGAAGAGATTCCATTCCTCGTGCAGATGATATATGATCAAGTACAGAACCGGACGAAGGAAGCGCATGAGCCGGCCCTTTTGCTTGTAATGGACGATGCCGATGATTTATGCAAACAGTTGACTGATTTTTCTGTAAAGGATCAGCTGTCTGCCATTGTGCGGCAGGGCCGGGACCGGAATGTCCATGTCGTGCTGGCTGGAGTTCCATCGGAGTTCCCGACCTTCGGCGTCGATTGGTTCAATGATGTGAAGGCGTCCCAATCGGGATTCCTGTTCGGAACGATCGACGCGAACGACCTGTCCTTCCTGCGCCTGCCGATCTCCGAATCGAACAGCGGCAGCTCCGGAACGAAGATGCTGCCGCCGGGACAAGGATATTTTATGCGACGCAAATTTACCAAATTGAAAGCCGCTTTTCCATATACCGAGTCGTGGACTCCAAATGAATGGTCAGAACGAATTCGCGAACGATGGAATGTACCGGTCTGATGGGGGGTGCATGAATTGATGACGACAGATGATGTTGACAAAGAAGAGAAAATGATGAGAGATAGCATTACGCTGGATGCGAAGGAGTTGTACTTCCTGACCGGTATTATCGGTTCTGACCGTTTATTGGGTATCGAAGATCCGTTTCGCGGATATTTGACGGACGAGATTGCGGAAGAATGGGACCGGGCCAAGTCAGCTCTGCTGAAAAAGGGATATTTGATGGAAGAGCCGAACGGGGTGGAGCTGTCCATGCCCCCGCATGTGTTTTCCAGCGTCGCCGTTACCGGGCTGGCCAAGCGGTCATGCTGGGTCAGGTACTCCCATGCGGGCGAAGCGTTCGAAGGGTACCTCCACATGACGGATGAGATGGTCATCCAGCGCGTGCGGTGCAATGAAGATCCGAACCGGTATACGCTCTATGAGATCGGATCGGTGGAAGAGGCATGCCATGAGCTTATCGAGAGGATGCGCTGGGCCGACCAGCCGGAGACGGATATGACCTCGGTGATTTTGTCCAAAAGGCACTTTCACAAGCTGTATGAGCAGGCGCCCCAACTGACCGTCGAGCAAATGACATGCCAATTGATGACGTTCGACGGAGAGGAAGAAGGGGCACTCGCCCTGGCCCGCTCGATGAAAAATAAAGTTGCGGAAGGAGAATTCCTCTTCCTGGTCTGGAATGAGCAGGATTGGGACGTTCAGGGGCTGGCGTTCATTATTGGCGATTCATGCAACTGGCTGATCCGCAAAAGCTCTAAAGGTGACGAAGATTGGTTGACGGCCACGCCGACGACAAAGGAGCAATTTGCCCAAATGTTCGTGCAGTGGGACCGGCAGCTCGCAAAAGATGAGGGAAGGTGACAACGATGCGTATTCTCGTATATCCGGATGCGCTCCGTGATTTGGGCCGTCAGCTTCAAATTGCGGCGGAACAAATACAATCTATACAATCGTCTCTGAGTCAGGCGCTGCACACGTTGACATGGGAGTCTTCTATCAAGACATCCGTCATGGAAGAATGGCAGCAGGCATCGCGTCTGTCTTCCCAGATTCACGAGTTGTTGTTCGAGCTGGGCAAGCAAATCAGTACGAAAGCGGAGCAATTCCAGACGGCCGATCAGCAGACGAACAGCATTTTGCCGCCAGGGTCAAAAATCGGATCGGCGACAGCTATATTCAGCGGCATCATGATGGGGGGAACGTCTCTTATCCTTCCGGGGGTTGCGCCGGGGCTCGGGACGATCTCGAATCCGAATTCGGCCGTTCGCGCGATGAACGGAGGGGGAACCACCATCGGCTTAAGCTGGAAGCCGACGGAAGCCCAGTTGTATGGCTTCGGCAAGGGCGGCTATGATATGCTGCGCATGCACCGTGACAAATTCAACGTCAATGTGCGGGGGGACGGTTATGTCAGCATCAGCGGGGCCCGATCCGATTACGCGCTGTCGGAAGGGATTCGCGGCACGCGGTACGCCGCTTCCAACGCGTCCAATCACCGCAACGTATGGAAGTTCGTCGATCCGGGCATCGCGATGAAGGAAGCCTTCTCGCTCAAGGGATGGAGCGCGAAGCTGGGCTATGCCGGCCTCGCCTATGACACGGGAACCGCCGTCATGACGGATTACGAAGCAGGAGGGGCCAGCCGCGCGGTGGCAAGCGGCGTAGTGAACGGTTCGCTCGGCCTGGGCACGATGGCAGCCAGCGCCGCCGTCGGCGCTTATGTCGGCTCTGTCGTCCCGGTGGGAGGCACCATCGTCGGGGCCGGCGTCGGATTGGCCGCGGGTGCGGTCATTTCGATGGCATCAGAAGTTACGATTAACGGCAAGTCATTGAAAACCTACGCGGTGGACGCGGTAGACGGCGTCGTGGACAGCGTATCCGACTCGGTGTCGGGAGGGGCGAAGTCGCTCTCAACGAAAGTGCAATCCGTCTCGGACACGGTGGCTGACGGAGTGAAGGCGGTAAAGAGCGGAACGACGAAGACAGCGAAGCGCATCGCCGATTCCGTCTCGGACACGTTCGGGGGGCTTGGAAAATGGTTCCCCGGGACCGGATCTTAACGGGTCAGAGGCGCAATTGAACAGAGAAGGGAAGGGTGCGATTTGAAGAATCAAGCAGAACAACTCCGTCCTACACATGAAAAGACGTTACTTCCGCTGGGCTCGGTCGTATTGCTGCGCGACGGAAGTAAGAAATTGATGATATATGGCCGCAAGCAGCTTCAAATCAAGACGAATCGTCTGTTTGATTATTTGGGCGTCGTCTATCCGGAAGGATACATAGACGAGAACTTTTCCTTTTTATTCAATCATGAGGATATCGACGTTGTCGCCCATGTAGGTTTTTCGAACTATGAAGAAGAAGCGTTTCAAAAAATCCTCCAGGATGTTTCATCGGCTAAGTAAAAGGTAATATGGAAATTAGGTCCGGGGCCTCTTACCGAGTAGGAATGGAATTCATGTACAATTGACCTAGCATTTATCCTATCCATTTCCAAAGGAGGAAGTTAATAATGGCAGGCCGAATTTTAATTACACCTGAACAAGTGGACCAGGTCGCGAATCAATTCAAGCAGGGCGGAGAGCAAAGCCAACAGGTGGTCTCCAGCCTGACGCAAGCGATTCAAGGCATGGAAGGTCAATGGGAAGGGATGACGAAGCAACGCTTCTTCCAGGAGTTCCAGGAAGCGAGCAGACAGATGCAGGCTTTCGTTCAGACGCTGAACGGCATCAGCGAAGAACTGCGCGCGATTGCGAACAAGTTCCGCACAATCGACCAACAGCGCTAATACGGAATGCGGGGCTGTGCTGCCGCTGCGCATGAACCTGATAAGAAAACCGGGCGTTGTAGCGACTCCCGGTTTTCTTGCAGTATGCCGCATTAGGTAACCTGAATGACCACGGGGGGATGGGGAATGTCATTTCAGCCGAATCCGGGAGATTCGATCCGGCTGTACGGAGCCGATTATCTCATTGGAGAGCACCCGGCTGCTCCCGGTCTGGCTTACGCGCAGGCCGGAAGGCAAGGAATCGTATACCAATTGATCCCGCATGACGGCGACATGCAGGAGATGAAGGCGCTCAAGGTGTTCTTTCCGAAATACCGCATACCGGCCATGGTCTACCAGTCGGAGCAGCTGGATGCGTACAGCGTTCTGCCCGGGCTTAGCGTATGCAAGCGGCACATCTTGACTCCTGAAAAAAACGGAGGAATCATCCAGGCGCATACCGACCTGTTATATGCGGTGCTGATGCCATGGGTACATGGCCCTACCTGGTTGGATATTATCGCAGCCCAGCGGGCCCTTACCCGGCGGGAAAGCCTTGAGCTGGCGACATCCCTAGCGCAGATCTGCTCAGGGATGGAGCAAAAAGGATTGGCTCACTGTGATTTGTCTGCGCCGAACGTATTGCTTCCGTTTTTTTCGGAAGTTAACAAGCATCGCAACGGCTCCAAGATCGAGCTCGTCGACGTGGAGCAGATGTACAGCCCGAAGCTGGACCGGCCGGACGTGCTTCTCGCCGGTTCGCCGGGCTATGCGGCGCACCGCACCGTTCAAAGCGGATTGTGGAGCGCGTATGCGGATCGGTTCGCCGGAGCGGTCATTCTGGCCGAGATGCTCGGATGGTCCGACGATAGAGTCATCGGGCGAGCATGGGGAGAGAGCTATTTCGATCAGCATGAAATGCAGACCGCCTGCGAGCGGTACGGGTTAATGAAGCGCTCGCTGGAAGAGCGCTGGGGGACGAAGATTGCCGAGCTGTTCGTCCGGGCATGGGAGAGCCAGGACTTGAGCAGCTGCCCGACCTTCGGCGAATGGCTCATTATTTTGTCCGGCTTGTCCGCTGACGAGCCGGTCGCAGTGCAGTCTCAGCCTCAGCCTGATGGCGGGACGCCGGAGGTCAGGCTGGAGTCCGAACCGGCCGGGCAGGACCCGGTTCCGCCGTTGACCGCTTCCGGCGAGTCCGACCCTTCCGATCCGAATGTGGTCGATCGTCTGTTCAACCAGGCCAGGGAGCTCGAGAAGAAGGGGCAATGGCAGAGCGCGCTTGATGTGTACCGTTCGGCCCATCATTTCGTCTCTGCCGGAAGTCCGATGGAGGTTGAACTGGCGGCCGCTGTCGCTGGCTTGCAGGAACGGCTGCGCGCGGAGCAGGCCCCGTCCGGGAAGCGCCCGTGGATGCGCCGCAGAACCACCGCGCTGCTGGCGGCCGGCATCGTCGTGCTGCTGCTCGGCGCGAGTCCGCTGGTGTATAATATGCTGCAAGCCGACGCGCTGAAGGTGAAGGAGCAGCAGGAGGCGTTGGCCGCGAAGCAGCGGGAAGAGGCGGAGCTGGCCCGCAAGCAAGCGGAGGAGGAAGCCCGCCGCAAGCAGGAGGAAGAGGCGCGGCTGGCGGCCCAGCGGGAGGATGAAGCGAAGAAGGAGCAGGAGCGGAAGAAGCTGGAGCAGCAGAGGCTGGCAGAGAAGAAGCGGGCCGAACAGAAGAAGAAGGAAGAAGAGCGGAAGAAGCTTCAGGAGAAGTATGACAAGCAAGCGAAATATGAGAAGTACCTCCAGTGGAAGCAGCAGCAGGCCGAGGCGCAGAAGCGCAAGCAGGGGGAAGAGGCCCGCAAGCGCAAGGAGCAGGAGGAGGAGCTGAAGCGGATTCGGGAGCGGGATGCGGTTCTGCTCGTGGCCTCCTATAACAAGGCCTACAATTCCGCCAAGCGGGATAATCATGACAAGGCGCGCACGAGCGCGCTGGAATTCGCCAAGCGCTACGAGAAGGATCCCGATTATTTCAATAAGAAGCCTTCGATGTCCGCCCGGGCGGGACATATTTATAAATATTTGAAAGATCGGGAGCATGAGCTTCCCGATATATAGTCCGGAAAGCATGACAGAACAGAGGTGACACCGAAGCGGATGAATTATACCATTCAAGCTTCCCAACGGACGCCGGCGCTCATTATTTATCTTATTGACATCAGCGCTTCGATGAATATGCTGATGGACGGCAAGCGCCGGATTGACATTGTATACGAAGCGCTGTCCTTGGCGATACGGCAGATGGTGTTCCGATCCACCAAGGGCAATCGGCTTACGCCCCGGTACCGTCTGGCCATACTGGCCTACAGCGACGATGTGTACGATTTGCTGAACGGCATCAAGGGCATCGACGAGATCGCCAGTCTTGGATCGCTGCCGGATCTGACGCCGGTCCGGTTCTCGGATTCGGCCAAGGCATTCCGGCAGGCGGAACGGATCCTTGAGGCGGAGCTGCCGAATATGCAGGACTGCCCGGCTCCGCTTGTCTGTCATATGACCGACGGGGTTGCGACCGGAGAAGACCCGGAGCCGATCGCGAAGCGGATTATGCAAATGAGCGTGCCGGATGGCAATGTGCTGGTGGAGAATATTTTCATATCCGATCATATTATGGGCTCGCCGATCGCGGAGCCGCGCCGCTGGAAAGGGATTATGGCGGATACGCCATTCAAGGATGAGCATGCCGAGAAGCTGCGCAGCATGTCCTCCGTCCTGCCGGAGAGTTACCGGGAGATGCTGGTCGAGGCGGATTATCATCTCGCTCCCGGCGCGCGCATGATGCTCCCCGGAAGCTGCTCGGAGCTCGTGTCCATCGGCTTCCAGATGTCGGCGGCGACGCCGGTACGGTAGAGATGGGGAGATTGCGCATGCGAATTGGCCGAAAAAAATCGTCCCGGTATGACACGGCGGTACAGCGAATCCTGTGCTCCCAGCATACGGAGCATCCCGTAACGATCATTGACCACCCGTACCGGTGCAGGTACGGCTATGCGCGGGCGGAGGAGACGGTCCAGCAGCGCGAGAACGGGCAGGACTTCCTCGGACTGCATCTGCAGGGCAACGGCTGCAGCTTCGTGCTGTGCGACGGGGTCAGCATGAGCTACCAGGGCGACTTCGCCGCCCGGTTCCTCGGCGAACAGCTGCTCGGCTGGCTGGCAGACCTGGGAGCGCCGCCGAGCGAGCAGGCCTTCCATGCCTATATCGGAGGGCTGACCGGCCCGGCGACGAAGGAGGTAGAAGGTCTGCCGATACCTCATGGCACGCCGCAGCTGCTGAGGGAAGTGCTCGAAGAGAAGCGGCGCCGCGGAAGCGAATCGATGTTCATCTGCGGCCGAATCGAGCGCGCCAGCCGCAGCGGGCTTCGCAAGGGCAGGCTGTGGCTCGCATGGCAGGGCGACTGCCGTCTGCGCCTGTGGGTGAACGGCACGGAAGTGAAGGCGCCGTTCCAGGACAAGATACGGATCGGCGAGCGTTGGTCCACGTTAACCGGCCCGGTCGGCGGCGCGCCGCATTTGTTCACGATGGAGCTGCCCCGCTCCGGGACGTACCGGCTGCTCTGTTACACGGATGGCTTGCGCGAGCTGGACGGCTGCAGCGGAACGCCATCGGATGCGGAGCTGCAGCGGATGCTGGATCAGCCGCAGGGCGGAGCTCTGACGGATGACGCCTCATTTATTGAGGTGTCGTGGTGAGCATGATGCTCTGATTTTCATATGCCAAGAAAGGACATCGGAAGCGATGTTCTTTTTTGCAGATTTTCTGGCTGAATAACGGTATAATGGAAGAGATTTACGGAGAACGTGTATTTGGAGAGAAGAAAGGTTGACTTCATGAAACGAAAACATGCTGACCGCAGTGACTGGAAACGGATCGAATCGCGTGATTTTGCTATTATGCATCAGGTAACCGAAGATTTTTCAGGCCATGTGACGCTGCTCCATTTCCATGCCGTGCGTGCGCCGCTTATCAAAAAAATGGACGGCAGAAAGCTCGTACTGGCGGATGCCGGCTATTATTGGATGCAGCATTTCCCGCAGGGGGAGCGATATTCCGTGACGACGATGCTGAACGACAAGGAAGAAGTGGTCCAGTGGTATGTGGACATCTGCGAGCCTCCCGAATTGGACGAGCGCGGAATTCCATATTATGACGATCTGTACCTGGATGTCGTCCTGCTGCCGTCAGGGCAGATTTTTTTGCTGGATGAAGAGGAATTGGATGAGGCGCTGCGCCTGGGACGGATTGCGGAGGAACAGTACCGGCTGGCGTCCGAGGAAGCGCATAAGTTGATGGAACACATAACAGAGCTGGCTGCCGTGCGGAACGGGATGCATGATTTCCGCAAGCTGAAGCCGCTGCTGCGCCCTGATCCGAACGGATAGGGGGTAGGGATGCTTGCCGGCTGCGGCTGGCGGGGAAGGCGGAGGACCGAATCATGGCTGAGGGAGGTGTGTTCGATGGGTAGCGGATTCATTTCATTTTTTGGATTTATCCCGCTTATGATCTATATGGTGGTGTTCGTCCTTGGCGTCTACGTGAGTATTCTGGTTATCCGGGCGCTGCACCGCGCAATCCGATGGCAGGACTTGTCTATTTGGGAGAAGCAGAGCCGGATGGGACAGCCTCCGGTCTATCCGCCGGAACGCTGACGCGCAGGCTATGGCTTTGATTCAAGTTTTTCAAGTTCAACGCAGGGAATGAAGGAGGAACGGCATGAACCCGATTAAGCTGCCCAGAGAACATAAGGAACATATTATGGAGCAGGTGAAGCATTACTTTGCGGAAGAACGCTCGGAGGAGCTTGGAGATATCGGAGCGGAGCAGCTCGTTGATGTTATGATCAAGGAATTAGGCCCGCATCTGTATAACCAGGCGGTTCAGGATGCCAGGAAGCTGCTTCTCGAGCGGATGGCCGCTCTGGAAGACGATCTGTACGCGCTGGAGCGCCCCGTGCAAGGACACCGTTAAGCGGCTCCACCGCCTTGCACCCGGGAGCCGGGCAGCCGCTGGACCCGAGGAATGGCCACAGCGTTTAGCGGCAGTGCCAGGGCGCACGTTCCCGTGCGCCCCGGCGTCATCATCCGTCTGCAGGAATGCGGACGAATTCGATCGATTGCAGCGGAATGGCGGCGGTTTGCCCGGAAGGCCCGTTCAGAATCGGCGGAACCTTGAGGGTGAGGGTGGAACTGCCGACGGATTGCAGCGTCCCCGCCGTCACGCCATGAGCGGTAATGATTTCGACCACCGTCCCGAGATACCCCCGCAACAGTTGGCGAAAGTTCATCGCGAAAGTCTCCTCTCTTCTTGTCGATTATTGGACATACGTCACTTTGGCAAACGGAATGATCGCGCGAGCGCCGGCAGTCTCCCTTAGCTGCAGCACGCCGGAGCCTACGCTGAGAAGTACGCCCCGCACCGCAGCGCTTGGGGTACAGACCACGATCTCCGTCCCCACTTTGAACTCCAGGAACCGCCTTAATTCTTGGTTAGGCACGACCCCCGAAGCTACTTCGTCTATTCCGCGAGCCAACTCCTCCACTTTTTCCTCCAGATGACGAACCTTTCTTTCAAGCCGGCCGTATCCGAACCATAACGACATCTTCCTTCCTCCTCTCCACGATCAATATGTTCAGACGGCCATCAGTACCGGCGATGCTGCGGGCATTGCTGCTCTATATCCGCCTTCAGGCGGCGAAGCTGGCGCACACTCTCTCGTTCGGCTTGGCGAATGCGGGGCAGCGCCGCTTGCGCCTTGGCCTGGCCGTGTTCGAGGAAGTCCTCGATTCGCGGCCAATAGACTTCTTCCGGCTCCTGATAGGAGCAGACATATTCCTCCATGCCGAACTGCCTGAGCAGGCTGCGGATCTTGCTCATCGTGCTGAAGGCGAACACGGGCTTCCCGGCGCGCAGCGCGGCGAGGGAAGGATGGAGCTTGTAGGAGATCAGCATATCCATGGACTGGATGAGGCTGTAGGCGACGTCCAGCTCCATGAGCAGCGGCAGCGATTCGACGGAGGCGCGGGGATCGCGAGCCTTCATGGCTTGGTACAGCCGATTGCACATGTCGAAGTCGGAGAAGGCATTAGTCGGATGATTGGTGACGGGAATGAGGGCGAGATGGAAGCCTTGGCTGGACAACCGAAGGAAGAGCCGCAGCATTGCTTCGAACGGGAAGGAGGAATAGGCGAATACGACGATGCCGATCGTGGGCCTGTCGGACAACCGCTTCACGGGGAAGCGGGGTTCTTGATAGCCGAAAGCGATGTCCGGCGCCATCGTCGGATACGGGTGCAATCCGGCCCGGGAAGCGATAGCGAGCGAATGGGCGTCGCGGAATACGGCCTTTTTGGCCCGCTGTATCCGTTCCCGGTACCGATTGAGCTGATCTTCCGGCCAGGTTTCTTCCGGATAAGCATCGACAATGCCGACGCCGTACACCCAGGTCGGATGATTGCGCAGCGCCGCCGGGAAGTAATAAGGGTTGAAGGCATACGGCGTAATCAGATCTCCGCCTCCGATGATGACGGCATCGGTATCATCCGGGCTCATTTGCGGCAGCCAGGGGTAGACGGCATGCCTGTCGAACCGCTTCTGCAGCGTCCGCAAGCATAAATCGTCACCGAAGTTCCCCATCCCGTAATATCCGCATACCGCAATTTGCATCATTGCACCTCCTCTATTTCAAAATGAACCGGCCAGCCCAGCCCGAAAAGCGATCGCGGTTGAGCTGGCTGTTGCTTGACGCCATCCTCTCTACCATATGCGCGATTGATAGAATCGAGATTCCGCCTTCGCCTTTTGTTGCGCAAAATCATTATTTGCCATGCCGCTTGCTTGCCGCGCCGGCTCATTTTCGTGGTGGGGCGCAAGGCATTTGAATGAAGAGTTGCCTCGCATTCCTAGTTCAGTCAGCCTATCCGGGAGGCCCCAAGTCCCTTTTTCAGGAAATGACTCTCTTATTGCGAAACAGGTTTGCTATACTGAAAGTATTCTCGACGCTTCTCGACAGGAGTGTGCAGCGCAGGCAGTCCGGCCCGGAACGTGCGGGCAGGTACAGGCGAGGCGCCTTCATACGGAACATCGGCCGGAAGTCATACGGATAAGGGGATGGGACGTCATGGCGAAGTACAAGGCCCTTTTTATTAACTTCTATGGAACGTTGGTATGGGAAGATGAGAACATTTTGCAGATTGTATTCCGCAATATCCAGGTGAATTCGCGCCGGGAATGCAGCCTGCAGGAGATTGGCACTTACTGGTGGCAGAGCTTGTCCAGGCTGCTTCTCGATAGCTACGGCAGCGCTTACCAGAGCCAGCGCCAGCTCGCGTGGGAATGCCTGGCCGAGACGCTGATTTATTTTGATTCGTTCAGCCGGCCGGACGATCTGCTGGCGCTTCAGTACGCCAACTGGGAGCAGCCGAACCTGTACGAGGATGCGAGACGGTTCGTGGAACAGGCCCGCCAATCCTATCCGGTCTATATTTTGTCGAATACGGATCGGGCCGATATCGAGGCGGCTCTGCGCCTGCATGATTTGCAGGTGGACGGGGTCATTACGAGCGAGGATGTCCGCGCCTACAAGCCGCGGCCGGAGATGTTCCGCTGCGCTCTGGACCAGTTCGGCGTAAAGCGGGAAGATGTGTTACATATCGGAGATTCCTTGAGCGGCGATGTGGGGGGCGCAACGAATGTCGGAATCGATACCGTCTGGCTGAACCGGAAGAACAAGCTGGGCAGATTTCCCCATACCCGGTTCATCTGCAGCGATCTGTTTCAGTTGTCTTCTTATTTGCTCCAAGCATGAACGCGGCGGGCGAGGAGGAGATCTGGTTCTACTAGAATGCCGATCATTGGCTTGTCCGCTGGATGCCGCGTGGAACAAAGCGTATCAGCCGATGATGGCGGGAGCAGTCGGCCTCGCAAGCCGGAGCGGGATGATGCGGATCGCGCAGCAGGGGAGGCTGAACGGATAGCGTTCGGCCTCCTGGCGTATCTTTTGCCGTAGCTTCTACTATATCTTCTATTGTATCTTCTGCTCTGTCTCCTGCACGGCCCGCGGACGGATCAGGCCAGATGGCAGGCGACATAATGTCCCGGCTTCGCTTCCCGGAAGTCAGGCTTGCGCTCGGCACAGGTCCCGTTCGCATACGGGCATCGCGTCCGGAAGGAGCAGCCGCTCGGCGGATGCAGCGGACTCGGCAGCTCGCCGCTCAGCACGATGCGTTCCTTGCCGGCCTCGATGTCGGGATCGGGGACGGGAATGGCGGACATGAGCGCCCGCGTATACGGGTGCAGCGGCTCCGCATACAGCGCCCCGCTGTCGGCCAGTTCCACGATCTGGCCCAAGTACATGACGGCCACCCGATCGCTGATATGCTTGACCATGGACAGATCATGCGCGATGAACAGATAGGTCAGGCCGAGACGCTTCTGCAGATCCTGCAGCAGATTGACGACCTGGGCTTGTATCGATACGTCCAGCGCCGAGATCGGCTCATCGCAAATGATGAATTTCGGATCGACCGCCAGCGCGCGGGCGATTCCGATGCGCTGGCGCTGGCCGCCCGAGAACTCGTGAGGATAGCGGGTGGCATGATCCGGATTGAGCCCGACCAGGTGAAGCAGCTCTTCGACCCGCTTCCTGCGCGCCGAACGGCTATCGGCCAGACGATGAATGTCCAGCGCCTCCCCGATAATGTCCATGATGGTCATGCGCGGATTGAGCGATGCGTACGGGTCCTGGAAGATCATCTGCATCTCGCGGCGGAACGCCTTCAGCTGCCGCGGCTTCAGCCGGTATATATTCGTCCCCCCGTACCAGGCTTCCCCGTCCGTCGGCTCGTACAAGCGGAGGATCGTCCGTCCCGCCGTCGATTTGCCGCACCCCGATTCGCCTACCATTCCGAGCGTCTCTCCTCTGCGAACGGTGAAGCTGATATTATGGACGGCCTTCAGCGTCTGGCCTCGCCCAAGGTGGAAATGCTTGCTCAGCCGGTTGAGCCGGAGCAATGGCTCAGTGCTCATCGGGCCACCTCCCGTGCCAGCGGATGCAGCAGCCAGCAGCTCGCGCTGTGGGTTCCGCTGATGGCAGTCGATTTCGGCTGCCGTTCTTGGCAGACGCGCATCGCGTCGTTGCAGCGGGCCCAGAACGGGCAGCCGTCCGGCGGCTTGGCCAGATCGGGCGGCGTGCCGTAAATCGGCACGAGCGGCTCATCCTTACTCTGATCGATCCGCGGCAGGGAACGCAGCAGCCCTCGGGTATACGGATGCTTCGGCTGCTTGAATATGTCCCGCTTCGTTCCGGTCTCGACGATTTGGCCCGCATACATGACGATGACGCGATCGCATAGATCCGCCACGATGCCTAGATCGTGTGTAATCAGAATGATCGAGGTTCCGAAATCCCGCTGCAGATGCTTGAGCACGCGCAGAATCTGGGCTTGAATCGTGACGTCGAGCGCCGTCGTCGGCTCGTCTGCGATGAGCAGCGCCGGGCGGCAGGCCAAGGCAATGGCGATCATGGCCCGCTGCCTCATGCCGCCGGAGAACTCATGCGGATATTGGGAGAAGCGCGTGGCCGGGTGGGGGATGCCGACCATCTCCAGCATCTCGATGGCCCGCCGCTTGGCTTCCTGCGGTGCCATGCGCTGATGCTTCGTCAGCACCTCGGTAATCTGGCGGCCGATCGTCATCGTCGGATTGAGCGATGTCATCGGATCCTGGAAGATCATCCCGATATCTTTGCCCCGAATGGATTGCATTTCCCGCTCCTTCACGCGCAGCAGATCTTTCCCCTGGAACCGGATTATCCCTTGATGAATGCGGGCGGGAGGATGCGGCAGTAGACGCATGATTGCTTGGGCGGTCACGCTCTTGCCGCAGCCGGATTCGCCGACGATGGCGACGGCCTCGCCGGGCTGGACATGGAATCCGATGCCGCGCACGGCTTGCACCTCGCCGCCGCGGACATGGAAGGAGACATGGAGATCTTGAACTTCTAACAAGCGCTGCATGGGCGAACCCTCCTTGTCCTTATTTTTTCATCTTCGGATCGAGCGCATCGCGCAGCCCGTCGCCGAACAGATTGAAGCACAGCATCATCAAGCTGATGAACAGCGCAGGGAAGGCAAGGCGCCAAGGATGAATGATCATGGCCTTGAGCGCGTCGTTAATCATCGTCCCCCAGGATGCGGCCGGCGATTGCACGCCCAGCCCGAGGAAGCTCAGCACCGCTTCGCTGAAGATGGCTGCCGGCACCGCCAAGGTCAAGGTGACGATAATCGGACCCATGGCGTTCGGCAGGAGGTGCCGGAACAGAATGCGCATGCCCGACGAGCCCAAGGAACGGGAAGCGAGGGCATATTCCTGGTTTTTGAGCTGCATCATCTGCCCGCGCACGATCCAGGACATATTGATCCAGCCGGTCACGCACAGCGCCAAAATAATCGTGCCCAGGCTCGGTTCGAAGACGACAACGAGCAGAATCGCCACCAGCAGATCTGGAATGGAATAAATAATTTCGGAAATTTTGTTCATCACCTCGTCGAGCCGGCCGCCGATATAGCCCATAATGCCGCCGTAGATGACGCCGATGACGAGATTGATAGCCGCGGCGGAGAAGCCGACGGTAAGCGAGATGCGGGCCCCCATCCACGTGCGGGCGAACATGTCGCGGCCGAGATCGTCCGTGCCGAACCAATGCTCGGCGGAAGGCGGCAGATTCGTCTTCTCCAGATTATTGGAGTAGTAATCGTAAGGCGTCAGCACCGGACCGATGATGGCCATGAGGATGATGAGCAGCAAGAAGACAAGGCCCGTCATGGCGACCCGGTTGCTGCGCAGCCGCAGCCAGGCGTCGCGCCATGCGGATATGCTTTCCTGTTCGATCGCTTCCGCCGCATGTTCGCTGACGTTCGCCTTCCGGAAATCTTCCGGGGCAAGGGGGCGTTCTTCGGCAGGGGAGGAATGGAACATGGTCATGCGGCCTTCTCCTTTCTCGTGGCAAGAGTGATGCGGGGATCGATCAATCCGTACGCGATGTCGGTGATGAAGCGGGCGCACATCAGAATAAGTCCGTAGAATAGGGTAATGCCCATAATGAGCGAGTAGTCGCGGTTGCTGATGCTCGTGACGAATATTTTGCCGAGTCCCCCGATTCCGAAAATTTGTTCAATGATAAAGGATCCCGTCACGACGTTGGCCGTGAGCGGACCGAGGTAGGTGACGACGGGCAGAATGCCGTTGCGCAGCACATGCCGTCGGATAATGGCGCCGCGGGATAAGCCTTTGGCCTTGGCGGTCTTAATATAATCGGCCGTCAAGACTTCCAGCATGTTCGAGCGCGTCAGGCGCGCGATGAAGGCGATAGGCAGGGCGGAGAGCGCCAGGGTCGGCATGATGTAATCAAGCGGACCGTTCAGACCGACGACATGCAGCCATTTCAGCTTCACGCCGAAAATATATTGGAAGAAGGAGGCCAGCACGAAGCTGGGGACCGATACGCCCAGAACGGCGATGACCATCGAGGCGGAGTCGAGCAGCTTGCGATGCCGCAGCGCTGCAATCATGCCCAGACTGACGCCGATAACGACGGAGACGATAATGGAGACGACGCCGAGCTTCAGGGAGTAGGGGAAGGCATCGCGAATCGTCTGGCCGACTTCGCGGTCCATCATTTTCATCGAAATCCCCAGATCGCCTTTCGCCAAGTTGGACAAGTATACGAAATATTGCTCATACAGCGGTTTATCCAGCCCATATTGGGCCATCAGACGGGCACGAATTTCCGGTGGAACCGCTTTTTCCGACATAAATGGATCGCCGGGAATGGCCTTCATGAGCAAAAATGTGACGGAAGCCAGCACCCACAGCGATAGGATGAGATAGAACAGCTTGGTCAGGGAATACCGAATCATGGATGCATCCTCCTCCTAGTCAGGTTCATTCATTCCGCACGGGATATGAAGAAGCGGGACGCACCGGCAATTGGCCAAGTGCATCCCGGACGGACTTCATACCGGGAGAGCGCGAGCAGCGCCGTTATTCGAAATAACCCCGGCTGTAGTTGAGCATTCCCTGATAGTCGATAAACACGTTCTTGAGGTACGGCTTCTTCAACCCGACGCTCGTATAGTAGTACAGCGGAATAATGGCCTGATCCTGCTCGATCAGCATGCGTTCCGCCTGCGCCATCAATTCCATCCGCTCCTTGTTATCCAATGCTCGCTTCGCCTCCCGGACGAGCTTGTCGAATTCCGGATTGCTGTAACCAATGTCGTTGTTGCCGCTTCCGGTCATGTACAGATCGATGAAGGACATCGGGTCGTTGTAGTCGGTCGTCCATCCGGCCCTGGCCATCTGATAGTTGAGCGCGGTCCGGTTCTTCAGGAAGACGCCCCATTCCTGATTCTCAATTTTCACTTTGATGCCGAGATTTTTGCTCCACATGTCGGCGACGGCCTCGGCCACCTTTTTGTGGCTCTCATCGGTATTGTACGCGAGCGTAATTTCAGGCATGGCGGATAGTCCCAGCTCGCTGAGCCCCTTCTCCAGCAATGCCTTCGCTTCCTCTATATTTTCTGTGAAATAATCGTCCTTGTGTTCGTTGCGGAATTCGTCCTTCTCGCCCGCGATTCCCGGAGGAACGATCCCGAATGCAGGCAACTGTCCGCCGAGAGTCACCTTGTCGACAATCAGCTGGCGGTCGATCGCCATTGACAGCGCTTTGCGGATGTTGACGTTGTTGAACGGCTCTTGTTGGTTATTGAACAAGTAGTAGTAGCTGGAGGCAATGCCCTTGATCTCCAGTTCGTCCGGCTTCGTTTCCTTCAAGATCGGAATTTGCTCATTCGGAACGCGTCCGGTCGGCATGCCGGCATAATCAATCTGGTCGGTCTCGTACATGTTCAGCTCCGATCCCGAATCGGCGACCATGGACATCTGCACCTTGGTGAATTTAATTTCATCCTTGCCGTAGTAATGCTCATTTTTCACCATCTCCAGCGAGCTTTGCTGCTTCCATTCGCTGATTTTGAACGGACCGTTCGAAACAATGGTGCTCGCCTCAGATGCCCATTTTGGATTGTCTTTGACGGAGGAATGAACCGGGAAATAGGTCTGAAAAGAAAGCAGGCTTAAAAAATACGGAGTGGAATGCTCCAGCTCGACCTCGAGCGTGTTGGCATCGACAGCCTTGATGGCTACCGAGTTCGGATCGGTGCTCTGTCCGGTGTTGTATGCCTCTGCGCCCTTGATATAGTACAGCTGGTAGGCGTACGGCGGCGCCGGCTCGGTCTTCGGATCAAGCACCCGCTTCCAGGAGAACTCGAAGTCTTCCGCCGTCACGGGATCGCCGTTCGACCATTTCGCGTCCTTCCGCAAATGGAAGGTGTACTTGAGGCCGTCCGGGGAGATTTCCCATTTTTCTGCTGTTCCCGGGATCGCCTCGCCGTTTTCGTTGCTCCGCGTCAGCCCTTCGAACAGTCCGTTGAGCACGGCGTGCGCTACCGTGTCCTGCGACAGTCCGGGATCGAGCGTCGGCGGGTTGGAGTGCAGATTGAAGCGGAAGACTTGCTCTTTCGGCGCTTCGGTCTTGCCGCCGCCAGGTGCTGGTTCTGCGGGCTTTTCGTTGTTCGTTCCCGGAGGCGAGGAAGAGTTGGTGTCTTGGCCGCTGCTCCCGCAGGCACTCAAAAAAGCGCTTACAGCGAGTAATAGTGTCAGCACGGCCAGCATGGATTTACGTCTCATTCGCATAGCGTACCCCTCTCTTGGTATGAAGTGGTCCACCTGGCCAGCGGCAAGACGATGAAGCGGAAGCGATGCGGCCATCGGTGTATACCCTATCATTCTATAAACATGCCAACTCGTCTCTATTTATTCCCATTTGCGATAAATTTTCATGAAGAATGTCATGGAAAGCGCTGATTCCCGGCCTGGAGCGGCGGCAGAAGCGGGTCTTTCGGTTCATGTCAGGAAGAGCACGCCAAAAAAACAGGACCGGAAGAGTCCGGTCCTGTTCTGCGTCCGCCGTCCTGCTGTCGGCGGCATACGGATTATTCGGAATAATAAGGCTGCGGTTCATACCAGAGCGTAACGGTTCTTGACTTGCCTTCCCAGGTGAAGTCGAACAGAAATACGTCGTGCAGCAGCTGAATCGGCACATAGGTCTTGCCTTTGATCACTTTGGGAAGCGTGGTCAGCTTCGTGTCCTTGCCGTTGACTTTCATCTTATTGGTAAGCGAGTTCCAGGCGATATTATCCTCGGGGCCATCGATATATACGGTGTGGCTGATGGCTTCCCACCGGACCTTGAACTGGAACGCTTCACTGATATCCATGATGGGCACATAGGTTTTGCTGTCGATCAGAAGTCCGTTCTCTGTTATCGGTTCGTCGTCCTTGTCGACGACCAGAACGCTGACGGGTTCGGGTGTGAGCTTCACAGCCCGGGACTGGTCCTCCTTCTTGGCCGCCGATGCCGGAAGGCTGATCGACGCCACCAGAGCTCCTATTAACATAATCATGCCCAATGTACGAAGAGTAGCTTGCATTGAACCGACAACCTCCTTTACTACTAGTTTATAACGAAGATAAGCAGAAAAAGTTACATGTTTCTTCAATTTTTTTGCCTTTCTCCAAAAAAAATGTCGCCGCTGCCGCATCGAACGGCACATCTTACTCTGAATTACCCGGAACGGAGACCTATGATTCAGGCAGCAGATGCTTGAATATAGAGGGGACGGCAGATGGAAATCGGCCGTGCTCGATGATGATGCAGATGAAGCGAGTGAATCGGCCGGGTTGACAAGAGGAAGGAATTGCCGTTTAATTATGAATATAAAATAAAAATATTCATATATTCACGAGGAGAGATCGTCATGCCGCGCTTCAGTAAGCAGGAGAAAGAAAAAATTAGACAGGACCTGAAGGACAAAGGGAAGCAGTTGTTCACGGTGTTCGGCTTGAAAAAGACGAGCGTCGCCGATCTGACCACAGCCGTCGGCGTGGCACAGGGCACGTTTTATTTGTTCTACCCGTCCAAGGAAGAACTGTATTTCGAGTTGCTGGAGGAAGAAGAGCAGGCTGTCCGCCGGTATTTGTCTGCTGCCTATCTGCAGACAGATTCGCCGATGACCCGGGAACGGTTCCGCCGTTTTCTGCGTGAGTCGCTGCGTATGCTGGAAGAGAATGCGTTCTTGCAGCAGCTGTATGACGAGGAACTGGTGGAATCGCTCTTCCGCAAGCTGCCTCCCGAGACCCTGGAGCGGCATTACGGAGACGATTACGACGAGCTGTACCCCTTTCTGGCCGAGGGGCAGCGGCAAGGCTGGATGCGGAACGGTTCGCCTGACGCGATGGTCAGCCTGATCCGGTCATTCGTCCTGTTCTCGCTGCAAAAGAAGCGGATCGGCGAAGCTCATTATGAACAGACGATGGAGCTCCTGATCGAGTTAATGGCCGAAGGGCTAATTATTGAGGCGGATCGGAGGGAGAACGGATGATTGAAGTGAAGGGGCTTCGGTACCAATATCCGGGCCAGGCTGATTATACGTTGAAGGGGATTGACTTTGAGATTGCCCAGGGAGAGATTTTCGGCTTTCTCGGCCCCTCGGGAGCAGGCAAGAGCACGACGCAAAAAGTGCTGATCGGCACGCTGCCCCAATATGAAGGGACAGTGCGGGTTATGGGGCGGCCCCTGAGACAGCACGGCCGGGATTATTACAATCGCATCGGGGTCGCATTTGAGTTCCCGAACTTCTATAGCCGGTTCACTGCCTTGGAGAATCTGCGGCTGTTCGCCTCGCTCTATGACGTGGAGACCGAGGATCCGATGCGCATGCTGGCGCGGGTCAGGCTTGACAGCTATGCCGGCATGAAGGTCGGACAGTATTCGAAGGGAATGAAGATGCGGCTCAATTTATGCCGCGCCCTGCTGCATCGTCCCCGCCTTCTCTTCCTGGACGAACCGACGTCCGGGCTCGATCCGGTCAATGCGGCTCTGGTGAAGGAGCTCATCCTGGAGCAGAAAGCCGCGGGCAAGACGATCATTATTACGACGCATAATATGACCGCGGCGGAAGAGCTCTGCGATCGGGTCGCCTTCATCGTCGACGGCGAGGTTCGCCTCATCGATTCCCCCCGCGCCTTGAAGGTGAGAGCCGGGAAGCGCACGGTCCGGGTCGAGTATCGGGAGGCGGGAGCAGGGAAGCGGGCGGAGTTCGGGCTGGCCGGTCTGGAGGGCAATGCGGAATTTCTGAGGCTGCTGCGGATCGGAGCCATAGAGACGATGCACACGCAGGAAGCGTCCCTTGATCAGTTATTCATAGAAGTGACCGGGAGGGCTTTGACATGAATCAGCCTGTCGTACCGCACCGGGGGATAACTCCTCTCCGGCGTGCCGTCCGCCGCTTCCGCCATGCGCTGGCAGGCGATATCCGGCTGCAAGTGCGCCACCAGTTCTACACCGCGTATGCGCTCGTGAGCACGGTCTATATCGTCCTGCTTCATCAGCTGCCGGCCGGATACAGGGCGACGGCGAACCTGCTCCTGACCTTCTCCGACCCGAGCATGCTCGGCTTCTTCTTCATCGGCGGTCTTGTACTGCTGGAGAAAGGGCAGGATATTCACGAAGCGTTATTCGTGACGCCGCATTCACCGTCCGCTTATATCGGATCGAAGACCGTATCCCTTATGCTGCTGTCCTTATCGAGCAGCCTCCTGATCCATATCAGCACCTTCGGCTTCCATCGGGGGCTGGGCTGGTTCCTGATCGGGGTGGCGCTGACCTCCGCATTTTTTACGCTGGTCGGCC
Source organism: Paenibacillus dendritiformis (assembly GCF_945605565.1). Classification (NCBI taxonomy): domain Bacteria; kingdom Bacillati; phylum Bacillota; class Bacilli; order Caryophanales; family Paenibacillaceae; genus Paenibacillus; species Paenibacillus dendritiformis. The sequence continues at coordinate 5,020,586 of NZ_OX216966.1, read as the reverse complement.
TGGGGCTGGCCGCCCGCTGCCGCACGATGAACGGGTTCTTCTTCTGCTCCGTTCCTTTGTGCGTCTTCTTCACGCTGCCTGTCGCGGAGGTTCTTGGCTTGTACGGAGGGAACTTGCTCCGTGCCCTGCCGGCAGCGGGCTCGCTGCTGCTGCTTCAGTCGGCCTTCCGGCCTGTGCCGGACGGGGAGCTGCTCCTCGGGGCCGCCTGCCTTATCGTCTGGATCGGCGCGGCGTATGCATGGGCCTTCCGATCGCTTCAATTATTCCGGCACCGTTAGCTGAACGAAGGAGGTACACGATGAGTCGAACGATGCAATTTCTTCGCTATGACCTGCTGCATATGGGCCGCGACCCGATGATGCTGTTCATCGTGACGGCCCCGGCCCTGCTGATCGCGGCGATGGCCTATGGCGTCCCGTGGACCGCCGCGCTGCTCGAACGGCGGGCCGGGATTCATCTGATGGAGCATGCCGGCATCCTATCCGGTATCGGCCTGCTTCTTATTCCGCTCGTTATCGGCGTCATGGCCGGTCTGCTCATGCTGGATGAGCGGGACGAGCGGGTGCTGCACTATTATGCGGCGACTCCGCTCCGGAAGAGCGGTTATTTGGTCCGCCGCATGGTTGTTCCGCTGGCGCTAGCCGGCCTGTATCTCGCGCTTGCGGCTGTCAGCATCGGGTGGATGCCGTTAAGCCCGGCGGCCGTCCTGGGCGCGATGCCAATGCTGATGTTGGAGGTTCCGCTGATGGCTCTGTTCCTGACCGGCTGCGCCTCCAACAAGGTGGAAGGCTTGGCGCTGTCCAAGCTGGGCGGGATCGCGGTCTTCCTCCCGGTGCTTGCATACGTGCTCCCGGCCTCCTGGTGGCCCGCATTCGGCTGGCTGCCGACCTATTGGGTCGCGCATCTGTTTACGGCGGAGCCCGCAGCCGGATTTCCCCTTACGGAGCCGTGGGGGACGACAGGAAGCATCGCTTGGGGCGTCGTCCTTCACGTTCTCTGTCTGGCGCTCGCTTACAAGCGGTACCGCAATCGGGCCGAAGAATAAGAGAATTGACGAATCATATAATCTTGCTATCAAAGCCAGCAATTTCTCAACAGAAAAACACCTCACTCCCATCGTACGATGGACATGAGGTGAACGATATGTACGTAAAAGTGATAAAGACTAACAGGAATGTTCTACTTTACTTGCTGGGAGCAGGGGCTTCTAATTTAGGCAATGTGATTTCGGGGCTGGCTTTCTTGTTTTTAGCGTATGAACTGACGGAATCAAGTATTTATACGACGGGTGTTGCCTTTTCACAAGTAGTGCCGTATCTTTTTTTCGGATTAATTGGAGGCGTGATTGCGGATTGGGTGAACAAAAAAAGATTATTGATAGCGATTGAACTGATTAGGGGACCTCTGATGGTCTCCCTTGTCATCTGTGATCAATTTGGAATGTTAACCTATTAGCATTTAATTGTAATCAGCTTTATGATTCAATGTCTGGGCTGTTTCTTTAACCCTGCTCATCGGGCAATGTTGCCCATGATTACGACAGAAGAAGAAAGAACGCCTGTTAATAGCTTACTTGATACGTTTACAAGAGGGGTTACGGTATTAGGTCCCATTGTAAGCGCCGGATTTATAAATACAATCGGTATTATTCATTTTTTTACATTTGATGCACTTACGTATCTGCTAAGCGCGTTATTCATTTATCACATCCAATTTTCAGAAAAACAAACAAATGTCAAGCCAAAGAAAATGAAGGATATCTTGATTTCTATTCAAAAATTTACGATTTGGGCAAAGAACCAGTATACTATCCGCACTTTATTTATGGTCACCGTATAGTATTCTCCTGGGATGGTACGGTGCTGCTGTTATCGCGGTCAATGTAATGATTCCGTTATTATGGAAGAAGTTAAGTTTGAAAATTTATCTATTTGGCTCCTTGATTTGGGGAACAGGTATTTTTCTTTTAGGATTTGCATATCATTTCCCATTCTATTTTATAGGCGTGTTGGCAGCGGCAATTGGTTTGCCCATATCTGGTTTGTCACGGGTGTACTTGTTACAGCGCTATTTGCCCACAGACCAATTAGGTCTCGGCTTCAGTTTCAATGCATTTCTATTATATTTTTCAAATGTAATTTCACTTGGGGTATTCGGATTCATTTCTTCGTTTGTATCCACCCATATTTTATTTTTGGGATGCGGCATGATGATGATTCTCGGTTCAGGCGTTTATTTACGAGCCATTGTTCGAAAAGATCGGGGGGTTATGCCGTATAATCGTTGAAACAGCTGATTGTAAACGGAAACAGAAGAAAAACCGCATTCGATGGCGATCTTTAATACGGTTTTATTTGTGTTTATCAGCATGTCTTGGCTGCGAATGACTCGATAAATTTGTAACCATGAGTATGGAGATATCCCGACAATTTCCTTAAAATAATGAGCAAATTGAAATTTACTGAAGTATGAAATATCCGCCATTTCATCTAACGTCCATGGGTGCTGATAATTTTCTTTCATGGCCTGGATCGTTTTATAGAGTTGTGGATGAATCGTTTTATAAGCATGTAAGTTGATGTCGCGTGATTGAGTCCCGATAGCGTTTTTTACCAAAACCAAAGCTAATTGACTGAAACTATGTTCCAAAAAAAGTTCCATTGCTTCCGAACTTCCGTTTTCTTCAAGTTGCACATAGTCCGTAACAAACTGAACCCATTTTGTTAACGAAGGGTGTCTTTGTGTACAGGAAGCAAATTGAACATCAAAATGAAGAGACGATATCGCTCTGGCTGCCCGGTTTAAAAAAGACGGTTCTATTTCAATTAGAAACTTTGTGTTCTCCAAAGATAATTGTTTGTGTTCATCATGTGGATTAAATACTATAAATTGCTGCTCATCAAGCGATATCTGGCTTCTATTCGTTTGATAGGTCATCGTTCCATTTACGGAATAAATAAATTTATAACAATGATCTGAACGCCAATTGCTTTCTTGATTGACCTCTTGCTTTAATAAAAAAAGTCCATTCGCCGTTTCCGCTACTATTTTCGTTGCGCTCACCGAATGACCTCCTTTCGGTCATGCGTTTTACAAGAAATTGTACCATATGGGGCGTCCTAAGAAGTTAGCCGATTCTTTTCGTTATGGCGGCTGGATGGCGTGCAGCGCGATGCACGCTATTTTTTGCATGAGAATGTGGAAAAATGTTGAAAAATAAGCTTTCTATAGTAAGATGATATTAGTTGTTTTTCCTAAACTTCATAGAGAACAGGAGTGCAGGCGCTGAATGCAGCCTTTTCTGACCGAATTCCCCCAATCCATCAGCGGATGGAGAACCTTGCTCAAATCTCTCTTCAGGAACAATCTCAATCTCAGCGAGCATGATATCGACCACTATGTGTTCTCAGCTCAATACTTTTCCACAACCAGAATTTTCTTTGTCGCGGCATTCTTCAATGTCATTATCTCCTGTCCCATAGTGACATTATCTCAGAACAGTTATAGGGTGACATTATCACAGACGAATAACACACATGATTTTTGAAGTATTGACACCAAAAATATATAGTGGTATTTTAAGGTGAATTATATAAATTGAACTCAATATTATAAACTATGGAAATTGATTTCGCACCTGTTTGTCGAATAAGCAAAAAAACCATATTCAAAAGAAAAAAATTCCGCATGTATTGAACGTTAACAGGCTTTGCATCTTTGCATTTTCATTTTAAATGGACCCCGCCCTCAATTACTACACCGAAGTGTCAAAACGGTCGCATACGCAACAGGAGTATTACCTTCTTTTCCAAGAAATTGGCGCACCAGTTCGCTTACAGGGAGTTGCTCCTATCCGACGGGTCAAATCGTCATGGTCTTGGATAACGATCGCATTCATCATGCCACGCTTTTACAGCCGTTTCTGGATGATATGAAAGAACCACTGAACTCGTTTTTTGACCCCTTACCGGCCAAAACTCAACTTACATACTCTTCTTGTTGTAAACATAGACAATAATAGCCGTTGATGTCGCTATGTATAACACGCCTGTCTTCTTTTTTGTGTGTAATTTTCCGAATGAGAAAGGAAGTCGAGGATGTATAAAAATTTGTTAGAAATGCTAGATTATACGGCATATCACTATCCCGATCGCAAAGCGTTTATTTATTTGAAAAACGGGGAATTCGAGAGTGAAAGCTGCACCTATCATGAGCTGCGCCTCCGTTCCCAGAAGCTTGCCGCGTATTTTCAATTTCTGAACTTGTCCGGCGAGAGAATCATGATCCTGCTGCCGAGCGGGATCGACTATATCATTGCTTTTTTCGGATGCTTGCAGGCAGGCGCTTTGCCGGTGCCAGCCTTTCCTCCCAGCAAGTCGCGCAATGGGCAACGAGTCACAGCGATCTATGAGAACGCCAAGCCTGCCCTGCTTATTACGCAATCTCCCCTTGATTCCATGAAGCTTCCAGAGAAGATGAGAAGTGCCTACTCCATTCAGCTTGACGATATTCTGCAGCGTGACGATGAATTTACCTATCGGGCACAAACGATCCCGATCGACCATATCGCTTTCCTTCAATATACGTCCGGATCTACCAACACTCCGAAGGGCGTAATGGTAAGCCATCGCAATTTACTCCACAATTTAGAAATCATGAAGAAACGATTCTATCATTCAAATGACACGATTATGGTGTCTTGGCTGCCGATGTACCATGATATGGGGCTCATCGGGAAGGTGCTGCAAAACGTATACAATGGCGGAAGCTGTTATCTGATGTCGCCTATGGATTTCATCCAGAAACCGATTCGATGGCTGCGGACGATCACGAAATATCGAGCTACCTTCAGTGGAGCCCCCGACTTTGCCTACCGACTATGCGTCCAAAAAATAGCGGATGAAGATAAACAAGAACTGAATCTGAGTCCTTGGGCGATCGCCTTCAACGGCTCCGAACCGGTTCGGGCAGAAACGATCCGCGAGTTTTGCGATAGCTTCCGCGTATGCGGCTTCCGCGATGAATCGCTGCTGCCTAGCTACGGCCTGGCCGAGGCGACGCTGTGCGTGACCGTTGCGGCCAAAGAGGCGCAAAAGAAGCTGCTCTATCTGGACGATAAGGCGCTCCAGCAGAACAATGTCGCCCCAGTCAAAGCCCACGGGGATGCGGCGCGTGCCCAGGTCGGCTGCGGTTCGATTTTTTCGGATCATCAGATTAAAATCGTAGACCCGTCCACCCAGCTCGAATGTGAGGCGGGCGAAATCGGCGAAATATGGATTAAGGGAGAAAGCGTCGCCCAAGGCTATTGGGATGCCCCGGTCGAGAGCAAAGCGACATTTGCGGCTTATTTGTTGGATTCGGAGGAAGGTCCGTTCTTGCGTACCGGTGATCTCGGCTTTGTTCACGGTGGCGAATTATACATAGCCGGACGGCTGAAAGACTTGATCATCATTCGGGGACAGAACTATTATCCTCAGGATATCGAGGAGATTGCCGCCAGCTGCCATCCGGATATTAACGGGGCGAGTCTGGCCGCATTTTCGATAGAGGTGCAGGGCGGAGAGGAACTTGTCGTAGTATGCGAAATGAACCGGGAATTCAAGCATGCCGTGCAGCGCCAGCAACTCGATTGGGAAGCTTGCTGCAGCGGGATTGCTCATCGAATTCGCGAAGCCATTGCCGAACAGCTCCAGCTATATGCCTATGATGTCAAGCTCGTCAAGCCTTTGAATCTCCCGAAAACGACCAGTAACAAGATTCAGCGCCGCAAGTGCAAAGAGATGTATCTGAACGGAAGTTTATTCGTGTGGGGTGGATTAAATGGACAAGGGACAGGACAAGCGTTACAAGGACATATGTAATTGGTTCGTGCAGCAAATCAGCGCGCTGAAGCAAATATCGCAACATGAAATCAAGGCCGAATTTCCATTTTCCCGATATGGCCTTGACTCGAAGGAATTGGTGTCTTTATCCGGTGAATTGGAATCGTTCGTTAAGCGTTCCGTTGATCCAACCCTGTTCTGGGACTATCCTTCCATCCAAGCCGTGGCTCGGCATTTTGCGTTCGGAGGGGAGGATGGGCATGCAGCACGAGATGACTGCGGAGCCGAGCAAGAGGACGCGATTGCTGTCATCGGTATGGGCTGCCGATTTCCCAAATCGAGCAGCATCGACGAATATTGGCATCATCTCCGCAGCGGAGAAAATTGCATAACGGAGATGCCCGAGCTGCGCTCGTCACGGTTCGCGCAGGACGGTATGCACCGTGCCGGTATCGTTGAAGAAATCGACCTGTTCGATAATGAAGCCTTCCACTTATCTCCCCGCGAGGCGGAGCAGATGGATCCGCAGCAGCGTATGCTGTTGGAAGTGGTATGGGAGGCGCTCGAGGATGCGGGATTGACGAACGAAGCGATGAACGGCTCGAGGACGGGCGTGTTCGTCGGCATTTCCAGCAACGATTACGGCTGCGGCAAGCTGTCCGATTACGAGCGAAGCGGCATTTATACGGTGACGGGAAATTCCAATTGCATTGCCGCCAATCGAATTTCGTATATATGGAACTTGCGGGGCCCAAGCATGGCCGTGGATACAGCCTGCTCCTCCTCTCTCGTCGCGGTTCATCTGGCTTGCCAAAGTTTGAAAACGGGCGAGACGAATATGGCGATCGCGGGCGGGGTGAACGTGATATTGAATCCGGCCATCAGCAAAGCTTTCCGCGAAGCGGGAATGCTCTCGGCAGACGGCAGGTGCAAAACGTTCGATTCGCGCGCTGACGGTTACGTACGGGGAGAAGGAGCCGGCGCGGTCATCTTGAAGCCGCTGGCTGCTGCCCTTCGCGACCGTGATCGCATATACGCCGTGATCAGGGGGAGTGCCGTCAATCAGGACGGCTTAAGCAACGGCTTAACTGCACCCAATGGTCAGGCCCAGGAAGAGGTGCTGCAGGACGCGTACCGCATCGCGGGCTTATCCGGAGAGGAGATCGACTATATCGAAGCGCACGGGACGGGAACCGCTTTGGGAGATCCGATCGAAGTTCAGGCGATCGGGCGGGTGCTGTCTAGGAATCGCTCCGCTGCGAGCAAGTGCTACATCGGTTCGGTCAAGACCAACATCGGTCATCTGGAGGCGGCTGCCGGCATTGCCGGCTTCATCAAGACCGTGCTTTGCCTGCACTACCGGGAATGGGTTCCGAACTTGAACCTGGAAGAGATCAATCCATACATCCCGCTTCGCGATCTTCCGCTCCAGATCGTGCGGGATCCGGTAAGCTGGTCGTCAGGAAGCAGACGTTCGGTGGCCGGGGTGAGCTCATTCGGCTTCGGCGGAACGAATGCTCACGTGGTGCTGCAGCAGTATGCAACTTCGTTGATGCCGCCGGCGCAGACATCGCAGCAGGCACCTCCTTCATTACATATTCTTCCTTTGTCCGCCAATAGCCACGGCTCCCTGACGCGTCTTGCTGCCGACATGCAACGATACCTGCAGGAGCGCGCTGATGCTTCGTTGGACGATATTTGCTACACGGCGCAGCAGAGACGTACGCACCGTGCCTGGCGCGCAGCCGTTCTCGGGAGCAATCGCGAGGAGCTCGCTCTTGGGTTGGAGAGACTTACTTCGACTTGCGCGAGCGCCGATCCGTCCAATCTTGTGTTCGTCTTCTCCGGCCAAGGCAATCAATGGAACGGAATGGGACTGCAATACTTATCCGGGGATAACGCATTTACACGAACATTCCTGGAATGCGATGCGATATGGAGCAAGTATGCCGGATGGTCGTTGTGGGACGAACTTCACCGCGGAGCTGACGATGCTTGGGCGGATCGCACCGATGCGGCTCAGCCGCTCGTCTTTGCCGTTCAAGCGTCCCTTCTCGCTCTATGGAGAAGCTGGGGAATTGAACCGAAGGCGGTCATCGGGCACAGTCTTGGAGAAATTTCCGCGCACTACGCGGCGGGCGTGCTCACCTTGGAAGATGCGATGCGTATCGTATATTGGCGCGGCACGCTCATGCAATCGACCAAGGGACAAGGTGCCATGGTCTCCATACGCATGCCGCTTGCCGATATCGAGCAGCGCCTCGGCGAATATCCGGGCGTAGGGATAGCGGCGGTGAACGGGCCCTCATCCGTTGTCCTGGCCGGAGAAGCACATGAAGTGGAGCGCTTGCTGAGGAACCTGCCCGATACGGTTAAAACCCATCTCCTTTCAAGCTCGTTTGCCTTTCACAGCCACTTCATGGAGCCGTTATGCGATCGTCTTCAAACCGAGCTTGGCCAGGTTCGCCACCGACTGGCCCGCTTGCGCATCTATTCGACGGTGACGGGGCGGATGGAGAATGGGCTGAGGCTGGGGGCGGAGCATTGGTCTGACAATATGCGCAAGCCTGTTCGATTTGCGGACGCGCTGCATGCGGCCATGCTGGACGGATACGATGCCTTTGTAGAGCTCGGCCCTCATCCGGTCCTCACACAGCATGTAGAAGAATGCGGTCAGGATGGAGAAGTCAAGCTGGCGGCATTCTCGATGCGCAGGGGCGATGACGGAGCATGCATGCCGGAGGCTGCGGCTAGGTTATACCGGTATGGGGCGGATCTGGACTGGAATGCCATCGGCAGCCGGGGACAATGCATTGCCATACCGACCTATCCTTGGGAGAAGAGAAGGCTGTGGATCGACGATCCGGAGGCGTTGGAGAGAGGAACGATTGGAGCGGTGCCCGATTCGCAAACGGACCGGGCGAGTGAAAGCTCTAGACACGCTTCCTCAGTTCAGCATATCCTTCAAGCCGTACGCGATAGAATGGAAACGCTGCCACTGCTCGAGGAGCACTTGCAGGGCATGTTCGCCAGCATGCTGAAGATAATTCCCGCGTCCGACTTGTCCCTGGATCGACCGCTGGTCATGCTCGGGATGGATTCCATAATGGCGCTGCAGCTGAAGCATGCGATCGAACAGCAATTCCAAGTATCTTTGCCGATTGTTCAGTTTTTGGAAGGGATGACTACCCGCCAGGCCGCATCGAAATTGCATGGCATCCTGCTGGATGCCCGGGAGAGGCAGAGCAACGAAGAACGATCGCAAATCGACGATTTGCTGACTTCCGGCGACATGGAGCGAGATCTGGGCGAGTTGTCCGACGAAGACATGGATCGGCTGCTTCTGCTGTTAACGCAAGAGAAGGGGTCATGATCGTGCTTCACATCAATGACAGGAGATGAACAAGATGAACGATTCGATTGTCACTGCAGGCTTATCCCGCCAGGACAAAGAAAGGCTGATCCGCCAGCTCCTGCAGCAGCGTCAGGAGAAGCGGGATACGATGGCATCTTACGGGCAGAAGGCGCTCTGGCTGCTGCAGCAGGCCCATCCGGACAATTGCGCCTACCATATGCAAGCGGCATGGGATCTGTTAACGCCTGTGGATGAACATAAGCTGCGCTTATCCTTTCAAAGTGTATATGATACGTACAGTTCTTTGCGCACTGTGTTTTCTATAGAAGACGGAGAGATCAAACGTCATGTAAGGCCGGACGGAGAAGTTGATTTTCGGGTGCATCGGCTCGCGTCTTGGGGATCCGAAGCGGAAGAATTGTTCCAGCGCTGCATGCGGGAGCCGTTCTCATTGCATGATGGCCCGCTGTTCCGCATTTTCCTGTTCTATGCTCCCGATCGTCCGCCACGACTATTGATATCAATGCATCACATAATTGCGGACGCATGGTCGATCGTCATGCTGCTGCGCGATTTCGCAAATCGGTACCAGCATGGCGTTCCGGTTCGGGATCGATTGCGGGAGAGCCGCAGCTACGGCGCATTCGTGGATTGGCAGCAGCGTTTTTTGCAGAGTGAGCGTGCAGAACAAGACCGGAACTACTGGGAGCGTACGCTTGCGGAGCCGCTGCCCATCTGCGCGCTGGTCGCGGACAAAGTCGGGGGCGGAGCCTCCGCGTACGATCATAGAGGGGAAAACTGTATCTTCAGGTTCAGTGAATCCTTGTCCCAAGAAGTGATCCGATTAAGCAGGAAGCTCGGTGTTACCGTGAATACGCTGCTGCTATCTTCCTTTGCTGCGCTGCTGTATCGCTATACGGAGCAAGAGGAAGTCGTCATCGGCACGTTCGTCTCCGGAAGGAACGAAGCCGGCTTCGAGGAGGTTTTCGGCTATTTGGTCAACACGGTTGCCCTGCGCCTCGAGTGCTCGGGCGAATTGCCATTTGGGAAGCTCGCGGATTCGGTCAAGCGATCAATGCTGGGGGCAATGGAGCACCAGGATTATCCGTTCCCTTTGGTGGCGGAACGGCTGCAGCCGGAGCGCGATGCCAAGATTTCACCCGTGTTTCAGGTTGCGTTTGTCATGGAACGGGCCCAAAGCGGGGATGGAACTCGCTCTCCGCTATTCATAAGCGATGATCAGGAGCTGACAGAGCTCGGGGGGATGATTTGGCGGCCGGTGCCGCTGGGAACCAAGGATACGCCGTTCGAGCTCGTCTTGATGGTGGAGGAGACGGACGCGTTCATCCATGGTTCTTTCATCTATCGCTCGAATTTGTTCAGTGCTGCCTTCATGAAGACAATGGCGCGCTTGTATACGGAGCTGGTCGAGGGGGTCGTGCGGAATCCGGAGGAGCGGATCGGCACGCTGAGGCTGAATGCGCGATCTGGCCATGGCCGGCGGTTGCAGCTCCCGTCCGAGCCGCTGCCTCACATCTGCTTGCATCATTTGCTCGAATATCAAGCGTCGCAGCGGCCGGACTCGGCGGCCGTTACGTTCATGGACGATACGTTGACCTACCTGGAGCTGGAGCATAGGGCGAATCGCATCGCTTGGTGGCTGTCCGGCAAAGGCGTACGGAAGGGCCAATTTGTAGGAGTGTGCTTGCGTCGTTCGCCGGACATGGTCGCAGCGGTATTTGCCGTCTTGAAGCTCGGCGCGGTCTTTGTGCCGATCGATCCCTCATATCCGCCGCAGCGCATCGCCTATATGGCGAACAAGGTCGAGATGAGGGTCATCATCAGCACTTCCCCGATCGGCCTGGGTTCGTTCGGAGAAGGCATCGAACTGGCGCTGCTCGATCGGGACGAGGCGGACATTGCTGGCCAGAGCGCGAGGCCGACCGGGCTGGACGTCGGAATCCGCGACCTGGCATATGTCATCTTCACGTCCGGATCCACAGGCAAGCCGAAGGCTGTCATGATCGAGCACCGCGGCATATGGAACATGGCAGAGGCGCAGCGTCAATATTTCAATCTTAGCGATAGAAGCAAGGTGCTCCAGTTCGCATCCTTCAGCTTCGATGCCTGGGTGTTTGAGGTCGTGATGGCATTTCGCAGCGGGGGAACGCTGTGCATGGCCGACAGGGATACGCTGATGCCCGGCGCGGCAATGGCACGGTGGATGAGGGAAAAGCGGATTTCTCATGCGGTGCTTCCTCCATCTGTTCTAACCTTGATTCCGGATGCGGACTTGCCGGAATTGGAGGTCGTCATATCGGCGGGCGAAGCGTGCACCCGCGATATCGTGGCACGCTGGGCTCCGGGGAGGCGTTTTTACAACGCATACGGTCCTTCGGAAGCAACCGTCTGGGTAACGGTCAAGGAATGCGGTTCAGATGAATCGATCATCGATCTCGGAGAAGCGATCCCGAATGTGGAGGTGCACGTGTTCAATGACTACATGCAGCCTCCATTGCCTGGGGGCATTGGCGAATTGTACGTCGGCGGAATCGGGCTTGCCCGCGGGTATTGTAACGATGCCGAATTGACGCAGGCCAAATTCATTGCGCCTTCGGCCGGCGATGGACACGAGCCGGGGCGCTTATATCGAACAGGCGATGTGGTAAGATGCCTGCCCGACGGAAGGCTCCAGTTCGTTGGCAGACGGGACGATCAAGTCAAGGTCAGGGGGGTAAGACTTCATCTCGGCGAAATCGAATCCCACTTGTCAGAGCGTGCTGACATTGCCAACTGTGCCGTCATTGTCGCCGGAGAGGCTCCCGATCAGGCTTCGCTCGTCGCTTTTGTCGTCATGAAGCCGCAATCAGCGTGGGAGGAGACGGCTGTAAGGAAATTTCTGCAAGAACGTATGCCGGGCCATTACATTCCGTCCCGCTTTGTGGTACTAGGCGACATGCCTTTGACGCCCAATGGCAAGGTGGATCGCAAAGCATTGTGCTCCTTGCTTGCAGAGGAGGCCGAAGAGGCTTACGGGATGCATGACGCGCCGGAAGATAACAGCTTCGGCAGTGATATGGTCGAAGAAGTGATGATACAAATATGGAAACAATTGCTTGGGAAAAATCAGGTGCGTCCAGAAGAGCAATTCTTCGAGGCTGGCGGCCACTCCTTGCTGGCAACCCGGCTCATCACGGCCATTCATGACGTGTTCGGCATCGAATTGCCGATCGGCACGGTCTTCGCCAAGCCCGCCCTGCGCGATATGGCATACGAAATCCGCCGAATGCTGCAGAAGGCGGAGGGCGGAACGGACAAGGCGGACATCGTTCCGCTGAAGCTGGCCGGGGATTACCGGGCTCCGCTAACGAGCGCCCAGCAGAGAATGTGGTTCCTCCAGAAGCTGGATGAGGATCAGACGGCTTATTTGCTGCCCGGCACGTTGTCTCTTGACGGGCCGCTGGACGTGGAGTCTCTTGAGCAAGCTCTGCAAGAGCTGATTCGCAGGCATGATTCTCTCCGGACGACCATTCATCAAGAGGGAGGTATCCCCTTCTCCTTAGTCAGGGAGGAAAAGGCGTTCCGGCTGGCAATCAAGACATGCACGGAGGAAGAGGCACAGCAATGGATAAGAGAGGAGTGCCGTCGTCCGATTCGGGTGTCGGATAGCGAGCTGTACCGGATGACGCTGCTCCGCACGGGAGAATGCCGCCACTACTTGGTGCTAGTGCTGCACCATATTATCACGGACGGCTGGTCGACAGGCATACTCCTGAACGAGCTTCGGCAGCTCTATGCGATCCGGGTCGGGCAATCCCGAGAGACTTTGCCGAATCCGCCGCTGACGTATTCCGATTATGCCCGCTGGGAGCAAGAATGGATAGGAAGCGGCTCCTATTGCAAGCAGCTTCAATATTGGGCAGGCGTGCTGGAGCAGCCGATTCCGCCCCTGCTGCTGCCGACCGACAGCCCTCGGACGCTTGCGTCGAGCTATCGGGGCAAGCAGGTCAGCTTGAAGCTTCCGCAAGCGCTCAGCGAGGAGTTGAAAGAGCTGGGGCAACGGCACAATTGCACGCTGTTCATGACGCTCGTCACTGTTTTCAATGCGCTGCTGTACCGATTGAGCGGAACCTCCGACATCGCCGTCGGCGTTCCGGTTGCGAACCGCCATCACCGTCATTTGGATCAAGTCGTCGGGTTATTCGTGAACACGCTGCTCCTCCGGCTTGATTTATCCGGCAATCCTGATTTTAACCAGCTGCTGTTGTTAGCGAGGGACGCAGCCATCAATGCTTATGCGCATCAGGACATGCCTTTCGAGAAGCTGGTGGAGATGGCAAGACCGGATCGGGATCTCAGCCGCTCCTCCATGTTCCAGGTCATGTTCAATATGCTTAACATTCCGCCGGTTACGGCTCAGTTGAGCGGACTGACTACGCAGATCATCGAGTTGGACGAGCCCGATTCCAAATGCGAGCTGACGCTGTACGCACTGGAGCAAGCCGAAGGGATTCAACTAACGATGACGTATGCCTCCAACCTGTTCCGGGAGGAAAGGGCAACCGAAATGCTGGCTCAATTCGAATGTCTGTGCCGCCAGATCGTGAATGATCCCGATTGGCCGATTGAGCGGTATTCACTCCTCACCGAACGCTCGGCCGCGGTTCTGCCCGATCCGAGCATGCCGCTAAGGCAGGCTCGCGATCCGCTTCTGCAGCCGGTTCATCTGATGTTCAGGCACAAGGCGGCGCAATGTCCAGAGGCTATTGCGGTCATCGATAGCGATGATGCCGAATACACGTATCGCGATCTGGATGAACGCAGCGACAGACTGGCCGCGAAGTTGATTCGCTTCGCCCGCCAGCGGCGAGGAGTGATAGCCATATACGGTGAGCGAAGCGCGTCTCTTATCGTCGCCATGCTCGCCGTGCTCAAGAGCGGCTCGGCATTTGCGGTGATTGATCCGGCGCAGCCGGCGATCCGCGCGACAGAGTTGCTCAAGGCGTCCAAGGCGGACGGCATCGTCTTTCTCGGCGCGGAGCGGGAGAGACCGGGCGGGTTGCTCGATGAATGGGCAAGGCATGTGTCGTTCTGCATTTACGGCATCAACGGCGATTATGCAGCTGATGAAGAAGACTCCATCCGAGCGATGCTGGCGCAGCTCGAGAAGGGATGCTCCTTGGACGATCCGGCCTATATGCTCTTTACCTCGGGCACGACGGGAGCGCCGAAGGGAATTCAATGCACGCACGAGCCGCTTGCCAACTTCATTCGCTGGCAAGTGAATGAATTCCGGCTTGATTGGCGGGATCGGTTCAGCATGTTCTCCGGCTTGGGACACGATCCATTGCTGCGGGACATATTCGTGCCGCTGTCCATCGGGGCCGCGATCTGCATTCCGGACGGAAGCCGGATGATTATTCCCGAATATGTGACGGAATGGATGGAACGCCGCCGGATAACGATTACCCATGTAACCCCTGCGATGGGCATGGTGATCGCGGGCGGAGGCAGCTCTGGGCATAAGAGGTGCGACCTCGGGGCATGGCGGTATGCCTTTTTTGGCGGTGATGTGCTGATGCCGTCCCACATTGAGAATATCCGGGCGATCGCTCCGCAGGTCCGCTGTCTGAACGGGTATGGGGCGACAGAGACGCCGCAAATTATGGGGATCTATTCCGTTCCCGCGGATCCAGGGCCGTCGATCCCGATCGGCAAAGGGAGAGAAGGCGTGCAATTGCTCGTGATGGATTCGGATCTGGGCATGAAGGGGATTGGAGAAACGGGCGAAATCTGCATTCGCTCGCCTTATCTGGCTTCCGGTTATATCGGGAACGCGGAAGCGGAACAAGGCCGCCCCGCGTTTGTCCCCAATCCTTATACAGCAGTGGAGCATGATCGAATATACAGGACGGGCGACTTAGGGAGGTACTTGCCGGACGGCAACGTTGAATTCATCGGCAGGCAGGGGGACTTTGTCAAAATTCGCGGCTATCGGGTGGAGCTGCGCGAAATTCAAGAGGCGATTCTGCGGCATTCTGCGATCGCCGATTGCTTAACGGTATGCCAAGCGGACAGGGACGACCGGATCATTGCTTATGTGGTTCCGGCCGAGAAGCCGTTCGACCCGACCGGCATGCAGCTTCATCTGAGAGACCGCCTGCCGGAATATATGCTGCCTGCGGCGTATGTGGAGCTGGATCAGATTCCGTTGACCCGCAACGGGAAGGCAGACGCGGCCAGACTGCCCGAGCCTGGGGCATTCAACTTCAGGGAGAGCCGACAGGGCACGGTACTGCCGGAGACGATGCTGCAGCGGCAAATTGCGGAGGTATGGAAGCGCCATTTGAAGGTAGAGGAAGTGGGCATTCACGATAACTTTTTCGATGCGGGCGGCCACTCTCTGCTCCTGCTTCGCGTCCAGCAAGGACTCGAAGCGGAACTGGCAAGGCCGATCCATGTTGTCGATCTGTTCAAATATCCGACCATTTCCTTGTTGGCGCACTATCTCGAAGGAAACGGAAACGGAACGGAGGCGCAACTCGGCGTTGTTGTTGACGAACAGCGCAAAAGCAAGCAGCGAGCCGCGCAACAAGCGCAAAAATTACGGCGAAAGGGGGAGCGTCAATGACGGCGAGCGAGGCAGAGAACACGATAGCCATTATCGGGATGAGCGGGAGATTCCCGGGAGCCAGCCATATGGGGCAGTATTGGGATAACTTGAAGCACGGTAGGGAAACCATCACCTTTTTCACCGATGACATGCTGCGAGAATCCGGCATTGCAGAGGAGAAGTTGCGCAGCCCGAACTATGTGAAGGCGTCCCCGCTCCTGGATGGCATCGACAAGTTCGATTATCAATTTTTCGGCATGAGCAAGCGCGAGGCTGACCTGCTCGATCCGCAGCACCGCCTGCTGCTGATGTGCGCATGGGAAGCGCTTGAGGATGCGGGCTATGTCGCGGAGTCGTACCAGGGCTTGGTCAGTCTGTTTGCCGGATGCGGATTCAACAGTTACTTGGTGAACGAAATATTGCCGCGTCGCGATGAACTTTCGGAGGAAGAGCTGCAAATGGTGATGCAGGCGAACAGCAACGATTATGTAAGCACCAGAATCTCCTACAAGATGAATTTGCGCGGAACGAGCGTCACGATTCAGACGGCGTGCTCTACATCGCTCGTTGCCGTCCATTATGCCTGCCAGAGCCTTCTCATGTATCAGTCGGATCTGGCTCTTGCAGGCGGCGCCTCCATCCGGGTTCCGCAGCAGGAAGGATATATGTACCAGGAAGGGGGGATTTTCTCCCCGGACGGGCATTGCCGGGCGTTTGACGCTAAGGCACAGGGGACGCTCTTCGGCAGCGGAGCGGGGATCGTGGCGCTTAAGCGCCTGGAGGACGCTCTGGCCGATCGCGATCATATCTATGCCCTTATTCTTGGCAGCGCCGTGAATAATGACGGTGCCGCCAAGGTGGGGTACACGGCGCCAAGCATCGAAGGCCAGCGCCGCGTCGTGGCGGAGGCGCTCATGATGGCGGGGGCAGAACCGCAGACGATCGACTATATCGAAGCACATGGGACAGGCACGGCGCTGGGCGATCCGATCGAGATAGCCGCGCTTCAAGAGGCATTCGGCGAGACTGGCGAAGTCAGCGCCAGGCAGCGCTGCGCGATCGGCTCCGTGAAGACGAATATCGGCCACTTGAACGCTGCCGCGGGCATTGCGGGGTTGATCAAGACGACATTGATGCTGCATCACCGGCAAATTCCGCCGAGCCTGCATTATGAGGATTCCAACCCGGCCATTGACTTCACGGCCAGTCATTTCTATGTCAATACGGCCTTGCGGGATTGGCCGGCCTCGGATCATCCCCGTCGCGCAGGGGTAAGCTCGTTCGGGATTGGCGGAACGAACGCGCATCTCATCTTGCAGGAGGCTCCAATACCTGCGGAATGCGCCGCGGGATGCCGGAAGGAGGAGAGAGAGCAGGCGCTGCTTCTGTCTGCGCGAACGGCCAGCGCTCTCGGTTCGATGGAGGATGCTCTGCATAGGTATTTCCAGCATCACCCGGACGCTTCCATGGACAAGGTCGCATATACGCTTCAAGTCGGCAGGAAAGCATTCCCTTATCGTTATGCGGCAATATCCGGCAGGGACGGCAGTCTGCAAGTCATTGGCAGGGGCATTGCGAGCAAGGACAAGGCCAGCATCATTTTTATGTTTCCCGGACAAGGAAGCCAGTACTTGAACATGGCGGCCGGATTGTATGAACAGATCCCTTTGTTCCGCAGTTGGGCGGACAAGTGCATTGCCGTCCTGAACGGGAGCATGCGCACCGAGATATCGCAGGCGATGTTCCGTACGAACGGAGCCGGAGAACCGCAAACGTTGGAGCAGACCGCTATAGCGCAGCCGCTGCTGTTCATTGTCGAATATGCGCTTGCCCGCTGCTTGATGGATTGGGGACTGAGGCCCAGTGCCATGATCGGACACAGCCTCGGCGAATATGTCGCCGCCTGCCTCGCGGGCGTCATCCGGCTTGAAGAGGCGCTTGCGATCATCGTTCTAAGGGGGGCGGTCATGCAGCAGAGCCCAGCCGGCGCCATGATGGCCGTATCTTCATCCTATGAGCAGATCCGGTGCTTAGCGGACGAAGCCGTGTACTTGTCGGCCGTCAACGGCCCCGATTCATGCACGGTTGCGGGCGAGAGCGAAGCCATCGCTGGCTTGGCGGCGCGATTGGAGTCCGACGGTATCGGCCACAAGCTTCTGCCCGTATCGCATGCGTTCCACAGCCCGTTCATGGAGCCGGCCGCGGAGCAATTCGAACGCTTGCTTCGCCAGTACGAGCTGTTAGCCCCTTCCATCCCTTTCATCTCCAATGTAAGCGGTGATTACATAACGGAGGCCCAGGCCAGGAGTACCGCGTACTGGAGCGCCCATATGAGGGAGCCTGTCAACTTCGGAGGAGGGGTGTCCACACTTATGCGGAGCTTCGGAGATGATGCCATCTGGCTGGAGGTGGGACCAGGGAGAGGCTTGGCCCAATTGGTGCGGCAGCGTGACGATGAATCGCGCAAGGTTCATGCGATCAACTTGATGCGGCATAGCAAGGAGGAGGAATCCGACGTTGCCGCGTTATGGAAAGGCTTGGCGCAATGCTGGCTGTCCGGAGCAGATATCCATTGGAAGCATACTCATGATGGACAGCCCGGACGCGTGCCGCTGCCTGCGTATCCGTTCGAGGGGACGAAATGCTGGTTCGGCGACAGGCAGGAAGGCCAAGCAAGCGCGGGCCATGCAGAATCCGCTGCGCCAGTAGGCGCGGGCCATGAGCGATTGGAGGACGAAAGGGCGCACCTGTCAACGATGTACGTCCCTCCTGCGGACGGGTTGCAGGAAAATCTGGTGGAGATATGGGAGCAGGTGCTTGGCGTACGCCCGATCGGCATCAAGGATAATTTCTTTGAACTGGGAGGCCATTCCTTGATGGCGACCCAGCTCATATCGCGCGTGCGGAATCTGCTGCCGGACATAGACATCAAGTTGGAGCGCATTTTCAAGTATCCGACGATTGAGGAGATTGCCGAGCAATTGGAACTGCAGATGATTGAGCATTTGGTAGGCAATGATCAGCGATAAAAATTCCGGTGGAACGGTGGGTGCTTATGACGAACAAAAATGAATTGGAAACGCGACGTTCACTTTTGTCGGACAAGCAGCGCGAGCTGCTTGAGCAGTGGAAGCTGGGACGAGGCAGGAAGCAACCGCGGATTGTTCCCAGACCGGAAGAAGATGGCCTGGTGCTGTCTCCGGCTCAGAAAAGGCTATGGTTCATGGATCAAATGCTGGTGGATAAGTCTGCTTACAACATGTATTTTGCCGTGAGGTTAAGCGGAGAGCTGGACATAGAGGCAGCCCGCCGGGCGCTGCAGCATATTATCGGCCGCCATGAGTCGCTGCGCATCAATTTCATCAATTCCGGCGGTCGGCCGCAACTGCAGCAGATGGAGCATTTCACGCTGGAATTGCCCATCGAAGATGTTAGCGGACTGCATGAGACAGAAGCTGAAGCTGAAGCGAACGCGGTGATCCAGCGCGTCATTTCTTCGCCTTTCGATCTGGAGAGAGGGCTTCTGATGCGTGCGCAGGTCATCCGGTTGAAGGAGCGGGAGCATATGCTCGCGATATGCCTGCACCATATTATTTCCGACGGCTGGTCCATGGGCGTGCTGGCAAAGGAATGGGTGGCGTGTTACCGATCTTATTCAGAAGGCAAGACGCCCGCCCTTGCTCCCTTGCCGATTCAGTATCGCGATTTCGCGCATTGGCAGACGGAGCAGCTAAATTCGGGGGCATGGGAGAAGCATTTGCGTTATTGGAAGGACAGATTGGAGCATTGCCCGAGCATTGCGCTCGCACCGGACAAAAAAGTGACGGATTGGGCCGGAAACCGGGGCGGAGAGGTGCCCTTCGAACTCCCGGACGATCTGGCTCACGCACTCAAATCATTCTGCGCCGAAGCAGACGCGACAATGTTCATGACGCTGCTCGCCCTGTTCGGGGGCTTGCTCTACCGCTATACTCATGAGCGCACGCTCGTGGTTGGGACGCCTGTTGCCAATCGCAACTATACAGAAATCGAAGGTCTCATCGGTTACTTCGTCAATTTATTGCCGCTTCGCGTGGACATAAGCGCGGACGTGACATTCCGCGAACTGCTGCGACAAGTGGCAGCAACGGCGGCCGAAGCATACGATCATCAGGATTTCCCTTTCGACCGCATCGTTGAGGAACTGCAGCCGGATCGCCAAGGATGGGCCATCCCGCTAGTTCGAAATCTGTTCGTCTATCAAAATACGCCAGCCGTCGATATCCAGCTTCCGAAAGCGCGAGCGGAGAGCATCAGACTGTTTAACGGCACGTCGAAGTCGGATGTGCTGCTGTCGATGGCGGAATTGCAAGGAAAAATCACCGGGCGGCTTGAATATAACGCCAATCTGTTCGTTCCGCAGTCGATGCAGAACTTCGTCAATCACTTTATTCAGTTCATTCGATCGGCGCTGTCTGCGCCTGATCGGCCTATTGACCGGCTAGACTTGATGGAGGAGGGCGAGCGGGAGAGCATGCTGCAGCGCTCCGCCGCAATAGAGGCAACTGCGGCGGCATCGGAAGGCATTCATCGGCAATTCGAGCGTAATGCGGCCCTATATCCGAACAATGTCGCGTTGAAGTGGAATGAAGCGGATTGGACCTATCGGGAGCTCAACGCTTATGCGAACCGACTTGCCCGCCATCTGCTGCAGTCGGGGGCTGAGCCCGGGCAATTCATCGGCTTGTGCATGAACCGCTCCCCTTATCTGATTGCCGGAATCTTGGCCATCTTAAAAGCCGGCTGTGCATATGTACCTCTCGATCCGGCGTATCCCGAAGAACGCATCCGCTGGATGCTGAGCGACTCGGGATGCGCGCTGCTGCTGGTGGATGAAGAGACCCGGGACTTGATGGCAGTCAGTTCTTGCACGCGTATTAATGCAGCGGCGCTGCCGGAGGATCCGGCAAGCGATTCTGCGAGCGATCTGTCTGTATTCGTCAATGAATCCGATTTGGCCTACATGATCTACACGTCAGGATCCACAGGGAAGCCTAAGGGAGTGCTTATCGAGCATGGCAGCGTGAACCGGTTGTTCGCAGCGACGCGGCGATTGTTCGGCTTCCATGCGCAAGATGTATGGACGCTGTATCACTCATGCGCCTTCGATTTTTCTGTCTGGGAAATATGGGGGGCACTGCTGCATGGAGGAAGCCTCGTGATTGTGCCTGCCGGCGTGACGCGTTCCTTCGAGGACTTCTATCGGCTTCTCGTGCGCGAGCGGGTAACGGTACTGAATCAGACGCCGTCTGCCTTCAAGCAATTGATCCATGTCGAGCAGCATGCCGGATTCGAGGAGGCTGGGGAACTGTCGCTGCGCTACATTATTTTCGGCGGGGAAGCGCTGGAGCTGCAGTCGCTGCGACCTTGGTTCAGGCTGCATGGCGATCGTCGGCCTCAATTAATCAATATGTACGGCATTACCGAAATTACGGTGCACGCGACGTTCCGCCCGATTACGCTGAAGGATCTGGATGCCGGGGCGGGCAGTGTCATCGGCGTGCCGCTGCCGGATCTGGAAGCGTACATACTCGACGAGCATGGCCAGCCGGTTCCCTTGGGGGTTCCGGGGGAGCTGTATATTGGCGGGAGAGGCGTAGCCCGCGGATACTGGAAGCGCGAAGAGCTGACCAGGGAGCGGTTCATCGCGAATCCGTTCGCTTCCGTATCGGCGAATGGACCCAGGGCTCGCCTGTACCGATCTGGGGACTTGGCCAGATGGACGGCGGCGGGAGAGATCGAATATTTGGGCCGCCGTGACGAGCAGGTGAAGGTTCGCGGCTATCGCATTGAGCTTGGCGAGATCGAGAGCGCAGTGAGCGATCACGAGCTGGTGTCCCAAAGCGTGGTCGTTGCCGAACGGAATGAGCACGGAGATGCCAAATTAACTTGTTATTTGATCCCGCACAAAAATGAACTGCATGCGCACGGCACGCTTCGGCAGTTCAAAGGCGAACTGGTCGATCGATGGGAAACGGTATTCGACAGCTATTATGCCAAAGGCAATGAACATGACGACAAGACGTTCCATATCGTCGGATGGAATGATACCTATACGGGGCTGCCCATACCGGCGGTCGAGATGGAGGAATGGACCAGCGAAACGGTCGAACGGATTCTGAAGTACAGGCCAAAACGGGTGCTGGAAATCGGATGCGGTACCGGCTTGCTGCTATTCCGGATCGCCCCGTCGTGCCAGTCCTATATCGGAACCGATTTATCCGAGAACGCGATCGAATATGTCAGTTCGCATCTGCACCTGCTGGGAGATAATCGCCATAAGGTTTCGCTGTTCAAATGCAATGCCCACGAGCTTCCCGACGTGGAGCAGGTCGACATGGTCATATTGAACTCGGTGGTGCAGTATTTCCCGGATGTCTCGTATCTGAATGAGGTTCTGCAGCATGTTGCCGGCAAATTGAAGCCGGGAGGATGCATTTTTCTCGGCGACATTTGCGGCCTTATGTTCAGAGAAGCGTTCCATTGCTCCGTCGTGCTGAATGGCGTGGACGAGCGGCTTTCACTGCCGGAGTTCAACCGGCTCGTGCTTCGCAAAATGAAGCAGCACAGCGAACTGATGCTGGACACCGGCTATTTCGCGAAATTACAGCGGGAATTGACCTCTATCCGAACGGTTGAAGTGCTCTATAAAAAGGGCATCTATCGCAATGAGATGAACAAATTCCGATACGATGCGGTGCTGCATGTCGGCGATAAACCGGTATGGGAGACCGATGCTCTCTATGAATGGAGTCCCGATATCAAGCGGCAGCTGCGTGAAGGCAAGTTGTGCGCCGCGCATTCGTCCGCCTGCTTCCTCGTGACGGGAATCCCGAATGGACGCCTTGCGGAGGAGTGGGAATTCATGCGCTGGCGGCGCCAGGCCGATCCGGCGGACACGATCGCGGATTACCGCAGGCATCTCATGCAGGAGTCGCCCTCATGGCAATGGACAGATCCGGCGGACATTCTGCAATGGGGCGGGCAGAGCCATCGTGTGGAACTTCTGTTGTCCGATGATGAGAAAGGCTTGGACGCGATCTTCATGCCTTACGGGGAGGAGAAGCTGACGCCTTGCAGATACACGGGTGCACACAAGGCTTCATTGGAGCTGGCAAGCATTCCGATGCAGCAGGAGGTGGAAGGAAGGCTGGCCGCCAGCATTCGAGAAGAGCTGAAGCAAAGGCTGCCGGACTTTATGATTCCGTCCCAATTCGTGGTTCTGGAGCAATTCCCGCTTACGGCCAACGGCAAGATCGAGCGCGCAAAATTGCGCGAGCTGAAGCCCGGCAGGCACTTGGCGGATAAGGAGACGGCGTCAGACGGTGCGCAGCACTTCACGGATACGGAGCTGGCGCTGCGCGAGATGTGGCTAGGCTTGCTTGATGTGGAGCATGTCGGATTAGAGGATAGCTTTTTCGATATGGGCGGCCACTCGCTCCTAATCAGTCGGATGATGTTCCAGATTCGGAAGCAGTTCCAGGTGCAGATTCCGCTAGTACAGTTGATGCAAGAGCCGACGATCAAGAGCATTGCCTCGCAAATCGACAGGGTGTTGGCGCAGGAAGAAACTGGGGACGGACTGGACTTGGCAAGCAGGATCGTGCTCGATCCGGCCATTCAGGCTGCGGACATCCCGCAGGCGGTGAGCATGGCACAGGATGAAGCCGTGCTTCTGACGGGAAGCACGGGATTCTTCGGGGCGTTCCTGCTGCATGAGTTATTGCAGCCCGATTCCGCTCGGCACGTCTATTGTCTGGTACGGGCTGCGGACCGGGAGACAGGCATGCGCAGGATCGCCGAGGGGATGAGAAAGTATGGGCTATGGAAGGACGAGTACGAGACGCGGGTTACGGCGGTAACCGGAGATTTGGGTGCAGCGCGTCTAGGGCTGGACGAGAAGGCATACGAATTCTTGACCAAGCAGATCACGTCCATTTTTCACAACGGAGCCATCGTGAATTTTGCCCAACCTTATTTGGCTTTGGAGGCAGTCAATGTCAAGGGGTGCGAGGAGATATTGCGGTTTGCCGCGGCCGGAGCCGTGAAGCCGATCCATTATATCTCCACTTTATATGTATTCTCTGAAAAAGATGCCAAAATCAAGAAAATCATTCTAGAGGATGATGTGCCTGTTTGTAGCGATGTTTTAAAATTGGGGTACACGCAAAGCAAATGGGTGGCGGAAGGAGTAATGCGGGAAGGCAGAACACGCGGAATCCCCGTCAGCATGTACCGTCTTGGCCGGATTTCGGGCGACAGCCGAACCGGGGCGTGCCAAGACAGTGACTTCTTCTGGAAAATCATCCGCTTCTGTCTCCAGCTTGGCGCATTCCCGGATATAGATTTCCGTTTCAACTTGATTCCGGCCGACTTTGCCGCAGACGTCATCGTTCGGCTAGCCTCCTCTAAATTCTCGAATCAGACATTTCACGTGATGAATGATCACGATTGCTCGTTCAAGGATATCACCCGCATACTCGCGAAGCGAGGATATTCATTTGTGGAACTGCCTTGGATGGATTGGAAGGCGAGAGTGTCGCAGAGCCTGGAAGCAGGCAATGATGCAGGCAATGCGGGTGGGCTCGACATCTCGATCGTGCCGTTCATTGAAGAAATGTCCATCAGTGAAGGCGAGACACCCGTCTTTAACGCGGACAAAGTGTTCTCCTTCCTGAAAGACCATAAGATAGAATGCCCGCAAATGGATGCAGACAGATTGGCCATGTATATCGATTATTTTGCTGCCAGCGGTTATTTCGAACCAATTTCCGTGTAAAGAGGAGGATGAACATGAACAAGCTGATGATGGATGAAGGAAAGCTGAAGCGGTTGTTAGAACGGATGAAGGGGCAAATGAACATCAGTTGGTCCAAGGAAGAACAGGTTCTCGGACAGTTCGGCGTCAAGGACGGCGATTCCATTCTGGAGGTTGGCAGCGGTCCCGGATTCGTAACGGAGCAGCTCTCGCGAATGTTCCCTTCGAGCCGCATTACTTCCATTGAAATCGAAGATTATTACGTCCAATATGCACGGCAGCGCATTGCGCCCGGAGATGATGGACGGGTAAGCGTCGTGCATGGAGACATTCTGGAACATGGCCTTCCGCTCGGTCAATTCGATGTCGCCATCGCCAGACTTGTGTTTCAGCATGTGCCGGATCCGGCACAAGCCGCAAGGAACATATTCGATCTCCTGAAACCGGGAGGAAAGCTGATTATTTTGGATGTTGATGACGCCATCTGGGGCATTGTCGATCCGGTTATTCCGGAGCTGCTGCATGTGTTGAATCAGCATGCCAAGGAGCAGGCTTCGCAAGGAGGAAACCGGTTCATTGGCCGCCAGCTCTGGCATATGCTGCAGCAGGCCGGCTATGCCGATTTGCAGCTGAAGCTGCTCGCTTCACATAGCGACGAGCTCGGCATCGAAGCCTTCCTGCCGCAAGTAGATGCCGAGGAGATGCGAACGATGGTGGACAGCGGATTTGCAACGGAAGAAGAAGTGGCGGCAGTGCAGAAAGGCGTCTCTTCCTTTCTCGCCAGTGAGCACCCATACGCCATGCTCATCATGATGGCCGTCTGCGGTGTCAGACCTAACTCATAGAAGGGGAGCGTGTCTTTATGGGAACAAATGATACGCCGTCTGCCGTTACCCGCATCCTGTTCTGGTCGGCTGTTGTCTTTAACGTGGCCGTGTGGATCGATCTGGTGTCGATGCTGAATTACTGGGGCTTTTACCATGCCGCCACGCCCATACAGCTCGGGATTCTTATCATGAGCTTTTCGGGTTCCATGGCCCTGGCGACAGCAATGGGAAGCGGACGGATTCAGAAGCGGAATGTACTGTTTATGATGGGAGCTGCTTGGGGGAGCGGGATGATCATGGTCCTTCATTTGTACGTGGCGTCTTTTGCCGCGGCAATCGCGCTGATTCTCATCAAAGGCTTGCTCATCGGATGCTTTGTTAACGGACAGGAGGTATTGCTGCGGAGGATGACCTCTCCGCAGCTATATGCGGCGCTTGACAATCGGTTCGAATGGCTGGTGGCGATCGTCAAGTGCGCCGGGCCGCTGGCTGCCGGATTGAGCGTTATGGTATGGCAACCGCAGGTGACCGTGTGGATAGCCGCCGTTACTTATGCCGTTATTGCCATTCCCGCAGCCTTTCTGTCCAGACATGCGCGAGCGGGGGAAGCGAGCAGGGAGGAGCCAGTCCAGGACAACGGGAACGTGCAGCATCCAGGAGAGGCGCCGGACGCATCCGTTCGGGCATACCTGATGTCAGGGCTCATTATCCTTGCGGCGATGTCCTTCTTCGTCACGATCGGCGATTCACAATTGGTCGTGTTGTTCCGCGACATTTACCAGTGGGACAATGCCGCGATCGTGGCTTATGTGATGGCTGCCGCAGGTCTCGGGACGCTGTTGGTTCGGATGCGGGTGGAATCATCCGGAGGCCAGCCCTCCTTCAAGGCGATAAGCCTGTCCTCGACAGGGTTGGCGCTCGTATTTCTTGCCGTTACGTGGGCCATGAGCCGGCACTTGGACGTGGCCTGGTTATTGGGACTGTTTTTTGCCGGCGGCGTATGCTGGCAAATCGGCTTCTCCCTTTATCTGAAAAAGCTCGGTCAACTGGCTGCCGCTCGCGCAAAAATGGCGGAATTCGGCACGGTCATGGCGCTTACGTATATTTTGGGGCCCCTCTTCGGAGGAATGGGCGTGGCTTGGCTCGGAATCGGCGCGACGTTCTTGTGGGCGGGAGTGTGCATACTTGTCTTCGGCCTTGCGGCCAGTGTAGGGTATGCCGCGATTCTGGCAAAGCAGCGCAAATCGGCTCAGCGCTCATCCCATCCATTGAAGGAAGCGAAATGAGAAAAGGGAGGAAGCGGTCTGCATGGGAGCAGCGAAACAGAGTTTGTTCAGCAATAAAAATGTAGTGTATTTATTATCCGCACAGCTTTTTTCCGCTTTGGGAGACGGGATATCCCTGCTCGCTATACTGGCCTTGTTCGGCTTTCAAATGGAAGCCTCCCCGATGGAAATGGCATATGTCACGTTGTCATTAGGGCTTCCATTTGTTCTCTTCGGTCCCCTCACGGGCGTGTTGGCAGATAAATTCGACCGCAAGAAAATCATGATATTCTCGGATATTGCTCGCTGCGTCATCATGCTCGCGATTGCCTTCACGGATCAAATCTGGCTGCTGTACAGCTTGTTCTTCCTCAAAGGAACCTTCGAATCGATGTTTACTCCGGCCAAGAACGGAAAGGTGAAGGAATATGTCCCGAACGAGCAGATGGATCAGGTGGTCGGCATCACGACGATTATCGACTATGGATCCAAAATTGTCGGGCCTGCGGTCGGAGGAGTGCTGGTGGCGGTGACGGGCGTGAAGCTTGCCTTTTATATTGACGCCGCGTCTTTCCTCATTTCGGCCTTGCTGCTGCTGGGATTATCAAAGCGGTCGATCCCGGAGGATCAGGCACAGGACGGGAAGGGCGAGGAATCGTTCGTCTCCTTGTTCAAAAACGGATTAACGTTCATACGGAACACGCCGGCCCTGTTATATAGCTCCATTGCATTCAGCGTCGCCATGCTTGTGCTGACCTTGACGGATACCCAACTCGTGGTGCTGATGCGCGAAATGTCCGCCGTTCCGCCGTCCTTGTTCGGCATCGTCATGGGAGCGATCGGCCTCGGAACGCTGGCGGTTGCCGCTTACTTGTCCAAAGCGAAAATTAACGGCGCAATCGCCTATATGTCCCTGGGGTGCTTCGGGGCAGGCGTCGCTTTCGTGTTGATTACCTTGTTTACGCAATGGGAATTGTCAGGGAAGTGGATATGGTATCCTGCGTTAGGACTGTTTGGCGGTTGTTTTGCGGCACTCGTATTCGTTCCTTTCCAGTCGATGGCTCAGAAGCTTACGCCGGAATCTTATACGAGCCGCGTGTTCGGAGTTATCGGCAGCCTCAGCACATTTGCCACGATCGTCGGCCCTTTGATGGGCGGGGTGTTGATCGACTTATACGGCGTGTTCCCCATTTTCTTCGTCGTTAGCGGCCTGCTCGTATTGACGAGCGCGGCTCTTGTGGCGCTGTACCTGACAGACAGCAAGACGAAGCACGCGGCGGTCGACGGTTACGAAGGAGGATGATCACATGGACTTAATAACAGTCAACAATGTAAGCAAGACATATGGCGAAAAGGAAAGCCGGGTTCGCGCGCTCGACGGGATTACCGTCCGCATTACAAAAGGCGATTTTGTCGCTTTGCTTGGTCCGAGCGGCTCCGGCAAGTCTACTTTGCTCAACGTGATGTCCGGTTTGGAGCAGGCGGATGCGGGAGAAATTTATTTTGCCGACCAACTTATTTCCCGGTACGGGGATAAGCAATTGGTCGAATTTCGACGGAAGCATACAGGGTATATTTTTCAACAGTATCATTTGATTCCGAACTTGACGGTTCAAGAAAATATTGAGATCGGGCAATATCTGAACGCGGATAGTCTCAACTTGGATGAACTCACGAAGGAATTGAATATCCATCATCTGAAAAGCCGGTTCCCGTATGAACTATCCGGGGGCCAGCAGCAGCGGGTAGCGATTGCCAGGGCATTGATCAAAAAGCCCGAGGTGCTGTTCTGCGACGAAGCGACGGGCGCTCTGGATGAAGCGAACGGAAAGCAGGTGCTGAACTGCTTGCAAAATATGCAGCAAAAATACGGCATTACGATTGTATTCGTCACGCATCATCTCGGAATCGCGAAAATGGCCCGGCACATTATCAGGCTGAATAGCGGCCGACTGATTGCCCAAGAAGTGAACGACCATCCGCTTGTGGCCGAGGAAATCAGTTGGGGATAACATGATTGCAGGGGATGTGTATTCATGAGAAACGTAATGAGGTTTGTGTGGCGCGATTTGTTGAAGCATCGGCTGCAGGTATGGCTTATGGTTCTCCTCATCGTGGCTACATCCTTTATTTATTTCTTTATTCAATATGCTTCGGACGGAATCCGCACGGAATACGAGCGCTTTGCCGGAGCGAGCGGCCAGGAGCATTTTGCTTTCCGCCCGAATCTGGCCGTGCTGCTGGAGGAAGAGAAGCTGAGGCAGCTTGCGCGGAGGGAATCCATATCCCAGCAAGAGCTAGACTCGCTTGGACTGGAGAACCTCATCGATACCGGCATGCTGCGCCTGCCGGATGAAGAAGCTGCGGCAGCCGCGCGCTTGAGCGAGGAATATCGATTCGATGCAGCCGAGATGAAATATAAAGAGAGCGTCGAGCAAGGAATTCTCTATCGCTGGTACGATGATGTCAGTGAGCGTAGACTGAATCGGATTCACGTCGTCGAAGGGCGGTTGCCCGCAGACAACGCCGAAATTGCCGTTGCCTCACATGCCGATACGGGGAAGCCGTGGAAGGTCGGCGATCGGCTGACAATCGGGGATCAGACATACGCCGTTACTGGAACTGTCATACTTCCCGAACAAATGCGGCGATATGCGGCTGACGCGGAACGTCCTTTCCATATTATCGTGTCCGCGAAGCAATATGAATGGATTAACGGCAAGGAATTTCACTATTTTAGCGGACGTTTCCGAGATGGAGTATATAAAGAAGACGTAATCCGTCACATGGCAGAGGACGTACGCTTTGCTTCCTTCCTGCCTGCTCAAGATAATCCCGAGACGACGGAACTGGCGAAGGGCGCGGCTTCCAATTCCGGGATGGCGGTCATATTTTTGATTATCTTGACGTTGTTATGCACAGGGGTATTTCTCATCTTTTTGAATCGCCGCTTGCGGCAGCAACAGAAATCACTGGGATGTCTGATTGCGCTAGGTTATCCGCGCGCCCAGCTCCGTAAGGCCTACCTCGCCGTTCATGCGGCGCTATGTGCGGCTGGAGTTATTCTGGGTCTGCTTCTCGCGTATTTTGCCAGCGATTTGCTTCTCCAGCAGTTTCAGGCCCAATATGTGATGCCCGCCTTTCCGAAGAAGCTTGATGCTTCTTCCTTGCTGACGGGCGTGCTTGTCATCATGATCGGATTCAATGCGGCTTCCTATTGGATGCTGGTTCGGATCTTGAACGGCGACGCGGCTGCGATGCTTCACGCCAGGCAGAAGCAGGAACACGTTAATTTCCTTACCAGGTGGGTAAGCCGCGCAACCGCTGGTCTGCCTTTCATTTGGCGAGTTAAATTGCAAATGTCTGTAAGAAGTCTGAAAATGATCGTTATGCTTGGCATTACGGTACTGCTGTCGTCAATCCTGTTTATTATGGGCTTGTCATTGAATCAGTCCAGCTCCATTGCGGTGGAACAGAGATTCCGCGGAGTTCACTACCAATACGATATTCATTATGCGGAAGCAAGGATTTCTCAGCATGATGGGAGCCGCAATGATTACTATTTGCAGAAGAACAAGCGCATGGCGTGGGACGACGGCAGCGGCAAGCGGGCGGGAGCGACGGTCAATTTGCTGGCATTCGATGGCGACGATCAGTGGCTGACATTGTCGGACGGAAGCGGACGGGAGATGAATGCCAAGCTGAAGGAAGGAGCCATCGTGCACGTTTCCAAGGCGCAATTATACGGCTTGCAAATCGGCTCGACCATCAAGCTCCTTATCGGCGGCAAGGAAGTTGCCGTTCCGATTGCGGCCTTCTGTTCTAATGGAGATCCGGCGGCCGTTTATATGGATAAGCTGCAGTTGACGCAGGCTCTCGCCATTTCACCGGATATTTATAACGCTTCGTTCACGAATTCGCTTGGGGCTGATGCGCGGCAGGGAGCGGGCAGCAAAGTCATATCCACCGAGAGCATGGGCAAGGAAATGCAAGATCAGGCGTCCTCCTCGCAGCTGAGCGCCGTCCTCAATCAGGTCATCGGCGGTGTCATTGCGGTCATCATGGTGTGGCTCGTCGCTTTGATAACGGTAGAAGAGAACAAAAATAACATGGCCATACTCCGCATGATCGGGTACAGCGATAGAGAGATAGCCAATATGTTGTTGAATATATATATTGCTATTGTGACCGTTTCATATTGCGTGTTTACGCCGATCTCTTTATTGGTTGTGAGATATATACTCAACTTGGTTTCGCTTAACACGAACGATTTTATTCCGTTAATCTACAATATTTATACATTTGTTTTAGTGCTGGCTATCATTGTAGCCATTTATTATGTCGTGCTCTTCGCTGTTAGGCGGATGTATGTGCATAGCTTCGGCGCGTCGCCGACTAACATGTGACAAAAACTTATCAGCAGAGCAACAGGAGAACGAGTAGCAGTAAGCGATATGAGGACTCGTGTATTGTTTGTCGGTTCGCTACATCATTAAGCTATGGCGCCGCCCGCTTCCGCTGATGGAAGAGGAGCGGCGCTTATTTCTGCGGCGCCCAACGCCATGTAGTACGAAATGGATGATTCATAGGAGGTGCTGAATTTATTTAAGCCTTTAACTCTAGCAAAAATGTGGAAATATGTTGAAAAATAAGCTTTCTATAGTAAGATGATATTAGTTGTTTTTCCCAAACTTCATAGAGAACAGGAGTGCAGGCGCTGAGATGGTAGCATCAGTTCATCCTTCAGTTGTCGTGCTGGGCGGCGGAATCGCCGGCATGAGTGCCGCGCAGGAACTGATGGAGCGCGGATTTCACGTTACGGTTTTGGAGTCGCGCCGCATTCCCGGAGGGAAGGCGCGCAGCATGCCTGTGCCGGGGACGGGAACAGAGGGACGGCGGGATTTGCCGGGTGAACACGGATTTCGCTTTTTCCCGAAGTTCTACAAGCATGTCACGGACACGATGAAGCGCATCCCTTATCAGGGCGGGCGCCGCAGCGTCTATGATAACCTCATCGAAGGCACGAATCTGGGACTTGCGTTTTTCGACCGGCCGATGCAGCCTTTTCTGACCGAATTCCCCCAATCCATCAGTGGATGGAGAACCTTGCTCAAATCTCTCTTCAGGAATAATCTCAATCTCAGCGAGCATGATATCGACCACTATGTGTCTGCGCTATGGAAGGTGTTGACGAGCTGTGACGAGCGCAGACTGCTCGATTATCAGCGCGTCTCCTGGTGGGATTTCCTGCAGGCGGAGAAGCAGTCTCCGGAATTCCGGCACATCTTTACCGGCTTGACGCGCATTCTTGTCGCAGCCAGAGCCAGAGAAGTAAACGCTTGCACGGTCGGCACGGTCGGAGCGACGATCATGCTGGACATGGTGCTGCCGGGAGGCAGCGCCGATCGGCTCTTGAACGGGCCGACGAACGATGTATGGATTAACCCGTGGCTGAACTACTTGCGCCAGGGGGGCGTCGATTACCGCTTCGGCGCCAAGGTCGAGCATATTCACTGCGAAGACAGCAGGATCCAGGGAGTCACGGTAACCGAGAACGGCCAGTCCAGACGGGTGACCGCGGACTATTACCTTGCGGCGCTGCCGGTCGAAGTGATGACCGAATTGCTGAATGACGGGCTGCTTGCCGGCGATCCGCTGCTGGGCGGGTTAATTGAGCTGGCCAAGAATGTCGAGTGGATGAACGGTGTCCAATTTTATCTGAAGGAGGATGTGCCGATCATTCATGGACATGTCATTTACATGGACAGCCCTTGGGCGTTGACCTCGGTCTCGCAGGCCCAGTTCTGGCCCGAATTCCGGTTAAGCGACTATGGCAACGGCCAGGTGAGGGGGATTATCTCCATTGATGTGTCCGATTGGAAGGTACCGGGCATCTTGTACGGGAAGCCAGCGATGGAATGCACTAGAGAAGAGATTAAAGCCGAGGTGTGGGAACAGATCAAGCGCAGTCTGAATCAGGACAAGATCGTGCTGTCCGACGACATGCTCGTGGAGTGGAATCTGGATGAAGACATTCAATTCGAAGAGGGGCGGGCGACCAATTCGGAGCCGCTGCTCGTGAACCACGTGAATACCTGGAATCTGCGGCCGAACGCCTACACGGCGATTCCGAATTTGTTCCTGGCCTCCGACTATGTCCGGACGAATACGGATCTGGCCACGATGGAAAGCGCGAACGAAGCCGCACGCCGGGCCGTCAACTGCATTCTGGAGCGCGCCGGCTCCGATGCGTCCCCATGCAAAATATGGGACATGTATGATTACCCGATCCTCTCGGCTTGGCGTTCCAACGATCGGGCCCGCTTCCACAAAGGCTTGCCCTGGAACGGGAAAATAATCGGTTAACTCGCTTTTCGCGTGTACGGCGAATGGCTAATACGTTCGGAAAGGAACGGTTAACTTTGATCGATTCGATACTATCCCAGGAATTCAAGGGACTGCTGTATATTATGTCCGCCTGTCTGATGTTCTTGCTGATCACGCCGCAGTTCATGTTCGCCAATTACCGGAGAAAGATGCTGTTCATCGGTATCCTTCTGGTGCTTACGTATTTCTATATTCGCTATGAAAAGATACATCCGTTCGTGTACGGCGTTCATCTCGCGCCGATCTCGCTGACGCTGGCGGCGCTGTTCGAAGGTTTGCTGCCGGGGATTGTCACCTGGCTTGCCTTCAATGTGATCACCGTGCTGCTGTTTGGAGAGAATGTGCTGGCGACCATCGTCGGCTCGACGCTGCTGCTCGTTATGGGCCTTTATTTCCACTACCGGCATGTGCTACAGAGCACCTATTGGCAGATTTGCCTGCTTGCCATTACGTTGACGACGACCTATTTGCTCGGCTATTTGCTATGCTTCACGCAGTGGCAGCATCTGACCGGCGTCGATGCGGGAGTGGCGGTCGTTGGCACGTATTTGTCGGCGATGTACGTTAGCTATATTTATCATCATGTCAAAAACCAGGAAAAAATGCGGGAGGAGCTGTTCCGCGCCGAGAAATACCAGGTCGTGGGCCAGCTGGCCGCTTCCATCTCCCATGAGATTCGCAACCCCCTCACCACATCCCAAGGCTTTCTCCAACTGATGACGAAGGAGAATCTCACCCCCGAGCAATTCGAGAACTATCACCGCCATGCCGTAGCGGGAATCGAGCAGGCGAACGCGATCATCACCGATTATTTGAACTATGCCAAGCCTGTCGTCGAGCTGGCGCGGCCGCTTCACGTGCAGAAGGAGGTGGATGATGTCGTCGCCATGATCGCGCCGCTGTGTGCCTTGTCCGAGGTGAAGGTGAACACCCAGCATCTGACCAAATCTCCGCGCTACGTATCGGGGGAATCGAAGAAGCTGCAGCAATGTCTGCTGAACATTATGAAGAACGCCGTCGAATCGATGCCAAGCGGCGGCGAGCTGACCGTGACGACATGGTCCGACAACGAGGGCGTACATATCCATATCAAGGATACCGGGGTCGGCATGAGCGAGAGTCAGATCAAGCGCATCGGCATGCCATTTTACACGACGAAGGAGAAGGGGACCGGCTTGGGCCTGATGGTCGTCATCGGATTGATGAAGGCGATGAACGGCAAGGTATCCTACTACAGCCGGCCGGAGGAAGGGACGACCTGCGTGCTGCAGTTCAAGCAGGTGAGGCTGTTCCGGTAGCCGCCGAGTTGATGCCCGGCTCCACATACCTTCATGACTTACGCCTCCGTAATTCTGACTTGCCTCTGACTATACTGAAAAATGCCGCTTCAAAAAAGGGCCGTCCCGATGAGAGAATCTTCCTTCTTTCGGGACGGCCTTTGTACTATTTTACGAATGCTCGTGCACGGTCCATTCATCATCCGACTGCGGGAGCAGCGGGCTGATGGCGCCGTCTACGCACAGGGTCAGCTGATGGAGCGCACGGGTGCAGCCGACATACATCAGCCGCGCTTCCAGCGGGCTCATGCCGTAATGCGTGTCATTGGCGTGGAGCAGAATGACGGCGTCGAACTCAAGTCCTTTCGACAGATAGACCGGAAGGACCGAGATGCCGCCCGAATATTGCTGCTGCCGGCCGTCGATCAGATGCGCTTCGGCGCCCAGAGCCCGCAGCCGCTCATGCCATTCCCGCGCTTCCTCCGTCGTGCGGGTCAGAATCGCCGTCGTCTGGTAGCCCTGCTCCCGGTGGCGCTGCAGTTCGCTGGCGACCCAGGAAGCGGCCTGCTCAGGGGCCGCATGCCGTATGCGGACCTTGTTCCCGCTGCGGAATACCGGCTCGGCGAGCATGGTCGTCTTCACGCCGCGCTTCAGGATCGCGTTGGCGAAGTGGATAATCTCCATCGTCGAACGGTAGCTTCGCGTCAAGGCGTGATATGCCGTGTCTTCGCCGGCGAAGGCGTCGCGCATCTCCTGCCAGTCTTCGATGCCGGCATAGGCATGAATGCCTTGGGACAGGTCGCCCAAGATCGTGAACGAGTGGCTCTTCGCGATCCGGTCGAGCAGGGCGACTTGAAGCGGGGAGAAGTCCTGCGCTTCGTCGATGACGACGTGATCGAACCGCTGGGCGGAAGACACGCCATGAAGCAGCAGGTGCAGATAGACGAGCGTAGCTACATCTTCCTGCTGCACGATGCCGCGCTTCAAGCTCGCCAATGTCTGCTTCCTTACGGATGATGGAAGGTGCCCGGCATAGGCATCGTCCTGCAGCAACTGCTTGTAGACTTCCATGACCTCCGCTTTGGACCAGCGCTTCAGATATGATTTCAATTTGGCGGAGCCTTTGCGCTTCTTCTCCTGCAGGCGGGACTTGCTCAGCTCCTGCTTCAGTTCCATCTCCAACCAGCGCTGCATGCGGGCGGCCACGCGCTCCAGCCGCTTGGCCGGCTCATAGGAGCGGTACTCCTGCTGGAACCAGTGCGCGATCGTCGCGTGCGGAAGCAAGCCGCCATCCCACGGGACGAAATCTTCTTCCGGTATCGCCCGCACCACCCATTGTTGGACGAACTCCTCCAGCAGCCGCATCCATTCCAGCGAGCCCTTGAAGCGTCCCGGGCTGCCGCTGCTGTCGAGCGGCCGCTCCGCGAGGGAGCCGTACCATTGCTCGATTTCGTCCATCGGCGAGGCGAGCTGCACGCGCTCCTCCAGCCCGGTCAGCTCCAGCGCCCAATCGGCGAAGGTGCGCTGCTGGATATTGCCGACGCCCAACTCGGGCAGCACTTCCCCGATATAGTCGAGGAACATGCGGTTCGGCGCAAAAATAATCATGCGCTCGGCATGAATCTGATCTTGATATTGATAGAGCAAGTAGGCGAGGCGATGCAGGGCGACGGTCGTCTTGCCGCTGCCGGCGACCCCTTGGATGAACAGCGCCCTGTTCTTCGGCGCGCGGATAATCGCGTCCTGCTCCGATTGGATGGTCGAGACAATGTCGCGCAGCTTGTTGTCCTTGTTCTCCCCCAAGCGATAGACGAGGAATTCGTCGGTCACGCTCTCCTCTCCCTGCTCGCGGTCGAATGTATCGACCACCCGCAGCAGCTGCTCGTTGCGGATCACGAGGTTCCGCTTCAAGTGGACCTCCGCCGTCAGCGTCCCCTCCGGTGCCTCATAGGAGGCGGGCTCCAATCCGCCCGTGAAGGAGTAGAACAGGCTGGCGACGGGAGCCCGCCAATCGATGACGAGCGGATAGAGATCCGCGCCCGGCTTGGAGGCTTCCTGCTCCCGTCTCTCGCTGGCGTCGACCCCCTGCTTCCCGATGTAGAGCGGGATCGCCTGTTCGCGGCTTCCTTCCCGGACGTCGAGGCGGCCGAAATAAGGCTCTCTCGCTGCCCGCTGCAGACGCTGCCGGCGCTGCTCGCGAGTGTCTTCCAATACTTGCTCGGTAAAATCATCTCCCGTATAGACGGGGATTTGCTGCAGTGCTTCATACTGCTTCCGGATATCCCGGAGTGTCGCATCAAGATGGTGCTGCTCTTCTTGATAGGCACTTTGAAACGTGTCAGTCACTTTCAGTTACCTCCTAAGAATGATGGTATTGCTGGAAAATGGAAACCTAGCATACCACACGCTGGGAGCAAAAGCAATGATAGTAGCGCTTTTTGCTGCATGAAGACGGATGAACGCGAATTGTTACAATAACGAAAGCTTGGCGTAAGGAAGAAGAATGGCTCGATTCCCCATTTCGGCTTAGAGTAAAAGTAACAAAACGATTGCGAAGGGGCGTGCAAGTTACACATGCTGGAAGTACGGAACGTATCCAAAGTATATGAAGGCAAGCAGTCTTATCAGGCGCTGTCCAACTTGAATCTGAAGGTGAACACGGGGGAATTCGTCGGCGTGATGGGGCCGTCCGGCAGCGGCAAGACGACGCTGATGAATGTCGTCTCCACGATAGACAAGCCGACCTCCGGCGAAGTCTATGTCGGCAACGAGCAGATGAACAAGCTGAGCAAGCGGAAGCTGGCGCTGTTCCGCCGGCGCGAGCTCGGCTTCGTATTCCAGGATTTCAATCTGCTGCAGACGCTGACGGTCAAGGAGAACATTATTTTCCCGCTTGCCCTGGACGGCATCGGCATCAAGGAGCAGGATGCACGGGTACATGCGATTGCCGAGAAGCTGGGGATTACAAGCATCCTCAACAAGCGGACCTACGAGATCTCCGGGGGACAATGCCAGCGCACAGCGATCGCGCGGGCGGTCATCCACCAGCCGAAGCTGATTCTGGCCGATGAGCCGACAGGGAACCTCGACTCCAAATCCGCCCAGGACGTGCTGCAGACGCTGGAAAGATTGAACAAGGAAGAAAACGTGACGATGATGATGGTTACGCATGACGCGCAGGCGGCAAGCTACTGCGACCGGGTCATCTTCATCAAGGACGGCACGCTGTATCAGGAACTGCACAAGACGGGAAGCCGCCAGATCTTTTTCCAGGGCATCATGGATATCTTGTCGTCAATAGGAGGCACGCGGGATGAATATTCGCCAGTTCGCGCTTAAAAACGTATTTCGCAACAAACGGCTGTACGCCGGCTATTTCTTCAGCTGCGCGTTCTCCGTCATGATCTTTTTCGTCTATTCGATGCTGGCGCTGCATCCGGCGCTCGATTTCAGCGGCAACGGGAATTACGGGCGAGGCGCGCAAGCGGGGATGGATGTGGCCCAATATATCATCTATCTGTTTACGTTTTTCTTCATTTTATATTCGATGAGCTCTTTTCTGAAAACACGCAAAAAAGAATTCGGCATCTGCATTATGCACGGGATGTCCGATATGCAGCTGAGAAGACTCGTCTTTACTGAAAATATCGTTATCGGCCTGGCGGCGACCGTATCCGGCATCGGAGCGGGTCTCGCCTTGTCGAAGTGGCTGCTCTTGATGAGCTCTTCGGTTCTTAATCTGGAACAGCCGCTGCAATTCTACTTCCCGGTGAAGGCGATCGCGCTGACGGGCGGGGCGTTCGTGCTGCTGTTCCTGATCATATCGCTGTTCACTGCGACGATTCTGCGCAGCAGCTCGCTCATCGACCTGCTGAAGGGAACGATGAAGCCGAAGCCGGAGCCGAAGGCGTCCCGCTGGCTTGCCTTCCTGGCGGTCTTCCTCCTGGCGTTAGGCTACGGCGTTGCCATGTGGGTCAAAGGCGTACTCGTCATTTTCGCGCTTCTGCCTGTCGCCACGGTCGTCAGTATCGGGACTTACTTCCTGTTCACGCAGCTTAGCGTGTACATTATTAACCGATTGAAGACCAAGAAATTGTACCGCCGCGGCACCAATCTGATTACATTGTCGGATCTGGCTTACCGAATGAAGGACAATGCCCGCATGTTCTTCCTTGTCGCCATTATCTCGACGGTCGCGTTCACGGCGATCGGGACGCTCGTCGGCCTGAAGGCGATATTCACCAATATGGCGACATCCGGCGCTGCGGTCATGAAATACGACTCACACGCAGGCAACAAGCTGGAGGCGAAGCATGCCGAGCTTATTGAGCAGTCCCTGAACAAGGCGGGAATCAGCTATGAGGCTGTCGTCTTCCCGGTGAAGTTCGTCGAGGATGCGAAGACGGAGAAATCCTATCAGGTAATTAGCGTGTCTGATTACAATCAACTGATCAAGACAAATCTGGCCCTGCGCGACGAGGAAGCGCATCTGTTCTATCAGGTCAATCCGATGAACATCGAGCAGGAGAAAAGCGAGGAAACATCGGTTGCTTTCGGTGCGGACAAGACGTTCGCGGTGACAGCCAATGAAGCGATGCCGGAAGCGGTCACCCAGAATGTGGGCGGACGCAAAGTCATCGTCTTGTCCGATGCGGCTTTTCAGAGCTTGCCTGCCTCCGAGAGAGACGACATGATTTATACGTATCTGATTGAGGACTGGCAATCGACGCTGGCCGTGGCGAAGCAGTTGAACAAGCAATTGGGCGACTCGGACGGCAATTATTTATTCAGTTCCAGAGCGCTGATGCTGAACGATGTGAATCAGGGCTTCGGCCAGATTTATTTGTCCGGACTGTTCATCGGCGCGGTCTTCTTCGTCGCCGCCGGCAGCTTCCTGTACTTGCGCTTGTATTCCGATCTGGATCAGGATACCGTGCAGTATCGGGCCATCAGCAAGCTGGGACTGACCGAAGGAGAACTGTCGAAGATTGTGTCCACCCAGATCGGGCTGTTGTTCTTCGTACCGATTGTCGTCGCTATCGTACACGGCGCGGTCGCGTTGAACTCGCTGCAGAACACGTTCAGCATGAGTCTGGTGAAGGAATCCGCGATTGTCCTTGGCTCGTTCCTGGCGATTCAGATTATCTACTTCATCTTTATCCGTGCGAATTACGTTCGCAAGCTCAAAAAAGTGATCTAGTTGTATCCGCAAGGGGCCGTCTCCGAAGCATTTTTTAGCTATTGTGAGACAGCCCCTCTTATTTTCCAAGCTAGACTTGCCGAAAAATTGCAAAATTGCAGTATTCCCTTACGGCGTTTATTTCGTTGCAGGAAATCCTGCACAAACCCCCATGACGTCTACGACGTCACCCCCCAGAATGAAAATAGGTAGATGTAAACTTTTAAAGTTACTGTAGATGGTAATCATGAGACTAACAAATCCAAGGACGACTGTATTATTGGGGTACGACCCTGTTGCACAAACCGTCCAATTGCGATCGCGAGAACCGCCCAATGCACACCCAAGTGCGTGTATAAAATTTCCTTATTCAGGTCGCATGATTTGTTAGTACACATGAAAGCAGGTGCAAGCATGGATGCCGTACGCGAATGCTGTTGCGGATTAGATGTCCATCAAAAAACAGTAGTTGCCTGTATCCTTTACGGGGATTTAGAATCCAAGCCCAAGAAAGTCATCGAAAGCTTTGGAACAACGACTACCGAACTACTCCGACTTCAAGATTGGCTTAACGCACATGAGTGTAAAGAAGTAGCCATGGAGAGCACAGGTGTGCTGTGGAAACCGGTATGGAATATTTTAGAGTCTAGCTGCTATTTAGTGTTGGCAAACGCTAAACAAATCAAGAATACACCAGGGCGTAAGACAGACAAGAAAGATGCGGAGTGGATTGCACAACTTCATCGTTGTGGTCTCATTCAACCAAGCGTGGTGTTGCCGCAGCATTTGCGGGATTTACGAGATCTAACGAGGTATCGTCTGAGAATCGTGGTGACCATTGCTTCTGAGAAGAATCGTATCCATAAAATTCTTCAAGACGGAAACATCAAGCTTACGAGTTTTATGAGCGATTTGTTCGGCGTATCCGGGCGTCTGCTTCTGGAAAAGCTCATGGACGGAGAAGTGCTCGTAGAAGATGACGTACGCGAACTTGTCAAAACCAAGCTAAAAACAAAAGTGCCTCAGTTAGTTGAAGCTCTGAATGGTCAGCTACGGCGACATCATCGTGTTATGATGCGTGCACACTGGAAGCACCTGCTGTTCGAGGAAGCAGAACTGCAAGAAATTGAATCATTAATCGACGAACAGCTTGAGCCTTATCGAAAAGAGATTGAGTGTTTAGACAGCATTCCCGGAATTGACAAGTCTTGCGCTTCCGCTATATTTGCAGAAATGGGGCCGGATATCGCCACGCGTTTTCCCACGGTCGAGCAATTCACCTCATGGGCAGGGGTATCTCCAGGTAATAATGAGAGCGCGGGGCGCAAGAAAAGCCGGAAATGCCTGCAAGGGAACAAGTATCTGAAACGTAGCATAACGCAAGCGGCATGGGCAAATTACAGGTCAAGGAATCGAATAGGTGAGCACTTTAGACGGATACGGAAACGACGAGGCGAAAAAACAGCAAGCGTAGCAACCGGACATCTCTTAATTAAGATCATTTATGCCATGATGAAAGAAGGAACGCCATACAAAGAAATAGACATGCAGGTACGCATGTCTAAACAAAGAACAGCTAATTTTTACGTAAAGAAACTCCAAGAGCTGGGCTTTGCACTTCAACTAACTGAAAACGAAACAAGCTAAATTTTGAAAATGATGTGATCATTTTCGGGGGGTGAGTCTTTTTTTGCTTTCTTAGAGTAATAATGGCCCGAAAAAGTTCTATTCATACATTTTGAAAGGACTGTCGTGCTTACTTCAACGTTTTTATTTTCGTATAAAATACAGCAATTCGATAGGGACGACTTCACCAGAAAGGGAATCCTGTAAAACTGCAGCAATTTCACCCGTTTCTCTTCGACTTAGCTCAAAAGGGCCTAAAATGATGTAGCTGTGCAGCAATTCCTCGAAATGTGGACTCATTGAGCCGAAATTCCTGTAAAATAGCACAGTTCCCTCCACACGTTAAAACCCTAGGATATTATGATGTCTCCAGAAGGCGATGACGCTCTGAATGCCAAGTTTCGATTAGGTAATCACCCCTCCGAAAAAACAGGGGGTTTCCAACAGCCTGGCTTTTGCAGCAATTTAATAAAATATCGTTCAAATAGTGTAAATTACTGCATTCACGCAGGATATTATTTCACTAGCCTTCGCAGCGCCTCGTTTCACTGCTTGTCCGTATCCCGCCTTTTTTCCCGTCTTTATATTCTCGGTCATCCGTGTTGTCTCTCGTCGTTGCGCGCTCTGCCTATGGGGCGGCCTCCTTTTTGCTGCCTTACGGCAACCGGAGTTCCGATATTTCTATGCGTCAGGTAGAAAAAATCCATATTCAACCGGACAAGAAAGGAGTAGACTGAAGCTGAACCAGCGTTGAATAAAAAGGAGCTGAACGTCTAATGGTAGCTGAGCAATCCACCCCCCGTCTCGTCTTCCCGGTTATAAGCGACGTGCATATCGCGCCGACGGGCGACGAGTCTATCCATAAGTACGAGCAAGCGCTGCGGCACTTGAATGCGCGCGCGCCGCGGCAGGACGCCTTCGTCATCGTGGGCGACCTGACGAATAATGGCACGATCGAGGAATATGAGCGCCACATGGATACGCTTCGCAAGCATAAGCAGGACGGTGCGGAACTGCTCATTGCGATCGGGAACCATGATTACTGGAATGGTCTGCCGGCGAAGGAAGCGCAAGCGCGCTTTTTGGAGATGACGGGCATGGAGGCAATGTACTATCACCGCGTCATCCAGGGCTATCATTTTATTGTGTTGGCGACAGAGGATAAGCCGACCCATGGCTACTTCTCCCTGGAACAGATCGAATGGCTCAAGCGGCAGCTGGAGGAAGCGGCCGCCGATGCGCCTGAACGGCCGATCTTCGTCTTCCTTCATCAGCATCTGAAGGATACAGTGTACGGCAGCGAAGAATGGGGCATCCAGGAAAATATCGGCGAGCTGATGGCCGTACTGGATCCGTATCCTCAGGTCATTACGTTCTCCGGGCATTCTCATTACCCGTTGAACGATCCGCGCAGCATCCATCAGAAGCGCTTCACGTCCGTGGGCACCGCTTCGATTAGCTATATGGAAGTAGAACGCGGCAAGCTTCAAGGCAATCTGCCGCCGGGACATGAGAAGTTCAGCCAAGGTTGTCTTGTTGAAGTGTACGAGGACAAGGTTGCGATTACGCGGCTTGACTTTGCGCATCAGCGGGAGATCGGAGACGCTTGGGTGGTGCCGGTACCAGTAACTCCGGAAGCTTTCGTATATACGGACGAGCGCGACCGAGAAGCGCCCTATTTCCCGCCGCATGCGGAACTTTATATCAATGAGGAGCTTACGTCGTCGAATTCGATAGCGATCGTTTTCGATCAGGCCCAAGATAATGAACTGGTTCATTCCTACCGCGTTGCGCTTAAGGATGCAGAGACCGGGACAGAGATAATGCGACACTTAGCTTATTCGGAATTTTACCTCTATCCAATGCCGGAGAAGCTTCAACTGACATTAACGGAACTGGAGCCGGAGCGAAGCTATTCCATAGAAGTTCACGCGGTTGACGCCTTCGGCAACGTAAGTGAACAGGCGCTCCAGGCCTCTGGCCGAACTGCGGCGCTTTTTCCATTGGCCTGATAGATACCAGCGCTCGGAGTGAGTGCAGTTGTGAACTTGAGTGGGTAAACGGCAGTTTGCCCGCTCATGTCACGCTCGGGACGATACGGGCTTGGCGAGTGAAGCACCCGGACAGACTTCTCTCTTTCTCTCTTCTTTCTTTTTTTCCTCTTCTTTTACCGCTATTCGACATTTCCCGCAATAACCTGACTAAAGTATTGATTACAAAGTCCTAAGTAAGACGTATTGAAGTTCAAGGAAATATCTATTTATGATGAAGGGGGATTCCATATTCAATTTTTTACGAGAATTATCCCTGAACTATAGTTCACTTTATGTGAATCTTCCCGGTGCATTTGCAGAGGTGGCCGCCTCATTTCGCTGCCTTGAAATATCCTTCAGAGCCAAGGGGGCCACAGGCACGCGATGAATGGGCCGAGACAAAGTGAACGGGATGTTACGGGGCTAGTGGACGAAAGGGGCAGTACGCATGAATAAGAAATGGCTGTTCATAGTGATAATATGTTTGCTGAATTTAACAGCCTGCAGCCTAGGTGAACCCGAACACTTGATATCGGCGTTGAAAACAAAAGTAACCGATTTTTCTCGTTTTGAGCATAGTGATTTTACTATCCTCTACCCCAATACGTTTAAACCAACGAAAACCAATGAACACCACATTGCCTTTCAAGGCGAAATAGGAAAACGCGGTCCGATCCGGTTTGAGATTACGGTAAAGACATACGAAGATGACGCGCCTTTTGTGAAGAATCTGCTAGGATATAGCATTTCCGAGATGAGCGAGCTATTGCGCCAACCGGCGAACAACAGGGTGAGCGGATATATGCATGAAACGGCGACCGACTTGGGTGTTCGCGCGATGATTTATTATCAGGAGGATGCCGATTCGGATAAAGGGACGTTATCTGTCTATAACTATCTCGTTCCGTTGGACTCCAAGCTATATATTCTATCCTTTTTCTGTGACAAGGATACCTTTGAGTTGTTTAAAGAAAGTATTTACAAAGTTTCGGATTCTATTGTTTTCAAACATATGCCTGTGACGGCGTGGAATACGGAAGATGTGAATATCGAGACCAACGGGAACGGGGCGTTGGCCATTAGGGAATTGCAGACATACAAAACATTGAAAAACGGAAAGAAGGTGAAAGCCGCGGAATTGTTCAAAGAGCCTTGGAAGTATTATGGTCAAGCGATAACCGTGAAGGGGAACGTAGAGTATGTCAGCTCGTTCCGTCCGATTGGTGATGTGCGATCGGAAGTTATTCTTCAAACAGATGATGGCACGCTTGTTGGTGTTCTTGGCATGAACAGAGCTAAGGACGGTTTGAAAGTTGGCGACAGGACGATGTTAACCGGGCTTCCGATCGGCAAGGGAAATGTGAAGGATTCACAAGGAAATCTATATCCTTG
Source organism: Paenibacillus dendritiformis (assembly GCF_945605565.1). Lineage (NCBI taxonomy): Bacteria > Bacillati > Bacillota > Bacilli > Caryophanales > Paenibacillaceae > Paenibacillus > Paenibacillus dendritiformis. The sequence goes on along the minus strand of NZ_OX216966.1, from coordinate 4,976,013 downwards.
TGTGTATATGATTGGGGATGATGTTAAACGTTAGGGAGGAACAAGATGGCTTGACCACCAAATAAACAAAGAACCTTGATTGGCTTACGCCATTCAAGGTTTTTTTGTGGATTCGACGGTTTGGCGTTAAATGCGGTATGGGGCGGCGTTGAGGGAGTTTTCTCATAAGAACATCTTAAAGTATCAATAATCGTTGTTTTGTCATATATTCGTGAAAGCGTTTCGAATGTAGAATGAAGGAAAAGACAAATATGGAGGGAGAACATGGAGAAGGACACGGCATCAACCTAGATATAGAGAGTTGATGCGAGGTGGAGCATCCGCTCTGCCGCCATAAATTAAACCGCTTTACATTTTACGGCATCAGGTAAGGAGGAGGGATTCACATATGGCGAAAGCATCCGCCGGGCTGGAGACAGAATCACGAATGAATCTCGATAAGCATCGCAAAAGCGCGTTTAAACGCTTTTTCATGCAAATAGATATTCAACTGATGGTGCTGCCTGCGCTCGTGTTTATCTTTATTTTTTCCTATATTCCCATGTATGGCGTTCTGATCGCCTTTCAGGACTACAAGATGGGTTCTAACTTATTGAATAACAATTGGGTTGGCCTGAAGCACTTTATCGCTTTTTTCAATTCTCCGGATTTCTATCCCGTCATGCGCAACACGATTATCATCAGCTTTTTGAAGTTTATTTTTGGGTTCCCGGCGCCGATTCTGTTGGCGCTCATGCTGAATGAAGTGCGCAAAATGTTCTTCAAACGGGTGGTGCAGACCGTGACGTATCTGCCGCACTTCCTGTCTTGGGTCGTCATCGGGTCGATGGTGACATCATTGCTGTCTGTGGACAACGGCAGTATCAATATGCTCCTCGAGAAATTGAAACTTATCGATGAACCCGTCAATTTCCTGTCCATGTCGGAATATTTCTGGACGATTCTCATCACGACCAATGTGTGGAAAGAAATTGGATTCGCTTCTATTGTCTATTTGGCGGCGATTGCCGGGATTGATCCTCATTTATACGAGGCGGCATCCATCGATGGCGCAAGCCGGTTCAAGCAGATGTGGCTGATTACGCTTCCGTGCATTATGCCGGTCGTCATCATTTTTATGATATTGGCTATCGGCAATCTGACAAGTGCCGGCTTCGAAGATATTTTGATCCTGGCCTCCAACCCGGCCTTGCGTGACGTGTCGGATTCACTGGATGTCTACGTGGTTCGGGTCGGTATCGACAATTACAGGTACTCCTATGCGACGGCAATCGGTCTGTTCAAGGCCGTGGTCAGCGTCACGTTGCTTACATTAGCGAACTTCATCGCCAGAAAAACGGGCAATAGCTTGTGGTGATGAATCATTCCAAATACAGGAGGACTGAACGATGATACGAGACAGTATAGGAGACCGCATCTTTGTCGCCTTTATCTATGTATTTTTAACTGTGCTGGCGTTTTCCACCTTTTATCCGTTTTGGAACTCGCTCGTCATTTCCTTCAATGAAGGGTTGGATACCGCGAAGGGCGGGATTACGTTCTGGCCGCGGGAGTTCACGTTGGAGAACTACCGCATCGTGTTCGAAGACTCGCGCTTAATGAACGGCTTCGTCATTGCCGCTCTGCGGACGGTCATCGGCACCTTATCCGCGATATTGGCAACGTCCATATTTGCCTATGGCATGTCCAAGCGAGAGCTGATGGGCCGCAAATATTACATGATTATGTGTATTATTACGATGTATTTCGGCGGCGGGCTCATTCCGACCTATATGCTTATCCGCAGCCTTGGCTTGTTCAACTCGTTCTGGGTTTTCATTATTCCAGCCCTAATCAGCGTATGGAATATGATTATATTCCGTACATTTTTCCAGGGGCTTCCGGCAGGCCTGGAGGAATCGGCCAAAATCGATGGATGCGGCAACTGGGGAACGTTCTTCCGGATCGTGCTGCCCTTATCCGGTCCCGTCGTGGCAACGCTGTCGCTGTTCACGGCCGTGGCGCATTGGAACGAATGGTTCGTGGCCAGTATTTATATCACGAATGAAGACCTGCTCCCTATCCAGACGGTGCTGCGGCAAATTCTGTTCTCGAATATCGCCTCGGAACAGATGGCCAATGTCGATATGAGCGCGATTGCGCATATGAATGCCGCCAAAAAAATTACGTCCAAGGCATTGACGATGGCAACGATTATGGTTGCAACCATTCCTATTGTATGCGTGTACCCGTTCCTGCAAAAATATTTCGTCAAGGGCGTATTGATCGGATCGTTGAAAGAGTAGTTATCTTGCATCATTTCGGGAAGATTCGCTGGCGTTTAGAGCATCTCTGCTTTAAACATAGATTACAAATTGAAAGGGGAAAATATCCAGTGAAGAACAAGAGAAACCTCCTTCTTAGCGTGCTCTCTGTCTTTATGGTGTTCACCTTGGTGGTCGGATGCAGCGGCGGCGGGGGCACAAGCGCGCCTCCAGCCAATGAACCGGCGAAGCAGGAAGGGGGCGAAACCGGGCAAGAATCTTCTGGTGACTCATCGAAGAGCGATCTGTATGAATTGGGCAAGGAAGAGTTGGCAGTCTCGTTCTACGGCAACTATGGCTGGTATCAAATGCCGAAATGGGGCAAGGATCCCGCTTCCAAATGGATTCAGGACAATCTGAAGGTGACGGTCACGGCTGTCAGCTCGGGCGGGAACAATGCGCAGAAGCTGCAGACGATGATCGCCGGCAATGAGTTGCCTGATATTGTGTGGACGGAAAGGGGAGCGGATGTCGAGCGTCTCAGAGAAGCCGACATGCTCGTGCCGCTGGACGAGTACATCGACAAGTATCCTAATTTCAAAAAGCATCTGTCTGAAAATCATCTGGCGCTGCTCCGGTCTCCGGACGGCAAAATTTATCAGCTTCCCAACTATTATACGCAGCAGCCGAACGGCAACGCCGGATACGCAATCAATAAAAAGATCTATAAAGCGCTCGGTTCTCCGAAGCTGGAAACGACCGACGACTTGTACGCTTATCTGAAATCGGTCAAGGAAAAATTCCCGGATGTCATTCCGTTCGAGACGGGACTGGCCAAAGACGGCCATGGCATTGACCAACTGTTCTCTTCCTTCAAGGAAGGCAACCAGTCCTTTACGAGGTTCATGGGAGTTCCGGTTGGAGACAAAATCGAATCCATCTATAAAGATCCGGGATTCCGCGAATCGGTCGTCTTTACGGCGAAGCTGATGCGGGAGAAACTGATGACGCAGGACGCGAATACGCAGACCGAGGATCAAGTAAGGGAAAAAGCGATGAATGGCAAATTTGCCGTTATTGCAACTTTTGACCCGATGAAGATGCTTGCGGAAGCAGACGCGGAATTGAAGAAGAAGGATCCGGAAGACGGTTATATGTTCATCCAGCCGATTGCGAAGGAAGGTCTTGACCGCAGCAAAATTTATCCGGGGACGTACAATCAATTAGGCTGGAACGTGGCTGTCATTACGAAGAACGCGAAAAATCCGGAAGCCGTGTTCGCGCTTCTCGACTGGATGACAGGACCGGAAGGCAGTATGGTGCTGAACTGGGGACCTCCCGGACCGGACGGTTATTGGAACGGATTTGAGGAGGACGGCGTGACGCCGAAATTCAATATGGACAAATATTTGGATGATCCGGATACGCTTGCCGAGATTAGCGGAAAAGCTGGCGACCTGGTATGGGTAGGCAACACGATGTTCCTGGATAATACGAAGAAGGAGATACTGTCCAACGTGCCGGCGGATCAAATCGACTTCAGCAACCGTTGGCAAATGGAGATTACATGGGGCACGCAAGGCGATTTCACCGAGTTCCTCGGTTGGGAACCGGTTCCGGAGAGCGAAGTCGGCATTATTAGACAGAGCGTCAGAGATATCTGGCTGACCGCGAGAGCGAAATCGATGTATGCCAAGTCGGACGAAGAAGCATTACAGATTCTGGATAAAGCTCATGACGACTCGATGAAGCTGGGTTATGATAAATTCCTTGAGCATGTAACCAACGTATGGACGGAAAATAAGAAATCGATGGGTAAATAAGGAAATCGTAACAAAGGCTCGCTATACCGGCGGGCCTTTGTTGTTGTTCGCTTCCGGAAGGGCGGAACTGGCAGCCGCATACTGTTCAAACGGGACGATTCATTGCTATACTTGGGATGGAAATGATTAGGCTGCAGGTAACGATGGACCGTACTCTGAAGGGAGATCATTCATGTACAACGTGTTATTGGTGGATGACGAGATGCTTGATCTCGAAGGTATGAAGCAATTTATTCCATGGGGAGATTTGGGCATGAAAGTGGCCGCGGCGGTGAACAACGCCTTTGACGCATGCGATATTCTCGAACAGCTTCCGATAGACATTATGGTAAGCGACATCAATATGCCGAATATGTCGGGACTGGAGCTGGCCCGGAGAGCGATCGACAAGAAAGCGGACATCCGTGTCATTTTTGTAAGCGGTTACCAGGATTTCAGCTATGTGAAGCAGGCATTGTCATTGAAGGCTTATAGCTATGTGCTGAAGCCAATGGATGATAATGAGCTGATCGCAGCGCTGCAGAAGGTGAAGCAGGACTTGGAGAATGAGCGGAAGCGCCGTGACGTGGAAGAGGCGTACGAGCGCATGATTCCGATGGCCAAAAACGACCTGTTGGTCAGGCTGCTGGAAGGGGAATGCGATCGCGACTATCTGCATGAAATGAGGAAGCTGATTCAATCCAACGGGCTGGATCAACTGGAATGGCCCGTGCGTGCCGCCGTTATGGAACTGGATGACATGAATTGGACGCAAGAGGCCGTCAGCCTGTCCCAGCAGATGATGTCCAAGAACTTCCTCTATGAGGTGAGCGAGATCGGGCATAAGCACGGCATGTGCCATGTCTGCAAGCTGTCCTCGCACCGGATCGCGCTGTTGATTGACGGCCAGCGGATGGAAGCGCTGATTCATGACTTGTACGAGGCGATTCAAGCCAACTTCCCGTTTACGATGACGGTTGGTGTCGGCGAGCCGGTGCATACGCTCGAACAGCTTCACGTATCGTGCAAGCAGGCCATGGAAGCTGTGGACGGCAAAATGTTCCTGGGCAAAGGCAAGCTAATAATGTATGAAGAAGTGAGCCGGGAACCGGAAATGGTCGATGCCCGGACGCTCGATGCGCGCGTGGAAGCCTTATTTCATGCGCTGACCGAATACGAGCTCGTCCGTATCTATGACGAAATCGAGCGATTGTTCGAATCCGTAAGCATGCTGAGATCCAAATTCACGGTGCATAATCTGGCCATGTTTATTATATGGAAGCTGGATCAGCAGTTGAAGGCAAGAGGCGAGAACTTGTTTGACATGTTAGGAATGGAGCTTCATAATCTCGATATCTTGCTGCAATTCGATACGATTAGCGATATTCGTTCCTGGCTCGTGCGGAAGACGTTCGAAATATCCGAGCACTTGCGAAGCAAATCAAGTTCCAAGAACAATAAGCTGATTCGGGAAATGATGCAAATGATGAAGGATCGAATGAATGACAATATCACCCTCAAGGATGTGGCGCATCAATTTTCTTTTTCTCCCAACTATCTCGGCTATATGTTCAAGGAAGAAACGGGCAAGTCGTTCAGCGAAGTGTTGATTCAACTGCGGATGGAGCGGGCGCGCGAATTGCTGCACGATCCTTCGATGAAGATCTATGAAATCGCGAATCAGGTCGGTTACCGTTACCTGCCGTATTTCAGCAGACAATTCAAGGAAGCTTACGGCATGACGCCGATGGAGTACCGCAAGCGAGAAACGTGACAGGGGATGGCGGATATGAAAGCACAACAGGCGAGGCGAAGGTACTTGCCGATTGGATATAAATTAATGCTTACTTATATGCTGTTCATCGTGAGTGCCGTATCTGTCATCGGCTATGTGTCCCACTCCATGTACGACGAATCGATCCGGAAGCACACCAGGATGAATGTTCAGGGAACCTTGCTGCAGATGCGCGATAATATCGAATATAAGATGCAGGATATCGTCCGCATTTCCTCCCTTCTCTATGACGATTATGAATTGTACCGGCATCTGCGAAGCTATGAGGAGGGGTGGGAGAACTATGACCGCATGACGAAGGACGTTCTGCCTAAAATAGAAGCCGCCACCAAGTCGACCGGCATGAAGCTGTGGACCTCGGTCTACTTCCGCAATGAATCGATTTATGAAGTATATAAGAATAGGATCGAGGACAGTAACTGGTCGTATGATATTTATCATCTTAGCCGCATTACGGACAAGGAATGGTACAAGCAATTCCCGCCTGAAAAGTATGGCTTCACGATGCAGTGGAGCCAGATCGAAAATGACCGGGAGCTTCAGCGGATTTCCCTGCTGCGGAGACTGATTGACACCTACAATCCGAATCAGCTGCAGGAAGTCGGATTCCTCCGGATCAACGTGGCCATTCAGGAGTTGTTCGACAGTCTGGATTACTCCAAAATTGGAAGTGGAAGCGTCCTCTATATTCAGGATGAGTCCGGGCGCATCATGTATCAATCAGGCGAGCTTCCGGCCGCCTACTCGGAAGGCCAGGAGCAACTGGACAAGGATTTTTTGACGATCCAGGAGACGGTCGGCCGGCAATCGTGGAAGCTGGTCGCGCTCGTGCCGGTCGCGTTGATCCAGCAGGATGCGCTGAAAGTCAGACTGTTTATTATTTTCGCTTGTCTGATATGCGTTGTCGTCCTGTCTTTCGCAGGGGGCTTTATATCCCGGTTCTTCTCGATTCGGATACACAAGTTTGTCTCCGTGCTGAATGCATTTCGCGAAGGAGATCTGCATAAGCGCATCTCTTACCGGGGCAATGACGAATTCTCGCAGATTGCGACCGCGCTCAACAATATGGGCGAGAATATCGAGTCTTTAATCAAGGAAGTGTACTTGACTCAACTGCAAAAGAAGGAAGCGGAGCTGGAAATGCTTCAGTCGCAAATTAATCCGCATTTTCTCTATAATACGCTGTCTTCGATCAGTCGCCTCGCCAAATTCGGCGAAAATGACAAGCTGCAGCAAATGGTGATGGGGCTGGCCAAATTTTACCGGTTGGCCTTGAACAACGGCAAACTGATGATCCAGGTCCCGCAAGAGCTGGAACAGGCCCAGGCGTATGTCGATATCCAGAAGATCAAATATGGCGATCGGCTGGATGTCATGTTCGATATCGATCCCGGCATTTGGCCGTACAGCACCGTCAAGCTGATTTTGCAGCCGTTTATTGAGAACGTGCTGGAGCACGCCTGGTGCGGAGATCGGATCCATATTCGCATCATGGCGTCCATAGAAGGTGAAAATCTGTTGTTCCGCGTCATCGATGATGGGGTCGGAATGACTCCGGAACGAGTGAGCGAGATTTTCCATGGCCGGGATCATGTCAATACGGGCTATGGCATTCGCAATGTCGATCAGCGCATCAAGCTGCATTACGGACCGGAATACGGCGTGAGCATCGATAGCCGGCTCGGGATCGGGACATCGGTGTCCATCCGGATTCCGGCGAAGCATAGCTGATTCCCACGAACCCCCTAATCTTGTATAATAGAGGTTGTGTTATACGCATTCATAGAATATGTATTCCTGAATCGGAGTGGGGGGAACTGGATTGAATACCCGATCGCTGGCCTACGTGGCGGTGCGGTTGCTGGCGCTGTATTTCTTCATTACTGCAATCGTCCATGTATCTAACGTGGTGCAGGTCAGCTTGCCGAATCTGATGTCACTCAAGGATGCAGCCGCCAGCAGGCCAGATCAGATTGTTCTGTTGGTGGTGGTCCTGCTCCCGTCGATCATTATGCTGATCAGCGCCTTCGTATTATGGACGGCGGCCTACCGCATCTCCGGACTGCTGTCCCCGGCCGTGCCGCCGCGAGAGGAAGCGGCGGCAGCCGAAGCGTCGGGGAGGGAAGAGCTTCCGCGGCGCTCGAGATCACAGGAGTTGGCGTCGCTGACCAAGCCGCTGCTGCAGACGGGACTCGGCATTTCCGGCCTGATTCTGCTCATTAATGGCATCCCGGACTTCATACATATGTTGATGACGATCACCTATGTCGATACGCACATGTATCCGGATCATATGCAGCGCGAATTAAGTGCGAACTTCGTGCAAGTTATCGTGAAGATGCTGCTCGGTCTCTGTCTGGCGATTGGGGCCGGCGGACTGACCCGGTACTTCACGCGTTCGTCCTCATCGTGAACGGGGACAGCACCGACAATGGCAAATGTAATGCCTTCGAAGGAGGAATTGAATGATGCGAATGTCTCATATTATCAAAGGTTATGTTATTCCAATGATCATCGCGTTCGGCATCAGTCTGTTGATTCAGCAGGTCGCCTATGCGCAAGTCGTCGTGCAGCAGCATTCCATGCAGCATACGTATAATCCCGGAGATCGGCTAATCGAGAACAAATGGGTCTACCATTGGTTCGAGCCCGCGTATGGCGATGTCGTCATTATCGATCCGGCGTTCCAAGGAGAACGGTACATTAAGCGCATCGTTGGCGTGGCGGGCGATACGATCGATGTCCGCGACGGGAAGCTGGAAGTGAACGGGCGGGTCGTCGACGAGCCGTTCGCAGAGGGTAGCACGCTGCCGAAGCAGCTTGAACTGCCGATTGTGGTGCCGGAAGGGCATGTGTTCGTCATGGGCGACAACCGGGCCGTCAGCATAGACAGCCGGACATACGGGCCTGTTCCATTGGAATATCTGGAAGGCAAGGTAGAATGCAAAGTCTGGCCTTGGTGGTAATAGGAAGCAGGAAGCGGGGAGCGGTATCGTTCCCCGCTTCTTCATGCCTGCGCGAGCACGCCAGTAAGCGCAATGAAGCGCGCTCGGTCGAGTCCGCGCAAGCGCGTCAGTAAGCGCAATGGAGCGCGCTCGGTCGAGTCCGGTCGAGCGCGTCAGTAAGCGCAATGAAGCGCGCTTGGGCGAGTCCGGTCGAGCACGCCAGTAAGCGCAATGGAGCGCGCTCGGGCGAGTCCGGTCGAGCACGCCAGTAAGCACAATGGAGCGCGCTTGGGCGAGTCCGGTCGAGCACGCCAGTAAGCGCAATGAAGCGCGCTCGGGCGAGTCCGGTCGAGCACGCCAGTAAGCGCAATGAAGCGCGCTTGGGCGAGTCCGGTCGAGCACGCCAGTAAGCGCAATGGAGCGCGCTTGGGCGTGTTCGAGCGCTCGCGGTAGTAAGCGTAACGTCCCCCGCTGTTGTATGCCCGTCCTCCCCCTAAGTTGCATGCCGGAAGGCGGCGCGCTATACTTGAACACGATGAACTAATGGCTTTGTCCCTTCCGGGACGGAGCACGAAAGGACTCGAATACACCACGATGTTGACGGAGAAGAAAGCGTTTAGACGAATCCAATGGGGACTACTGTTTTTTATTGATTACTCGGTGGGCGGTGTAGATCTGCTGCCGGATATCGTCGGCTTGTTCCTCATCTACACGGCGATTCGCGATCTGGAAGGGGTCGAGCCCCCGTTCCGGCGCGCGAAGGCCGTGGTTATCTCGCTGATGGTGCTGGCAGTCATTGAGATTTTGCAGCCGTTCTTCATTCAAGCCATCCCGCGGGGGATATTGGCATGGTACGGAGTAGGGCGATCCGTGCTGGATACCGGATTGAATATCGCGCTGATGGCCATGCTGTGCGCCGGCCTCCGCTCGTTCATGCTGCGGAACGGACAGCCTGCGCTCGCGCATATGGCCCGGCGGCGGCTGATCTATTTCATTGTCGCGCTCGGATGCTCGTTGAGCATGATCGGCTTTGCTCTGGCGTCGCCGATGCTGTTCGATGCAATGGCCGTGCCGTTCTTCCTGCTCTATATTATTGTCGTCATTATGCTGATGGGCTTGTTCGGGCAGGCGGCGAAGCGAACGGATGAGATGGACGGAAGCCCGGCATAATAATTCAATTGGCACGGGAGCCGAAGGCAAAGACAGGCGAAGAGTTCGCCTGTCTTTTGCTGTCAATGGGAGGCAAGCCTTGCTCCATGGGCAAGCCTTGCTGACATGGGTAAAAGTCGCTAACATGGGCAAGAGTCGCTGAAATGGGCAAAAGTCGCTGAAATAGACAAGAGTCGCTGGCATGGGCAAGCATTCGGTGGGGCAATTGGGTTGCATCAGCTGGCCGATGGCCTGAGGAGGGGGGCGGTGTGGCGGGCTACTAGGCTGCTCACGTTAGGAGGCGGCTCCAGGGGACACCGGTGCGACCTTCATTTTAAAAATGCTGCAGGCGTGCAGTAATTTTCGATGCGAGCAGGGGGTTATGGCAGAATTCCTGCAAAAGTGCAGCATTTTTCCTATTTTTCCTTTCTTTTGGGCGATCAAGGGCGAAATTCCTGCATTCTTGCAGGATTGACTTTTAACAAAAAGCGACTCAGGAGAAATACTGTAGATTTGCAGTATTTCAGACTGTTGATAATTCGGCGCCGCGCGGAACAATGCGCTCTCTGCCGGGGAGGATCGGAACCTTCGCAGGACATGGAACAGGCGCGCGCAGGGGGCAGGCGGAAGCCTGCGGCAATGCTACGACGACAAAGAAACATCAATGGTCCAAGGGCTCCGCAAGGCCAAAAGCTCCGCAGTACTGAAAGCTCCGCAAGGCCAAGGGCTCCGCAGTACCGAAAGCTCCGCAGTACCAAAAGCTCCGCAGTCAAAAGCTCCGCAGTACCGAAAGCTCCGCAAGGCCAAAAGCTCCGCAGTACCAAAAGCTCCGCAGGGTCAAAAGCTCCATTTTGCGAAACAACGCGGCAGAAACAGTACCAATCCGTTCAAGGAACATTGAACGCTGGCCGCAAAAGAGGGTGGTTTGCACATTTCGACGATATCCCAGTGATAGAGGATCCATGAATCTATTCGCTGCGGAAGGGGATTGGGGTATAATCTTATCAAATCCTATGGAATAAGGAGCGTGGCGCATTATGACAACATGGAAGGTCGTTGTGGCCGGATGCGGCCAAATGGCCAATACGTGGATCGAGTATGCCCGGGAGCGCGAGGATACGGAGATCGTCGGGCTCGTCGATATTCGGCCGGAAGCCGCCTTGCAGATGGCGGACAGGCACGGCCTGTCGTGCGGGCTGTATTCGGATCTGCGGGAAGCGATCCGGCGCAGCGGGGCCAATCTCGTCTTCGACGTGACGACGCCGAATGCGCATCGCCCAACCTCGGGGACGGCATTGGAGATGGGCTGTCATGTAATAGCGGAAAAGCCGATGGCATCCAGTCTGTCCGCGGCGATAGAGTTGGCGGAGCTGTCGCGGAAGACAGGGTTGTCCCTGTCCATTATGCAGAACCGCCGTTACTTGCGCCGGGTTCGGGCGTTCCGCGACCTCGTTAAGTCAGGCGTAATCGGCCCGATTGGCTTTGTCGGGGCGGATTTCTTCCTGGCGCCACGGTTCGGGGGCTTCCGCGAGCAGATGGCGAGTCCCCTAATTCTGGACATGGCCATCCATACGTTCGATCAGGCGCGCTTCATCACCGGGGCGGATCCGGTATCCGTGACCTGCCACGAATGGAATCTTCCCGGATCGTGGTATACAGGCCATGCCAGCGCCGTCTGCACCTTCGAGATGAGTGACGGGTCCGTGTTCAACTACCGCGGCTCCTGGAGCGCCCAAGGCTTCCCGACGTCATGGGAGGCGGCTTGGCGCGTGTCGGGAAGCCGAGGCACCGCGATATGGGACGGCGATGACCGGATCGAAGCCGAATCGTTCAATGAGGCCGGGGAAGCGAAGCGGACGGAGGCCTCGATGGATTGGGACGGCCGGGAGGGGCATGCTGGCTGCCTCGATGATATCTTCGCCGCCATGGCGGAAGGCCGGCCGGCAGAGACTTGCGCCGCCGACAACGTGAAGAGCATGGCGATGGTGTTCGGCGCCATGGAGAGCTCCCGCCGGCAAGCGACGGTGCAGATGGCCCCGCTGCTGCAGGAATACGCTTCCTATCGGGAGACGTAATGGGGATGTCCCGGACACGGGACATCCCGGTAGAGGCTGGAAAAGCATGGCACGGCTCGATTCAAATACATAGGGAGTGTGGGACATGACAAACAATGAAGAGATTGTGAACGAAGAAGCTATGGATGGGCTTGAGGAGCAGGATCAATCCGGATTCGCGCATGTGTACGTCATTCAATTGCTGTACAAGGATAAGCCGGAACTTGACCGGGAGACATTGTACAGCAAAATACGGCAGTATACCGGAGAGATTCAAGTGCCGGAGGACGAGGAGGAAGCTGAGGAGCCGGGCGACGATCTGGCGGTATGGGAGTCCTATGAGCGCGAAGCAGGGGAAGCCGGCGGCATCATGCACTTCTTCCATATGAATCATATGATTGAGTACCAGGAGGGAGCGCTGCCGGCACAGACATGCATCATGACTTCGGATAAGCCTGTGGAGGAGGCAGCCTTCGAGACGGCGCTGCAGCAAGCCTGGCATTGGCCGGAAGCGAGAGCGGCCGTTGCCGGCTGCCGCCACTCCCTGCTGCTGACCGATTTCTGCGCGCGCGGCCTGGAGTACAAGCAGCGTCTGCAGCTCATCGGCGGTGCGCTTCGGGCTCTGCTGGAGACGGCGCCTTGCGAAGCGATCTATTTCCAGGCCAGCGACAAGCTCGTCCATCCCCAAGCCTATGCGGCCGCGCTCGAAGCCGGCCATCGCTTATACGGGGCGATGAATCTCCGCTTCTATAACGTGCATGGCAGAGATGAGATGATTATGGATACCTGTGGTCTGGCGGCGCTCGGCTTGCCGGATGTGCAGTGTCATTTCCGCGGGATGGAGCCGAATGAAGTGGCTTCGTGGGTTGGCGATATCGCGTACTATTTGTACGAGCAAGGGGATATTATCCAGGATGGCGAGACGGTCGGCTCGGAGGAGCTTCGCTGGCAGTGCGAGCATCAGCTTGCTTTGGCGGCGCCGATGCGGCATGTGCTTGATCTGAACCCCGGCCCGGAGCACTATGCGGGCATACAGCATCATGGTCAGGATCAACGTCCGGAATAGCATCGAATCGTGAAGCGATGCCAGATCCAGAGCGGGGGCCACTGCTTCAGCCAAACGGCAGCCGGCCCTTAATCCGAAGCGCGCGGCGGCGCTTGACCAAGGGCCGGCCAGTCGATCAATCGGCAAATAAGACGGCATATTCGCCGTAGCCTTCCTCTTCCAGCTTCTCCTTCGGAATGAAGCGCAGAGCGGCGGAATTGATGCAATAGCGCAGTCCGTTCGGGCCAGGACCATCGTCGAACACATGCCCGAGATGAGAGTCGCCGTAGCGGCTGCGCACTTCGGTGCGCACCATGCCATGGGACAGATCAAGCTTCTCTTCGACATGATAAGAACGGAGCGGTCTCGTGAAGCTTGGCCACCCGCAGCCGGCATCATATTTGTCGCGCGAGCTGAACAGAGGTTCGCCCGAGACGATGTCGACATAGATGCCGTCTCCCGTATGATTCCAGAATTCGTTCTGGAACGGAGGCTCTGTCCCGTTCTTTTGCGTGACATGGAACTGCATTGGGGTGAGCCGTTCCTTCAGCCGGGCTTTATCCTGTTCGGTTACGCTCCAATGCTTGGCGATGAAGGCATCGCGCCCGGAGCCGGTGCGGTACCGTTTGTAATGGGCCGGCTGCTTGCGATGATAGTCCTGGTGATGCTCCTCCGCAGGGTAGAAGGCGGTCGCCGGGACAATCTCGGTCGCGATCGGCTTGTCGAAGCGGCCGCTGCGCTCCAGTTCCTGCTTGGATTGCTCCGCTTCCTCCCGCTGCTTCTCGTTATGGTAGAAGATCGCAGTCCGGTAGGAGGAGCCCCGATCGTAGAATTGTCCGCCCGGATCGGTCGGATCGATCTGCTGCCAGAACAGCTCCAGCAGCTTCTTATAAGGAAATACGGCGGGATCGAACGTAATCTGCACGGCCTCCGCATGGCCGGTCCGGTCGGTGCACACTTCTTCATAGGTCGGATTTTCCGTATGCCCGCCGGTATATCCGGACACGATCGAGTGGATCCCGGGCAATTCCTCGAACGGAGTCACCATGCACCAGAAGCAGCCGCCGGCGAATGTCGCTTTTTCCAGAGAAGGTTGAGTATGGTCGCTCATTGGATATCAACTCCTTTGCATAGCCATATCATAACCAAATGGAGGCCGTGAGACAACAAAGGCCGCACGCAAAAATGGGCGGCCCCGCTGAAAGATGAGGGTTGTATGTGCTGCCGATCCGTGCTAGTATGAATATATCGAAAACGATACTCCACAAAGGGGAGTAGCTAGCACAGTATTCGTCGTCATTACGGGATCGAGTCGCCTCGTCCCCGGCGGTACTGGCAACGTACACGTTGTTTGCGAGACCTTTGCCACGGGTTGCGATGGTAAAGGTCTTTTTTGATCGTTTTGAGCCGTCGCCTCGTGGTGACGGCTTGTTTTATTTTTCGTAGTATCAAGCATACTACAGTATGGGAGGAAGTCATTGTGGAACTATTCTCAATTGAATTCTGGACGGCATTGTTGTCGATCGTGGTCATCGACCTGGTGCTGGCAGGAGACAATGCAATCGTAATTGGCCTTGCCGCACGCAATGTTCCGAAGCAGGACCAGAAAAAGGTGATTATTTTGGGGACTGCCGGAGCGATTGTGATACGGGCGATCGCCACCTTGCTCGTCGTCTACCTGCTGATGGTTCCCGGACTTCAATTGTTCGGCGGTCTTCTTCTGCTCTGGATTGCAGTGAAGCTGATGATTGAAGAGAAGGAGCATAACATCAAGGCCGGCACCAGCATCGGAGCGGCCGTCGGCACCATCATCGTCGCTGACGCGGCTATGGGGCTCGATAACGTGCTGGCTGTGGCGGGCGCCGCCAAGGGACATCCATTCCTGGTCATTCTCGGATTGATGATCTCGCTTCCGATTGTTGTCTGGGGAAGCACGATTGTGCTCAAGTTTATCGAGCGTTATCCGGTTATTATCGTGCTGGGATCCGCCGTGCTGGCCTGGACCGCCTCGAAAATGCTCGTGGCTGAAAAATTTGTCGCCCCGTACTTCACCAATCCGTTCATCAAATACGGATTCGAGGCGCTCGTCGTGCTGGCTGTCGTTGCCACAGGACTTATCATTAAGCGGAATCGGGCGCAGCGGGCACAGGAAGCGGACGATCATCCGGAACTCCATCATCATCGTGCACAGGGCGAGTAATCGTCCGGGCATGACTCCAGCCGAAGGCAGAGCCTTCGGCTTTTGCCATGGAGGAACATACACGGAGATCCGCGATAGGGAGTGATGCTATATCCCCATACAGAGTGTCCATTGGTATCATCCTATGAAGGGAGAGGCAGATTGGTGCCATTCCTCCCGTATGAATCGTTCAGGACAGCTGCCGGACCTGCTGTATCAGCATTTTCATAGCCATGGTCGACGCTGCCTTCCTATCCTGCAAGATGAAGAACGGCCGAATGACGCGGCCTCCCTTAACATGAATGCGGCGCAGCTCGCCCGCTTCCAATTCCTTATGGATGACCCAACGGGAGAGCAGAGCGATGCCAAGACCGGCGAGAACGGCCTCCTTCACCCCTTGGCTGCTGTTGAACACATAGGTGCGCTTCGGCTCCACGCCGAGATCGCGAATAAATTGCTCGCTGTAGGAGCGGGTTCCCGAACCGCTCTCGCGCAGAATCCAAATCTGATCCTGAAGCATGGATGGCTCCAGCTTCGGCAGCGCGGTCAGCTCGTGATCCGGGGGCGCTACGAGAATCATTTCGTCCTCCATGAACGGGTGGTCCACCAAAATATCGGCATAGTCAACCTTGCCTTCGACGAGCCCCACATCGAGCTGATCCGCTCGCACGGCTTGCGCGATCTCTTCCGTGTTGGCAATCATCACCTGGATATCTACCTGCGGATATTGACGGGCAAAATCCGCGATCAGCCGCGGCAAAATATATTCCCCGATCGTGAAGCTCGCTCCCACCTTCAGCGAACCGGTCACTTCATCCCGCAGCAGATGGATTTCCTCCTTGGCGTTCTCGTACAGAGCAAGCATTTGCTTGGCCCGCTGGTAGAGGATATGGCCGGCGTCCGTCGTCTTCACATGCCGGGGAGACCGGTGAATCAGCTTGATGCCG
Organism: Paenibacillus dendritiformis; assembly: GCF_945605565.1. Taxonomy (NCBI): domain Bacteria; kingdom Bacillati; phylum Bacillota; class Bacilli; order Caryophanales; family Paenibacillaceae; genus Paenibacillus; species Paenibacillus dendritiformis. The sequence continues at coordinate 4,959,854 of NZ_OX216966.1, read as the reverse complement.
AATTCGTTCTCCAGGTTCCGGATATGCATGCTTACGCCCGGCTGGGACAGATTTAGTAATTTGGCGGCTCTGGAAAAATTGCACTGCTCTACGACGGTAACATATACTTTCAACGTGTCGACAATCATGTTCGAATCCTCCGGTGTCCATCGAGCTGTACCGTTAATCCCGCTGATGGAATCGCTTGCTTTCATCCTCTCCCATTGTATCCCTTTATCCCGAATGGAACAATCCGGATGCCGTCCGGGCAAGCATAAGTTTTCCTAATCGTCCGGATAGCATATTCGTATTTCACATTGAGTTCCATTCGTCTTATAGTTGATCATGTAATCAGGGTTCACATGCAGGCGGGCGGGAAGGCGTCGGGAAGCTGCCGGCATCGACACGGGAAACAAGGATCAACAAGCGGCCTGGCATAGGGAGCTGCCGGAATGTGCCGGAATGTGCTGCGCGTTCGATGCTTTACCACCGCAACGCTGCAATGTGAGAATGCAACCAGACAGAATTGGGGGAAAAACATGAGTCAGGGAGAAGGACTTGGCGCAAGCAAGGCCCGCAAGCAGCGGAATGGTCTTGGCTTTGCGCTTGGAATCGGATTGACGCTTGTCATCGCGCTGGCTGCCAAGTATTTAGCCGGGCTTCCGTTCCTTAGCATTATGGGCCAGCTTGTTATCGCTATCTTGATCGGCATTCTGTGGCGTGCCACGATTGGCGTGCCCGATCAGATTGTGGCAGGCACGAATTTTTCAAGCAAGAAGCTGCTTCGACTCGGGATTATACTCCTTGGGATGAGGCTGAATTTGATGGATATCGTCCATGCGGGACCGAAAGTATTTCTGATTGCGGTCATCGTCATTATATTCGCCATTAGTGTCGTTTATGGATTGGCAAGGCTGTTCAAGGTAGAGAAGCGGCTCGGCATTCTGACGGCATGCGGCACGGCCATTTGCGGGGCGGCTGCGGTTGTCGCGATCTCGCCGCAGATTAAGGCCAAGGACGAGGAGACGGCCATTGGAGCGGCCATGGTCGCGATATTGGGCACGATCTTTACGCTTTTGTATACCTTTTTGTATCCGTTGCTCGGATTGACGCAGAATGGATACGGCATCTTCGCGGGCGCGACGCTGCATGAGATTGCGCACGTCATTGCGGCTGCGGCGCCCGGAGGCGACGGCGCGGTCGATATGGCGGTCATCGTGAAGCTGACCCGGGTGGCGCTTCTCGTTCCGGTAGCGATTCTTATCGGCATCTGGGCAAGCCGGGCCGAGCAGCGGGAGAAGGGCAACAGTACGAAGCTGTCCTGGCGCACGATACCGATTCCTTGGTTCATCCTCGGCTTCTTGATCGTGAGCGGCATCAATTCATTGGGCATCATCTCTGCAGACATCGCTTCCGGCATTGTGACACTGGCTTATATGCTGATCGCGATGGCGATGGCCGGTCTTGGCCTGAACGTCGATCTGGTCGCATTCCGCCGGCTTGGCATGACCTCATTCGCGGCGGGGCTTATCGGTTCGGTGCTGCTGTCCGGTCTCGGCTTCGCCTTGGTCCATCTGCTTGGGCTTGCCTAATTCCCCATGCTCTTGTGCGGGGAGCGGACGGCATGCCAGAGGCGGCTTCGCCGCAGCGGAGCGAAGCCGGCGCATGAGTCGATGATTCAACCGGGCCTCATGCGCCGGCCATGTCATGTGGAGAGGAAGATAAGCGATGAAGAGAGCGAAGATTACGATTGCCGGTAGCGGCAATGTCGGCGCCACCATAGCGCATTTGACGGTGCTGAAGGGTCTCGGCGATGTCGTATTGTATGACATCATGACCGAGGCAGCTCAGGGCAAGGCGCTGGATTTGCAGGAATCCGGCCCGGTGGAGGGCTTCGATTGTCTGGTGGTCGGCACGAGCCAGCCCAGCGATACGGCGAACTCCGACATCATCATCGTGACGGCCGGGATGGCGCGCAAGCCGGGCATGAGCCGGGACGATCTGCTGGATACGAACGTGAACATTGTGAAGCAAGTCGTGCGGGAGATTACACCGTATTCTCCACATGCCCTGCTTATCGTCGTGACGAATCCGTCCGATGTAATGGCGCAGGTCGCGCTGCAAGAGTCCGGATATGCGCCGGAGAAGGTGATCGGATTGGGGGGCGTGCTGGACTCGACGCGCATGCGCAGCTTTATCGCGCTGGAGCTCGGCATCTCCTGCGAAGATGTAGGCGCGCTTGTATTGGGAGGACATGGCGACGGGATGGTGCCGTTGATCCGTTACTCGCAGGCCGGCGGGGTTCCGGTTGAGAAGCTGCTCGATCCGGAGACGCTGGAGAGCATCGTCGAACGTACCCGCCACGGCGGTGCCGAGATTGTTCATCTGCTGAAAACGGGCAGCGCCTATTATGCGCCGGCTTCGTCGGTCGTCGCGATGATGGAGGCTGTACTGAAGGACAAGAAGGCGGTCATGCCCGTCTCCGCTTATGTGAAGGGCGAATATGGCATCGCGGATCTGTTCGTGGGCGTGCCGGTCATTCTGGGACGATTCGGCGTTGAAAAGATTGTGGAATTGGATCTGCTGCCTCAGGAGCGGCAAGATTTGATGAACTCGGCCGAAGCGGTCCGGAAGGGGTTCGGACAAGCTTAGCTCGGCCTTCCATATGAACGCGTTCACGCGAAGCTACGATCGGACTCGTGGCTTGCGCGCACGCACAGCGGACAAAACAGACCGTATCCTCGCGGAAGGAGATACGGTCTGTCTGTGCGTCTGCGCCGATGCAGATGGGCCGCAGCTTATCGGAACGCCGGCAGCCAGCTGCCATGCGCTTCAATCAAATCGTCGCACAGCGATACGATATCGTCGAGGCTAAGCTCGGCGGATGTATGCGGATCGAGCATCGCCGCATGGTAGATATGCTCTTTTTTGCCGGTGATGGCCGCTTCGATCGTCAGGAGCTGCGTGTTGATATTGGTCCGGTTCAGCGCGGCCAGCTGCGGCGGCAGATTGCCGACATAGGTTGGCGTCACGCCGCTGCGATCGACGAGACATGGCACCTCGACGCAGGCTTCCGCCGGAAGATTCGGAATCAGCCCCGTATTCATGACGTTGCCGCCAAGCTTGAACGGCACCCCCGTCTCCATCGCTTCGAAAATATAGGAAGCATATTCATGCGAGCGGGAATGCTCCAGCCGGGTATCGTTCACCAGCTTCTCGCGCATCTCCTTCCAGGAAGCGATCTGATTCACGCAGCGGCGCGGATATTCATCCAGCGGAATGTTCAGCTTGTCGATCAATTCCGGATAGGCCCGCTTGATGAAATAAGGATGATACTCGGCATTATGCTCGGACGACTCGGTGACATAATAGCCGAACTTGAACATCAGCTCGTAGCGCACCATATCATAGTGCTTCTCCTTCTGCTTCTCCGCCGCCCGGCGCTTAATCTCCGGATACAGATCTTGACCGTCCTTCGTCACTTCCAGCAGCCAGGCCATATGGTTGATGCCGGCGATTTTCGTCTGCACGCCCGTAGAATCCATGCCGAGATGCTCGAACAGCCAAGGCATGCACACCTGCACGCTGTGACACAAGCCAACCGTCTTCACGCCGCCATGCGTAATCATGACGTTGGTCAATACCGCCATCGGATTCGTATAATTGAGGAACCACGCATCCGGGCAGACCTCCTGGATGTCTCTGGCGAAGTCGAGCATGACCGGGATCGTGCGCAGGTTGCGGAATATTCCGCCGATGCCGACCGTATCGGCGATCGTTTGCCGCAGGCCGTATTTTTTCGGAATCTCGAAATCGGTAATCGTGCACGGATCATAGCCGCCGACTTGAATCGCGTTGACGATGTACTTGGCGCCGCGAAGCGCCTCCTTACGGTCATGGTAAGCGACGACCCGGCATGTGCTGCCGGTCGATGCAACCAGATTATTCAACATCCGCTCCGAATCCCGTAGGCGTTCGTGATCGATGTCGAACAAGGCCAGCTCGAATGATTGCAGCGCAGGCGTCAGCATGCAGTCGCCCAATACATTTTTGGCGAATACCGTGCTTCCGGCACCGAGAAACGTAATTTTACCCATAGCAAGATCATCCTTTCGGTGGACAGGGAATAAAATCTCAATAAATATTTTTCATGGTCTGATGCAACTTGCACGCAGATGCGTTACAATCAATGTATCTGATTTGACAAGAGAAGAGTATGGTTATTTTGGTCGACAGTATGGAATATTGTATCCTGATGAGGAGGACATGCCGATGGCGGAGACAGCGAATATCGCGATTAACGAGTACCCGTCCCGCGGGGAATTGACGATTCTTTTCAGCGGTCAGGCGAAGACAGAACCCCATCACCGCATCGGACCCACAGTGCATGATTATTATTTGGTGCACAGCATTTTGTCCGGCAAGGGCACCTTCGTCATTCGCGGGCAGGAGTACCAGCTTCGCAGCGGCGACAGCTTTTTTATTTTTCCGGGGGAAATGGTGCGGTATGAATCCGATGGCGAGGAGCCGTGGCAATATCGCTGGGTCGGGTTCCGCGGACAAGAGGCCGACCGGATACTGGCCGAGATCGGGGTCGGGCCGCATGTGCCTGTCTTGCAGAGCTACCGTCACCATCGATTGAACGCGCTGCTTCGCAATGTAACGAAAGCGCTTAACCGTGGCGGACATGCGGGAGATATGGAGGCGGAGGGATATTTTCGCCTGATCCTGTCTGAATATGCGCGGGCCGCAGGCGCAGCGCTGCGCTCCGGGAAGGAAGACACCCGAACCGATATCGAGCGGCAGGTGGAACAGGCGGCCAGATGGCTGACGCTGCAGCATGACAAATCGATATCTATCGACGAGTTGGCGCAGAAGCTCGGTTATCACCGGACCTATTTATCGAAAATGTTCCGCAAGCAGATGGGGGAATCTCCGATGCAATTTCTGCTGCGCATCCGGATGGAGCGGGCGCGGACGCTGTTGCTGACGACGAAGCTGACGATGGAGCAGATTGCCGCTTCCGTCGGCTATGAGGATGCGTTGTATTTTTCGAAGCTGTATAAAAAATGGTATAAGCGCTCCCCAACCGCCCACCGTGCGGAAATGCAGAGGAACCAGGTCACCGAATGCGCTTACCGGTAAAGAGCAGGCTCCGCGCAGCTTGACCGGAGTTACCGGTGCCATGGCGGCGATGGGGCGGACCCCTTTAAGGTTCAACCGCCGATGGCCGGATGCCGTAATGACAAAAAGGATAGTGCTTGCACTTGAGCACTATCCTTGCCGCCACATCATTCTACAAATAGCCGCGCAACTGGAGCAATTGAAGATATTTCACATAATAACTGTTGTCGAGTGAGCAATTTTCAAGGGAAATCCCCAGCATAATGGCAAGATCTTGAACCAAAGCGGTACAAATGCCTTGCACTTTGTAATTGCTCATCGTCTTGCCATCATCGCTTATCAGAATGATGCGGAGTAATTTACCGGAATTGATTTTACTCCATTCGGTCTCTAGTGAGTTTGGCGATCTGCCATCTGTATATTCTTCATGCAACTTTTTATCTGCATGACTACATACACGCTGTAAAATCTTTTCGTCCTCAATCTTGAAACACTTGATTATCTTGTTGTAAGTCTCCTTCATCTCATACTGTAAGTCAGTCAATGATGATTTAGGAATTTCCTCGGCCAAGTATTTCACTTTTAGCATTTTCTCAACTTCATGAATTGTGTTTTTAAATGGAAGCCGGCGCGCAATGAACTTCCTGTGAAGTTCCTCCACCTGACTGCACCTCCGCTTGTTCAAAAGAAAGAGTGTCCGCCAACGCGATTCCAAGTGTGATCATGATAATCGTCAGGCGCGGTTATACCAGTAACCGGGCACGCCTCGTTCGAGGCGCATCAAGGCCTCCAAGTAATAATAGTCGCCCCAGATGACATAGTCGTCCGGGCTGTGGCCGAGCCGCACGGCATAGGAGCCGCGCCGGAGCAAGCCGTCTTCCTCCGGGAGCTGCATCGTCGAGTAGCGGCGGACGAGCGCTTCCATCATCTTCTGCAGGCCGCTCTCGATCCAGGCGCACTCCGGATGATCGGCCGGCAGATGCGCCAGCAGCTCCTGGAGCCCTGCGGCTGTAATCGCGGAGGCGGAGCTGTCCCTTGGCGTCGAGTCTTCAGCAGCCACATCGAAATCCCAGTAGACGACATGATCCTCCGGCAGCCGTTCCAGGAAATAGCGGGCCATGCGCCGGGACGTCTCCAGGAAATGATGGTCGCGCGTATAACGGTAGGCGAGGGCGAAGCCGTATATGCCCCAGGCCTGGCCGCGCGTCCACGTGGAGCCGTTCGTATATCCTTGATGCGTCGACCCTCCGATCGGCTCGCCGCTCTCGGGCTCAAAATGAAACGTATGATACGAGGAATCATCGCCGCGCACGAGATAGCGTCTGCTCAGCTCGGCATGAATGCGCGCCACTTCGGCATAACGGTTGTCCCCGGTCATTTCCGTTGCCCAGAATAGCAGCGGCAGATTCATCAGACAGTCGATGATGATGCGGCCGCCGTTGTTCGGATCGCCCTTCGGACCCCACGCCTGAATATAGCGTCCCTTCTCTCGCCAGCGGTTCAAGAGCTTATCCGCCGCACGGATCGTCAAGTCGCGCGCCGCCGGATCCTGCTCGATAATCCACTGTGCCTTGGAAGAGAGCGAATACAGAAACCCGATGTCGTGATGATCAAGCGCGATATCTCTCCGGAGCCGCTCATCGAAGCTTCGCACCGTGCGGCGGGCCGCCTCGGCGAAGGCTTCATCCTTCGTATACTCATAGCAGAGCCATAACATGCCGCTCCAGAAGCCGTCGGTCCAGTCCGTATTGTCGTTCAGAAGATATGCCCCGCCATCCCGGCCGACATGGGGGAACCGCTCCCCGAAGCGCTCAATATTGGCTCTCGTCTTCGACACCGCGTCTTCAATAGCTTGCGCCCATAGCGTTTTCACCGTTCATTGCCCCTTTCTCGTATTGGAACGTGATCACAAGCGGGCTTTGTGAACAACCCCTATTAGCGGTTCATCCAGCCGCCGTCCACGCACAAAATATGACCATTCACGTAATCCGAGGCGGAGGAGGCGAGGAACACGGCAGGTCCGGCCAAGTCCTCCGGCGTCCCCCAGCGTCCCGCCGGAATCCGGCCCAGAATCTCCGCGCTGCGCTTCTCGTCGTCGCGGAGCTGCTGCGTGTTGTCGGTCGCCATATAACCTGGAGCGATCGCGTTGACGTTGACGCCATGCTTCGCCCATTCATTCGCGAGCGCCTTCGTGATGCCGGCGACCCCATGCTTCGCTGCGGTATACCCGGGCACATTGATGCCGCCCTGGAAGGAGAGCATCGAGGCGATGTTGATGATTTTGCCGGATCTGCGCTGAATCATCAGCTTGCCGAAGGACTGGCACAAGTAGAAGACGGCATGCAGATTCAATTGCAGCACCTCATGCCAGTCCGATAACGGATGGTCCGCCGCGGGCGTACGGCGGATGATGCCGGAATTGTTCACCAAGATATCGACCTTGCCACCGGCGGACTCCAGGCATTGTTCGACAACGCTTTCAATTCTGTCCAGATCTTTCAGATCGGCCTGAATGAAGGTGGCCTTAATCCCGAGATCCTGCAGCTTCTGCAGCGGCTCCTCGCGAACGTTGTGAGAGACGAGAATCAGATCGGCGCCTGCCCGGGCCAGACCCTCGGCGATGCCGTAGCCGAGGCCGATGCCTCCGCCCGTTACGACGGCGGTGCGGCCCCGTAAATCGAAGATGGATTGCATACACCTTCCTCCTTGGTAACTGACATATTCGATGGATGGTTGAGTTGAGGACAGGTCCCGGCCGCGCGCTTACAAGATCGCCGGGACTCCTGCCGCTATATAGGTCGCCCTCGCTTCCTCGCTCAGGCCCCTGTCGGTGATGACGGCGGTCATGTCCGACAAGGAAGCGAAGGTCAGAAGCGCCGATTTGCCGAACTTGGTATGATCGACGACTCCGTATGAATGCTTGGCCGTCTCGATCCAGGCGCGCTTCAGATCAACCAGCTCGCTCGTGTAGATCGTTAGACCGTTCTCGGTATGAATTCCGGTGGAAGAGACGAACGCCTTCTGGATATTGAGCTTGCGGACCAGCTGCACCGCCTCGCTGCTGACGAGCAGATTGCGGTTGCGGTACCCGCCGGGAACGACGAGGCGGATGTCCGGCTTCCGTATCAGCTCGGCGATGATGAACAAGTCGTTGGTCACGACCGTCAACGATTCATGATCCAGACGCTTCGCCATCTCCAGCGTCGTGCTTCCGCCATCAAGGGCAATGATGTCGTCGGGCTCGATGAGGCGTACGGCTTTCTCCGCGATCTCGGCTTTCTCGCTCAGGTGCTGGCGGTTCGGCGCCTGCACGGGCAGCAGCCCGAGATCGGACATATTTTTCAACACGGCGCCGCCGTGAACGCGGGTAAGCAGGCCTTGCGCTTCAAGCGCTTCGAGATCGGCGCGGATTGTCTTCCCGGTCACTTCCAGCTGCTCGCTCAGCTCGTTCACTTTGACTTCCCCCTGTTGAATGAGAAGCTCCATAATTTGTTGATGGCGTTTTACATTGGACATTTTCTTCAAATCCTTTGCTTCATATCCTTTACGTTCTTTACTTTAAATCCTTCATATCGACCATATCCATGTCTTCGAATGTCTGGTTCTCTCCGGCCATGCCCCAGATGAACGTATAATTGCTTGTGCCGACGCCGCTATGTATCGACCAGCTAGGGGAAATGATCGCTTGCTCGTTCCGAACGACGACATGGCGCGTCTCTTGCGGCTCGCCCATCAGATGGAAGACGACACCGTCCTCCGGCATATCGAAATAGAAATAGACTTCAGAGCGGCGATTATGGGTATGGCAAGGCATCGTATTCCACATATTGTTCGGCTTCAGCAGCGTCATGCCCATGACGAGCTGGCAGCTTTGCACGCCGCCTTTATGGATATATTTATAGATGGTGCGCTCGTTGGAGCTCGACAGACTGCCGAGATGCTGCGGCGTTGCCTTGCTGATGGCCACCTTCTCCGTTGGATACGTCTTGTGCGCCGGCGTCGAGTTGAAGTAGAAGCGCGCCGGGCGGGCAGCCTCTTTGCTGGCGAACGTCACATCCTTGCTTCCCATGCCGATATAGAGACAGTCGCGCGGCTCCATGTCATAGGCAACGCCGTCCACGGTGATGACGCCTTCTCCGCCGACATTAATAATTCCGATCTCCCGCCGCTCCAGGAAATAATCGGCGCCCATTTCCTTCGCGTCCGCTTCCAGCTTCACCGTCTTCGTCGTCGGCAGGACGCCGCCGGTAATGTACCGGTCGACATGACTGTACACCATTTGAATCTCATTGTCGATAAACAGTTTCTCGATGAGAAATTCCTCGCGCAGACGGGAAGTGTCATAGCCCTTCGCGCCTTCAGGATGACAAGCGTAACGGATTTCCATGATATGATTTCCTCCTTAGGATAAGTAAATGATGAATGCTATCGTTCATAGTATAGCTTAATGTTCATTTAGGTTCAATTAAATGTTTATATAAGTTTATTTTATGGCGAGTTATATGTTCGTTTCGAAAAAAATGAACCTTGAATAGCAGGCAGGCATAAAAAAACCTTTGCCCGCAGGGGATGAACCCCGTGCGGGCAAAGGTATTAGGGCCGATGCGGCCAACTACATCAAATAGTATAGGGCGACAATGATCACGATCGATGCCGCCGTGAACACCAGGATATTGCGGATATCCCGATTAATGACCTTCATATCGGTCTTCAATTGCTGGCCTTGCTTGCCGCTGTTCGCCGCAGGCTTGGCTTGATCTGGACCGGTTGCCTTCATCTGCCACACCTCCTCGCCGCTTAGGCTGCAGGTCCGGATTCGGACACTTGCAATCTATTCGGCGAAGACGAAGCGCGAGGTGTACTTCAACGGCCGCAAGAGAAGCCTGCGGCGCAAAATCAGATACGGCACGCGGAACCGGAAGCGTGGAACGGCGCTTCTGGCGAGAAGCAGAAGCAGGTAGAGCATGAACAGAATCTTCCACGTCACGAACGTATGGATCTTCACCACATATTGATGAAGAGAGCCGACAACGGACTCGTAATGCCGGTCATGCTGATAATAGGCGCTTCCTTCCCCCAGCTGCAACGGTTCCTCGGGCGCGGAGGGCAGCAGGGAAGAGGCGAGCAGGGCGATTACCGAGATGAAGATAACCGCGTAGCGGATCCACGATGGATACTTATGGTGAATCACTGCCGTCCTCCTCTCCTTGCCCTGCCACCTTCGCATGGACCCGGGCCGATCTCTGCTATGAGATTACCATATTGTCAGGGAAGGGACAACATGCGGCCTACAGTCCGGCATTCTTGGCATCTCCGCGCGCCGATGAGGCGGACCCGAGGCCGAGCGCGCCACGCTTCAGCCCTGGCAGCAGCACGAAGGCGAAGGTAACGAGCGGCGACAGCCAGAGAAAGAACGCATAAGGCGCGTAGTCCAGCACCGGCAAGCCGAGGGCGCCGGTCATCATCGCGCCGCTGACGCCCCACGGGATTAACGGGTTGACCAGCGTGCCGCAATCCTCCAGCGTCCGCGACAGCGTCTTCCGCGGAATATTCCGCTTGTCATACTCATCGGCGAACAACTGCCCCGGTAGCAGGATGGACATGTACTGCTCTCCGGTAATGACATTCACGCCGATAGAGCTCAGGCCGCTTGCGACGACGAGCGATTCCTTCTTCCGGATCGGCGCGATGAGGCGATGGAACAAGGCGGGTATGACTCCGCCATGCTGCAACAGCCCGCCCATGCCGAATGCGATGGCGATAAGCGCGATCGTGCCGGCCATCGACTGCAAGCCGCCCCGGTTCATAATGCGGGCGGTATCCTCCAGGGCGAAGCTGCCCGAGAATCCATAGTGCATCACGCTGATCCACTGCCGGATATCGTACGCATGCTGAAGCAGCGCCGCCACAGCCAGGCCGGAGCCGATGCCAAGCAGCATCGTCAGCGCGACAGGCACCCGCTTGAACGCAGCGATGAGCACGACGGCCAGCGGGAGCAGCGCCCACGGCGTAATATGGAAGCTCTGCCCGATATCGCGCTGCAATGCTTCCAACGCCTCCATATCGGGCGCGGAAGAGGAGCCGATTAACGCGAAGGCGATACAGGTAAGAATGAACGCCGGTACCGTCGTCTTCGTCATGTTGCGGATATGATCGGGGATCGATACCCGGGCCACGGCTGAGGCGAAGTTGGTTGTGTCGGACAACGGGGACATTTTGTCTCCGAAGCAGGCGCCCGATACGACCGCTCCCGCAGCGATCGCGGGATGGACCCCCATGGAGGCGGCCATGCCGACAAGGGCGACCCCGAACGTGCCGACCGTCGTAAGCGAACTGCCGACGAACATCGAGACAATCATGGTAAGCACCAGCGCGCTCAGGGTGAACCATTGCGGCTGGAAGAGGGACGTGCCGTAGAAGAGCAAGGTCGCCACCGTTCCGCTCATCATCCAGACTCCGATGAGAATGCCGATCAGCGTCAGCAGGAGCGCAGGCTGGACCGATGCTTGCAACCCGCGGACGAAGGCTCGCTCCACGTCGTCCCAGGACCGGCCGAACAGCAGCAGGAGTCCGCCGGCCGCAACCGAAGCGGCAATCAGCGGAATATGCGGCTCTACCCGCCATCCGAGAATCGGGACGATGAGAATAAGCAGAATCGCAATGAAGATCGTAACGCTCTGCCCGAACCGAAGCGTCTCCTGCTCGGCAGTGCTCGTTGATGAATTCATAATTTACATCTCCTTAATTGATAGGCGGAACAAGCCGGGCGCAAGATTGACATGCAAGGCGATGGTATTATCGCGCGAGAACGCATTTTCGCATGGTCGCTTACCCGCTTGACCGCGATAAAGCAAAATAATAGTACATAGTCTACTTTATCGGGGGTTGTCCGGATGGTCAAGGGAAGTTACTGCCAGCGGCAGGAATGAGGGATAGATCGACGGAGGTCAAGTCCAATGACAAGAACGAGCGCACTCGACTGCGGATTGCCGGAGGCAAGAACGAGTGTACGCGGCCTGGCAAAAAAATAGCGCGTTCCGGGGAACACGCTCAGAGTTGACAAAGTCCTGTCGACAGTCTTTTTTCTTCGGAAGGGCGGGGCCGGGGAAGGCAGAACAGGTTAGGTTAGGACAAGCTGCTCCGTGCATGAGGCTAGAGCGTCCGTGCATGAAGTAAGCTATCCCCGTATGAAAATGCTGCACAGGCGCAGCATTTTTAACCTCAAGAGGCTAAATTCCGAGAAAATCCTGCAAAATTACATTATTTCGCCATTTTGAACGCTATTTATGCCTTGCCGTAGGGTAATTGCTGTATTTTTGCAGCAATCCTATTTTCGCAGCCTCGTATCAATGAAATTGCTGCATTTTTGCAGCTTTGGTGGAGCAGGTGACTAGAGCGGCGGGAGATAATGCAGCCTTAGTGGGGTGGGATGACTAGGGCGGCGGGATTAACGCAGCTTCAGCCTCTTTGGTGAAGCAGATGAAAAAGCCATCGGCTACCTGTTTGGCGTTCGATCAATCCAGCTCGCTGAGGATAATCAATCCGTATTTGCAGCGCAGCCAATCGCTTGGTGCAGCGGATGATAATAGATAAAAAAAACGTAAAGAACTCCCGCGGTTGCAGTATTTCGCGGGAGTTTGTCTTCAATCTGATCGCGTTCCGAAGGAACGCGCCTTATCTTCGTGTCTATCCCGATTATGCTCCGTCCTTCACCTCGACGATAAGCTCGATCTCCACCGGCGTATGGAACGGCAAATCGCTCGTTCCGATAGCGGAGCGGGCATGGCGGCCCGCCTCGCCGAATACTTCGATCAGCAGATCGGATGCGCCGTTAATGACATAGGGCTGATCCGCGAAGCCCGGGGCGCTGTTCACGAAGGCGAGCATTTTGATCACCTTCGATACATTGTCCAGCGTGCCCAGCTCATGCTTGATGACGGCAAGCGCATTGATAATGACTTGGCGCGCCGCTTCCTGGCCCTGCTCGATCGTCAGATCGGATCCGAGCTTGCCTTCATACATCAAGACGCCGTTCATCCGGCAGTCCATGCCGGACGTGTAGACGAGATTGCCCGTGCGCCGGGATGGAATATAGGAGAACTTCGGTTCCCCGACTTCCGGCAGTTCAATCCCCAATTGCTGCAAACGTTGTTCGATTTGTCCCATATCGTTCATTTCTCCTTCCGTATGATGACGTTAAGCCATGAGTACTTCTCCTTCTCTCATTACCAGCTGCAGCCCCGCGCCTCGACAGACATCGGCGTTACCCCGTCCGGGGTGATATACTGGACCGAATTGTATAAGTTCAACGTGCTGCAAATATGATTCGGCACGATGTGGAGCCGATCCCCGACCTCCAGGCCGTGTCCCGGCGCAATGCGTATCATGCCATGCTCTTCCGTCAGCCGCTCCAGCACCGCTTCGGGCGCTTCGAGCACATGCCCGAAGCCGCGCAGATAGAGGGGCGCGGTGTTCGGCTGCACGTCGGTCGCGAACGCTTTGCTGCCGCCGTCGACGATGACGGTATCCTCCTCGGGGCAGCTCACGACCGTGACGACGACGGCTCCCGCGCAATCCTTGAGACTGCAGCCGCCGAAGGCGGCCTGCATCCGATCCTGGAACACGTACGTGCCCGGCCGAATCTCCGTCACGCCCGGCACGGCAGCCGCATACGCGCCCGTCGGGGTCGACCCGACACTGACATCCTGAATGTCGCAGCCGGCTTCGCGCAGCCCTTCGGCGATGCTGACCATACGCATGCCTTCGTCGACACCGGCGCTGCGGACATCCAGCGTCGCCTCCCCGTGGATCAGCGCGCCGCGGAACGTATAGATGCCGGTCAAGCGCAAATGCGGACACCCGGCGATCGCTTCCGCCACCGCCTTGACGTCTGCCGTGCGCACCCCGGACCGCTTCAGTCCGGTATCGATCTCCAGCCGCACCTCCAGGACGCCGCCGAATTGCCGGGCCTCCGCCTCCAGGGCGCGCGCGCCGGCCGCGCTGTCCACGCCCACGATAATGCGGGCGTCGGCCGTCAAGGCGAGGGCGCGCCGAATCTTGGACGGCACGACAAGAGGATAAGCGATGAAGATGTCGCCAATGCCGTTCTTCACCATCACTTCGGCCTCGGATACCTTGGCCACCGTAATGCCGACGGCGCCATGCCGCTGCTGCAGACGGGCGATATGCGGCATTTTGTGCGTCTTGGCATGGGGACGCAGCTGGACGCCATTCTTGGCGGCGATGTCTGCCATATGGCGGATGTTCTGCTTCGTCCGTTCCGCGTCGATGAGCAAAAAGGGAGTTTCCGCCTCGCGAAGCTCTCCGGCACGGGCGCTCCAGGCGGAGGGAATTCGCCGTTCGCGGCGTGTAATCTCATTGGACATGCGTGCTAGCCTCCTTACGGCACGTTAGTTCGATGATTTCTTCACTTCATCTAAATAGTTATACAGCGTATACTTCGAGATTCCCAAATAAGCGCAAATTTTCTCGCCCGACTTTTTGATGAGGAAGGCGCCCTTCTCTTCCAGCAGAGCGATCATGCGCATTTTGTCCTCCTTCGTCATGACGGCGACCGGCTTGTCGATTCGTTCCTGCGCCTCCTGGATCAGCGTATCGAGCAGATCATTCACATTGGAGACGAACGATTCCTTCACTTCCGCCTGCAGCCCGGTCATCGTAAGCGATTTAAGCACTTTCTCCGCCAATGTCAAATCCGTAATATCATAATTGATGCACAGCGACCCGATGATGCGCCCTTCGCGGTTGCGCATATATAGTGACGTTGAACGCAGCAGGCGGCCGTCCCGGGTCTGCGTGATGTAATTGATCTTATTGCCGTCCTCGGTGCTGCCGCGCAGCAGCTCCAGCCCGAGGTTGGTGCCGGGATCGCCGACCTTCCGTCCGGTGATGTGCCCGTTCTCGATGGCGATGATGGTCCGGTCATAGGGCAGCGTCAGATCGTGCAGCACGACCTCGCATTGATCGCCGAATTGGGCGGCAAGGCCCTTGACCAGCATTTGCAAAAAAGGAAATTCGTCTTGTACCGACTCCACATCGCTCCTCCTTCCAAGCATCGCCCCGCAGGAAACGTTCACGAGGCTGCCTCTATCGTAGCACAATTTATTCCATGTTCAAACAAAAAGTTTGGTGACCAAACAAAGAATTTGGACTTGGGTTTGTAACAAAATTTGGCATAGCCTTACATCTGGCAGGTTCATCATTTCATTGCTATACTGAGGCTGCATCTGTCTATTCCTTCTGATATTGTTCGCGCTTGCAAAAACAGAGGATTAGCAGATGCTTTTCTATTTCGGAGGTTGAGTATTTTAGGATATATATTTAGGATTATTGGATACCCGAAGCACCGGATAGCTCCTATAATGATGATACGAATTACAACTATTCTCATCATTACAAGAGGGGGAAAGAACGAATGAAGAAAATGAAAGCGGTTACTATCGTTGCTGCCGCGGCTCTATTAGTAAGTCTTTTTGCCGGATGCTCGTCACAGGATGGCTCTGGTAAAGACGCTGTCAAAGAGAAAGAGGGAAATGTGTTGACCGTCTATACGGCGCGCAGTGAAAGCTTGAACAATGCCGTTATCCCTAATTTTGAACAAGATACCGGGATTAAAGTCGAAGTCATCGTAGCAGGTACCGGAGAATTAGTGAAGCGTGTCGAGTCAGAGAAAAACAATCCGGTGGGCGACATTCTGTGGGCGGCAGATGAAACGATGCTCAAAAGCAAAGCGGATTTGTTCGAGCAATACGTTTCTCCTGAGGATAAGAATATGATTGAGGAGTTTCGCAACAAGACCGGTTATTTTTCCCCGGCATTTGCGGATCCAACCGTATTTATCGTGAATACCAATTTAATTGGAGATATCAAGGTGGAAGGGTTTGAAGATTTATTGAATCCCGAGCTGAAGGGGAAAATCGCATTCGGCGATCCGGCAGCTTCCAGCTCTGCTTTCCAGTCGCTGACCGCTATGCTGTATGCCATGGGGGATGGCGATCCGATGTCTTATCAAGCCTGGGAATTTGTTGAAAAGTTTATTGCCAATCTGGACGGAAAAATGTCCTCCAGCTCCGGACAACTGCACAAAAGTGTGGCTGATGGCGAGTATCCCATCGGCTTGACATGGGAGGATCCTGTGGCCAGTTATATGAAGAATGGGGCGCCCGTAGATATTGTCTTCCCGAAGGAAGGGGCCGTGTTCCCGGGTGAATCGGTCCAGATTATCAAAGGGGCGAAGAATCTTGAAAACGCCCAAAAATTTGTAGATTATATGCTGTCTGAAAAAATACAAAATTTAGTAGGCAGCGAGCTTACGGTCAGACCGCTTAGAGAAGGAGCAAAGCTTGCTTCTTACATGGTGCCGACAGAACAGATTGTCTTAGCCAAAAATTTTGATGAAAGCTGGGTGTCTGATCATAAGGATGAGATTACGGCTAAGTTCAACGAATTGCTTGAAAGATCTCTCGATTAACTTGTGTACAACGGGGATAGCTATCGCTGCTAAAAGTGTGAGTTCAAAAAGTCAAACTTTCAGCTAGGGATTGAGGAGGGGAGCAGATTGAGCGTTGGAATTCAGGTTGACAACGTAGTCAAACGCTTTGAGGATAGAACCATCATAGACGGCTTATCGCTTAATATAAAGCAAGGTGAACTCTTTACACTGTTGGGACCCTCCGGGTGCGGGAAAACAACGTTGCTCCGCATGATTATCGGCTTTCACTCGATTGATGATGGAGTCATTACAATTGATAACCAGGTGATAAACGATATTCCCGTAAATAAGCGCAACATGGGAATGGTTTTTCAAAATTATGCCATCTTTCCGCATATGTCTGTGAAGGACAATGTCGCTTTTGGCTTGAAGAACAGGAAGCTGCCCAAAGCTGAAATCGAAAATAGAATTCAGGATATTTTAAATGTGGTCAAAATCGAAGAATATAAAGATAGAATGCCGGACAAGCTGTCTGGCGGGCAGCAGCAGCGCGTGGCCTTAGCCAGAGCTTTGGTCATTCATCCTCAAGTATTGCTTATGGACGAGCCGCTGTCCAATCTGGATGCCAAATTAAGAATTGAAATGAGAAACGCGATCAAAAGCATCCAGCAGCGGGTAGGCATTACCACGGTATACGTCACTCATGATCAGGAGGAAGCATTGGCGATCTCGGATCGAATTGCGGTAATGAACGGCGGCGTGATTCAGCAAATCGGCACTCCGAAGCAGATCTATGAACGTCCGGCCAATGTGTTCGTATCGAAGTTTATCGGGACCTCCAATTTAATAAAAGCAAAGGTAGAAATAGAGGATGGGCAAAAGTGGATCAACTTCGGAAATCGCTATAGAGAGAGCATGCATAACCTGTCCGATCATCTAGCAGACGGGACACAGGTTTTCGTATCCGTAAGACCGCAGGAGTTTGTTATCGGTTCAGATCAACAGGGTCTCAGAGCGGTTGTGCAAAGCAGCATGTTTCTGGGCGTAAATACGCATTATTTTGCCGAGCTGGCAGACGGAGAGACGGTAGAAGTGATCCAGGATGCCGATATCTCGGACATTATCGCGAATGGAAGCGAAATCTATCTGCGAGTGAAAGCGAATAAAATCAATATTTTTGATATCGAAAAACAGGAGAGTTTGATCAAAGCGGGTGGCGAATATGGCGGCAAATAAGAAGCGAATATTTAGCGTCTGGAACATTTCTTCCATCCTTATTCTAGCTGTTTTCCTTCTCTTTATTCTGTTTCCGCTGGTCCTGGTCCTGAAAAAAAGTATCTTTGACCCTTACACGGGAGAACTGACTCTCAGTTACTTTAGCAAATTTTTTGAGCGAAAATTTTACTGGATTACCTTAGTGAACAGCTTTAAAGTCACGCTGGTAACGACGGCGCTGTCGGTAGCCATCGGCTTGCCCATCGCCTATGTCATGAGGAAAGTGAAGATTAGGGGAAGCAAATATCTCCAAATCCTAATTATTATTTCATATCTGTCGCCGCCATTTATCGGGGCTTACGCCTGGATTCAATTGCTCGGCAGGAATGGCGTGATTACGCAATTCATTAATGATTTGTTCCATGTTCAACTGAATGGAATTTACGGATTTCCGGGTATCGTGCTCGTTATGACGTTGCAATCCTTTCCTTTGATTTATATTTATATTTCGGGGGCCTTGCAGAATCTGGACAATTCACTGAATGAGGCCGCGGAGAGTCTCGGTTATTCGGCGGTACAGCGCGTGTTCAAAATTATTGTCCCGTTAATTATGCCTACGGTCTTGGCGAGCGCGTTATTGGTCTTTATGCGTGTCATTGCGGACTTCGGGACGCCGATGCTGATCGGTGAAGGATTCAGGACGATGCCCGTCCTCATCTATACTCAATTTATGAGCGAGGTGGGGGGAGATGATGGATTTGCCGCTGCGCTGTGTGTCCTTATTATCTTGTTAACCATCTGCTTATTCATGGTTCAGCGTATCCTTGCAAGATACTACTCCTATTCGATGAGCGCATTAAAGCCGATGGTTCCTGAGCAAAGTAAAGGGATGAAAAATATAATCGCGCACGGAGCAGTCTACTTTACGGTTCTGTTGGCCATCCTGCCTCAGTGCGTGGTTATCTTTACATCCTTCCTGGCAACGAGGGGAGGCCAGGTATTTACGTCCGGATTTTCGTTGAACAGCTACCGGGACATCTTATTTAACAAAGATACTTCGGTTATTTTCAATACGTACCTGATTGGTATCGCGGCGATCCTGATTATTGTGGTATGCGGCATCATGATTTCCTATTTGACCGTAAGAAAAAGAAATGCCCTCACATCCACCTTAGATACGATCTCGATGTTTCCGTTTATCATTCCGGGCTCGGTGCTGGGGATTGCCTTTCTCTTTGCTTTCAGTCAATCACCGCTCCTGTTAAGCGGTACGATGTTTATTATGATTATGGCTTTTGCGATTCGAAGAATGCCGTATACGATTCGTTCAAGTACGGCGATTATCAGCCAGATCAGTCCCAGTATTGAAGAAGCGGCCATCAGCTTGGGCGCATCTGAGACGAAAGCGTTTACAAGAGTGATTGTGCCGATGATGATGCCTGGCGTTATCGCCGGCGCGATAATGAGCTGGATTACCGTCATTAGTGAATTAAGCGCATCGATCATCCTGTACACGAGCAAGACCCAAACGTTAACAGTGTCTGTATATACAGAGGTGATTCGAGGTAATTATGGAAACGCATCAGCGTATTCGACCCTATTAACGCTGACCTCCATCCTCTCGCTGTTCCTGTTCTTCAAGCTGACAGGGAAGAAAGACATTAGTGTATAGCAGCGCAAGATAAGCCCGTTCCGAAGCTCTTCGCTTTACTCCATAGGTTGGCGCGAACAATGCAAGTATCCCGGGTTCCTGGCGCCTGCACAGAATGTGCGGCACAGCGTCCCGATGGATGAGATGAGCTATGGAGTAAAGCGGGGCAGCCTTTACGTTACGGTCACAAGCAAGCCATGCAGCAGATGGGGTGGGGAGAAACTATCATTCTAAGAAACGTCAGGTGATGTGAATGATGCAAAAATCCAATAAGTTCAAAGACTATATCAGGAAAACGTTTGTTCGTTCCGGGGCCGTTCTTGTGTTATTGATTTTTGCATTGTTTATACTTTCCTTGCTTCTCACGTGCAGGGAAACCATCGTTCAGACGAATCGATCCTATAATGCGGGGCTTAGCCAGCTCATAGAGACAGAGGTTCAGCAATACGCAGAGGGACTGGACAGGCTGACTGAGGACAAAACGATACGATCTGTTTTCGAAAATAAAAACGGATTCATTGAAGCGAATCAATTACTTTACCGGTGTGTTAAGGAGCGAAAAATAAAAGCAAACTTTGTTCTTTTGGATCACAAGCAGCATATCGTCTCCACGAATTTTTATCAAAGCGACCAAAAGATTTTATCCAATAGCTACGTGCTCAAGGATTTGTTGTTGAAGCTTCAGGAACAGGGAAATGAAGTTTATGGCGGCATAAATAAAATATCCTTCGAGCAATTTCGGAAATCACCGTACTTGTTGGCCAAGCCGATAACCAGCGGCAATGAAGTGCGCGGTTACCTCCTGTTTTTTCTCACGGACCTGGGCGCCTACATCCATACTAGAGATGCCGATATGATTGTGGTGGCGGATCGGTTTGACAACATTATCTATACCTCACATGACTCGCTAAGAAACGGCATGGGCAAATCCACGATTCCGTACCGGACCGATCAAAAAATAATCGCGATTCATGATTCCTATTACTATATGACAGCGAATGAAACAGGGAATGGGAACATCCATATTCTTACGATGACATCCATGAACAATTTCACGCAGTTTCTGGTGATAGGAATCGTCATTTTATTGGGCTCAGGCCTGATTCTGCTGGCCTTGATCCATTTAGTCGTGCCGAAGCTCATGAAGCGCAATCTGCAATCCTTTGACTCCTTCATCTCTGCCGTGGATCAATATAAGCAGGGGAACATGGATTACAGGCTTGAAGCGAGAACCTTTGATGAATTTCAAACCATTTATGATGAATTTAATAACATGATGTCCAAGATACAGCTGCTGATGAAGCATAATGATGAAATCGCGGAAAGAAAGAGAAAAATGGAGATTAAGCATTTAGAAAATCAGTTTAATCCGCATTTTGTGTTTAATGTGTTGGAAATGCTGAGGTATGAGATGTTATTTGATGCCAGGAACGCATCAAATATTGTGGTGATGTTTGCTAATTTAATGAGATATTATATTCATTATGGCAATGGAGATGTCGCGCTCCACACCGATATAGGTTACATGGAAGACTATTTGCGGCTGCAAAAAATGAGATTTAACACAAGATTAGATTATGAGATGGATATCGATCCGGCCCTTTTGGACTATAAAATACCGAAATTATTATTGCAGCCCATCATTGAAAACAGCATCAAGCATGGACTTGAGCATACGAAGCATTTATTGATCCGGATTACGATTAGACAAGCCGGGGATGACATTGAAATCGCAGTCGAGGATAACGGACAAGGGATGGAGGAGGAAAGGCTCGATTATATCCGAAAGTTATTAGACGATAAGGATGCCATGCCAGAGCATGTCGGATTATACAACTCCCATCGAGTGATGCAGCTTTTATACGGACCGGCTTACGGGCTTTCCATACAAAGCAGACACGGCGCCGGGACAACAGTGATAGCGAGAATCCCTTATATAGGAGATGTGAACAATGTATAAGGTATTAATCGTAGAAGATGAGGATATTATTCGAAATGGTCTGACCTATATGGTGGACTGGCCGAAGCTGAATTGTATCGTCGTGGGAAGAGCTGAAGATGGAATCGAGGGCGTGGCCAAAATCAAGGAGCTGCAGCCTGATATTGTCATTACCGACGTGAGAATGCCTTTTCAAGATGGAATCCAAATGTTAAAGCAAAGTAAAGCAGAGCATGACTATGAAGCCATCATTATTTCCGGATATAGCGAGTTTGAATATGCCCGGCAGGCGATATCGCTATCCGTAAGCGAATATTTGTTGAAGCCGATTGACTTTGACAAATTACATGCGGCGATGGTCAAGCTCATCGCCAAAATACAATTAAAACGACAGCGCCAAAACGAGAAAAAGTCCTTTGAAGAGCGACATTTCTACAATGAGTTATTGGATATTCAATACCTTGAAGTTCGACATAATAAAACGAAATATGTAGACAGCATGATTGAATATATTAAGCACCATTATTCACAAAAAATTTCTATCAATGATCTTAGCGCCAGCCTTCAGATTTCAACGGTCTATTTATACTCCAAATTTAAAGAGGAAACAAGCTATACATTCAATGATTTTCTTAACAGATACCGGATGATCAAGGCCATTGAATTGCTGAAGCAAGGGGATCTCTTAATCTATGAAATCGCGGAACGGGTTGGTTTCCAAGAATATAAATATTTTAGTCAAGTGTTCAAGAAATACATTGGGCACTCTCCAACAAGCTTTTTGGAGCAATCGATGTAGCCGCCCCTTTGTGACGCCTTCCTTTCTATTGCGCCACGCAAGCTGGCCGCCGCCCGTCCCAATGATTCCGGGATCGGTAACAGATATTTAGCTTGGCAAATCGTTCAAGTCGTTGATATACTGAACGGGCATCTGCCTCTCCTTGTGTTGTGTGATGGAACTTACAACAATACAGGATTGGCGGATGCTTTTCCATATCTCACATTTGAATGCGACAAGCTCTGATTGCAGCTTTGAACCACATCTATTGCTGAGCTTACCCGAGAAAGGGGGAATGTTATGCGCTGGATGACCCGTTCGCTGCACCGCAAATTATCGATCCTGCTGATCGCCTGCATCATCATCCCTGTGCTGCTGCTCGGCTACGTCTCCTACCGGACGGCATGGTCGATTAGCGAAGAGAAGAGCAAGCAGGCGAGCCTCAATACGCTGCGGCAGATTAGCGCCATTTTGGAGACGATCGCCCAGGACGTGGAGAACATGTCGATCTTTTTAATCGGACAGCATGATGTCCAGCAATATTTGGCCAAGGACCGGGCAAGCGCGAACGATTATTTGCGCATGGTCGGTTTTTTGACGAACCTTGCCTTTTCCAAAAGCTACATCGCAGACATCCGCATCATCCCGCTGAACGGCAACCCGGAGCTGTCCAATACGACGGTGCTGTCGTCCCATCTGTTCGGGCAGGCCCCGTCCGACGAAGCGTATTGGGAGGAACACCCGGTCTGGTGGTCGCCGCCGACGCTCAGCGACACGACGCTGGGCCAGAAGCGGATCGTCTCGCTCGTGCGTCCGATTCGCAATATGAATAATTTCGACAAGCTCGGCATGCTGTCGATCGGCATTGACGGAGACGCATTGGCTGAGCGGCTGCGCGAGGCGGCGGTAGATGGCGGCGGCAGTCTGTTCTTGCTGGATGCGGACGGCAATATCGTCGCAGCCAACGCCGATCGGGACGCGGCTGAGCAGTGGTCCGTGAAGCTGAGATCCCTTGCCGGGCAAGAGGCGCCTGCCGGCGCCGCACGCTTCTCGGAGATGGGGGAAGGCAGCGACCGCCACATTGTTGTGTCGATGTCCGTGCCGATTGCCCCGTGGAGCGTATATGCGCTCATTCCCTATCAGACTTTCAGTGCCCAGAACAGTTACCTGCTTCAATTCACAGCTGTCACCGTCGCGATCGTCATCGCGGTGATTGCCGCCGTGGCCGCTTATGTCGTCAAGCGGGTGACGAAGCCAATCATACGGCTCGCCCGATCGATCGGCGCCGTGCAGCCGGAACGGCCGTTCCGGCCGCTGCCGCAGACGTCCAGCGACGAGATCGGAATGCTTGTGCACAGCTACAACCAATTGAGCGACAATATCCGCAGCCTGACGGAGCAGGTGAAGGAGAACGAGGCCCGGAAAAAGGAAGCGGATCTGCTGGCCCTCCAGGCGCAAATCCATCCGCATTTTTTGTACAACACCTTGTCATCGGTTCAATGGATGGCCTACATGGAAGGAAACAGCCGCATTGCCAATCTCGTCGGCGCGCTTGGAGATTTCCTGCGCTTCAGCCTGAACCGGGGCCTGGAGACCTGTTCGCTCGAACAGGAGACCGAGCATGTGGCGAATTACTTGGAGATCCAATCGGTTCGTTATCCCGGGCGTTTCGATTACCGCATTCATTTGCCGGAGGAGCTGAAGGAATGTACGATGCTGAAGGTGCTGCTGCAGCCTCTCGTTGAAAACGCTATCACTCATGGTCTGCTTCCGGCCTATCCGGCATCGGGAGGCCGCCTGCTTATTGAGATTGTCATGGTTGACAGCGGCCGGGTCCGATTCACGGTTCAGGATAACGGCGGAGGTCTCGGCCCGGAAGAGCTGGAGCGGGTCAGGGAGCGGCTGAGCGCCCCGGAGCCAGCCGCGGCGAATGCCGAAGCATCCCGTTCGGGAGGCAGCGGATACGGTCTGTTCAACGTACAGCGCCGCCTGCTTCTCCATTACGGAACCGGAGCGGAGCTGCATATTGAGAGCCAGCCAGGGGAAGGGACAGCGGTCTCCTTTTCCATCCCGGTGGGCCGAAGCACCAGATGAATTACACGTGAAGGGGAGATATCCGTGAAAATATTGATTGTCGACGATGAAGTCATCATCCGGACGGGACTGGCCCAGGTCATTCCGTGGAACGAGCTGGGCTTCGAGGTGCTTCCGCCCTGCGCCTCCGCCGAGGAAGCGATGGAGATGATCGGAACGGAGAAGCCGCATCTCGTGCTGACGGATATCCGGATGACCGGCGCCGACGGAATCGCCCTGGCGGCCCATATCCGCGAGGTGAGTCCGCATACGGAGACGCTGATTTTGACCGGCTACGATGATTTCCATTACGCCCAGCGGGCGCTGCGGGAAGGGGTATGCGATTATTTGCTGAAGACGAGCCGCCCGGACGATATCGTGAAGGCGGCGCTGCGGGCGAAGGCGCGCATCCTGGAGAAGCAGGACGCGGCGGTGCATGATTCGGCGAAGGAGGCGTCCCACCGGGAGCGCCAGGTGCTGAAGCTGCTGACCGAGCCGCTGCCTGCGGAAGATTGCCGCCGGCTAGCCGCCGAATTGTTCCGCCGCGACGGCGCCCCGCAGGGAAGCGGAAGCAATGCGGCTTCGTATGAGGCGGCCGTCATCGCGGCGGACGGCTGGGGCGAAGCCCGGCACGGGCTGCTGCTGTTCGCGGCCGCTAATCTGCTGGCCGAGCTGCTTGGCGGCCCGGTCGTCCGGCACGAGCAGCGGCTGCTGGCGCTGCGCCGGACGGAGCCGGCCCCCGGCCGTCTGCCCTGCGGCTGGGACGAGGCGCTCCGCCGGACGGAGCAGCTCCTCAAGTGCCGGCTCTTCGCCGGAATCGGCGGGGCCGCCGCGGATGCCGCGGACATCGGCCGCTCCCGCCGGGAAGCTTCCAGCGCCGGGCGCTTCCGCTGGTTCGCGGCCGGCCGCCGCCTGCTGCATTATGAGGAGACGGTAGCCCGCGAAGGCCGTCCGTCGATCTGCTCGGCGCAGGAGGAGGACGGCCTGCTGCAGGCGCTGTCCTCCGGCCGGCCAGAGCGATTGCGCCGCTGGATTGGGGAGCGGGTGAAGGAGCTGATGGCGCATCCGCACGCCACGCCGGATTCTATCCGCTCCTATGGGCAATCCGCCTTGATCGCGGCGGAGCGTTGGCTGGAGCGGTGCGCGCAAGCCGCTGCGCCGCTGGACCGGCCAGCAGCGGAGGCGTGGGACGGCTGGAGCTGGCAGCCCCATGCGCTCGCCGACCCCGCGGCTGCCGAGCCGGAACAATGGGAAGGCTCGCTCTTCGCCGCGCTGCAGGAGGCGATGCAAATCTATCGGGACCGCTATGCGGACGATGCGGTCCCTTATGTATCCCGGGCGATGCGCTATATCCGGGAGAAAGCCGATGGAAGCCTGACGCTGCAGCATGTCGCCAGCGTGGTGAACGTCCACCCGAATCATCTGAGCGATAAGTTCAAGCAGGAGACGGGCATGAACTATATCGAGTACGTTACCCAAGCCCGCATCGCGCGGGCATGCCGCCTGCTGCAGGATGGAGCGGCGCTGGTATCGGATATCGCCCGGATGGTGGGGTACGAGGATTTGAAATATTTTTCCCAACTGTTCAAAAAGCATATGGGCTGCACCCCCTCCGAATACCGGAGCAGCCGGAGCGGCGGAGCTGCAGGCGGCTCGGACAGCGTCCCGGCGCGGTGATCGGCGCCCGGGCAGACACACTGGGACAGGATTCCTTTTCCGGCTGAACACAGCCGAGCGCCCGGCTTCGCGGCAATCGGCGAAAACATTCCCCCCTGCCGCTTAATTTCTTCCCTCACTGAAGAAGGAAGCGCTTTCGTATACTGGACGTACGCAGAGCGGTCCGGGCGGAAGTGCACTCTCTCTGCAGGCTTTTTGAGATTCGATTGCTCAAAACGATAGATATTATTGCGATTCGGTTACTCACAACGATAGACAATTGGAGGGGTTGTTCTTATGCGCACACGATGGATGACGATGCTGGTTATGCTCCTGGCTGTTTCCCTGCTCTCCGCATGCGGTTCAGGGGGAGGCACGGATGCCGGGCAGACAAGGCCCGGGGGCGAAGCGAAGGAAGCGGGTAGCACGGATAAGGTGAAGCTCTCCCTATGGCATAACTTCACGGGAGACGATCTTCGCGCCAAAGCGATGCGCGATATCATCGAGACATACCAGGAGGAGCACCCGGATATCGTGCTCGATATTCAAGCCATTCCGCCGGACGGCTACAAAACGCGCTTGAAAACGGTGGCGGCTGCCAATGAGATGCCGGATGTGTTCCTGATGTGGCCGGGCATGATGACGAAGGAATTCTATGGCGGAGGCTTGATTCAGCCGATTGACGATCTGCTGGACAGCAAGGCGGAGTGGAAGAGCAACTTCCTGCCGGGTTCGTTCGACGATTTTACGATCGACGGTAGCATTTATAGCGCTCCGATGGGATTGTCGCCGACTTCGATACTTTATTATAACGAAGAAATATTGAGCCGCCACGGCTTGCAGGTGCCGAAGACGTGGGATGAGCTGCTCGCCGCTGTGAAGACGCTGAATGAGAATAAGGTAACGCCGATCGCCCTCGGCAACAAGGCGGCCTGGCTCGCCCAGTCGAGCATTATCAGCTCGCTCGCGGACCGGGTGACCGGGACGGAATGGTTCCTGAAGGCCGCGAATCAGGACGGAGCCAAATTCACGGATCCGGAATTCGTGCGGGCGCTGGAGCTGCTGCAACAGCTGCAGCAGGCAGGGGCGTTCCAGATTGGCTTCAACAGCATCGACAATACTCAGATGGAAATGATGTTCGCGCAAGGCCAGGCCGCGATGATGATCGACGGCGGCTGGGCGTTGACGAATCTGTCGGCCAATGCGTCGCCGGAAGCGCTCAAAAGCATGGGCGCGACGGTGCTGCCTTCGGTCCCGGACGGCAAGGGCGACCCGAATTCGACCTCCGGCGTCGTCGGCGTCGGGCTCGGTCTAAGCGCCAAGGTCGACGGCAAGCGCAAAGAAGCCGCCTATGAGCTGATCTACGCCTTGTCCGGACCGGAGGCGCAGAAGCGTACATTGGAAGCGAATCAACTGGTCAGCTACAAGCTGGATCTCGATGAGGGTACCGTATCGCCGCTGTTCGCCAAAGTATACCGGCTTGTCAATGAAGTCAAGCGGACGCCGGTCTATGACGCCGTCATGACGAGCGCAGGTGCCGACGCTGTCAATAATGGGTTGCAGGAATTGCTGATGGGCGGCAAGCCGGAGGAGATTGCCCGCAAGATTCAGGAAGCACAGGCGAAGTCGCTCGGCCGCTGACATGCCGCCTGCTGCCGCAACGCCCTGCCCTTGACCATTCAGGCCAGGCCGCGGGCGATTCAGGCCAGGCAGGGCGGGTGGCGGCTCACACATCAACAAGAGGAGGCTGAGTCGAATGCGTGCGCATGCAGGGTCAAGCAAGCGAATTTTTATTGCGGCGGGGCTGGCGCCATCGCTTCTTATTTACGCCATCTTTGTCATTGTGCCGATATTCTGGTCGGCTTACTACGGCTTTTTTGATTGGAAAGGAATCGGCGAAATGCGCTTCACCGGCTTCGCCAACTTCGTCGAGGCGCTGCGAGATCCGGTATTCTGGCTTTCGTTCCGCAACAACATGGTTATTGTAGGGGCTTCCGTCTTCGGCCAGGTCCCGATTGCATTGCTGCTCGCTCTGCTGCTGAAGCGGGGAACCTGGTTCCAGCGCTTCGTCCGCTCGGCGGTATTCATGCCGATGGTGCTGTCCTCGGTCGTCATCGGGATTATTTGGACGAATATATATCATCCCCAGACGGGACTGGTGAATGCGGCGCTCGATGCGATAGGCTTATCCGATTGGAGACGGGCCTGGCTGTCGGAACCGGACATCGCCATCTGGATGATTGCGATTCCCGTCATTTGGAACTATATCGGACCGTATCTCATTATGTTCCTTGCCGCCCTGCACAGCATCCCGTCCGAGCTGGACGATGCGGCCGAGCTGGACGGAGCGCGGGGAATGCGCAAGCTGGCATCCCTGACGCTGCCCATGATTTGGGACACGCTCAAGGTGGCGATCGTACTGTGCATCTCCGGCAGCCTGAAGGCGTTCGACCTGATCTATGTCATGACGAACGGAGGACCGGCCCATGCTACGGAGCTGCTCGCATCATACATGTATAACAGCACCTTCACCGTCTACCGCTTCGGTTATGGCAGCGCGGTCTCAACCCTCATCGTCATCATCAGTTTGCTGCTCGTCGCGGGTTCACAACGGCTGATGCGCCGGGAAGCGCATTAGCATCCGGGATTGGACAGGAAGGAGGAATCGATATGGCATCATTGATAACCGCATCTGGAAGAGGGGACGCGGTCCGCGCTGCAGGCTCGCGCGAAGGGTCGCGGGCGCTCCGCCTCCTCGTGAACGCCGGCTTGGCCATCTATGCGCTCGTCACGCTGTATCCGCTCATCTGGCTCTATCTCAGCGCCTTCAAGACGAACGAGGAGTTTTTCGCCCATCCATTCGGGCTGCCGAGCTCATGGCAGTGGGACAATTTCGTGCGGGCGTGGGAAGTATCGGGGATGGGGCGCTCCATGTGGAACTCCTTGTTCGTCACGACGATATCGCTGGCGCTCACCTTGCTGCTCGGAGCGCTGGCTGCTTATATTTTGGCCCGGTTCCGGTTCAAGGGGCGCAGCCTGATGCAGGGCTTGTTCGTGCTCGGCATGCTGATACCGGTCCACAGCACGCTTGTTCCGCTCTTCATCATGATGAACAAGCTGGGCATTCTGAACACCCATGCGGCACTCATTTTCCCTTATACCGCCTTTGAGCTGCCGATTGCCATTTTCATCGTGGCTGCCTATCTGGCCAATATGCCGAAAGAGATGGAAGAAGCGGCGCACGTGGACGGCTGCGGGTACATGGGGATCTTCGCCCGGATCATGCTTCCCGTCTCGCTCCCGGCGCTCTCCACCGTCGCCATACTCGGCTTTCTTCGCTTCTGGAACGACTTCGCGTTCGCGCTCGTATTTATCAACAGCCCGGGGCTGAAGACGCTGCCGCTCAGCCTGTCCGTCTTCGCCACAGGCTACTCGACGGACTACAAGCTGACAATGGCCGCCCTTGGCATGGCCGCGCTGCCGACGATCGCGATCTACATTCTGTTCCAGGAGCAGGTCATGAAGGGGATGGCTGCGGGCGCAGTCAAAGGCTAACCGGATAGAGCGCGTGAGGACGAGACATCCGGATAAACCACCTAACGCGAGACATCCGGATAAACCACTAACAACGGGACAGCCGTGAGAAACTGGTGAACCGGAGCGTTCAGAGGCCGGTGATTGATAGACAAGGCCTTCGCCGCTGGAATAAAACAGGAAAGCCGGCACCGATAAAAGCAGCTCGCTCGCATGAGCCCCAAAGGTCGCCGGCTTGAATCAATCGATGACAACTTGCGTTTTCCTCGCTTATGAACAATATCCCCGTCGCACAGGAAACCGAATGAATCCGGTATCTGCCACGCTTATGACTAGTATCCCCATAGCGCAGGAACCGGAAAGTATCCGGGTTTTCCTTTCATATGAACAATATCCCCCTCACGCAGGAAATCGAGTTGAAACCATGCCTGCCGCGCTTAAGAGCAGTATCCCCATAGCGCAGGAACCGGAAAGTATCCGGGTTTTCCTTTCATATGAACAATATCCCCCTCACGCAGGAAATAGAGTTGAAACCATGCCTGCCGCGCTTAAGAGCAGTATCCCCATAGCGCAGGAACCGGAGACTATCCGGGTTTTCCTTTCTTATGAACAATATCCCCGTCGCACAGGAAACCGAGAGCACTCCGGTATCTGCCACGCTTTATGGATAGTATCCCCTTAGCGCAGGAACCGGAGAGTATCCGGGGTTTTCCTTTCTTATGAACAATATCCCCGTCGCACAGGAAACCGAGAGCACTCCGGTATCTGCCACGCTTATGAATAGTATCCCCTTAGCGCAGGAACCGGAGACTATCCGGGTTTTCCTTTCTTATGAACAATATCCCCGTCGCACAGGAAACCGAGAGCACTCCGGTATCTGCCACGCTTTATGGATAGTATCCCCTTAGCGCAGTAACCGGAGATTATCCGGGTTTTCCTTTCTTATGAACAATATCCCCGTCGCACAGGAAACCGTGAGCACTCCGGTATCTGCCACGCTTATGAATAGTATCCCCTTTGCGCAGGCAACTGAAGTATGTTCCTAAAATGGGATTATCAAAAAGAAAGTCCGCATAAACGCATAAATAGATTAACTGGATAACTGAAGAGATTGTCGGATGGTTAAATACAGTTCGCAGAGAGGCCCAGATATTATTAAATCGGAAAAATTAGTAGGGCTTTTCCTGAACGGTTGGGAGACCGAGCATAAGGCGAGCGAAGCATCTGACTGGATGGGAGACCGAGCATAAGGCGAGTCGGAGCCCCTGACTGGATGGGAGACTGAGCATAAGGCGAGCGGAACCCCTGACTGGACGGGAGACCGAGCATAAGGCGAGTCGAGAGCCCCTGACTGGATGGGAGACCGAGCATAAGGCGAGTCGAGAGCCCCTGACTGGATGGGGGACCGAGCATAAGGCGATTCGGAGCCCCTGACTGGATGGGAGACAGAGCATAAGGCGATCGGAACCCCTGACTGGACGGGAGACCGAGCATAAGGCGAGCGAAGCATCTGACTGGATGGGAGACCGAGCATAAGGCGATTCGGAGCCCCTGACTGGATGGGAGACTGAGCATAAGGCGATCAGAACCCCTGACTAGACGGGAGACCGAGCATAAGGCGAGTCGGAGCCCCTGACTGGATGGGAGACCGAGCATAAGGCGAGCGGAGCCCCTGACTGGATGGGAGACCGAACATAAGGCGAGTCGAGAGCCCCTGACTGGATGGGAGACTGAGCATAAGGCGATCGGAACCCCTGACTGGACGGGAGACAGAGCATAAGGCGAGAGGGGCTGCCTTAAGGGTAGGGGGATTCTGAATATGCGGCGTATAAATGTGGTTTTTTCGGCGGCAAACAGGGCCTGTGACTATATGAGTGTCTCCGTCAAAACGCAGGAAAAGAAGGGACGGAGGCCGTCCCTTCTCGGCGTATAATGGAATGGGTGCAGGTCTGGCAATAGCGGTTCAAGGGCGCTGCGGGACGTTGTGTTGGGGGACATGGTTATGTCCTGGCGCCCTGCATTTTAATCTATACTCTTCCTACGGACTGACGCATCAATATGTCGCAAGGGAGAACAATCTGGCGCGGCTTGTCTTCCCGGTTTTTAATTCGGTCCAGGAGCAGCTGCATGCCTTGCTCACCGAATTCGTAAGCTGGCTGGGAGGCGACGGAGAAGAACGGGTTCGCTTCCTCCACCCATCCGAAGTCATCGAAGCAGGCAATCGACAAATCCTCCGGCACGCGCAGGCCTAAGCTGCGGACCGATTTCAACACGGACAGGGCCAGCATATTATTCGCTGCGAAGATGGCTGTCGGCCGCGTCTCCGGATCGAGCTCCATCCAGTGCGCGACGGACAAGTCCTGCTCGCGCGAATAGCTCGTCTGCATGACCAACGTCTCGTCGAATTCGATGCCGGCTTCCTGCAAGGCCTCGATATAGCCGGCTTGCCGCTCGCGGGCGGTCGATACGTCCTGAGCGCCGTTCACGAGGGCGATGCGGCGGTGTCCGTACCGGATCATCTCCGCCACCATCCGCTTCGCCCCGTCGCGGCTGTCGCCGAGCACGGCGTCGCAGTCGATGCCCGGAACCTCGCGGTCCAGCAGCACGAAAGGCACATTTTGGCGCTGCAGCCACTCCAGATGCTCCCTGGATTGATCCCCGCTCGGCGCGAACAGCACCCCATCCACGCGCATCGACAGAATCATTTCGACGTAATCCTTTTCTTTTGAGAAGCTCTCGTCACTGTTCCCGAACATGAGCCGATAGCCATGCCGCATGGCGGCATCCTCGGCGCCACGCGCCATCGTCGTGAAGAACGGGTTCGTGATATCCGTAATGAGAAGCGACACGATCATGCTCTCTTGCGTGACGAGGCAGCGGGCAACCGAGTTCGGGATGTACCGCATTTCCTCCATCACCTGCTTGACCTTGACGCGGGTCTTTTCGCTCACTCTTCCGGTATTATTGATGACTCGGGATACGGTCATCGCCGAGACATTGGCTTTCTTCGCAATATCATAAATGGTAGCCATTGGCGTAATCTCCTACTATGATTTAATGGGCACCGGCGGCACACGCTGCAGTCGGCGTTCAGCGAACGAAGCGCCGCTGGAAGGCAGCATCCGGGGCTGAAGCCGGGACAGCGAGCTATCCGCGGGCCAGGCGCCTGCTACGACGGAACCGATCGGCGCAGCGAGGCTGAAGAAGCATGTCCTTTTTCCAATAAGAGGCGGCTCACTAAGTCCGCTTTTGGTTATGAAGCGTAATAGGAGCTGACCCGGTGTTGAGTCTTGCGCTCCCTTGTGAAGTCCTAATTATACCATTTTCGCCAGAACTTAAAAATAGATTATACCGATTATATTTTATGCTATAGAGAACATTGACATCAAGAGGGAGCGCATGATATTGTTGAGTTAACGATAACATTTCCAGTTAAAGTCATCTTATCGGGATAAATAAGGAGGGATCAGGCGTGGGCGAGAAGGTCATGCAAAAAGGTGTAAGCGTTATCGTCATGGATGAACGCGATCATGTGGCGACGGCGCTGCGGGAATTGCAGCCGGGAGAAGCGGTCACTTGCGAGGTTGCGGGTGCGACTCGTGCCGTTGCGGTAAGTCAGGTGATTCCCTTCGGGCATAAGGTGGCCATCGTTCCGATCGTGGAAGGCGACCATGTGCGCAAATACGGAGAAGTGATCGGCCGGGCGACCTGCGGCATTCCCGTCGGCAGCCATGTGCATGTGCACAATATCGAAGGGATCCGCGGTCGAGGGGATCAGGCGGCATCGGCCAAGTAAGCGGGTCTCATTCTGACAGCTTGTCAACTTAGGGAAGGGGAATCGGATAAATGAGCATGACATTCCAAGGCTACCGGCGTCCGAATGGCGAGGTAGGCATTCGCAATCATCTGCTAATCATCCCAACGGTCATTTGCGCGAATCAGGTATGCAACCGCATTCAACAGCTTGTTCCGAACACGGTCGCCATCCCGCATCAGCATGGCTGCAGCCAGATCGGCGCCGATAAGGAGCGCACGTTCGACGTGCTGGCCGGCACGGGGAAAAATCCGAACGTCGGCGGAGTGCTCATCGTCAGTCTTGGCTGCGAGGTCGTGGATCCGGTACAGCTCGGCGAGGAGATTCGCAAGACCGGGAAGCCGGTCGAGGTGTTCGACATCCAGAGCGTCGGCGGCTCTGTCAAGGCGATCCAGTACGGCGTCGAGCTGGCCGGCAAGATGCGGGCTCTGCTTGATGCGATGGAGAAGGTGGACATCCCGTTGTCCGAGCTGAAGGTGGGCGTCAAATGCGGCGGCTCGGATGCGACGAGCGGCCTCGCTTCCAACCCGGCGCTGGGCGTGGCGGCGGATGCGCTTATCGGGGAAGGCGGTACCATTGTCATCGGCGAGACGACGGAGATAATCGGGGCCGAGCATGTGCTGGCCGGACGGTGCCGGACGCCGGAGATTGCGGACAATCTGTACCACATCGTCGATCGATTCGAGAAGGAGGTCGAGCGGATGGGGGCGGATATGCGCGGCGGCAATCCGAGCCCGGGCAATATCGCGGGCGGCCTCAGCACGATCGAGGAGAAATCGCTCGGCTGCATCAGCAAATGCGGCACCGCCCCGATCGAAGGCATCGTCGAATATGCAGAGCAGGTGCCGAAGGGCGGGCTTTATTTTATGGACTCTCCCGGCAACGATATCGAATGCGTGTCCGGCATGGCCGCGGGCGGCGTGCATCTTGTCTGCTTCACGACGGGGCGCGGCACGCCGACCGGATCGGCCGTCATTCCGGTTATCAAGATTACCGGCAACCGCCTGTGCGCGGAGCGGATGGCCGACAATATGGATGTTGATGTGAGCGGCCTGCTTGAAGGGGAGTATTCACTCCAGGAAGCGGGCAAGCGCATCTGGGACGAGATCCGGGCGGTCAGCAGCGGCAAGCTGACGACAGCCGAAGTGCTTGGCCACGCGGAGTTCAGCATCAACCGCATCGGTCCGAGCCTGTAAGGAATGGCAGCAACCGGCCGGCAAGCTGAACGGCTGCGGGCCGCCTGAAGGGACAGGAACTTATTTTACATGGGGAACAAGAGAAAGGACGTGTCAACATGGGTCGTTTAACAGGACGAATCGCACTGGTGACAGGAGGCAGCCGCGGCATCGGCGAAGCTATCGTCATCCGCCTGGCGGAGGAAGGAGCGGATATCGCAATCAACTATATGTCGGAGGCTTCTTACGACAAGGCGGTCAAGGTGCAGCAGCAGGTGGAGCAGCTTGGGCGCAAGGCGATTGTCGTGCAGGCGGATGTCGGCAGCAAGGAGGAAGTGAACCGCATGTTCGACGAAGTCGAGGCGAAGCTGGGCCCTGTCGACGTACTGGTGAACAATGCGGGCATCGCCCCGTTCGAGCCGTTCATGCAAGTGACGGAAGAGACATGGGATCGCACTTATAATACAAACGTCAAGTCTATCTTTATGTGCTCGCAGCGGGCAGCGAAGCATATGATCGACAACCGCTTCGGCAAAATCGTCAACGTGCTGTCGACGGCCAGCCTGATGGTGACCAGTCCGGTCATTCCGCATTACCAGTCGTCCAAGGCGGCTGCGCATATGCTCACGAAGGGGATGGCGATCGAGCTCGGCAAATTCAATATCAACGTAAATGCGGTCGGCCCGAGCACGGTCGATACCGATATGTGCACGGAGTTCCTGGCTGCTCCAGGCATGCGGGAGAAGGAAGAGCAGGCCAACCCGATGAAGCGGCTTGGCACCGCGCGCCAGATTGGCGATGCGGTCGTCTTCCTCGCATCCGAGGAAGCGATGCAGGTCAATGGTCATTTGCTGATGGTAGACGGCGGCTTGACGGTAAAGGCGGCGCAGCCGGACGATCATATGGAACGGTAGGTGAGGCGAATGCTTAACATCACCCGGATGGTGGATCTCTCTCAGGAGCTATACCATTTGTGCCCGGTGCTGCCGGATTTCGAGCCGCCCAAAATGGACTATATCTGCGTCGGGCCGCGCGACGGCTGGAAGCTTGAGCAGGTGACGATGAACCTGCACACCGGTACGCATATGGATGCGCCGGCGCATTTGGGCGAGTATAGCAAGACTTTGGATCAATTCCCGGTAGACGCCTTTCAAGGGCGGATGGTCTTCATCCCGCTGCAGGATCGGGGCAAGGGTTACCCGATTGGACGATCGGATCTGGAGCCGTACGCCGAACAACTGAACAGCGACGCGGTCGCGCTGCTGTATACCGGCTGGGGCGAGAAGCGGGGCTGGACCAAGGAATGGATCTATGAATCTCCGTATCTGTCCAATGAGGGCGCCCGTTACTTGGCCGCGTGCGGCGTGAAGGCGGTTGGTATCGATCATTTCAGCATCGGCGGCACGGGCGAAGAGAACGAGGAGACGCACCGCATCGTACTCGGCGCGGATATGTGGGTCGCCGAAGGGCTGCAGCTCGATGATCCCGCGCTTCGGGAGGGCGACTGGCATGTGATGGCGATGCCGCTCAAAATACGGGATTCGAGCGGAGCGCCTGCGCGGATCGTGGCGATCCAGTGGGAGGCTCGTCCATGAGTCTTGTCACGTGGGAGTATCGAATCGAGTATAATGCGGCCGCATTGAACGAGCTGGGCCAATCCGGCTGGGAACTGGTCGCCGTTACGGTGGTCGACGGCATCGAGCAGATGTACCTCAAGCGGCCGGGCCCGACGTTCCGGGAACTCATTACGCTGGACCAACGCGAAGAAGTGGCTCGGATGGCGGAAGCTCGCGGCCGGGAGGGGGAGGACTCATGAAAAAAGGCGGAGTGCTTCATCCCCAACTGAACCGTATCCTGGCCGAGACGGGACATACCGATATGCTGACGATCTGCGATCGCGGATTCCCGGTACCGCTCGGAGTAGAGCGGGTCGATCTGGCCCTGACCGATGATCTGCCGGCCGTCACGGACGCGCTGCGGGCCATCGCCGGCGAATTCGTGATCGATTGCATTATCATTACCGAGGAAATGCAAGCCTTCAGTCCGGAGCGGGTCGCCCTGTTGAAGCAGTTGATGCCGGATGTGCGTTGGAAGGTGCTGCCGCACGTCCAGTTCAAGCAGCTGTGCACGGAATCGAGAGCGATCATCCGGACAGGGGATACGACCCCGTATGCGAATCTGATTATCGTATCCGGATGATTGGCAGGAGAGGCCGGGTTTGCGCCGGCCTCCACAGCTGCATCGCAGGATGTGGGAACGGGCCGTCACAGGCCTGTTCCCTTGTATGTACAGCTTTGGCCGATTATCGTTGTAAAGGCTTCCATCATGAACGCTTTTCTTTTCTGAAAATGGAATGATGAAAAATGGATATCGAGGGAAGGGGTCATCGGCATGCGTTTACAAGGGAAAGTATGCATCATTACAGGCGCGGGCTCCGGCATTGGCCGCAGCTCGGCGCTGCGCTTCGCGAGCGAGGGAGCGGTGGTCGTCGTAGCCGACATCCAGCCGGATGCAGGCCAGGAGACCGTGAAGCTGATCACGGAACAGGGCGGAGCCGCTTCGTTCGTGCAGGTGGACGTCACCGTTCCGGAGGAAGCTCAGGCCATAGCCGATACGGTGATGCGGCAGTATGGGCGCATTGATGTTCTGTTCAACAATGCGGGGGTCAGCGGCGTAGGAAGGCTGCATGAGATCGAACCCGAGGCATGGGATCGCGTCATTGCGATTAATATCCGCGGCGTCTTCCTGCCGAGCAAATATGTCATTCCGTATATGATCGAGCAGCAGAGCGGCGCGATTATCAACATGTCCTCCTGCATCGCCGAGATGGGGCTGGCGAACCGCGCATCCTACGCGGCAACGAAGGGCGCGGTATTGTCCTTGACCAAATCGATGCAGGTGGATTACGCCCCGTACAATATTCGGGTGAATGCGCTTCTGCCGGGAACGATCTACACCCCGTTCGTCGAGCAGTATCTGCGCAATTCTTATGATGATCCGGAGCAAGCGATTGCTTCCATCAAGACACGGCAGCTGAGCGGCGAACTCGGCATGCCTGAGGATGTGGCGGAAGCGGCGCTGTTCCTGGCTTCGGACGAAGCCAAATTTATTATGGGCTCCCCGTTGTACGTGGACGGCGGCGTGGTCTTCGGCAAAAATGCGTAATCCGCGCAGACGCGGACCCGGCACCGCCGGACTCTGCCTGTCTAGTGCCCATTATATCCAGTGAGGGAGGAAATTACGGTGAAATTTATCACGTTCTATGATCACGATCAACGGCTGCGCGCGGGCGTCAAGACGGATCGGGGCATCGTCGACATCAGCGGCAAATATACGATCAGCGAGGTTATCTCGGGAGGCCGGGACGTCCTGCGGGAGGTCGAGGCTTACGCCGCCGGCGCGGACGATGTTCTCGATGAGAAGGATCTGACCTGCGGGCCTTGCGTCACGGACCCGCAAAAGATCATCTGTGTCGGACTGAACTACCGGAAGCATGCGGAGGAGACGAATGCTCCGATTCCGGAAGTTCCGATTCTGTTCAACAAATTCAATAATACGCTGACCGGCCACGGCCATGATGTCGTGCTGCCGCGCGTCAGCCAAGCGGTAGATTACGAGGCCGAACTCGTCATCGTCATCGGCAAGTCTGCCAAGGATGTAGCGGAGGAGGAAGCGCTCGACTATGTGTTCGGCTACTGCAACGTGAACGACCTGTCGGCTCGCGATCTGCAGATGCGCACGCATCAATGGATGCTTGGCAAGTCCTGCGACGGCTTCAGTCCGCTCGGGCCGTATCTCGTTACGGCCGATGAGGTGGGCGATCCGAACCAGCTCGATATCCGATGCATCGTCAATGGGGAGACGCGCCAGCATTCGAATACGGCGGACATGATCTTCAACTGCAAGCAGATCATCAGCTATATATCGCGTCATATGACCCTGCTTCCGGGCGATCTCATTTTGACGGGCACGCCGGAAGGGGTCGTGTTCGGTCTGCCGGAAGCCGAGCGCGTCTACTTGAAGGACGGCGATATGGTCACGATTGAAATCGAAAAGCTCGGCGCTTTGACGAACCGGATGGTGGCCGAACGGTAGATCGGACGGCGCTTGAAGGGGACAGCTCCTTCAAGCGCTTTTTAGGCAGGCGAGAAGCGGATATTTGGGTAATTCGATCCGAGAAGAAAGAAGGGACTTCGATGCGCGTATCTTTATTTGTCACTTGTCTGGCGGATACTTGCTTTCCCGACGTGGCGGAGAGCGCGGTCCGGCTGCTGCACCGTCTCGGCTGCGACGTTGATTTCCCGCAGCTCCAGACGTGCTGCGGGCAGCCTGCGTTCAACAGCGGCTATCATGATGACGCGCGGGAGGTCGCGCGGCAATGGCTGAGGGCGTTCGAGCATAGCGACTACATTGTGACGCCATCCGGCTCCTGTGCCGGCATGGCGTGCCATTATTACGGGGATTTGTTCCGGGAGGAGCCGGAATGGCTGGCCCGGGCGGAGCGTGCGGCGAAGCGCACCTATGAGTTGTCCCAATTCATCGTGAAGGTGCTGGGGCGCACCGATATCGGGGCCGTCTACGAAGGGACGGCCACTTATCATCCGTCCTGCCACGGCATGCGGCTGCTCGGCATCGGCGACGAGCCGGTGACGTTGCTGCGCCATGTGAGGGGGCTGAAGCTCGTCGATCTGCCTCATCAGGAGGACTGCTGCGGCTTCGGCGGCACGTTCGCCGTGAAGATGCCGGAGATGTCCGGCGCGATGGTCACGGAGAAGGCGGAGCATGTCGTATCGACGCAAGCGGATATTCTGATCGGGACGGATATGGGCTGCCTGATGAACATTGGCGGCCGGCTCAACCAGGCCGGCAAGCCGATTCGCGTCATGCATCTCGCCCAACTGCTGGAGGAAGGAGTGAAGCGGGCATGAGTACGGAGATATCCTCCGCTCAAGGCGGCATCGGCAGCGGCCTGAAGCAGCGGACGAGGGCGGTGCTTCAGGACGCGTTCCTGCGTCAAGCCGTGGCGTTCACGACGAATAAGCTCCGAACCGGCCGCTTGAGCGCTGCCGAAGAATTCGGCGACTGGGAAACGTGGCGCAGCCGCGGCCAGGCGATTCGGCAGGATACGATCGAGCATTTGGACTATTATTTGGGTCAATTCGCGGAGCAGGCGGAACGGCGCGGCGCGCGGGTTCATTTTTGCGCGACGGGGGACGAAGCAGTGCAGGTCTTCCTGGCGATCGCGAAGGAGAAGCAGGCGAAGCTGGTGGCGAAGGGCAAGTCGATGGTGTCGGAAGAAATGCATCTGAACGAGCGGCTGCGCGAACAGGGGATCGACGCGATTGAGACCGACCTGGGCGAATATATTTTGCAGCTGGCGAAGGAGACGCCCTCCCATCTGATTATTCCGGCCATCCATAAGAACAAGTCCCAGATTGCCGAGCTGTTCACGAAAGAGGCCGGCAAGCCGCTTCCGCCGGAGACGAAGGAGCTGGCCGCGTTCGCCAAGCGGAAGCTGCGCCAATTTTTCCTGGAAGCGGACATCGGGCTCTCGGGCTGCAACTTCGGCATCGCCGAGTCCGGCACGGTGACGATCGTCTCGAACGAGGGCAATGGGCGCATGGTGACGACCTTGCCGAAGACGCATGTCGTCGTCATGGGGATGGAGCGGCTCGTCCCGACCTTCGACGATGTCGAGGTGATGCTGAACCTGCTGGCCCGCAGCGCGACGGGACAGAAGCTGACGACGTATACGTCGTTCATCACCGGTCCAAGGCAGCGGGGCGATCTGGACGGCCCGGAGGAGCTGCACATCATTATTCTCGACAACGGGCGCTCGGCGCAGCTCGGCGATCCGCAGTTCCAGCAGGTACTGCACTGCATCCGATGCGCGGCTTGCCTGAATGTATGTCCGGTCTACCGGCATGTGGGCGGCCATACGTACGGCTCGGTCTACAGCGGTCCGATCGGGGCCGTGCTGACTCCGCTGCTGCAGCAGGATATGAAGGAGGCGGGGACGCTCGCCTACGCGTCATCGCTCTGCGGGGCGTGTTATGAAGCCTGCCCGGTCAAAATTCCGCTCCATGACATGCTCGTTCATCTGCGCGCCCGCAAAGTGAAAGAAGGATATACGCCGCAGGCCGAACGGCTCGGGTTCCAGTTGTTCGGCAAAGTATTCAGCCAGGTGAAATGGTACCGGATGGCGGGCAAAGCCGCTTATTACGGCCAGAAGCCGCTCGTGCGCGGTGGCGTGATCCGCAAAGGGCCGGGCCCGCTTGGCGGCTGGACTGCATCGCGGACGTTCCCGGCGATACCGAAGCAGTCGTTCCGAGACCGGTGGGATAAGCTGCAAGCGGAATTGGCGCGGGCGGACCGCGAGAAGGGGAGGGATTCGTAATGGAGCGTCATGCGTTTCTCGCCGCGATTGCGTCCCGGCTCGGCCGTTCCGGGCCGTTGACGGAAGCGCCGGCCCATTTATACCGGGGCGTGCCGGGGGAATATCGGGACCGGATGGAGAGCCTGAACGCGGACGAGCGCCTTCAGCTGTTCGTAAGTAATTGGACGGCGCTCACCGGCGAAGCGGTCATCGTGCCGAAGGAGGAAGCGGCGGCGGGCATTGAAGAGATCCTCGTCCGCTTCCGGCAGCGCGGCCCGCTGGAGCGCGTGCTCTATGCGGATACGGAGGAGCTGCGAGGGTACGGCGTCCCGCAGGTGCTGCAGGAGCAGGGCTTGAGCGGGGTTCCGTGGGCGGACGATCGGGACAATGAAGCCGAGCTGGAGGCATTGGGCCTCTCCGAGCCCGGCGAAGCGGGAGCGCTTGCCGGAGCGAAGTGGCAGGCGCGAAGCCCCTTGCTGCGCGCCGCCGAGCGGTGCCATCTCGGCATCGTCGCGCCCGAGGCCGCGATCGCCAACACCGGCACGCTGGCGGTATGGTCCGCCGGGCGTCAAGGCCGCTCGGTCAGCCTGCTCCCGGGCATGCTGCTCGCCATACTGCCGGCCGAGCGGATCGTGGCCCGGATGGGCGAGGCATTCGAACGGGTGAACGGGACGGCGAACCGGGAAGGCGGCCTGCCGGCCTCGCTGAATCTGATAACGGGGCCGAGCCGCAGCGCCGATATCGAGAATGATCTCACGATCGGCGTTCACGGCCCGGGTGTGGTGGGTGTCGTCATTTTGACATCGGACGGCACTTAGGCACTTAGCAGCGCCGGTGCGGATTTAGATATAATATAAGCCGGTCAGCGGCGGCAGCGGCACCGTCATGCGGAGATCGCGCGGCCATGATTCCGGCAGCGGAATGTCCGCCCCCGGCTCGAACAGCAGCCGTATTGTCTCTTCCTCGGACAATACGGCTGCTTCCGCGTCCGGGTAGCGAAGGCGGACCTGGCCGTCTCCGAGATCATCCGCTTCGATGCGCGCGGCAGGCGACCCGGTCGACTGCCACCAGTCCCGAAGCAGACGGATGAGCCGCGCCATGGACGGAACATATACCGTGCCGTCATTGTGGCGGACATGGGCCGGGCAGGCGGACAGCTCGCGGTGCATGGCATTGTCCTGCCAAGGGACGACCACCTCCAGCCGCTCATAAGCCGGAATGCTCTGCAGCAGCCGCACGAGCTGCGGAGCGTCGGCTCCGCCATATTCAAGCACGATCGGCAGCCGATCGGTCTGGGAAGGCTTCGGCTTCAGCACATAAGCATACGCGGTAAGCGCCCCGCCGCGTTCCAGACCGTACAGCTTCGGCTTCATCTCCCGGCAGGACGCATAGGCGGCGGCATCCTTCAGGCCGGCCAGATCCCATACGCTCATGTCGAAGGCAGCCGTATGCTGCAGCGTCAGATCATGGAAGGCGAAGCAGTCGAAGCTGGAGAGCTCAC
This sequence comes from Paenibacillus dendritiformis, assembly GCF_945605565.1. Taxonomy (NCBI): domain Bacteria; kingdom Bacillati; phylum Bacillota; class Bacilli; order Caryophanales; family Paenibacillaceae; genus Paenibacillus; species Paenibacillus dendritiformis. Next base: position 4,917,587 of record NZ_OX216966.1, on the reverse strand, counting down.
GAAGGCGAGCATCGTTCGCTCCCTCTTCCGCCTTCGGAATGGCGGCGTCCCGGCTCGCCTCGGCCGTCAATGTATACGCTGTCAAGCGGCCGAACGAATAACAGCGGTTCCGGCGGTAAAGGGTACGGCCGCCCGAGATGAAGAGCAGCGCCGCTCCCATATCGTCGACATGGCGCATGACGCGATGGAGCAGCTCGGTCGCGACTCCGCTGCCCCGGGCTTCCGGCTCGGTGCAGACGGAACCGAGCGAGAAAACGGGAAGGCGGGCTGTGCCGATGCGCAGCTTGGCAGGCAGGAGCCCCATATGCGCGATAAGCTTATCGTCCCGAAATACGCCGTAGGAATGGGCAAAGACGGGCGAGAACAAGTATGGGAAGCCGTGTTCCATTGAGATTTGCCGGCTGTTGCGGAACACCTTGTCCGACAGTTGCACCGCCTGCTCGTAATCGAGCGGCTGCAGCATTCGTATTTGTTCCATGGTACTCCTCCTTATCGGGTTGCGGGTTAATTCAATTCCGGAGGCGGGAATTGCACATGACGGGATATATCCGTTTTTTGCCTCTGGCTCTTACTTTATTTCGATGAAGGAGGCAAGATACCTACTTGATGGCAAATTGGACATAAAAAAGACATAATTCCCCTCCGCCGTGCATCGCCTTGGAAGCTGCGCGATTTTGGGCGGTTGGGCATGCCTAAGGAACCTGGCGATGACAAGAGAACGGCATGCCGGCCTGCGATTAATAGGCCGCCGGACTTCGCTGGGCCGGCCCGGGCCGCGGCGGCAAAAAGCGGATCAGGCGCCCGTGCCGCCTGATCCGCTCTTTTTTTCGTAATCCCGTAAGATTGCTTATTGCTTGCCGGAAGCCGGAGGCTTCGCCCGGATCGCCTCCACCGCCCGGTCGGCGCCAATGGCCACGTCATAGGAGATGGACTCCAAATACGTCAATTGCCGCTTCACGTAGGCATCGTCCTTCTTGATGATCTGATCCCGGTAGATTTGATACGGACTGAAGGACATGCGAATCTCGCCATCCTCCATCGTCAGCGTGAGCAGGCCTGTATCCGCATTTTTCCCCTTCACGTAATCCGGAAAAAGAAAGTTGCCTATCGAATAGGCAATCGGCTTGCCGTTGTACCATTCGAAGCCTTGCAGCACGTGCACATGGCTGCCGACGATGCCGTCGGCCCCGGCGTCAATCATCTCGCGGGCATAGGTTCGCTGCCACGGCTCGGGCTTGTTGTTCTTCTCGACGCCCCAGTGCATATAGACGAATAAATAATCGCAATCCTGGCTCTCTTTGCGAATGACAGGCAGCACGCTTGACTTGTTGTACGCCTCTGCGATGCCTGGCCGGTCATCCGCGGCGAACCAGTATGTCTGGGGAATGAAGCGGGAGAAGGCGAGGAATTTGATGCGCTTCCCCTTAATCGTCACTTCATGGGCGCGGTAAGCCTCCTCGCGGTTTTTGCCGCCTCCCATATAGGGCAACTCGTAATGCTCCAGATTCGCGAGCGTATCGAGAAAGCCTTTTTGCTTGAAGTCGAGTGTATGATTGTTGGCGATCGATACGAGATCGAAGCCGGCATTCTTCAATCCTTCCAGCGAGATTGGGTCGGATTTGAAATTGAACAGCTGGTTCGTATCTTTTTGGTCATGGAAGGTGACGGCGGTCTCCAGATTGACGACGGCGAAATCGGCTTCCTGTATTTCCTCGGCCACATGCACGAACGGATAGTCCGGGCCTTCCTTGCGAATCGTCTCTTTGACCGACCAGTCCATGAGCGCGTCGCCCGCAAACACGAGCCGAATCGGCCCGTCTGCCGCGTCGTTGGCCCCGTCTGCGGGCCCGTTAACCGGGGGAAGCGGCGCAACCTCGCCGTTCTTCGGAGTCTTGCCCTCTGCGGGAGGGGCCCCGTAGGGAGCGGCTGCTGCCTGTTCTCCCTGGTCTTGCTGCGGTCCGTCCATCGCATGGAGGAGGATGCCGGCGGAGAACAGCAGGGCGGCAGCAGCAATCGCTAGCGCAGCTGTCCATTTGCGCCTGCGGCGCTGCTTCAGCCGCCGGTGACGCCCGCGGCGTGATTCCCGAAATGTGCTCAATGGGCACCTCCTATGTATAAAAGGTCACTTCACCGCTTTCATTATATTCGTTAACATCCGGAAATAAGTTTCAAAATATTTGCAATATACTATAAATTTTGTTACTTGACTTGAGTCTTCCCCATTTTCTTTTTGAAAACGCTATGGTAAAATAAACTTGCTTACATTTTGTAAGCTATGAAGGAGGGATGATGATATGGAATCCCATCATTTGGGGATGTGTCCCCGTTTTGAATCCGCGTTCTGTGTATTAGGGAAGCGCTGGAACGGGCTTCTCATTCAGGTCCTGCTCAGCGGACCGAAGCGGTTCAAAGATATCTCCGCGCTCATTCCTGCGATGAGCGACAAGATGCTAAGTGAGCGAATGAAAGATTTGGAGGCAGCCGGCATTGTCGTGCGCAACGTCTATCCGGAGACTCCGGTGCGCATTGAGTACGAACTGACCGACAAGGGGCTGGCGCTGCAGCCGGTCATGGAAGCCATTCAACATTGGGCGGAGACATGGGTGAGCGAGTCGGCGGACTGCGGAGAGTCGGATGAATCCGCTGCAACGGATTCGGACGATTCCTGACAAGGTTGAAGCGGCGCTGGTCGCCGCGTTCGGAAGATCGGGCGCTGCCAGAGGCGCATTATCGACATTATGCCCAAGGCATCGTATTTCGCAATGAATGAAGCAACGACTAACGGTTTATCACGCAAAGGAGAATGATGATTGGGTATTTACACAAGGACGGGAGACGGCGGCAAGACGAGTGTCATTCGCGGGCGGGTCGACAAGGATCATGCTCGGGTGGAAGCTTACGGAACGGTTGATGAATTGAACACGTTCTTGAGTTCGGCCATTCGCCAGGCGGAGATCGACGGGGAGGCCGAGCTTGCGGCCGAATTGACGGGAATCCAGCAATATCTGTTCGATTGCAGCCATGATCTGGCCGTCGTCTCGCCGGAATTCCGGCCTTACCGGCTTGCGCTGGAGGCGGTTGAACAGCTGGAACGGCGCATGGAGGAGCATCCCCCGGCGGAGCCGCTTCAAGCCGGCTACCCGGACAATCCCCTGTCTGCGAGGCTGATGGTGTGCCGCGGCGTATGCCGGCGGGCGGAACGGCGAATCGTCACCTTGATGCGTGATGAGATCGCCTCGAAGGTCGTATTGCAATATATCAATCGGTTGTCAACGTACTTATGGTGGCTTGCAGACCGCGTGAGCGGGAAGCAGGGTGAGCGATAGGCTTGCGGGCGAACGCCCTCACCGGGCGGCACGGCGGGCGCAGCTCCGAAGGAGTTATGCGCCCGCTATTTTTATGTCGAAGGGGCGTGCTGCGGGACGGCGACCCTTTTTATCGTTGTCAACCTATCCTGCAGCCCTTATAATTAAGCGGAATGACAGGGGTAAATTTAAGAGGTTGTTCAAATCGTCGTCTTTCTTCAGGTTCTCGCAACCTTCTCGGTGCTGAAAACCCGACGATTTGAACGCAGATTGAGATTAACAATCACATTTCACTATGAGACAGGAGACTGACATGACCATTCACATCATCACGGACGGGAGCTCGGACCTGACGCCGGAGCTGGTAGAGCATTACGGCATCCACGTCGTTCCGCTGTACGTTCGATTCGGGCAAGACGTATTGACATCCGATATGAATACGGATTCCTTCTATGAACGGATGCGGGAGGAGCACGAGCTGCCGAATACAGCGAGTCCTTCGCCTGCCGACTTCTATCATATGTATCGATCTCTTGGAACCGACAAGGACATTCTCGTCTTATCGCTGACCTCTCAGCTGAGCAGCACTTACAATCACGCGCTGATGGCCAAGACCATGTATGAGGAAGAAGGACATCCGAACCGGATTGAGGTGCTGGATACGAAGACGGCGTCGATGGGGCTCGGACTGCTGGCCGTGCGGGCGGCCCAATTGGCCCGGGCAGGGGAAGAGCTGCATGACCTGATGGCGAAGATGGTTCATTTTATTAAGCATACACGGACTTATTTTACATTGGATACACTGGAAAATGTCATCCGCGGCGGCCGGTTGAGCCGGATTAAGGGGACGGTCGCCTCGATGCTGAATATTAAGCTTCTGATGGAAGCGAGCGAAGAAGGCTCGATTGAAGTGATGGAAAAAATCCGCGGCACCCAGAAGACGCTGCGGCGCCTGATCGACAAGGTGGGCGATGCGTGGCATCAGGTCGACAAGAACTGGATTGCCCTCGCTCATTCCAACTGCGAGGAGCGCGCCAAAGTCTTTCTCCGCGATTTGCTGGACAAGTATCCGTTCGATCAGGTGCTGTTCGTCAATATGGGGCCGGTGATCGGAACCTATGCAGGGGAAGGCGGCGTCCTGATTTCTTATCAGGAAGCGCCTGCTCTGTCGTAGATTTGTCTATTTTTCGGTGATCGCAATCACTATCCTGTCCCTTCCCCGGGGGTATGATCAGGTTACAGCGCAAGCCTGGCGGCTATGCCGCCGAGCTGAAGCGCTGGACGAGGAAGGGAGAGGTGTCACATGTTTACGGAGGAGATGACGGTACGCGATGCCGTGCTGCGTTATCCGGCGGCGAGCGATTTATTTAAGCGGTTGAAAATTGATTTCTGCTGCGGGGGCAACCGTCCGATACACGAAGCCGCCGCCGAACGGGGACTTGCGGCAGAAGAGGTTATCACCGAGTTGAACCGGATGCGTGAAGCGGCTCCTGCGGCGGGAACGGGCGTCGATTGGCAGTTCATGTCTTCCCGCTCGCTGATTGAATATATCGTGAATAAGCATCACCAGTACTTGCGCGAGCAGCTGCCGGCAATAACGGCGAATGTGGCGCGCGTATATCATGTGCATGGCGGGGATCAACCCCATCTGGCCAAGGTGCATGAGACGTTCTTGCAGCTGAAGGCCGAACTGGAGGCGCATATCGAGAAGGAGGAAGATTCTCACTTCCCGCTCATCCTCCGGTATGAGGACGATCCGGAAGCGACGGCGGCGGAAGCCCGGGCCGTGGTAGCGGAGCTGGCGGAGGAGCATGATGGAGCCGGGGCGCTGCTGAAGCGGCTGCGAGAGGAAACATCGGATTTCACGCCGCCGGAAGGCGCCTGCACGACCTACCGCGTCGCCTATGCGCGGCTGGAAGAGCTGGAATCGATGACCTTCGAGCATGTGCATTTGGAAAATAATGTGCTGTTCCCGCGTATTGCCGGTTAACGCACATCGGACACAGTACAGAGGACAGCCCCCGCGTCAATCGATGACGCCGGGGGCTGCTTCGCGTGGATTCGGCCGCGCTGCCGGTTACATATGAATGCCGGTGTTGGCTTTGACCAGCACCTCATCGAACTTCGCATCCGCATCTTTGCTGCGCGATGACACGATCGTCCCGATCCAGGCGCCGATGAAGCCGAGCGGGATCGAGATAATGCCCGGGTTCGTAAGCGTGATGAGCGGCTCTCCGATGAAGATCGCCTTGCCGGCCGGATCCCAGATGCTCGGGGAGACAGCGACGAGCGCAATCGCCGACAGCAATCCGGTCAGCATGCCGCTGATCGCCCCCGCCGTATTGAAGCGGCGCCAGAAGATCGTGAACAGAATGACCGGAAGGTTCGCGCTGGCCGCGACGGCGAAGGCAAGGCCGACCAGGAAGGCGACATTCAGCTTCGAAGCGAGCAGCGCCAAGGCAATCGAGAGCACCGATACGCCGATGGAGGCGAAGCGGGCGGCCTTCATCTGCTCGCGTTCATTGGCTTTGCCCTTGCGCACGATATGGTTGTAGAAATCATGCGCGAAGGCGGAGGCGGCCGAGAGGACCAGGCCGGTGACGACAGCGAGAATGGTCGCGAACGCGACAGCCGAGATCAGGGCGAAGAAGAAATCGCCGCCGAGCGCCTGGGCCAGAAGCGGCGCGGCCATATTGCCGCCCTTGTCCGCCGCGAGTATCGCGTCGGTCCCGACGAAGGCGGCGGCGCCGAAGCCGAGGAAGATGGTCAGGATGTAGAACAGGCCGATAATCCAGGTGGCATAGACGACCGAGGAACGGGCTGTCGGCGCGTCCTTCACCGTGAAGAAGCGAATAAGAATATGCGGCAGGCCGGCGGTTCCGAGCACCAGTCCGAGATTGAGCGAGAGCGTATCCAGCGGATTGGTGTATTTGTTGCCCGGATTCAAAAAGGCTTCCCCGAGCGGAGTCGCCGTCTTCATCTGCTCGAACATGCCGGTCAGACTGAAGTTGAATTTGGAGAAGACGAAGATGGAGAGCAGGAAGGTCCCGCCCATGAGCAGGATCGCCTTGATGATCTGCACCCATGAGGTGGCATGCATGCCGCCGAAGACGACATACAGCGTCATCAGGCAGCCGACGATGAGGACGGCCCATACATAATCGATCCCGAGCAGCAGCTTGATGAGCGCCCCGGCCCCGACGAGCTGGGCGATCATATAGAAGGTCGAGATCGTCACCGTATTCAGCGCGGCGACGCCCCGGATTTTCATATTATTGAAGCGGGCGGCAATCATATCGGCCAAGGTGAACTTGCCCAGATTGCGCAAAGGCTCCGCGACAAGATACAGGACGACGAGATAGGCGACGAGGAAGCCGATCGAATAGAAGAAGCCGTCGAAGCCGACGAGAGCGATCGATCCGGCGATGCCCAGGAACGAAGCCGCGGACATATAATCCCCCGCGATGGCCAGCCCGTTCTGCCAGCCCTTCAGGCCGCCGCCAGCCGTGTAGAAATCCGCTGCGCTGCGCGTCTTCTTCGCCGCTATGTATGTAATGACCATGGTCAGCATCACGATGGCCAAAAACAAAATGAACGCCGTTGTGCTCATTCGCGTTCCCCACTCCATTCCTGATTGATTTCGGCCACCAGTTTATCGAATTTGGCCGCTCTGCGGGCGTAGAGGACACATAGGACCCAAGTCATGATGAATTGGGCGAAGGCGAATACCCAGGCCCAGGAAATCGCGCCAACCGCGGGCCGGTTCAATATCGTGGTGTAGGAAGTCAGGATCGGCAGGGCGAAATAGAAGAGGAAAAAGAAGATCGTCAGCGGGATAATGAAGCGCTTCTTGCTCTGAATTAACGTATGAAACCGGGACGACTTGGCCATCTGGCCGTAATTCACGCGTTCATGCTTCATAGGACGCGATACACCTCCGAACAATGGTTCAGATTTCATTGCCATGTCAGGATAACGAGTCTATATCAGGAAAAGTAAACGCTTACACCCCTTTCGAAATAACGGTTCGTTCGTATGGCCGTGATGACTTTTTTCTATTATATAAGCCGTTCACCAAATCGTCAAACATTTTCCAGAATCCAGTAAAAATATCCGGCGGTTTGTCCGGCGGACGGTTTGTGATATGATGAAAAATATGCTATGCATCGGTATGCAGATAGAGTCGGGGGATGATGAGAATGTATCGGATTATGATCGTTGAAGATGATGACAAGATTGCTTCCATTCTGCAATCTTCGCTGGAGAAATATGATTACAAAGTGACGAGGGCCACCGATTTCAAGGCGCTGAAGGAAGAGCTGCTTGCGGTGAACCCGGATTTGATTTTGCTCGATATTCATTTGCCGGCCTATGACGGATTCTATTGGTGCCGGCAGTTCCGGATGGTGACCAATGCCCCGATTATTTTCGTGTCCGCGCGTACCGGAGAGATGGACCAGGTGATGGCGATTGAGAACGGGGGCGACGATTTCATCACGAAGCCGTTCCATCTTGATGTGCTCCTGGCGAAGGTCAAGGGCGTCCTGCGCCGAACATACGGGGAGTATGCTTCCACCAACGGCGGCGAGGAGCTGGTCGTGCATGGCTTGAGCCTGCACCGCTCCCGGAATACGCTGGAATGGAAGGGAAGCCGCGTCGATCTGACGAAGAATGAGGCGCTGCTGCTCGCTGTGCTTATGGAGCGCGCCGGTCATATCGTCTCCCGGGAGACGCTGCTGGAGACGCTGTGGGATGATGTCGACTTCGTGGACGATAACACGCTCACCGTGAATGTGACCCGCGTGCGCAAGAAGCTGGAGGAGATTGGCATTCATAAGGCGATCGAGACGATGCGCGGACAGGGATACCGCTTGCAGACGTCGTGGACGGAAGACGGGGATTGGGCATGACCTTTTGGCGCTTTGTGAAGGATCGGTTGCTCCTTGTGCTCGCCTGCTTCGCCGCTTTATTCGTCGCCCTGCTTGTCGTATGGCTGGATCTCGGAATCGGCCAGCGCTATCTGTACAGCGGGAGCCTGACCTACGTATTCGTGCTGGGCGGGGCCGTCATCCTCCTTGGGTTAATCTATGACTATTCGCGGCAGAAGCGCTGGTTCCGCGAGATGAAGAATGCGGAGGAGAATGCGAGCAGCAATGATTTCACGCTCTGTCTTCAGCATCCGGAGACGCAGGAGCAGGAGCGGGTTCACGGCTTGATCAGCCGCCAGTACAGCGCCTACATGGACGATCTGCTGACGATGCAGAAGAACCGGGAGCAGCATCTTCATTTTACGAACCAATGGGTTCATCATATGAAGACGCCGGTGTCGGTGCTGCATCTGATCTCGCAGCAGACGCCACAGCCGCTGTCGCTGGAGGAGACGGAGCAGCTGCTGCGCAGCATCGCGGAAGAGACGGATCGGCTCGCGCGCGGCCTCGATATGATGCTGCATACGGCCCGCATGGAGAAGTTCGACCTTGATCTGCACGTGACGGGACTGTCGCTGCAGCATGTCATCCGGCAGGTCATCAATCAGAATAAAAAAGCACTCATTCGTTACCAAATCTATCCGAAGGTCACGCCTGGCGACACGATGGTCGAGAGCGATGAGAAATGGCTGGCGTTCATTCTGACCCAGCTGGTCACGAACGCGATCAAATATATGAAGGATAAGGAAGGGGCCAAATCGCTCCAGTTCACGGTTCAGCAGGCCGGCGGCGCCGTGCAGCTCCGGGTGCAGGATGAGGGGGTCGGCATCGAGCCGCATGATATCCCGCGCATCTTCGATGCCTTCTTCACCGGGGAGAATGGACGCCGGGAAGGAGATGCCACCGGGATGGGGCTGTATCTGGTCAAGCAGGTGTGCGGCAAGCTCGGTCATACGATAAGCGTCGAATCGGAGCCGCATGCGGGCACGACCTTCACCCTTGGCTTCCATTCCGACGGCATCCACCGCATATGAGCCGGGGCGGGACATGCACCCGCATCATCCAATCTCCGCTTGCAACGCGTGCATGGCAGCCGGCTGCCGTACATGCGTTGTTTGTGTTGTTTATGTTGGTTGCGCTGCGGGCGCGGGCAGCCGTCCGGTTGCCTTAGGTGACAAGTTTGTAAGCTGGCGCAAGGCTATTCCATGTCGTGCCTGGCCGAAAACGGTTATACTGAAGAAAAGTAACGAATGAACGGATGAGTGTATTCGCCCGCATGACTGGAAAGGGGATAGAAATATGGAGGTTCTAAGAGCGGAGCAGCTGTCCAAAGTATATGGCACCAAAGGAAGAATGACGTATACGGCGCTCAAAGACATTCATTTGCGTGTGGATGAGGGAGAATTCGTGGGCATTATGGGCCCGTCGGGGAGCGGGAAGACGACGCTGCTCAATATTCTCGCGACGATAGATAAGCCGACTTCCGGCAAGCTCTGGATTAACGGAACCGATCCGACGAAGCTAAGCAACAAGAAGCTGGCGCATTTCCGCCGCCGGGAGCTCGGCTTCGTGTTTCAGGATTTCAATTTGCTGGATACGCTGAGTATTAAGGAGAATATCATTTTGCCGCTGGCGCTGGATCAGATCTCGGCGCGCGATATTGAGCAGCGGCTCGCCGATACGATTCGCTGGCTCGGCATCGAGCCGATTCTGGATAAGCGGACGTACGAGGTCTCGGGGGGGCAGAAGCAGCGGACAGCCATTGCGCGCGCGGTGATCCATCAGCCGTCCCTGCTGCTGGCGGACGAACTGACCGGGAATCTTGATTCGAAGGCGGCGAAGGAAGTGATGAACGCTCTCGAAGATCTGAATGAGAACCAGAACCGCACCATTCTCATGGTGACGCATGATCCGTTCGCAGCGAGCTACTGCAAGCGGATTTTGTTCATCAAGGACGGACAAATTTTTTCCGAGCTGCGCCGCGGCTCGAACCGGCAGACGTTCTTCCAACACATACTAGACTCGCTCAGTCTGTTAGGGGGCCAATTCGATGACGTACCGACAGCTCGCTATCAATAATATTAAAGGCAGTTGGCATCGGTACGGCGCTTATTTTCTCAGCTGCGTCTTCGCCGTCATGATCTTTTTCGTGTACGCGTCGATTATTTACCATCCGGAGGTGGCGAACGGCAAAATACAGGAAAGCGACTATGTGCGCCAGCTGATGATTGCATGCGAAGTGCTCATCATGGTGTTCTCGTTTTTTTTCATCCTGTATTCGAGCTCCGCTTTTCTCAAATCCCGGCAAAAAGAGCTTGGCTTGTTATCCTTGTTCGGCTCGACCAAAGGCCAGCTCCGCATGCTGGTGTTCTATGAAAACATGCTGATCTCCATCATGGCGATCGTCGTAGGCATCGGAAGCGGCATGGTGCTGCTGAAGCTGTTCCTGATGGCGATGTCCCGGCTGTTGCGGGTGAGCGAGCCGCTGAGCTTCTATATCAGTCCGTCTGCGATCGGGCTGACATCCATCGGCTATCTGCTGCTGTTCGCCTTCATTACGCTCTTCTCGCTGCGCCATGTGAGCCGGGTCGAGATTATCCATTTGATCCGGGCGGACAAGGAGCCGAAGTCGCCCCCCAAGTTTTCCTGGTTCCTCGTGTTCCTGTCGGTGCTGACGCTCGGGAGCGGGTACGGTCTGGCTTATGTGACCGATTTTAGACTGTTCGTTCTGTCGGCGATGCCGATTATCGGGCTGACTGTGCTCGGCACGTATTTTTTATTCACGCAGCTCAGCGTGGCGATCATTCGGGGGCTGCAGAAAAATAAGCGGTTCTATTACCGGGGCACTCATCTCCTGAATGTCTCTCAAGCGGCCTTCAAAATGAAGGATAATGCCCGTGTGCTGTTCAACGTGTCGATTCTATGCGCCGTCGTCCTTACCGCCACCGCTACCGTATACGCCTTCGATCAAGGGATGCGAATCTCAATCAGACTCAACAATCCGTTCGTATTGACGATGTCCGCGGGCAAGGCGGATCAACCTCCGGTCACGCCGGACCGCATCGAGCGGCTGGCGGAGCAAATGAAGCATCACGTCACCTTCTCCGACAAGGCCCGCGTCGTCGATGCGATGGTGAAGGAGGGCAGGCTGGAGTATTATGGGGCATTGGTTGGGGAATCCGACTATAATCGGCTTGCCGGAGAGTTGGGGTATGACCCTGTCCGGATTGAGCAAGGCAAAGGGATTCTGGTCGATCAGCGCGATATGCTGCTTAATGCAAATTTCTCCGAGGATATGCGGGAAGGCGAGCGCCTTTCTGTTCGAGTCGAAGGTCAAGCGAAGCCGTTTCAGCTTGAGATTCAGGAGGTGCATGCGAACCAGATCGTATTGACGAGGAGCGTCAGCTACCGTTTGTTCGTCGTTCCTGACGCCCTGTTAGAACGAGTGTACCGGCAGGCGCCGGCGGATCAGGCGCAGACGTTGTATGTCATGAACTGGACCGATTGGGAGGATGCGATGCCCCTGATGGAACGGATTCGGGAGATGCGGGATCCGGCTTCGGAATTCGAGATTTACAGCCGGACCGAGGATTGGAACGATACCCGGCAATCCTCCTCGCTCGGACTGTTCATCGGCTTGTTCATCAGTCTGCTGTTCTTCATCGCGAGCGGCAGCGTCATTTACTTCAAGCTGTTCACGGAGCTGCAGGATGACCAGGCTCATTTCCGGGCGCTGACCCGCATCGGTCTGTCGGTCGCGGAGATTCGCCGCGTCGTGACCTTTCAGGTGGGGCTCATCTTCTTCGCCCCATGCATCGTTGGCAGCATCCATACGCTGTTCGCGATGAAGACATTGACCAATCTGATGAATATCAATGTGATGGGATACGGCGTTACGGTGGTTGGCTTGTTCGTTCTGATGCAGACGCTCTATTTTTTGATGGCGCGTCGCACTTATATGGGCAAGATTTTGGAGGAGGCCGTCGTCTAGCTTGACGCGATCTTCCATCCGTGTCGAATCATGGATAACCTCGTTGCTATTGTTACTGGATTGATACTTTTTCTCGCCATCTTTCATGCATAATAGAGGCAGAGTGTCTCAAGTGAATGCGTTTAACTTGAAGGCGGGAAAGTGAGTGGACGGCAATGGGGAAACATCATTTCAGCTTCAGGAGGGGCAGCTGGCTCGGCTTAGAACTGTTGCTGCTGGGCGTTCTCTTTTTGGTGTCTTCAGCATGCGCATCAAGCGTTTCCCACAGGGGAGAGCAAGAAGACGCGGAGCCTCCTGGGAAGGAAGTCATCGTCTCGATTGACGGAGGCACATTCGTTCCAACTTTGTCGGAGCGCATCGTTGTCAGCTATCAGCCATCCATGAAGCTCGTCGACGCGCTGAAGCAATCCGGAACCGTCAAAGTATCCGAGGACAATTCCACCATCGCCTCGGTTGGCGACGTGGCCCTCGATCCGAAGATGGAATGGGGCCTGCTGCTGAACGGGAAGGAATTCGTGCTCCCGCTCGCGATGGATAAGAAGCTGAAGCCTGACGATATCGTCGGCGTCTTCATCAAGAAGCTGGAGGTCCGAACGAACCATGTGGCGGCTCCCGGCGTAACGCTTCGCATCGACGGAGGCACGGTCGCGCCGAATATTACGAATTCCTATCTGGTCCGTTGGACGGAGGAGTTGACGCTCCAGGAGCTGGTTCAGAACTTCGCGCAGATCAGTCTGGACGAGGACCATACACATGTCCTTCGCATCGGCGAGAAGGAACCGGAGGTTGAAGCGGTTCTGACCTTGAAGCTGAACGACAAGAAGCTGGATTATCATCAGGATACCGAGCGCAAGCTGAAGCCTGATGATGAGATCGAAATCAAGATTACACCATAAATAAATGGGGTACAGACGGGACAAGCCCTTGCGACGCAATCAACGATTGCGCCGCAAGGGCTTGTTGCCGTAATCCGGAGCTTGTCTGCTCCCGTTACTTGATGACTTCGATCTCGACTTCCCGAGGCCGGTATACGGCGATTAACTCGCCCTGGCGATTGGCAGCGAACATCACGGTGCGTTCGCTGGCCAGCTTGAAAGCGTATGTTGTTCCGTTATCCGGCTGGACGATGCGGACAGTCTCATCCTGCCCCGATTCGGATACGAACAGATAGAGACGGCCCTGCGCGAAGGTAAGGCAGCGTCCGTACACTCCCGGGCGGCTGCCGCCTTCCTCCCAGCGCAGATCAGGCTCAATGGATGCGATCTGCATGGCATGCGCGTACACCTCCGCGACGGCAGCATGCCGATCATTCCATTCGACCGGGAGGCCGACCCAGAGGAGCTTGCCGCGTCCGATCGGCTGCTCCACCAGCGCGGACGGGCTGCCGTCGGCACTCGTTTCTTTGAACACCTGCTTTATCTTGCGGCCGCCGAACGAGAGCGGAATCTCCCGTCCTGCGAGGAGGAAGCGTTCCTCGCGCACGACGCTGCCGAGGCGCCGCGGACCGAGCAGGCTGTCCATCCGGGCGGTCGCCTGCCAATATTCGTTGCGGCCGATCGGGCCGGTAATGAGCAGGGTCGCGCCGGATCGCTCCACGAAGGCGAGCAGTCGATCGAGGGCCGCATCGGTCATATGATGCGGAGACGGCACGATAATGAGACGCGGCGGCATATCATCCAGCGCCTCCAGCTGGTATTCTCCCATCGCCCGGAACGGAACCTTCAACTCATAGGCCAGCACGCGCGCCGCCGTTGACGTCGCTTCGGCCGCCATTCGCCTGTTAGACAGATCGTTCGCTTCCGGGTAGATGACGACGATCGGCTCCAGCTCGCGATCCCGGAAGAGCGGGGCTGCCGCCTGCATGAATGCGCCGAAGTCATAGGAGACATCGGCCTCCGGCTTCTCCGTGCCGTCCGCGCGCAGCGCGCCGATATTGGATTCATTCACATTGTTCATATAGAAATTCGTGTTCCAGATCCATTGCACCGCCCCGGCGCAGCCGGTCGCAAACGCATAGGCGTATTTCCGTTCCAAAATGTTGCGCAGCTGCTCCTCCGTCCGCAGGGCGAAGCCGTCCGGCGTCATGCCATACATGATGCCCGTCTCCTGAATGAGATTGGGCTTATACGGCGTTTTCGTGAACACGCCGTCCCAGATGAGCTGATCGTACAGCCACCACGAATGGTTCGACGTATAGTCCACAGACGCTTCATAGAAGAACGGGCTTGGCCGCTGCGCCGCCAGCGCCTCATCCTGGCCGACGCATACGAGCTGCTCCGGCTGATGGAACGAAATCGTGTCGCGCATCGCTTGCACCCACCGGTTGAGCATCTCCATCGTGAACAGTGAATAATCAAGCCAGCGCGTTCCTTTTTTCTCCTTGATCATATCCTGGGCATCAAAGTTAATCTCCTGCGGCTCCGGCGGCACAATCGCGTGGAAGCCCGGCACCTGCTCCGGCGTCATGCCCCAGCGCTCCTGCAGCAGGCGGATATCGCCGGCGTAGCGTTCCTGCAGCCATTCGCGGAAGGCCGCGATCTCATACTTGTCCTTCGCGCTGCGCGGTCCGGCGAATACCCGCTTCGGGTCGAAGAGGGACGGCTCGTTGATCAGATCCCAGTGGACGAACGACGAGTGGCGGTGCCGTTCGACGACTGCCCCGATAAAGCGCTTCTGCGCCTCGATGCTGCGCGGATCGAGGTACGGATTCGTTCCTTCCCACAGCTCCGGCGCGAAGGAGAAGAAGTTGAAGCATACTTCGATGCCGTGCTTCTTCGCGGTCAGGAAGAAGGCGTCCAGGGCGCACAGCACATCCTCCGACGGATGCCCGTCCACATACATGATGTGGCGGTAGGCGGTCCAGATGCCGGTGCGGATCAGATTGATTCCGGCCTTCTTCATCTGGGCCATATCGCGATCCCATACCGCCGTATTTGGCAGGAACACGAACTTGCGGGCCACATCGCTCGACATGTACGTCATGCCGACGATGGGAACGGGAACGCCGTCGCGCTCGAAGTAATCCCGGCCCGCCTTCAGGAAGGAGCCGCTCCGCAGCAGCTCTTCGTCGCGGCACCAGAAGCCCTGCCGCAGCAGGCGAACCTCGCCCGTGCCGCTCACGAGCCGGGCATTCACCCGGTACATGCCCGGAGCGAGCACGGTGTCCGGCTTCAAGGTCATCCGCTCCAGCTCCCGCCCGCAGCGGATGGCGAGCTCGCTGCGCCACAGCACTTCGCCGTCGTCCGCCGTCAGCTCGACGCTGGCCTGCCAGACGACTTCCGCGGCGTCGGCCGCGCTTCGGCGCGAAGCGGCCAGCGGTCCGCCAGCGCCGTAGCTGGCCCGGGCCGCAGGCAGCAGCTGCGTCTGCAGGGTCAGCTTCGGGCGCTCGCCCGGCTCATAACAGGCAAGGCCCGGCTTCAGCCACCAATCGCTGACGCCATACGAGCAATAACGGGCCCAGGCGAGGAGCGACTCCGCTCCCGCCTGCTCCAGGAACTCCGCTGTCAGCGGCTGGTTCACGAACAGCCAGCGGGTGCCGGCGAACTCGCCCTTCGTGTTCTCGAGCAGCACGACGGGCGCGCCGACCTCCCGGCCATCGCGGTCCAGCGCCGTCACGAGCGGAATGATGTGGGCATCCATCGGGCCGGCGGAACCGTGCTCGCCGGGACAGTCGTCGTGCCGGGTCACCCAGAGCACGAAGCTGCAGGTCGGCGAGGCCGGCCACAGCGGCGCCGCCTGCTCGAACAAGGGGCGCTCCACGTTGGCGGCGAAGCGTTCGAACCGTTCCGCCTGCACCGGCATGCACTCGTGGATGCGAAGGCGCTGGTGATAGGCCGTCTGTTCCGGCTCCGCCGTCCAGCCGCTGCCGTCGCGGTAGACGGGAATGCGGAAGGGGGAGCCGCCGGCGCTGAGCAGATGTCCGCCCCGTTCGAGGAACGCGGCGATGGACGCCCATGCGTTCTTCGGAAAGTATGGGGCGTGCAGGTTGATAAATACGCCGCCCTGCTGCGCGTCCAGCGCTTCGGCGAGCTGATCCGCTTGTACGATCTTCCATTCGGCGGCGAGGCGATCCCGCATGGCGGGAGGAAGTGCATCGCTGGCGGACGGGAAGCTTGGATCATATAGACATACATAAGAAGTCTTCATTGCAGTATCTCCTTTAAGTGCCTGTTCAAAAGGCCGCTGCTGATTTTTTTGAACAATCTTTTCACTTGAACATCTTGAGTTGACGCTGTTCTCATTATAGGGGAAGCCGGGAAGGCTGTCTTTATAAGAAATTCCCGTCTCACGATTGGGGCGGAGGTTCAAAAGATGGTGAACGGGCGGGGAGAGGGGGAGAGAGGCAGGTTCAGAGGAAGTGTAGTGGTGAGTGCAGTGGCAAGTACAGTATAAAGGCAGAAATACTGTGGCAAGTGCAGCGGGAAAAGCCCCGGAACGCGTATGGAGCGGCCAAAGCCAAATGTGAACAAACGCGCAAAAAACCGACACATTTGCTGTGCGCGTAATCACTCGCCTTGCTTCCAGTTAGAGGTAAAATACAAATATAAATGTATGTGAAAAAAGTAACAATTGATGAGTGAGGATTTTCGATTGTGAGAAGGAGGGACCACCATGGAACGAAAATGGCGGCTGGTCGTCGTAGGCAACGGCATGGCAGGCATCAATACGGTGGAGCAGCTGTTGAAGCTGACCGACCGTTACGACATTACGGTCATTGGGGAGGAACCGCATCCCAACTATAACCGGATTCTGCTGTCTTACGTGCTGGAGGGCAGCAAAAAGCTGGATGACATCGTATTGAATCCGTATTCGTGGTATGAAGAGGCCGGCATTACGCTGCTGGCGGGCGAGATGGGGGAGCGGATCGACACTGAACGCCGCGTCGTCCTGACCGATAAAGGCCGCGAGGTGCCGTATGATCGGGTCATCATCGCGACCGGATCGACACCGTTCCGGCTGCCCGTGCCCGGCGCGGACAAGGAGGGCGTCGTCGGCTTCCGCAGCATCGAGGATTGCGATCGCATGATTGCCGCAGCGGGAACGTATAAGACGGCAGCCGTCATCGGCGGCGGCCTGCTCGGCCTGGAAGCGGCGAAGGGACTGGTTCAGCTGGGCATGGACGTGACGGTGGTCCATCTGCCCGACTATGTGATGGAGCGCCAGCTGGATTTGACCGCGGCGCGCCTGCTTGAGCAGGAGCTGGAGCGCCAGGGCATCCGGTTCGCTCTCGGCAAGCAGACGGTGGAGATTACGGGCGGCGAGCGCGTGGAAGGCTTGCGCTTCAGCGACGGGACGGAATTGAAGGCGGAGTTCGTCGTCATGGCGGTCGGCATTCGCCCGAATGTCGGGATCGGTCAGGCGAGCGGCCTCGACGTGAACCGGGGCATCGTGGTGGACGACTGGCTGCGGACTTCCGCCGAAGACGTCTATGCCGTCGGGGAGTGCACGGAGCATCGCCGCGTCTGCTACGGGCTCGTCGCTCCGCTGTTCGAGCAGGGCGCGGTGCTGGCGAAGACGCTCGCCGGCGTGGAGACGAAGCCGTATGAAGGCTCGGTCTGCTCGACCAAGCTCAAAGTGTCCGGCGTCGACGTCTTCTCGACAGGCATCTTCCTGGAGACGCCGGAATGCGCCACCCTGACCTTCCATGACGGGTGGAAGCGCACGTACCGGAAAATCGTGCTCCGGGACAATATCATCGTCGGCGCCGTGCTGTTCGGCGATACGGATGATGCTGCCAAGCTGGAACGCCTCGTGAAGCAGGGTGCGGCCATGACCGACGAGCTGTACCAGGAATTGACGGGTACGGGAGGCTGCTGCGGCTCGAAGGCGAATGCGGCTGCCGAATTGGCGGATGACGATATCGTCTGCGGCTGCAATGGCGTGACCAAAAAGATGATTTTGGACGCCATCGCGGACAACGGCCTCACGACGCTGGATGAAGTCAAAGCCTGCACCGGGGCTTCGCGCTCCTGCGGCGGCTGCAAGCCGCTGGTGGAGCAGCTGCTCCAGCATGCTCTCGGCGACGGCTTCGAAGCGGGTGCCGTCAAGCAAGGCATCTGCGGCTGCACCGAGCACTCGCGCGACGAGATTGTTGCCGCGATTCGGGAGCAGGGGCTCCATACGGTTCACGAAGTGATGGCGGCACTGGAATGGAAGCAGCCGGAGGGCTGTTCGAAATGCCGTCCCGCGCTGAACTACTATCTCGGCATGATCTGGCCGGAGAGCTACCGGGACGACAAAGCGTCACGCTTCGTGAACGAACGGATGAACGCCAATATTCAGAAGGACGGCACCTACACGGTCGTGCCGCGGATGTACGGCGGCATGACCTCGCCGGAGGAATTGAAAAAAATTGCGGATGTGTCGCTTCAGTATAATGTGGAGCTCGTCAAAATGACGGGGGGACAGCGGATCGATCTAATCGGCGTCAAAAAAGAAGATGTGCCGAAAGTGTGGGAGGCGCTCGATATGCCGTCGGGCTATGCCTACGCCAAATCGCTGCGCACGGTCAAAACCTGTGTCGGCTCCAGATACTGCCGCTTCGGCACCCAGGATTCGCTGGCCATGGGCGCACTGCTGGAGCGCAAGTTCGAGCGGATCGACTACCCGGCCAAGTTCAAAATGGCCGTGAACGGATGTCCGCGCAACTGCGCCGAATCCTGCACGAAGGATATCGGCATCGTCGGCAATGACGGCGGCTGGGAGATCTATATCGGCGGCAACGGCGGCATCAAGCCGCGGCTGGCGGATCTGCTGTGCAAGGTCAAGACGGATGATGAGCTTGTCGAGATGACGGCGGCGGCCATTCAATATTACCGCGAGTCGGCCAACTATTTGGAGCGGACGTCGGAATGGGTAGAGCGAATCGGGCTGGATGCGATCCGTCGTACCGTGGTGGAAGACAGCGAAGAGCGCCAGCGGCTCGTCGCACGGATCGACATCGCTCTCGCCCAGGCGGAAGATCCATGGAAGCAAGTATTGGATCAGCCGGATTTGCGGAGCAAGCTGTTCGAAGCCGTTACGTTGGAGCAATAGCGGAGAGGAGGAGACGAGCATGGCCAAATCAGTGGATGGAGCGTTTGTGCCGGTAGGGGAGATGGAGCAGTTTTTGCCGCGAGTGGGCCGCGTCGTGCGGATGAACGGCGCCGCGGTCGCAGTCTTCCGGACGGAAGACGGATGGTATGCGCTGGAGGATCGGAGCCCGCATCCGAAAGGAGGCCCGCTCAGCGAAGGAATCGTATCGGGACATTATTTGTACGATCCGCTGTATGATTGGAAGATCGATCTTCGCGACGGCCTCGTGCAGGCCCCGGACTCCGGGCAGGTAAAGACCTATCCGATCAAGGCGGAGAACGGCATTGTAATGATTGCGGCAGGCGGGGCAGGCCGTGACGGCAGCATATAGGCAAAAGATCCGTTAGCAGGATAGAGAGGAGAGGAGACGCGATGTTCAAGGGATCCCTGGAAGCCGTCAATGAAGCGGTAGAGGCGAAGAAGAAGCTGATGCAATCAGGGCTGCTGCGTTATATCGTGTCGGCGATGCTGGCAGGCGCCTATGTCGGCTTCGGCATTATGCTTATTTTTACGGTCGGGGGGAGCTTCAAGGCGGCTGGCTCTCCTGCCGTGCCGCTGGTGATGGGCATGTCTTTCGGCATTGCCCTCACCCTGGTCATATTCGCCGGCTCCGAGCTGTTCACGGGGAACAATATGCTGTTCACCGTAAGCTCCTTGTCGGGAAGGACGCCTTGGCGGACGACGTGGGCGAACTGGGGCATTGTCTTCCTCGGCAATCTGCTCGGCGCGGTTCTGTTCAGTCTGCTCATTCGAGGATCGGGCGTGTTCGGCGCCGCGCCGGCCGATCATCTGCTGTTCACGGCGGCGGCCACGAAGATGAAGCTGCCGATCGATCAGCTCTTCTTCCGCGGCATTCTGTGCAACTGGCTCGTCTGTCTGGCGATCTGGACGGCGATGCGCGCCAAGGAAGAGATCGCCAAGCTGGTATTGATCTGGTGGATGCTGTATGCCTTCATCGCCACCGGATTTGAGCACAGCGTGGCCAATATGTCGCTGCTGACGACGGCATTGCTGCTGCCCCAGCATCCAGAGACGGTGACGATGGCAGGATGGCTGCATAACATGATTCCCGTGACGCTGGGCAATATCGTCGGCGGCGCTATTTTCGTAGGCATGGCTTATTGGTTCATCAGCCCGGTGCGGAAACGGTCATAATTCCCTGTGCGGCGCGGCACATCTCTGCATCGTGTCAGTCCATCAGCAGTACATCAAGAGCACATAATGAAAGTACATGAATCAAGAGAGCCTGAAGCGGGAGCAATCTCCAGCTTTGGGCTTTTTACTATATCATCGAGCTTTTATCCCCTGCTTTGAACGTGTTGTTCTGCCTTCGGACTCCTCTTTCCGCTGGAATTGTTCTAAAATGCTGCAAAAATGCAGTATTCGGATCGTTGCTTCAAACCCGGGCTGGAATTCCTGCAGAAGTACATCAATTTAATGATATCGCGAGGAGTAAGAGATAAATTGGGACAAAATGATGCACTGGGGCAGGAATTTTTGCGAAAATAAGCTAAAGTGGAGAAAATTGATGTATAATTGCAGGAATTGGGTGCGACTTAGCAAATGCGGATTACAACTAAGCAAGTGCCAACTGGGCAAGTACGGATTGCAACTGAGCAAGTGCCAACTGCGCAAATGCAGATTACAACTGGGCAAGTGCGGATTACAACTGGGGCGAGACAGAACATGCAAAAAAGCCAGCGGCATCAAGCTGCTGGCTTCGATATTGGATGGGGGAAAGGAGGGGCCGTCATAATCGAATGACTAGATGCGGCAGATCTCCTTCGGACACATTTCACACCGGCAGACGTCCCGGAGATGATCCAGCTCGCGGATGACAATCATGCCGCTCTCGTATTCGAGCACGCCCTTCTTGCGGAGATCGCTCAGCATCCGGTTCACGCTCTCGCGGGTAGCCCCAATCATATTCGACAAATCGGTGTGCGTAATCTTCTTGTTAATAAGCACGCCGCCGTCGTCCAGCTCCTCTCCGTACGTGTTGGACAGGCGGATCAGCGTCGAGCACAGCGCGCCCGGCTTGCCGTACATCATCAGATCGCGGAATTTTGTCTGCGTCAGACGATGGTGGATCCCCATCCATTTCATGAAGTCGATCGAAAAATCGCAGTATTGGCAGATTAAAATCTCAATATCCTTCTGATCGATCAGGCCGAGCTCGGCTTCCTCGATCACTTCCGCCGTGAAGCTGTGCTTCGTGCTGTTGAACGGGTCCACCTGCCCGATCATGTCTCCGGCTTGATACATATAGAGAATCAATTCCTTGCCTTCATCCGTCGATTTCGTTATTTTGACGCGGCCGCTCTTGAGAATGAAGAGCTTATCGGACACGTCGCCTTCCCAGAATAGATGCGAGTTCTCGGGGTAGGTCCGATCCTTCGCAATCTCCAACAGCCGCTGTCGGTTCTGCTCCGAAAAACACGATAAGTTGCAGTGTTCGCCGAGTTGTTCCATCATGTTGGCCACTCCATTCGCCTCCAATTGTCTATTTCCAAATGTTATTTATTGGGTTTTATGATATATCATGTGACATGTTTCACTAAATCCTTTGATACTACTATCATGTACGTTCCTGCGAGTATTGTCAATTTAGAAATGTTTAAATTTTTTACAAATTAGCGACAGATTGTGACGAGTGTCACAAAGTCTGGACGGGCTGTAAAAGATAGACGGAAAAAAAGAATCATCATGTGATGTAGGTCACATACAGAGCAGGCGCAATAAGCTACACTTAGATTGTGAAAAGATTCACAAATAAAAACCGAGGAACATCGGACAAATCCGCAGCATGATAAATAGAAATAAGACCGACAGAAAAGCGGAACCCCGGGTTGACTTGGTCTACGGAGTGGAGGCGGAGAAGATGGCAGCACAACCGAAAGCAACCGCAATGGAAAAGAAAAATGTCCCGAATGCAGCAGAACATATTGATCAATTGGTGGCACGCGCCAAGAAGGCTCAAGCCGCATTTATGGACATGACGCAGGAACAGATTGACACGATTGTGCAGCAAATGGCGTTGGCCGGTCTCGACAAGCATATGCATTTGGCGAAAATGGCGGTCGAAGAGACAGGCCGCGGCGTGTATGAAGACAAAATCACGAAAAATATTTTTGCCACGGAATACATCTTCAACTCGATTAAGTACGAGAAAACCGTCGGCGTCATTGAGGACAATCCGAATGGCGCGTATATGAAAATTGCGGAGCCGGTCGGCATCGTAATGGGGATTACCCCGGTGACGAACCCGACGTCCACGACGATGTTCAAGGCGCTCATTTCCATTAAGACGCGCAACCCGATCATTTTCGGATTCCATCCGTCGGCACAGAAATGCAGCGCGGAAGCTGCCCGCATTTTGCACGACGCAGCGGTCAAATACGGCGCTCCTGAGCATTGTATCCAATGGATTGAATATCCGTCCATGGACGCGACCAATGCGCTGATGAATCATCCGGACGTGGCGCTCATCCTCGCCACAGGCGGGGCAGGCATGGTCCGGGCGGCGTACAGCTGCGGGAAGCCGGCGCTCGGCGTAGGTCCGGGCAACGTGCCTTGCTTCATTGACAAGACGGCGGAGCTGGAGCAGGCGGTTACCGACCTGATTCTGTCCAAAACGTTCGACAACGGCATGATCTGCGCATCCGAGCAGGCGGTTATTATCGAAGAACCGGTCTTCGCCGAAGTGAAAAAGCTGATGCAGGCCAAAGGCTGCCGCTTCCTGACGAAGGAAGAAACCGGCAAGCTGCAGGGCATGGCGATGAAGGCCGAATCCTGCGCCGTGAATCCGGCTATTGTTGGCCAGTCGGCGAAGCAGATTGCCGAGATGGCAGGCATCTCGGTTCCGGACGATACGAAGATCCTGGTGGCCGAGCTGGACGGCGTCGGACCGAAGTTCCCGCTGTCTGCCGAGAAGCTGAGCCCCGTTCTCGCCTGCTACAAGGTGAAGAACGCGCAGGAAGGAATCGATCGGGCAGCCGAGATCGTTGCCTTCGGCGGCATGGGTCACTCCTCCGTCATTCATTCTCATGACGACGACGTCATTCGCCGCTTCGCGGACCGTCTGCAGACCGGGCGGATTCTCGTCAACTCGCCGTCGACGCATGGCGCGATCGGGGACATTTACAACACGAATCTCCCTTCGTTGACCTTGGGCTGCGGCTCGTATGGACGCAACTCGACGTCTTCCAACGTAACGGCCGTCAATCTGCTCAATATTAAACGGGTGGCGAAGCGAACTGTGAATATGCAATGGTTTAAAGTGCCGAACAAGATTTATTTTGAAAAAGGCGCAACGCAATATTTGGCCAAAATGCCGGACATTCACCGGGTAATGATCGTCACCGACGCTATGATGGTGAAGCTCGGGTACGTCGAGAAGCTGGAATACTATCTGCGCCAGCGCCGGACGCCGGTTGCGATCGAAGTCTTCTCCGACGTCGAGCCGGATCCGTCCACGAAGACGGTAGAGCGCGGGGCGGAAATGATGCGGAGCTTCGAGCCCGACTGCATTATCGCCTTGGGCGGCGGCTCGCCGATGGACGCGGCGAAGGGCATGTGGCTGTTCTACGAATATCCGGATACTGACTTCGACAATCTGAAGCAGAAGTTCCTGGATATCCGCAAGCGTACGTTCAAATACCCGCGCCTTGGCCAAAAGGCCAAATTCGTCGCCATTCCTACAACGTCCGGTACCGGCTCCGAGGTCACCTCGTTCGCGGTCATCACGGACAAAGAGAAGGGCAACACGAAATATCCGCTGGCGGACTATGAGCTGACGCCGGACGTGGCTATCATCGACCCTGAATTCGTCTACAGCTTGCCGAAAACGGCCGTAGCCGACACCGGTATGGACGTGCTGACGCATGCGATTGAAGCTTATGTCTCCGTCATGGCGAGCGATTATACGGACGGACTGGCGATTAAAGCAATCCAGCTCGTCTTCGAGAACCTGGTGAAGTCTTACCGGGAAGCATGCCCGAAAGCGCGTGAAAAAATGCATAACGCCTCGACCTTGGCGGGAATGGCGTTCGCGAATGCGTTCCTTGGCATCAACCACAGCTTGGCGCATAAGTGGGGGGCGCAGTATCATACGGCGCACGGCCGCACGAATGCAATTTTGATGCCGCATGTCATCCGCTACAACGCGAAGAAGCCGACGAAGTTCGCTTCCTTCCCAAAATATGACCATTTCGTCGCAGATGTGCGCTATGCCGAGATCGCCCGCATTCTCGGGTTGCCGGCCCGCACGACGGAAGAAGGCGTGAAGAGCCTTATCGAGGCCATCCGCGGCCTGAACCGCGAGCTGGGCATTCCGGAGTCGTTCCAGGAGCTGGGCTTCGATCCGAAGGATTTCGAATCCCGCGTCGACTATCTGGCCGATCGCGCCTTCGAAGACCAATGCACGACCGCCAATCCGAAGCTGCCGCTCGTGACCGAGCTGGCGGAAGTATACCGCGACGCTTTCTATGGCCGCTTCGAATAAGATAAACAGCGCATCAGTATCATAATGAACAGGCAGCGGAGAGCAGCGGCTCTTCGCTGCTTTTCGCGTTTGCGGGTAAGCCCGGCCGAAATAATCGGACTTTTATCTATTTTATGTGATTATTTTCACAAAAACATGCTTCTTTGTGATGTACATCACACCGAAACTACGTGAAAGGAGGTACAATTAAGATGCAGCAAGGATAGACGCTGCGTAAGCCACTCAGGCAGGAAAAAAGCGGGCGGTTATCGAAGTAGAAGGCGGAACATAACGGCCGCATACCCTTAAACGTGAAATTCATCACAACTAAGTAAGGTTAAGGTATAGAGAGAACCATGTCGGGTGGCGCCTTCGTTGTCAGCACATACGAAAAGTAAACGGTATGGAGGGATTACGATGTCGGTGATGGAACGTAAAACAGAAGTAAAAGAACAAGCGTGGCGTGGATTCAATTCGGGAAAATGGCAAAATCATGTGGATGTCCCAAATTTCCTGGAAGGCAACATCCAGCCTTATCACGGTGATGAAGCATTCTTGGTCGGACCGACCCAGAACACAAAAGATCTATGGGATATCGTAAGCCAATTGTCGAAGGAAGAGCGCGAACGCGGCGGCGTGTGGGATGTCGATGTCAATACGCCATCGACGATTACTTCGCATAAGCCTGGCTATTTGGACAAGGATAAGGAGAAAGTAGTCGGCGTACAGACCGATGCTCCGTTCCGCCGTTCCATCCAGCCGTTCGGCGGCATCCGGATGATGATTGACGCTTGCAAAGCGTATGGCTTCGAAATGCCGGATGAAATCATCAAGATGTTCACAGATATTCGCAAGACGCATAACCAAGGCGTATTTGATGCATATACTTCCGAAATGCGCATGGCCCGCAAAGCCGGCATCATTACAGGCTTGCCGGACGCGTACGGGCGCGGACGCATTATCGGCGACTACCGCCGCGTTGCATTGTACGGCGTAGATTTCCTCATTAAGATGAAGCAGAAAGATCTGAACGACCTGGAAGTTGACGTAATGACGGATGACGTTATCCGCGACCGCGAAGAGCTGTCCGAGCAGATCCGGGCGCTGACGGAGTTGAAGCAGTTGGCCGAGATGCACGGCTTCGATATTTCCAAGCCGGCTCAGAATGCGAAGGAAGCTTTCCAATGGGTCTACTTCGGTTACTTGGCAGCGATCAAAGAACAGAACGGTGCGGCAATGTCGCTCGGACGCGTATCGTCTTTCCTCGATATTTATATCGAACGGGATCTGAAGGAAGGAAATCTGACGGAAGAAGAAGCTCAAGAGCTGGTTGACCATTTCGTCATGAAGCTCCGGATCGTCAAATTCCTGCGTACGCCGGATTACAATGATTTGTTCAGCGGCGACCCTACATGGGTAACCGAATCGATCGGCGGCATGGCCGTGGACGGAACGACTCGCGTCACGAAGAACAGCTTCCGCTTCCTGCATACCCTGTACAATCTCGGACCGGCTCCAGAACCGAACCTGACTGTCCTGTGGTCGACGAAGCTTCCGGAAGCATTCAAAAAATACTGCTCCAAAGTATCGATCGAGACGAGCTCGATTCAATACGAGAATGATGATCTGATGCGTCCGATTTATGGCGATGATTACGGTATCGCCTGCTGCGTATCCGCGATGCGCATCGGTAAGCAAATGCAGTTCTTCGGCGCCCGCGCCAACCTGGCGAAATGTCTGCTGTACGCGATCAACGGCGGCAAGGACGAGAAGCTGGGCGTGCAGGTCGGACCGGAGCTTCCTCCGATTACAAGCGAAGTGCTTGATTACGACGAAGTCGTCAAGCGATTCAAGCAGATGATGGAGTGGCTGGCGAAGCTGTACATGAACGCGCTGAATGTCATCCACTATATGCATGATAAATACAGCTACGAGCGGATTGAAATGGCATTGCATGACCGTGAAATTCTCCGGACGATGGCATGCGGAATCGCGGGCCTGTCGGTCGCAGCCGACTCGCTCAGCGCCATCAAGTACGCGAAAGTCAGACCAATTCGCAACGAGCAAGGCATCGCGGTGGACTTCGAGACAGAAGGCGAATATCCTTGCTACGGCAACAATGACGACCGCGTAGACAGCATCGCGATCGACCTGGTCGAATCGTTCATGAATATGATTCGGAAGCATCATGCATACCGCAATGCGCTCCCAACCCAATCCGTATTGACGATTACGTCGAACGTCGTCTATGGTAAGAAGACCGGTACGACGCCGGATGGACGCAAAGCGGGCGAACCGTTCGCTCCTGGGGCGAACCCAATGCACGGCCGCGACCGCAAAGGAGCCTTGGCATCGCTGAGCTCCGTCGCGAAGCTGCCATATGAGCACAGCCTTGACGGCATCTCGAACACGTTCTCCATCGTGCCGAAGGCGCTCGGCAAGGAGCTCGATTCGCGCAAATCGAACTTGACGTCGATGCTGGACGGCTATTTCAGCAGCAAGGGGCATCACTTGAACGTCAACGTGTTCGACCGCGAGCAGCTGCTTGACGCGATGGAACATCCGGAAAATTATCCGCAATTGACGATTCGCGTATCCGGATATGCGGTCAACTTCATCAAGCTGACGCGTGAGCAGCAGCTCGATGTCATCAACCGCACATTCCACGGCAGCATGTAATCAGACATGTGAGCCGGAAGAGAAGGGACCGTGAGCGACATGATTGGACGCATACACTCCGTAGAAACGTTCGGCACGGTGGATGGGCCAGGTATCCGATTCATTCTGTTCATGCAGGGCTGCGCCCTGAAGTGCAAATATTGCCACAACCGGGATACCTGGGATCTGCACGGCGGCACCGAGATGTCCGTAGAAGAAGCGCTCTCGGAAATCGAGTCCTACCTTCCGTATTATCGCAGCTCCGGCGGCGGCTTGACCGTATCGGGCGGGGAGCCAACATTGCAGGCTCCCTTCGTGAAGGAACTGTTCAAGCAGGTGAAGGAGCGTTGGAACTTGCCGACGGCGCTCGATACGAACGGCGTCAACGACGTGACGAAGCTGACCGGGCTGTACGACCTGACCGATCTGGTGCTGCTCGATATCAAGCATATCGACAATGAGAAGCACTTGGCCTTGACAGGCGTGCCGAATACGCGCACCCTGGAGACGGCGCGCTGGCTGTCAGACCACGGCAAGAAGATGTGGATCCGGCATGTGCTCGTGCCGACGATTAACGACGACGAGCAGGATCTGCTGAATCTCGGCCGCTTCATCGGCTCGCTGCAAGGCATCGAGAAGGTGGATGTGCTTCCATACCACCAGATGGGGGTATATAAATGGGAGCAGCTCGGCGAGAAATACCCGCTGGAAGGCATTCCGTCGCCGACGGCGGAAGAAGCGGAGCGGGCACAGCGGCTCATTGAACAGGGCCGGGCCGAAGCCGCAGCTCAAAAATAATCGCATATTGCGACATGGAACGTGCAGTGTCACCCAATGAACGGGGGCACTGCACGTTTTTTGTTCGCCCGCGATCTCCTGAGCTTCTCCCCCTACACGCTCCTTATGATCCGTATCTCCGTTGCGGGTAATCCGCCAGAGAGAGACGAAATATGATAAAATATTTTGCAGTTATGAAAACCTGAAAGCTGCGGTTGGGATGGATCATACTAATGCGATAATTGTGGAGAGTGAGTGAACGATGACAGATTTTAGCAGTCTTGAGCCGGGTATTCGAAAATTGGTTGCCCAATTTATCGAGAGCGGGCGTCCATCGGCAAGAAAGCAAAGCATGGAAGAGCGCAGGCAAGGATACTTGGATACAGTCCACTTAGCCGGAGAAGCAGTCCCGGTCCATCATATTTGTGAACAAACGATTGACGGCATACGGCTTCGCATCTACAAGCCATCGGAGCAAATCAATCTTCCGGTTTTGATTTTTTATCATGGCGGCTGTTTTGTCAGCGGCGTTTTCGAAACCCATGATCGTCAAATGCGTTTGTTATCTAATCTGGGAGGCGCTGTGGTCATTGCCGTCGATTACCGGTTAGCGCCGGAGCATCTGTATCCGGCTGCGCATGATGATGCGTTGACAGCCTCTACTATTGTTCGCCAACATGCCTTATCCTGGGGCGGCAACCCCGATAACATCACAATCGCCGGGGATAGTGCAGGCGGGCATCTGGCGCTGGTGACCTGTCTTCGCTTGAAAGAACAAGGGCATTGGATGCCACAGCGGCAAGTTCTCATTTATCCGATGCTGGATGCCACGGGCGCAAGCGACAGTTACCAAAAGTTCGGCGATGATTATGTAGTTACGCGGGACGCTTTGCTAAGCGGGTTTGAGGCTTATTTATCCGAACTGCCTCTTGATCACCCGGAAGCGAGCCCGCTATCCCGCACTGATTTGGAAGGTCTCCCGCCAACTCATATTATTACTGCGGAATTTGACCCGCTTGTGGACGAGGGCGAGGCGTTATACCGCCGTTTGTTGGAAGCAGGCGTGGAGGCTCACTGTAAAAGGTATCTTGGCGTGAACCACGGCTTCTTTCAGCTTGCCGGCATCAGTATGGCAGGCAGACAGTCGATTCAAGATGTCGCCACCATCCTGTCCAATTGAAAATAAAAATAAGCATGTAAAGCTCCTGAACCGGAACATGTCCGTTCTGAATACAGGAGCTTTTTGGCGTTGCTGAGGAGAAAATCATGCCACCGACAAATTCCGACAAGAGGATGTTCGAAGCCCTTATTTTCTGGTATGTTTATTATCACAAATTAGACAAAAAAGGGGGGGCTCGAATGAATAGTCCGTCGCCGAAGCCAAATCATTATGTAAGCGAATTCATAAAAGAGCGGATGGTTTCCTTTTGGACCCGGAAATGGATGGGGAGGCTCTGGTTCCGGTTCCTCCTTCCTTATTTGTTATTTCTGATCCTAACCTTAACCGCCGGCTGGATCGCTTACCAGGAGACGATCGACGTGCTGGAGCGGGAAGTGCTGGAGAGGAACGACAAGGCGCTGCACCAGGCCCAGACACTGCTGGAAACCCGGATTGCGGAGGTGGAATCCATCGTTCAGCAGGTAGCCGATCACCCGAAGGTGAGAGGCTTTCAAGTCGTACAGAAGCCTTTTGCCGGCACGAACACGTACAAAGTGATGAGCACGCAAAAGGCGCTTGATGATTACAGCATCAGCAACCGATTTTTGAAGGATTATTTTATCGTATTCCGCAACAGCTCGCTCGTCATCTCTCCGCACCGGGTGGAGTCGCTTGATTCATTCTACGGGGATGTGCTCCGCTATCGGGATTGGGATATGGCCGAATGGCGGGAGCAGACGCTGGAGACGTATCATTCCAAAGATTTCATCGGCCTGCATACCGTTAAATACGGAACAACCGAGGAGGAGATGATCACTTACATCCGTTCGCTTGGGTATCCCGGTTATTACCAGGGAGCGGTCGTGGCGCTCATCCCGCATGCGGAAGTGGGAAAGCTGCTCAGCGGCATCAATGTGCAGGCCGGGGGCTGGGTGCGCGTGATGGATACAAGCGGACAGCTCATCGGCCAGGCCATGGACGAAGCCGGGAGCGGACAGCCGGGAGGAGAGGTTGATCTGGCCGCCATCCTGGAACGGTCGAACCCCCATTACCGTACCGAGCTGAACGGGAGGGACATGCTCGTCTCGAAGACGACGTCCCCGAAGACGGGCTGGACGTATATCGCCGCGCAGCCGGCGGACGAGGTGCTGGAGAGCGTCCACGCGATGAAGAGGACGACCTTCACGCTGGTAGGGTTGTCGCTCGTCGTCATCGTGCTGCTGGCGCTGTGGCTGTCCCGCCGTAACAGCCGGCCCTTGGAAGGTCTGTACTCCTATGTCCATACGAACGCGAAGCCGGGAATGGCGCAGCGAAGCCGCAAGTCCGACATCTTCGGCTATTTGCGCGATGCGTTCACAGAACTGCTCGAGACGACGAAGACGCTTGATCAGAAGCTGAGCGAGCGGCAGGAATATGCCCGCATGGCCGTCTTCGATCGCTGGCTGCGCGGGGGATACGCCACCGAACAGCAGCTGGAGTCCTCGCTCGCGCATGCGGGATTGCAGCGCAGCGCTACGATGTATGCGGTCGCGGTGCTTCATCTCGGCTGGCATGGCGACGATTGGAGCGCCCCGGTCCTCGATGAGATGGGGCTGAAAATGCTTGTCGTGAAGGAGACGGCGTCCGGCTTGGATCGGATTCCCTTCGATCTTCACGAGGTAGGCCAGGATCAGGTTGCCTTGCTGTTCTACGGCACCGAGGCGGAAGCGGACGGTGATGGACCTGCCCGCTTCGCGGCCTTGATGGCACAGACCTTGATGGAATTGAACGAGCGCCTGAAGAGCGCCCATATATTGCCGATGTATACGATCGGCGGCATCGTCACCGATCGGATGGATGTGCCGCGGTCGCTGGAACAGGCGCAGCAGCTGTACGGAATGTCCGACGGGAGCCAGGATCTGATCTGGTGGAACGAGGAGGAGCACTCGGATGCGGGAATGTACCGGTTCAACGCCGAGATGGAGAACCGGCTCACGCACGCCGTCCGCGGCGGGGATGAGGAAGAGGTGGCGAGGTTATGCCAGACCGTCTGGCAGGACAACTGGGAGAAGCGGCCGCTTACCTGTCCGATGGAACGCTGGCTGCTGATGGATATGTATGCCGCGGCCATGAAGCTGGCGCAGTCGCTCGATCTGCCGCTGCAGACCGATAGCGCGACCTTTCAGCAAAAAGTATTAAAGAAAGGGTCGGAGCTGCATAAGCTGTTCCCGCTTGTCCGGAACGAATTCGTTCAATTGAGCCGGACTGTGCATGAACGGAAGCGCAGCCGCAACGCGACGCTGCTGGAGGATATGATGGCCTGCATTCGCGAAGGCTATGTTGATTCCTCGCTGTCTCTCACCGTCATCTCGGATCGGCTGCAGGTGTCGGAAGCGTATGTATCCGCGTTTTTCAAGGAACAGACCGGCCGGAATTTCTCGGATTATGTGGAGGAGCTGAGGCTGGAGCATGCCAAGCAATTAATGCGGGAAGGGGACGCCTTGACCTCGATTGCCGAGCGGGTCGGCTACAATTCCTTGAACTCGTTCAGCCGCGCATTCAAGCGCGCGCACGGGATGAGCGCCACCGAATATCGAAAATGGTTAAGTGAACAAAAAAGGAATAACGACTCTTCGTAAAAATCGCACAATCGCTGAAAACGGCTTCTTTTCCCGCTGCGGAGTCCCGTTATACACTGTGACCACACAGCGAACGGCTGGCCAGGGCAAGCCCGCCAGCCATCAGCGCAGCGTTGGATGTAAGCGTCATCATCGCTGCGCCATTATAACGGTCCCGACCGGGAACAGGAGGTGTGCTTTTGTCGGAACAATGGCAGCCAGAGGCAAGATCATCCATTCCGGCAGCGGCGGCGATACCGGTGCGCAAGTCCGCGTTCGTATCCTATTTGAAGCGATCATGGCAGCTATACGCGCTGTTCGCCCTTCCGCTGCTCTATGTCATTCTTTTCAAGTACGGTCCGATGGTCGGCGCCCAGATCGCCTTCAAGGACTACAACGTCGTCAAGGGCATGTGGGCAAGCGATTGGATCGGATTCAAGCATTTTGCGCGCTTCTTCAACTCCTATGATTTCTGGCGCATTATGCAGAACACGCTGATTATCAGCCTTTATTCCCTTGCGGTCAGTACGCCGTTGCCTGTGCTGCTCGCCCTGAGCCTGAATGCGGTCCGGATACGGTGGTTCAAAAATACGGTGCAAATGGTCAGCTACGCGCCCCATTTCATCTCTACCGTCGTCATGGTCGGCCTGCTGCTGCAGTTCCTCGATCCCCGCTCAGGCATGATCAATCAGTTTTTGGGGCTGTTCGGGGTAGATCCGATTCATTTTATGGGGGAAATGCAGTTCTTCAAATCGATATTTGTCTGGTCCGGCATCTGGCAGCATATCGGATTCTCCTGCATTATCTATCTTGCTGCGCTGTCCACCGTCGATCCGGCCCTGCATGAGGCCGCCGTGCTGGATGGAGCCGGGCGGGTGAAGCGAATCTGGCATATCGATATGCCGGCAGTGCTCCCGATCGCGATGATTCTGCTCATCTTGAACACGGGGCAACTGCTGGAGACCGGATTCGAGAAGATTTACTTGATGCAGAATCCGCTGAATCTGAAGACATCGGAAGTGATTGACACCTACGTGTACAAAATCGGATTGCTGTCCCAAGCGATGAATTTCTCCTACGCGACGGCCATCGGCCTGTTCAAGTCGGTAATATCGCTCTTGCTTATCGTGATGGTCAATTATACCGCCCGCAAGACCGGGCAGGAGAGCTTATGGTGACGGGAGGAGAGGACACAGATGGATTCACTGGCTCATGATAAAAGCGACCGTATCTTTCATCTCGTGAACAATGCGGCGCTTGGCGTATTTCTCCTTATCGTGCTGTATCCGCTGCTGTATGTCGTAAGCGCTTCCTTCAGCTCGGCGAGCGCCGTCATTTCCGGCAAAGTATGGCTGTGGCCGGTCGAGTTCTCGCTGGACGGCTATGAAGCCGTATTCCGGCACCGGATGGTATGGACCGGTCTGCAGAACACGCTCCTCTATACATTCGCCGGCACGTTGATCAGCGTGCTGGTCACCGTGCTGGCGGCTTACCCGCTGTCCCGGAACGACTTCAAGGGGAGACGAGGCTTCACGCTGCTGTTCGTATTCACGATGATGTTCAACGGCGGGCTGATTCCGACCTATCTGCTCGTGAAAGAGCTCGGCATGCTGGATACGGTCTGGGCCATGGTTGTCCCGGCGGCCTTGTCCGTCTGGAATGTGATGATTATGATGACGTATTTCCGCACCAGCATTCCGCTGGAGCTGCTGGAATCGGCGCAGATGGACGGCTGCAACGACTTCACCTTCCTGCTGCGCATTGTGCTTCCTTTGTCAGGGCCAATCATCGCCGTAGTAACCTTGTTCTACGCGGTGGACCAGTGGAATCAGTATTTCAATGCCTTGATTTTCCTGAAATCTGAGAAATTGTTCCCGCTGCAGCTCGTTCTCCGGGATATTCTCGTCCAGAACCAAGTCAGCCAGGAGACGCTTGGGGACGCGAAGACGGCAGCCGCTCGCCAAGGGTTGCGGGAGCTGCTCAAATACTCTCTCATCGTTGTATCTTCCGTGCCGCTGTTGGCTATCTATCCGTTCGTGCAGAAATATTTCGTGAAGGGCATGATGATTGGCTCGATCAAAGGATAAGGCATGAACCAAGGTGCAGGGTTCGGCATCGGCTTCATGAAGCGACCGCTTCATTAGGCATATAAGGCAAGATGGCTGTGAACAGGACAAAAGGGGGAATTCGTAATGAGATGGAAGCGTTGGAGTACGGCATGTCTGGCGGCGGTGATGACGCTATCGCTCCTGCTGACCGCCTGCTCGGGGAGCGGCGATAATGCGAGCGGAACGAATGACGGCGGCCAGGCAGGCGAATCAATCGTGACGGCCAAGGGCACGTACCCGATCGTAGAAGAGAAGGTGACGCTGAAGGTCATGGTTCCATCGGAGGCGCTGGTGGAAAATTTCGAGACGAACGAGTTCACGAAATGGTATGAAGAGAAGACGAACGTGCATGTGGAATGGATCGTCGTGCCGCAGCAGAGCGCCAGCGAGAAGTTGAATCTGATGCTCGCTTCAGGCGACTATCCGGACGTCATCATGAGATTCGGCGTCACGCCGGCGCAGCAGATGATCTATGGCAAGCAAGGCGTGTTCCTGCCGCTCAATGACCTGATCGAGCAGTACGGCGACAAGTTCAAGAAGGTGCTGGACAGCAATGAGGGGCTGGCCACCGCGATCACGGCGCCGGACGGCAACATTTATGCGCTGCCGAGCATCAACGACTGCTACCATTGCTCGATGGCGCAGAAGATGTGGATCTACAAGCCGTGGCTCGACAAGCTGGGCCTGGACGTGCCGACGACGACGGATGAGCTGTATACCGTATTGAAGGCGTTCAAGGAAAAGGATCCGAACGGGAACGGCAAGGCCGATGAAGTGCCGCTTACGGGAGCTCCGCGCGGCAGCGGCTGGTATTCGTCCATCGACGCGTTCCTGATGAACTCCTTCGTGCTGAACCCGGTATTCAGCGAATCGCGCAGTCATATGTACGTGGAAGACGGACGCATTCAAGTCGCCTTCGACAAGCCGGGCTGGCGTGACGGTCTCGCCTATATGAACAAGCTGTACAAGGAAGGCTTGATCGATCCGCAAATCTTCACGCAGGACAGCGATCAACTGCTGAAGCTGGGCGAAACGTCCGGCGATCCGATTGTCGGGGCGGCCTTTGGGGGACATCAGGGCGTCTTCACCCAGATTGCCGGGGAGAGCGGCCGCTGGCTCGACTATGTGACCGTGCCGCCATTGAAGGGACCGAACGGCGTCCAGTATGCCGCCTATGACCCATTCGGGTACTCGGTCGGATCGTATCTCATTACGAAAAACGCGAAGCACCCGGATGTCGCCTTCCGTTGGGCGGACGGCTTTTATGATGAAGAAGTATCGCTGCGCACAACGATTGGACGTCCGGGCGAGGAGTGGCGCGAAGCGAAGGAAGGCGAAATCGGCATCAACGGCAAGCCGGCCAAGTGGGCGAAGCTGAAGGAATACGGGCAAATTCAGAACGTCCACTGGGAGCAGACGGCGCCGACGAACCGCTCGAACGAGCTTCGCTTGAGCTCGGCCGTTCCTAATAACGGCGAGCCGAGTCTAGAAGTGATCCTTTATAATGAAACGAAAAATAATTACGATCCATACAAGCCAAGCGCGGATATGGCCGTGCCGCAGCTGTTCTTCACCGATGAGCAGGCCGCAGAGCTGTCCGACCTGTCGAAGACGATCAACGACTATGTCGACGAAATGATGGCCCGCTTCGTCATCGGCGACGCGGATCTGGAGAAAGACTGGGATACCTATCTCCAGACCCTCGAAGGGATGAACCTGCCGCGCTTCCTGGAGATATTCCAGACCGCCTACGACAGCAAAAAATAAACCGCAGGCGTGGTCCCGCATTCATTTTCCCATCGTCAAAGCATACAAAAGAAGCTATCCGGGGTGTGATCCCGGGTAGCTTTTTATTTGGAAAGTGTTATTTCGTGCCTCTTACGAGCAGTCTCCCCATTGGTCAGGAATGTAGGAAGCCGTTCCGCCTACGGGACGTGGATGTTTATTTACCGGAGAAAGCCAGATAAAAAGTAAGCGGCCTAGTCATGGCCGCTTTTCTATGCCTAGAGCTTCGCGAACCGATTGCTGGAGTAATTGCGAAAAGTTAAGATTCGCCTCCTCTCCAGCATCACGGAGCCATTTCGGCAGGGTACAGTTTTTGGTTACTGTCTTGTCGTCCGCAGGTGGGATCACGAAGACATCAACATAGATAATCCGGTCGCTCGGCTCTTCCAGTTGGATAGCACTAATCTCGGAAGGCTCTGGCACAGGTTCATTGTTGTCGTTCATTTCTTCGATACGATGCATAAGCATAACCTTGGCATCTTTAATACCAGTGACGACGGACGGGGCTGTTACAGCGGTGCCCGGGAAATCCGGAAAGTATATGCTTACACCAGTAGGCGTCTCTTCGACAACAACAGGATAGATGTAATTCGGCATCATAGAACCTCCTTCTTATTAAAAGGGAGAGAGTAGGGGGTTATCAGGGGCAAAATTTAACCCCTGATGTTCTCTCAATACTTTTTAACGTGCCCTTCGCTAAAACCTCGCCGCTTGAATGGTAACTGACATCGGCGTACCGCGTAGGGTCGTCCTTGTGTATGTACCGACGGTGGCTCGTGCCCTTACCGTGAGTGGGGGATTTGTAGAACCCCGCGGCTTTGAGCGCTTGTAAGACTTCCCTGACGGTACGTTGCTTCCCCAACTGTTTCTCCCTCCCTTCACAATCTATGATAACACGCATAATTAATGCGTGTAAATGATTGGCGCGCATAAAATACGCGTGTTATGGTATCGCCTAAAAACACCCCTTGGGATGAGACGAGAATGAATCGTCATCAGCGAGTCGCTGCAAGAACCGTAAGTTTCAACAGGAGGAAGTCCAAAAAGTGGTTGACAATGTGGTTGTGAAAGCCATCTTTCTGATTTAGTATTGACTTTCCATATTTGTATCCGTGTCTCTTACATGCACTCTCCCAACCAGTCAGGAGGTCATCATATATGTGTCTTCTTGAAAATTGACTCGGGCAAGAGCCCCTCTAATGTTATGCGGTGTGAAGAATTTGTTCAGCAGCCTTTGATATGTTTGGATAAGGCAGGGGCTGATTGAATGGGATAATGGTCAAAAGGACTTGTGAAAAGCGGACCGGATCATGCCTGAGTCGATGGGAGAGTAGCGGAAAGGGGAGATTTGCCGAAGATTTGCCTGACTAATTGGGATCATGGTCAAAAGGGCTCGCGAAGAGGTGCACTGATCCTGCCTGACTCAATGGGAGAGTGCCGTAAAAGGCAGATGGGCGACGGATCGGATTTATCTGCTGAGAGTATAGGCTTATACCCAATTGGCAGGGATACAATCATATAATCGGGATTAGAGGATTTTATCCCCCGATCGTAGATATTCGTCCTTAACGGATACGGACGATAGACCTATAATTGATTATGTATGGACTACACTATTATTTACCTTGGGGAGGTCTTGCCATGAGAAGAAAGGCTGTTCTTCTTCTCACGCTGATCGTGGCGGCGGCGTCCGTGATTGCCGCCTGTGGCAAGATTGGCGGCGAAGACGGTTCCAAGTCCGATCAATCATTAAATAGTGAACCGTTCGATCTGAAGCTGCGGCATATTCAGCTCGGAGACGCGAATAAGAACCGTCTCGCTCGTCTTGAAGCGGTCGTGAAGAAGACGCAGGAGCAGCATCCGGGTCTTACGATCAGGCTGGATGGGGTCGACAGCGAGGTGAACCGCAAGGATAAGCTGAGAAGCGAGATGGCGGCCGGCAATCCGCCGGACATTTTCGATACATTCGGCAGTCCGGATGTCGGTCTGTATGCCAAGGAAGGCCTTGTGCTGGATATTGCGCCGATTCTGCAGGAGCTCGGTTTGAAGGACAAGTTCCTCAACCTGGAACCGTGGACGCATGACGGGAAGATTTATGGCTTGCCGAACGGCGGATCCATTGAAGGCTATTTTTATAATAAACAGTATTTTGTGGAAAAGGAGCTGGAATTGCCGAAGACGCTGGCTGATCTGGAGTCCATCGCGGACAAGATCAAAGCCGACGGTAAAATCCCGTTCGCCCGGGCTTCCAAGGATGCCTGGGTTCCGCTCATGACAATTAACAATCTGTGGTCGTACTATACCGGCCCTCAGTTCACCGCAGGCTTCAAGACCGGCGAATCGAAGTGGACCGACCCGCGGATGGTGGAAGCGATCTCGAAGCATCAGGAATGGGTGAACAAAGGTTATTTTAAGCGTGGCGAGCTCGGATTGGAGTATGCGGATCAGCGCACTCAGCTTCTGACTGGAGAAGCGATCATGATGTTCGACGGGACCTGGGGATCTTCCGGTCTGACGGAGGAGAAGACGGCTGACGGCAAGAGCAAATTCGGCTTCTTTCTGATGCCGCCGCTCAAGGAAGGCGATGGCATAAGCGCAATGGTGGATACGAACAACGGGTATGCGTTCTCGGCCAAGGTGGCGGAGGATCCGCGCAAGCTGGAGGCGGTCAAGTCGTTCATCCTCAATTTTTATAATGAAGAGATTCAATTGCTGGGCCTGATGGAAGACGGCGTGCTGCCGTCTCTGAAGATGGAGCAGTCGAAGATGGAGCAGGTGGTCGACAGCGGCCTTATTCTTGAGATTATCCAGCGCACCAATGAAGTTCGGTACAGATGGCCGGCGTTCGACGCATTAATCCAGGCCGAGGTCGACACCGAGCTGCGCATCGGCATTCAGCGCGTCATGGAAGGCGATCTCGAGCCGGCCGCTATGCTTGCCGCCGTGCAGAAGATGCAGGACGAAGCGAACATGGCCTTGAGATAAGGAATGTTCCCTCGTTGGCGCAATATATACGGACGGAGCTGGGAACGGGAATGAACTTGCGGTTTAAAATGTTGGCTGGATTCGTAACGTTGATCATAATTCCCCTCCTTTTGCTGGGGTCGCTCGTGTTCTATATCACCTTTCAATTGTTCGCCCAGAAGTATAGCGAGCAGGCGGAATTTTCGCTCAAAGCGATCGGGCAGAGCGTCAGCTATTTCTTCTCGGAGATGAACCGGGTGACGGATACCGGAATCAGCAACTCCGTCTTCCAGAACGCGCTGACGGCCGGATCGAGCGAAAATCTGGCCAACGCGAATTATTTGCAGCTGAACGAGAATCAGCGCAATTTCCGCCTGCTCTTATACAGCCATCCGTCTATCGGATACGCATTTCTTTATAATTACCGGAGCACCTTGCCGCAAAATCAGGTCATCTCGATTTTTAACAAAGAAGGCTTTATGGCGCTTCCGTTCGACCAGTTCAAAAAGCACCCGCTTTACGAGCAAGTCCTGAAGTCGAACGGCGCCCCGAAATGGGTGGGACCGTATGAATACCCCGAGGTGACCGGCCACGAACCGGTTTTTACCCAGATCCGGGTCGTCAAGGAATTAAGCAGCCTGCGCAATATCGGCATTCTTGTCGTGCAAATCAAGAACTGGGAGATCGAATCGATATTCAATGATTTCCGCCGCAACCAAGGAGAGGAAGAGGATGACACGCGCTTCCTGCTCGTCAATAATGCGGGCATGATTCTGTATGACAGCGACAAGCTGGCGAACGGGGACTCGTTGACCGGGATGATCGATTCCGCCAAGCTGTCGGATACCTCGCGCTACCAGAGCTTCAAGACGTCGTTCAACGGGCAGGAGAGCATCGTCTCGATGTATAAGCTGAAGGATTATGATTGGCATATCGTCTCGGTGACTTCCTGGAAAATGCTGACCAAAGAGATGATCAGCTTTGGCATGTGGGTCGCGATTATTTTGCTCGTGTGCGTGGCCGCCGCCGTGCTGTTCAATCTGCTGTTCGTGAACCGGATTACTCATTCCATCAACCGGATCGTCCGCTTCATGCGCCGCGTGGAGTCCGGCGAGATGAACGCCCGGGTCGACGAGAAGGATCGGGATGAACTGGGGGCGCTCGCTGTCGGGTTCAACCGCCTTATCGATCAGGTATGCGTGCTCCTGCAGCAGGTGAAGCGGGAACAGCAGCAGAAGAACAAGGCGGAGATGCGTGTCCTTGAAGCGCAGATCAAGCCGCATTTCCTGTTCAATACGCTGGAATCGATCAATGTGCTCGCCGTGCAGAACGAAGGGCGCAAAGTAAGCCAGATGGTGATCAGACTGGGCAATATCCTGCGCACAAGCATCCAGGACAAGGAAGAGATAACGATCCGCGAGGAGCTGGAGTATACGCGCAGTTATTTGGAAATCCAGAAGTTCCGGTTCGAGGATGTGTTCAACTTCGAAATCAATGTCCCGGATGAAATCATGAACGCCAAAATATTGAAGCTGACCCTGCAGCCGCTCGTCGAGAACTGCATTCAGCACGGCTTCGACGGCATCATGCATCCCGGGGTTATCCGGATCACCGCCTCCGAGGATGCCGAGTGCATTTATTTGCGGGTGAAGGATAACGGAGTCGGGATGTCGAACAAGCAGCTCAGCCGCTTCCAGTATATGCAATCCGATGAGTGTCAGCCGTCGAATCCGGAGCTGCCCGACAGCTACAATGCAGAGCGCCGCGGCCTCGGCGTGCGCAGCGTAGCCGACCGGGTTCGCATCCGGTACGGCCCGCGCTACGGCTTGTTCATCTGCTCTGCGCCGCAGATGGGAACGGTGATCCAGATAACGATACCCAAATTTGAACAGGGGGAAGCGAAATGAACGTGAAGGTGTTGCTCATTGACGATGAAGCGCCGATTGTGAACAATCTGAAGATCGTCATCCCCTGGAATGAGATGCAGATCGATATTGTCGGGACCGCGCGCAACGGCGCCGAGGGGCTTGATGCGGTGCGAGCGCATGAGCCCGATATTATTTTGTGCGATATTCGCATGCCTGTGATGGACGGTATGGAATTTTTGCGGGAAATCCGTAAAATGGGCGTCGAAGCCGAAGTGCTGATGCTGACGGGCTACCAGGAATTCGAATATGCCCGCATCGCCCTGCAGCACGGGGTGCGAGATTATATTGTGAAGCCGATTAATTATGAAGAGCTGCAGCAGACCGTAAGCAAGCTGGCCGATGAGGTCCGATCCCGCAAGCAAAAGAAAAAACAGGAGGAGCGGCGCTGGGGGAAGGTCATCCGCCTCGCCTTCGAGAAGATGATGTTCGATGTGTTGATGGGCTTCTCATCGGGTCCTTCCCCGCTGGTGATGCAGGAAGGGGACATTCCGGCCGAGCGGTTGACCTATGCGGTGCTGCTCGTCGATCTGGACGGATATGCCCAGCGTACCGTATCATGGGGAGATAGCGAGCGCAAGCTGTGGAACTTCGCCGTTCGCAATGTGCTCCAGGATGCCATCCAGGAGGAAGGACTGACCTATGCCGTCCTGCAAATGCGGGAAGGGGAATGGGCGGTTCTCATTCAGTTCGGCCCGGACCGCGCGGAGGCGACGACTTCGGAGATGGTATGCTGGGCCCAAGATATTCAACAGGCGGTGCGGGAGCATGTCAAAATGACCGTAAGCCTCGCCTGGGATCAGGGACCGGTGCCGATGGCCGCGCTCTCCCACACTTACAAACGGCTGCAGCGCGTGCTGATATGGGCATCGGAAGACGAGCAGCTGCTCTCGGTCGATGAAGGCTCGATGGCCCGCCAAGTCGCGTCGGTCTCGGAATGGCATCTCGTCGAAGAGATCGTGTCCGGGATGAAGCAGAACGACAAGCGCAATGTCGAGCAAGGGCTTCATTCCTTGCAGACGAGCCTGTCCTGCATGTCAGAGCAGTCGATTATGCGGGTCGAGAAATTCCTGCATTATGTCGTTATTCATCTGCTGCGTGAAATGCGGGAACTGGAATTCATCCAGGCGCAGCAGGAAGAGGAAGTGTGGAACAAGCTGCAGCACAGCTTGAGCGTGAAGGACCTGATGAATGTCATCACGGATCTGGTCGGCAATACGAAGGAACACGCGATGAACAAGAAATCGGGCGAATTGCTTATGATTTCGGCGAAGGACTACATTCATCGGCATCTGGGCTCGGATATCGGCATCGAGGAGCTTGCCGATCACCTTGGCATCAGCTGCAGCTACTTCAGCATGCTGTTCAAAAATTATTTCGGGGAGACGTTCGTTGAATACGTCACAAGACAGCGCATGGAGCTCGCGATGTCGATGCTGCGCATGACCGACAAGAGCATCGCGCAGATCGGCATGCTCGCCGGCTACACCGAGCGCCGTTACTTCTCGAGAGTATTTCAGAAGTATACGGGCATGACTCCTTCCGAGTACAGGGAGTCCCGGGTAACGGCCGAATAGACAGCGCGGCGGCGCCTGCGCATCAATTTAACGACAGAGAGGATGGAACGAGAGGCATGGGTAAACAGCAACTGACATTGGAACAGAAAATCGGCCAAATGGTCATGTGCGGCTTCCAGGGCCCGGTTGTCAACGACAATATCCGCACGCTGA
The DNA here is from genome assembly GCF_945605565.1 of Paenibacillus dendritiformis. Taxonomy (NCBI): domain Bacteria; kingdom Bacillati; phylum Bacillota; class Bacilli; order Caryophanales; family Paenibacillaceae; genus Paenibacillus; species Paenibacillus dendritiformis. Next base: position 4,875,104 of record NZ_OX216966.1, on the reverse strand, counting down.
TTGAGAGGCATCATGTTGGCGGCATCATTTATTTCCGCCGCAACGTGCAAAGCAAGGAGCAGGTATGCGAGTTGTCCCGGGAGCTGCAGCTTATCTCGCGCAAGCATACCGATATTCCGCTCTTTATCTGCATCGACCAGGAAGGGGGCATGGTCGCCCGCATCGATTGGGACGATATTACGCTCATTCCCGGCAATATGGCGATCGGGGCGGCGCGCAGCGCCGAAGACGCGTATGAAGCGGCCCGAATCTGCGGCGAAGAGCTGCTCCATATGGGCATCAATATGAACTTTGCGCCAAGCGTGGACGTGAACAACAATGCGCTGAACCCGGTCATCGGGGTGCGTTCGTACGGCGAGCGCCCGGACCTCGTGGCAGAGCTTGGAGCGGCTCAGATTCGCGGTCTGCAGGAGGCGAACGTCGCGGCGACGGCGAAGCATTTCCCGGGACATGGGGACACGGCGGTCGATTCCCACCACGGGCTGGCGGCGGTCAATCATGACGAGGAGCGGCTGCTCGCGATCGAGCTGGCCCCGTTCATTCGCGCCATCCGCGAAGGCGTCGATCTGATTATGACCGCACATGTCATGTTCCCGGCCTTCGAGCCGAACCCGATTCCGGCGACGCTGTCGCGCAATGTGCTGACGAATCTGCTGCGCAAGCGGCTTGGCTATAACGGCGTCATCGTCACCGACTGCCTGGAGATGCATGCGATCTCCAAGGAGTTCGGCATTCCCGAAGGGACTGTGCGCTCGGTGGAAGCCGGCGCCGATCTGGTGCTCGTCAGTCATACGTACGAAGAGCAGGTAGCGGCGATCGAGGCACTGGTCGAGGCGGTGCGCAGCGGACGGATTCCGGAGTCGCAGATCGACGACTCTGTCGATCGGCTGTTGACGCTGAAGTCGAAGCGCAGCATGGACGCGCTGCCGGAAGTGACGCCTCAATTCGCGGCGATGTTCGGTTCCGACGCTTCCAAGGCCGTCGTCGACCGCATCTGCGAGAACAGCATTACGCTGGTCAAAAATGAAGGCGGGTCCATTCCGCTACGCAAGGAGGAGCCGACGCTCGTCATCTGGCCGGAAGTGCGCCAGCGCACGGAGGTCGATGAGCCGATCGAACAGTCCTACACATTGGCGACGGCGCTGTCGCCGTACGTAGACCATGTGGAGGAATGGCGGATCGGCACGTACCCGGAGGCGGAGGAAGTGGAGGCGACCTTGGCGAAGGCCGCATCCTTCAAGCAGATTGTCGTGCTGACCTATAATGCGGTATCCACGCTCCATCCCGGCCAGGTCGAGATTGTACAGGGCCTGATTGGCCGCCCGGATGCGCATGTTATCGTCGCATCGACGCGCAATCCGTATGATTTGAACCAGTTCCCGGAAGCGCCGGTCTATCTGTGCTGCTATGAAAATCGTCCAGCGACGATGAAGGCGCTGGCCGCCGTGCTGGCAGGCAAGCAGGAAGCGCGCGGCAAGCTGCCGGTCACGATCTCGCCGGACTATCCGTTCGGGCATCAGGCATAGAAGCCGATAGCATCGGCAAGGTATACGGGCCGATGCTTCCATCAGAAGGCTGTTACCCGGTCGTCTATCATGGCGCCGGGAACGGCCTTTTTGCTTGCTGTGAGAGCGGTTCCGCCGCAGTGAAAATATCCGATGGATTTATGAGGCGGATCCCGCTATATTGGAATAAGAATTGTACCGATTAGGAGAGAAGCTGCTTATGAGAGAGAATGTGCCTCCGGCTCGTTACGGCAAGCTTATTACGGAAACGCTGTTCATGGCGGCCGGAATTATCGTCGGCTTGTTCGGGTTAGTTATGATGTTGGGCTTTCTTGTGTCAGAGAAGCGCGAGTCGGCAGGAGGGAACGATATTGTGCTGCTAACGCTGTTCTCCCTTTTGCCGATCGCTGCAGGGTGCTGGCTGTGCTATTTGTCATGGAAAAGGAAGAGAAAGCGGAAGCTGGCGGAGTTGGAAAATACGGCGTTATCGCTCGCTGCCCGGAAGGGAGGACGCTTGACGGCGGCCGAATTGGCCATGGATGCCCGCATCGACGTGCAGAAGGCGCGCGCGTTGCTGGAGCACTTCGTGAAGGAGAAGGCGGCGATTCTGAAAATCGCCGATAACGGCGCTTACGTCTATGAGTTCGACGGTCTGCTCGATGAACGGGAGAAGGCAGATGCGCAGTCGCTGAAGGAATTGATTTACGGTAAGCCGCTATAGCTCTGGTAATGTCACGATTGCCATAGAAGCAAGGACAACATCAATGGGACGGGAGGCTGTTGGATGAAGAATCAGGAACCATATGCGGAGCTGGAGCAGGCGCTGCAGGAATTAGAGAAGTGGGAACGGGAGCAGAAGGATCTGTCCTTCTTCGATAAAATCGGCCGCCTGCCCTTTACCTTGCTGGAGCGGTTCACGCCTGCAGGGCTCCAACGGAAAATATCCGAGCTGCTGGATGAGCTTGGAGCCTATCTGCAAACGGGCGGCAAATATTTGGTTCAGAAAAAACATGTGCTGAACAAGCTGCAGGGGAAGCGGGCAGAGATGGACCCGGCGGCCGCCGGGCAGCGGGCCGAACCGGAAGTTGCGCTCGCCCGATCGCTGCCGCTTGCCGTATGCGACGCCGTCGCGGCCGAAGTCATGGAGGCGAACAAGAAGATGGCGTTCGCCCAAGGAGCAACGACAGGCTTCGGCGGGCTGTTCACGCTGGCGGTCGATATCCCGGCCGTGCTCGGCTTGGCCTTGAAGGCGCTGCAGGAGACAGCCATCTGCTATGGCTTCGATCCGGATGATCCGCGCGAGCGGGTTTTTATCGTCAAATGCATGCAGTTCACGACTTCGGATGTCGTAGGCAAGCAGGCGATCCTGAAGGATGTGGCCGATTATGACAATCCGGAACGCGAGCGCGCGGGCTTGTCGGAGATGCAGGGCTGGCGGGAGACAATGGCTTCCTTCACGGACAGCTTCGGTTGGAAGAAGCTGTTCCAGACGATTCCGGTCGTCGGGATGGTATTCGGCTCCTTCAGCAACCGCTCGATGATTCATGATATGGCGGAGACCGGACAATACTTGTACCGCAAGCGGGCCATTCTCGCGCGCCTGCAAGCGGTGAACAACGAGGCTGCCGAAGAGTAGCCCGTCTTTTTTTGCGAGATTGCTGCGATGCGGTAAATGAATGCAGAACGGTGTGGGATCCCTTTATTGAAACCGTTATATTTTTCCAGTATAATGAAATCGTCTTCAAAATATTGGATCTGCAAGGAAATACTTTAAAGCTTGGCGTTTGAAAAATTTTTCAATAAATAACGGGGGTGTTGGAATGGCGCGATTCGCGGAGCCTTTTAAAATCAAAATGGTGGAGCCGCTGACCATGATCTCACGGGAAGAACGGGAGAAGGCGCTGGAACGGGCGGGGTATAATCCATTCCTGCTGCGCGGGGAAGAAGTGTATATCGATCTGTTGACAGATAGCGGCACGAGCGCGATGAGCGACAACCAATGGGCCGGCATGATGCTGGGCGACGAATCTTATGCGGGCAGCCGCAACTATTATCATCTGTGCGACACGGTGCAGCAGATTACAGGTTATCAGCATGTGATTCCGATGCACCAGGGGCGGGGCGCCGAGAAGGTGCTGTTTCCGCTGCTTATTCAAAAAGGGCAGTATGTCCTGAGCAATTGGCATTTCGATACAACGCGCGCGCATGTCGATCTGGCCGGGGGGATTGCGGTTGATCTTGTCACCGAACAAGCCTATGATACCACCATGCCTTACCCGTTCAAAGGAAACTTCGATACGGAGAAGCTGCGTCATGCGATCGCTGAAAAAGGAACGGAGAACATCGCATTTATATTAATTACCGTTACGAACAACAGTGCCGGCGGCCAGCCCGTATCCATGGAAAATATTCGCGAAGTATCATCCATTGCGAAGCAGAACGGGATTCGCGTTTTTTTCGATGCCGCGCGTTATGCCGAGAATGCGTACTTTATCAAGAAGCGCGAGCAAGGCTATGAGCATAAGGATATCGTTGATATCGTCCGTGAAATGTTCTCTTATGGCGAAGGGTTCACGATGAGCGCCAAAAAGGACGGGCTTGTCAATATTGGCGGCTTGCTGGCCTTTAAAGAGGATGAAGCATTATTTACGCAAGCGCGTTCGATGACCGTGCCGATGGAGGGCTTTCCGACCTACGGCGGCTTGACCGGCCGCGATATGGAAGCGCTTGCCCGCGGGCTGCGCGAAGGCGTCGACGAGCAGTATCTGGCTTATCGCATCGGCCAGATCGAATATCTCGGCAGTCGTCTTGAGGAGGGCGGAATCCCTTTCCAGACGCCAACCGGCGGCCATGCCGTCTTCGTAGACGCGAAGAAGATGCTTCCGCATATTCCTGCGGCGCAATTCCCGGCCCAGGTGCTGGCGAACGAGCTCTACATAGAAGCGGGGATACGCGGGGTCGAGATCGGTTCTTTTCTGCTGGGACGTGACGCTGCGACGGGTGAGCAGTTGGAGAGCAAGCTTGAATTGCTGCGCTTGACGATTCCGCGCCGCGTCTATACGAATAATCATATGGATGTCATTGCGGATGCCCTGATTGCAATCAAGGATCGGGCAAGCACATTGGCAGGATTGGAGTTCACGTACGAACCGCCGATATTGCGGCATTTCACTGCGCGCCTTCGGCCGATCAAGACAGAAGTCCCGTCCCGCTGACCTATGCTGTCCAGCCTGAACAGGGACGGAGTAATCGCAAGGGTACCGTTTACCGAACGGCAACGAATGGCATGTACGTTGATGGGAGCAGGAGGGGGCGAGGAGCCCCCTCCTTCCCGGTTCCCAAGCAGGCGAAGGGAAGCGGGGAAAGGCCCCGGTCATGACCCCGCTATTCGACAGCTTCGACCATGAAGACCAGAATGGTCTCGTCCTCGCTGCCGATATATAAGCTCGTATAGTAGTAATAGGTGCCAATGACCGTAACTGGGCCTTCCTCGAAGGAGAAATCGCCCTTCAGCAGAATATAGCGGTCTCCCATGCGGGCGTAAGCTCCTATTTCGCTGACAGCGGTGATCTCGCAGGTGAAGCGGACCTTCTCGCGCGGATGCTCCGGCAGCTGCTCCACGCGGATATCGACATAATCGGAACCTGGAATGAATCCTGCAAATTGGTATCTGTCGCCTTGACGCTCGTAGGTGGCCGCTCTGCCCTCGGCTTCCGCTATGTTCGGGTTACGTACGACCAAGGTCGCGCCGCCTCCGACCTCGTAGCCGTCCGCCTCGAATGCGAACAGCGGCTGCAGCTGGTTATTCGCGGCGGTATAGGCGATGTACAAGGCTGCGCGCGAATCGGAATCGGCTTCGACGACCAGGACAGGCTGATCGCTGCTGCTCAACCGTTCCTCGACGGTCAGGCTCCGCACGGCGGCTCCGGTCGGAAGCGGCTGGCTGCGCAGCACCGTCGGCCGTGATTGGCCGTCCCAAGCCGCATAGTACACGCGCCGCTCCGAATCGATCGCCATGGCGTAGACTTTGGCGCCGAACCGGTCCCGGCCGCCGCTGACGAGCGGATAGTTCCCTTCCGGCAGCAGACGGGACGGATCCGCCGCGGCCCAGGCGAGGCGGACGGCCTCGATGTTCGCGGACGTATCGCGGAAGCCGGCAAGCGCCTCATAGAGGCTGATCGCCGCTTCGTATTCCCCGGCCGCCACATGGCGGTCCGCCTTCCGCATCCAATTCTCCATCTCCCGTTCCAGATAGCCGGTTAGGCGCGAGGGGATGCGGGAAGCGTCCACATAGGCCGCATAGGCGGAAGCGTGGAGGGCGAACGCCTTCGCATTATTCTTCTCCACATCCTTCCGCAGCATCGCCTCGGCAAGCTCCTCCGATTTGCTCTGCAGCCACTCGGCCTCGATGTCAAGCTTCCGGTACGCTTGGCGCATGGCCAGGACCTCGTCCAGCATAAGCCGGAACTCTCCTTGGCCGGCCAGGCGGGCCAGCTTAGCTTCGTCATAGGATCGGAACAGGCGGGTCAATTGCTTCGTCTTCTCGTCGGCCCCGCCGAAGAGGGAGGCCGGAATGGCCAGCAGATTCGCCTTGAACGATTCATCGCCTCCGCCCTCCTGCTTGCCTTCTTCCAGCTGCGCCTCGAAATGAGCCTTGAACCGGTCGAAATGCTCCTGCATCCAGTCTGCGGCCCGCACGGAGGCCAGCATTTGCTTGAACTCTCCGGCATATGAGCCGCCTGACTTCAAATAGGTCGAACGCAATTGCTGATAGCGGCTATGTACCTTCAAAAACGTCTCGAAGCGGAGCGATGCCGCCGCTGCGTCCGCCTCCCGCATGACCTCGTCCAGTTGGCGCTTCATCTCGGTAATCGGCGCCAGCTCGCGCAGTCTCTCGGCAACCTTGTCTTCCTCATAACGTATCGAGCGATTATTCCGGGCTTGACGGTACGCTTCTTCCGCGGCGACGAGATCATGAGCGGCATACAGCCGGTCCGCCTCCTTGACGGCATCGATCTTCTCTTTCATATGAATCCCCTTGAATCCAATCATTACCACCGCGGCAGCGCATAACAAGATCATCAAATTGCGCGGGTTCAGGACATCTCGGATCGTCATATACATCAGCCTCTCTCGGCCGAGTCCTGAAAGTCAGGATCCCATTCGTATTTCTCACGCACAATCCGGTTCACCTCATCGGCGACGCGGTCCCAATTCTCATGCGGGTGCTGCCGGATCATCCGGTGCAGCCGGAGCAAGCGCTCCTTCGGCAGACGATGGGCGTAGCGCCGCACCAATCCGGGATAGGCGAGCACGTATCGCTTCATGCGCACGGCTGCGCCGGCCACGCCCGCCAGAATGTCCTGGCCGTTGTCCAGCCCGAGAATTTCCGGCTCGTAATGGATGACGAACTGGAACGTGCGGTCCTTAATCAGATCCCGCTTGATTTTGGCGATCTCGCCAATGTAATCGGCCAACAGCGGATCATATTGCTGCAGCAAGAGCGGTTCCAGCTCCAGCTCCATATCTTTGCGCAGCGCGAAGTAATGAAGCAGCGCCAGCTGCTGCAGCCGAATCGTATCGTTGCGGATCAACGGCCGAAGCTCGCGCAGCAGCTCGTAGGTGAGCTGCTTGTCGTCATCCCAATGGGAGAAGGCATGCTCCCAGTCGCGGTATATATCCTGGGCCAGTTGCTCCTGCTCGCGCTGCAGCAATTGATCCAGCTCGCGGCTGGCTTCGGCGGACATCGCCTTCCGCTGGACGAACCAGAGCAGGCCGATCAAGAGGATGGACGCCACGGCGCAGAGCGCCATCTGCCCGAACGTATCGCTGAGCAGGATGCCGATGAGCCCGAGCAGCAGCGCGAAGAGCCGCTTCGTCTGCATCGATCGTCTCACCCGCGAGGCCGCGTGCCGTTCGATCGGACGAAGCGAGGCTTTGCCGCAGACCGGACAGACTTCTTCCTCCAGCGCGGTGAAGGCCTGGCATGAGGCGCATCGATGTACGAGATGATAGAGCTGCTTCGGCTTGCTGTACGGTCTGAAGTAGACAGGTATTTTTTTCATGGCGTTCTCCCGCTCTCGCCATTTACGATGGAGACAAGCCGGGCGTCAATATCCGCCGGCGAAGGCGTCGCCTTCCGCCGAACCCAATAAAGGACGGCCTGGCTGGCGACAAAGAGAAACAAAACTGCGATGCAACCGTATGCTAACATAGAGAGTCCCTTCCTTTAACTGCGAACTAGAGTAATAGGATATGCTCCGCAAGCCCATAGCCATCTATCAAGGCTGCGTATCATTGTATCGTATACTGATTAGACAAATTTCGACAAGGATATCCTTCATTCGAATGACTTTGTCCCTATTGCATTGTGTCGAATGAGGTTGAACTTTATAGTCACTGATTATATCATAATGACAGATTGGTGGTAGAATCAGTAAATATATTGTCATTTCAGACAATATCATGGCGGGGGATACCAAGGAAATTCAGAAAATTTTCATCTAATCTTAAGAACTATCAGGTATAACAATATAGTGCCGTCTTCCGTGGCGCTTGTGTGCCTGCCATTAACCTATCATTTTATGATAAAGGAGTACAACTATGCTTCGGAGAAAATTAGCTGCTTACATGATGTTGTTCACTCTGGCACTCGGCTTGCTGCCCTGGCTCGGGAAGGTGCCTGCGGCGCAGGCTGCCCAGGCGGCCTCGAAGATCGATGCCATGCTCGTCATCGACGTGAGCAATTCGATGGATACGAGCGATAAAGACAAGATCGGCAACGAAGCGATGAAGATGTTCGTCGATATGCTGTCTTCCTCAGGCGACAAAGTCGGCATTGTCGCTTATACCGATAGAATCGAACGCGAGAAAGCGCTGCTGGAGATTCAGTCCCAGGCGGACAAGGAGGATCTGAAGCAGTTCATCGACCAACTGAACCGCGGGGCCTATACGGATATCGCGGTCGGGGTGAAGGAAGCCGTCAAGGTGCTCCAGCAGGGAGCCGACCCGGCCCATGAGCCGATGATCGTGCTGCTGGCAGACGGCAATAACTACTTGAATAAGAATGGCGGCCGCACGCAGGCAGAGTCGGATCAGGAGCTGAGCGCAGCGGTAGAAGACGCGAAGCAAAAGGGCATCCCGATTTACACGATCGGGCTGAACGCCGACGGGCAGCTGAACAAGGAAGCGCTGGCGGACTTGTCGAAGCAGACGAACGGCAAATCGTTCGTCACTTCGTCCGCGGACGACCTGCCGCAAATATTGAGCGAAATTTTCGCCAGCCATCAGAAGCTGAAGATCGTTCCGGTCCAGTCGATCACCGGGAACGGGAGCTATCAGGACGTGACGGTGAACGTGCCGAACGCGAACGTCATGGAGGCCAATATTTCCATCATGTCCTCGAAGCCGGTCGAGTTGAAGCTGTACGATCCGTCCGGCCGGGAGGTCGCGATTCCTTCGGATGACGTCCAGTTGTCCCGTTCCAAGAGCTATTCGCTCCTGAAGCTGCTCCAACCGGGCCAGGGCGACTGGAAGCTGCAGGTCAAGGGGGCGGACAAGGACAAGATCGATATTAACCTTGTCTTCAACTACGATCTGGAGCTGACGATGGACCCGATTCCGGCCAAAACCTATAAAAAGGGCGATAAAATCAAAATCGGCGCTTACTTGACCAGCAATGGCCAGCAGCTGCAGAATGATGCGCTGTACCGGAACATGAGCGCCGTGCTGAATGTCAAGGACCTCGACACCGGCGATACGGTCGATCTGCCCCTCGCCCAGGCGGGTGACCGCTTCGAAGGGGAATTCGAGGTGAAGGAACAGCATGATTACGAGATCAAAGTAAGAGCGGAGGAGAAGAGCTTCTACCGGGAGACAGAGCCTGTCAAGGTGAGCGCCAAGCCGGCGGGCGCCGGAGCGTCCGCTCAAGCGGGCGCAGGCGATGGAGAAGCGGACAAGCCGTTCCCGATGTGGATCGTCTATGCGGGCATCGGCCTCATCGTCCTCGCGCTGGCCGCCGGGTTCCTCCTTGCGGCATGGAAGAAGGCGAGCCGCGGCTTCGTCGGCCAGATGGTCATTGAGATCCGCGATGAGAATACAGGAGAGAAAACCTATCCGCAATATAAGAAGCTGACTGCCTTCAAGGGCAAATTCACGCTCCATCAGCTGCTGCAGCTGGCGCCCGAGTTCAAGGAGACCGAGAAGATGGTCTTTATGCCGGGCAAGAGCGACCGCATCCTGCTCAAGAACGGCTCGGCCGGGACGGTTGAGAAATCGGGCCGCGCCGTCGATGCGAGCAGAGGGCTGGAGCTGAAGAGCGGCGATCGGATTACGGTGCCGCTGCAGCAGGTTGATAAAACGGTCTGGATTGAATACATTGTATAGACCCGTTCCGTACGCCCGTTTTTGAACTCGAACTTATAGGGAGGAACATCCATTTATGAAACCAATCGTCAGAGAACATATTCAACAATTGGACGTATCGCTGGGCGGAGGAATCGTCAGCGATAAAATCCGCGTCGACACGATCGACAATCCGATCCTGATCATCGGCTTGGGAGGGACCGGCATCGACGCGCTGCTGCGCTTGAAGTATCAGATCAACCGCAGATTCAAGCTGCCGGAGGATCCGATCTCGAAGAAGAAGCGCGAGAAGCCGGACAATGTAGAGTTCCTGGCATTCGAGACGAACGAACAGGATCGCAACAAAAAATACCGCGGCATCGGACTCGATCCGCTCAATGAATTCGTGCTGCTGTCGAACGCCGAGATCGGCGGGCTGCTGCAGAACCGCAGCATCCTGGAGCCGTACATTACCGAGTGGCTGTCCCCTGAGCTGAGCATCACCGACGGAATGAACGGCGCTGCCGGCGTGCGCCAGGCGGGCCGCCTGCTGCTGTTCACCAAGATCAATCAGGTGGTGCAGGCGATTGACAAGAAGATTAAGACCCTGTCCGTCGGCACGAACAAGAAGCTGATGGTATTTCTGCTGTCCGGCTTGTCCGGAGGGACCGGCAGCGGCTGCTTCCTGGACATTTCCTATATCGTGCGGGGCATTATCGAGCGGGATTACGGCTCGGCGGGCATCGACCGCGTCAATACGCTCGGCTATCTGTTCACTCCGGACGTGAACCTGTCGAACAAGAGCCTGAGCGAGCATACGCGCGAATATATCAAGAAGAACGGCTATGCCGCCCTCAAGGAGCTCGATTACTGGATGAACGTCGACAGCCGCGGCGAGCGCTTCCGGCAGAAGTACGGCAACATCCTGACGGTCAATTCTCCGCTGCCGCCGTTCAACCTGTGCCATCTGATCTCGGCGACGAACACGGAAGGGAAGCTGCTGGAGAACGCGTATGACTACTGCATGAACGTGACGGCGGAGAACATCACGAACTTCATGGCGAGCGAGGAGAAGCAGTCCGGCGAGGAATTCGCGATTCACGATTACATCAGCAATATCCGTACGAATATCGCCCAGATGAACCGGGCGTATCCGGCCAATTACGAATATAACATCATCGGCGCCTCGTCGGCCGTCCTGCCGATCGAAGAGATGACGACCTATCTCGGATACCGTCTGTTCCAGAAGATGGAGAAGATGTTCCAGAAGGCGCCGACCCAGGAGGAGGTCGAGAAGTTCGCCCGCAAGCTGGGCGTCGATCTCGACACGATGGTGAAGACATTCGAATCCCGCGTGCCGGAGCCGCTGCCGGGCTTCGAGAACAGCGAGCGCCTGAGCTATAACAATGTCATCAAAATGCAAGTCGTCAATATGGATACGGAGCTGGAGCAGACGTTCCTGGCGCGGGCGCGCGAGGAATACATCAAGGCGAAGAAGCAGCTTCCCGGCGAGATCGTCGGCAGCTTCACCGATCAGATCCGGCGGATGTTCCTCCATCCGGAGCAGGGGCCGTTCTATGTGTCCCGACTTATCTACACGGAAAAGGGCTTCTGCCTGTTGAAAATGCTGCTCTCTTACATCGAGACGCTGCGCGAGAATCTGCACCATATTCCGCGCGACATCGAAGCGGCCCAGGAGCAGGCGAATGAGCGCCTCGGCGATGCAAAGAGCGCCTTTATTTCCAAAGACAAAAAGAAAAATATGTACATCGAAGCCAAAATCCAGGAATATTGGCTGCATGCCGATGTGGAGCGCACGGAGCAGATGATCGAATTCTACGAGGATTTGTACCAGCTGCTGAACCAGGAGAACAACCGCATTTATAGCGTATTTACCGAAATATTGAACGCGCTCAACTCGATCTTCGAGAAAAACGGCGACATTCTGATCAACGGCGAAGAGCAGGCCGACCATAAAGGGAACCGGACTTACTACTGGAACATCGTCAGCGTGCCGGACATCTCGAAAGTCATCAGCAACATTATGGATCAGAAGGAAGTCGACGACCTGATCCGCGATTTCTCGCTGGAACTGCTGAATCACTCGAACCAGTGGATCAAGGAGCAGGAGCTCGATATCGTCAGCTCGATCTCGGACTTCCTGTCGGACAAGTTCGGCGATCTGATTACGCAATCGATGGAGGAGTTCCTCGTCATGAAGTTCGGCAACGACGAGTCGATCGACAAATTCGTCGAGCGCAAGATCGCGAGCAAGCTGGATGACGAGGCGGTTCCGGTGTTCCATCTGAGCAACAGCTCGGGCAATCTGCATTTTCCGCGCTGGGGCTTCGTGTCGGTGCCCGTCAAGGCGCCGAGCATTCTCAAAGGGATCCGCAATTATCAGAACAATGCGGTCGGCAAGTCGAACTTCACCGTCAAGGAAAGCGAGGTGAAGAACCGCATCTTCTGGTTGAATACGCATAACGGGGTGCCTCTCTTCGTCTATACGCCGCTCAAAGTATACGAAGAAAGCTACGAGCGCACGATTCTCGACAAGGAAGGGATCGGCCGCCATCTCGTGCAGACGGACAAAGCGAACTGGACTTATCTTCCTTCGCCGATACCGGAGCAATCGTGGGGAGATACGTACCGGAATGAACGGGTGCAGAAATACAACGCCCGCGTCCGCGCCGAGTTCGAGCGGGGCTTCCGCTTCAAGGCCGTGGTCGAGAAGGGAATGGATGAGAATACGAGCAACCGCTATGCGGTCATCTTCACGAAGCCGTTCAACCTCGCGGACATGCTGAAAAGCTACGATCTGCAGCTCCAGGCCGCAAAGCCGAATCTCGGGGAAGTGAAGCGCGCTTACCTGGATCTGAAGCGGCTGATGGAAGAGGGGCTGGAGCCGATGGAGACCAAAGATATTTTTGGCAGCATCAATGAGGATCTGGCGAAGGACAATCTGATTCGTTCGCCGGAGCTGATCGCGCGCATGCGCGAGGAACTGGCCAAGTATGAGGCGATCGAGGCGAAGATGGCCGAGTTCGAGCAGATCCTCAGCCAGCATCAGGATGAGGAGAAGTGGCAGGATCAATTCATCGAGGCGCTGTACACCGGAACGATCAGCAAAAAAGGCGCGCTCTATGTGTATGACCGCGACGAGGAAGAGGAAGCGTGGGAGCCGTTCGCCAATCTGATGAAGAGCCGGGATTATGTCGAGTACGAGGTATACGAGCATTTCCGCGGCCTGGATGAGAAGCATCGCGGCACGCTGCTGCGCAAATCGGCCCGCCGCGCCGCAGAGATGACGGCGACGGAGGATGTCGCTCCGCTGCTGGCGAAGCTGGATGAGCTGTACGGGGACTTCCTGGAGGCGCGCGAGCGGTTGGAATACGAGAAAATCGAGCTGGCGAACGGCGAGGACACGTACCAGTTCTACAAGCAATTGACGACCAAACTGAACGCCATTCGGAGAAAGTTGAAATAAGATGATGACGCAGACCATGGTGGAAAGGTTCGCAACCGAATATGCGCGCGATGAGGATCGGCTCACCGGCCGGGACGACAACCAGAGCAGCATTCATTATCCGACAGTGTTCCTCTTCATCGGTGACAAGGCGGGGGACGCTATTGAGCCGATGATTCGGATCAATGAGCGGAAGTGGGATAACAGCGCCGGCGTCATGTACATGCACGCGACGACCCGGAGCGAAGGAGCGGAAGCTTCCGGCGGGGAAGGGGAAGGTACTCCTGCCGCCCGCAGCGCCGCATCCGCACGGCATGGCGCAGAACCCGGCGGCAGAGTCGCCCGGCTCGTGCTTCCGATCGGCGGAAGCGGCGACAGCGAGAGCCGCAAGACGATGCGCCGCGATGTGCACCGCCAGTTCTACGAGGAGGAGAGCGGCCTGCTTGAGCTCAACCGCATCTTGCGGAAGGTGAGCAGCGATATCGCGGAGTACGGCCGCCTCTATGCCTCCTTCGACCGGATTCATCTGGCGGTCATTACGCGGGCCGATGATCCGCTCAATGTGCTGGTTCCGGAAATTACGATGCTGGCGGAAGCGATTTTTCAACAATCGTTCAAGTCGGTGCAGACGGATCTGTACGCGCTCATCAACGAGCGGGAACAGGCCGAAGCCTTCGGGTACGCCAGCTCGGCGGGAGTCGCGTTCCTGCGCGAGCTCGATTATATGCAGAGTCCGGACTATTCGTTCTCGGCCCCGCTGCATGTAACGGAAGACGGGATTGCGATCGAGGTGACGCATCCCGCTTCGCCGTTATTCGATCTCGTCTATGTGCTGACGGACAAAAATGAACGCGGCATGTCGTCGTTCGACGAGGAAGACAATTACGAGATCATTTGCCATATGAACCTGTTGAAAAACCGGAAGCGGATCGACTCGGCCGAGGCGCATGGAATGGACAGCTACAATAATACCTCCCTGCGCAACAATCTGATGACCGAATCCGGCCGGATCGGGTTCGTCTCGGCGGGATTCTCGAAGGTGAAGCGCCCGAATCATTCGATAGCGCTCGCCGTGCTGTACCATTTCTGCCGGGAGCTGACGGAGCGGATGAAGGGCGGGCCCGAACGGACGCCGGCGGAGAAGCTGGCCTGGTTCGGGCTCGACCCGGAAGCGATAGGGGCCCGGGTCGATCAAGCGGTTCCGGACGAGGAGCGGCTCCGTGACATGAACGGCATGATGACGCATGGGGTCAGCTTCAGCCAATTGAAGCGCATGACGCTGCGCGAAGCCGAGGAAGCGCTGTTCGGCAGCGGCTGCATCGCTTTTTTCCGGGATAATTATGAACGGGCCGCGGAGAGCGCGATCCGGCAGCTGCCGGACGACGAGCTGCAATATACGGTCCGGCAGCGGCTGGCCGCTCAGGCGGATACCGGCTTCTATCATGTGTACGCCTGGACGAACGAGGCGGAGGAGGCGGACAGCATCTGGCCGCTTCTGCACGGCCGCATCCGCGATGCGGGAAGAGCGCTCGAAGCGGCACGGGCGGAGCTGGAGCAGAAGTATGGCGAGACGGTGGAGGAGCAATCGTTCCAGCGGCTGCCGCTGATGGATAAGCATAATGTGCGCAGCTTCATCCGCACCTTCTTCGACACCGTGTACCGTCAGAAGCTCGAGGTGCTGCGGCTGGAGACGGAGCTGCGGCTGTACCGGAAATATGAAGCGGAGCTGGAACGGCTGCACGCGATCTACAAGCAGTACGTGCAGCAGATGGAGTCGCTGGAGCGGACGCTCCGGGAAGCGGCGCTTGCCAGCATCCGTCAGGCCGATGATTATATCGGCCAAAATATTATGGAGTATTACGAACGGGTGACAGCAGACGTCATGCGGGATATCGAGGCGAAGCGGGGGCCGGGCGCCTTCGGCGAAGAGCGGTATATGGGCAGCATTTCCCGCCTGCTGGAGCAGGGAACGGAAGCGTTGGCCGCACGGCTGTGCGAGGTGTGCCGGGATCATATTTTGACCGCGGCTCCGTTCCAGCAGACGTTCGAGGAAGAGCTGCTGCGGCGGGCGAACGTGACGATCGACTACAGCAACCAGGAGGTGCTGTCGCGAGACGAGCTGTTCAAGAAGCTGTACCGAACGCTGGAAGAGCATGCCGGCATTCATATCCGCCTGCTCGATTATACGCATAAGCACCGCTACGAGGAAAAATATTTCTTCGGCGACGCGACGAGCGAATTTATGCGGTATGCGCTGAACGAGGAGGAGACATCCCGCATCTACAAGCTCGGCTGCGTGCACGAGAAGCGAAGCAGCGGGGTGGAGAAGCTGAACATTATGGGCGGCTTCCGCGTCGAGGATCTCATGTATTACCGGAACGGCAAAATGTACTACGAGAGCTATGTGCAGAACGGGTACACCTTCCACAGCCTCGATCCTGAGCTTCTGCCGCCTGTCCGTTAAGCCGGGCTTGCCGGGTGAACGTCTGTCAGGCGTCCGTGCGGGACCGCGGACGTTCCGTTCGGACTGCTGCCGTTCCCAGGGGGATGGCGGGGAAGCAGATTGCTTGCACATCCATCCGAAGGGCAGCAGAGGCGTCAAGCGCCGCGCACTGGCATGGATCAGGTCATGACGAAGACCTTAACGAACACGTAAAAACCGGCATTAATGAACACGTATTCTATGTGAGAGGATGCTATATTTATGCAGCGAAAAGTGAATTGGCTCATGGTGCTGTTCAGCCTGATCGGAGGCGCCGTCGGCTGGGCCGCCGGGGAGTGGCTGCTGGGCCGTCTGCTTGGCCAATGGCCGGATGTCGTGGTGAGCGGGCTCTACTTCGGGCTCATCGCCCTATTCATCGGCCTGGCCTGCCTGACGGCCGAGATGATCTCGCCCCGGCTCAACGGCCAATCATGGCGGCAGCGGTATGCGGGCACATCGTGGCTGGCGCTCGTGCCCGCGACGCTCGTCATGCTGTTCATCGCGGGCCTGGCGCTCGAAGCGGCGTATCAGATCGAGGCGGGCGGCGTCAAGACGGTCAAAAATATCGTGCTCGTGATCGACAATTCGGGCAGCATGGAGCAGACGGATCCGAACCAGGATCGGTATGAAGCGGCCAAACGAATGATCGAAGAGATGGATCGGGACAAGCGGGTAGCTGTGTTTGTATTTCACGACAGCGTGGACCTGCTCCAGCCTTTCGTGCAATTGAAGGATCAGGCTGTCAAGGATGAGCTGTTCGCCAAGATCGATGCGCTCCAGCCGACACAGGGCGGTACGGATATCGGCCTGTCTCTATCCGAAGCGATGAAGCATATCAAGGACAATCAGGATGATTCGCGCGGCACGATGGTCGTGCTGCTGTCGGACGGCTTCAGCGAAGTGAATACGAACGAAGCGCTCGCCGATTATAAGGCGCAGCACATCGCCGTTCACACGATCGGCCTCAGTCTGGTCGAAGCGGAAGGCTCGGGCCTGCTGCGCCGGATCGCGGACGAGACCGGCGGCCAGTATTACGATGTGTCCAAAGCGAACGAGCTGTCGTTCGTCTTTGAGAAGATCTACAGCAGCATCGGCGATCGGACGCTGGTGACGGAGCGTTCCGGGCCGCTCAAGGACAGCGGCTATTATATGGCGCTGCATGTGATTGCCCTGGCGCTTATCGGCACGGCGCTCGGCTTGTCGCTTGGTCTCGTGTTCGACAACCGCTATCTTGCCAAGAGCTTCGCCATCGGCGGCGCGGCGGCGGGGCTGCTTGCCGGTCTCCTGCTGGAGGCCGGCTTGTCCGGACGTCCGCTCACGGACGGTGCCGTGCGCCTGGGCGCCGATCTGGTGCTGGCGGGCGTCATCGCGCTGTTCTCGCTGGTCGTGCCTGTGCAGGAGAGCCAGCGGCAGCGGGATGGCCGCCGGCGGAGAGGACCGGCGGAGAATGAAGGCAGCAGCCTGTCCGGACGGCAGACCGATCGGAGCAGCCGCGGATTCTAGTGTGGGGAGGCCATGACAGATGCATTATACGGAAGCGGGCCCGGAGACGCCGGTCATCCGCGGACTGACACATCATATTGACGAGGCGCGGTGTACGCTGCGATGGCTGTGGCCCGATACGATCCAGGCCGTCTATGTGCACAAGGCGGCTGCCGATCGCCCGGCGGCCGAGCGTCCGCCGGCCGCGGAGCTGAAGCTGTACACGAGAGACGAGTACAAAGCCAACAACGGGTACCATGACCGGATTGAAGGGATCGGACGGCTCGTCTATACCATCTACGCCTGTCTGCTCCAGGAGGACGGACAGCAGCAGCTGATCATCCAGCCGGATGGCGGGAACCGGATCGCGCTGAGCACCGGCCGGGCGAGAATCTATTACTCGATCCGCTATAAAGGCGGCTGGTTCAAAAAATTCAAAACGGCGCAAATCCAGGTGACGGCAGAGGTGCCGCTGCCTGCGGATGTGCTGTGCTATGTGAAGAAGCACGGCGGCTCTCCCGCCAGCAAGGACGACGGAACGGTCTACCCGTTCGTCGAGCCGTTCGCCCCGGGCCGGAACGTGCTGCCGGAGATCGAGATTGGGAAGGACGATTATATTCGGCTCTTCTTCACCGACGGCCGCCAATACGGCCAGCTATACGAGCTGATACCGGAATGAGGAGGGGAAGACATTGGGGATTTTTGATTTTTTGAAGCGCAAGCCGCAGCCGGCCTCACGGCCGCTGTTCTATGATATCGTATGCCCGTACTGCTTCAGCAAATTCTCGCCGGAGGAGGTGGTGTTCCGTGCGGCGCACCACCGCGAGGATGACGAGAATTATGCGCTGCAGGAGGATGAGAAGCTGAACAAATACCGGGACCGCTTCGGTCTGGACACTGTCTATGATATGGAGGCGGTCATCGATCCGCGTGACATTCCCGAAGAGCATCATCTGTATTCCGATCATGTGCTAATCGGGCTGAACGACCGCTATGGCGTCGTCACGCGCAGAAGGCTGTGCCCGCACTGCCATAATGAGCTGCCCGTGACGGCAGGGAAGGTGCCGAGCAATATCATTTCCATTATCGGGGCTTCCCAGGTCGGCAAATCGGTCTACATGACTTCGCTTATCCATACGCTCCAGCATACGACGGCCGATCATTTCGATGCCGCCTGCATGCCGCTCAATGCGGAGATAAGCCGCAAGTTCCGGACGATGTACGAGGAGCCGCTGTTCGAACGCGGCGATCTGCTCGCGTCGACGCAGAAGGAGAAGATGCAGGAGCCGTTCATTTTTCAATTCGTCTTCAAGGATGAGACGAAGCCGCCGCTCACGCTGGTGTTTTTTGATGTCGCGGGGGAAGGGATGGTCGATCAGGATTATCTCGGCCTGCACGGCCAGCATATCAAAAATTCGGCCGGCATCCTGTTCATGATCGATCCGCTGCAAATTCGATCGATTCGTGAAAAAATCCGCATGCAATACGGCGGAGCTTCCGACGAATGGGTGCCGCAATATGACGAGCCGCGCGATGTCGTGCTGACGCTGTTCGGCGATTTCATCGCCTATCAGGATAAGAACAAGACCGACATCCCGACGGCGGTCGTGCTGACGAAGAGCGACATGCTCCATGCGTTGAAGGATGAGGATGGCGACTATATCAAGCCGAATAGTAATATTTTCCATAATATGGTTCATCGCAAATATCTCGATCTGACGGAATTCCATAATATCGACGGCGAGATCCGGCGCTTCATCGAGAAGGTGGACCGTCCGTTCAAAGGAACGATGGACGTCTATTTCTCCAATACGGCCTACTTCGCCGTGTCGGCATTGGGCAGCAACCCGGTCAATCAGAAGCTTGAGGGGGTTGTCAGTCCGATTCGGGTGGATGAGCCGTTCATCTGGCTGTTGCATCAATTGAATTATATCGAGGGGAGAGAGCAGCATTGACATCGAACAGAGCCTCTCGCATCCAGCAGCAAATGTATACGCGGGAGCGGCGCGGGATATTCCGCTCCAATGAAGGCTTCGACACGATTGCGGCCTCCGGCGGGCTTGATACCGGATTTATCAAAAAAGTGCTGCATCCGTTCTGCATCTATGACGCTCCGGCGGAGCTCGCCGCGCGCGGCGAGAAGGACGAAGCGCGCTATCCGCAAGCGCTGCACCTGTTCCACGCTGATATGGGGCAGCTCGTCCTGGGCCGCAGCATCTATCAGGCGGCCGATTTCACGGGCTTGCGCAGCGCCTTCTTCACCCACAACTTCATCGTGCCTGCCGAACGGGCGGCCGAAGCGGTGAAGGATTACCCATCGCTGCTGAACGCGGGCTTCGCCAGCAGCTATGATATCGAGCAGGGCACGGAGCTGCCCGAGCTGGAGAAGATTCCCGCCGCGGCGGAAGCCCGCCGTCCGGCTTCGCCGACCGCCCTGCTCGCCAGCCTCGGCATCGACGAGAAGATGTTCAAGCAGCTGCTGTTCGCCGTCATGTCGTCCATTGTCACGAGACGCAAAGTGTTCGTGGCGCTCGATGTCGCGGTAGAGGAGGTGTCGGAGACCGCCTTGCAGCTGGTCGGCGTGCTGTACGGCAGCCTGCCGTATGCGTACCGCCGCGCGCTCGGCTTCCTGACGTTCTCCAAGGAGCCGCAGAGCCGGAAGGGCATTCATCTGACGTTCGTCGAGCAAGGGAGCTTGCGGCCGAATGATCGCAACATCGATAAGGACTATACCTTCGATCTCGCGTCCAAGCGGGTGACGAATGTCGATATCGATCTGGGGAAGCAGCCCTACTTGAGCTTCGCCTGGACCAATCTGGAGCAGCCGGAGCGGGCGGAAGCCTTCTATGTCTTCGCGGATCAGATGCTGGAGGGCATGGACTCGCAGCGGCATACCGCGATCGCGAGCTGCCACGAGCTGGCAGTACTGTACCAGATCGAGGAAGGCAGCGATTCTTACTATATGCAGAACCGGGTCGGCGCGCTGCGCTCGATGCTCGATTACTTGACGCCGGAAGGGGCTGTCCAGTCGAAGCAGCGGCTGGCGGAGCTGTTCCGAGGATGCTTCCAGCGCGAGTATGAGCTCGTCAAGCAGGGAGAGACACCCGATCCGGCTATCGTAAAATGTTTCATGGATTTCGAAGCGCTTGCCGGGGCAGCGCTGGGCAGCGATCTGATCGGGTACTTGATCCGCAGCTTGTATGAAGCCAGTCAGGTGAAGGGCCGCGAGCGAATGGAAGCCTACTATGCTCTCATCGAGGGCAGCGACAGCGTCAGCCGGCCCTTCTTCGACACGCTGCTGCGGGGCGGCAAGACGGTGGATCTTTTCTTCCCGTATATGCGGCAGAAATTCCAGGAGATCGTCCGGGCCGAGGAGCTTGTGAAGCTGGCTCATCATTGGTCCAGCCAGCACCCGGTTCTGCTGAGCAAGACCGAGTTCACCGAGCTGGCCGCCGGGCAGCTCGCCGAGAAGCTGCGGCATGATGCGGAGCCGGTGTCTGCCGTGAACGCGGTGCTGGATACGGTCGACCGCCTGCTCGCGGAGGAGGGGCGGCCTGCCCGCGAACATATGCTGCTCTTTATGGAGCAGTTGTCTTATTCGGCGAATGTGTTCCTGCTGACGGAGCTGAATCTGGAGCAGACGCGCCAGGAAGCGTTCCTGCAGATTGGATTCCTGGCGCATCCGGAAGAGGTGAGGGAATGGGCCGCCCGCTATCCGTCTCAGGTGCAGTCCACGGCCAATGTCATGCTGTCTGCCTACCGCTGGTTCCGCGACGCCGAACCGGATGAATCGATCTTCGACGGCTTATCGCCTGCCGAGCTGGATCGGCTGCAGCAGCTTGGACGACGCTGGCTGCAGAAGGATCTGGGGCCGTCCCGCTTCGCCCGGCTGGTGCTGGCGTTCTGCCGGGATGCCGATAAAGGCTTGATCGAATACGGGGCGCTGCTCCATTATTTGCATCAGCATGCGCCGGACAGGGAGACCGTCTATCAGTTCATGAACTGGTCCGAGAAGCAGCGCTTTTTCTCGCGAGGAAGGAAGCTTGAGCCGGGATATGCCGCAGCGGTGGTCGCTTATTTCAAAAAATACGACCAGGACGCGTTCAAAAACCGGACGAACCGCAAGCTCTATTTCGAGCAGGCGGGCGCGCCGCTTCAGGCTGTATACGTTAAGGCCCGCAGCGAGCTGTCGCCGCCCATCGTCAGATGGCTGCGGCGCAACCGGAAAGCGATGGTGTGGTTCGTGGCCATTCTCCTGGTCATCGGCGGCATTGGCGGGGGCTTGGCGGCCTCCGGCGTCTTCGACAGCGGCAAGCCTGCGGTGGTGGATAATACCGCTGCCGATCCGGCGCCGGCGACGCAGCAGCCGGCCGAGAAGCTGGAGCCGCAAGTCTATGCGCGACAGAACGAGGATTTCGTGGACGGCGAATTGAAGCCGACGACAGAGCTTGTGTTCGAGTTCGGGACGGAGGCGGAATGCGCCGCATTCCAGGCGGGCACGATTACGGTGAAGCTGGAGGGCGGCACGGAGCACACGTATACGGAGCGTTCCGTGCAGCATCTCTGTTCTCCAGGGACCTCTTCGGGGGCCGGTACGGAAGGAACGCCGCCGGGCAGCTCTTCCGGAGCGGGAACCGACTCCGTCGGATCCACAGGAACGACGGATGCAGGCGATGCCGATTCTACTTCGACAAGCGACGAGCAGCAGGACCAGAATGGCGGCGGCAACGCAGAACCAGGCGATTCTTCTGATAGCAAGGCAGGCTCGATAGGCGGAGAGGACAGCGCGCAGCCGGACGAGAAGGCGGGAGACGCGCCCTCAGAAGACAAGCCTTCGGGAGACACGTCTCCAGCAGACACGTCTCCAGCAGACACGCCGCCGGGAGAAACGGCGCCACCGGCCGGAGGCGCAGATGGCAGCGCTGGCGCGGATTCTGTCCAGCCTGCCCGGGAGCGAGCCTATCAAGCGATTGTTTCTTTAGGCGAAGAAATCGAGATTGGAAAAATAAGTGAAGTACTTGTGAATCAGAAGATAGTCGAATATATTGAGAAATAGAGGCTGACAATCAGCCTCTATTTTTTGTCATCCCGCACCGGATGATAGAGGAGGCTGAGAGCCATGCGCTGGATACCGGCACGCTGGAGCCGCAAATGGATTCGATGGGAGCTGTGGCATGCGCTCGTGCTGACGATCGGATTGTGGGGCGTCCGCTATGTGGCGGCAGGAGCGGAGCCGGCATGGGATACCGCGCTGCGGATGGCGGCGGCGGCCGTGGCGATCGCGACGATCCTCAACGTGTCCGGTTGGCTGGGCGGGCGCTGGATCTGGCTGCTGGGCAGCATCGGAGCGGCAGTCGGCCTGGCGGCGATGTTCATCGTCACCCTTGATCGGGGGCATGGCGGATGGGAGGATCTGATTGGCGTCCTCGTTTTTTTGTATTTATTCGGTATCGGTTATGGATGCGGGGTACTTGCCGAGACGGTCTCGGCGATCTATCATTGGATTCAGCGTCGACGAGATGTTAAATGATAGAAATGGAAAGATACCGATAGGAAGATAGATTCGAATAAACATAGATTGCTAGGTTATTAGGGGGATTTCGCATTGTGAATATCAAACTCAAGCACTCACCGCAGCCTGCCGCGCCAGCCGCAGCAAGTTCCGGTCATGTGATCGCGCTGATGTGGAGGCAGCTGCGGCCGAAGCAGTGGACCAAAAACCTGCTCGTGTTCGCCGCGCTCCTCTTTTCGTTGAAGCGTGTGGAGCTGTCGGCCGTGTATCATTCGTTAACTGTATTTTTTCTCTTTTGCTTCGTATCCGGCTGCGTCTACATTATTAATGATTACTCGGACCGGGAAGCGGATCGCGTCCACCCGGTGAAGCGGCATCGTCCGATGGCATCCGGTGCGTTGAATCCGGCTGTCGCCCTCGGAACCGGCGCGGTGCTGCTAACCGGCTCGCTGGCCGTTTCTTACTTTATTCATCCGCTATTGACGGCGGTGCTGGCCGTTTATTTTGCGTTGAATGTGGCTTATTCGTTCAAATTGAAGCATGTCGTCATTCTCGACATTATGACGATTGCCGCGGGGTTCGTGCTGCGGGCCATCGCGGGCGGTCTGGCCATTCACGTTAATTTGACGCCATGGTTCCTGCTGTGCACGATGCTGCTCTCTCTTTTTCTGGCGATTGGCAAGCGGAGGCATGAATTGTTTTTGCTGGAAGATCAAAAAGGGACGCACCGCAAGGTGCTTGACAACTATTCCTTCGCCCTGCTGGATCAACTGATCAGCATCGTGGCTACGGCGACCGTCATCAGCTATTCGCTGTTCACATTTACCGCCGGGCGGACGACGTATTTGATGTGGACGATTCCTTTTGTCATATATGGCATCTTCCGTTACTTATATTTGATCCATGTGGAGAAGAAGGGCGGAGCGCCCGACCGGCTGCTGTTTGAAGACAAACATATTTTCGTTACCGTCATCTTGTACGTGATTAGCGTGCTGGCGATATTCATCCTGTTTGAATAGGGAAAAGGGAGGAACATCAGACATCATGCTGGCCAAAGTAGCACTTTTCGATATCGATAAAACGATTATTCGGCGCGATTCCATGTTCTTGTTTTTGAAGTACGGCCTTTCGGCCAAGCCGCGGTCTGCTATCCATTTGCCCGCTTTGGCCTGGAACTTGCTGTTGTATAAGCTTGGCATCGTGCCGGCCGAGAAGGCCAAGCAGTTCTTTTTCCGATCCATTGCTTATATGGACGAGGCCGATCTGGAAGCTTTCTACGACCGGGTCCTGGTGCCGGAAATGTATCAGGATGCTCTCGCCGAGATGCAGAGCCGGAAGAAGGGGGGCTATCGCGTCCTTCTCGTGACCGCTTCTCCTGTCGCCTATATGAAATATTTCAAGAAGCTGGGATGCGTGGACGAGGTGCTGGGGACGGAGCTCCAGCGGCGGAATGGCCGATATACGCATCTGATCGAGGGCAAGAATTGCAAAGCGGAAGAGAAGGTAGCGCGCATCCGCGATTATTTGGAGCGCCATCAGCTTGAGATCGATTACGCAGCTTCGTGCGCGTATTCCGATTGCACCAGTGATCTGCCAATGCTGGAGCTGGCGGGGCAGCGGTATTTGATCCGGAACGCTCCGATCAAGCAGGAGGGTCTGGAGGTCATGAGATGGAGCTCTTGAAGTCGAAGCACGCCGGCAAGGCGCTCATGATCATGTCAGCCTGGTGCACCGCGACGGGGCAGTTGTTCTGGAAATGGGGCCTTGCGAACCTGCTCTATTTGGGGATTGGCTTTGTGTTCTACGGCATCGGGGCCATTCTCATGATTAAGTCGCTGTCGCTGGAAAAGCTGTCCGTCGCTTATCCGCTCATGGCATGCAGCTATATTTTTGCCCTGCTGTATGGCGGCCTGCTCTTGGGCGAGACGGTCAATCTGCAGAAAGGAATCGCCGTCCTGCTGCTCATTCTCGGCGTCGCGTGCATCAGCTATGAGAAATGAATGGCTCTGGTTCCTCCTCGTGGTGATGACATGGTTCGGGTCGCTTGGCAGCGCCTGCTTCAAGTTATCGTCCGCGCGCAAGCAGCGGAGCATGCTTCTCCTCGGGTTCCTGTGCTATGGAGCCGGGGCGCTGCTCAATATTTATTTGCTTCGCTTTCTGCCTTATACTGTCGTCCTTCCGGCCAATGCGCTGACCTTCATCTGGACGATGGTGCTGGCGAGATGGATATTCAAGGAATCGATAGGCTTGCCGAAGTTGGCCGGCATTGCCTTTATTTTTGCGGGTATGCTGCTTCTCGCAGGATGATGGTTTAGATATAGAAATTATCGTATGGAGGCATGGGGTCATGCAGTTTTGGAAATCGGTTTTTGGCGTGAAGCAGGATAACCGCAAAGCGCTGCTTTTGTTTTTGGGTTTCTTTCTTTTGTACTTTTGGTTGAATCTTCCGTTTATTACGTATATGGAGCGGAATCAGGCAGTGCTGCTCGAGCACAGCCCTTTTTACGGGGCGCCGTTCACATTGAATCTGTTCAATTTCGATCCGTCGATTTATTATGCGCCGCAAGCTTCCGTAATTCACCCGCTTATTAATTATTTGTCGGCGCCGTTGAAGCAGGCTGCCTCCATGACGTGGGGCAACGGCTTGTTTTTGGGGATACAGAGCGCCATGAACGCGTGTGGCGTCGTCCTTATGTATTATTATTTGCGCCGCAATTCCTATGGCAACGCCTTGTCTATCGGAACGGCCGCCTTTTTTGGCGCAAGCTCCTATCAGATCTTTTCGGCGCTGATCCCGGATTCTTATCCGTACGCGGTCCTGATCATTTTGCTGACGGTGCTATACGCGCAGTATTGCCGGCACCAGCAGAAGCTCGGAGTATGGCCGGTCTCGCTCCTGCTGACGCTGAGCTTCGGGGTGACCGTCACTAACGTCGCAACCGCCGTCGGATCGCTTTTGATCAGCACGCTGCGCAAGAGCCGAACATACTTGATGGCCTGTCTCAAAATCGCAGGCGTCTCTTTGCTGCTCGTCGCTCTGCTTTCGGGATTGCAGTTCGTTTTGTTTCCCGGCAGCTCCTGGATTACGACGTGGCAGCATAATATTCAAGCCGGCGGATTCAGCTATGTGGCGCCATTCTCCTTCGCCCATCATTGGAAAGCGTTGTATTCGATGATCGAGAGCCCGATTATTACGCCGCACTTGGCGATGATCGACGACTCTGTGATGGCGTTCGTCACGGATCTGTCGAACCCGTTCCCGCTGTATGGACATCTCATCGGCATTGTTGTCATCGTCCTGACCTTGCTGGCTCTCGTCACAGGATATCGATCGCGAGAGGTACAATCTCTCGCCATCTATCCGCTGTTCGGGCTTTTGCTGCATATTGTCGTCGGCTTCGGCTTGGCGGCATTCAATTATGATATGTATCTGTATGCCGGACACTATTTATTTGCGTTATTCCTGTTAAGCGCGTGGGGGGTCCACCGCTGCGGCGGCAGCGCGCGCCGGATTCTGACTGGGGCCATCATCGCCTGCGCGGCGGTAACCTTGGTCCACAATATCATTGGCCATGCGGCCGCGCTGGACACGATTCAGCAAGTCTATATTCAGATCGGCTCGGCTTCGCTTCAACCTTAGCTGCCCGTATCTGAACGTATGCCGCAGGCAACATATTGAATAGAAAGAAGCTGATTGTTGCGATGAATAGAGTAATGCGCAAGCGCCATATTCGAATACAGCCCATAGTTGGCATCTCTCTCTTGCTACTGGCGAAGCTGGCCTTGCTCCGCATTTTCTTTTTCGGAGGGATTACGGGACTGGGGCTGCTCAGCGACGTTTTGTCCTTGCTCGCCATTATGAGCTTGCTGGAGTTGGCCCTGCCGCGCCGGGGGAAGCGCGGCGTCTATTGGGCGATCAACGCCGTCTTTTCGCTGATGCTGTTCGCTGCTACCTTGTACCGGATTCATTTCAATACGGTGCCGACGTATACGGCGCTTGGCGGATTGGGGCAAGTGCCGCAAATCCGGGGCAGCATTACCGTATTGATTCAGCCGTATCATTTTCTCTTTTTTGCGGATATCGCGATCGCCTTGGCGATCGGAGGTGTGCGCTTGTTCAGCCGGTCGTCCAAGCGGGAGCTTGCGGGACTGCAGCGGGAGCGGCCGCGAACCGGCACGCTGCGGGGCAAAATCGCCGCCGCGCTCGCGCTCGTCATCAGCGCGGCGGTCTCCCTGCAGTTTATTGCCGACGGCAGCCGTATCGACAATGAACTGGTGCAGGCGGAGCGCCTTGGCTTCCTGAATTACCAGGTCGCGTCGGCCATCAAGAGCAAGCGGGAGAATGATATGATTGCCCAAGGCAACCTCCAGGACACGATCCGGCGGGTGAACGAGCTGCAATCGACATATCCTTACCGCAAGGAAGAAAAGAAGGGCGCGAAGCCGGCGCATTTCGGCGAGGCGAAGGGCATGAACGTCATTGTCGTGCAGATGGAAGCCTTTCAAAATTTCCCGATTCATTTAAAGCTCGGCGACCAAGAGATAACGCCGGTGTTGAATCGGCTCGCGAAAGAAGGCTATTATTTTCCTCATGTGTATCAGCAGATCGGCCAGGGCAATACTTCGGACGCGGAATTTATGTCCAATACGTCGATTTACCCGACTGGCACGGTTGCGATGTCGACAGGTTTCGGCGGCAGGGAGCTTCCCAGCCTGCCGCGCCTGTTGAACAAGCTTCAGTATCAATCGGCGACGTTCCATATCAATGATGTCCACTTCTGGAGCCGCAACCTGTTGTATCCCGGTCTCGGCTTTGATCGTTATTTCGATCAGCCTTATTACGAGAACGATCATTTCAATGATTTCGGCGCTTCGGATGAGGAATTATACCGCGTCGGCAGCGAGAAGCTGGCGGAGATGGCCGCCACCGGCGATCCGTTCTATGCCCAGTTCGTGACGACGTCCAGCCACGCTCCGTTCGTGGTCCCTCCGGATCGCCGCCGGCTGAAGCTGCCTCCCGAGATGGAGAATACGCAGCTTGGGCATTATTTGACGGCCATCAATTACACCGATTATGCGTTGGGCCGCTTCATCGACCAGCTCAAAGCCGAAGGCGTATGGGACAACACGGTGCTGGTTGCCTATGGGGATCATTCTGGCGTCAATCCGGCGGAGACCGACGGGAAAGAGATTACCGCCCAATTGGGCATCCCTTATGATAATAAGGTAAGCCGCTTCAATATCCCGCTCATTATTCACGTGCCGGGGCAGAAGAGCGGCAAGACGGTGGAGCTTACCGGGGGCCAGGTCGATATTATGCCGACGGTGGCCAATTTGCTTGGCATCTCCCTGAAGGAGCAGCAGTTCACCGCATTCGGGCGGGATCTGCTGAACACGGACAACAATGTCATCGGCATGCGCTATTATTTGCCGACCGGGTCGTTTTTTACGAATGATATTTTATTCGTGCCGGGAACGGGCTTCGAAGACGGCGAGGCGATCTCGCTCCGCACACTGGAGCCGATGCATGATCTTGAGCCTTACCGCCGCGATTATGAGTATATTTTATCGTTAATGAAGCTGTCGGATGAGTATGTCCAACTGCTGCCCAAGCGGTAGCGGCCGGGCGCTCCGCTCTGCTTCGCGGGTTGTCCCGGCAGGGCTCGCACGGCCCGGTCAGCGCTCTCGAGCAGGGAGCCGACCGCGAGTTCCGGCTTTTCAGATGAAGCCTTCTGTTGTACGCTAGAGATCAAGATAGGGCATGCGCCTCGCAGAAGCTGGCTGTCCGGCGAACGGACATAACGGCATGCGTTCGCAGGAACTGCCGTCCGCAGGCTGCGATCTGCCTGGGCGGGAGCCGCTTCGTCCGGCGTTGCCGTATTCACTAACTGATCAGGGAAAAGGAGATAATCGACAATGGCTCATTATGCGGCTTTATTGGAAATGAAGGATGCCTCCAAAAACCAAACGTACCGCCAGGCGCACTTGGATTATTTGGACAAGCTGAAGGAGCAGGGCAAGGTGTTCGCCAAGGGCGCCTTCGGCGATGGATCGGGCGGCATGGTCATTTATGTGGCCGATTCCATGGAAGAAGCGCGGCAGCTGGCGGAGAACGATCCGTACGTCGTGGAAGGGGTTCGGCATCTGAACCTTCGCGAGTGGAAAATATAGAATGGTGGGAAGGGGGCCGTTGGTGCCCCCTTTCCGTGCAGGAGGCGGCGACATGAATCACCGATCAGAGACGGCCAGCGGCGGCCAGCAACCGGAGGACGAGGCCCTTGACGAGCTTGTTCTCGGCGGGCTGAACGATGTGCTGCTGCTGGACCGCACGAACGACTGGACGGAGGCGGATCCGCTCTATCCGTTCGCGCTGGATGAGCTGCTGTGCAGACAGACCGGCCGCGGCGGCCCGCCGCTCTGCCATCTGTGGCGCCATCCGCGGGCCTTCATCCTCGGGCAGCGCGACAGCCGGCTGCCCCAAGCCGCCGAGGCGCTGCGCTGGCTCGAGTCGCTTGGCTATGCGACGGCAGTGCGCAATACCGGCGGCGCGGCGGTGCCGCTCGATACCGGCGTGGTCAATCTGTCGCTCATCCTGCCGAAGCAGGAGGGAGGCGACAAGCATTTCCACGGCGACTTCGAGCGGATGTACCGCTTGATTCGACGCGCGCTGCAGCATACCGGCTGCCGCGTCGACAAAGGCGAGGTCGAAGGGGCCTACTGCCCCGGCGACTTCGACCTCAGCATCGGCGGCCGCAAATTTTGCGGCATCGCCCAGCGCCGGCAGGCGAACGCCTTCATCGTGCAGGCGTTCGTCATCGCCGGCGGCTCCGGCCGCGACAGCGCCGGGCTCGTGCGGGAATTCTACGCGCGGGCGACCGCTGGCGGCACGGAGCGGGATTATCCGCGCGTGACGGAGGAGAGCACGGCCAGCCTCGAGGAAGCGGCCGGGCTTGGCCGCGAAGCCGATGCGGCGGAGGCCTTCACCGCGGCCGTGAAGCGGGTTATCCGCGAGCGGCAGACGGAGCAGGGTATCGCGGCCGCGGCGGCGAAGCTGCGGCTGCCGCAGCCGGACGAGGTGCGGGCGGCCGCAGCCGAACTGCGCCGCCGGTACGGGGTGCAGGGCTACTAAATGAACAAAAGGACGGGATGCTCTCATCCCGTCCTTTTGTTGTTGAGGGGTAAGCGTAATGAACGATCCAAAAGAGGAAATTTTCTCCCTGATGAAGAATAGAGGAACTGGGTCGATAGAATTGGTTCTCAAGTACTAGTATGGTGGTCCGGAGCAAGGCTCAGCTCACTATGTTACTAGCAGCGCAGACGAGATAGCCTCGGACGGACGCCAGTTCGTCGGGCTAAGCAGCAATTCGTATTCGATTATAACGTCCGCGAATGGAGCTGATTGGCAAGAGGTTCACACGTCCTACGGCATGAACGCTATCGCCTATGGCAAAGGAATGTATGTGGTCGTCTGCAGGGGCGGTAAGCTGCTAATATCCAAGGATGGGGTACATTGGGAGGAGAAAGATTCAATCTCCGCCGAGGATCTCGAAGACATTGTCTGGGATGGCAAGCAGTTCATTATCGTTGGAACCGGGGGCACGGCAGCCCGAAGTGATTCTTCTCTTTTAATCGCAATGAACAACCGCAAGAGCATCCCCTCAGACAGAGGATGCTCTTGCTGCTGTTCCGGGCCGTTGCCGGAGGTGCGACTCGGCAGCAAATGCCCGGCTACAATTGAATAATATGATGAACGGTGCAATCCGGATGGCGGTGCAGCTGCCGGCGGTACTCGACCTGACCGATATCGCAGCCCGGACCGATGACGACATCGTTCCCGCGGACGATGCGTGCCGTCGTATGTTCCAACTCTATATGATCGCCTTCGATGAGGTCGGCGCTCATGCGCGCATCCGGCGCCGTGTGGAACAGGCTGGGGAGGAAGCCAAGCAGATTGCCGAGTCCGCTGCCGCGGCGGATCTTGATCGTGTCGCCGCCAATCTCGCGGGCACGGCAGGGCCACTGAAGACGAAGGTCCAGGCTGCCCGCATTGAGCAGGCCTTCGACTTGGAGCGAGCCGTTGGCGGTGATGGATTCGAATTCGCAATCGCCCTGCACCGTCGCAGAGCCCTTCAAGCTCAGCCGATCGCCCTGCAGATTGCGGCCGATGTTCGCCATGCCGCCAATATTGGCTTCCCCGGCGCGCAGGCTGCCGCGAATCTCGCCCTGCCCCTGGATAGAGAGCTTGTTCGCGTTCACGTTTCCGTTCACTTGGGAGGTTCCCCGAATTTTCATTTCGCCAGCCTTCACGCTGCCTTCGATATGGGCGGATCCCGCGCAGCTGAATTGGCTGCAGTCCACATCGCCGTGCACGGAGCCGTCTCCCATAATGCTTACTTTGTCATATACTCCTCCGCCCGCGCGTGAGGAGCCCATAATTTTCAGATCGCGCCGCTGTTCCATGTTGATGCTGATTCCTCCTTTTTCGGGCTTGACGGTGCCGCAAGGGACAAAACCCAGACAGCCCGCATCCCGTTCATTACAGCTTCCGATGGCTATTCACTTGCGCCTCTTCATGCAACTGTACGGATTGCCGGTACTCGACTTGATCGATCTGGCATCCGGGGCCGATGTTGACATGATTGCCGCGCACGACGCGGGCCCGCGTATATTCCAGATCTACGATATCCCCCTCGATCGTGTCCGCCTCCAACTGAGGACGGTTGATGAACGAGGAGAACAGCTTGTTGAAGATCGATAACGCGGCGCCCTGTCGAACCTGAATCCGCTCACAGCCAATTTCTCGAGCCCGGCAGCCGCCGGCCATCTTGACATCGATCGTGCCTGCATTGAGCAGTCCGCCAATATGGAAGGCGCCGCGGGAGATGAAGCGCTCGGCCTGACAATCGTAAGCGACCGTGACAGTGCCGTTCAGTTCGATTGCATCGCCTGACCAATGACCATCCAGCCGCGCTGTCCCGTCGATGCGGCTATGATCCGACTGGAGGTTGCCCTTGACGGTAAGCATCCCACGAGCTTCGGTTGTGCCCGCCTCCAGATTGCCCGTTACTTTGCCTTTCCCGTTGGAGACGAAGGACGTGCATACGAGATCCCCGTTGATATCGCCGACACCGTCTATCCGAACGCGCTGGTATGTGCCGCCGGACGAGCTTCCGAGACCTGAAATAATAATATCTCCCGTTGCTTGAGACATAAGAGGTTCCTCCCGTTAAGTAAGTTTGAGTTTCAATTCTTCGAGGCAGCTGGAGAGCGACAGACGGGTTACGAGCTTCGTGCCGCTGTCGACGCAGACTTCTTCCGGGCTGGAAACGAGCAGCAGCGAGCTAATGCCCATCTTCCGGATCAGTACAAGATCGCAATCCTTCCCTTTGAACTTGCCATAATGATCCCCCAGCAGCTGAAGCAGCAGCATGCCTTCCTCCAGACTCATATCGCCGGATTGGAGCAGCCGATCGAGCACATAGATGTGCAGCAGCTTCTCGAATGAAAAAGCTTCGGCATCGCCCATTTGCTCGGTGTACACCTGAAGCGCCATCGGCGACACGA
Organism: Paenibacillus dendritiformis; assembly: GCF_945605565.1. Classification (NCBI taxonomy): domain Bacteria; kingdom Bacillati; phylum Bacillota; class Bacilli; order Caryophanales; family Paenibacillaceae; genus Paenibacillus; species Paenibacillus dendritiformis. The sequence goes on along the minus strand of NZ_OX216966.1, from coordinate 4,842,750 downwards.
TGCCGCGGCCAATGATCTCGGATTTGCTGAATGCAGTGCTGGCGACATTGGGAGAGAACATGTCCGCCAGTTCATCGAGCGACAGATCCTCTTTCATATTGATGATTTTATCGATGCGCTCCCATATTTTCTCTCTCGGAAAATAAGTCTCTTGTCCGGTGTGGGTTGACTTCCGGATAAACCATGCTTCCGGTATCAAATTTTTGCGCTTCCACCGGTACAGCTGCCCATAAGAGATGCCGGTCAGATCGAGCAATTCTTTTTTTGAAATCAATTGTTCGTCCATGCCAAGCGGAAGCCTCCTTCACGTTATTATCGTAACAGTGTTACGTTAGTATCGTAACATTGTTTTTCTTGAAGCGCAATCCTGATGTTGACCTGCTTCGGGGAGGGGGAGATTCTAGAGGGAATTGTCGGACCTGGCTGCCAGTTCTTCTTATTTCTTCATTATTCATCGGAATTCTTCCGTATGCTTGTTGTCTGTAAGAATGGTTACGAAAATAGAAACTTTTTGTAATCTTTTGCGTCTAAGACTATGTTCAATACAATGGTCAGGATTCTATGAGCACAATGATTACGATGGGTGAGGAGAACGCACAGAAATGAAATCTTGGAAAAAGCTATTTGTTACTTGCTTGGCAGCAATACAACTTATCACGATGGTTCCCGTCATGGCAGCGGCAGAAGGAGACGGCAGCACGGCAGGCGGAACGGAAGCAGCCGTTGAAACCCAACAGCAAGGCGACATTACAAGTGAAGAACCGGACGGAGATGGAAGCGCGGACAATCCGGATACAGCAGACCCGGACATTGCAGAGCCGGATACGGTTACCCCGGATCCAACCGCCGGAACAGCGGGCAAGGATGAGCTCATCCTGATGGCGAACAGTAATGTGATGTATCATAACGGCGTCAAATATACCTCTCCACAGCCGATTACCGTCAAAAAGGGCGTTTCTTATATAGCTCTCCGATCCTTGGTGGATCGGTTCGGATTGCAGACACGATTCGACAATAAGACCAAGGAAACGATTATTACGAACGGAGACAAGGAGCTGCGCTATAAAGCCGGCAGCGATCAATACCGGGTGAATGGTTCTCCGACGAAGATGAGCGGGGAATCCTATATTGTCAAAAACACGTTCATGGTGCCGGTCACGTCCGCAATGCAGGCCTTCGGCTATCCATATACATGGGACAGCGAGAACAAGCGGATCGTGATTCAGCTGAATACGCAACCGATTGCCAAATTCAGTATAAATGAAGAGGAAATTTTCGCGACGCAGACCCGCGTGACGGTCAAGAACGAATCCACGAGTCCAACCGGGTTGAAGATCGTCGATGAGCAGTGGGAAGGGCTTCAGGAGTATTATGATGCGCCGGGCGTTTACACCATTACACTCCGGGTCGTCGACGAGCGCGGCAACATAAGCGAACCGTACTCTGTCAATATTACGGTCCAGCCGGCGAAGGAGCCGCCGAAGGCGAACTTTCAGACACCTAAGACCAACTACAAAATGGGGGAATACATCCGTTACGAAGACTTGAGCACGGATAAAGAGGATTCCATCACGGAACGGGTATGGACCAACAATGAGCCGGCTTTTTTCCAACCGGGTCCGCAGACGATTACGCTCAAGGTTACGAATAAGTTCGGTCTGACGGACGAGTACTCCCAGACCATCATGATCTCGGATGAAATACTGTACTCCTTCGATGAATTCAACCTGCTTTACACAGGGTACGGCGAAGTGTTCCCGCTTGGCGCACGTTCCGTATTGGACATGAAGCTCCTCCAGCCGGAAGTGAAGGAAGAGAACCGGACATTGTACCGCACGAATTCTCCGGAGACCGTGCTTGAGGAAGGAATCGTGTACAAAGATCGCGTCGCAGGCGGTGCGCGTATTTTCCTGCATCACAAGAATGGCACGGACAAGAAGATGCAGCTCTACGTGCTTGCGAAGAATGTATCCGACGATCCGGCAACCGTCTATGTGGAGCATTACGGCCATGCCGGCCCGAACCCTTATCCGCAGCAGACCGGGAAGCTCGCTTCAGTTCGATATATGGAATCGTTCGAGCAGGGGGGAGAAATCAATGAGCTCGTGCTGCAGCCGAACGAGACCCGGGTGCTCATACCGGAATTGAATGAACGCGCGATGAGACCGGATGACATCTATACGATGTATGCCGATTTCTTCGGCGACAATACGCTGGAATATTCGGTCGTCGCCCTGGACGCTTCGAAGGATATTATGACAGAACTTAAAAAGCTGAAGGAGCTTAAGCCTGACGGCAAGCATATCAGAGGCACGTTCAACAAAGCGGATCGCGTCCTCACGATCGGCGAACGGCTAGGGGAAGTGGCGTCCCGTCTCGTATTTGCCGACAAGACAAATGACACTTACATTGAAGGTTCGGATATGATGACATATGAGAACCAGGTGAACGCCGGCAACTACGGCGTATTGTACCGTGTCAAGCTGGAAAATGTGGCGCCGCGTACGCTGATCGCCTTCAACTCGCGCGGCGGCTCCTACTCAGGTGGATTGTTTGTGAACGGACAGACCGTGACGACGCCGAATAACGGAAGATTGAGCAGTACTGGGGAAGCAAGCGTCGTCTACCGGACCGGAGCTTACGAGGAGACGGTAGAGATCCTGTTCACCCCGGCTGCGGGCAGCAATATGCCGGTCAATCTGCTCTTCATCCCATTGCCAAAAGAAAAGCCAGCTGAATAAGCCATCATTCTATCCTTAATAAGAACGATCAAAAGAGAGGGCACCGTTGCGGTTCCCTCTCTTTTTTGGCGTTGACTAGACTGGACTTGACTCCTTATGACCAGTATCCCCGTCCCTCAGGAGTCTCGGCTAAAGTCTCTAGCTGACTCCTTATAACCGATATCCCCACGCCTCAGGTGCCTCGGTTGATGTTCCTGTCCGACTCCTTATGGCCAATATCCCCACGCCTCAGGAGTCTTTGTTAATGTTCCTTGCTGACTCCTCATAACAATATCCCCACGCCTCAGGTGCCTCGGTTGATGTTCCTTGCTGACTCTTTATAACCAATATCCCCACGCCTCAGGTGCCTCGACTGATGTTCCTATCCGACTCCTTATGACCAAAATCCCAACGCTTCAGGTGCCTCGGTTGATGTTCCTATTGGACTCCTTATGAGCAATATCCCCACGCCTCAGGTGGCTCGGTTGATGTTCCTATCCGACTCCTTATGACCAATATCCCCATGCCTCAGGAGTCTAGGATGATGTTCCTGTCCGACTCCTTATGACCAGAATCCACACGCTTCAGGTACCTCAGTTAATGTTCCTTGCTGACTCCTTATAACCGTATCCTCACAGTTTGGGAACTTTGGCTCAAGAGCAAAACAAGGACGTGTCCAACCTGCCCCATGGGGATAGCGAACATAAGAGTCAGAAGGGGATGTGCCCAACCTGTGCCATGGGGATAGCGAACGTAAGAGTGTGACGAGGACGTGTCCAACCTGCTCCACGGGGATAGCGAACATAAGAGTCAGAAGGGGATGTGCCCAACCTGTGCCATGGGGATAGCGAACGTAAGAGTGTGACGAGGACGTGTCCAACCTGCTCCACGGGGATAGCGAACATAAGAGCCAGAAGTGGGACTTGTCTCAACCTGCGCCATGGGGATAGCGAACGTAAGAGTGTGACGAGGACGTGTCCAACCTGCTCCACGGGGATAGCGAACATAAGAGTCAGAAGGGGATGTGCCCAACCCGCGCCACGGGGATAGCGACCATAAGAGCCAGGAGTGGACTTGTCCTAACCTGCGCCATGGGGATAGCGAACATAAAGAGTCAGAAGGGGATGTGCCCAACCTGTGCCACGGGGATAGCGACCATAAGAGGCAGGAGGGGACGTGCCCACCCTGCGTTATGGGGATAGCGAACGTAAGAGTGTGACGAGGACATGTCCAACCTGCTCCACGGGGATAGCGACCATAAGAGCCAGGAGTGGACTTGTCCAACCTGTGCCATGGGGATATTGAGCATAAGAGTCAGAAGGGGATATGTCCAACCTGCGTTATGGGGATAGCGACCATAAGAGTCAGAAAGAGATGTGCCCACCCTGCGCCCCGGCTTCGGTGGCCCGCGCAGGGCGGGCCATCCGTTAGAGGTTGAGGGGTTAGTCGCCGCTCCGCTTCCGCCGGAGCAGCAAAATAATAAAGAAGGGAGCCCCGATGGCGGCGGTGAAGACGCCGACCGGGATATCGAGCGGACTCATCACGGTGCGGGCGGCCGTATCGGCGATCACGATAAGGATGGCGCCGACAAGCGCGCTCGTAGGGATGAGCAGACCGTAGGTCACGCCGGCGAAGCGGCGGGCGATATGCGGCGCCATCAGGGCGATGAAGCCGATAGGACCGCCGATAGCCACTCCGGCCCCGGCAAGGACGGCCGCGGTGCCGAGCAGGAGGAAGCGGTCGCGCTGCACGCTGCTGCCGGCGGCTTGGGCGACATCGTCCCCGAGCTGCAGCAGGTTAATGCGTCTGGACAGGATGAAGGCGATGAGCCCAGTTACGGCGAACCAGATCAATATTTGCTTGGCTTGCGGCCAACCGGCGCCGTATACACTGCCGAGCAGCCAATTGTATGCTTTGGCGGTAACGTACATCGGGCTCATGACGACCAGCATCGTATTGACCGCCTGAGCGGCGGCGCCGACGCCGACCCCGATGAGCACGAGCGTCGTTGGCTTCACGCCCTGCTTCCAGGCGAGGCCATAGACGATGAAGGTCATGAGCGCCGCGCCAACGAATGCCGTCGGGGGCAGCCAGGCGATGCTGGCTGACGGTGCCAGCGTCAGCAGCGCTGTGGCGGCGACCGATGCGCCGCCCGTAATGCCGATAATATCCGGCGATGCGAGCGGATTGCGGATTAGCCCTTGCATGATGGCACCGGAGGCCGCCAGTGAAGCGCCGACGAAGGCGCCCGTCACGATGCGCGGCATGCGCAGCTTCTGCACGGTCATCACATGGACGGGCTCCCCATAGCCGAAGGTGGCCAGGAGCGCATCAAGCGGAGCGATGCGCAGCGTGCCGATGCCGGCGCTGACGATCATGCATGCAAGGAGCAGCAGGAAGAGCAGGGCCAGCGTAAGCCATCCTTTCCGTTCAATCAGGAAGGAGACGCGGCCCGAGCCGGAGCGAAATTGCCGTTGCGTTCCATTCTGTCTCATCCTCTAACCCCCTTGCGCGCGGCGTATACGAAGAACGGTACCCCGATGATCGCGGTCATGACGCCGATCGGAATCTCCTTCGGTTCGGCGATGAAGCGGGCGCCGATATCCGCAAGCAGGAGCACGATCGCGCCGAGCAAGCCGCTGTAGACGACAAGCCAGCGCATGCCGATGCCGACCAGGCTGCGGGCGATATGCGGGACGACGAGGCCGAGGAATCCGATCGGTCCCGCTACGGCGACCGAAGATCCGGCAAGCATGACGATGAGCAGTCCCATCCCCCACTTGATATAGGCGACCTTCAGTCCGAGGCTGACCGCGACATCATCCCCGAGGTTCAGTGTATCCATCGGCTTGGCCAGCACCCAGGCTCCGATCCAGGCGACGGCCATGTACGGGAGTACGTCAAGCAGAACCTCCAGCTTTCTTCCTTCGACTGATCCAGCAATCCAGAACAGTACTTCCTCCATAGCCCGATGATTGGAGATGAGCAGCCCGTTGGTCAGCGAACCGCTAAGCGCGGCGATGGCCGAGCCTGCCAGCGTCATGCGAATCGGATGAATATGTCTTCCGCCTGACGAGCCGAGCAGGAAGACGAACAGGCAGCCGGCGCAGGCGCCGGCGAGCGCGAGCCAAGTGAAGGATTGCAGCGAGTTGAGCTGGAAAAAGATGAATCCGATCACGACAAACAGGGAACTGCTCGCGTTGATTCCGAAAATCCCGGCATCGGCGAGCGGATTCTTGGTCAGCGATTGCAGAACGACGCCAGAGATGCCGAGGCTGGCTCCGACCGCAGCGGCAATGAGCGCCCGCGGAATTCGCACTTCCCGGATGACGATATGCTCATTGCTCGTCGCATAGTGCTGATAATCGGTCAGCGCTTCCCATACGTGATGAAGCTTGGTATCGAATACGCCGTAGACGATGCTTGCCCAGACGCATCCGAGCAGGACGAAGATGCCAACGATGCAGCCAATCCATTTGGCGGACGAGGATGATAGCCAAGAAGTTCTCATGCGCGGCGTATTCCTTTCTTTGACGTAAATGATATAAAAATCAATTGTTGACAAATCGCAGCACATTCTATACGATTAGCTTGTTCGGCGACTGATAATCATTATCAGGACTGGCCGATTCAATTGCAACAATAAATTATTGCTTAATTTTGAACGTTTTTTGAATGTTTGGAATGATTCTAAGGAAGAGCCGGTTGGCGGCTCTGGTAATGGGAAAGGGGCATTTACTCGATGAAGAAGTGGACATCATTGCTGTCTCTCGTGCTCGTGATTGGTCTGGTGCTGTCGGCTTGCGGCGGCAATTCGAATGGGAGCGCAGGCGGTGCGACGAAAGGCGCCGGGAAGGCGGAAGGAGAGAGCGAGGCTCAGACTCGCGCCGTCAACCATGCGATGGGGACCTCGAATGTTCCAACGCATCCGAAGCGCGTCGTCGTGCTGACGAACGAGGGAACAGAAGCGCTGCTTGAGCTCGGCATCAAGCCGGTCGGAGCGGTGAAGTCCTGGACGGGAGATCCTTGGTATAATCATATTAAGGCTGATATGGAAGGCGTCGTCGACCTCGGCGAGGAAGGCCAGCCGAATCTGGAGGCGATTCTGAGCCTGCAGCCGGATCTCATTCTCGGTACGAAGATGCGCCATGAAGCGCTCTATCAGCAGCTAAGCGATATTGCCCCAACGGTTTTCTCCGAGACATTGCGCGGAGAATGGAAAGAGAATTTGCTGCTGTGGGCCGATGCCGTCAACAAGAAGACGGAGGGCGAGCAGCTGATACAGAACTTCGACAAGCGGGTTGAAGATTTCCGGACGAAGGCCGGCGATCAGCTCAACAAGGAAGTATCGATTGTCCGGTTCATGCCAGGCAAGGTGCGCATTTACTACAAGCAGACGTTCTCGGGTATTATTTTTGACCAGATCGGCATCAAGCGTCCGGCTGCCCAGCAAAAAGACGCCTTCGCAGATGACGTCTCCAAGGAACGGATTCCGGAAATGGACGGCGACTTGATGTTCTACTTCGTCTATGAGACAGGGAACCAGGAAGCATCGAAGCTGGAGGAAGAATGGACAAAGGACAAGCTGTGGCAAAACCTGAACGTCGTCAAGAACAATCAGGTCTTCCGCGTCGATGACGCGATCTGGAATACGGCCGGCGGCGTGCGCGCAGCGAACCTGATGCTCGATGATTTGTACAAGCAGTACAATTTGGAGAAATAATCGCATCAACTCATATAGGCTGTCCCTCATGCCGGAAGGCATGGCAGGGGCAGCCTTTTTTGCTGAGAGGCGTGGCTGTGAGGTAGCGGTTGTGTGGCAGCGGAGAAGAAGATTCCGGCCAGCGATTGCGTTACCACAACATGTTCTCGCCCAGTTCAAGATAAAGATCCGCCTGTTCGAAATCTTGTCGCCGCTGCCGCGCTGCAGCCGAATGCAGGCGAAGCATGACGGCCAGCCCCAGCGAATCGCTGCGGAACGGCTTACTTCTTGTGCCGCCGACCAGACATGATCCCTCCATATGTTCCCAACCGCCCCGGGTATAGAATGACGTCAGCTCGGGCTGGCACGTAAATACGGAAATATCCGGATCCTGCGTCTGGATATAGGCTGCCGCCTCCTGAATCAGCTTCGTGCCGAAGCCAAGCCCCCGGCTGGAGGGGCGAGTGAGGACTTCGCTGATTCCGAAAGCGCGGTATGCTTGGCCTTGATGATAAAGCGTTTTGTTCTGAACGGCGACGTGGCTTATGACGCTGAGATTGGATACGTATACGAATGATACCGGATTGGTGTCCGCATTGTCCGGCCAGCGTATGACTTCGTCTTCAAATGCTTGCGGCCATTCATGACGCATCAATGAGATAAGCTGTTCCGCCACATCGGATGGAGCGTCTTGCTGCCGGAACCGGAGCAGTTGAATCATCATCTATTCACCTCGGTGCTTATTGTACCATGTCCGGAGAAGTGGGGTGACTGACAAGGTTGAGCGGGGTGACTGACAGAGTGAACGGAGTGACTGACGGGTGAGCGGTGGGATTGACAGGGGCGGCGGGTTGCGGGGAGAATGTTTGACTACGGAAGGACAATAGCTCATTATTATAGGAGAGGTTCGGAATCTACGGGAGGGACACCGATGCTGACCACAGATCAAATACTGGACAAAATGGCGGCGCAAGGACTGCGGATTACGGAACAGCGTCGCACGCTAGCCAAATTATTCGCCGATACGGACGGCTTCCTGACACCGAAGGATGTCTATGATTTTATGGGGAAGCGGTATTCGGGGTTGAGCTTCGATACGGTATACCGCAATCTCCGCGTCATGAATGAATTGGGCGTGCTGGAGCAGATCGTCTTCGAGGACGGAGTCAAGTTCCGTGTGCATTGCGCTGAGGCGCACCACCATCATCATATGATCTGCTTGCAGTGCGAGAAGACGTATCCGATACATTTTTGTCCGATGCCGCTGACCGATGTGCCGGAGAAGTTCCAGGTCGTCAAGCATAAATTCGAAGTCTTCGGCTATTGCGAAGCCTGTTCGCATGCAGCCGGTTCCGAAGCGGGGGCCAGCGCGGACAAGGACGGTGCCCGGCCATGAGCTCGCCCGAAGATCCGGGCCGGCAGGCCGCTTCACGCCCATCGCGGGCGGTGCGGACGCTCCAGGGGCCGGTGAGATTTTACCGCAAATTCATCTCCCCGTTGAAGCCTCCGACGTGCCGCTTCTATCCGACCTGTTCGGCCTATGCGCTGGAAGCGCTCGAGGTTCACGGTCCGATCAAAGGGAGCTGGCTCGCGATCAAGCGGATCGGCCGCTGCCATCCGTTCCATCCGGGCGGCTATGATCCGGTTCCGCTTAAGCGCTCTTGACATGTGGCTGAGGGCTGGGATATATTTGGAGGTAAGCTGGAGACAATATGGCATATATCATCCGATGAACGGATAAGTAGGAAGCGACGAGCATCGCAGAGAGCCGGGATTGCTGAGAACCGGTATGTGAACCCTTCCGAACATGGTCCCGGAGGATCCGCTTGCGAGCTTCTGTACGCGAATGGCGAGAGAAGGCAAGCCTGCGGCGGCTCATTCCCGATAACGAATGTTCCAGGCCGGTTGAATCGGCCGCAATGAAGCTGTCGCCACTGCCCTGCGGAAGAGGAAGGGAAGGCGGCAGGAATTTGGGTGGTACCGCGTGAGTTCAGCTCTCGTCCCAAGTGGATGAGAGCTTTTTTGCGTGCATTCCGGGGTTCACTGCCAGCGGCTGCAAGCGAATATGAAGGAGGATGGGCATGATGGCCAACAATAACAAAACCTTTTACATTACGACCCCGATCTATTACCCGAGCGACAAGCTCCATATCGGGCATGCGTATACGACGGTAGCCGGCGATGCGATGGCCCGCTACAAGCGGCTGCGCGGCTTCGATGTCCGCTACTTGACGGGAACGGACGAGCATGGGCAGAAGATTGAGCGGAAGGCGGCGGAAGCAGGGAAGACGCCGCAACAATTTGTGGACGATATTGTCGTCGGGATTAAAGAGCTGTGGAAGAAGCTGGACATCTCCTACGACGACTTCATCCGCACGACCGAGGAGCGCCACAAGAAGGTCGTCCAGCAAATATTCGATCAGCTTGTACAGCAGGGCGACATTTACAAGGGAACCTATGAAGGCTGGTACTGCACGCCGTGCGAGGCGTTCTTCACCGAGCGACAATTGAACAACGGCAACTGTCCGGACTGCGGACGTCCGGTGGAACTCGTGAAGGAGGAGAGCTATTTCTTCCGCATGAGCAAGTATGTCGATCAACTGCTGGCGTACTATGAGGAGCACCCGGACTTCATTCAGCCCGAATCGCGCAAGAACGAGATGATCAACAACTTTATCAAGCCGGGCCTCGAGGATCTGGCGGTCTCCCGCACGTCGTTCGACTGGGGCATCAAGGTGGCCGGCGATCCGAAGCATGTCGTCTATGTCTGGATCGATGCATTGACGAACTATATTACGGCGTTAGGCTACGGTTCCGACAATTCGGAGCTGTATGAGAAGTTTTGGCCGGCCGATGTGCATCTGGTCGGGAAGGAGATTATCCGCTTCCACACGATATATTGGCCGATTATGCTGATGGCGCTCGGACTCCCGCTGCCGAAGAAGGTGTTCGGTCACGGCTGGCTGCTGATGAAGGACGGCAAAATGTCCAAATCGAAAGGCAATGTCGTCGATCCGGTCATGCTCATCGACCGCTATGGCCTGGACGCGCTGCGCTACTATTTGCTGCGCGAGGTGCCGTTCGGTTCCGACGGCACATTCACGCCGGAAGGCTTCGTAGAGCGCATCAATTATGATCTGGCGAATGATTTGGGCAACTTGCTGAATCGTACCGTGGCGATGATCGAAAAATATTTCGATGGCGTCATTCCGGCATTCCAAGGGCAGGTGACTCCGTTCGACGGCGAACTGGCTTCGATGGCAGGCCAGACGGTGGATAAGGTGGAAGCGGCTATGGAGAAGATGGAGTTCTCCGTCGCGCTCAGCGCAATCTGGCAGTTCATCAGCCGGACGAACAAATATATCGATGAGACGCAGCCATGGGCGCTCGCGAAGGACGAAGCGCGACGCGACGAACTGGCTTCGGTGATGACGCATCTGGCGGAGAGCCTGCGCGTCGCTTCGATTCTGCTGCAGCCGTTCCTGACAAAGGCGCCTGCCCTGATCTGGGAGCAGCTCGGATTGAAGCCTGAGACATGCGCCGACTGGGATGCGGCTCGCACGTTCGGCGTCATTCCGGAAGGCACACTCGTCGTCAAGGCCGCGCCGATCTTCCCGCGCCTGGAGGCTGCCGCAGAGACGGCATTCATCGCGGAGAGCATGAGCGGCGGGGCAGCCGCGTCCGCTCCAGCCGAGGCGCCTGCGGCAGCGTCTGCGCCGGCGGAAGCGCAGCCTCCGGCAGGGCCCCCTGCCGATGCCAAGGAAGAAATCAATATCGACGATTTCGGCAAGGTCGAGCTCCGCGTCGGTCAAGTGACGCATTGCGAGCCGGTGCCAAAAGCGGACAAATTGCTTCGTCTGGAGCTTGACCTCGGCTACGAGCAGCGTCAAGTCGTCTCCGGCATCGCGCAATATTACAAGCCGGAGGAGCTTATCGGCCGCAAAGTGATTGTGGTCGCGAACCTGAAGCCGGTCAAGCTGCGCGGCGTCTTGTCGCAAGGCATGATACTGGCCGCGTCCAAGGACGGGCAGCTGACGGTCGCTACCGTGCCGGACAGCATGCCGAATGGGGCGGTCGTGAAGTAGGATAGCATGCAAAATGGCGTTCAGATTGGAAATCAATTTGAACGCCATTTTTGGGCTTGTATTAACGAACGTTTGTTTGTGGTATAGTTGAAGAAAGATGGGAAAATGATCCATGGGACAATGGGGAGGGCAATATGTCTGGATTGCAAAAGGTGGAGTGCGGGTTATATACGATGTGTCTTGTGCAGGATGAAGACCGGGTGCTGCTGGTGAATCGCCCCGATAAGCTTGGATTTCCAGGCTATCTTGGTCCTGGGGGCAAGGTTGAAATTCCTGAAAGCATTGCAGAAGGCACGGTGCGAGAGCTGTGGGAGGAGACCGGACTGCGCGTAAAACCGGAGGATTTGATCTTTAAAGGAATTGATGAGTACGTCGTGCCGCAGACGAAATACCGGTATATGGTGTTTAATTATCTCGCGAAGCGGTATGAAGGGGAGCTGCTGCAAAACCCGCCCGAAGGAGAGCTGGTCTGGGTTAACATACAAGAAGCGCTGGAATTGCCAATGCAGCCTTGGTTCAAGCGCAGATTTCCTCTATTTTTCGAAGAGGGGACATTTGAAATCTCTGTCGTCTGGGATGAAGATGCGAAAGTTAGGTTGGAAGAAAAGGTGAAGCAGCTCGGTTAAACCCGAGCTACAATACAAAAAGCTTGGCGATAAGCCAAGCTTTTTGCGTATTGCGTACATTGCTCGTCCGTACGGATCAATTCAGGAACAGCAGCACGAAGAGGCCGGCTGCCACGCAGTACAGGGAGAACCATTTCAGATTGCCCCGCGCCATCAGCCCCATGAACCAGCGGAGCGCGAAGTAGGAGGCGACGAGGGAACAGACGAAGGCCAGCAAATACGGGCCGATGAACTCCCCGAGCGTCGGATCCTTCAGCATGTCCTTCCCTTCGAGAATCATGCCGCCCAAGCTGACGGGAATGTACAGGAAGAAGGAGAAACGCAGCGCCGTTTCCTGCTTCCATCCGAGGGCCATGGCGGCGACGATGGTCGCGCCGGACCGGCTGATGCCGGGAATCAAGGCGACCGATTGCGCCAGACCGACCAGGAACGTCTCGCCGAACGACAAGTCTTTGTCGCCTTTGCGGCCGCGCAGGTTGCGAATAAGCCACAGGGCAAGCGCGGTTACCAGCAGGGTCACGCCGATGATTTTCAGTCCTTTGAAGGTGTCCGCGATCACATCCTTGAACAGGACGCCGATGACGCCGGCCGGGATGGTCGCCAGCACGAGATAGACGACGAACATGAAGTCGGCCTTCGCCGCCGGGTCGCGGCGGAACAGAAAGCGGCATGTGTTGACGGCCAGCCGCGCAATATCTAGGCGGTAAATGAGCAGAATAGCCAATAAAGAGGCGAAATTGACGAATACTTCAAATCCAAGCCCTTCGATATGTAAGCCGAATAATTTCTCAACGATAACAAGATGTCCGCTTGAAGACACCGGGATGGGTTCCGTAACCCCTTGCACCAGGCCAAGGATGGCGTATTTCAGCCAGTCTATCCATTCCAAACTCTTCACTCCTTATAAAAATAGGTTTGCCGCGGGATTCAGATGCCAGATGACCCTCTATCATCTTATGATCGGTGTAGAAAGATGTCAAAACATGAAACTATTTTTTTTCCGTAAAGAGGGGATTGACATGTGCTTCGACCCTGCTATAATCTTAATAGTAATAATTACGAAATAGAAAGAACAAGGACAGGAAAGGGAGTTGGAATATGAATCTTGGGAAACGACGTCTGTCGCTGCGGTTCATCATGCTGGCGCTGCTCGCTTGCGGTCTTCTGCTGCTGAATGCATGCGCGAATAACGATTCGGCCGCGGAAGGAGCGGCCAACGGCAAGGTTAATGTAATCACAAGCTTCTATCCGATCTATTACATGGCGAGCGAGATTGGAGGGGACCATGTACAGGTGACCAATCTTATCCCGACGGGAGTCGAGCCGCATGATTGGACACCGAAGAGCCGGGATTTGCAAAATGCGTCCAACGCGCAATTGCTGCTCGTGAACGGAGCCGGATTCGAAGGCTGGCTGCCTGATTTCCAAAAGGGGCTTGAAGCCGGCTCGAAGGTGAAGACCGTCGAGGTCAGCAATGGAATCACGCTGATAAAGGCGAGTGAAGAGGAAGAGGAGCACGGGGAAGAAGCGCACGCCGAGGGCGAGCATGCCCATGAGGATGAGCATGGACATGACCATGGCGATATCGATCCGCATACGTGGATCAGTCCCAAGTCTGCACTCATCATGGTGGAGAATGTGAAGAACGCGCTTGTGGATGCCGATCCGGAGCATCGCGCCGACTACGAGAAGAACTATGAGCAGTTGAAAGCGAAGCTGGCTTCGATCGACCAGGAATATACGTCGAAGCTGAAGGACGTGGCGAAGCGCGATATCGTCGTGTCGCATCAGGCCTTCGGATACTTGGCGCGGGATTACGATCTGCACCAGCATGCCATTATGGGCATCTCCCCGGATGCGGAGCCGCGCGCGCAGGATCTGCTGAATCTATCGAAGCTGATGCAGGAGAAGCAGCTGAAATATGTATTTTTCGAAGAACTGGTATCCGATCAATTGGCCCAGACGCTGGCTTCGGAAGCGAAGGTCGATACGCTCGTCTTGAATCCGCTCGAAGGCTTGACGCAGGAGCAGGAAGCGGCGGGCGATAATTATGTGACCCTGATGGAGCGCAACTTGCAAAATCTCCTTCTAGCGTTACAATAAGAAGGATACTTTCGGGCAAGAAGGATACATTCCGGCGCGGGCGGCGATCCGGCCGGGAGAATAAGGAAGAGAGATGACTAGAACAATGCACGTAACCGATCCCTGCCACGGGCAGGTCATCACGTTGGATCATGTCGGTTTTGACTATGAAGGGCAGAAGGTCTTCGATAATGTGAACTTCACGGTGAGAGAACGGGACTTCGTAGGGGTCATCGGGGCGAACGGGGCAGGCAAGACGACGCTGCTGCGCTTAATGGTAGGCCTTCTTCGGCCTACCGCCGGGGAAGTGAGGCTGTTCGGCACGCCGATTCAGCGATTCAAGCAGTGGGAACGTGTAGGGTATGTTCCGCAAAAAAATTCGTTCAATCCGCTGTTCCCCGCCACGGTCATGGAGGTGGTGCAGTCCGGGATGTACAACCGGAGCCGCCTGTTCCGCAGGCTGTCGAAGCAGGAAATCAGCCAATGCGTCGATGCGATGGCCGCGATGCGGATCGAGGATCTGGCTCACAAAAAAATCGGACAGCTGTCCGGGGGGCAGCAGCAGCGCGTCTTTTTGGCCCGGGCGATGGTGAACAAGCCGGACTTGATGATTTTGGACGAACCGACCGTCGGCATCGATGCCGGCACGCAGAAGGAGTTTTTCAGTCTGCTGCAGCATTTGCATGAGCATCACCGGATGACCTTCGTCATGGTCTCCCACGATCTGGACCTGGTGAATTCGTGGCTTGGCGACGAGCCGGCAGGCTCCTGCGGGAATTTCCACTTCTATGTGAAGCATTCCCATGAGGCGGAATGTCTGGAGCCGGGTTTGACGCATGGCGTCATCGTCTGAATGCCGCTGCGGCATGCTGCTAGCAAATGATGTGAAGGGGTCGGTATAGATTGGATATTATATTTTCGGAGTTTTTCCAGAGGGCCCTTATCGGCGGTCTGCTCATCGGGGTTACCGGACCGCTGATGGGGATGTTTCTCGTGCTGCGCCGGCTGTCCATGATTGGGGATACCTTGGCTCATGTGACGATTGCCGGGGTGGCGCTCGGCTTTTTGCTCGGGATCTATCCGCTCGCGATGGGGGTCGTCTTCGCTCTGCTGGGAGCGGTGGCGATCGAGCGGCTACGCAAGGCGTATAAGACGTATGCGGAGCTGTCGATAGCCGTCATCATGTCGGGCGGCGTCGCGTTGGCCTCGCTCTTTTTTACGCTGGGACGAAGCTTCAACGCGAACGTGACCAATTATTTATTCGGCAGCATCTATACGCTGAACGGCACGGATCTGACGGTTGTCGGGGCCGTGACGGTCATCGTCGTCGTCTTTATGATTATTTTTTTCAAGGAAATGTTCATGCTGACCTTCGATGAGGATGCGGCCGCGGTGAACGGGCTTCCGGTCCGCTGGTTGAATATCGCCGTAACCGTGCTGACGGCGCTGGTCATCAGCGTTGCGATCAAGATCGTCGGCGCCTTGCTCGTATCGGCGCTCTTGACGATTCCGGTCGCGACCAGCCTGCTCCTCGCCAAGAGCTTCAAGAAGGCGGTCATCATCTCCGTGCTCGTGTCGGAGTCCGCCGTCATCGCCGGGCTGCTGATGGCAGGCGTGTGGAACCTGGCTCCCGGAGCGACGATTGTATTACTATTGATTGCCATGTTAATATTAACCTTAGTGATACGCCGGGGGGTAAAGGTATAGGTCTGTCGGAATGGCGGCACTTCCGCTGCATGAAGCCGTTCCGCCGCCCCGGCGCGTGAACTAGGGAGGAGGCGGTCAACATGTCGGATGTAACGGTCTGGGTTGCCTTTTGGGCAGGAGTCATTTCATTTATTTCCCCATGCTGCTTACCGTTGTATCCCACGTTCCTTTCAATTATTACGGGCATGTCCGTCAATCAATTGAAAGAAGAGCGCAACAAGCGGGTCGTTCGTTGGAAGACGATGACGCATACATTGTTTTTCATTCTCGGGGTCAGCGTCGTCTTTTATACGTTGGGGTTAAGCGCGACCTTCCTCGGATCATTCCTGGCCGAGTATCGGGATACGGTCCGTCAAGTGTCGGCGATTATCATTATTGCGATGGGCCTTGTCATCATGGGTGTCTTCCGGCCGCAGCTGCTGATGAAGGAATGGAAGTTCGATGTGTCGCGCAAGGGAGGTTACCTCGGATCGTTTTTGTTCGGGATGGGCTTCTCGGCTGGATGGTCTCCCTGCGTCGGCCCGATTCTCGGCGCGATCTTCACCTTGTCGGCTTCTGAGCCGAGCCTGGGCATCGTGATGACGACCGCCTACTGTATCGGCTTCGGGCTGCCGTTCTTTATTTTGTCGTTCTTCATTGGATCGACGCGCTGGCTGCTCCGCTATTCGAACGCCATGATGAAGTTCGGCGGCGCGGTGATGATCATCATGGGAGTGCTGCTGTTTACCGATCATTTGAACCAGATCAATATTTGGCTGCAGCAGATCACGCCGGAATGGCTCAGGCGGCTTACATAGGAGCGGCATCTTAACAAGGATCGCGATGCTGCCCATCAGAGAACCGGGCATGCTTTCTCCACCGATGGAGAGGGCATGCCCGGTTTGTTGTTGTTCACGCTCGGAATCCGTGGCTTACGTAAAATACAGCACGCGGGAAGCAGGGAAGTATTCATCGATGCGCCCGGTGATGAATTCCTTCAGCCGGTTCGCCCGCTCATCCGGGTAGACATATTTCCCTTGCCCCCAGCGGCCCCACTTATACTTGCGCTCCGCGATATTCATCTCCAGCTTGCTCTTCGGGTAGCGCTTTTCGATGACGGCTTTGGCCGTCTTCGTGAAGCGGTGCTGAATCAGCTCGAACGTGATCCGCTCGCTCGCTTCCCGCGGCAAGGCGCCGGACAACGTCGCGAGCAGTTGGTCATACCCTTCCTCCCAGCCGTCATGCCACATAATCGGCGCGATGATGAAGCCAAGCGGATAACCGGCTGCGGCGATGCGCCGGGCCGCCTCGATCCGCTCCTCGAAGCGCGAGGTGGCCGGCTCGAAGTGGCGAATGACATATTCGCTGTTAATGCTGAAGCGGACATCGGTGCGGCCGCCATGCCGGAGCGGGAGGAGCGGGTCGACGTGATGGTACTTCGTGACGAAGCGGAGCTTCCCGAACGGCTCATCGGCCATCCGCTCGATCAGGTCGGACAGGCTGCCGGTAATATGCTCGATGCTCAGCGGATCCGAGGTGCAGGACGCTTCGAAGCGCGTAATCTCCGGCTTCCGCTCTTCGATGTAGCGTACGGCCGCTGCCCATATGTCATCCGAGTTGACATATACCCGGATATAGGGCTTGGCGCCAAGCGTCGTCTGAAGATAGCAATAATGGCAATGGCCGATACAGCCGGTTCCGATCGGAATCGCGTACTCGGCGGAAGGTTTGGATTGATCGAAGGTCAATGTTTTCCGGACGCCTACGACGAGGGTGCGCTTCGCCATCCGGTATTTCTCCGCATCGGTATCCCCCGGCAAATCCATAATCCGGTTATGCGATGTCGTCATCCGGTATTCTATCCCCCGCGACTTGACCCAGTCCATAATCTGCTTTCCCTTCGGATATTCTAGCGCCCCCGGCTCGAAATAGACGAGATCAGGCACGAACAGTCGCGTATCCCGCCGCTTGTCCTGCTGTGTTTCGGATTGTGACGCCATTTCGCTCGCCCCTCCTCGATAGTGGTTACTGCCGGCCCGCACCGGGCAACAAGCTCCCGGCAGGCAATCATACCCGGTTAGTATGCTTCATTTTTCACTCAAATTCGCATGGAAAAAGCCGTATTTCCCTGCTATGGTTGAACTTGCTTACATGAACATGGTACACTATCTTATGGATATTGTTAGCGATCGTGGATGAAATGAGGGACGCTTGATGCCTACGCCAAGCATGGAAGATTATTTGGAACGTATTTATAAGCTGATTGATGAGAAAGGGTACGCCCGTGTATCGGATATTGCGGAAGGGCTGGAGGTACATCCATCTTCCGTTACGAAGATGATTCAGAAGCTGGATAAGGATCAATATCTGATCTATGAGAAATACCGCGGGCTCGTGCTGACGAGCAAGGGCAAAAAAATCGGCAAACGGCTAGTAGACCGCCACCATCTGCTCGAGGAATTCCTGGAGATGATCGGCGTGCAGCATGAGAACATCTACACGGATGTGGAAGGAATCGAGCATCACTTGAGCTGGGATTCCATTACGTGCATCGAAGCGCTTGTCGAATATTTCAAGCGTGACCCCGAACGCATCAAGGATCTCGCCGGCGTGCGCGGTGAATTAGAGAACGAATCTTCTTAAAAACATCTGTTTCGAGAGAAACAGATGTTTTGTTTTGTGCGTCTAATAGAGTAGGGCTTGAATATGTGATCAAGTCTGAAATATCAGATGCAAGGGAGAGAGAGGATTCATGACAATCTGGAGACGCCTCCTGTCGGGAACGATGGCGGCGCTGCTGTTCGGGGCCGGATTGGCGGCGCCTGCGCAGGCAGCGGCGAATGACATTACCATTTTTCTCGATCAGAAGAGGCTTGTCACCGACGTGGCACCTTATCTAGTGCCGGGGAAGAACGTAACGATGCTTCCGTTCCGCGCCGTCGGGGAAGCTGTGGGTGCGACGGTAGGCTGGGACAAGAGCAAGCAGGAGGTGGAGTTCCGCAAGGATGACACCGTCATCCAGCTCATGATTGGCAGCGATACGGCGCTCGTCAACGGAGAGAAGGTGGCGCTGGACGCCGGAGCGCAGATGCGGGACAGCCGAACGATGGTGCCGCTGCGGTTCATCGGGGAGAACACGGGCCTGACCGTCAAGTGGAATCAGGAGGAGCGCAGGGTGAATCTGTTCACGGGCGAGGCAGGAGCACAAGGCAATACAGGATCACAAGGAAATACAGGTTCGCAAGGAAATGCAGGGGCGGAAGAAATACATACCGAGGGCTTGAAGGGCACTTGGATTTCCACCGTATATAATATCGACTGGCCAGCCGATCCCCGCAAAGGGGCCAACCCGGAGCAGCAGAAGAAGGAATATTCCGATATGCTGGACAAGCTGCAAGGTATGGGGTTAAACGCGGTCTTCGTTCAGGTGAGACCGACATCGGACGCCTTCTTCCCTTCGAAGCTTCTTCCGTGGTCGGAATGGCTGACTGGCAAGCAGGGGCAGGACCCGGGCTATGATCCGCTCGCTTATATGATCGAAGAGACCCACCGGCGGGGAATGGAGTTCCACGCCTGGTTCAACCCGTTCCGGATCAGCGTGCAGGGAGACATAGCCAAGCTGGCGGCCGATCATCCGGCGAAGCAGCATCCGGATTGGGTCGTCAAGCATGGCGGCAAGCTGATGTATGATCCGGGCGTGCCGGAAGCGCGCCAGTTCATTATCGATACGATTATGGAAGTAGTGAACGGATACGATATCGACGGAGTCCATCTGGATGATTACTTCTATCCGTACGGACAGGCTGCCGAGCCTTTCCGTGACGACGCTTCCTACAAAGCGTACAACAAAGTATTCAATAACAAAGGCGATTGGCGGCGCAACAATGTCAATCAGTTCATTGAGCAATTGAATGGGGAAATTAAGGCGAGCAAGGCGAATATTCGCTTCGGGGTCAGCCCGTTCGGAGTGTGGCGCAATGCGAGTCTTGATCCGACAGGTTCGAATACGAAGGCCGGCGTGAACACCTATGATGACCTGTATGCCGATACGCGCACCTGGATTAAGAATGGCTGGATTGATTACATCGCGCCGCAAATATATTGGCATATCGGCCACTCGGCAGCAGACTACAAGACGCTGGTCGATTGGTGGATGAAGGAGACGGCAGGAACCGGCGTAGATCTGTATATCGGGCATGCCGCTTACAAACTCGCGGACGCGAAGGAGAAGGACTGGTCCAGCGCCGATGTGCTTATCCGCCAACTGGACTACAACAAGCAGTATGAGAGCGTGGCCGGCAGCATTTTCTTCAGCGCGAAGGATTTGCTGAACAATGCGAAGGACGTGGCTGCTCGGCTGAAGCAGTATTATGAGCAATAAAAGTACCGCACTACTATAACCTCATCATAACCGCCCTCTTCCGCGCATACATAACAGTAATACGATCCGCGTATGTGCCGGAAGGGGGTATTCCCTCTATGAAAATCAATGCTGTTTTTGAAGGCGGCGGCGTCAAAGGCATTTCGTTGGCCGGAGCGGTTCAGGCCGCCGAGAACTACGGATTTTCCTTTCATCGCGTGGCCGGGACTTCTTCGGGCTCCGTCGTGGCCGCGCTCCTCGCTGCAGGCTACTCGGCGGAAGAGATGCGCCATCTCATGATGGAGATGCCATTCTCCTCCTTTTTGCAGCGGGCTCCGATTTTTCAAGTCAAATGGGTTGGGCCGGCCATGCGGCTGCTGCTGAAGAAAGGCCTGTATTCCGGAGAACGGCTCGAATACTGGGTCCATCAGCGGCTGCTGGAAAAAGGGGTCCGCACCTTCGGCGACGTCAAGCCCGGCCGGCTGCGCATTATCGCCTCGGATATTTCCAATGGGCGGCTGCTCGTGCTTCCCGACGATATTAAGCAGTACGGAATCGATCCGAACCGATTTCTCGTAAGCAGAGCCGTTCGGATGAGCACCAGCATTCCGTATTTTTTTGATCCCGTTATCATCCGTCAGTCCTTCCAATCGGCTGTGCGCAAAAGCAAGCCGTTCAATAAGCAGTTCTCCTATATCGTCGACGGGGGCTTGCTGAGCAATTTTCCGCTATGGCTGTTCGATGAGGATGCGGCGGGCGGGGGCAAAAACTGCATTCCGACGATCGGAATCCAGATGGTAGGGAAGAGGGAGAACCATCCGCACCGGATCTCCGGGCTGCTGTCGATGCTGCAAGCGATTTTCGGCACGATGATGTCCGCTCATGATCAGCGGTATATCGAGAAGCATAACCAGTACCGGACCATCAAAATTCCGACGCTTGGCATCGGCACGACTGATTTCGATCTTACGCTGGAGCAGAGCATGGCGTTATTCGCTTCCGGCCTGGAGGCGGGCACGGAGTTCTTTAAGGGTTGGGATTTCGGAAAGTACAAAGAGATGTTCAAAGCTTTTCATAGCATGGCTTATAAAATATAGAAAAATAGCGCTCCGCGGTTAAGCAGCAGCGCTATTTCGGTTCGGTCTTGAATTCGGGCAGGAAAGGCGCGGGCGAAAAGTCAGGTTCGCGAAGAAGGAACGCGTCATGGGGAAGTGACGCCATCGCTTCCAGGATCCACAGGGGAATCCTCCTGTACGGGATCGGTTTTCAATGAAACGGTGTTTTGCGAGCCGTTCCAGTTGAGCTCAATGTTATACATTTGGCACAGTTCCCGCAAAGGAATCAAGATGTCCCCATCCTCTAACAGGGGTTGTTTTTTTTTAAAATTGACATTTTTGCCGTTGACCTGGACATAAACCTCATTTTTTTTCTTCTTCTTCGCATACCCGCCTTCGCTAAGCAACTGAATCAGCTCTTCGGGCGTTTGCTTGATCGTTCCCGCATTGAAACGGAAGGCGTTGCGGTCTTCCCGGCTGGTCATTCCCGGCTTGATGGTGAAGGAGAGCTCAATATTCAGCGTCTTGAGAACGCCAAGCACATCCTGGTTAAAAGCTCCGTACGGGAACGCGACGATGCTGCGCGTGTTGCCCAGCTCTTCCCGGAGCCGCTTCTCGGCGGTGGCCAGGTCGCCGGTAATGCGGCCGATATATTCCTCGTCGGTCTCGACTCGATCTCGGTCCTTCAAGTACAGATGGCGGCTCAGCATCGGCTTCTCCTTGCCTGTGGCATTAATTGGGCCATGGCGGTGGGAGTTGTATGTATGACTGTAGAAGCTCATGCCGGCTTTCTTCATTTCACGCATCTGATCCCACGTCAGCTTCGGCTTGCCGGTCTGGTTGTCTATGCTGGCGACAATGACGAAGTTCGTGGCGGTGTAGCCGAATTTCTGCAATATTGGAAAGGCGTGCGTATAGAACGTCTCGTAGCCGTCATCAAAGGTAAGCAGCACGGCATTATCCGGAATCGAGGATCCCGCCGTCATAAAATCAATATATTCATCCATGCTGATGACATGAAATCCCCGTTCCTTAAGCAGCTTCATCTGCTCCTCGAATTGATCGACCGGCAGCAAGTGAGGCTTCTTCTTATCCGGCTGGTCGACGAGCTGATGGTACATTAATACGGCAACCTGGTTCGAATAGTAGACGGAAGATGATGTCGGCGGGGAATATTCCTCGATTGACATCCCCAATTCCTTCCAGATCTGATCAGAGGATGCCCGGACCATCAGCGTTCCGTCGTCCACGACAACGGAGACGGGTTTCTCCAACTTTTGTCCATTTATAATGAATGCTACCTCCTTAACGCTTCGGTTCAAGCCGCAGCCTTGCAGCACCATGAATAAAGACAGAAGCGCAAGTGCGATTTTGGCAGGGTATAATAAGCGGGCTTTCATTAAAAAATCCTCCTTCGTTCATCTCATAACGAGATTGTAGAGGGAGGATCTTAATGATCTTGTGAGTCAAATCTTAACAAATGCTTATCTAACGCGAAATAATTACCACCTTCCTTAAGCATTCCTTAATAAGGACGCAAAAAACTCCGCCCCGCATCAGATCGGGACGGAGTATTCAGGGTCAGCCGCTCGCGGCCACGCCCTGTTCAGGCTTGCTTTTCTTCCGTGGAGGCGTGCTCCCGAAGATAAGCCACGACTGAGGCACGAAGCGCACCGTTAGGGAGACCGTAATCCAGGACAAGATAAGCGCCGACAAGAATCCGCCGGCATACCACATATGCAAGAGCGGCGATTTTGAAGTATGCGGCGGGAAATTGCGATAGACGAACAAAAAGAATGGATGAATTAAATAAATGCCGAATGAGATTTCCCCAAGCCGATGCATTCCGTTAACGAGCCACGGCCAAGCATGGCGCCGAAGCAGAAACGCGATCTGAAATGCCATAATCGCGAACGTATAGGTGTGAACGTTCCACATCAATTCATACAAGAGCGAATTGTAGCTTGCGCCATACAGCCGTGTCGTATGCCAGATGTACACATGTCCGAGTCCGGCGCATAGCCCGACCGTCCATAGGGCAATCCAGGATACGATACGCGGCGCGGTCGCGTTTTCCCGGCTGATGATGAGCCAGTTCTTCAGCTTTGGATAGTAGATGCCCAGAAAGGCTCCCAGCATGAAGTAGGACATATACGCGAGCGACCAGCTCCCTTTGTTAGGCACCTGAAGCGCGTATTTATTAAGCAGGATGAAGCCCCACTGAATGGCCAGTCCGAGCGGAATGCTCCACTTGGCGATGGCCGGCTTCCGCTTGAACAGCCACAGACAAATCGGGAACAGCAGATAGAATTGGATGCTGATGAAGACGAAGTATAGATGCGTATACGCCTTGCCCGTAGCCAACTGGGTGAAAAATTTGATCAGCGTCTCGTCCAGAGCACGGTCCCGGTAATGAGTAAAATGCAAAATGACGAAGTAAAATACCGAGAACAAACAATAAGGAATGATAATGTACTTTAGCCGTTTTTTGTAGAAATTACCGATGAGCTTAGAATCCAAAGGCCTCGAAAAGTAATTGTAGAATAGCACGAAGCTGCTCAGAAATAAAAATGTCGGTGTGCCAATCTTCATAAATATATTCATGAAGCTGTACATCCAGTAAAAATTGGAATCCTTCATCTGCAGCGTCGCAAATGACGTCGAGTGAACGGACAGGACTCCGATGATCGCCATCGCGCGTACCAACTGCACCTCGGACAGCTTTTCACGTCCGGTTGCCATGATGTCATACCTCCCATGCGAAATATCTATAAGAAGATGTTCAAGCAGGCCTTAAACCAGTTCCTGCGGAACATGCCCTATAAACGAGTATAAAATATGTATCTTACGAAAACGGATCGGAAATCCTTATTATTTTCTTAGCAAACGATGAGGAAGGCGCCGGCGGGTCAGGCGCAAGGGAAGCGAGTCGTAAATGTCGTCTTGTTGCGATCGCTCGTCGCCGAGATCTTCCCGCCGTGAACCTCAATAATGCTCTTCGTAATGGCCAGTCCCAAGCCGGTCCCGCCGGTCTCCTTGGAACGGGACTGCTCCGCCCGATAGAAGCGGTCGAATATATATGGCAGATCCCTCTCCGATATCGGATCGCCGTAATTGGTGACCTTCACATAGATCTGCTCCTCTTCTTTGCCGAGCTCGATATCGACATACTTCCCGGACTTGCCGTACTGGATCGCATTCGAGATGAGATTTTCATACGATCGGACGAGACGGTCTCCATCCGCCATGATGTACAGCGGCTCGGAAGGGGCGTTGATTCGGCACATCATGCCCGATTTCTCCAGACTCGGCACGAATTCCTCCGCCAGCTGCCGGATGAAGCTGGTCATGTCCAGTTCGGTCAATTCGAGAGGAAGTCCGTTGTTGATGCGCGTGAATTCGAACAGGTCATCGATCAAATATTTCAAGCTTAATGCTTTCTCATATGCAATATTAACATAGTACCGCAGCTCGACCTCATCGTGGTAGCGGTCATTTTCGATCAGCTCAAGGAAGCCGAGAATCGAGGTCAACGGGGTGCGCAGGTCATGCGAGACGCCCGTAATCAGGTCGTTCTTCGTCTTCTCGGCATTGCGCTCCTCCTGAATGGAGTGATAGAGTTGGGCGCTCATATGATTGATGCTCTCGGCGACCAGGCCGAGATCGTTGGCAGGCTTTACCGGAATGACATGCTCAAATTCCCCCTTGGCGATCTCCTGCAGTCCGTAAGTAATCTCTTGCAAATAGCTGTTCAACTCTTCGGACAACACGTTAATCCGATAGGCGATCGATCCGATTTCATCCGACGATTTGACCGGAATGACATAATCGAATTGTCCCTTGGCAATTTCCTGAAGTCCGTATGTTATCTCGTTCAGATAACGGATGATGGGACGGCTGAACAGAAAATAAAACAATAGAAACGATGCGATACCTGTCACGATCATGATCGGCTTCGAGCCGATATTGTTCACCGCCCAGATGAGCGGTCCGTTGTAGGGAGGCTCTAACAGCAAGTACCCGGCCAGCAAGCGGCCAAGCAGCATGATGAATGCGGTTAGGCTCACGCTGCCGAGGAACACGAGCAGGAACTTCCAGCGGACGGTACGGATGAGGTTGGCGCTTTTCGGTTTTCCCATTCATGACACTCCTATCGCATCCCGTTTTACAGGGACTCCATCTTGTAGCCAATGCCCCATACGGTTTTAATAAATCTCGGATTTTGGTTATCTTTTTCGATCTTCTCGCGAATCTTGCGAATATGGACCATGACGGTGTTTTTGGATTCCATGAACGGTTCGTTCCATACTTCCTGATATATTTTTTCCATGCTCAATACGATCCCCCGATTCACCGCCAGCAGCTTCAGGATCGCGAATTCGCGCGGAGTCAGCTTCACGGGCACATCATCCACGGTTACCGAGTGAGTGGCAAAATTAATGACGAGGTCGTCAATCTGGATCTCATTCTCGTCCGCCGGGCGCGCCGTATTGAACTGCTTGTAGCGGCGCAGCTGCGACTTGACGCGGGCAATAAGGACGAGCGGATTGAACGGCTTGGTGACATAGTCGTCCGCTCCAATGCTAAGGCCTGCGATTTTATCGATATCCTGGCTCTTGGCCGACAGCATAATAATCGGCGTGTTGTTCTGCTCCCGTATTTTCATACAGGCCTGAATCCCGTCCATCTTCGGCATCATGACATCCAATATAATCAGATCGACCTTATGGTTCTGCAGCAATTCGAGGGCGGCCAGGCCATTCGGCGCCTTCAGCAGTTCATACCCTTCATTTTTTAAATAAATTTCGATAAGCTCAATAATCTCTTTCTCATCGTCTACCAATAGAATGGTCTCTTTCGGCATCAGACTGACTCCTTTGCAGTGTAGGTACGATTGTGCGTTGTGACACGTCCCCTCTGGAAGCGAAGCGGCGGGACATGCTTCAAGACGCCCCGGGCATTCCGCCCGGCAGCGTCTTGATGGCGCCAATCAACCGAATTTTTTTCTCTCTATATAGGATGCGCGTAACTGCGCAATAACGCAACCCTATTCTTTTGCTTCCGGCACCGGCAGGAACAGCATATGAATCGGAAGATTGCTTCCGGAGGCCAGGACGAAGGTCAGATGAACCGTCTCTTCTCGATCGCCTGTCCGGTGCAGAACGCCGACCTCTTCCGGATTGATAAGTATGCTTCCATCCAGCATATTTACGACTTTGCCGTTCACGAGGAAGGCGCCCGCATAATGTCCGCCGCGCGCGTTCAGTCCGACAAGGGTGTGCGGGGCAACCTGGAGTTCCACATCATAGAGCACCCCGGTGTTCCCGATATTGACCTCCTCCAGGCCGGTGACGCTATCGGAGCCTGTCACGAACGTATCGAGATCATTATCCCCGATAATCATCCGCTGCGGCTTGGTGCCAAGCACCTGATTGACGTGGAACGTGCGGTTTCCTTCGGGGAATGTTCCGCGCACATGCTTGCCGTCCCGATCCAGCACGGGAAGCTCCGGCAGCGCTTCGATCGGATCCTTGTCCGGATTCAGGATGACAACCGAGAATTCAAGTTCTTGGTCCGTATGAATTTCGGAATAGGATGTCATGGTCAGCCCGCCCTTCATCGGAGATTTGCTGATCTCGGGCAGGACCACGACCGTCTCGCCGGCTGGCACCTTCATCGTCCGGACCGGTTCGGACTTGGCGAG
Source organism: Paenibacillus dendritiformis (assembly GCF_945605565.1). Lineage (NCBI taxonomy): Bacteria > Bacillati > Bacillota > Bacilli > Caryophanales > Paenibacillaceae > Paenibacillus > Paenibacillus dendritiformis. Next base: position 4,815,730 of record NZ_OX216966.1, on the reverse strand, counting down.
AGAGTCCAGGAACCGCGATACGGCGGTTTTGCCGCTGGTGGACACATATTTGGTCGGGCCGCCCATCCCGAAGGCGTTGAGCTTGACATTGGCATCGGAGGTGCCATGATTCGTCGCCAGCAAGTATACGGATATATCTTGCTGCGAACGGTTCTGATTGTGGATGTTAATCCGGAAGCTTCCCGAGAGCGTATCCTGGTAACCGATACCTTCCTCCCCATACAGATGCTCCGGGCTATTGCTGCGGACGAAGGTCATTGGACTGGTCGTTGTCGTATAATTGACCGGTTCATAGACGAGCACGTCATTGCGGTCAACCGGAAATTTGCTTCCGGGTTCAGCGTAGAGCAGCCCGTGCTCGTTCGGTGTATATAAGGAATCATTGGTAACGGTAATCTTATGAGTGATCGTATCGCTCTTCCCGTGTTCGTTCTCGACCCGAAGCGTAACTTCATGCTCCCCGGGTTCGAAGAAGGCGGACGCTTTGCCTGTCCAGGTACGCTTTACGATCTCGCTATGCTCGTCTTCGCTCAGATCCTCATACCGAATATTTTCGCCCATTCGATAGACGGACTTGTCGGTTTTGAAATTGGCGACGGGAGGGGAGGGCTCGACGATGACCTCTGTCCAGGACAGCGTATATTCCGATCCGGACACCTTCAGCTGGCTCTCCGTAATGTCAGCCCATGTGCGAAGCGGTATCATTAAGCTGCCCTTCTGGCTGAAAATCTCTCCTGCCGATTCCACTGCCGTCCCGTTGACATCAATTGTTTTCGCGCCTGCTTTGAACCGAAGCGTCATGTCTTCTTTGCTGGCTACCGTTTCCTTCGCAGCGGCATCATAGGTTACGGAGAATCCGTAGAGGAGCGCCACGCTCTTCAGCGGAATATAAGCCAGGTTGTCCTTCTCGACAACGGGCTGATCGGCAGCAAGCTCTTGTCCATTATGAGACATTGCGGCCTTATCGGCTGTTAAAGCAAGCACATGGCTTGCATCGGAGGCTTGTACGGCAGCAAATGGAAATAATAACTGCCAAGCCAAAACCGTACTGAATGCGATAAGTTTCACACTACCTGATTTGTTGCGTTTCATCAAGAACACTCCTTCTCTTTTAGGGGGTAACATGCGTGTTGGATAATTGTTAAATAATTATTCCAGAGCCTTTTACGTACAATTGAGGAAAAAAGTTGCGCATCCAACTGACGCTTGTGCAGCGAAGGAGGGGAGCCGAGTCGGCATCAAGAAAAAAGAAGCGTTACGGTCTGATTGTACAGGGAGATGAATCGCAATGCATCAATCTGTCACTTTATTTAATGGAATTTTAATGAAATGTTAAGAAATAAAAAAGGAAGCGCCATGGCGAGCGCTTCCGTTCCGCTACTTCGTATTCTTCTTGTTCTCCTTCGGCTTGCTTCCTTCAATGACCCGCAGGTTGGCCTGAGATCGGGGCCGGATCCGCTTCGGCTGCCGGTTCGCGTTGCCCTTCGCCTTGGCTTCCGTTTGTGCCGACTTCTTGATTTTGGGGGCGGCTGATTTCTTCGGTCCCAGCTTATATAGGAGGAACACCGCTGCAATCAGCACGACGGGAATGAGCAACGATGCGATGCCTCTTTGCAGGGCGGAGTACAGTACGCCAATCCCGGCCAACGCAAGGATTACAGCCAGAGCCCATCTTGGAAATGCGCGCATATCATCATTCCTTTCGCCTGTGGTCTTGTACCGCAGAAGCCGATGCTGCTCAGGAGGCCGCTTTCTTCGCGGTCAACTCCTGATCCAACTCGCGCATTCGGTTGAACGAAGCGATGGATACTTCCACTTGATCGTCGGTCGGCGGCTTCGTCGTCAGCAACTGCAGCCACAAGCCGGGGTAGCCGAGCCAGCGCAGCACGGGTACATCTCTCAGCGCATTAGTCAGGCGGAGGAACTCATAAGCTACGCCCATGACGACGGGGATAAGCAGGAGTCGGGGGTAAATCCGTTCCCATAAATTATCATATGGGATGAAGGAGTAAATGACGACACCTACGATGACCGATAAAATGATAAAGCTGCTGCCGCAGCGGTAATGAAGCGTGCTGAACTTCTGCACGTTCTGAACCGTCAGCTCCAGCCCTGCTTCATAGGCGGTGATAACCTTGTGTTCCGCGCCGTGGTACTGGAACAGTCTTCGGATAATCGGCGTCTTGGCGATCAGCCACAAGTAGGCAAGCAGGAAAATAATTTTAATAATTCCTTCAATCAGCGTATGAATGACCCGATTATCGAATGCTTTTCCGAATAAAAATTGCTCAATGACGACGGGAACGGCGGTAAAGATGACTTTACTGAAAATAAGCGACAGAACGCCGACGGCTGCGACCCCGATAATCATGACGAGATTCCATTTGCCATCGTCTTTTCCCTGTTCCGCCGCATCCTCTCCTTCCTCATCCTCGGCGTACTTCTCCGCAGCATAAGTCAAATGCTGATACCCCTTGCCGCTTGCGTCCAGCAGGCTGACGAACCCGCGGATAAAGGGAATCTTCTTCAAAGCGGTAAGCCATGGCTTGTCTTCGCGCGGAACTTCATAAAAAGTGATTTCCTTATTTTTACGGCGGACCGCTGTCACATTGACATGCTTGCCAGCGAACATGACGCCTTCGATAACGGCCTGTCCGCCATAAATTGACCGGTTTTGCTGTTCAGACAAATTCTTCACCATCCTCATGTATTCAAAAACAGTTGTGCAGTCAGTACTAATGTATTAGGAATGTTATATTATTGTAACGAATTTCAACACCGTTTTCCACATCATGATTTGCGGAATTCTGTAATCTCCCTTTCCCGATTGGAGCATACTACCGCATATGTAATATTGTCCGAGGAAAGGGGAGCAATCAATATGAACGAACGTCAAACCCGGATGCAGCAGAAGCGGACGAATCCGTTCTCGTTCGGCGTGCTGACCGGTTTTTTTGCCGGATTGATATGGGGGGGACTGCATTGGCTTGGCTATATATTTAGCTTTACGATAATCGTGCCCGGTTTTTTGGTCGAGCCGTTTTACAAGCATGCCTATTTGACTACGGTGGACGGCCAGCTTCTCGGGCTTGTCGCATTCATCGTCTTCTCGATTTTGGCGGCGCTGCTGTATGTGCTTGTGCTCCGCAAAGTGCCGGGACCTTGGGCAGGCGTAGTCTACGGTCTCGTGTGGTGGGTTATCCTGTTCGTCATACCCGGGCCGCTGCTAGGCCTGGTTCCGCCGGTGCGGCAGACGACATGGAATACGATATGGACGGAATCGTGCACGATGCTGCTGTGGGGGCTGTTCATCGGCTATACCGTGGCGACGGAATTCAATGAAGAGCGGGAGCGCGAGCCGCAAGATCCCGATCAATCCGGTGCGCCGGGAGACCGGCAAGATTCGCCGGACAAGGGAGGGAATGACGGCGGCGGGGATGCATCCGACGACCGCACGCAGCCTCAGCCTGTCATGTAAATTGTCTGGGTGCCGAAAAGTAAGCTTCTCCTCTGCGGTTGCGCTTCTCATTTGCCGCTTCGTATGTTAAAATACGTGAGGATTCTCATGTAATCGTGTACGGGGAAAGGGGTGTACGGCTTGGCTTCCTATCTGGTATTGAACGGACCGAATCTGAACATGCTCGGCATACGTGAGCCCGGAGTCTACGGAGACGAATCGTTGGCTGCCATAGAGGGCAGGCTGACGAGGATGGCGGAGGAATGGGGCGTCCGGCTGGAGACCTTCCAGAGCAATCACGAAGGCGAACTGATCGACCGCATCCATGCCGCTTACGGCACGCATGACGGCATCCTGATCAATCCGGGCGCACTGACGCATTACAGCTATGCGCTGCGCGATGCGATCAGCGCCGTGAACATCCCGACAGTTGAAGTTCATATGTCGAACATACATAAAAGGGAAGCCTTCCGGCATGTGTCGGTGACCGCACCGGTTGTCCTCGGTCAGATTGCGGGATTCGGATCGAGGTCCTACGAGTTGGGACTTATGGCGCTTCATCAGGCTGTAAGCGATTCGAAGCGGGAATAATCGGGCGGGCCCGAATAACGGATTGACAATAGTCCATGTCAGGAGATGATGAGTATGAGTCAACACCGCATTACTCGATTGAGAGAAGCGATGGAAGCTCGCGGCTTGGAAGCATTGTTTGTGACCAGTGCGGTTAACCGGCGTTATTTGACCGGATTTACCGGATCTTCAGGCTACGTCTTCATTACAGCCGATCGGGCGGTTCTAATGACGGATTTCCGTTACACGACGCAAGCATCGGATCAGGCGAAGCATATGCAAGTGGTGGAGCACGCGCCGAAAATGACAGACACACTGAAGCAGCTGCTGTCCGAGGCGGGCCTGACCCGAATCGGCTTCGAGCAGGAGCATGTGACGTATTCGACATATGCCGCATACAGCGAGCAACTGCAAGGGATCGAACTGGTTCCGGTCGGCGGACTGGTAGAAGATCTGCGGATGATCAAGGATGCGGAGGAACTGGCGGTAATGAGGGAAGCTGCCGAACTGGCCGACCGAACCTTCAGTCACATTCTTGGCTTCATCAAGCCTGGCGTGCGGGAGAAGGATCTCGCATTGGAAATGGAATTTTTCATGCGCAAGCATGGGGCCACATCCAGCTCGTTCGATACGATCGTCGCATCCGGAGAGCGTTCGGCGCTTCCGCACGGCGTGGCGAGCGAACGGGTCATTCAAGGCAACGAATTCATTAAATTTGATTTCGGCGCATTGTACAACGGCTACTGTTCCGATCTGACACGGACTGTCGTTCTCGGCACTCCGTCGGATAAACACCGGGACATTTATAATATTGTACTGGAAGCACAGCTGAATGCGCTGGCTCACATCCGTCCGGGCATGACGGGACGGGAAGCTGACGCGTTGGCGCGCGATATTATCAAGCGCCATGGATATGGCGATCAGTTCGGACACAGCACCGGGCACGGCGTAGGCATGGAAATCCATGAAATGCCTCGTCTTGCTTCTTCGTCCGATGATGTGCTCACCCCGGGCATGACGGTAACGGTCGAGCCGGGCATCTATTTGCCGGGCTTCGGCGGTGTGCGCATTGAGGACGATATTGTCATTACGGACAGCGGAATTGAGATTATGACTCAATCGACCAAGGAACTGCTCGTATTGGACATGTAGTCGGACAGGATTGGGGAGCATCAGGGATCTACTCCGTCCAAGGAATCTGGGTTGCATAATTGTAGGAGGGAATCAAGCGAATGATATCAGTTAACGATTTTAAGACAGGATTGACAGTTGAAGTGGACGGAGATATTTTTACGGTCCTCGATTTCCAGCATGTGAAGCCGGGCAAAGGCGCTGCGTTTGTGCGCTCCAAGCTGAAAAACCTGCGCAACGGCAACACGGTGGAGAAAACGTTCCGCGCGGGCGAGACGCTTGCGAAGGCGCAAATCGACAACCGCGAAGTACAGTACCTGTACAACAGCGGAGATGAATATACGTTCATGGATAATGAGACCTATGATCAGTTCAATCTGACGAAGGATCAGCTCGAATGGGAACTGAACTTCCTCAAAGACAACATGATCGTTCATATCAGCAGCTACCAAGGCGAGATTATCGGCATCAATCTCCCGAACAGCGTTGAGCTGAAGGTTGTCGAGACCGAGCCAGGCGTCAAGGGCAACACAGCGACAGGCGCAACCAAAAACGCGACCGTGGAAACCGGCCTCAACGTTCAAGTGCCGCTGTTCATCAACGAAGGAGACGTCCTTCTGATCGACACGCGAGAAGGCAAATATATTTCCCGCGCCTAATTAACGGATGTCGGCAATCGCCGGCTCCGAAAAACCCCGGAAGCAGATAGATCGCTTCTGGGGTTTTTATCTGCCTTGTTGTGGTTGCCTTGCGTCTCTTATGACAGGGTCTGTATCCCCGGACTTATGTATGTAAGTATCCTCGAACTCTTATGATGAGTATCCCCGCAGCTCAGGAAGTCAAGCGTGTACGGCTGCCTGACTTGACCGCTAACTTTGCCTAACATGACTAGTAACTCTACCTGATATGATCAGATACTCCTTCTGAACGATCAATTCTTCGCATGATATGGCCAGAAACACTGTTTGACAGGACCATTAACTCTGTCTGAGGAATAAGTATGTTCAGCTTGCGAGCCCAGGACATCTGTATATTCCCCTTATGCACAATATCCCCGTAGCTCAGGCTCTTTTTTCTAAAGAAATGACAAAACCAAACTCCCCTTACCCCGTTATCCCCGTAACTCAGGAAGCTGCGTTGCTAGAAGCTCGGTAATGTAGTGATAAGCACAAAAACAGACCCAATCAAAAAATAGAACTTTTAACTAGATTCTCAACAAAATTTACTGAGAACAGAGAGACTGATCAGTCCACCAGGCATATCCCCTTTGAGGATTCCTGTAGTGATTCATTCAGGCAGCTATAAGATAGCGATCGTGGGTTTGAGAGGAGGTAGCTCTCCATAAGTACCGGCGTCTTGCCCCGTTATCGGCACAGCATATCGCCGCCAAGGGTTCCCATCCTGCCTCCTGGAGTGCGATAGCATTTTCCCGGTAACAAAATTCGTCCAAATAATACTGCAAATACTTGCCGCTTATCCCGCGGAACGTATCGCATAACCAACGTTGCGCACGTCGGAACACAGTATACAATGGACTGTTTTGCTTTACCCGAAATCGTTGGCGAATGATCGAGATCATGGACTCGGTCGCAGTGACATGTTCTGCGATAAAATGATCGCGGCCGCAAGGAAGCAACAGCTTCCCGGACATATGCTGCCGGTTAACCTGCTTCATTTTATATTGCCGTTCCTCTCCGTTCGAATCCAGCGAGGCTGCCACGATAATCGGCTGCTCCCGTGGAGCCAGATCGACATTGGGATATTGGCGCGGGCCATTAAAGGCAATAAAGCCAAACACACGATGATCAAGCCGTTCTTCCTCATCGGCACAGCTAATCGCTATACGAATCTTATGCAGCATCGCCCATGCAGTTTTATAGGTAACCTTAAGCATAGAGCTCAGCCTAACCGCATTAATTCCTGCAGCAGGATGAGAGACAAGCCAGATCGCAGCGATCCATTTCCGCAGAGAGGTCCGGCTTCCTTCCAGGATCGTACCGGCCATCAGAGACGTCTGGTGTTGGCAGTCGCTGCATTCATACAGAGGAAGCCGCCGCGTCCGGATTACATAGGCGCGGGTATGCCGGCAGTTCGGGCAGCGAAAGCCGTGAGGCCATTTCAACGCAAACAGGGCAGGAATGCATGATTCTTCTGTAGGATACTGACTCATTAACTCCTCCAACGTACCGACGTTCGACCACCCATTCATCACAGCAGCCTCCTCCTAAATAAATAATACAAACATGTGTTCTTGTTTCTGATTATATCAAACATATGTTTCCATAACAAGTATGAAAGTGGAATAATAGAGCCTGAAAAATCCCAATGAAATCATAATTTGATTGGGTATGTCCAACTCATATTAGGAAACGATTTTTTGAAGGTTGGAGCAGACCTGAGCGCTTGGGAGATTCGTCATAAGGATGTTCGAGGTACCTGAGTGTTTGGGAGATTCGTCATAAGGATGCTCGAGGTACCTGAGTATTTGGGAGACTCGCCATAAGGTTGCGCGTGGTACCTGAGCGCTTGGGAGATTCGTCATAAGGATGCGCGAGGCGACCTAAGTGTCTGGGAGAATCACTGTTTAGGGCACAGCAGGATATAAAATAAGTAAGAAAGCTCCTGAGCGATGGGGACGATATTCATAAGGTCATGAGCACAGTTTCTTCTATTTTGCCCAATCCGAACGAAGTAGGATGAAGGGTATCAGGTCGTCCGTGATTTTTGTATTTTCTTCTTCCATCCGCCCAAAAACGTGCTATAATATGCAATTAATGATTGATACAGTCCATTGAGGGTGGGAGTGAGTCAGCGTGGCACTATACGTTATGAAGTTCGGTGGCAGCTCCGTCGGCACGGTCGAACGGATGAAGCGGGTTGCCGAACGGATCGTAGAGAAAAAATTAGAAGGCCACCAATGTGTTGTCGTTGTGTCTGCCATGGGCGATACGACGGATGATTTGATTGATCAAGCGAAAAGTATAAACGATCAACTTCCGGCCCGTGAGATGGATATGCTGCTGAGTACGGGCGAGCAGATCTCGGTGTCCTTGCTGTCGATGGCCATCCAGAAGCTGGGCCATGCGTCCATGTCGATGACGGGTTGGCAGGCGGGCTTCCGGACCGACGCCACGCATGGGAAGGCGCGCATTACGGACATTGTTCCGGAGCGCGTGCAATCGGCTCTGCAAGCGGGGAACATTGTCATCGTCGCCGGCTTCCAAGGCATGACCGAGGGCGGTGAGATTACGACTCTCGGCCGCGGCGGATCCGACACGACGGCGGTCGCGCTGGCTGCGGCGATTGAAGCTGATGTGTGCGAAATCTATACGGATGTCGACGGAATCTATTCTACCGATCCGAGAATCGTGCGCCGTGCGCGCAAGCTGAAGGAGATCTCCTACGATGAAATGCTGGAGCTGGCCAATCTTGGCGCGGCGGTTCTTCACCCCCGGGCTGTAGAATATGCGAAGCATAACAAGGTCTGTCTCGTCGTGCGATCAAGCTTCAATTACAATGAAGGGACCTATGTGAAGGAGGAAGCGAAGATGGAGCAAGGGGTGGTCGTTAGCGGCATCGCCTATGACAAAAATGTGGCACGCATCAGTGTTCTCGGCGTCGCCGATCTTCCGGGGGTACTCGCTCGCATGTTCGGCGCGCTCGCCGATGAGCAGATCGATGTAGATATCATCGTTCAGAGCGGGGTAACGAACGGGGAGGCCGATTTCTCGTTCACGACGGCGCTGCATGACCGGGATCGCGCTGTTCAGGTGCTGGAGAACATCCGGAGCGAAGTTCCTTACCGCGAAGTGACCTCTGAAGCCGATCTGGTCAAAATCTCGATCGTCGGCGCAGGCATGGTCAGCCACCCTGGCGTCGCGGCGCAAATGTTCCGCGTCATCTCGGAGACGGGCGTCAGCATTAAAATGGTAAGCACGTCCGAGATCAAAGTCTCCTGCGTCGTGTCCAACGGCAAGCTGAATGATATTATTGGTGCACTTCACACTTCATACGGCCTGGATGCGGTAGAGGAAGCGTTCGTCGGCGGTCCGAAAGACCGCAGATAATATAGGAAGCTGCAAGATAAGCCGGTCCGCGAGGGCCGGCTTGTTGTCATGCTTCTGAAGAGGCGGGGGAAACGGGCTAGAACTTATCAATAATCCATCGGCTAATGGTCAAGAGCAAGGCGGTAATTCCGGCCGCCATTAGCGGGCCCACGGGCACGCCCCGCAATAGAACGATCCCGATCAGAGACCCGGCAACAAGGCCGACGATCATCTGCGGATCATTTTTCAGCAGTTCCAGGCCGCGGCCGTTCATGGACGTGGCGATGGCCCCGCCGGTCAACGCGAGAATTCCCGGCCAAGATGTCAGTGTGCTCCAGAGATGTTCGGCCGTAATCCGCTCGGCGGCGAAGGGGACAAGCACGGCTATCGTCAGGAACAATAGCCCCAATTCCAGTCCTCTCCGCTCGATGGCAGGCAGATACCGTTCCAGATGTACGAGCTTAACGATAAGCAGAATGCATGCAGCCGTCGTAATGATCGGAGAACGGCTGACCAGTCCGACAACAATGAGTATAACCAGTACCAACTCGCCATTCATGATTATTGCTCCTCGACAAGAAAGTTTGTCCGTCCAATTGATCAAATGGGGACGTATTGAACATCCTCTATTTATTGTATGAACAAGCCCTTTCCGTTTAGAACAACGATCATACCTTATCATCCATGAACAGGCGCGTTCTATGTCGCAAATGGAAGCATCATCTGCTGAACCCACACCGGTACGACCGACACCGTATCGATGCCGGCGCAGTATTCGACATCATTGGCGTAGCCCAGCTTCGCAAGGCGCATGCCGCCGGAGCAGGCGAGCAGCGCCTCCGGAATCGCTCCTTCATGGTGGCGATAGGCGCTGACGAGAATGCTCCCGAGGTCATTCGTACGCATCTCCTGTTCCTGGCGGCCAAGCCGGAACAGCTCGGCGACGATGAGACCGGCGCATAGAGCGTCCTCGAAGGCGAACTCATCCTGCGTGCCGGCGCATAATACCGCAATGTCCTTGCGCAATTGGTAGGCGGTACGCGCGCATTCCGACGCGTTCAGGAAGGCGCCGGCCAATATGACGTCGGCCTTCGACGCCTTGTGGATGGCCCGCGTCCCGTTCGACGTCGTCAGCACGACACGCTTCCCGTACACGCTCTCGCCCATATATTCGAACGGAGAATTGCCGGCATCGAAGCCCGGTATTTTTTTGCAATTACGCTCGCCTCCCGTTATGTCCCCGTCACGGGCAGCCTGCTTGGCCTGCTGCACCGTTTCGACCGGCAGGATGCCGGATGCCCCGTGCGCCAGCGCCGTAATGATGGTGCTCGTCGCCCGAAGCACATCGATGACGATGACCGTTCGGTTCGCCAGTTCAATCGCTCTTGCTTCATTGACGCTAGCTATGACATCGACTTGCATAGTTGCTCCCCCCTTCCTCTCTCGAATTCGCATTGGCGATGCCGTTAGATTGAGGCTCTACTTCACCGTGTCCAGCAAATGACCCATCGTATCGGAACGCAATCCCCGCCGTAGCGCCTCGCAAGCGATAATGTCATCCGGCGCGATATTGCCCAGATTGGCTTGCGGACCGAGCGTTCGGAGAATGGCGGTCTGCTGATCCTTGCGCGGAGCCTCCCACATGAGCCGCTGCGGGGAATGCACCGCTTCGGCAATCATTGACACCATCTCCGTATCGCAGCTCCCGCGTTCGTCAAATACGCCGACGCCTGCTCCCGATTCCCTGCCTTCAAGCGTCATCCATTCGGAGCCATGCGCAATATCTTCATTGAACGCTTCCAACACATCGTCCCAGATGAAGGTGGAGCCGGCTGCTTTCTTCCCGTATTCGGAGCAGACGAAGAACCCTTCCTCGCGGGCGCGCTGGATCAGGTCATTGCGCTTCTGCCGCGGCAGCACAATCGTCCCGTCGGATACTTCGATTCCAGTGAAGCCCATTTCTTTCATCATATGAAAAAATGGTTCGACCATGCCTTTGGCGACGGCGTATTCGAGAAATGTCCCCCCTGGCATCACCGTAACCCCGTACTGCCGCGCCGTGTCCAGCTTCCATGACAACAGCGGGGCCGGCGTAACCGCAGCCGTGCCGAAGCCCAGCTTAATGATATCGATATGCTCATGAGCTGTAGAGAGGAGATCGGCAAATGCGTTCGCTCCCAAGCCTTTGTCCATCACCATCGTCAATCCGGTTGTTCTCGGCTTGTGGGTTCGTACTCCGCTCGGATCTACCATGGCGAGAGGCCATTGTTCGATTTGAGGTTCAGAAAGACTCATCACATAATCCCCTTCATATCCCCAGATTAGTCGAATCATGCAAGCAATATATGCGCCCGCCTGCTGACAGGTGCCTACCCCGGCGGGAAGTGCGGGCAAGGGAGAAGATGGCGCGGGAATATAAGGGACGAGCATGAAAGGGATAGCTCTTCGCATACAATGGTCAATGACAGGGAAGGACAGGCCACACAGAATACGCCTGCGGGCGTCGGAGCTGCCGGTGAATATGGATCGGCTCATCCGTTACCGTCGCAGCGAAAGGAGGTGCGAAGTTGTCCGTCGATAAATTTGTAGCCAGCATGTCAGGGCTCCGCATAATATCGGGCTGCCTGGAAATTACCGCGGCTCTGATAATGCTCAAGCTGAATGAGCCGGAGAAGGCGCTGGCCGTCAATTCTCTGCTTGCGCTTGTCGGTCCGCTCGTTCTCATCGCGACGACGACCATCGGTCTCATCGGCATCGCAGATAAGCTGAACTGGAGCAAGATCGCCTGGATTGCGGCCGGGGTATCCTGTCTGCTTATCGGCATTTTGAAAAAGTAGGAACCGGGCATTCGAGGCGCCGGGCCCGGAGAGGGCATAAAACGCGGCACGGCGCCATACATATAGGGATACAAGCCCAGGTTGTCCGGCTGTCGAATGATGACACGGGAGGGAATGCCAATGGAAGCGCTAAGCTGGTCGGCCGTGCTGCCGTCGATGCTCAAGTCAATTCTGATGCGGCTGCCCGCCGGCACATATCGGGAGCTGGAGGAGATTCGCATCCGCGTAGGACGCCCGCTCGAAATCGGCGTCATGGGCGACTTCCAGCTCGTGACGGAGCGGGGGGAGCGTACGGACAATCCGGATGCCGCCTACCGCCCAAGCCGGGAGGATGGGCATCAGCTGCTCGATCTGATAACGAATCATTCGTTGTACACGATGGAGGAAGAATTGCGCCGCGGATTCGTCACGATTCCGGGCGGACACCGGATTGGCCTCGCCGGCCGCACGGTGCTCGCGCAAGGCCGGGTAAGCCATCTGCGGGAGATTACCGGCTTCAATCTGCGGATTGCACGCGAGGTGCACGGCATCGCGGCTTCGGTTATGCCGATGCTGCTTGATTTCAAGCATGCCCTTGTTCATCATACGCTGATCGTGTCGCCTCCGCAGCAGGGCAAGACGACGCTGCTGCGCGACCTTGTGCGGGCGATCGGCAGCGGATTATGGCATCATCCCGAAGCGAGGTGGAAGGCGCTCAAGGTAGGCGTCGTCGACGAGCGGTCCGAGATTGCCGGCTGCATCAAGGGCGTACCGAGCTATGATCTCGGCTATCGGACCGACGTGATGGACGGGTGCCCCAAGGCGGAAGGGATGATGATGTTCATCCGTTCGATGTCGCCCGACGTGCTTGCCGTCGACGAGATGGGACGGGAGGAAGATGTGCTGGCGATGAGAGAGGCGATGCATGCCGGCGTCCGCCTGATTGCCACCGCGCATGCGGAGGATATGGACGATCTGCTGCGCCGCCCCGGCCTCCGGCAGCTGCTCGAGGAAGGGGCTTTCCGCCGCATTGTCACGCTCCGCCGGGCCAAAAGGGAATGGCAGCGAAGAGTATACGACGAGAAAGGCAGAGTGCTGCAAAAGCCCGTGCTGACGATGGAAGGGAGGCGGCCGGAATGTTCAAGCTCCTCGGATCGGCCCTCTTGATCGCCGCCGCGGCGAGCATCGGCTGGCTCAAGGCCGCTTCCTACGCGGCCCGGCCGAAGCAGCTCCGCCTGCTCAACCATGCGCTTCAGCGGCTGGAGACGGCCATCATGTACGGCCATACGCCGCTTGCTGCGGCGTTCGCCGAGATTAGCCGTCAGCTGCCGTCTCCGCTGCGCGCCGTCTTCGCCGATGCGGCGCAGGGGATGGACGCCGCGGATGCGATCCCGCTCACCGCACGCGAAGCGTGGCAGTTGTCCTGGGAGCGGCATCGCGGGAATACGGCGCTGGCGAATGAAGACCTGCGCATTCTGCTCGAATTGGGCTACAGCCTCGGCATCAGCGATCGCGACGATCAGCGCAAGCATATCCGCCATGCGATCAAGCAGCTGGAGCAGGAAGAATTCGTGGCCCGTGAGGAATACCAGCGGTATGGCACGATGTGCCGCAGTCTCGGCGTATTGAGCGGCTTGTTGGCCGTTATCTTGATGTATTGAGGTGCCAGGAAATGAATGTGGATGTCAGCGCCATTTTCCAAATCGCCGGGATCGGCATTATCGTGGCCATGATACATACCGTGCTCAAGCAAATGGGCAAAGAGGACATGGCGCACTGGGTGACGGTCATCGGCTTCGTCGTTGTCCTGTTCATGGTCGTCCGTCTGCTGGATCATCTCTTTCAAGAGATCCGGACCATCTTTTTGTTCCAATGAGTGAAATTGACTAGCGCGGCGTGGCCGCATTTTCCGGGTAGGTGTGTTTCCGTGGAAATCATACAGGTGGTCGGTCTCGGATTGATTGCAGCCATTCTTGTGCTGGTGGTCAAAGAACAGAAGCCGATGTTCGCCTTTCTGATCTCGACCGTGACCGGAGTTATTATTTTTATTTTTCTAATCGGCAAAATCGATATCGTCATTCACGTGTTGGAGGATCTGGCGGATCGATCCGGGATTCAGCCAGTCTACCTGAAGACGATTCTCAAGATTATCGGAATCGCCTATATTGCCGAATTCGGCGCCCAGGTGGTGCGGGACGCCGGCCAGGAAGGCATCGCCTCGAAGATCGAGCTGGCGGGCAAGGTGCTCATCATGGTGCTGGCGGTTCCAATCATTAGCGTCATTATCGAGACCGTAATGAGACTGCTGCCAACATAAGGTGGAGAGGGAATGAATCGATTACGACGTATAGACAAGCCGCCGCTGAAGAGGATGCGCATCTGGGCTTCGGCTCTGCTATGCTTCCTGTTCGCCTTCATCGGGTCCGGGTACGCCTCTCCCGAGTCCCCTCAGGGGGAATCGGGGAATTCCCATGTACAGGCGGTAACCGAACAGTGGGGCCGCGAGCAGGCGGACAAGCTGGATACGGGGGATGTCGAGCGCTATTGGAACGAACTGCTGGGCAAATACAGCGGCTTTTTTCCCAGAGACTCGCTGCCCGATTTTATCGATCTGCTGCTGCCCGGGGGAGAGAAGCTCACAACCGGGGCGGTACTGCAAGCGCTCGGCAAGTTCCTGATGCAGGAAGTAATCTTGAACGGCAAGCTCATTCTGACCATTGTCATTCTGGCCGTATTCAGCATGGTGCTGGAGACGCTGCAATCGGCGTTCGAACGGAATGCCGTCAGCAAGATCGCCTATGCCGTATCTTATATGGTCATCATTATTTTGGCCATCAACAGCTTCCATGTGGCGATCGGCTATGCGAAGGAAGCGATATCGGGCATGATTCATTTCATGATGGCGATGGTGCCGCTTCTGTTCACGCTGCTTGCTTCGATGGGCAATCTCGTTACTGTCTCGGTCATGCACCCGCTCATCGTCTTCATGGTGCATCTCATCGGAACGCTCATCTATACCGGCGTCTTTCCGCTGCTGTTCTTCTCCACGCTGCTGCACATTGTCAGCGCCTTGTCGGACAAGTACAAAGTAACCCAGCTGGCCAATCTGTTGCGCAATATCAGCATCGGCCTCCTGGGCGTCCTGCTGACCGTCTTCCTGGGCGTCATCTCCGTGCAGGGCGCGACGAGCTCGGTCACCGACGGCGTGACGGTCCGGACAGCGAAGTATATTACCGGCAACTTCGTGCCTGTCGTCGGCCGCGTCTTCTCGGATGCCGCCGATACGGTCATATCCGCCTCGCTGCTCGTAAAGAACGCGGTCGGCTTGGCCGGGGTGGTCATCCTGCTGTTCATCTGCGCGTTCCCGGCATTGAAAATCGTGACGCTGGCGCTCATCTACAACGTCTCCGCCGCCATCATGCAGCCGCTTGGCGACACGCCGGCAGCCGAGTGCCTCAAGACGGTCGGCAAAAGCATGATCTACGTCTTCGCCGCGCTCGCGGCTGTCGGCCTGATGTTCTTCCTGGCCATTACGATATTGCTGACGGCAGGTAATGTCGCGGTCATGATGAGGTAGGCGGGAGAGAAGGGAGGCAGGAATATGCAATGGTTCAGTCAATGGCTCAAAGAGATCATCATGGTCATTTTGCTGGCCGCCTTCATCGACCTGCTGCTGCCGAATCGTTCGATGCAGCGCTATGTCAAGCTGATGCTCAGCCTGATTATTCTCCTCACGCTGCTATCTCCGGTGCTGCGCCTGTTCGACTCCAACGTGACGGCGGAGCTCGCCCGCGAATGGGATTCCCTGCTGAACACCTCTACCGCCAAGAGTCCTGAAGGGAAGACGCTGGAGCAGATCCGGCGGGAAGGGGAACGGCTGGCGCGCGCACGCGAGCAGGAGGCGCTCCGATTAGCCGGCGCGCAGATGGAAGCGAGCATGAAGGAGCAGATCAACCGGGCGCTGCTCCAGGCGGGCGCTGCCGGGTCCAACGGGGGAGCGGCCGTACAGGTGGCGGCCGTGCACGTGACGCTGACGCATGTCGCTAGGCAGGGGCAGCCGGCGATCGAGCGGATAGCGCTCACCCTGGAGGAGGCCCCGGCCACCGAGCAGGCGGCAGCCCCGGCCAGCGGCGGCCCGCCCGAGCCGAACCCGGTCGCGGCCATCGAGCCGGTTCGGATCGAGCCGATCGAGGCCGGCAGCCCGCCGCCGGAAGCGCCGGAGGACGCGCCTGCCTCCGGCACGGGCAGCGAGCATCTGCGCCTGGAGGCGGCCGCCGTCGGGGCGCTGACCTCCGCCTGGCTCGTGAAGCCCGAGCAGATTGCGGTGTCCTGGTCGCCGGAAGGCGCGGTCCCGGCAGGCGCCTATAAAAGATAGTTTCAGCAAAAAAAATGCGGACAAACCGTCATAAAATCGCCAGCCGCGCGTATAGGTGAAAATAGGACAAGTGAGAGCAGGTCCATACTACGCAAAGGCGGTCGATAGCGTTGGCGAAGTGGTTGCAGCAGATTGAACAGTGGATCGGCAAGGGCTCGAACGGTTCCAAACGGATCAAAGCGTTCCGCTGGCTGCTTCTTCTCGGCTTGACCGGCGCGGCGCTCCTCTTGTACGGCACGTTTCAGTCCGGGGGTGGCGGATGGCTGAAGGGCACAAGCAATCGCGAACCGCCGGCGGTAGGCGTATTTGACGGCGCGGAGCAGAACGCGTCCACACCGGCTGCGCCGGGCTCATTTGAGTCGGTGGAGATGACATTCGAAGCCCGGGTGAAGTCCATTTTGGAGGAAATTGTAGGTGTGGGACAAGTCGATGTATTGGTCACGATTGACTCGACAGAAGAAATCGTCGTCCAGCGCAACTTCAAGGACAACCAGCAGCTTACGGACGAGACCGATGCGAACGGGGGCAAGCGGCATACGACGCAGCATACCCGGGACGGCGAGATTGTGATGTACGAGTCTTCCGACGGCAAGACGCCGATCGTGACCAAGCGCATCAAGCCGAAGGTTCGCGGCGTTGTCGTCGTCGCCAAAGGAGCGGAGAATGCCGTCGTCAAGTCGCTCATCGTCGATGCGGTCGAGAAAGGGCTGAATGTGCCTGCCTATCGAATCTCCGTCGTGCCGCGCAAAATCGCCGAGTAGCAAATCAACCTGCATAATGCATGAATCGTGAAGGAGGAGAAAAAGGACGATGAATACGAAAAGACAAACGATATGGCTGGTATCGATGCTTAGCTTGATGGTGGTGCTGTCCGCTTATTATCTGTTCACGGAGGACACGCCCAAAGCCCCTGAAATGGCGGCCGAGCAGCAGCAGCTGAAGGGCGACGCGACGGAAGCGACCCAGCTTCCGCAAGTGGAAGTGACCGAGGTGTCCGTCGGGGAGCAGGCCAAGGCGGCAGAGAATGGAACGGCCGCTCCGGAGCAAGCACAAGAGCAAGGAGCCGACCCTACGGTCAACGTCGAGGGCGGACAGCCAGGACAGGATGCGGCGGCGCCAGAGGCGACTCCGGAGGACAAGGAGCAGGCGATGCTGGATCAAGTCGTGGCCGAAGACGTGATGAAGCGCAGCATGATCGAGCAGAAGCAGATGGAGCGCAACGAGCAGTACCAGCAGGAGCTGGAAAAGCTGATGGGCATGATCAACGACGACAAGACGACGGGCGACAAGCTGGCGCAAGCCTATGAAGATATGAACCAGTTGGAGGAGCGCGAGGTGAAAATCTCCAATCTGGAAACCGAGCTGCAGAAAGATTACAACAGCGCGGTCATTACACAGGAGGACGACCGGTTCACCGTCGTTGTGCAGAGCAACAAGATGGAAGTGTCCGAAGCGGTGGACATCATCTCGAGAATGATGAAAGAGCTGAACGTGACGCAGGACAAGGTAAGCGTGCAGTATGTCTCGGAATAATGCAGAGTTGTCGGAACTGGCCCGGTCAAAAAACTGGGCTCTTTCCATTTGAGGCGATTATGATATAATACATACGTCGTAGATTGTCCGCCTGATAACATAATCTACTTGCTCATACATATCGTCTCAAGGAGTGATTCAAGTTGTTCAAAATTAGCGAAATCAAGGAACTGATCAAGCTCCTGGACCAGACATCCGTACATGAACTGGAAATAGAGAACGAAGGCTGCCGCATCGCGATCCGGAAGCCCGGCAAGACTGAGGTGTTCAATGTCCAGACATCGGCCGCTCCGCTTACATATCCAGCGCCTGCTCCAGCAGCGGTCGCTGCCCCTTCAGAGGCGGTCACGGCAGCGGCTGAGCCACAGCCGGAGAAGAAGGAAGAGCAGGCGGGGTTGGTCCGCATCGTATCCCCGATGGTCGGCACCTTCTACAGCGCGCCTTCCCCGGAATCACCGGCGTATGTCAAGGTGGGCGACAAGATCAACGAGAAGACGGTCGTGTGCATTCTGGAAGCGATGAAATTGATGAACGAGCTGGAAGCCGAGGTCAAGGGCGAGATTGTCGAGGTGCTAGCAACGAACGGTCAATTGGTCGAATTCGGCCAGCCTTTATTCCTGGTGAAGCCAGAATGACGTATCCCGTCATTCCATTACGATGCCCAGCCAAGGAGGTCCAAGGATGAAGTTCCATAAGATTTTAATCGCTAACCGCGGTGAGATAGCCGTTCGCATCATTCGCGCCTGCCGCGAGCTCGGTATCGCGACGGTCGCCGTATATTCGGAGGCGGACAGGGAAGCGCTGCATGTGCGTCTTGCCGATGAAGCCTATTGCATCGGTCCCACCGCGTCCAAGGACAGTTATTTGAACTTTACGAATCTGATGAGTGTCGCCACGTTGACGGAATGCGACGCCGTGCACCCGGGGTACGGGTTCCTGGCGGAAAACGCGGACTTCGCGGAGATCTGCGAATCATGCGGCATTACGTTCATCGGCCCGTCTGCAGATGCCATCGAGCGCATGGGCGACAAATCCGTCGCCAAGCAGACGATGAAAGACGCCGGCGTTCCGGTTATTCCCGGATCGGACGGACTGGTCGAGGATCTGGAGCAGGCGCTTATGATAGCGCGTGATATCGGATATCCTGTCATTATTAAGGCTACCGCAGGCGGCGGAGGCAAAGGAATCCGCATCGCGGAGGACGAAGAAGCCCTGATCAAGCAGATGACGGCTGCTCAGCAGGAAGCCGAGAAAGCGTTCGGCAATGCGGGCGTGTATCTGGAGAAGTATTTAACCGGAATGAAACATGTGGAAATTCAGATCATTGCCGACAAGCATGGCCATGCCGTTCATTTGGGTGAGCGCGACTGCTCCGTGCAGCGGCGCCGCCAGAAGCTGGTCGAGGAAGCGCCATGTCCGGTATTGACGCCCGAAGTCCGGGAGCGGATGGGAGAAGCGGCAGTTCGGGCCGCGCTGGCTGTCGATTACTCCGGTGCAGGCACGTTGGAGTTTCTCCTCGGGCCGGACGGTAGCTTTTACTTTATGGAAATGAATACCCGGATTCAAGTTGAGCACCCGGTAACGGAGATGATTACGGGAATCGATCTCATTCAGGAGATGATTCGCGTCGCTCAAGGCGAACCTTTATCTTTCCGTCAAGAGGATGTCGTCATTGACGGATGGGCTATAGAGTGCCGCATTAATGCGGAGGATCCGGCACGCAACTTCATGCCTTCGGCCGGCCAGATCGGTTTCTATCTGGCGCCGGGCGGATTTGGCGTTCGCGTCGACAGCGCCGCCTATCCAGGCTGCCTGATCTCGCCGCACTATGATTCGATGATTGCCAAGCTCATTGTATGGGCGCCGACGCGTGAAGAGGCGATCGACCGCATGAAGCGGGCGCTGTCCGAATTCGCGATCGAGGGCATTCATACGACAATACCGTTTCATATCCGCCTGCTTGAACACCCTACGTTCATCAAGGGTGATTTTGACATTAAGTTTTTGGAAGAACACGAGGTCTAATAGTCCTAGATTGGCCAGCGCCGTTTGTCTTGTGCAGGGTCAAATGGTATAGTTAGGTTAATCATGGACAGGAACTGCCTCTAGTACAAAAAGATGAGGAGAGTGTGACGGATGAATCAGGCAATCGCATCGGAATTTGAGCGCACGGATTTGGGCAACATCCAGATTGCGCCGGAGGTCATTGCAGTTATCGCCGGACTCGCGACAATCGAAGTGGAAGGCGTAGAAGGCATGAGCGGCGGATTCGCCGGCGGCATCGCGGAGATGCTCGGACGGAAGAACTTGTCCAAGGGCGTGAAGGTGGAAGTAGGACAGCGTGAAGCGGCTGTCGATGTCAATATTATTATTGAGTACGGCCATCGCATTCCTACCGTAGCCAGCGAGATTCAGCAGAACATCAAGCGCTCGATCGAGATGATGACCGGGCTTCATGTCGTAGAAGTGAACGTGCACGTGCATGACGTCCATTTCAAGGCGCAAGAGAAGGTGGAAGAGACGGATCCGGCACGAGTTAAATAAGAGCGATATGGAACCCCCTCTTGGAGGGGGTTTACTGCCATTCAATACGAAATTGTTCAAAGGAGGCAGGCTAGTGTGAGCAAAATTGTGGACAGGCTCTTCCTGTTTATATACAGTTTCGCGATCGGCACGATTGCCATAGCTGTCATTCTTGCCGCTACAGGCTTCATCGCCCAGCCGATTCGGCTGACGGAGCCGTTCTGGCTGCAGTCGACGGTCATCGCGACCGCCGCCGTGTTGTTTCTGTTGAGCATCCGTTTTTTCTATGTGTCGATCCGGAGAGAGCGTACGGCGCTGCCTTCGATCGATCAGCGGACAGAGATTGGCGATATCAAGATCTCGATTGAGACGATAGAGAACCTGGCGCTCAAGGCGGCCGGACGAGTACGGGGAGTCAAGGACTTGAAGGCCCGCATCCGCACGAATGAGGCCGGACTGGACATTGTTATCCGGACGGTCGTAGACGGCGAGACGTCCATTCCTGAGCTGACGGAGGAGGTCCAGCGCCAGGTTCGCGACTATGTACAGCAAATTACGGGGATTCCGGTATCATACGTATCGGTGTATGTGGCGAATGTGGTCCAGACGCAGACCTTCAAAGCGCGAGTTGAATAGGTGGTGAGCTTTCCGGATGTGGAATGAATGGTGGGAGAGTCACAGGAATCGCATCATCGGCATCGCGGCTGGAATTTTTTTCGGCGTCATTTATTTGATCGCCGGATTTTGGGATATGTTATTTTTTGCGCTGCTCGTCTTCATCGGATACAATGTAGGCAGGCAAAAAGATTTGAAGCTGGGCCCCATGTTCCCGTGGCGGCGTATCGGATTATGGCTGTCAGAACGGTTTGATAGGTTTAAGTAGTCCTATGGACGCTCCGAACGACTGCTTGACCGCCGGTCTCTTACCGACGGAACAACAATCGGGGCGGTCATAGGATTTTTTGGACTGGGCATGATTCCGGATGGGCCATGGCAGCCTAGAGAGAAGGAGCCACCTTCGACGGTTGTGTGAAAGTGGCGAGTCGGATGCTATATAGATGCAGGAGGAGTTTTTTTCATGAAGAGACGCATTGCCAGAGAGATGGCAGTTCAAAGCTTGTATCAGCTGGAAATGACGGACGTGACCCCTGAACAAGCGGTGGACATGATCGTTTCGGAATCGAATCAAGAAGAGAATGAAATCGGGCTGAAGCCGGAGCACGCGCGGGCGATGCATGAGCATGTGCTGGAATGGGTTCGCGACACCTGGAAGAAGCGGGACGAGATCGATGCTATCCTGGCCCGTTATTTGAAAGGATGGCAGGTCGACCGGCTGTCGCGGGTCGATCGCCAGGTGCTGCGCCTCGCCTGTTATGAGATGGCGTTCCGTACCGATGTGCCGCCGAAGGTGGCCATCAACGAAGCGATCATTTTGGCCAAGCATTTCGGCACCGACGAGTCGGGCAAGTTCGTGAACGGCGTGCTCGGCCAAATGCTGCGCGATCGCAGCGGCCAGCAGGACGGTGCGGATGCGGGTGCAGGCGGAAGCGCTCATCGCAAGGACGATGAGCCGGCGGATGGAACCGCGACGGAGAGCGAATTGCGGGGATAATCGGCAACCTAGGGCGAGCTTATATGAACGAATGGAGGAGAGACCATGACAGCGCAACTTTTGAATGGACAAGCATTATCACAGACGATACGTGAAGAAATCAAGCAGCAGGCGGCACGGCTGATCGAGCAAGGAACCCGCCCCGGATTGGCAGTCGTCATCGTGGGCGACGACCCGGCTTCCCATGTATACGTGAACAGCAAGCATAAAGCCTGTCTCGAATTGGGGTTCTATTCGGAAGTGCACCGTCTGGCGGAACAGACCTCCCAGGAAGAGCTTCTGGATCTGGTCGGCCGCCTGAACGCGCAAGCGACGATTCACGGCATCCTCGTCCAGCTCCCGCTGCCGTCTCATATCGATGAGAAGGCGGTCATTGACGCGATTGCGGTGGAGAAGGATGTCGACGGCTTCCATCCGGTCAGCGTCGGGAACATGGTGCTTGGCGACGAGTCTCTTCTGCCCTGCACGCCGGCAGGCATTATGGAAATGCTCAAGCGCAACGACATTCCGATCGCTGGCAAGCATGCCGTCGTTATCGGCCGCAGCAATATCGTCGGCAAGCCGATCTCGCTGCTGCTGCAACGCGAGCATGCGACGGTGACGATGTGCCATTCGCGCACGCAGCATATCGAAGAGTTGTCCCGAATGGCGGATATTCTCGTCGTCGCCATCGGCAAGGCGCATTTCGTGAACCGCTCCTTCATTAAGCCGGGAGCCGTCGTCATCGATGTCGGCATGAACCGGCTGGAGAACGGCAAGCTCGTCGGCGATGTCGACACCGACGATGTCAAGGAACTGTGCTCCTGGATTACGCCGGTGCCGCGTGGCGTCGGTCCGATGACGATTACGATGCTGATGTCCAATACGCTCAAGTCGGCGGAACGGTTCCACCGCTTGGCGAAGGCTTTGGCCCAGGCGTAGCCGGCGGCAGGTTGCAAAGCCATGCAGCGGATCGGGGGACGAACCGAAGGATGAACCGCAGCAACGAACCGCCGCACGGGCCGCAACCGCTAACGTTCATATGGCAGGATGTCTCGGGGGGAGGAGGCTGCCGGAATGGCGAATCAGGCACGGGTTCTGTCCGTTAAGGATCTGAACCGTTATATACGAATGAAGCTGGATGGGGATGCCCGGCTGCAGGATGTCTGGGTACGGGGCGAAATATCGAACTTCACCCACCATTCCAGCGGCCATATGTATTTCACGCTGAAGGATGCGGACAGCCGCCTGCGGACGATTATGTTCGCATCCTACAATCAACGGCTTCCCTTTCGGCCGAAGGAAGGGGCGCGCGTCATCGCCCGCGGCAACGTGACGGTATATGAGCGCGACGGCCAGTATCAATTCTATGCGCAGCATATGCAGCCGGACGGCATCGGCAGCTTGTATGCGGCGTTCGAGCAGTTGAAGGAGCGCTTGGGAGCGGAAGGGCTGTTCGCTGTCGAGCGCAAGCGGCCGCTGCCCCGCTACCCGAAGAAGATCGGGGTTATTACGTCGCAGACGGGCGCCGCGGTGCGCGATATTATCATTACGCTGCAGCGGCGCCAGCCCGGCGTCCATGTCGTCCTCTATCCGGTGCTGGTGCAGGGCAATCAGGCGGCTGCCTCGATCGCGGCGGCCATCGAGGCGATGAACCGCCACCAGGAAGCCGACGTGCTAATCGTGGGGCGCGGCGGCGGATCGCTGGAGGAGCTGTGGGCCTTCAACGAAGAAATCGTGGCGCGCGCCATCGCCCAGTCGGCGATCCCGATCATTTCGGCCGTTGGGCATGAGACGGACTTCACGATTGCGGATTTCGTCGCCGATCTGCGTGCGCCGACGCCGACAGCGGCCGCCGAATTGGCGGTGACGCATCAGGAGGAGCTGCGGCAGCATCTTCAGCATCTGGCGGAGCGGATGCGGCACGGCATGCGGCGAACGGTGCAGCAGAGCCAGGAGCGGCTGCTGCGCGCCCAGCGCTCGCCCGTGCTTCGCAAGCCCGAGTTGCTGACGGCGAAGCATCAGGAGCGGTATGAACGGCTGCGTGAGCGGCTCGCATACCGGTCGCGCAGCCGCTTCAAGCAAGCGGACGAGCGGTGGAGGGAACTGCGCGGACGCCTGCGGGAGCAGACGCCGGTGCATCAGGTGCGTTCCGCGCGGGAGCGGCTGAACGGCATCGAACGGCAGCTTCACCGGACGATGGCGATGCAGATGAATGAGCGGCGGCTGAAGCTCGGCGCGCATCTGAAGCATCTGGACGCCCTGAGTCCGTTGAAGATCATGGCGCGCGGGTACAGCCTCGTCTATGATGAGCGGGAAGAGAACATTATCCGCACGATTAAGGATGTGCAGCTGGGAGACGTCGTGCGCGTGAAGCTGAACGACGGGCAGCTCGATTGCCACGTCTGGTCGATGAAAGGAGACAGCGATTGATCGATGGATAATCAAGAAAAAACTACCATGCAGGAAATGAGCTTCGAGACCGCAATGGAGAAGCTCGAACATATCGTCGAGCAGTTGGAGAGCGGAGATGTGCCGCTGGAGCAGGCGATCGAGCTTTTCCAGGAAGGGATGGGCCTGTCCGGTCTATGCGCCCGCAAGTTGGAGCAGGTGGAACGCAAAATCGAGGTCTTGTCGGAGCAGAATGGCGAATTGAAGCGGCAGCCGTTCCCAGCGGAAGAAGCGGGTGATCGGATTGAGTAACGCCGGAGCGGAAGAAAGGTTCGCTTCTTATTTGGAGCGTCACGTCGCGCGGATTGAGCGGCTGCTGCCGGCTCAATTCCCCGCCGGCTGGCAGGTGCCTGCCGAATTGAAGGAATCGATGCTGTATTCGCTGATGGCCGGGGGCAAGCGCCTGCGGCCGCTCTGTGTTGTCATCGCATGCGAGAGCCTGAACGGCCCGCTGGAAGCCGCCGATCCGGTGGCTTGCGCCATCGAGATGATACATACGTACTCCCTCGTGCATGATGATCTGCCGGCGATGGATAACGATGATTACCGCCGGGGCAAGCCGACTAACCATAAGGTGTTCGGGGAAGCCCTCGCCATTTTGGCGGGCGATGCGCTCCTGACCCATGCCTTCTACACGGTTGCGCAATGTGCGCGCCGTCATGGCATCTCGGCCGAGATCGCCCTGACTATCACCGAGGAGCTGTCCGTCTATGCCGGCATGCGTGGGATGGTGGGCGGCCAGACCGCCGATATGCAGGGTGAGCAGGGATTGACGACGCTGGACCAGCTTGAATATATTCATCTTCACAAGACGAGCGATCTGATCGTGTTCGCGCTTCGCGCAGGCGCCCATCTGGCGGGGGCCAATGAAGCGCAGCTGAACGCGTTGACCGAATTCGGGACGAAGCTCGGCCTCGCCTTCCAGATTCAGGACGATATTCTGGACATCACCGGCGAAGAAGGGCTGCTCGGCAAGCCGAAGGGAAGCGATGAGAAGAGCGGGAAGGTGACCTACCCGTATTTTATCGGTCTGGAGGCCTCGAAGCAGGAGGTCGTCCGGCTGACGGAAGAAGCCAAGCAAGCGGTGAGGGAGGCCGGATTTCCTTATCCGGCGCGCCTGTACGAGCTGGCGGATTATTTGCTGGAGCGCCAATTCTGAATCCCTCGCCGGTCTGATGACCGGTGGAATTCCAGGGCCACGCTTCCATGGAAATGATATCGAGTGATTCGCTTTCCCGTTTTGTGATATAATAGAGCGTACATAGAGTGGTGCAGTATTCTAGTCGGCCTCCCGACACCGAAGGCGGGCCTAAAAATTCGCCAAAGGGCACATCGATGAAGTTCCTGGTGTTGGCTTGCGACGCCCAGTCGTGGGCTGATGCTGGGAGTTAAGGTTGTGGGGCGATCCACAATGGCATGTGGGCGTTGACCCCGCTTCCGCGGAGGCCCAAGTGCGTGGTACGGCGCCCTCGCGCGCCGCATTACGGCTTGGGGTATGAACCTATATTGCGAGTCACGCGGAACGCTCTCCGGCTTGCCGGATCGTTCCGTGCGGGTGGCTTGTATGTAGCGTAGCCTGCCTTGAGTGAGTCTGCAGGGATAGCGGATGTGTAGATACGAAGGTCTTAGGCCAAAGACCTGCCTATCGGATGCCGCTTGAAATCTGATTTGCAAAAGAGGCTAAGGGTCGGTTCAGGGCTGCTCGAGGAAAACTCCTAGACTGTTCACATTGTGAGGCTTTGTGGGGATTATAGTGTGGTCTAAGTGGTAATCCAGTCTGACGTCCGGCGACGGCGTCAAGACGCTCTTAATTGGAAACGGCCTGCCCGGCGACGGGGAGGCGGGCGTCTGGGAAAACCTACTGGACCTAAGCCACAGCGTTTATCCAGAAAGCTACCACTCCAACCATTATTGGTTATCAAGACACATATAATGAGTTCGTTCGTGGGAACATCTCATAAAAGGATGAGTTGACAGCGATAATGAAGTTTTCATTCAAACATTCCGTCAAGTGGAGCATATTCATTTTTTTCGTCACCTTTGCGATGGCCGTCATATTGTCTGTTGCCTCCACGTCAATGCTGGGGAACGCGGGCTGGGCCGTCGGTATGGTGATCGTGTTGATGCTCGTGCTTATTGGAGTGTTTTTTGATATTATGGGCTTAGCTGCGGCAGCCGCGAAGGAGACTCCGTTCCATGCGATGGCGGCGGAGAGGGTGCGCGGAGCCAAGCAAGCGATCTATATCGTGCGCAACGCGGATCGTTTCTCGAACTTCTGCAATGACGTGATTGGTGACATGACAGGGGTGATTAGCGGTTCGGCCACGGCGATCGTAGTGACGAATTTGCTATGGTCCATGAATGCGGAGAGCGTATGGATGACGACGGTGGTAAGCGTTACCTTCACCGGCCTCGTATCCGCATTAACCGTCGGAGGCAAAGCGTTGGGGAAGTCATTTGCGATTCATTACTCCACATCGATTGTATTACTAATCGGCAAATGCTTCTATTTTTTGGAGACCAAGCTCCATATCCGCTTGTTCACCAAGAAACGCGGCAAATCGAAACAACGAAAGCGAGGGAATTCCCGTGCTGCTCGAACAGATTAACCAACCTAGCGATCTGAAGCGGTTGACGAAGGAAGAACTGCCTGTCCTGGCGGAAGAAATTCGACAATTTCTCATTGAAAAGCTGGCGGTGACCGGAGGACATCTGGCATCGAACCTGGGCGTCGTCGAGCTTACGCTTGTCTTGCATTATTTATATGACAGTCCCCGGGACAAAATGATATTCGACGTCGGCCATCAGGCATACGTTCATAAAATATTAACCGGCCGCAAGGAGCGGTTCGATACGCTGCGCCAGTACAAGGGGCTGTGCGGCTTCGTCAAGCGCGCGGAGAGCGAGCATGACGTATGGGAAGCCGGTCACAGCAGCACGTCGCTGTCCGCGGCGATGGGAATGGCGCTCTCCCGGGATTTGAAGGGCGAGAGCAACAAGGTAATCGCGGTTATCGGCGACGGTGCGTTAACTGGAGGCATGGCGCTCGAGGCGCTCAATCATATCGGGCATGAGAAGAAGAATCTGATGGTCGTGCTGAACGACAATGAGATGTCGATTGCCCCGAATGTCGGAGCGCTACATAACTATTTGTGCAAAATACGCTCTGACCGGAACTATTTAAAGGCGAAAGAAGAAGTAGAGCAGCTGCTCAAAAAGATTCCGGCGATTGGCGGCAAGCTGGCCAAGACCGCGGAACGGGTGAAGGACGGCTTCAAATATTTGGTCGTGTCCGGCATGCTGTTCGAAGAGTTCGGGCTGAAATATTTCGGACCCGTCGACGGGCATGACATTGACAAGCTGATCGATATTTTTCAGCAAGCAAGCCGCGTGAACGGCCCGGTGCTTATTCATGTCGTTACCCGCAAAGGCAAAGGATATACGCCGGCGGAAGCCGATTCGCATAAATGGCATGGCATCTCGCCGTACAAGATAGAATCCGGACAAGTGCTGAAGGCGGTAGGCAATCCGATGTACACCGAGGTGTTCGGCAAGACGCTCGTCGAGCTGGCGGAGCAGGACGATCGCGTGGTGGCCGTTACGCCGGCCATGCCGGGCGGCTCCGGACTGCTCGGATTCGCAGAGCGCTTCCCGGGGCGCATGATCGATGTCGGCATCGCCGAACAGCATGCCGCCACGATGTGCGCCGCGTTGGCTATGGAAGGGATGAAGCCGGTATTTGCGGTATACTCCACCTTCCTGCAGCGGGCATACGATCAGGTGGTGCATGACATTTGCCGCCAGAGCGCGAACGTGATCTTCGCTATCGATCGCGCCGGGTTCGTCGGACCGGACGGAGAGACGCATCAAGGCGTGTACGATATCGCTTTTATGCGCCATATTCCGAATATTGTGCTGATGATGCCGAAGGACGAAAACGAGCTGCGCCATATGTTGAAGACGGCGCTCGATTACGACGAAGGACCGATTGCAGTGCGGTACCCCCGCGTGAATGGTGTCGGCGTCGAGCTGGATGCCGAGCTGCTTCCGATTCCGATCGGGACATGGGAAGTGGTACGCCCTGGCGATCATGCCGCTGTGTTCGCGATCGGCCCGATGGTTCAGGTGGCCGAGGAAGCGGCGGAGCAGCTGCGGCGCGAAGGCATTCAGCTGCGCGTCATCAATGCGCGCTTCATGAAGCCGCTGGATGAGGCGATGCTGACCATGCTCGCCAGAGAGCAGCTGCCGATGATCGTGCTGGAGGAGGGCTCCGTGGCAGGAGGCTTGGGCAGCTCCATTATGGAGTATTATGCGCAGCATCATGTATTCGGCGTCAAGTTGAAGCCTATCGGGGTTCCCGATTGCTTCGTAGAACACGGCAGCATCAAGGAGCAGCGCCAGGAGGCGGGCCTTACGGCGGAACAGCTGGTGAAGGAAGTGCATACGATGCTCTTCGCCCATGGCGATAACCGGATGAGCCGGGCCTAGCCCGAGTACGCAATGACAGACAGGAGTACAGCATGTCCATACCGAAGGAACGGATTGATGTTCTGCTCGTGGAGCAGGCCTATTACGACAGTCGTGAAAAAGCGAAAGCCGCCATTATGGCCGGCTTGGTATATGTGAACGAGGAACGGATTGAGAAGGCGGGGACGAAGGTCCCCCGGGACGGAACGATTACGGTGAAGGGCGCGGTCCATCCTTATGTAAGCCGGGGCGGCTTGAAGCTGGAGAAGGCGATTCGCCACTTCGGCCTCTCGATGACGGATGCCGTCATGCTGGATATCGGTGCTTCAACAGGCGGATTTACCGACTGCGCCCTTCAGCATGGGGCGCGCTACGTGTATGCCATTGATGTCGGCTATAACCAGCTTGATTGGTCGCTTCGCAATGACGAGCGGGTGCATGTCATGGAGCGGACTAATTTCCGGTACACGGAGCCGGAGCATCTGCAAGGCCCGGTTCCGGATACGGCGACCATCGATGTGTCTTTTATCTCTCTCAAGCTGATTTTGCCGCCGCTTCAGGCGCTCATCGGTAAGCCGGGCCGGGTCATCGCGCTGATTAAGCCCCAATTCGAGGCGGGAAGAGACAAGGTCGGCAAATCGGGCGTCGTCCGGGATCCGGGGACGCATGAGCAGGTGCTGAGGGAGATTTTGGATTTTGCCGCATCATTGGGCTTCCGTCTGGAAGGATTGACCTATTCTCCTATTACGGGAGGAGAAGGGAATATCGAGTTTTTGGCCTATTGGAGCGTGCCGGAAGGCGGCTCGCCGGAACCCGCGGCATCCCGCGAGCAGATTCACGGGGTCGTCCACGAAGCCAATTCGGTCTTCCGCTCGACCTCTTAATCCTTCATTCGATTCCATCCGCAGAAGCTCATCCGGGACAGACATCCGACGGATGAGCTTTCTTTATGCATTGGCAGGCAGCGGCGGTTCGCTTGCCATCATAGCGGGGTGGTGATTCCATTGAGCGATATTTGGGTAATGGGATTGATTTTTATCGGGATACTGATTTGGATCGGCTTCGGCGTGCGGCAGTACGCCCATTCTCCCGAGCCGATGGAGGATGTCTGCCTTAGCGATCGGTTTCCGGAGGATGAGGAAGCGCTGCAGCTCGTCGAGGATGCCGGGTATGAGCTGATTGGCGGCAAGTTCTGCATGCCCTTGCATTTCACGGCAGACGGAGAGGAGATCGATGCCCGCATCTGGATCGATATGATCGTCAAGCGCGACAATCAGTGGTATATTGTTCGTATCGCACGCGAACGGATGCAGCTCGATTGGGACGGCAGCGGCATGAAGCGGCAGTGGATGCCTTACTTCGCCGCCTATCCCGACAGCGCCGGCCTGCTAGTCGTAGATATGTTGGAACGCAGGGTGCGCCTGATTCGCATGGACTGGGGGGAAGCCTATGTCCACGGTGATTAAGGCAATACTAAGGATATCAACAACCGTCTCGCTGGCTGCAGCCAAGGCCAAGAGTAGAAGGAACGAAAACGGAGGGCTCATATGAAAGGTCAACGACATATCAAAATTAGGGAAATCATAATGAACAACGAGATCGAAACCCAGGATGAATTAGTCGATGCCTTACGGAGCGCAGGCTACCACGTGACGCAGGCTACCGTGTCCAGGGACATGAAGGAACTGCATTTGATCAAAGTTCCGATGAAAGACGGGCGGTACAAATATTCGCTGCCGGTCGATCAGCGATTCAACCCGGCCCAAAAGCTGAAGCGGTCGCTGCTGGATAACTTCATCAGCATCGACAGCACGGAAAATCTGGTCGTGATTAAATGTCTGCCGGGCACGGCGAACGCCATTGCCGTACTGATGGATAACATCGAGTGGCCGGAGATTATGGGCACCGTCTGCGGAGATGACACGATACTTATCATTTGCCGGACCAAGCAGCAAAGCGATCAAGTCGTAGCGCAAATTGAAGAGTATATTTCGTAAACGGCATCCTGGGAGGGGAGTCCATGTTAATCGCATTATCCATCACCAATCTGGCGGTCATTGAATCCGTTCAGCTTCAGTTTCATCAAGGATTTCACGTTCTGACCGGGGAGACAGGCGCCGGCAAATCGATTATTATTGATGCGCTCGGATTGATCGGGGGAGCCCGCGGTTCCTCGGAATTCGTGCGCTATGGCTGTGATCGGGCGGAAGTGGAGGCCTCCTTCGATCTGCCCGAAGATCATCCGGCATGGGAGGCTGTCGCGAAGCTGGGCATTCAGGCCAATGCAGAAGAATTGCTTATCATTCGCCGGGAATTGACGGCCAACGGCAAGAGCATGTGCCGCATCAATGGCCAAATGGTCAATCTGACGATGCTGCGGGAAGTTGGCGAGCTGCTGATCAATATCCACGGGCAGCACGAGCATCAATCTCTGCTCAAGGTAGAGCGGCATCTGGATTGGCTTGACGCTTACGGCGGGGAAGAGCTGGCTGCGCTCAAGAAGCGGTACCGCGAAGAATTCGGCTGCTTCATGGCGCTGCAGCATGAGCTGAACCAACTGAAGCAGACAAGCCAGCAAGCGTACCAGATGCTTGATCTGTACCGTTTTCAGATTGAAGAGCTTCACAATGCCGGCCTCCAGGTGGGCGAGGATGAATTATTGGCGGAAGAAAAGCGCAAACTAGCAAATGCCGAGAAGCTGATGGATCATGTCAATCATGCTTATGAGCGGTTGTATGGTCAAGGCGCGATGGATGCGGTCAGCGTCGCCATCGCGAAGCTCGAGGACGTCATGCCGTATGATCCCGCGCGGTTCCAGCCGATGGTCGAACAGCTGCAGACCGCCTATTATCAATTGGAGGATGCGGCATATCAGCTGCGCGACTACCGGGAGAATATCGAATTCAATCCGGAGCGGTTGGAGCAGATTGAGGATCGGCTGGAGCAGTTGAACGGGTTGAAGCGGAAATATGGAGCGACAGTGGAAG
Organism: Paenibacillus dendritiformis; assembly: GCF_945605565.1. Classification (NCBI taxonomy): domain Bacteria; kingdom Bacillati; phylum Bacillota; class Bacilli; order Caryophanales; family Paenibacillaceae; genus Paenibacillus; species Paenibacillus dendritiformis. The sequence continues at coordinate 4,783,783 of NZ_OX216966.1, read as the reverse complement.
AAATGATCGCTTATGGCGAACGGATACAGGCTGAGGCGGATAAAATCGAGCATAAGGATGAGCGGATTGCCGCTCTGGAGAAGGAAGGCGAGGAGCGGCTCGCGAAGCTGGCCAAGCGGGCACGGGCATTAAGCGATGCCAGACGGGAATTATCCGATAAGCTGACGAAGCGGATCGAGAAGCAGCTGCAGCATCTTCATATGGAACGAACCCGACTCGATGTCCGTCTGGAACGGCTTCAGGACGGACAAGGCTTCGACGTGAACGGAGTGAACGTCCGCTTCACGAAGAACGGATGGGACGATGCGGAATTCCTGATTTCTCCGAATCCGGGCGAACCGCTGCGTCCGCTGCATAAGATCGCATCCGGCGGGGAACTGTCGCGGATTATGCTGGCGTTGAAGACGATATTTGCCGAGATGGATCGCATTCCGGTGCTGGTCTTCGATGAGGTGGATACCGGAGTAAGCGGCCGGGCGGCCCAGGCCATCGCGGAGAAGCTGGCGGAAGTATCTCGCAGCGGCCAAGTGTTCGCGATTACTCACCTCCCGCAAGTCGCCTGCATGGCGGATCATCATTACTACATAGAGAAGCTGGTGCGGGATGAACGCACATCGACCCAGGTAACGGAATTGCAGGAACAAGGGCGTGTTGCCGAACTGGCTCGCATGCTTGGCGGAGTGGAAGTAACGGAAAGAACCATGCATCATGCTCAAGAAATGCTGAAGTTGGCTGAACGTCAAAAAGGTGCGTAATTCAAGGGCTTGAGGAATGATTTTCACTCATAAAACGCTGGGGTCAAGGTTACCTTAATGTTACGAAACGGGCACGCCCTTTTTCGTCAAAGCTTCCGTCAACAAAGGAGTGTGACACCTTTGAACCCCAACGCAAAACGGCTGCTCGGTCTAATGCTAGCCATTATTGTTTGTTTATGCTGCACCACAGCCCCTTTCCGCACCTACGCGGCTTTGCCTGATCATCTGCGCCTTTTTGAAGGAGAACACAAGCAACTGAATCTGGTCATGCCTGTGCAAGCGCAGGCCACCGTGGATCGGCCTGATATTCTGAAGGTCAACGGGCAGAGCGAGACCTCCTTCCGCTTATCGCTGCAGAAGCCGATCTCGCTGCAATCCTCCCAGACCGGACAGGCTGAATTGAAGCTGAAGCTGTTCGGCGGCATTCCGTTGAAGACGTTGAAGGTCAATGTCGTTCCTAACCTGCGGGTCGTTCCCGGGGGGCAGACGATCGGCGTCAAGGTCAAATCGTCGGGGATTCTCGTCGTCGGGCACCATCTTGTTCATGTCGGACCTGAGCGCAAAATATCGCCGGGTGAAGAAGCAGGCGTCCGGTTAGGCGACATGATTATGAGCATGAACGGAACCCGCCTTAACGATGTGACCAAGGTGGCGGATATTGTTCGCGAAGCCGGCGAGAAGAAACAGGCGATTGAACTGATCATTCAGCGGGGCGACACCGAGATGAAGACGAAGCTGAAGCCGGCCTATGATGTGGAGGATAAGACCTGGCGGCTTGGGTTATATATCCGGGATTCCGCCGCGGGGGTAGGCACGCTTACTTTTTATGCTCCCGATCAAGGGGTGTACGGGGCACTTGGCCATGTCATTACCGACATGGATACACAGACGCCCATCACGGTAGGCCAGGGCGAAATTGTTCAGTCCAATGTAACCTCCATCTCCAAAAGCCAGAATGGCGAGCCTGGCGAGAAGCGGGCTCATTTCTTGAAGGAAAGCCGCGTATTGGGCAATATTGAACGCAATACACCGTTTGGCATTTTTGGCAAAATGACGAATCAGCCGGAGCATAGTCTGTACACGGAGCCGATCCCTGTCGCTTTCAGCGAGGAAGTGCAGGAAGGCCCCGCCGAAATGCTTACGGTCGTCAACGGCCAGCAGGTGGAACGATTCAAGCTGGAAGTGGTTCATGTGACGAAGCAGACGTCACCGGCCACCAAAGGGATGGTCATCCGCATTACAGACCCTAGATTGCTGCAAAAGACCGGGGGCATTGTCCAAGGGATGAGCGGAAGTCCCATCATACAGAATGGCAAGCTCATTGGCGCCGTCACTCACGTGTTCGTCAATGATCCGAGCTCCGGCTACGGTTGCTTCATTGAATGGATGCTGCAGGATGCGGGCGTGGTGCTCTCGCCACCCCCGACCTCCAGCAGGGAAGGCTCACATGCTGCGTGAGCCTTCTTTTTATGCGCTTATTCGCCTTTTGCATGTCGAAGGAATACGAATGATGTAGAAAAAATGAATAACTATACATTATAAATCATGTTCCTAAAAAAATAAAGAAAAAAAGTTTTCGACAGAAGGAATTTCATTCTTGGTGTCGAATAAGTTATTCTTGTAGAGGAAAGCCAACGACATGAATGTTCGGGAATGCTAAACTTTGACAAGGGAGGATCAGAAGTTGCAAAAGATCGAAATACTGTTAGCGGACGACAACCGAGAGTTCACGAACTTATTAGCTGATTTTTTATCGGAACAGGAAGACATGGTTGTCACCGGTGTCGCCTATAATGGCGAAGAGGTGCTTCAATTCCTGGAACAGACGAGAGCGGTGCCTGATGTGCTCATTCTCGATATTATTATGCCTCACCTGGACGGTCTGGGCGTGTTAGAACGTTTACGCAGTATGAATCTGTCCCCGCAACCGAAGATCATCATGCTGACCGCATTCGGCCAGGAGAGCATTACGCAGCGTGCCGTGCAGCTCGGCGCGTCATATTATATCCTGAAGCCGTTCGACATGGATATCCTGGCGAACCGCATCCGGCAGCTGGCTGGCGTCGCTTCGACTCCGTCCGTAGGCGGCTCCAATGCCGGCAGCTACATGACCTCCTCGAAGTCGAATGTCGTCCAATTGGGCAAGACCAAGAATTTGGATGCAAATATTACGTCCATCATACATGAAATCGGCGTTCCGGCGCATATTAAAGGATATCAGTACTTGCGCGAAGCGATTACGATGGTGTACAACAACATCGAAATTCTCGGCTCCATCACGAAAACGCTGTATCCGGCCATTGCCGAGAAATACAAAACGACGCCTTCCCGCGTCGAGCGCGCGATTCGCCATGCCATCGAGGTGGCCTGGACCCGCGGCAACATCGACAGCATCAGCCGCCTGTTCGGCTACACGATCAACATCAGCAAGTCGAAGCCAACCAACAGCGAATTCATCGCGATGGTTGCCGATAAGCTGCGGATTGAGCATAAGGTGTCGTGAAAGGCGTAGTGGGGGTTGGCGGGGGATTTTGAACGTTTATGCTCGATAACTTGTCGGTGTCGTAACAAAAGACATGCAATCGTTAGAATTCTCGAAATCCCTTTTTTAAACCCGTTCGTCGATATTGTTCGGATTATCGTTGGGACTGCACGTGAAAAAGCCCTGCCGTTGCTGGCGGGGCCGTTTCTTTGTTCGGTGGTTTTCACCGGTATAATTGCCATGCAATAGAATGGCTTTGTGGGTGGTCGGCTAATCTCCCGTAAGGGAGGTGATGCCAGTGTGTGTATATAAAGCGCTATCCGTAATTCGGAATATGGAGAATCGCGTTATTGATTTTTGTCGTGACGCTGCTGATATACCTGCACACAAAGAAATAGACCGCCCTCGCGAAAAGGTTAGCGGTCTATTTCCAACACCATAAAAGCCAGCGCCTTTGAAGCGGCTATTGCACTGGAGTCGTGTTCGAGCACGGCTCCTTTTCTATTTATATGATAGCATAGCATATCGATTTTTAAACGTCTACTTTATTTGGTCTCTGTTCTAATCGTTTGTTTCTGTTTCTTCAAATTGCAATAGAACAGATATATCTTTGATATTTAGGGCGTGGGCAATCTTCTCTAACATCTCTAAATTAACCTCCTGTCTATTTGCGCTACAGAGTTTTGAGATTCTAGCCTGCGCCACTCCTGATAGTTCAGAAAGCTCCATTTGGGTAAGTCCTCTTTCCTTCAAAACTTCCTTGAGCTTGATCTTAATTTTCAACATTTTATAATTTCCCCTTGATATATTATGACCATAAGCGTATATTATTAATATAACCTCAAGCGTATACTGCTGTTAAAATTATACTCTTTTTTTCGGAAAAGTATACACTTTTCTGCTAGTTTCCTATTGCCAATAAGGGGTGAATCGCATGTGTATGGTGCAAAGCTATGTCAAACAGCTTAATAAGCTCAATCGAAGTGATACGGACGAGCTTGCCTCGAATCAGTCCGTCAAGGCGGCGCTTGATTCGTAGGTAGAGGCCGTCAATCAGCGTTACCGGAAAGCGTACGGAAAGCAAACGGATTAGACGCAGCTTGAACGTTATGATGACCATTACCGACATTGTTGAGGAAATCAATATTAAGGAGGGAGTAACGACATGAAAACGATGGATATGGCGATAAATCAACGAGACGCACAACTTCTTGCGAAGGGCGAGAGAACGACTGAATTGCTGAACGTAGTCCTCAAAGTAGACCGGGAGGAATACCTAGCCGCAGAAAGCGACGCGCTAATGATTCGCAGCGAGAAGGTACCGTGGGCCGATCCGGCAAAGTCCAGCTTCGATAAGAAACGCGTTAAACGGCCGGTATTCCTTCCGAGCGTTATACACAGCATCGCACCGCAGACATTGGCCGACGAGGTTGCCGGAGTAGGTACGGTGACATACGACCAAATGTTGAAGCTCGGTTTCATTATAGAGCAGGTAAGCGCGGCATGAAACAGGCGGTCATAGAACTGGATCTCGGCTATGAGATCATCCATCTGAACGGGTATTTAGTCGCAGACGATTACCTAGTCGCTATCGAGAATAATGTAATGTGGATGTATCATGTGTGCAAGAAGGACGAAGGTGACGTATATACCAGCACAAAGGCCGGATTATGGCTGGGGCTGTTAAAACGTAAAGAAGCCGACGAACAGGCGCTTATATTACGAGTTCTCGACTTCCTTCGGAATTTAACATTTTACGATTTTCTTCGGGATCATCACGACTGGACAATGGACTACAATTTTCAATTCGTCGAAGCCGTGACTTACTAACTTTATTTTCGATGTGCGCGGCTTGCGTGGTTTTGGCAGGTGTACAGCATTATCAATACCGAGTACTTCTGTTAAGGCTCTCCTTGCAGGGAAACCCACGTTAACGTTGGGTTCCTTTTTTATTTTGCCGTTGACTTTGCCCGTAGGGTAAAGCGTACAGTGAAATGGAATAAGATTGATATGTAAAGCATTTCGTCCGTAAAAAATGAAGAATGGAGGTGACCTCTTGCTATCGATTGGAGAATTCTCAAAGATATGCGGAGTGTCTACAAAAACGCTTCGATATTATGCTGAAATTGGGCTAATCCATCCTGATGAGATTAATCCCGAAAACGGTTATCGGTATTATTCCATCAGGCAACTCAAAAAGATGCTCCTGATTAACCGTCTGAAATCTTATTATTTTTCTCTCGAAGAAATTAAAGACATTTTGGAATGGGAAGAGGATCAATCAGAAGATAAGCTTCGTTCTGCCCTGAATCGCAAGCGAAGGGAAGTACAGGAAAAGATAAATGCTTTCGCATATGCCCTAAATCAAATGAATCGCGATATTGCAAATTTAGAGAAGGGCATGCCAATGATGTCACACCTTGACCATATAGAGGTGCAGCTTGTTGAAACCGGGCCAATGAATATCCTTTATATGCGGCAGATGCTGAGCAGTGATGACTATGTTGCAGGATATGGAACGTATTTTAGCGGGCTCTATACAAAAATTGCTACTGAAAAACTCACCCTGCTTGGTGCGCCGATGACGATTTATCACAGCCCGGAATACAATCCGGCCGGCAACGACACAGAGTTTGCCATCCCGGTAGCGGAAGCGGTAAAGGGAACGAGAGATTTCCCCGGAGGCCTTTGTGCGAAATCTGTGTTAAAGGGTTCATACTCAGAACTGACATCGGTATATGCCAGGCTGAGGGAATGGGTAGAAAATGAAGGCTATGAATTGGTGAAATCCCCATATGAAGTGTATGTAACCGACCCCAATCAAGTAGTGCCTGAAGATATCGTTACCGAAGTGTATTTTCCTGTAAAGAAAAAATAACGTCTTGTAGAGAGGTACCTATCATGCAAAGAAGTTACTGGCCAACGACAGAATGGCAAGCCGCAGACCCGGCAGCTTTAGAAATGGACGCTGACAAGCTGTTAGGGCTTGAACCTGCGATAAAATCCGAGTACAGCAATATAAACGGCATTGTGGTAGTGAGAAAAGGATACATTGCTTATGAAAGATATTTTAATGGCTATGGCCCGGATGATACGCATCATGTTGCATCTGTAACGAAAAGCATCCTATCTGCCCTTATTGGGATTGCCATAGATGCAGGATATATTCAAAATGTTGACCAGAAGGTGCTTGATTTTTTCCCCGAGTATGTGGCCGCCGACGCTGTTGGGCAGAAGCGGGACATCACGATTCGCCATCTTCTCACGATGACGGCTCCCTATCCATTTGAGAACTGGCATGAACCGTTGGACAAGCTGTGCATGCAACCCGATTGGGTAAAGTATACGCTGGATATACTGGGCCAAAAAGGGAGTATCGGAGCTTTCAAATATTCCACCGCCGGGGCGCACCTGCTTTCAGCCATTATCACTCGCAGCACCGGAAAAAGCGCCCGTGAGTTTGCCGACCAACATTTATGTAAACCGATCGGCATGAGAGAAATCCCGAATTTCGAAATGAAATCATTCGGCTTTGACGACTTATTCGGGAAAAACGTGAAAGGATGGGTTACGGATCCTCAAGGCAACTCCACGGGAGGGTGGGGACTTACGTTAACTGCCCGGGATATGGCACGGTTTGGCGTTTTGTATCTGCACCGTGGCATGTGGGACCATCACCAGGTGATTTCGGGAACATGGATTGACCAGTCAACGGAGATGAACCCCAATCATTACGGGTATCTATGGTGGTTGCGCGAAGAGGACGGAGTTTTTGCCTACTCGGCACTAGGCGATGGCGGTAATGTCATTTGCTGCATTCCGGAAAAGGAACTGGTCGTTGCCATTGCATCCGAATTCAGCATCAATCCGCGTGATCGATGGACACTGATTAAGGAAGGCATTATCCCGGCTGTACTGGATTAAATATATATTTGCCTAGGCTAACCATGATCAAGGTAGCCCAGCTATAAATTGTTTAAGCTACCCGCAAACTCCATTTTGATTACCGAAATGGAGTTTCTTTGTATTAAAAATCATCCCCCTTTTTTCACTTTCTTGTGAAGCTTAAAATCTAAGCGATTAACAGGCTCCTCATTTTTCACCAGCAGTTTATAAGTTCCGATATAGTAGAGGAGTTATGGAATAATAGTAAGGGAGTTGAAAATTATGAAAGACCGATATATCTTTGCTGCGATCTTCGATTATGCAGATGATGGTATTTCCGTGAGGTTCCCGGACTTACCCGGAGCATTTTCTTGCGGGGAGACCGACGAAGAGGCGTTTCGTATGGCAAAAGAATGTCTTGCGGTCCATCTGTACGGGATGGAACAAGACGGAGAAGTGATTCCGGAACCAACCCGTACGCTTGACCTTAGACTCCATGCTAACGAGTCGGCTGTTCTCGTCGACGTATGGATGCCGCCCTTCCGTGACTATATGGCGCAGAAGGCTGTCAAGAAAACGTTAACCATTACGAAATGGCTTAACGACGCTGCGGAAGAGGCGAATGTTAATTTCTCGCGAATTCTTCAGGATGGATTGAAGTCGTATCTTGGCGTATCTGACCGCAAGTCATATGAAAAAGGCCCTGTTGAATAAAACGGGATTTAACTGATAGTCGACGCCTCACATACGTATTTGGGCTCCTGAAGCATGGGGAGAATGATTATAGGGCGGAATAAACCCATATGCGTCTGTCCTGACTGATGGGGAGAGTGCGAATAAAGGTTAGCGCGGATGCATTTACTTGGTCTCCAGGGAGTTGCTCTTCATGAATATAAGCATGCGGTGAAGGCAAAGCCCCACAAGCGGATATATCCCGCCGGGGGCTTTTCCATTATCTAACCAGGCAGTCCAAAAGTCGTGCGGTGTTAACGCCAGTTCTTTTCAATGGAGCGATGAGCAGGGTTGATTCTGGCATTGTCTCTGTTTTAACCTCATCAAGTTAGATCTGCTTTATGATGTTTTTTCCGGCTCATTCGATAAATCAATATCATACTCCATTCTTTTGGCCGTGCGTTCGGCAACGTCCTTGCCCAGCAGCCGGCTGACGAGATGGAAGGACATATTAATGCCCGCCGAGATGCCGCCGGATGTGACGATATTGCCTTCATCGACATATTTGACGTCTCGCTTCACCGTCAGGTTAGGGTAGTCATTTTCCAACCGATCGTAGGAATTCCAATGGGTTGTTACGGTCTTGCCGTCGAGCAATCCGGCTTCTGCCAAGATTAAGGCCCCGGTGCAGACTGAGGCCATAATATTTACCTCATCCATGCGATTCTGCACCCATTGAATCGTCGTCTTGTTATACATTTCTGTCCGGCTTCCCGGGCCGCCGGGCACGATGAGAATATCGAAGCGAGGTGCATGGTCATAGCTGTAATCGGGCTGTACTTTTAACCCGTTCCGCGCGGTTACCAGCTTGCCGTCTTCTGACACGGTTTGCACGAGAAAAGGACTGGCTGTAGAGTTCAGCGTCTGCTCCGTTACGGCGAAGACTTCAAATGGCCCTGCGAAATCAAGTACCTCTACGTCGTTATACAGTAAAATTCCTACATGAATCACGGCTCGTTGATTCCTCCTTTATCCGATTTGGCTGTTGCATGTTGCCATTTTATCAGGCTTCGCATGGAAAAACATGACGAAAAAGGGCTATAAAATAAGAAGAAATTTTGAATTGTCAGGTTCGAGAAATGGCCTCGGTTCGCTGGGATGGTGCATTGCACGATTTTTATTGGAGAATTCGGCGAAATACGGTAAAATAGACGAGCGTTGAAGGAATCGCCGCATACGTCTGCGTCCAAAATAAGACTTCGGTGTGCGGCAGCCATACGCTATTTACATACAAAAACATGACTGTGCAACAAAGGGGTAAGCCAGCAACGATGAATGCTTATTTATTTCCGATCAAAATCGCGTTGATCACATTTCCGATCGCGGCCTTTTTTCTGACACTGCCGTTTTTAATCGTGCAGTACCGCAAATATGGCTACGTGAACAAAGTACGGTCCTTTGTGCTGTACTCGATGCTGCTTTATTTTATTTCAGCGTACTATCTCGTCATTCTGCCTCTGCCAGCCAATCGCGATAACTGCGTGCCCGGCGGGAGCGGTGTATTTTCTCAATGGATTCCATTCACATTTATCCGCGACATTATGAAGGAGACGAATGTCGTCTGGTCCCAGCCTTCGACCTATGTGACGATATTAGGGGAGCGGGCTTTCTGGCAGGCGGCCTTCAACGTCGCATTAACATTGCCGTTGGGGGTCTATCTTCGTTATTATTTCCGAAAATCGTTCTTGGCGACGACGATTATCGCCTTTGTTGTGTCTCTCTTTTTCGAGACGACGCAGCGCACGGGCTTATACGGGATCTATGCGTGCCCATACCGGCTGTTCGATGTCGATGATTTGATGCTCAATACGGTCGGCGGGATGCTTGGATTTGTGCTGGCTCCCTTGATTACGTATTTCCTGCCGCATAGCAGCAAATTGGATGCGGACGTGGATCTGACGCGCAGGCCGGTTGGCTTCATTCGCCGGGCGATTGCCCTCTGGCTCGACTATTTGTGCATCGGATTTATTTACTGGATTATCGCCATTTTCATGGTGGCGGCCAACGGGAATGACGTCGATCACTTCCTGAACTACTTGGAGTCCAATGGATGGGTGCTGGCGATAACGATTTTCGTCTATTTCATTCTGATGCCGCTGTGGACCGAAGGGAAGACATTCGGCAAATGGGTGACGCGCATTCATCTGATCGATGACCGCTTGGCGGCGGATCCGGAGCGGACGAACAAGCTTTCTTTCAAAGGTCTGCTCATCCGGTACGGCTTGCTGTATTTCGGTATCGGCGGGATCAATTATGTATTTTTCTACGTGTTGAATTCCGGTTATCTCGCCGAATTGGGCGGGTTCGCGCCGATTGTCATCATTTTATGGCTCGTCTTCAATGCGTTCGTGGGTCTGCATGTGCTGCTGCATATTTTCCGGCGGGATAAGCGTCTCTTCTATGAAAAGATGAGCGGAACCCGCAACGCCATCACGATACCGGACCGGATGCTGCCTTACGCGGGATCGGCCGTTCCGGAAGAGACGAGGGAGGATGCAGAAGAGAATCCTCCCGTCCGCCGTACGATGGAGTTCCAGGATGGATCGCAGCTTATTATTCGGGCGGATGCTGTGGCGGAGCCGCAGGAGGAGCTATCTGTGGACGAGATACCCGATCCTCAACATGGTGCCTCTGCTGCATCGGGCGGGCCCGATGCAGGGGCGGAGCAGGAAGAGAAGGCCGCAGAAGACGAGGCGAAGCAATGGAGCCGGGAGGAGCAGGTAGAGCGGGAACTGGCGCGGCTGCGCGCCAAGCTGGATCAAGACCGGTCCGATAAATAAGAGGAAAAGCAAAAACGGTCTCCAACCGTCCGGAAGGGCGGGGAGACCGTTTTGTGCTATGACGAGGCCGGAGGTTCGGAAGACGAACCATCGCGGGCACTGGCCTGCTGATCGATCATGGGCTTGAACGAGGCCGGCCGCGGCCCCTTCTTCTTGCGGAAGCGGGGGGCGACGTAATTCCGCTTGCGGTCGCGGTAGAACACCCAACCGCCGATAAAGGCGACTCCGATGGCGAACATGACGAAGCCGCCAAGGAAAGGAAGCCAGCCGAAGGAAGGGGCGGCGAGACTGTCATTCCCATGGTCGGCGATGTAATCGAAGATGACGTTCTTCATCGTCAAAAAGCCGAAGGTCGCAAGAAGGCCCGGAATGACGAGCAGCAAGATGGCAATAAAGCGGGTTATCACATGCGTATCCTGTCTCATGAATAGATCACCTGTCGGAATATGTTCATCATTCATCATTAACTATGTTTTATCTTACCTTGAAATCGGGGGATTGTCTAATCAGATCGCGCCCTTGGGGCGAGGGCGGTTGACAGATTCAGGTTTGGCGGTGCCGGAAAAAGGGAGTACAATAGAACCAATGGATTCGGACGATAAAAAGGAGTGCTTGGTATGACAAAGCAAGTCGATGTAGCCATTTTGGGCGGAGGAACGGGCGGATATGTCGCGGCCATCGCGGCGGCGCAAGCGGGGAAATCGGTCGTCGTCATTGAACGGGAGAAGCTGGGCGGAACCTGCCTGCACCGCGGGTGCATTCCGAGCAAGGCGCTCCTGCGCAGCGCGGAAGTGTATCAGCAAGCGGTGAACGGTTCGGCCTACGGCATCGAGGTCGAGGGCGTGAAGCTGCGCTTTGACCATGTCCAGGCCCGCAAACGGGACGTTGTCGAGAAGCTGCATCAAGGGGTCTCGATGCTGATGCGGAAGCATGCGATTGAAGTGATTCATGGCACCGGACGGGTCATGGGGCCGTCGATTTTTTCCCCGAAGAGCGGTTCGGTGGCGGTTGAATACCCGGATAAGGAGGCCGATACGATCGTGCCGAAGCATCTCATTATCGCGACCGGATCCCGTCCGCGGATGCTGCCGGGACTGGACGCCGATGGAGACCTCATCGTTACGACGGATCAGGCGTTGGAATGGGAGAAGCTTCCGGCGCGCGTTGCCATATTGGGCGGCGGCGTCATCGGCGTCGAATGGGCATCGATGCTTGCCGACTTCGGCGTGGAGGTCGATGTCATCGAAGCGGGGGAGCGCATTGTCCCGATGGAAGAGGAAGAGACGGCGCGTGAGCTCCAGCGGCAATTGGCGAAGCGGGGCGTCCGCTTCCATACGAAGGCGGCGCTTCAGCCGGAAGCGGTACATAAGGATGAAGAGCGGGGAGAAGTTCATCTCATTATTGAGGAAAACGGGGAGAGCGTAAGCATAAATGCGGACAAGCTGCTCGTATCTATAGGAAGACAGGCTAATATCGAGAATATCGGCTTGGAAAATGTCGGCCTGGAAACGGAGAAAGGGTTCATCCGCGTCAACGAGTGGATGCAGACGAACGAGTCCCATATTTATGCGATTGGCGACGTGATCGGCGGCCTGCAACTGGCTCATGCCGCTGCAGCCGAAGGTCTGACCGCCGTGCGCCATCTGTGCGGCGATACGTCGGTTGGTTATGACTCGCGGAACATTCCGCGCGCGATCTACTCCCGTCCGGAAGCGGCCTCAATCGGCTGGACGGAGCAGGAAGCGAGAGCCGCAGGCTATGACGTGAAGGTCAGCCGCGTGCCGCTGCATGCGGTCGGCAAGTCACTGGTGCACGGCGAACCGGAAGGGTTCGCGAAGGTGATTGCGGATGCCCGGTCCCGCGATCTGCTCGGCGTTCATATTGTCGGGCCCCATGCGACCGAGCTGATCGGGGAAGCTTCGGCAGCCATGCTGCTGGATGCGACCGCGTGGGAGATGGGGCAGGTCATCCGGCCGCATCCGTCGCTCTCCGAGATATTGACCGAAGCGATGCTGGCCGTAGAAGGCAAAGCGATTCATATCTGACGCATCCGGAAGCGGAACCTGACTTTAGCTGATGTTTTCTTTTTCAGAACGATGAGAGTATAATAAGTTTAGAGTCAAGTCTTAGTACCTGGTATTATACTTGCGACAGACTTGAATGAATAAGGAGGTCTGCTTCATGACGCCGGAAGTGAATACTCGTCAGAAGACGAGGCATGAGTCCCTCGGACTCTCGGATGAACAGGCGGTTGACATGTACCGGAAGATGCGGCTTGCCCGCATGTACGATGAACGGGCGCTGCTGCTGCAGCGGGCGGGAAAAATCAATTTTCACGTATCCGGTATCGGTCAGGAAGCTGCCCAGATCGGTGCGGCATTTGCATTGGATAAGGAGAAAGACTATTTTTTACCCTATTACCGCGATTACGGATTCGTCCTGTCCGTCGGTATGACGATAAGAGAATTGATGCTGGCCATTTTTGCCAAGGCCGAGGATCCGAACAGCGGCGGCCGGCAGATGCCGGGCCATTTCGGCTGCAAGCGACTTCGCATCGTCACCGGATCCAGTCCGGTGGCGACGCAAGTGCCGCATGCCGTAGGCATTGCGCTGGCGGCGAAAATGCGCAACGAAGAAGCGGTCTCCTTCGTCACGCTGGGCGACGGCTCGAGCAACCAGGGGGATTTCCATGAGGGGTGCAACTTCGCGGGCGTGCATAAGCTGCCGATGATCGTGATGGTGGAGAATAACCAGTATGCCATCTCCGTCCCTCTGGACAAGCAGGTGGCGGGACGCATCAGCGACCGGGCGCTGGGCTATGGCTTCCCTGGGGTACGCATCGACGGCTGCGATGTGCTGGAGGTGTATCGCACCGTCAAGGAAGCACGCGAGCGGGCGCTTCGGGGCGAAGGGCCTACTCTTATCGAGGCGGTGATGTACCGGTTGGCTCCGCATTCGACTTCGGACAATGATATGGTATACCGGTCGAAGGAAGAAGTGGAGATGAACTGGAAGAACGATGCGCTGCCTCGCTACAAGGCGTATTTGATGGAATGCGGCCTCTGGTCAGAGGAAGAGGACGCGCAGCTCATCGCGGACATCAAATCGATGGTGGATCGCGATATCGCGTACGCCGAGCAGGCTGCCTTCCCGGCTGGAGAAGAGGCGCTGCGGCACGTCTATGCGGAGGAGGAAGCAGGCACATGGCGGTAATCGATTATATTGACGCAATACGAACGGCAATGAAGGAAGAGATGGAACGGGATGCCGACGTATTCGTGCTTGGCGAGGATGTCGGGCTCAAGGGCGGCGTGTTCACGACGACGAAGGGGCTGTATGAGCAATTCGGCGAAGCGCGCTCGCTCGATACGCCGCTGGCCGAATCCGCGATCGCGGGCGTCGCGATCGGCGCCGCGATGGTCGGGATGAAGCCGATCGCAGAAATGCAGTATTCGGACTTCATGTTCCCGGCGACGAACCAGATTATCAGCGAAGCGGCGAGAATCCGCTACCGCTCCAACAATGACTGGTCCTGTCCGCTTGTCATTCGCGCCCCGATTGGGGGCGGGGTGGCTGGCGGACTGTACCATTCACAATGTCCCGAATCGGTCTTTTTCGGCACGCCCGGATTGAAGATCGTCGCTCCGGCCACGCCTTATGACGCGAAGGGTCTGCTCATTGCGGCTATCCGCGACCCGGACCCGGTATTATATTTCGAGAATAAGAAATGCTATCGCATGATTAGCGGGGAAGTGCCGGAAGGCGATTATGTCGTTCCGATTGGACAAGCGAATGTCGTGCGCGAAGGAACGGATATTACCGTCATCACCTACAGCCTGCCGGTCCATATGTCGATGCAAGCTGCGGATGAGCTGGCCAAGGAAGGGATCAGCGCGCATATTCTTGATCTGCGCACGATTCAACCGCTGGATCGGGAAGCGATTCTCGAAGCGGCGGCGAAGACGGGCAAAGTGTTGATCATTCATGAAGACAACAAGTCGGGAGGTATCGGCGCGGAGGTCTCCGCCATTATTGCGGAAGAGCTGCTGTTCGATCTGGACGCGCCGATCAAGAGACTGTGCAGCCCGGATATTCCGGCAGGACCGTACAGCCCTCCGCTCGAGAAGTTCTTTATGTTGAACAAGGATAAGGTCAAGGATGCCATGCGCGAGCTGGCGTTGTTCTAAGGACGGGAAGCGGCCGGACAGGCGGAACGCCGGCACTGTGCTCAAGCATGCCGCAGATTCGCAGGGTCCGGCCGGTTGTCAAGAACGGGAGTGAAAATCAATGTCTGATGTTAATGGGAAAGAAATCACGATGCCGCAGTTGGCCGAATCGCTTGTGCAGGCTACGATCGGCAAATGGCTGAAGAAGCCCGGAGACTCGTTCGAGGCGTATGAGCCAATCTGTGAAGTCATTACCGATAAAGTCGTTGCTGAACTGCCGGCTACCGAAGCGGGCGTCATGGAACAGATTATCGCGCAAGAGGGCGAGACCGTAGCCGTCGGCGCCGTTATCTGCCGCGTCCGCACGGAAGCGGCTGCGGTTCCGGCGGACGCAGGGCAGGCGAACAAGCCTGCCGCCGCGCAGGGCAGCGTCCCGGCGCCTGCTTCCGCCGGGCAAGATATGAGCGGGCGCTACTCGCCTGCCGTCCAACGCTTGGCGTCGGAGCATGGCATCGATCTGACCCGCTTGAAGGGCTCCGGCTTAGGCGGCCGGATTACGCGGAAGGACGTGCAGGCGGCCGTCGAGTCGGGAGCGACTGCCGCAGGCGCTGGAGCAGGTGCGGGCGGGCAGACGCTTCGCCAAGCAGCCTCATCGCCGGCGGGCCAGGCCGGAACTCCGGCCCCTAACGCAGCTTCGGAGCCGCTGCCGGATGCGGCTCAGGTGCCGGTGCGCCATTCGGGGCTCCATCTGGCGGATTCGCCGCGCATACCGACCATCGAAGTAGAGGAAGCCGGCCGCGGAGAGACGTTCATTGACGTGACGCCTATCCGCCATACGATTGCGAGCCGGATGCGGCAAAGCGTCTCCGAGATTCCGCATGCGTGGACGATGATTGAAGTCGACGTGACGAATCTCGTGCTGCTGCGCAACAAGGTCAAGGACGAGTTCATGCGCAAGGAAGGCTTCAATCTGACCTATCTCGCCTTCGTGCTCAAGGCGGTCGTCAACGCGATTAAGGATTATCCGATCATGAACTCGGTCTGGGCTGTCGACAAGATTATCGTCAAGCGGGACATCAATCTGTCGCTGGCGGTCGGCACGGAAGACTCGGTGCTGACGCCGGTCATCAAGCATGCGGATCAGAAGAACATTGCGGGCCTCGCCCGGGAAATCGACGAGTTGGCGCGCAAAACGCGCGAAGGACGGCTCAGACCCGATGATATGCAGGGCGGAACCTTCACCGTGAACAATACGGGCTCGTTCGGCTCGATTCTGTCCTACCCGATAATCAACTATCCGCAGGCGGCGATTCTGACGTTCGAGTCGATCGTCAAGAAGCCGGTCGTCATCAACGACATGATCGCGGTCCGCTCGATGGCGAACATGTGCTTATCGCTCGATCACCGCATTTTGGACGGCGTCATCTGCGGCCGCTTCCTGCAGCGCGTGAAGGAGAATCTGGAAGGCTATACGCTCGATACGAAAGTGTACTGAGCGCAGGAACCGGCATGAACGGCACGAGAGAAGACTTTTTAACAAAAGAAGGCGATATCAGGATGAATGGAACGGCAGAATCGGCACAAGGCGGGAGAAAACTTCGTGTTCATCATTTGGGCTTTACCGACTACGGCGAAGCGTGGGAACTGCAAAAAAGCATCGTGAAGCAGGTCGACAGCGGGGAGCGGGACGATACGCTGCTGCTGCTGGAGCATCCGCCGACCTACACGATCGGATCGCAGCGGCATCCGGAGCATTTGCTGCTGTCTCCCGAGCAATTGAAGGCGCAAGGCATCGCGGTCTATCAGATTGACCGCGGCGGGGATATCACCTATCACGGTCCGGGGCAGCTTGTCGGCTATCCGCTGCTGCTGCTCGAAGGGAAGCGGATCGACCTTCACGGCTACTTGCGCTCCCTGGAGGAAGCGATCATTCGGCTTCTCGCTTCGTTCGGGATCGAGGGAAGCCGCAAGCCGGAATATACGGGCGTCTGGGTCGGAGACGTGAAGCTGGCCGCTATCGGCGTCAAGTTCAATAAATGCTCCCGGCACCGGGGCTTCGTCACGAGCCACGGATTTGCCCTGAACGTCAAGAGCGGCATCCAGGCAGCCGGCTTCAGCGGCATTGTGCCGTGCGGAATCAGCGAGTATGGTGTCACTTCTCTGGAGGACTGCACAGGCATGGAATTTACGGTAGAGGACGTCGGCAGACGGCTGCTGCCTTACTTGGCCGAGGTGCTGGAGTATGATGAGGCGATTGTCGAGCCATTGGAGGCGCGGAGCAGGTAGCAGCGGATTCAGGCGGAGTGAGTTCCCGCCCCTGCATGGGCGTTGAGCGGAGTGGCGGAACGAAGGCTGCGCAGGGATAGCGGGAGGGCAGGGCGTCCTGTCGGGAACAGCCTGTCCCTCCCATTCCGGATGCTGCCGCTGTCAGCCGTACAATAACGGCTCGATCAGCACAAGCACAGTGGACACGAGCATGGCCGCCAGCATCAGATAGACGATAATTTTGAACCACTTTTTGGATTGCATGTAACGGGTAAGCTCCTTTCTTCAGCAATAGCTGAATTTCAGATCATTACCCTTATTGTAACGAACAATTCGTCAGGAGGAAAGCGAATATGGTTCAACAGGATAGAGTAGTGAAGCATTTCATGGAATTGGTGCAGGTGGACAGCGAGACGAAAAACGAGCGCGCAATCTGCGACGTGCTCAAGCAGCAATTCGAAGCGCTCGGACTGCAGGTGACCGAGGACGATACGGCTCCGGTGACGGGGCATGGGGCAGGCAACCTGATCGTGAACTGGCCGGCGACGCCGGGACAGGAAGGCGGCACCCGCCTGTTCTTCACCTCCCATATGGATACGGTCAAGCCGGGCAACGGCATTCGCCCGCAGCTCGGAGAGGACGGCTACATACGCAGCGACGGCACCACGATCCTCGGCTCGGACGATAAGGCAGGTCTGGCGGCCATGTTCGAAGCCATTCGCGTCATCACGGAGACGAACCGCCCGCATGGACAGGTTCAATTCGTCATTACGGTCGGTGAAGAATCGGGCCTCGTCGGGGCGCGGGCCATGTCAGCCGAGCATCTTCAAGCCGATCTCGGCTTCGCGCTCGACTCGAACGGAGAGGTCGGCGCTATCGCGGTGGCGGCGCCTACCCAAGCGAAGATTTCGATGGAGATTTTCGGGAAGTCGGCGCATGCCGGCGTGAATCCGGAGGACGGCATCAGCGCGATTCAGGTTGCCAGCAAGGCGATTGCGCGCATGCCGCTGGGACGCATCGATCATGAGACGACGGCTAACATCGGCCGCTTCGAGGGCGGCGGCGCCACGAATATCGTCTGCGATTATGTGAAGCTGGACGCCGAAGCGCGCAGCATCGTGCAGAGCAAGGTCGAAGCCCAGGTTCAGAAGATGAAGGAAGCGCTGGAGAGCGTGGCCGCCGAGTACGGCGCCCGTGCGGAATTCAAGAGCGATATCGTCTATCCGGCGTTCAATTTTACGGAAAAGGATGAAGTCGTGAAGCTGGCGCAGCGCGCCATCGAGCGAATCGGCTCCGTCTCCCGCCTGTTCCATTCCGGCGGCGGCAGCGACGCCAATATCTTTAACGGCATGGGCGTGCCGACGGTCAATCTGGCTGTAGGCTACGAAGATATCCATACGACGAGCGAACGCATTCACGTATCCGATCTGGTACGGACGAGCGAACTGGTCGTTGCCTTGATCGAAGAGGCGGCGAAGGCGTAAGCGGCTGAGCGATTCGGATGGAAGCCTGCCGTTTGCCGTGTGCGGACTGCGCCGGGAATTGGTCCGCGCCGCACCGGCTGTGCAAGCGTCCGGGCTGTGAAGCGGCCACCTGAAGGAGGAGAGACGATTGTCCTTCATTCATCATTCCTCGATGTTCGATTTTCAATATCGCAATACGGCGCCTTACGAGACGCCGTATTTCCATTCTCATGCCAATTATGAGATTTATCTGTTCCATTCCGGCCATGTTCACTATTTGATCGGCGATCAGATCTATCTCCTTCAGCCGGGAGATCTGATTCTGATGCACGGCCTGACGCTGCACCGGCCGAATATCGACACCCGTTATCCGTACATCCGCTCCATCATTCACTTCGATCCGCGGTATGTGGAGGCGATCCATGCGGCAGGCGATGCCGCGCAGGAGCTGCTGCGCCCGTTCCGGGCGTTGAAGTACGCCCGCTTGCGGCTGTCCGAAGGCCAGTTGGACGAGGCGATGCAGCTGCTCGACCGCATGAGCCTGATGGAAGGGCGCGGGGACTTCGTCGGCGTTCAGCGGCAGCGGCTTGCTTTTCTCGAACTGCTGTATTGCATCTATGATTGGTGTCAGGAGCCGCTTGCGGAACGGTCGGCCGAAGGGGAGCCCGAGATCCGGGTGCAGGAGGCGATACAGGTCATCGAAGGCTGCTATCAAGAGGAGATTACGCTGGAGGACATCGCCAGCCGCTTGCATATGAACAAGCATTATCTCAGCAAAGTATTCAAAGAAGTGACCGGTACGACCGTATTCACGTATCTGTACCACCGCCGCATCAACCAGGCGAAGATCTGGTTTTTGACGGAACCGGATTGGTCGGTAACCGAGGTGGCGATGCGGACGGGGTTCAAGCATTTATCGCATTTCTCCCGCCTGTTCAAGCAAATGGTCGGGTGTTCGCCGGATCAATACCGCAAGCAGCTTCAAGCTTCCGAGACAGGGTAACCTGGAACGGAAGCTTTTTTTGGCTGGGCGGCCGGAAAGAAGGGACGGTTGTCTCCAGCAGGCGCCGCCTCCATCCGTTGAATGCCAACCACAGTTAAATGAGCTCCAGAAACGCTTAATCCGATGAAAGCGCACTCAACTCGTCTTGTGATACGCTACGTACAAATGCAACCGTACCGGCTGCGTTCCAGCTTATTTATTCGTCAGTTAAGGAGGAAACGCGAGTGGATACCGTACGAATTGGCGTCATCGGATTAGGAAATATGGGGAGCGCGCATGCGAAGTGCATCGCGCGCGGCGAGATAACAGGGGCGGTATTGGGCGCTGTCTGCGACAGCGTTCCCGGCCGCCAGGAGTGGGCGCAGTCCGAATTGGGGGAGCACATCTCGTTTTATTCGACAGAGGAAGAGATGCTGGCCTCCGGGAAGATTGATGCGGTGCTGATCGCGACGCCTCATTACCATCACCCGCAATCGGCCATCAACGCATTCGAGCATGGGCTGCACGTCTTGATCGAGAAGCCGGCCGGCGTCTATACGAAGCAGGTGCGGGAGATGAACGAGCGGGCAACGCGAAGCGGCAAAGTGTTCGGCATCATGTACAATCAGCGCAGCCAGCCGATCTACCAGAAGCTCCGCGATCTGATTCAATCGGGAGAGCTGGGCGAGATCCGGCGGACGAACTGGATTATTACGAACTGGTACCGGCCGCAGAGCTATTATAATTCGGGCGGCTGGCGCGCGACCTGGGCAGGGGAAGGCGGCGGCGTCCTTATCAATCAGGATCCGCACCAGCTTGATCTGTGGCAGTGGACGACCGGCCTTGTGCCGAAGCGGATGCGGGCGTTTTGCCGCTTCGGGCATTATCGGGACATCGAGGTCGAGGACGATGTCACCGCCTATGTAGAGTACGAGAACGGAGCGAGCGGCGTATTCGTGACGACGACCGGCGAGGCGCCGGGCACGAACCGCTTCGAGATCACCGGGGATCGGGGCAAGGTCGTCATCGAGAACGGGAAGCTGACGTTTTGGCGGCTGCGGGTGTCTGAGCCGGAGTTCAACCGGCAATATGAAGGCATGTTCGGACAGCCTGAATGCTGGAAATGCGAAATCCCGGTCCATGGACAGGGCGGCGAGCACCGCTACATTATTCAGAACTGGACCGACGCGATCCGGACAGGCGCGCCGCTTCTTGCGCCGGGCGAAGAAGGCATCCACGGCCTGACGCTGTCGAACGCGATGCTGCTGTCGACCTGGACGGACAACTGGGTTACGTTCCCGCTGGATGAGGATCTGTTCCATACGGAGCTGCAGAAGCGGATTACCCAGTCCCGCTATGCGGCCGATGCGCCGGAAGAGGTGCGGGCTCCGGCGGATATGAGCCGTTCGTTCGGTTCGTAGCCGGCTGTCAACCGGACAGCAGGGTGTCGCAGACATTCCGAGGATAACGGCTGGACAAAGGGAGAAGGAGGTTGACTGTGGATGAACCAGGACGAACAGGCGATTCGGCAGATGGCGCATGAGGTCGTGAAGCAATGCGCCGTCACCGATATGCATACCCATCTGTATGCGGAGAGTTTCGGCTCCCTGCTGCTCTGGGGGATCGATGAGCTGTTGACGTACCATTATCTGATTGCCGAAATGTTCCGCCATTCCGCCGTTCCGGAAGAGACATTCTGGAGTTGGAGCAAGGAGCGGCAGGCGGATCACGTGTTCCAGACCTTGTTCGTCGATCGCTCTCCCGTCAGCGAGGCGGCGATTGCGGTCGTCGGCATATGCCAGCGGCTCGGCATGCCAATCGCCAGCCGCAGCATCGAGGCGCTCCGGGAAGCGTGGTCGAAGGTAAGCTTATCGGAGCATATCGATCATATTTTCCGCTTGGCGAATGTGAAGCAAGTCGTGATGACCAACGACCCGTTCGACCCGTTGGAGCGGCCGGTCTGGCAGGGCGGCGGAGTCCGGGATTCCCGGTTCCTGGCGGCGCTCCGGATCGATTCCTTGCTGCTGGACTGGGAAGCGGCCTGTCCGAAGCTGCAGGCGGAGGGCTTTGCGGTGACGGCGGAATGGGACGGGCCGGGCGGCGAACAGAATGTCCGCGAGGCGAGACGGTTCCTGAAGGAATGGGCGGTGCGGATGAAGGCGGTCTATATTGCCGCATCCTTGCCCGGAACGTTCCGGTATCCAGACGACGGGTGGAGCAGCCGCATGCTCGACGAGGCGGTCATCCCGGTCTGCCGGGAGCTGAATCTGCCGCTGGCGCTCATGATCGGCGTCAAGCGCCAGGTCAATCCGGCCTTGCGGCTGGCGGGAGACCGCGGGGAGCGGACCGACATCGGCATGCTGGAGCGGCTGCTTGTCCGCTATCCGTCGCAGCGGTTCATGGTCACCCTGCTCGCCCGCGAGAATCAGCATGAGCTGGCGGTGCTGGCGCGCAAGTTCCGTAATCTGCTGCCTTTTGGCTGCTGGTGGTTCCTGCATACCGAATCGATGATTGCGGAGATGACCCGGATGCGCACCGAGCTGCTCGGCACCTCCTTCGTCCCGCAGCATTCGGATTGCCGGGTGCTGGAGCAGCTAATTACGAAGTGGGATTATTCGCGCCATACGGTCGCCGAAGTGCTGGCTCATCAATATATCCGCCTCGCGCGGGCCGGATGGACGGTGTCGCGGGAAGAGATGGAACGGGATGCGGATGAATGGTTCAACCGTCAATTCCGGACGTTCGCCGGCATCGCGCCGGATGAGGGAAGGCAAGGAGGATGAACATGTCGCAATGGTTTGATTTGAGCGGGAAGACCGCGGTTATTGCCGGAGGTACGAGCACGCTGGGCCGGTCCATGGCCGAGGCACTGGCTGCGCATGGGGCCCAGGTCGCTATCATCGGGCGCAAGGCGGATGCGGCCGCTGAAGTGGTGGCGCAGCTGGCCGAGGCGGGAGGAGACGCCCAGGCGTTCCTGGGCGATATGACGGACGAGCGCGATATCGAGCGCCTCCACGCCGAAGTGATGGAGCGCTACGGGATGGTCGATGTGCTGCTCTACTGTCCCGGAGTGAACAGCGCGACCCCGTTCTTCGAGCTGGAGATGGAAGAATGGGACCATATCATGAACGTTAATGTGAAGGGCGCCATCCGGATGTGCCAGCAATTCGGGCAATCGATGATCGGAGGCGGGAGCGGAGGTTCCATTATTCTCATCTCCTCCGTCTCCTCGGATCCGCCGTTATCCCGCGTGTTTACCTATTCCATGTCGAAGGCGGCCTTGAACAGCATGACCAAATATTTGGCTCGTGAATTCGCTCCTCACGGCGTCAGGGTCAACGCCATCATCCCCGGCTTCTTCCCGGCGGAGCAGAACCGGGCGATCCTGTCCCCGGAGCGGGTGGAAGCGATTATGAGGCATACGCCGATGGGGCGGTTCGGCACCCCCGAGGAGCTGCAAGGAACTGCCGTCTGGCTGGCGTCGGAGCGGGCTTCGGGCTTTGTGACCGGCGCATTGATCCGCGTCGATGGCGGCTTCGGCGCGATGACGATCTAGATGCCAGTCCGGCTCATCCAAGATCGAACTGAACCAGGATCCGGCGAGGACCGGAAGGAAGCTTATGCTGAAATACACCAACGAACACAGCAAGCAATTTCAAATCACTGTCTCTATATGAAGGAGGACGCATCTATGAAATGGTCTGTCTTTACCGTAGCTGTTCCCGATCTATCGGTGGAACAAGTCATTCCGGCAGCAGCGGAGGCCGGGCTGCACGGAATCGAATGGCGCTGCGCGCCAAGGCCGGCGGAGGCGACAAGCCAGCCGCCATCCTTCTGGGGCAATAATCTGTGCACCATCGAGCCCGGAACCGCTCCGGAAGTGCTTGAGGGCCTGCGCGGGCAGATGCGCGAGCATGGCCTCGACAGCGCCGCCGTCATGCCCTACTTGAAGGTCGGAGATGTGGAGGCGGCGGAAGAAGTGATGCGCCTTGCCCAGGCGCTGGGCGCACCGATGATGCGCATCGGCGTCCATGGCTATAACCGGAGCCGGCCTTACCGCGAGCTGTATGACGAGCAGATGGAATACGTTGCGAAGCTTGTGCCGCTGCTGAAGCACTATGGCATCCGGGGACTGATCGAGACGCATCATATGACGATCGCGCCAAGCGCAAGCGCGGCATACCGGATCGCGTCTTCCTTCGACCCGGAACATATCGGTGTGCTGTTCGACCCCGGCAATATGGTGTTCGAGGGGTATGAGAACCACCGCATGGGCCTGGAAATGCTGGGGCCGTACCTGGCGCATGTCCATGTCAAAAATGCGGATGTTGCGGCCGTTCGGGACAATAACGGCCCGAAGCTGGAATGGTCGCCGCTGGAGCGGGGATTCGTCCGCTGGCAGCAGGTGATGGAGGACTTGACCGCTGTCGGTTATGACGGCTATTGCGGGGTGGAAGATTTTAGCGGCGTCCATTCCTCAGGCGACATGCTGCGCGGCTTCGTCTCGCTAATGAAGGAGCTTGCGGATGGAGCCGCAGCCCGTCAGGAAGCCGGAAGCGCCAGGGGGAGTTCGCGATGAACCGCACTGACGGCATGCGCTACGCCCCGGAAGGCAAGCCGAACCCGGTATGCGGGCCGGGGGAATTCGTGTTCGCAGCGATGGCGCTGGAGCATGGGCATATTTACGGCATGTGCAACGGCTTGATGGAGGCGGGAGCGACCTTGAAATGGGTCTACGACCCCGATCCCTCCAAGGTAGAAGCGTTCCAGGCCCGTTATCCCGGGGTGCGGGCCGCCCGCTCGGAAGCGGAGATTTTGGAGGATCCCGAGGTGCGGCTTATCGCCGCGGCTGCCGTCCCGGCGGACCGGTGCGCACTCGGGCTCCGGGCAATGGAGCACGGCAAAGATTACTTTACGGATAAGACGCCGTTCACGTCGTTCGAGCAGTTGGAAGCGGCGTGCCGCTCCGTCGCTGACACGAAGCGGAAGTATATGGTCTACTACAGCGAACGGCTGCATTCGGAGAGCGCGGTGTATGCCGGGCAGCTGATTCAGGAAGGCGCTATCGGCAGAGTGCTGCAGGTGATGGGAACGGGACCGCACCGGCTGCAGGCGCCGCAGCGTCCGGCCTGGTTTTTCGAGAAGGAGCGTTACGGCGGGATATTATGCGATATCGGCAGTCACCAGGCCGAGCAATTTCTGTACTATGCGGGCTGCCGCGATGCGCAAGTGCTGCACAGCAAGGTGGCGAATTACGCGCATCCCGAATATCCGGAACTTGAGGACTTCGGGGACGCCATGCTGCTGGGGGACAACGGCGCCACCAATTATTTCCGGGTCGACTGGTTCACGCCGGACGGACTCGGCACATGGGGGGACGGCCGCACCGTCATCCTCGGCACGGACGGCTATATCGAGCTGCGCAAATATATCGATGTCGCCCGCTCCAACACGCCGGATCATGTCTATCTCGTCAACCATGAGGGAGAACGGCATATCCCGGTGTCCGGCAAGGTCGGATTCCCTTTCTTCGGAGAGCTGATTAGCGATTGCCTTCATCGGACGGAGCGGGCGATGACGCAGCAGCATGCGTTCAAGGCGGCCGAGCTGGCGCTGGCGGCGCAGGCGAATGCGATCGTCATTCCGAATCCATCGGTAAAAGGAGGCGAAGAGCTTGGAATTAACGTTCCGCTGGTATGGCGCGGATGACCCGGTCCGGCTTGAATATATTCATCAGATTCCGGGGATGCAAGGCATCGTGTCGGCCGTCTATGATGTTCCGGTCGGTGAAGTATGGAGCCGGGAACGGATTCGCGGCCTGAAGGAGACGGTGGAGGCGCACGGCTTGCGGCTCGCCGTCATCGAGAGCGTTCCGGTCCATGAAGATATCAAGCTGGGGCTGGCCGGACGGGACCGGTATATCGACAATTACATTGCGACGCTTCGCAATCTGGCGGCGGAAGGTATCCGGACGGTCTGCTACAACGTCATGCCGGTGTTCGATTGGACCCGCTCGCAGCTTGATCATGTGCTGGCGGACGGTTCCACGACGCTTATCTATGAGGATGACGTCATTCAACAGATGGATCCGGCGGACGGAACGCTGCGCCTTCCCGGCTGGGACACGAGCTATCTTGACGGGGAAGTCGGCCGCCTGTTCGAACGCTACCGTTCCATCGGCGAGGAGCAGTATTGGGAGAACATCGCTTATTTCGTCCAGCGGGTCATGCCGGAGGCGGCGGAACTGGGGATGCGGATGGCGGTTCACCCGGATGATCCGCCGTGGCCGATATTCGGCTTGCCGCGAATCCTGGGCAGAGAAGAGCAGTTCGCCCGCTATTTATCGCTCTTCGATCATCCCGCCCACGGCATGTGCTTCTGCACCGGATCGCTGGGCTCTGATCCGGCGAATGATTTGCCGCATATGATCCGGCAATTCGGCCATGCGGGCCGCATTCATTTCGTTCATGCGCGCAACGTGCTGGTTACCGGACATCGCTCGTTCCAGGAGACGGCCCATCTGTCGTCCGCCGGTTCCGTCGACATGACCGCGGTTATGCGCGCGCTGGCGGACATCGGGTATACCGGCCCGCTGCGCTCGGATCACGGCCGCATGATCTGGGGCGAGCAGGGGCGCCCCGGGTATGGGTTGTATGACCGGGCGCTCGGCGCCGTCTACTTGAACGGCATTTGGGAAGCCGTGACGAAATGTTCGGCTGCGGTGCGGGAGCATCATCCCGCAAATTAAGACAAGGGTACGGATGAGGCGGTGGCCGCCTTGGTCCGTACCCTTTTTGTTATTGCCGCGAGCTCGGGCTGGCCGCAAAGCCATGTTTCTCTATTTTTTAGCCCGGCTCTGTTGCTTTTGGAGCGTCATGGACAACGTGGCGGTACGGCCTTCCCGAATCATGAGCCTTCTCAGCTCGGCGCGAATTTCATAGCTTTTCCCCACGAACAGCATATCCTGCTTGGAATAATATTGTTTCATGTCATTACCCTCATTTCGTTCGGACGAGCCGTTTTGGTATAATGAGTATGTTGCATCGAACGGAATTATGTATGCATAGCGATGGCTTGATCCGGAGCTGAACAGCCCCGGAAGGATGAGCCAACCATTTGTTATAAGGGAGTGGGCACTAGATGAGCGTGCACGATGATGTCAATCAAGCCAAAAAACGCCCGTCGCTCGAAGAAGTGACGGTTGATACGACTACGATTTTCGAAGGGAAAATCATTGATCTGCAGGTCGTTACTGTTACTTTACCCGATGGGAGCAAAGCAACTCGGGAAATTGTCCGCCATCCGGGCGCGGTCGCAGTGCTGGCGATCAAGGACGAGCGGATGCTGGTCGTCGAGCAGTACCGCAAGCCGCTCGAGCGGACGCAGGTCGAGATTCCGGCAGGCAAGCTGGACGCGGGAGAACGGCCGGAGGATGCGGCCAAGCGGGAGCTGGAGGAGGAGACCGGCTACCGGGCAGCTTCCCTGATTCCGCTCGGGGCGTTCTCGACCTCTCCCGGCTTCGCGGACGAGATTATCTATCTGTATGCGGCGGATGGATTGGAAGAAGGCACGATGAAGCCGGACGAAGACGAGTTCCTCGAAGTAAGCGCTCTGACGATGGACGAAGCGTTCGAGGCGATGCGTCAAGGCCGAATCGGCGATGCGAAGACAATACAAGCGCTCTATGCTTGGAAAATATACGAGATGACGGGCTCATGGCCGGTATAACCACGCCCGCGGAAGGCTCCAAGTTCACCGGCATGCGCATATTCGGAGATTTCCATATCCATATCGGGAGCACGTCCCGCGGCGTACCTTGCAAGATGAGCGCAAGCCGGGATCTGACGTTCGAAGCGATTGCGAAGGAAGCGTCGGAGCGCAAAGGGCTGCACCTGATTGGGATTATCGATGCGCACGCGCCAGGCGTACAGGAGGATATCGCCGCCTTGCTTGAGCGGGGAGAGATGGAGGAACTGGCCGACGGCGGCATCCGGTACCGGAACACGACGCTGCTCCTTGGCACTGAGCTTGAAATCCGGGCGGAAGGGCTCGGGATGGCGCATGTGCTGTGCTATCTTCCCAGCTTCGATGCGATGCGTCATTTCTCCGCGTGGCTGTCGCCTTACGTGACTAATATGAATCTGTCTTCTCAGCGGGTATACGTATCGGGACAGGCGCTGCAGGAGCAGACGGCCGCGCACGGGGGCGTATTCATTCCGGCGCATGTATTCACGCCGTTCAAGAGCATCTACGGCAACTGCTCCGATCGCATGGCGGATATATTGGACATGGAGCTTATCGATGGGGTGGAACTGGGCCTTAGCGCCGACACCGAGATGGCCGGTCTCATCTCCGAATTGGATCGTTACACGCTGCTGACGAATTCGGATGCCCATTCACTTCGCAAAATTGCCCGGGAGTACAACCAATTGACGGTCGCCGAGCCCAGCTTCAAGGAGTGGGCGTTGGCGCTTCAGAACCGGGACGGCCGGTGCGTCAATGCCAATTACGGGCTGAATCCGAGCCTGGGCAAGTATCACCGCTCGCGCTGCACGGATTGCGGAGCCGTGCCCGAGACGGCGCAGCTTCCCGGGGCATGCCCCGCCTGCGGCAGTGCCAAAATCGTGCAGGGCGTGCTCGACCGCATTCACGCCATCTCGGATCGAGAGCGCAGCCAGGTTCCCGCTCATCGCCCGCCGTATATCATGCAGGTTCCGCTGGAGTTCATTCCGGGCGTCGGGCCCCGCACGCTGAACAAGCTGCTGGACCGGTTCGGCACCGAGATGGCGGTGCTGCATCAGGCGACCGCGGAGGAGCTGGCGGAGACAGTCGGGGAGAAGACGGCGGAATATATCGTCAAGGCGCGATGCGGAGAACTGGTCTTGGCGAGCGGCGGAGGAGGAACCTACGGCAAAGTCCTCGCTTAACGGCGAAGCCTGTCGAACAGAACGAACGGCTCCCGCGTTCATATTCGGACGAGCCGCCGCATACAATGGAGTGACACAGAGCCGCTGTGAGTCCATCGTATGGGAAAGGAGCCGTTCCCCTCATGAAGCCGGCATCATATTCATTTCGTCCGCAACTTCATCTATATCTTTTTGTCTCGATTTTGTTCTTGGTCGGCGTCGTGTTCGGGGCGCTGCTGGTCAATGCGCTGACGCTGGAGCAGCAGCAGGATCTGGGCAGTCATCTCGGTCACTTCTTTGTCATGCTGGACGGAGATAGTCCATCTCCGGATCGGACCGGGATGTTCGCCGAATCCGCCATGCTGTACGGCAAATGGATTGGGTTGATCGCGCTGCTGGGCTTTTCGATCATCGGCTTTCCGCTTGTCCTTGTGCTTGTCTTTGCCAAAGGAATCTTCATCGGCTTCACGGTGGGCACGCTGATCGGCCAATACGGATGGAAGGGGATGCTGTTCGCCTTCGCTTCGGTCGCCCCGCATAATTTGCTGGCCATACCGCTTATCCTGATCGCCAGCGTCGCTTCGATTACGTTCGCGACGTATATACTGAAGAACCGGGTCTTCATGCCCAAGGTTCAGTCGCTGCGCGAGCCGCTAGGCCGCTTCGTTCTCGTTCAGACGTCGGCGGCCGCCGGAATGGCCGTCGTCGCCGCCGTCATGACCTGGGTATCCCCCTCCTTGATGAAACTGGCCGCCCCGCTGCTTGCCGGAGCGGTATCCGGAGGATGAGACCCTTTTTCATTTGCGTAAATGATTTGACACTTATTGCATTCTCCCCCTATAATGATAGAAGCGAATAGAATTGCGGATTGGCGGGCAAGGGGGGAGATCATGGAAGCGCGTATTGAGAAGATCAAACAACAACTGCAATCCCAAGGGTACAAGCTGACACCCCAGCGTGAAGCAACCGTTCGCGTTCTTCTCGAGAACGAAGAGGATCACCTCAGCGCGGAAGATGTATTCATGCTAGTGAAGGAAAAGGCCCCTGAAATCGGTCTTGCCACCGTGTACCGGACATTGGAGCTGCTGAATGAGCTGCACGTGGTGGAAAAATTGAACTTCGGGGATGGTGTAGCCCGTTATGATTTGCGCGGCGATAACAACAAGCATCACCATCATCATTTGATCTGCGTCCAATGCGGTTCGATGCAAGAGATACAGGAAGACTGGCTAGGCCCGCTGGAGGAGCGACTGGAGAGGGAGTTTCAATTCCACGTCGTCGACCATCGGCTTGACTTCCAGGGCATATGCCGGGAGTGCCAGGAGAAGGAGCGCCTTCGCAAGGAATCTTCATCGAACGATGAATCATAACATACAGCCTCGATGTCAACGACGTCGAGGCTTATTTAATCTGTGTTGGATGGAGTTTCTTGACAGATTTGGCGAACGCTGCTTGCGAGAGGCGGCCCCTGCCGCCTTCCTCCATTCGCCTGACACGGCTGCTGCGGCCGCGGATGGAGCGGGCTGCCGCGAAGGAGTCGGCTTCTTCCTCGCCGGACGGCCTGCTGTAAGCGCTGCCGGCAGGGCGGGATTGACCGATTTCTCCGCGTGGTGCTTTGCTTTTGCCGTATACGCGACTGCCTTCTGGGCATTGATGAGTCCCGCGCCCTGGGCCGTCACTGGCTCCCCGCGCAATCGCTGGGAAGTATGAACCAGCGCGGAGCGAATCTGCTCCGGCAGCATGCCGGGACAAGCGGCCAGCATTAATCCGGCCGTGCCCGAGACATGCGGCGCCGCCATCGAGGTCCCGGAATCTTCGGCGAAGCCGCCCTGATAGCTCGTTGAACAGATATCTGCGCCGGGGGCTGCGACATCGATTCCTCCGCCGCGGCTGCTGAAGCTGGCAATGCAGTTGAGCCTATCGGTCGCCGCGACCGCAATCACTTCCGGATAGATCGCCGGCTCATCGATGGCTTCGGCATCCTTGCCGTTATTGCCGGCGGAAGCGACGAGAACGATGCCTTGGCGGTGGGCGCGGCGGATCGTGTTGCGAAGCAGCTTGCTGGGGCCGTTCAGACCGAGGCTCAGATTAATGACATCCATGCGGTTCCGAATGCACCATTCCACACCTTCTACGATATCGGATACATACCCTTCGCCTTTTTCATCCAGTGCTTTGACTGCATACAACTCTGCTTCGGGAGCTGTGCCGTACAGGAGATGTCCTCTGCCGAGCGCTGCGGCCGTACCTGCCACATGGGTGCCGTGGCCGTTGTCGTCGTCATAGGATGCCCCTGGGCGAATCGTGTTGATCCCCCCGGAGATGCGAAGATCCGGATGGGGTGAGATACCTGTATCGACAATCGCAATCCGAATGCCCTTGCCCCGGGTTGACGGCCAGACTTTGGGCGCCTGAATCCGCTTGACACCCCATGGAATTTGCTGCATAGAAGCTGTTTGACCTTTGGCTGTGGAATGGTTCCGCTTTATGGAACGCACTCTAGTGGAAGAAGAACGCCAACCCCGACCAACCGCATGAGCCCGCACACGGGCATCATTCTCGACTCTGCGTACGCTGGGATGCTTCATTAATTCGGCCAGCTTGGCATGAGGATGAACATGACAGCATAGCATGCAGGCCGATTTTACCTGCTTCACGGGAACGATGCCCTGCTTTTTCAACTCGCGAACGCACGCATTGAAGCTTTTTCGATCTTTTAGCACGATGATTTTCCGTACCGTGTGCCGGGCAGGTTTCTCGTGCACGACGGCTTGTAACATGCGGGTTAAGTTGCGCATGCCGTACTGTCCTCCCGTTCCATTCAGGATTGGTTCCGTTGTGCCTTCCTGTAGGGGCACACGATTAGAGTATGGGAACGGATGGAAGACGGTGATGCCTCAGCGATGCATTTGTCGCCTGGATGGAGGATGGAGCGCTTGCCCGGGAAAGGCCAAAATTATCGATTAGGGAGGATTCTGTATGAAAATTGGAGTGCCTAAAGAAATCAAAACGAATGAGCGACGCGTCGCCTTGACCCCTTCGGGAGCCCATGCGCTTGTGCAGGACGGTCATCAGGTCATCGTGGAACGCGGAGCCGGCGTAGGCAGCGGATTTGAGGACGAGGAATATGTCCGGGTCGGCGCAGTCATTGCGCCGGATGCCGCCGCGGTATGGGGCGAATCAGATCTGATTGTCAAGGTCAAGGAACCGCTGCCGGAGGAGACGGCCTTTTTCCGGTCCAATCAAATGCTGTTCACGTATCTTCATCTGGCAGCCGCTCCTTACCTGGCGGAAGCGCTTGTCCAATCCGGGATGTGCTCGCTCGCTTATGAGACGGTGCAGCTCCCGAACGGCAAGCTGCCCCTGCTGACTCCGATGAGCGAGATCGCCGGCAAAATGTCCGTGCAAATCGGAAGCCATCTGCTCGAATCGTATGTAGGCGGACGGGGCGTGCTGCTCGGCGGCGTACCGGGTGTTCCGCCAGGAGAAGTCGTTATCATCGGCGGCGGGGCGGTCGGCACGAACGCGGCCAAAATCGCGCTTGGCATGGGTGCCCGGGTAACGATTCTCGACCTGAACATCGATCGGCTGCGCGAGCTGGACGATTTGTTCGAAGGGCGGGTGACGACCGTTGTCTCTCAGCCGTTCTATGTGGAAGAAGCGGTCCGCCATGCGGATCTGCTGGTCGGAGCGGTTCTCGTGCCGGGCGCAAAGGCACCTCGCATCGTGTCGGAAGATATGGTCAAGCAGATGAAGCCCGGCTCGGTTATTGTCGATGTCGCCATTGATCAGGGCGGCTCGATCGCGACAATGGATCGCGTGACGACGCACGAGCATCCGACCTTCGTCAAGCATGGCGTCGTCCACTATGCGGTCGCCAATATGCCGGGCGCCGTGCCGCGCACGTCAACGCTGGCCTTGGCGCATGCTACGCTCCCGTATGTGCGGAAGCTGGCTTCATTGGGGTTGGAGGAAGCGATTCATCGCGCGCCTGAGTTGAGAGGCGGCCTCACGACGTACGAAGGCGGCGTCGTTCACCGCGTCGTCGCGGAAGCCCTTGGCTACGAGGCGCGTCCGGAGCCGTTCCCGTCCGCTTAACGCCCTTTATGCCGCTGGCATAACCTGTCCGCTCGTCTCATACGTTACGAGTAGTGAGACGAATCGGATAAGGGGGACGTGAGAGGATGATCGTATCGCTTCGCAAAGTATGGAACCGGCTCAAGTTCGTGGCGCTCTTTTTGCTCTTGACGTATGCGATGGCCCACCTGCTGGGAAGCGTATCCGACTGGATATCTCCTGTCGATAAATATAGAGAGCCGCAGGGTAAAGCGATGAAGGTGTTCCAGATTGAGGGGGCGACGGATATCGAGCCCCATACGTTCAAGGAACGCCTTCGCCTGTTTTATTGGTTAGGGGAATAACCGTTGTGTTCACGCATCAGTCACACGGTCCGAAGCAGGAAAGTGCGGGACTCGCGTGGAAAGTATAAAGGAATCTATTCAGGTCTGGCACCTCTATAGTAGGAGAAAGACGCAGCAAGGAGATTGGACATGCAGCATCCGATAGAAGAGTGCATCGAACGTTATGAACAGCATGTAACGCAGGAGCGGCGAATGTCTTCACATACCCGAGCCGCGTACCTGCGGGATATTCGCGCGTTCCTGGGAGCGGATACGATGAGCGGACTGGATTCGATTGCGGCAATCCGGCCTTTTCACGTGAATCAATATGTATTTCAGTTGAAGCGGGAAGGGCGGGCCGCATCGAGCATTTCCCGCCTTGTCGCTTCGATTCGCTCCTTCTGCCATTTTTGTATCCGCGAAGGATGGCTGGATCTTGATCCGACGCTCGGGCTGGAGCGGCCGAAGCCGGAAGCAAAGCCTCCTGAGATTTTGTCGCCGGAGGATACCGAACGGCTGCTCCGCCTGCCTGATCTTGCGACAGAGCAAGGCATCCGCGATCGCGCCATGCTGGAGACGCTGTACGCGACTGGCATGCGCGTGTCTGAGCTGATGGCGATGAATGTCGGCGACGTGCAGCCCAAATTGGGCTTCGTGCGCTGCGCTTCCGCGAACCGGGAGCGGGTCATCCCGCTTGGACAAGCTGCGGCAGAGGCGATTCAGCGCTACTTGGATGAGTCGCGGCCCCGGCTGCTCGGCGAAGGGCGGGCTCACGGAGACGAGACTACACGGAACGGCGCCGCTGCGGAGATTCAGGAAGAGGCGTTATTTCTCAATGTGCGCGGACAGCGCATGTCCCGGCAAGGGTTTTGGAAGACCATCAAGAAATATGCGGAGCATCTGGAACTGCCATTTCCGCTTACGCCGCATACGCTGCGCCATTCATTCGCCGTGCATCTGCTGCAGAACGGGGCCGACGTGCGCGCTGTGCAGGAGATGCTCGGCCATACGGAATTAGCCACGACGCAGCGGTATATCGCACAGATGTCAAGAACGAGCATGAAGGATGTATACACACACGCGCATCCGCGCGCGAGAACATCATCAGTCGGGGAGGAAAAATAATGAGTCAAGCTTATGAACACATCCAGGAAGCGGCATCCTATATTCAGAGCCGTACCAGCGTCCGTCCGGAGATCGGGTTAATTCTCGGCTCGGGTCTTGGCGTGCTGGCCGATCTTGTTGAGAATCCCGTCACGATTCCTTACCGGGAGATTCCGCATTTTCCGGTATCTACCGTCGAAGGCCATGCGGGAGACCTGCTGATCGGCACGATTGAAGGACGTGCGGTCGTCATGATGAAAGGGCGCTTCCATATGTATGAAGGCTACGGTCCGGAAGTGACGGCGTTCCCGGTGCGGGTCATGAAGGCGATCGGCGCGGAGAAGCTCCTCGTCACAAATGCGGCCGGCGGCATCAATACGGGCTATGAGCCGGGCGATCTGATGGTCATTAGCGACCATCTCAACTTGACGGGCCGCAATCCGCTTATCGGGGCGAATGACAGCCGTCTGGGCGTCCGCTTCCCGGATATGTCCCAGGCGTATAGCCCGCGGCTTCGTCAGCTGGCGAAGGTCACGGCGGACGATCAGGGCTTCTCGCTCCGCGAAGGGGTCTATGCCGGGCTGCTCGGACCGAACTATGAGACGCCGGCCGAGATCCGCATGCTGCGCACGATGGGCGCGGACGCGGTAGGCATGTCGACCGTCTCGGAAGTCATCGTCGCCAGTCATGCGGGCCTTGAGGTGCTGGGCATCTCCTGCATCAGCAACATGGCGGCGGGAATTCTCGATCAGCCTTTGTCCCATGATGAGGTGATGGAGACGGCAGATAAAGTGAAGGACGCCTTCTTGAAGCTGGTACTGGCACTGATTCCGAAAATGTAAGCTTGATTACAGCATCCGGTTAGGAGGAGCGAAGATGAGGGCAGTCGATATCATTCACAAAAAACGGGAAGGTCACGAGCTGACCGCTGAAGAAATTCGTTTTCTCATTCAGGGCTACAGCAGCGGCGAGGTGCCGGATTATCAGATCGCTGCTTGGGCGATGGCTGTTTTTTTCCAAGGGATGACGGCGAGCGAGACGGCGAGCCTCACGCTGGAGATGGCGCGTTCGGGCGATCAGATCGACCTGAGCTCGATCAGCGGCGTCAAGGTCGACAAGCATTCGACAGGGGGCGTCGGGGACAAGACATCCTTAATTCTCGCGCCGCTCGTCGCCGCGGCAGGAGTGCCTGTGGCGAAGATGTCCGGGCGCGGTCTGGGCCATACGGGCGGAACGATTGACAAGCTGGAGTCGATTCCAGGCTTCCAGGTCGAATTGGAGCGGGAGCAATTTTTCAAGCAGGTGAACGATATTGGCGTCTCTCTTATCGGGCAGACCGGCAATATTACCCCGGCGGACAAGAAGCTGTACGCTTTGCGTGACGTGACGGCCACGGTCGAATCGATCCCGCTCATTGCCAGCTCTGTCATGAGCAAGAAGATCGCGGCCGGAGCTGACGCCATCGTGCTTGATGTGAAGACGGGAAGCGGCGCATTCATGAAGACACTGGATGACTCGATTGCCCTCGCGCAGGCCATGGTCGATATCGGCACGGATACGGGACGGCAGACGATTGCGGTCATCTCGGATATGGACCAGCCGCTCGGCCATCTTATCGGCAATTCACTCGAAGTGGAGGAAGCGATACAGACGCTGCGCGGCGAAGGTCCGCGCGATTTGCATCGTCTCTGCATCGTGCTGGGCGCCCATATGCTCGTGCTGGGCGGTGTCGCCCGGGATGCGGCTGAAGCGGAAGCGCGCCTGGAGCAATTGATTGCGGACGGTTCAGCGCTTGGGAAGCTGAAGGAGCTTATTGCGGCCCAGGGCGGAGACGCGTCGGTCGTGGATCAGCCAGAACGGCTGCCGCATGCCCGGGATCGCATCGAAGTGAAGGCGGAATCCGGCGGCACGGTAGCGGCGATTCAAGCCGAAGAGATCGGCATTGCCGCCATGCTTCTCGGAGCCGGAAGGGAGACGAAGGATTCCGTTATCGATCTGAGTGTCGGCATCGATCTCCGCGCCAAGGTGGGAGACGCCGTGAATGCAGGCGATGTGCTGGCCGTGCTTCATGTCAACGATGCTTCGCGTCTGGAGGAAGCGGCACAGAAGATTATCCAGGCGTACCGGATTACTTCCGAGGCGAGAGCGGCGGCGCCGCTGGTATACGCTATCGTCACGAAGGACGGCGTAGAGAGATTTGTCTGACAGCGCTTCTCTTGCGACAGTTCCATAAGAAGCCGTTCCCTCAACGGCACTCAATGAGGGATACCGTTTCTAGCGAAACCTTTGGTTTTGCTAGAAACTTTTTTTATGTCCGGAAATAGTGGAATATTTTGCTTGCATTCAGACAAGACTGAAACTAAGCACATCTGGCGGAGGATAGACCCGTCCATTCTGTTGTGCACAACTCTTGTAGGAGGGGAACTGCTTTGAAGAATAGGCTATATAGAGTGGCATGTTCCGCATTGCTGAGCGCAAGCCTGATGACAACCGGCGCCGCTGCAGCGTTCGCCGACGTGCCGCCATGGACCGGAACGGAAGAGCCTAGTCAGGCCACTTCATCAACGGGCGCAGCAGAAGTGCAGCTGGCGGAACATGCACGCTCGGCCATACTGATGGATGCGGATACGGGTACCATCATTTTTCAGAAAAACAGCCATGATCGGCTGCCGCCGGCCAGCATTACGAAAATCATGACGATGCTGCTTGTGATGGAAGCGATAGATGAAGGCAAGCTGAAGCCGACGGATAAAGTTACGACCAGTGAGTACGCGGCATCAATGGGTGGCTCTCAAATCTTCCTCGAGCCAGGCGAAGAAATGACGGTTGATGAAATGATGAAGGGAATTGCAATGGCTTCAGGCAACGATGCTTCGGTCGCCATGGCGGAGAAGGTGGCAGGATCGGAAAAAGCATTCGTGCAGATGATGAATGAGAAGGCCAAAGAACTCGGCATGAAGGATACCCACTTCGAGAATAGCAACGGTCTTCCTGCGGACAATCATTATACATCCGCGTATGACATCGCTCTAATGTCTCAAGCCTTGCTTCAATACCCGGGGGTCACGAAATATACGGGGGCTTACGAAGATTACCTGCGCCAGAATACCGATAAAAAGTTCTGGCTTGTCAACACGAACAAGCTGGTCCGGTTCTACCAAGGGGCGGACGGCCTGAAAACGGGATACACCTCGGAAGCGAAGTTCTGCCTGTCTGCCACGGCCAAGCGGGACAATCTGCGTGTAATCGCGGTCGTGCTTGGTGAGCCGAATACGAAAACGCGCAATGCTGAAGTGACGCAGATGTTTGATTTCACATTTGCCCAGTACATGAACGTCCCGATTCTGAAAAAGGGCGACACCATCGGCAGCATTCGGGTGGAAAAAGGGATGGTGGAGTCGCTTGATCTGGTGGCCCAGCGTCCTTACCATGTGCTGCTCAAAAAGGGCGGATCCAAGGATAACGTCCATTTCAAGCTGGAGTCTCCGGAATCCATCAAGGCGCCGATCGAGAAAGGCCAGTCGCTTGGCAAAATTATCGTGTATCAAGGAGATAAAGCGATCCGCGAATACCCTGTCGAAGCAACCGAGTCTGTAGCGAAAGCTGGCTGGTGGACGCTGTTCAAACGGACGTGCGGAAAGTTGTTTTTTGTCAAATAACAGCGTGCTTCTTCTAGTTTTGTCGCCAGGCAGGAATTGGGTTTAGCGGTGACGAATGGTATCGGCAACATGGGAGGAGAGTGATTCGCATGAACTTGCAGGTGGAATTGGAACACCGGCGCAATGTACTGATCACCCGTCTGAGGGGAGAGCTGGATCATCATACATCGGAAATTGTACGTATGCAGTTGGATGAAGCGATTCAGCGCGGACAGGTGAACCATGTGGTGTTGAGCTTGAGCGAATTGACCTTCATGGACAGTTCCGGTCTGGGGGTCATTCTCGGCAGATACAAGCAGATTAAGGGCAGAGGCGGAAAGATGGCCGTCTGCGACCTGAACCCTGCCGTACGGCGGTTATTCGAGCTGTCGGGCTTGTTCAAAATCATGCATGTCTACGATAACGAGCGCCAGGCGCTCCTTGGATTGGAGGACGTATCATGAGTGGACATTCGAACAAAATGTCATTGGAATTTTCCAGCCGTTCGGAAAATGAAGCGTTCGCCCGCGTCGCCGTGGCAGCCTTCGTTGCGCAGCTGGATCCGACCCTGGAAGAGCTGACGGATTTGAAAACCGTAATTTCCGAGGCGGTGACGAACAGCATCATTCATGGATATGACAACAATCCGGAAGGCATCGTGACGATTACGGCGGAAATCGAGGGCGACCAGATTATGCTAACGGTTTCCGACCGGGGTCATGGTATTGAAGATGTCGAACTGGCCAGACAACCGCTGTTTACATCCAAGCCGGACATGGAACGCTCGGGCATGGGCTTCACCATCATGGAGAACTTCATGGATGAATTTGAAGTGACGACCGAATTGGGCGCCGGTACCACCATCCGCATGAAAAAGCGGATCGAATCCAAAAAAGCGCTCTACAATTAGGGGTTGAAGCCATGAAAGCTGATGTGAAGCAATCGTCGCAAAGTTATTTGGACGACGCAGAAGTGAAACGTCTAATAGCGCTGAGCCAAGCGGGTGATGCCGTGGCTCGCGAAACGCTGGTCAATTGCAACATCCGGCTTGTATGGTCGGTCGTGCAGCGCTTTATTAACCGCGGGTACGAACCGGATGATTTGTTCCAAATCGGCTGCATCGGCTTGCTCAAATCGGTCGACAAATTCGATTTGACCTATGACGTCAAATTTTCCACCTATGCCGTGCCGATGATTATCGGAGAGATTCAGCGCTTTCTCCGCGATGACGGGACGATCAAAGTGAGCCGTTCCTTGAAGGAAATGGCGAACAAGGTCCGCAAAATGAAGGACGAGCTGTCCAAGCGGCTCGATCGTCTGCCTACCATTAAGGAAGTCGCGGACGAACTGGGCATCACGCCGGAAGATGTTGTCTTCGCCCAAGAGGCGAACAAGCCGCCGAGCTCGATTCACGAGACCGTCTTCGAGAATGACGGGGATCCGATCACCTTGATGGATCAGATCGCGGATGATTCCCAGGACCGCTGGTTCGACAAGCTCGCGCTGAATGAAGCGATTGAAGGCTTGAGCGAACGGGAACGGCTCATCGTCTATTTGCGCTATTTCCGCGACCAGACGCAGTCGGAGGTAGCCGGCCGGCTCGGCATCTCCCAGGTGCAAGTATCCCGGCTGGAGAAAAAAATATTGCAGTCCATCAAGGCGCAAATTGCGCAATAGTGCGGACACCGCAAGGAGTCTTCCTGCGGTGTCTTTATTTCTGTCCATGCCGCTTCAGGCGGGTGCATATATGCTTGTCTAGGTCCATAAATGCTTCAGCTAATGACTGATGAGCGTTGTTGCATCTGATCATGTTCTTGGGACTGATGGGGCTAAGGCGTCTGATGCACGTTGTTGGATATGATGGTCATTGCGTCTGATGCGCGTTGTTGGGTCTGATGGTCATGGTGTCTAATGCGCGTTGTTGGGGGGATGTTGTTGTTGCGATGGGAGCACGTCAGGTGTTCCTACTTGTGTCGAATGGGGAGGAAGTGTTGGAAAGCCCTTTACACCACTATCCCATTAGCTCAGAGTCCGAACACTATCCCCACGCAAGGCTGAATGGATAGCACAGCATCAAGAGCATATATGTCGGTTTAGATTCACAAATGGTCCGGCAAAAGAATAAAATGCGTCGTTGCATCTAATGATGTTGTTGGGTCTATGTGTTATGGGTTCGATGTACATTGTCGCGTCTGATGTGGTGTTATTGCGAAGGGAGAGCGTCAGGTGCTCGTACTTGTGTCGAATGAGGAGATGGTGATGGAAAGCCCTTTACAGCATTATCCCATTAGCTCAGCGTCCGAACTCTGTCGTCCGCAAAAACGGAGTAGGTAGCAATAGAATGGCCCTGCTCCATGCCGAGAGGCCTGACTGAACGGGATAATGATCACAACGACTGCTAACATGTCGACCCGCCTGACTGAACGGGATAATGTTCATAAGGACTTGCTAACATGCCGGCCCCCTGAGTGATTGGGATAATGCTCATAAGGTGCAGCTAACCGCCTGACTGAACGGGATAATGTTCATAAGGACTTGCAAACATGCCGACCCGCCTGAGTGATTGGGATAATGCTCATAAGGTGCAGCTAACATGCCGAGCGGCCTTACTGAACGGGATAATGCTCATAAGGCCCTGCTAACATGCCGACCCCTGACAGAACGGGATGATGCTCATAAGGTGCAGCTAACATGCCGACCCGCCTGACTGAATGGGATGATGCTCATAAGGTGCAGCTAACATGCCGAGCGGCCTTACTGAACGGGATAATACTCATAAGGCTCTGCTAACATGCCGGCCCCCTGACTGATTGGGATAATGCTCGTAAGGTCCTGCTTACATATCAACGTGCCCCGCTTCATTTATCCTGACCGGAGGAGAGACTCGTGAAAAGGCTTCCGAGAGGATAAAGGCTGCTAATGAAATCAGTCCGATTCGAGGTCGGAGGAAGGTGGACCAAGCCCCTAAATCGATGCAAATGTTTCCTACCCGTATCTTTCCACATAATGCAATGGAACTCAACCATACTAAAGACTACAGATCAACATGGCGACAGGAGGTTTTGGCAATGACGGAGCAGCAGACGCATGAGTCGGCTCAGACGGAAGGGAAGCATCAGCCTCCACCTTCCACGGACGGTTCTTCCGGTCCGATTGGGTCTGGAGCTCAGGATCATGGGCAAGGCGGCACGGCGAACGCATGCCAGCAGAGTGGACCCATACAGAAAGGAAAAGGCAATAAGCGCGGGAAAGCGAATGCGGCAGGCAATGGCATGCAGGGACCGGTTGAAGTCTCGAATACGATTGAAGAGGCGATCGCGTATTGGAATGGCGATGATGATATTCCGAAGAGGCTGGAGGATACGAAGAAGACGTTGAAGGAGGTCGTCGGTTTTACCGATTCGTTCGATGTGATTTTTCGCGAAATGACATTCGGCGGGCGGCGTGTCGGCCTCTTTTATTTGAATGGCTTTGCCAAGGATGAGGTAATGACGATCATTTTGACGCGTCTTACCTTCTTGGATAAAAAATCGCTGACCCCGAACGCGCTTAAGGCATTTTTTGATTGCTATATCCCGCATATTCAGGTGGAAAAGGTAGACAAGTTCAGTGAAGTGATCAATAAGGTGCTCGCTGGCGGCAGTGCCTTCTTCATCGAGCATGAGTCGGAAGCGATTGTCACGGATGTGAAGACCTTCCCGTCCCGGGGGCCAGAGGAGCCTTCGCTGGAAAAGGTCGTGCGCGGGGCTCGCGACGGATTCACCGAGACGCTGCTCACGAACGTTACGCTAGTGCGGCGGCGGCTTCGCGATCCGGGCTTGAAGTATGAGATCATTCAGGTCGGAAGACGGACGCGAACCGACGTATGCATTGCATATATTGATGATATCGTCGACATGACGCAGGTGGAAGCCGTCCGTAAAAAGATTAAGGCTGCCAATCTGGAAGGGCTGCCGCTTGCGGATAAGCAGCTGGAGGAGGTTATTATCAACAAAGGCTGGAATCCGTATCCGCTTGTGCGGTATTCCGAAAGGCCGGACGTGGTGGCCGCGCAATTGCTTGACGGCAATGTCGTCATTTTCGTCGATACCTCGCCTTCCGTGATGATACTGCCGACAACGTTCTTCGATCTGTGCCAGCATGCCGAGGAGAACCGCCAGACGCCGTTCATGGGGACCTATATGCGATGGATTCGCTTCATCGGCATATTTGCGTCCTTGTTCCTGCTGCCGCTCTGGATGCTGATGGTGATCGAGCCCGGAATTAAGCCGCCGGCCCTGCAGATTATCGGTCCGCATACAATGGCGAAGCTGCCTATCTTCCTGCAGTTTTTGCTGGCTGAAATCGGCATCGACCTGATGCGCATGGCGGCTGTCCATACCCCGTCTCCGCTGGCGATAGCGCTTGGTCTCGTGGCGGCGGTCATGGTTGGCGAGATTGCGGTGAAGACAGGCGTCTTTGTCAATGAGGTCATTTTGTATTTGGCTGTGACCGCGGTCGGGATGTTCGCCACGCCTAGCTACGAGCTGTCGCTCGCCAACCGGGTTGTCCGGCTCCTGTTGCTTGTGGCGGTCGCCTTGTTCAAGGTGCCGGGATTGGTTATCGGCATTACGCTGTTCATTCTATGGCTGTCGCTGAACCGCTCCTACAATTCGTCTTATCTGTGGCCGTTCATTCCGTTCAACGCGAAGGCGATGTTCAACATTCTGTTCCGCCAGCCGGTCCTGAACATGAAAACGCGGCCGAGCTTCAACAAGACGCGCGATAGTACGAAGATGCCGCCGGATCCCTCTTCCGATCCGAATAACGGCGAGCTTCAGACGTAGAGAGTGACACGGTGCAGCGATAAAGATATAATGCAAACGTTATGTACAAAAGTCCATTCTTCCATATAGAATGGACTGGTATACTCGATGTAATATTTTTCATGGTGCTGGGAGATCCAGTGTGTGGATGAGGAAATGGGGAGAAGAAAACGATGCACTTACATGGAACAAGTACAATCAATGAATCCGGCCACCTCGAAATCGGCGGCTGTGATGTGACCACCTTGAAAAACCAGTTCGGAACACCATTATACATTATGGATGAGGCGCTCATTCGTACCCGCTCCCGCGAATATATGGAAGCGTTCCGCGAGTCGGGGCTGAACTTCCAGGTTGCCTACGCGAGCAAGGCGTTCTGCGTGATGGCCATGTGCCGCATCGCGGACGAAGAGGGCTTGTCCCTTGATGTCGTATCTGAAGGGGAACTGCATACGGCGCTGCAGGCGGGCTTTCCTGCCGATCGGATCCACTTTCACGGCAATAACAAGACGCCGGACGAGATCGAAATGGCGCTCGATGCCGGCATCGGATGCTTCGTCGTTGACAGCTTCGCAGAGCTGCACCTGCTGAATGCGCTCGCCAAAATGCGGCGTCAGCAAGTATCGGTGCTGCTCCGCGTTACACCCGGCGTCGAAGCGCATACCCATGAATATATCTCGACCGGGCAGACGGATTCCAAGTTCGGCTTCGATATCGGGAACGGAACGGCGTTTCAGGCCGTCGCGCAAGCATCCGATGCGGAAGGCGTGCATCTGCTCGGGATTCACTCCCATATCGGATCGCAAATTTTTGAGACGGAAGGATTCCAGATGGCTGTCCAGCGCGTTGCGGAGTTCGCGGCCAACGTGCGGAGCCAGATGGATGTCGTCTTCCGGGTCGTGAATCTGGGCGGCGGCTTTGGCATTCGCTATGTTGAGGGCGATACGCCGCTGGCTGTCCGGGATTACGTGAAGGCGATTACGGAGGCGGTACGCACTCACTTCGGGCCGATCTACAGCGAATTGCCGGAGATCTGGATTGAGCCGGGCCGCAGCATCGTCGGGGAAGCCGGCACGACGCTGTACACTATCGGTTCGATTAAGGATATCCCTGGGGTTCGCAAGTATGTTGCCGTGGATGGGGGCATGACTGACAATCCGCGTCCGGCGCTGTACGAATCGAAATATGAGGCGATGGTTGCCAATCGTGCGAAGGATGCGGCCGATGAAGTCGTATCGATTGCGGGCAAATGCTGCGAGAGCGGCGATATGCTCATCTGGGATGTGGCGCTGCCATCCGTATCGGCTGGAGATCTGCTCGCCGTCTGTTGCACGGGAGCGTATAACTATTCGATGGCGAGCAATTACAACCGGATTCGGCGCCCGGCTGTCGTCTTTGTCCGGGAGGGCGAAGCGGATCTTGTCGTCCGCCGCGAAACGCATGAAGATATTGTCCGCTGCGATCTGATTCCGGCACGGCTGGAAAAACGCGAATCGCAGCCAGTTGGCCGCTAAATCCGGCGCCCCGCATTCTGCCTGCAAGTTGGCGGAGCGGGGCGGTTTTCTTTTTGCGCTCAAATAACGTATAATCGTTAACGATAGTCATCCCACAACGAGATATGAGAGGAGTTCATACATAATGAGCAAATTTGCACAAATTGAGATGGAAAAGGGCGGAACCGTCAAAATTGAATTGCACGAGAAAGAAGCGCCGGGAACGGTAGCCAACTTCGAGAAGCTGGCGAATGAGGGCTTCTATAACGGGTTGACCTTCCACCGCGTCATTCCGGGATTCGTCGCTCAAGGCGGATGCCCGCAAGGAACCGGAATGGGCGGACCGGGGTATACGATCAAGTGCGAGACGCAAGGCAATCCGCACAAGCATGTGCGCGGCGTGCTCGCGATGGCACATGCCGGTAAAGACACCGGCGGCTCCCAATTTTACATCACGTATGACGCTTTCCCGCATTTGGATGGCGTGCATACGGTTTTTGGTAAAGTTATGGAAGGAATGGAAGTTGTCGACCAAATCAAGCAAGGCGATAAAATGAAGGAAGTACGCGTCGTAGAAGGCTAGAATTTCGCCTCCCTGCTCCCGTTACCTGCGGAGCAGGTTTTTTTTTACATTCAGAAACATTAGACAAGATAAAAATATTGCGTATAATCATAGAAGATGATAAAATGCTAGGAAAGAACGAACATGCGTTCCCTAGTTAACATGGCAGTCCAGCCGGCCGGCAGCGACAACGCAAGCAGGCGGCTTATGCCAATCAGAACAGACCCGAAGCTATTGACAACAAATCAGGTTGAAGCGAATAGGTAATCGTCTCCCGGAATCGTTCGATGCCGGGCAAGCAACGATTATTTTGCACTGATCCCCCATATGAACGCCTCCTTTTTCAATCCAATCCATTGCATCCGTATTACATCGCTTCTATCATTTCCGCCTTCCCGTATATCTCACATGTCCCCTGATGAGAATCGGAAATACCATGATTTGTTTCAAGCTGACCAAG
Organism: Paenibacillus dendritiformis; assembly: GCF_945605565.1. Taxonomy (NCBI): domain Bacteria; kingdom Bacillati; phylum Bacillota; class Bacilli; order Caryophanales; family Paenibacillaceae; genus Paenibacillus; species Paenibacillus dendritiformis. The sequence goes on along the minus strand of NZ_OX216966.1, from coordinate 4,738,905 downwards.
TTTGAATAAGCAGAGATAGAGAGAAACGCAACCGGTTATCGGTACCGACGAAGTCGGGGTAGGGTCATTAAGAGGAGATGAACATGAGGAAAGGTGTCATAACCGTCGTAGGCGCGGCAATTGTTCTTACATCCTGCAGCCTGGACGGACTGAACAGAGAGACGGCAACGTATCAGGAGTATATGGATCGGGTGCCGCTCGTATTCGAGCTGGAAATGGAACGTCAAGCGCGGCAAGTAGACTTGCATAAGAGCAGCGGTAAAGAAAAAGAGGTTCGTATTCAATCAGCGTCGGCAAAGAGCGAGGCGCCCATTCGTCCGCACATTCCGTCGATTAAGCTGCCGGATGACGTGCTTGATATGATCTGGAAGGAAACGCGCAAAAAGAAGATTGATTATATTACCTTTTTGGCTTTGATCAAAGTGGAAAGCAACTTCGATACAGACCTGGTGCACAGCAATCCAAACGGGACGGAGGATTACGGGCTCGTGCAAATGAACTCCGTCAACGTATCGCGGCTGTCCAAAGCGATCGGGCGCCCGAATCTCGATATGTTCGAGCCGAAAGACAATATTCTGCTCGGCCTGGCCGAACTGCTCGAATGCCGCGCTTATTGGAAGGACAAGTATAAGGGCGATGACCTGGAAAAAGCGATGCTCCTCGCTTATAATCGTGGTAGATATGGATCCAAGCGCTGGATTCAGGACAAAGGCACGCTGGACAGCGCCTATACGAAAAGAGTGCTGAAAGCGAAGGCCCATTATGAGCGCGAAGCGGCAAAGGCTGCGCAGGCCGTCAAGACGGCCCAAAAGAAGTCGGGATCGAATATGGCTTCTCCGAAGCAGCAGAAGCCGGCTCAGACGATGAGAATCCAGCGTACAAGACAGGCGAATTGAACGGGCTGGAAGCTCTAAATAGAAAGGGGCATGCGAATCTATGCGCAAGAGAAGCCGGTTAGGCCTTCTATGGTTCATTTTGACCATCGCCTGGATGGCGTTTATCTTCATGAAATCGGCCGAACCGTATTCGGTTCAGGATATGAAGCCGGCGCTCGGCTCTTTCGTCTCCGAAGAGAAGCTGCTTCGTTATGTTCCGCGCTGGGAATTTTTCTATGACGGGAGTCTTGTGTCGTGGCGGGAGCCTTACCATTTCGTCGAATTTTTTATCCGCAAATGCGGGCATATCGCCGAGTTCGCCCTGCTGACGCTGCTGCTTATCCTGACGCTGTCGGCCCGCGTCCGTTCGAAGGGACTGGTAGCGGCGGGGAGCGGCCTGATTGCCGTTTTATACGCCTGCTCCGATGAATGGCACCAGACCTTCGTACCCGGGCGGACCGGACATCTCGCCGATGTTGCGGTCGACTCTATCGGAGTGGTGCTCGTGTTGGCCGCCTATTTGATCGTGATCGCGGCCCGGCGGAGAAGGTAAGGTGAGGGGGAGTCTGTCACCTATTCTTGAAAATCTCACTTTAACTGTGCTATGAAAAGGTCACTTGTCTGATGAGAGGCCAGGCCTTACCAGGTGCCCTTTTCAAAGCTACTATGCTGTGAATACATTACATCTTGGAACGCACTGCTTTTTGTGGTAGCTTATTTTTGGTGGTATCATACGTAGTTTTCCACGGATGCTATTTTGGGCGGGTTTGTGTGGCGACGCAGAACCCGCTTTTTTGATCCAGACGTCTTGGGCTGAGGCGTCGAATACAAAGGTGAGGGATAGCCTTGCCTTTTTCCGCTTGAAATGATAAGATCCGTTACGTAATCGATTGTTGATTACTCAATATGATATCTGCTGAACCTTCAGGGCAGGGTGCAATTCCCGACCGGCGGTGATGGAACGGTAGCGCAGTTGACGGCTATCGTCTTCCTTAGTCCGTGACCCGGGCGAACTTCGTTCGAACGGTGGATCTGGTGCAACTCCAGAGCCGACAGTATAGTCTGGATGGGAGAAGGGCGTCAGGAGAAGAGTTTTCTTTTTAACTCTTTTTAGTTCTTTTTTTCACATAGTTTTTTCAGTTACCGATATTCAGCCGGTTTATTTGTCGTACGCGGGAGGCGGTTGCGTCTTTTTCGCGAACGATGCCGGACTGTTTATTTGACTGTACCTATGATGAAAAAGAGTACATACCTGTAAGCTCAACAACCTAGCCCTTCGGAGGATTCCGAAGGGTTTTTTGCTGCGATGGGGCAAGCTGTAAAAAGAAGGAGGGACGCTCTGGTGCATGCGGTAATCAATGACGAGTTCTATATGAAGCTGGCGCTGGATATGGCGGAACGGGCCATGGGACAGACCAGCATCAATCCGGCCGTCGGCTGCGTCATCGTCCGCGAAGGCAGGGTCGTCGGTCTGGGGGCCCACCTGCAGCGCGGCGAAGGCCACGCGGAGGTGCATGCGCTGCAGATGGCCGGCGAAGCCGCACGCGGCGCTACCGCCTATGTCACGCTCGAGCCTTGCAGCCACTACGGCAAGACGCCTCCATGCAGCCTTCGCCTGCTGGAAGCCGGAATCAAGCGCGTCGTCATCGGCAGCCTCGATCCGAACCCGGCGGTCAGCGGCCGGGGAGCCAAGCTGCTGCGTGAGCAGGGCGTCGAGGTGGTGGCGGGCGTGCTCCAGCCCGCGGCCGAGGCGCTCATCGAGATGTTCGCCAAGTACATCACGACCGGTTTGCCGTACGTCACGCTCAAGACGGCGAGCACGCTGGATGGCCGCATCGCGACGCATACGGGCGACAGCCGGTGGATCTCCAACGAGCAGGCCCGGGAACGGGTGCACGCGATGCGGCACCGCCATCAGGCGATTATGGCCGGTATCGGCACGGTGCTGGCCGACAATCCTTCGCTGACGACGCGGCTTGCGGTACCGGGACTTCATCCGACGAGGCTTATCGTCGATTCACAGCTGCGGCTGCCGCTGGAGGCGAAGGTCGTCGCCGACCGCTCCGCGCCGACGATCGTGTTCACGACTTCCCGGGTGGACGCCAAGAAGCGGGAAGAGCTGGAGGCTCGCGGCGTGCAGGTTATCGCGGCGGGCGACGGGCCGCAGGTCGATCTGCGGCGAATGATGGAATGGTGCGGAAGCCAGGAGATCGGCTCCATCCTGCTGGAGGGCGGCGGCCGCCTGAATGGCGCGATGCTGGAGGGCCGCTGGGTGGATCGGGTCGTGCTGTTCTATGCGCCGACGATTGTCGGCGGTGCGGGGTCGCCGGCCAACTTCGCCTTCGATGGCATAAGCCGGATGAACGACGCGTACCGGCTCCGGCATACGCGGGTGGAAACTCTAGGAGACAATGTTTGCATTAGCGGATATCCGTTCGGCACGGTGTTTGAACGGATTGCCGCAACGCTGGATGAGAAGGGAGGAAGCGACGATGTTCACGGGACTCGTTGAAGAAGTCGGCCGGCTGCAGGCCGTGACGAAGCGCGGAGAAGCGATGGTGCTGCATATCCGTGCCGCGAAAGTGCTGGAAGGGATGAAGATCGGGGACAGCATCGCCGTGAACGGAGTATGCCTGACCTCGGTCTCCTATGACTCCGGCTCCTTCATGGCGGATGTCATGCCGGAGACGTTCCGGCATACGAACTTGAAGGATTTGCAGCCGGGCGCTCCGGTCAATCTGGAACGGGCCATGGCGGCGGACGGCCGCTTCGGCGGACATATCGTACAGGGCCATGTCGACGGGCTGGCGCGCATTATGCGCCGGACGGCGCAGGCGAATGCGGTTGTGTTCGAATTCCTGGCCGAGGATCCGGGCATGGCGAAGTATATGATCCCCCGGGGATCGGTTACCGTGGATGGGATTAGCCTCACCCTGGCCCGGGCGGAGGAGGGCATGTTCGCCGTCTCGATTATTCCGCATACGCTAGCCGAGACGGCGCTGCATGGCAAGCAGCCGGGAGACACGGTCAATATCGAATGCGACGTGCTGGCCAAATATGTCGATCATTTGCTGGCCTTCGGCAGCCGCTCCGCCACTGGCGGAAGCTCTCGCATCAGCAGCGCCTTTTTGGCGGAACACGGCTTTATGTGACATCATGCAAAGGGGGAAGGGCGATGAGTGAACAATTTCAGTTCGATACGATAGAGGATGCCATACGAGACTTAATGGAAGGCAAAGTGATCATCGTCGTCGATGACGAGGATCGCGAGAACGAAGGCGACTTCGTGGCGCTTGCAGACAAGGCTACGCCGGATGCGATCAACTTCATGATTACCGAGGGCCGCGGGCTCGTCTGCGTGCCGATTACGCCCGAGCGGGCAGAAGAACTCGATCTGCCGCCGATGGTTACGCATAACACCGACAATCACGGGACGGCCTTCACGGTGTCGATCGACCACGTGGAGACATCGACAGGCATCTCGGCCTATGAACGCTCGCTGACGATTCAGAAGATGCTCGATCCGAAGGCGCAAGCGGCGGACTTCCGTCGTCCGGGCCACATTTTCCCGCTTATCGCGAAGCGGGGCGGCGTTCTGCGCCGCGCAGGCCATACCGAAGCGGCCGTCGACCTGGCCCGCCTGTGCGGAGCGTCGCCGGCGGGGGTCATCTGCGAGGTGATCAAGGAAGACGGGACGATGGCGCGGCTGCCAGACCTGATAGAGATTAAGCAGAAGCACGGCTTGAAGCTCATTTGCATCAAAGATCTGATTCATTATCGCAACGAGAAGGAGAATCTGGTCCGGCGCGAAGTCGAAGTCAACATGCCTACCGACTTCGGCGTGTTCCGGGCGATCGCCTACACGAACGAGGTCGACAACAAGGAGCATGTCGCCTTGGTCAAGGGCGAGATCGACGGTACGAGTCCGGTGTTGGTCCGGGTCCATTCCGAATGTCTGACCGGCGATGTGTTCCATTCTCACCGCTGCGACTGCGGGCCTCAGTTCGCCGCCGCCTTGCGCGCAATTGAGCGGGAAGGGAACGGCGTGCTCCTCTATATGCGCCAGGAAGGCCGGGGGATCGGCCTCATTAATAAGCTGAAAGCGTACAAGCTTCAGGAACAAGGCCTGGATACGGTGGACGCGAACCTGAAGCTCGGGTTCCCGGCGGATCTGCGGGATTACGGAATCGGCGCGCAGATTCTGAAGGATCTCGGCGTCCGCCACATCCGGCTCATGACGAACAATCCCCGCAAGATCAGAGGACTTGAAGGCTACGGCCTGGAAATTGTCGAGCGGGTGCCGATTCAGATGCAGGAAAACGAAGACAATACGCGTTATCTGCATACGAAGGCAGCGAAGCTCGGACATATGCTTGTATTCGATGACATCGAGCAGAACGAACAAATCGAAACCTGAACCGCAAGCTAGCAATCAGCACAGCAAACTATATTCCATCAGGAGGTTTTACCTATGCCACATGTATTTGAGGGTCATTTAGTATCGGAAGGATTAAAATATGGCATCGTTGCCGGACGCTTCAATGAATTCATCGTCTCCAAGCTGCTGTCCGGTGCACTGGATGCGCTGAAGCGCCACGGCGTGAAGGACGAGGAGATCTCGGTCGCCTGGGTTCCCGGCGCGTTCGAGATTCCGCTTATCGCCCAGAAAATGGCGGAAAGCGGCAAATATGATGCGGTGATCACGTTGGGCGCAGTCATTCGCGGTTCTACACCGCATTTCGATTATGTGTGCAGCGAGACGGCCAAAGGGGTCGCCCAAGTGAATATGAAAACAGGCGTGCCAACCGTGTTCGGCGTGCTGACGACGGATTCGATCGAGCAGGCGATCGAGCGCGCAGGCACGAAGGCCGGCAACAAGGGCTGGGAAGCAGCCGCAACGGCAATTGAAATGGCAAACTTGACGAATCAGTTGAAATAGTGCTTATTTAATGTAGTGCCCTTTATAGAGGTACATGCCTTTATAATAGGGCGCTACATTTGTTTTTTACGGGAGGAACGTTCGTGTCCGTCACTTACAAGCTGGAGCTGTTCGAAGGGCCGCTTGATCTGCTGCTTCACCTTATCGATCAAGCGGAGATTGCTATTCAGGATATCTCGATCAGCGAGATCACCGATCAATATATGGATTATTTACATAGCATGAAGGAATTGGAATTGGATATTACGAGCGAGTTTCTCGTTATGGCAGCGACCCTGTTAGCGATGAAGTCCCAGCAGCTCTTACCGAAGCCGCCTGTCATGGAATGGGACGACGACATGATGGACTACGAAGAAGAGGAACTGGATCCGCGAGCGGAGCTGATCCGCAAGCTGATTGAATACCGGAAGTACAAAGGAATCGCCGAGCATTTGCGGGAAAAGGAGTCGGAGCGAAGCCTGCTGTTCACGAAGGAACCGGAGGATCTGACTCCGTTCATGCCTTCGAAGCCGTCGAATCCGGTGGAAGGGCTCCATGTGTCGGACTTGATTGCCGCCTTCCAGAAGGCGCTGCGCAAAGCATCCCGGCGCACGATGGTCGCCACGATTCATCGCGACGAGATTTCCGTGAAGGATCGGATTCGCGATATCGTCACCGTTCTGCGGCCGGTGGGAAGGGGAGGCAAGCTGCTGTTCTCCAAGCTGCTGAGCGAGCAATTGAACCGCCACGAGGTGGTCGTGACGTTCCTTGCGGTGCTGGAATTAATGAAGATGAAGCAGATTCGTTGTTTTCAAGATCGGGTATTCGATGAAATTGTGATTCAGTGGCAAGGGGATGTGGAAGACGATGGACTTTCAGACGTTGAAGTCGATTATTGAAGGCCTCCTGTTTATGGCGGGAGATGAAGGTTTAAATAGTAAGCAAATCGCAGAAATTACGGAACAGCGGCAGGAAATCGTCATGGAGGCGCTGCATGATTTGCAGGCGGACATGGAGCGTTCGAAGCGCGGAATCCAGATCGTGGCCATTGCCGGCATGTATCAATTGACGACCTTGCCGGATCATGCGCCTTATTTCGAACGGATGGCCTATTCGCCTTCCCGCTCGTCTTTGTCCCAGGCGGCGCTCGAGACGCTGGCCATCGTGGCATACCGCCAGCCAATCACTCGCGTGGAGATCGAGGAGATTCGCGGCGTCAAATCCGATCGGGCCATTCAGACGCTTGTGAACAAAGACCTGATCGAAGAAACGGGCCGGGCTGAAGCGATCGGAAGGCCGATTCTATACGGCACGACGCGTGCGTTTCTTGATTATTTCGGGCTCGCCAGCTTGTCCGAGCTGCCGGAAGCCTCGGCCTTCGAACAAAGTGAAGGCTTGGAGGAGGAGACGCAGCTGTTGTTCGAGAAATTAGAAGGACGGCAGCTGACGATTGAAGATGTGAACGAAGAAGGAGGAGATCGTTAAAATGCGTATTCAGTTTCATGGGCATGCCTGCGTCGAAATCGATACCGGGAAGCATCGGCTTATCATCGACCCGTTCTTGACGGGCAATCCGGCCGCCAAGGCCGCGCCGGATCAGATTCAGGCGGATTATGTGCTTCTTACCCACGGCCATGGCGATCATATCGCCGACGCGGCAGACATTGCGAAGCGGAATGAAGCCACCATATTGGCCATCGTGGAGCTGGCCGACTACATGGAGCAGCAGGGAGCGCGCGCCATCGGCATGAATCTGGGCGGAGGAGGCACGTTCGACTTCGGCTCGATCAAATGGGTCAATGCCCTCCACAGCTCTTCGGTAACGGTGAACGGGCAGGCTCAATATTTGGGCAACCCGGCGGGAATCGTGCTTCAGATGGATGGATTGACCGTCTACCATGCCGGAGATACCGCCTTGTTCAGCGACATGAAGCTGATCGGAGAGCGGTATAAGCCGGACATCGCCTTTTTGCCAATCGGCAGCTTCTTCACGATGGATCCGGAGGACGCGCTTCTGGCGGCGCAATGGAGCAAGGCGAAGGTCGTCATCCCGATTCATTACAATACGTTCCCGCCGATTGAACAGGATGGCGCGGCCTTCGTGTCCCAACTGAAAGTGATCGGCATTCAGGGCGTTGAACTCGCGCCGGGCCAATCGCTTGACACGGATGAATTGGATCTTGGCTGACCCGCGTTAAGGATGAGCGGGAGGTAGCCTGAGAGCGGCAGAGCGAATGAAATGAATAAGAGCTGAAATAAAAAGGCATCAACGAGCCCGCCAATGGACGACGTCAGTCGATCTGTGGCGGGCTTTGCCGTCCCCGGTATCCGCCTCATCAATGCGGCGATGGAACTTCTTGCATGTCTGATTGGATAAAAGGCCATAATACGGTTAGTTCAGGAAATCATTCGGATCGGAGGCAGACTATGGGGATATGGATTATGGCAGGCATCGCAGCGGTCATCGCCATGCTGCTCTTCCTGATTCTCTTCTCGACCATTCAATGCAAGCTGGTCATCCACAAAGCGGATAAGCATGAGCGCGTCTTCCTTATTATCCGGGCCTTCTACGGATGGATTCGCTGGCGGTACGAATGGCGATCTATCCGCTTCCTCAATATGGAGGAAGGCTTCGATCTGAAGCAGAACAAGAAGGAGAACTTCGGCGGGAGAAGCCAGGATAAAAAAAGAAGTAAGGTGAACCGGCGGACGGTTGCCAAGTACGCCCGACGGATCAAGCGGCTGGTCCGGCATACAAGAGGCATTGTCGAGTGGCTTGAGGAGACGATGGACAAGATGAAGTGCAGTCTGTTCATCTGGGAGACGGAGATCGGGCTTAGCGATCCGGCCGGAACCGCCATCGTCACGGGCACGACCTGGTCCGTCAAGTCATGGCTTGTCGGCAAGCTAAGCTATATTCTTCGTTTTCAGGATTATCCTATTCTGGAGATTACACCTCAATTTGATCATCCGTACTTCTCCACCCGCATCGTCTGTATCGCCGAGATACGATTCGGCCATGTCGTTCGCTCGCTGGCCCGGCTTGTCTTCCGCATTGTGCGTGCCGAAGGGGGAATCCGCATGTGGCGGCGGACGCTGGCGAACGCCAGTACACGGAAAGTACAGAGCTAGCCTATACATACTACGCTTTATTTGTGCGCAAGCTATGCACGTGCAGGCAGTACCTGATGTGGGGATAGGTGTGGAAAAAGCCATATGCGGCTTTTGGAACGGCACTATTTTATATATGCGGAGGAGGACTCAAGGCAATGGCAGAACATCCTGTCGAAGGATTGATGCAAGCTGCGTTCGAGAATATCAAGGCAATGGTCGATGTGAACGCGATCGTTGGCGATCCGGTTCAGACCCCGGACGGCAGCGTTATTCTTCCCATCAGCAGAGTCGCTTTCGGCTTCGCTGCGGGCGGGAGCGACTTCCGGATTGATCCGCGTCGAACCGGATCCGGGAACGGGCATGAGGATCGGCAATCGAATCATGCCATGCCGTTCGGCGGCGGAAGCGGGGGCGGCGTTTGTTTGACCCCGATTGCGTTCCTTGTCGTTGGCCCGCAAGGCATCAACGTCGTATCGCTTGATAATCAGACCCATCTGCTCGAACGGATTATCGACGTCACGCCAAGCGTGATTGATCGGATAGAAGCGATGTTCACGCGCGACCGTTACGACGGACCGAATGAAGAAGAGGCGTGATATCGTAATGCTTCTTACACGCAGAAGCGTCAAGTTCGCCTGCCTTCCCCATCTGCTATGCGATGTGCGAAGGAGGAGGCGGGCTTGGCGCTGTTTGTCGTTCTGTCTGCGTCTTCTTTCGCATGTTTTCTCGTCTGCTTCCGTTATTTCTCGTCTCCTTCCGCATACCTGGGAGAAGACAAGCATACACATGGTAACAATTGGACTGGCATCACAAAAAGGAGGACCCTATGATCCGATTCACCAATGCGGGATTCACCAAAAAACTGCTGCTCATTAGTTCCGTGCTTCTTGTCCTTAGCCCGTTCAGCGAGGCGTGGTACGGAAGCGCGGGATTTTCCGATACTACGGGGATGGTTGTGCAGGCTGAACCCGAACGCGAGCCCGAACCCCTTGCCGAGCGGATAAAGCCCCCCGCCATCCATGCCAAGGCCGCGGCGCTGATCGACGTCGCAAGCGGGCGTATTCTGTATAGCCGGAATGGCGAAGAGCCGCTTCCGATGGCAAGCACCACGAAAATTATGACCGCCATCGTGGCGATTGAAACCGGGAAGCTAAGCGATGCCGTGAAGACGAGCAAGCGGGCTTTCGCCAAGGAAGGCTCCTCCTTATTCCTGCGCAGAGGCGAGGAAATGAGCCTCCACCATCTGCTGTACGGGTTGATGCTGCGCTCCGGCAACGATGCCGCCGTCGCTATCGCAGAGCATGTCGGCGGGTCTGAAGAAGGGTTCGTGTACATGATGAATGAGAAGGCGGAAATGCTTGGACTGGAAAAGACGCAATTCCGCAACCCGCATGGGCTGGATGCCGACGGGCATTATACGACGGCGAACGACCTGGCCCGGCTGTCCGCGTACGCGCTTCATAACCCGACCTTCCAGGAGATTGTGCGTACAAAGGTGAAGACCGTGCCGAATCCGAATGAGAAATGGGATTATAGATGGACGAATAAGAACAAGATGCTGCAGTTGTACGAGGGTGCCGACGGGGTGAAGACCGGTTATACGTCCAAAGCGCTTCGCTGTCTCGTCAGCTCGGCGACGAGGAACGGCCAGCAGCTGGCGGTCGTGACGCTCAATGACGGCAACGACTGGCTCGATCATTCCCGCTTGCTTAATTACGGGTTCTCGGCCTTTCCGGCGGTACCGCTGGTCGCCAAGGGCGACAAGATCCAAGGCTACGAGCATCTTCAAGCTTCGGCCTCTGTCGCCTACCCGCTCGGAGCGGACGAGCGCGACCGGGTCAAGTCGTCCGTGCGGCTGATACCGGCGGGAAGTCTCGATTACCGGTTAGGCTATCGCGGTTCGCTTCGTTATGAGCTGGACGGGGAGCCGCTGATTTCCGTCCAGCTGGAGGAAGCTGCGGCAGGCGGCGACGGGGCTGGAACGGGCAAGGAGGCTTCCGCCGCCGCCAGATGGTTCCACGGGATGCGGACCGCGGCAGGCTCGTTATTTCATGCGCGCTAATGGTCAGGGAAGGGGACGCCGGATGTCATAAGGGGGGAGAACGATGGTCAATGCAATATGGATGTTCATGCTGCTGGTCGGGTTTATCGCGGCAGCCGCTCAAGGGCGGATTGAGGCGGTAACGGAGGCCGTTTTTGACGGAGCGAAGACCGGAGTGACGGTCAGCTTCGGTCTGATTAGCGTGATGGTGTTCTGGCTGGGGATGATGCGCATCGCAGAAGACGGCGGCCTGCTGGCTAAAGTCGCGAAGGCGCTTGGCCCGGTCGTCCGCTTTTTGTTCCCGGACGTGCCGCCCAATCATCCGGCGCTCGGGTACATCATGTCCAATATGAGCGCGAATCTGCTCGGACTGGGGAATGCGGCGACGCCGATGGGGATACGGGCGATGCAAGAGCTGCAGAAGCTGAATCCGGACAAGGAGACGGCGACGCCGGCGATGTGCACCTTGCTCGCGATCAATACGTCCAGCATCACGCTGATTCCGACGACGCTCATCGCGATTCGAATGAATTTCGGATCGGCCAATCCGGCTGAGATCGTGGGGACGACGCTGCTGGCTACGATGGTGGCGACGGCTGCCGCGATTGCGGCCGATCGGTGGTACCGCAACCGGGCTTCGGCCCGCCCGCCGAGCAAGACGGCCGGAACCGGCCAGACCGGGCTTGGCGTGCCGCCGATGCCTGACTAAGACCGGGCAGGCCCGGTCATGCGGTCAAGCGCCATTGGCTGAAGAGGGAATTCATCACTCGTTCGGAAAGGACGGCTGCTCATGTATGCTGTAGTGTCGCTTATTTCTGCATGGGCCATCCCGGCCATTATCGTCTTCATCCCTTTATACGCGTATTTCAAGCGCATCCCCGTCTATGAATCATTCGTGGAAGGGGCTAAGGACGGCTTCCAGACCTCGATCAACATCATTCCTGCACTCGTGGGGATGATGGTTGCCATCAGCGTGTTCCGGGCCTCCGGGGCGATGGAGTGGATCGTCGGCTGGTTCGCTCCGCTGCTCAACTGGTTCGGCGTGCCGAGCGAGGTGCTGCCGCTTGCCTTCCTGCGGCCGATAACGGGTGCGGGTTCGCTCGCTTTTACGACCGATCTGATTAAGACCTACGGCGCGGATTCCATGATCGGACGAATGGCTTCCACCGTTCAGGGCAGCACGGATACGACGCTGTATGTGCTGATGGTCTATTTCGGAGCGATCGGCATCCGCAAGGGACGCTATGCGCTCAAGGTGGGCTTGTTCTCCGATTTGGTCGGATTTGTAGCCGCCATTATCGTCTGTTTGCTCGTCTTCGGGTGACATGGCGGAATCGAATCATGGGAAGGGAGCGTCTCATAAGCATTGCAAAATGATTGAGGTGACGAGTCAACAGCGAATGTGGATACGGGAAAAACGGAGACGCTCGATAGAGAATGTACAGTTCGGAAAAACGGAAACGCTAGGTTAGAAACTGGACATTTCGGAAAAACGGATACACTCGGATAGAAACTGTAAAGTTCAGATACACTCGCATAGAAACTGTACAGTTCGGAAAAACGGCGGTGCGCAAAAACGGTGGAAGATGGATGAAGGAGTGAAATCTGCAGCAATTTCTGTTCTTTCAGCCGCTATTTGATGAAATTCCTGCAATAGTCAGGCTGTTGAGAAAGTCCAAGGGATTTTTTGGCACTTCATTTTTTATGTGGTGGATCTCGTCTCTCAGTAGAAAAAATCGATTTAAAACGCTATGCGTGCCAAGTTTTGAGTAGGAAAATGGACAATCTCCACCCCTTCGTAAAAAACAGGGGTTTCCAACGACCTGAAAACTGCACCATTTCCCTAGACACGTCTATCCGGTAGGCGAAATCCGCAAAACTACACGATTTCTCCAGACACTTCTATTCGGTAAGCAAAATCCTGCGGAAATACAGCAATTCGATATGGACGACTTTACCAGAAAGCGAATCCTGCAAAACTGCAGGAATTTCACCCGTTTTGCTTCGACTTGAAGCAAGAGGGCCATAAATGATGTAGATTTGCAGCAATTCCTCGGGATGTGGACCCATTGAGCCGAAATTCCTGTAAAATAGCAGCAATTCCCTCCACACGTTCAAGCCCCGAGAGGCAACGAGGCGATGATGCCCCCAGGATCCGACGCGGTCTCTTGGATCCCGTAAAATCAGGCCGTTGAGAAGTCTGTGGGAATTTTCTCCACTTTATTTTTTATATGGTGGATCTCGTCTCTCAGTAGAAAAAATCGACTTAAAACGCTATGCGTGCCAAGTTTTGATTAGGTAAATGGACAATCTCCACCCCTTCGTAAAAAACAGGGGTTTTCCAACAGCCTGAATAGTACATTATTTTCATCGATTTTTGTCTTTTATCGATTGGATAGTCTGAAATTGATGCCGTTTTGCAGGATTCCCTGTAACGGAGTACACTTCATCAAGGAATGGTGTATATTTGCAGTTTGTCGGCGAGTCGAGCTTTGAGAATCAGGGGGCTGTCTCAATGTAGTTGAATACTACTTTTGGGACACCCCCTTTGTTATGGATTTCGACAATATTTTGAACCTCCGGCTTGTGGTCTTGTTCACAAAAGGATATCATAGGTTTGAGGTGACAGACATCGATGGAAGAACGATTGCAAAAAATTATGGCAAACGCAGGGGTTGCGTCGCGCCGCAAATGTGAACAATTGATACTGGACGGAAAGGTGGAGGTTAACGGAGAGGTCGTGACCGCGTTAGGGGTCAAGGCGGATCCCGCGACAGACATCATTACCGTGAACGGCAAGCCGATTACTGCAAATGCCAACAAAGTATATGCCGCCTTCCACAAGCCGAAAGGGGTCATTACGAGCATGTCCGACCCGGAAGGGCGCAAAACGGTGCTTGATTTCGTCAAGGGCATCGGGGCACGGGTCTATCCGGTAGGCCGGCTTGATTATGATACGGAAGGGCTGCTGCTTCTGACCAATGACGGCGATCTCGCGAATATGCTTATGCATCCGCGCCATCATGTCGCGAAGACGTATCACGCGACCGTCAAGGGCATTCCTCACGGCGATCTGCTGGAGAAGCTGAGAGAGGGCATTCAGCTTGAGGACGGCATGACGCAGCCGGCCGAGGTGGAATATCATGATGTCGATATGGAGCGCAAATCGGCCACGATCAGCATTACGATCTATGAAGGTCGCAACCGCCAGGTCCGCCGGATGTTCGAAGCGATTGGGCATCCTGTCGTGAAGCTGAAGCGGGTTCAATTCGGCAACATCTTCCTGCAAGGGATTCCACGGGGCAAATTCCGTCATCTGACCAAATCCGAGGTCAACGAACTGAAGATGGCGATCAAGGCGAACCGCACAGAGGCCTGAGCCGATTCTTGAATCGGTCGGAACGAACCCGGCAGGCGTGGGGTTTGTTTCCCGTTGCTATGACACATAATTTTCATATTAAGGAAGAGGGGGCGCTCAACCAATGAATTATAATGATCGTGGATGGTGTGCGGAAATTGTAGCAACTCTTCTGCCTGATTGTGAAAAAAGTCATAGTAATAAGTGTTCAGCAAATCCGGTTTTCAGCACCGAGAAGGTTGCTTGAACTCGAAGAAGGAGCAGCGCAGTGTAGGCAATACTACATGAGCAGCGGACTTCGAGAGTGAATGCAAGATTCGATGCCGCGTTACTTCCCGAATCTCTTCGTGATCAAAACCGGATTTTGAACAACCTCTGGAAGGGGCGTAGATGATGGGAAAACGCAATAAGACAGTCCAAATCATTATTTTAGCGGGCATCCTGCTGCTCGGCGGCTTCGCTGTCAGCTCTGCCTTCAAGAAGTCGGAGACGCCGAAAGCCGGGGACGCGATACCGAACCTGACACTGCAGAACGTGCAGGGCGATCTGGTTCAGTTAAGCGATTACCGGGAGAAGACGGTCGTCCTGAATTTCTGGGGATCATGGTGCGAGCCGTGCGAGCGGGAAATGCCCGCCTTGCAAAGTACGGCAGATGACTGGAAGGAACGCGGGGTCGAGGTTGTCGGCGTCAATGCGGGGGAAGATGCTCTGGTCGTCGAGAATTATATGAGAAAAGTGAACGTGCATTTCACGATGCTGCTGGATCAGAAGAAAAAGGCGATCAAGGCGTTCGGTATCGGGCCGATGCCGACCACGTTTTTCATTAAGCCGGACGGCAAGGTCCACGCCATCCATATCGGAGAATTATCCCCTGATCAGCTGAATGCTTATCTTCAGCAGATTACAGGCACCTAACCGGGATATGGAAGGGGGGCAATGACGTGGCGTTTGTCAACACGAAATGTGAATGCGGGCATCAGAATGCCGTAGGAACGGTGTTGTGCGAAGCCTGCGGCAAACCGCAAAACGAGGAGCCCGGGTCCGATGCGGTGCTCGAAATGAGATATGACGGCGTCGCCCGCAAATCGCAAAAAGCGAATCCTTCATGGATTGACCGGATATGGAACTTTTTCTCTTCGGTCAAAATCGCGATCATCATTATTATCATTACGCTGATCGGGGCTTCTCTCGGAACCATTTATCCGCAGGAAAGCAATTTTATCTCGATCGACGCCGCGACCTACTACAAGCAGACCTATGGCACGCTCGGGCATATCTATTATTTGCTCGGCTTGTCCCATACGTATGAATCGTGGTGGTTCATTATGCTGCTCGTCATGATCGGGGCTTCACTCGTCATATGCAGTCTGGACCGGGTCCTTCCGCTGTACCGCGCCTTACATAAGCAAAAGGTTCGCAAGCATGAGCAATTCATTACGCGGCAGCGCGTCGTCTATCAGGGCGACATCCAGGAGGAGCCGGAGGCGTGGCTGGACACAATGTCGGACGCCCTCAAGAAGCGCGGCTACCATATCGTCCGCGACGATGGGGCGCTGCTCGCGGAGAAGAACCGCTTCAGCCGCTGGGGGCCTTATATCAACCATATCGGGCTTATCGTCTTCCTGCTGGCGGTGCTGGCAAGAAGCATTCCGGGATGGCATATGGAGTATTATGCCGGATTTCCGCAGGGTGAGCCGCGGGAGATTCCGAATACGCCGTACTATTTGCAAAATGATCATTTCAAGGTCGAGTATTACTCGGAAGACGAGATGCCGGAGCAATTCGTCAAGGAAGGCCGGGTGTTCCCGAAGCTGTTCGAGACGAAGGCGACCCTGTTCCGCTGCGTCGACAAGTGCGACGATCCGGTCGCAGAGCCGGTGCTGGAGAAGGTTCACCAGCATGATATCCGGGTCAACGAGCCGTTGGAATACGATGGCATCTCGGCGTATCAGTTCGATTTCGATCTGACGCCGAAGCTCGTGGCGGTCAAGCCTGAGCTCCGGAATCCGGCTACCGGCGAAGTATATGGGCAATTTGAGCTGAAAGTGAACCGGACGGAACGCGAGTATAAGGTAGGGCCTTATACCCTGGAATTAACGAGCAAATTCATGGACTTTGGCTTGAACAGCAAAGGCGAGCCGACGAATCTGTCGCAGGAGCCGAATGCTCCCGCTTTTATTTTCCTGATTAAGGGACCTGGCTTATCGGATGAAGGAGAGCCTTATCTCTATTTCCCGCTGCAAAAAGACAAGGTCCGCTTCCAACAGGATGTCATCAACGGCAAGATGGCGGAGCAGTTCGAGCTGCGCGTGCCGTCCATGAATGATGTGACGATGTCCGAATCCATGAGCTACCTGACGGTACGCAAGGATACGGCGATGCCGTTCATCTGGATCGGAGCCGCCATCAGCATGATCGGTCTTATTATGGGCTTCTACTGGCAGCACCGCCGCGTGTGGCTGCGGCTGGATGGACAGAATCTGGCATTGGGAGCGCATACGAACAAAAATTGGTTCGGCTTGCGCAATGAAGTGGCACGAGCATTGGCGGCCGCCGATGTGCAGGTGGATTCCAAAATGATAGATCGTGGGGGGAATAAGGCTTGAATCTGCTACAATTTAGCCAGGATGCCTATATCGTCGCATTTTTCTTGTTCTGCATCGCGTTCATTCTGTTCGTGTTCGCCCTGGGAGGCGGCAAATCCCAGGCTTCCGGCCGCCGGGAGCGGAAGTGGGGGAAGATAGCGTTCGCCGTGACGCTTATCGGCTTCTTGGCGCAGGCCGCCTACTTCTTCACGCGCTGGATTGGCGCAGGACATATTCCGGTCAGCAATATGTACGAATTTATGTCCTTCCTGGCGATGATGATTATTGCCGCTTTCGTCGTGGTGTATCTGATATACCGTTCAACGGTGCTCGGCGCATTCGGGGTGCCGCTGGCTGTTATCATTATGGGTTATGCCTCTGTCTTTCCAAGTGAAGTCCAGCCGCTAATCCCGCAGCTAGACTCTATCTGGCTCTATATCCATGTAACGATGGTCGCGCTTGGCTACGCGTTCTTCGCGGTCGGCTTCCTGGCCGGGCTGCTTCATCTGCTGCGCTCGGTCCGCTGGGATGCCGGTGCGCCGCGCCGGCCGCAGCGATGGCTTGAGTTCACGATGGCCAGCATCGTCATCGTCGTCGGCTTCATCTCGATTGTGTTTATTTTCCGCGGGGCCGGATACGAGGTCATCATTGACCAGAAGGTGGAGAGCGTCAAGAACGGTCAAATCGAGACGAGGCTGGAAAAGGTCACGTATCAAATGCCGCCGCTGGTCGCTCCGTACAACAGCGATTCGGCTTCCTTGCAGAAGGTGCCGAGCTTCATCGGCATTTCGCTTCCGCTGATGGAAGCGCCAAGCTGGATGAAGGGCGTGCAGGCGGGACGGAAGCTGAACACCGTCATCTGGTCGCTTCTGGCCGGGCTCGCGTTGTATGGCCTCATTCGCCTGCTCATCCGGAAGCCGATCGCGAAGTCGATTCAACCGCTTGTCCGCGGCGTCGATCCGGAGCTGGCCGATGAGATCAGCTACCGGTCCATTGCGCTAGGCTTCCCGGTATTTACGCTGGGCGGGCTTATCTTCGCGATGATCTGGGCGCAGATTGCCTGGTCCCGATTCTGGGCCTGGGATCCGAAGGAGGTGTGGGCGCTCATTACGTGGCTCTTTTACAGCGCCTACCTGCATCTGCGCCTGTCCCGCAGCTGGATCGGGACGAAATCGTCCTGGCTTGCCGTCATTGGCTTTTTGATTGTTATGTTTACTTTGGTCGGAGTCAATCTTATTATCTCCGGGCTGCATTCCTATGCCGGAGTATAATCCGGGCAGCTGCGCATGCGACTGGACAGGACTCTTGTTCTGTCCAGTTACGCGTATAACCATTGGAAGGGGAGTCGTATATGTCTGAACATGTGAATCGCATACTGGTAGTTGATGATGAAGAACGCATTCGCCGCTTGCTCAAAATGTATCTGGAAAAAGAGGGGTACGCGATTGATGAGGCGGAAGATGGAGAAATGGCGCTCCGCAAAGCGGTAAGCGAAGATTATGATTTGATCCTGCTCGACGTGATGCTGCCGGGAATAGACGGCATCGAAGTATGCACGCGGCTGCGGCAGGTTAAGGCGACGCCGATCATAATGCTTACCGCGAAGGGCGAAGAAATGAACCGGGTGCAAGGGTTTGAGGTGGGGGCGGATGACTATGTGGTCAAGCCGTTCAGTCCGCGCGAAGTGATTTACCGGGTCAAGGCGGTGCTTCGCCGTTCGTCGGCGACGGCGTTCTTGACCAACGATCCGAAGACGAGCAACAATATCGTATTCCCTCATTTGGTTATTGAGCATGATGCCCACCGCGTCACGGCGGGCGGCCAGGAAGTGAGTCTGACGCCGAAGGAGTATGAGCTGCTTCACTATTTGGCGATATCTCCGGACAAAGTGTTCTCGCGCGAGGAACTGCTGAAGGATGTATGGAACTACGAATTTTTCGGGGATCTGCGGACGGTGGATACTCATGTGAAGCGTCTGCGCGAGAAGCTGAACAAGGTGTCTCCGGAGGCGGCGGCCATGATTACGACCGTATGGGGCGTCGGTTACAAGTTAGAGGTGCCTAAATAACGTGAAATTTTGGCGAAGCATTGTCGGAAAGCTATGGATGACTATCATCGGCCTCGTCGCCTTCGTCATGGCGACATTGGGCGTATACCTGCTGCCGTACATTGACAGCAACTTCGCGCATCCGAATGACATTAAGCAATTGTTCGTCTATACCGCCATTACCGGCTTCTCGCTGACGACGTTCTTCGCGTTGTTCCTGTTCACGAAGATTACGCAGCCGCTCCGCAAGCTGAAGGAGGCGGCCGACACGATCCGGCAAGGAGAGTACTCCACGAAGGTGACGATACGCTCCTCCGACGAGATCGGCGAGCTGTCGCGCACGTTCAACCATATGGCGGAGGAGCTGAAGCTGACCATTCAGGATTTGCAGCATGAGAAGGAGCACCTGGCCAGCGTGCTGCGGAGCATGACCGACGCGGTGATTACGTTCGACGCGGCCGGCCAGATGCTGCTCACGAATCCGCAGGGTGAAGCGATCCTGAATACCTGGAATCAGATGGAGTGGAACATTCAGGAGGAAGGGGCCGAATCTTCGGCGGTTCCCGATCCGTTGAAGCCTTATTTCCACACGGTCGTGAAGGAAGGGAAGGAAGTGACGGCGCGGGTTCACGTACAGAAGGAAGTGTGGTCGGTCGTGATGGGCCCGCTCCATGCCGACAGCCGCGTGCGCGGGGCGGTCGCCGTGCTGCGGGATATTACGGAGGAAGTCAAGCTCGAGAAAATGCGGACGGACTTCGTCGCCAATGTGTCCCATGAGATCCGGACCCCGCTCTCGATGCTGCAAGGGTACAGCGAGGCGCTGATGGATGATATCGCCGCCTCTCCGGAGGAACGTCAGGAACTGGTCCAGGTCATTCATGACGAATCGCTGCGCATGGGGCGTCTTGTCAAAGATCTGCTTGATCTGGCCAAGATGGAATCGGGCCATATGCAGATGCATTGGAACGAGACCGACGTGAATGAATTGATTCACCGCGTGTATCGCAAATATACGGTGCTCGCGAAGGAGCAGCAGATTCCGATCGTGCTGAAGCTCGAAGCGCATGATCCGGTGCTGCCCGCCGCCGACGAGGATCGGCTGGAGCAGGTGCTGACCAATCTGCTGGACAATGCGCTGCGGCATTCTTCGGCCGGCGAGGAAATAGGCATCGGCACGAGCCGCGGCATGTCCGCCGACGGCGGAGAGACGCTCAGCATCGTCGTTCAGGACCACGGCCAGGGCATACCGTCTGAGGATCTCCCCTATATTTTCGACCGCTTCTACAAGGCGGACAAGGCCCGCAAGCGGGAAGCAACCGGCGGGACCGGATTGGGTCTGGCTATCGTCAAAAATATTGTGGAGGCCCACAAGGGCTCTATCCAGGTTCACAGCATCCAGGGCGAGGGGACAACGTTCACCATCCAGCTCCCGATCCCGGTGTCACAAAAAGAGAACGGATGACGAAATGAGAAAACTCCCTTTTCCGCTTGGCGGAGAAGGGAGTTTTGTGTCGTGCGGCAATTCGCTAATGTTGTCAGAGCAAGACGGATTTTTTACCAAAATCTTGTTGCTCGTGGAACAAGCCGCGCATTTTTGCTATATCTGAATATCTTTTCGTTATAATACGATGACTTTCGCTTTATTGATATCCGCATGAGCCTTCAGTTCCGCGAGCACATCCTGCGGCACCGACTTGTCCACAGACAGCACCATAATCGCGTCTCCGCCGGCGATTTTGCGTCCTACCTGCATCGTGGCGATGTTCACGCCGTTGTTGCCGAGCAGGGAGCCGACCAGTCCGATGACGCCCGGCTTGTCATGATGCGAGATAAGAAGGAGATAGCCTTCCGGCACCAAGTCCACTGTATATTTATCGATCTGGACGATCCGTTCTCCGTATCCGTTCAGCAGCGTGCCGGCTACGAGCCGTTCCTCGGTGCTGGTGCGCAGCTTGACCGTCAGCAGGTTGGTGAATCCTTTGGCGATATGGGATTTCTCCACCAAAATATGGATGTCGCGGACCTTGGCCAGATGCATCGAGTTGACTTCATTCACATCGGAGCCAAGATGGCGGGACAGAACGCCTTTGACGATGTGGCGCGTAATCGGCTGAGTATCCACCTCGGCCAGGTCGCCGCAATAATTGACGACGATCTCCAGGACAGGGCTTTTGGCCATTTGGCCGGCGAACTGCCCCAGCTTCTCGGCGAGCTTGAAGTAAGGCTGGATCTTCTTCAGCACGCTTGGCGCGACCGGCGGCATATTCACCGCATTTTTGAATGGTTCGTTCCGCAAAATATGCAGCACCTGCTCGGAGACATCAACCGCCACGTTCTCTTGCGCTTCTACCGTCGATGCGCCCAGGTGAGGGGTGACAATGATCTTCGGATGACTCAAGAACGGATGATCCGCAGCCGGCGGTTCCGCCTCGAACACGTCGAAGGCCGCTCCGGCTACGATGCCCTCGTCAATCGCTTCAATAAGCGCCCGTTCATCGATAATGCCGCCGCGCGCGCAGTTGATGATGCGCATACCCCGCTTCATCACTTCGAACTGCGGACGGGAAATCATATGGCGCGTCTCGTCGGTAAGCGGAGTATGGACCGTGATGAAATCGGCTGCGCGGATAATCTCGTCAACCGTTCCGAGCTTAATGCCAAGCTTCTCCGCCCGTTCGTCCGTCATGAACGGATCGTAGCCGATGACTTCCATGCCGAACGCCTTGGCGCGCTTCGCGACCTCGCTCCCGATTCGGCCCATCCCGAGCACGCCGAGCGTCTTGTTCATCAATTCGACGCCAAGGAACGATTTGCGGTCCCATACGCCGCTAATCGTCTTCACATACGCTTGCGGAATATGGCGCGACAACGCCATCATCATGGCGAAGGCATGCTCGCAGGTCGTAATCGTGTTGCCGTCCGGCGCATTGATAACGATGATTCCACGCTTCGTCGCGGCTTCCAGATCGATGTTGTCGACGCCGACACCCGCGCGTCCGATAACCTTGAGCTGCTTGGCGGCTTCCATGATGCGCGCCGTCACCCGCGTCTGGCTGCGGACCAGCAGGGCGTCGACATCGCCGATGATGTCGATCAGCTCGTCTTCCGACAATCCGGTCTTCTTCAGGACGGTCACATCCTGCGCATCGACCAGCTGCTGGATGCCGAAATCGCTGATCGGATCCGATACGAGTACTTTAAACATGGATATCTCCTCCCAATATCTAAATCATAGTTATCTATAAAAAAACTCCCGTCCGCATACTACGACCGTAGTAAGGGACGAGAGTCTTCTTCCGTGGTGCCACCCTTATTCGCCCGGCGCTTGCACGCCAGACCTTGACCATCTCGCAACGAGATGCCGAGCAGTAACGGGCTCTAGCCGGTCGGACCTACGCACTTGCCGTCTGCAAGCTTCAGCACAACAACTCCGGAACGCTGGAACAGGATGGTCCGCCGCCGATTCCCACCACCCATCGGCTCTCTGGAGGCCTTCGCATCTGTTCTTTTCCTTCACCGTATTACATCATGAAATTGCATTTAATGTATCACGCTTCCTGATCAGTGTCAATAGGGAGAAAAACGGCATAATACCGCGTAATCGGAAGTGAAAACGGTTATTTGGTTGCGTTGTATCGGACAATGCACTGTTCATACAGATTTTTGGCGAATTCGGCATCCTTCCAGCCTTCGATGGTCGTCTTCTTGTTCTCCAAGTCTTTATAGACTTGGAAGAAGTGCGAGATTTCTTGCAAAAGATGCGGCTGCACGTCGTGCAGCGATTTCACTTCATTCCAGCGGGGATCTTTCGTCGGCACGGCGAGGAGCTTCTCGTCGCGGCCTTTGTCGTCGGACATGATGAGCACCCCGATGACGCGGGACTCGATGACGCAGCCCGGGAAAGTCGGGAAGGTGGTGAGAACGAGAATGTCAAGCGGATCTCCGTCCTCCGCCAGCGTATCGTTCACATACCCGTATTCGGTTGGATAATGCATCGGGGAGTAGAGAACGCGATCGAGAATGAATCGGCCTTTTTCCTTGTCATACTCATATTTGTTTTGGCTTCCAGCCGGAATTTCGACGAAAGCCTCTACAACCAAGTTGGACATGCGGCATTGCCTCCTTCATGAATGAACGTGTCGCCCGAATCGGGCGGGGGGTGGTAATCATTGCTAACTTTACCTATTGTAGAGGAAGCGTCGAGCTGATTGCAATGGCCGAGGTTGTATCGGAGTCATTTTTTCTGATATGATTCATCTGTCGGTTTGTCGCAACTTTACTTGCATCTTCGTGTATATATCGGTAAGGCAGGGATCGAATGAAACAGAAATGGAATCAATTTAAAGAACGGCAGGTTCGTGTTCACGAACTGGACGATCGCCTCCTGCTCCTTAACCTGTACCTGACGCAAGGCTTGACCCTGCTGGCAGGACTCATATGGATATGGCTGCAGGGCAGAAATCCGTTCGCCCTTCTGGCTCTGCCGGCAGGATGGCAGTGGCTGTGGTGGAGCGCCGGACTGGCCGTCGTCGTCGTGCTCGTCGATATTGCCGTATCGCAATTCGTGCCGGAGGAAATGACAGATGACGGGGGCATGAACGAGAAGCTGTTCGGCAAGCGGCCGGTGTGGCATATTGTCGTCATTTGCCTTATTGTAGGCATATGTGAAGAGCTGCTGTTCCGGGGGGCGGTGCAGCATGCTTTTGGTCCGTACTGGACCAGCATTCTGTTCGCCGCGATCCATGTCCGCTATTTGCGCCATTGGCTGCCGACACTGATGGTATTTCTAATCAGCTATGCGCTCGGGACCGTCTACGAGTGGACGGGAACATTGTGGGCGCCTATTGCGGCTCATTTTTTCATTGATTTGATTATGGGACTTATTTTACGCTTTCGGAGGGAGTTATGAGCGAGAAGCGGCCAGACCCGTCATTTCGCGGGTTCACACGCAGATCTGCGGCCCCCGACATGGAAGACAGTCCGGCGCTCACTGCGCTGCGCCGGCTGCGGGAAGATTCGGCGCCCAAGGCTTCCGCCCCTGGGAAGGAACCGGCCGGATCCCATCCAGACACCACGACAACAGCATCGAACCATCAGGGAGACGAGCCGGGGGATCAAGCGGTGGCTCTCCTTGATGAGGAAGAGGATGAAGATCGTTATTTGCCATCCCGCAAAGAATTGTATCCTTCCAACTACGCAAAAATTACGCAATGGTTTTACAATATATTGTTTTTGCTGTTTATCGGGCTTTTAATCGCTCTCTTCTTGTGGGGGCGGCATAAGATGGCGTTGGAGGGATAATTCGCCATGATTGCTGTTATCGGTCTTGTTGTACTGGGCTTCTGTGCCGTTACGGGCTACATGTTGCGGGAAGCGAGCGGATGTAACATTGTGGAAGAGGAAGTGTCGTTAAGGCGGCTGCCGTCATCCTTCGACGGCACCCGCTTGTTTTTTATTTCTGATATTCATCGCCGGACCATTACCGAGCGGGAGATGGCAGTTCTGCTGAAGCATGCCAAGGCGGATCTCGTCATCCTTGGCGGCGATATAACGGAAGCCGGCGTTCCGCTGGAACGGTGCAGGCATAACATACGGATGCTGTCGCGCCTTGGTCCTGTCGTTGCCGTTCATGGCAATCATGATTACAAGACCGATATCCGCAGGCTTGACGATATGCTGAGGGGATTGGGCGTGAAGCTGCTGGACAATGAAGCCGTCCGGCTGGAGCGGGATGGAGCGGGGATATGGCTGGTCGGCTGGGATGACTTCAGTACGGGAAGAACGAACGCCAGGCTCAGTATGCTTGACGTTCGGGAGCAGCCGGGGTGCACCATCGTCGTTACTCATGATCCGCGCTCGCTGCGCGGGGAGAATATGGAGGGCATCGATTTGGTTTTGTCGGGGCATACTCATGGCGGCCAAATTTGCTTGCCGGGCCTCGGACCTATCCGGACAGGGAAGTTTTACCGCCAATACTTGGCCGGCTGGTATCCGTTCTCCGACAAAGACGGACATCACACACGATTATTCATCAGCAGGGGATATGGGACCTCGCATGTCCCTTTCCGCCTGTGCAGCCCGCCGGAGGTTCATTTCATTACGCTTCGGGCACGCTAACAGGCAAAGACCGCACTTGGCTGTCCTGGCGACGGCATGCCCCATTGTTTCCTGAATTTATTGCGCATGGTTCAGGTGAACGGCGACCACACTAACTACTGAATCCTAATAATCGAGGAGGGAACAGCAGTGAATATGAGAGCATTTTTTACCGGTTCGGCTCTCGGTGTAATCGCTGGCATGTATATGGCCGATCGCCGATCGCTTGCGAACCTGCAGTCCAAGCTTCAGGTGGCTGGAAACGTGATGCAGGACGTGATGGGCCAAGCGAAAAACAAAGTGATGGATTCTGCGATGACGAATCTGGCCAATATGGGCAACGCCTTGTCCAAAGCGGCCGGCCAAGCGAACGCGAACGAGTTCAGCCTGGACAAAGTTAAGCAGCTCATCGACAGCGATCCGGAAGTCAAGCGCAAGGTTGATGCGATTCTGAGCGAGAACGGACTGGCTCCGCTGCCTTCATCCATGAATTCTTCGGCTGCTGCCGCGACCGCCCAGGATGCCTTAAAGACTTCGGTTCAAGCGTTAGAGGCCAAAGCGGACATGCAGCAGCAAGCCCGCCACTAATGAAATAGCAAGGAATGGCTGCACGATCATGCAGCCGATTCGGGCCGTCTTGATCGAGCAACCGGCAACAAGAGCCGTCGAGCGTTCATCGACGGCTTTTTTGGGTATTTCCAGTACATACCTAAGAAGATGCGAACAGGCTATTTTATGTAGTGCAAAACATTTGAATTAATGATAACATGAGGTTACAAGGAACCATTTTCAGCACATATTATATGTTGCTTCATAATCTGTTATAACCGAAGTTGCAAAGGAGGGTCCTGTCCATGAAAATCGAACGTCTGAGCCAAGACAAAATCCGTGTTTTTCTTACGTTCGACGATTTGTCGGAGCGCGGGATCCAACGCGAAGATCTGTGGCGCGAGATGACGAAGCTGCAGGAGCTGTTCGCGGAAATGATGGACCAGGCTTACACTGAACTCGGATTCGACGCGACGGGACCGCTTGCCGTAGAAGTGTTCGCAATGCCTGCCCAAGGCATGGTCGTCATTGTAACCCGAACCCGCTGGGATGGTGCGGGGCATCATGCGAGCGGCGCGGATGAAGACGAGCTGGATGATGTGTATGAAATGGAAGTAACGCTGGAAGAGAGCGACACCATCGTTTTCGCTTTCCGCGATTTTGAGCATTTCATCGAGGCGGCTCATACGGTGAATACCAATTTCTCCGTCTCAGGTGCGCTATACCAATATAATAATCAGTGGATATATTATACGGAACCGGCGGATCTCGACTCTCACCGTCTGCAAGGTCTGGTTTCCATTCTTGCTGAGTATGGGGAAGCCGCGTCCGTCACCGCCGCAGTTCTGGAGGAGTACGGTACATGCATTCTCCCGGAGAATGCGATTTCCGTCATTTGCAGTCATTTCCCTCCTCGGCACGCCTAAATGGTTTCTGTTGATTAACAGGGAGCGCCCGCTTCGGAACGGAGCGAGTCCCCTGTTTTCATTTGTCATCATATGTCAGTCAGTATATTCAAGCTTGCTCTCATTGGACACAGCAATGTCCAGACACCCGGGTTCAATGAGTTTCTCTACTATAAACCTATGAGGTGAATAATGATGACCGCTAATGATCACAACTCCCTACTTGCTTCTACTCAGCTCGTCATTGAACAGGCATTGCAGCGTCTGGGTTATGGACAAGATATGGTGGACCTGATGAAGGAACCGCTTCGCATGCTGACGGTGCGGATACCGGTGCGCATGGATGACGGCAAAGTTCAGGTGTTCACCGGCTTCCGTGCCCAGCATAACGATGCTGTCGGTCCAACCAAGGGAGGCGTGCGCTTTCATCCGGATGTGACGGAAGAAGAGGTCAAAGCCCTGTCCATATGGATGAGCTTGAAATGCGGAATTGCAGACTTGCCGTACGGCGGCGGCAAAGGCGGAATTATTTGCGATCCGCGGCGGATGTCGTTCGGCGAACTGGAGCGGTTGAGCCGCGGATATGTCCGCGCGATTAGCCAGATGGTCGGTCCGAACAAGGACATTCCGGCGCCGGACGTCATGACCAACTCGCAAGTTATGGCATGGATGGTCGATGAGTATAGCCATATTCGGGAGTTCGACTCCCCGGGCTTCATTACGGGCAAGCCGATCGTGCTTGGAGGATCGAAGGGGCGCGAGACCGCCACGGCGCAGGGCGTCGTCATGATGATCTTCGAAGCGCTCAAGGTGCGCGGCATTCCGCTCAAGGATGCGCGCGTCATCGTGCAGGGCTTCGGGAACGCCGGCAGCTATCTGTCCAAGTTCATGCATGAAGCGGGAGCGAAGGTGGTCGGCATCTCGGACGTCAACGGTGCGCTCTACGATCCGGAAGGGCTCGACATCCCGGATTTGATAGACCGCCGGGATTCGTTCGGCACCGTCACCAATCTGTTCAAGAATACGATTACGAACGAAGAATTGCTCGTGCAGCCTTGCGATATTCTCGTTCCGGCAGCGATTGAGAATCAGATTACCGAGGACAACGCCCATCAGATCCAGGCGAGCATTATCGTCGAAGCGGCCAACGGACCGACGACGATCGAAGCGACCAAGATTGTCACGGAACGGGGCATTCTGCTCGTGCCGGACGTCTTGGCAAGCGCCGGCGGCGTCATCGTCTCCTATTTCGAATGGGTTCAGAACAACCAAGGCTACTACTGGAGTGAGGAAGAAGTTATGCAGAAGCTGCAAACGCTGATGACGGCGGGCTTCAACAAAGTATACGAGACGCATCAGATGAAGCAAGTGGACATGCGGCTCGCCGCTTATATGGTCGGCGTGCGCAAGACGGCTGAAGCGGCGCGCTACCGGGGGTGGGTGTAAGTGTGGGCATAGTACCGGCTATCACAGCGATAGCCGCCAGCACTTCAGATACGGCCGTGCAGACGATGGAATCAACGACGCCGATACTGCCTTTGCTGACGGCCGCGATAGCCCCCGGCATTGCGCTGTTGGTGTACTTCTATCTGAAGGACCGCTATGATTATGAACCGATTCATATGGTCGTGCGCGTGTTCCTGCTCGGATTTTTGATTGTCTTCCCGATAATGATTGTGCAGCACGGGCTCGTGCTGTGGTGGGGAGACAACCCGCTCGTATCCTCCTTCGCCATTTCGGCTGGGGTGGAAGAGGCGGTCAAATGGTTCGTGCTGTATCATATGATCTATAATCATGTTGAGTTCGACGAGCATTACGACGGAATTTTATACGCCGTTGCAGTGTCTCTAGGCTTTGCCACCATCGAGAACGTCCTGTATGCATGGATTAATCATTCTTCCTTCTCGCATTTGCTCCTGCGGGCGCTGCTGCCGGTATCGGGGCATGCGATGTTCGGCGTGATGATGGGCTACTATATGGGCAAGGCGAAGTTCACCAAGGACAATGGCGGACGGACCAGGCGCTACCTGGCCTATTCCCTGCTGTTCCCTATTTTCTGGCATGGCATTTATGATCTGATATTGTTGACGGTGACACGTTACTGGATATGGTTTGTCGTACCGCTGATGATTTTTCTGTGGTACTACGGCATGGGCAAGGTGCGCCGGGCGAATGCCCGCTCGCCTCTTCATCTGGTGAAGCGGGAGGAAGAGATTAATATGTGAACGGGTAGGCAATACTGGCACATAGGAAGTGAGGAGCGATCCTTGCTGTTTCCTCTCCGAAGCGAGGTGTTCACAGCGACGTTGTGAACACCTCTTACAGATGATGGAGGAGTGAGCGTGTGCGGGTAAAAGTAACCATTCGCTGCAACCGGTGCGGAGAGAAGTTCGTGCTGCGCGGCAAGAGGGAAAAAGGCCGTGTGGAAACGGGCTTCAAGCAATGTCTGTGCGACAACCGCGATAATTTTGAAGTCGAAGAAGAACCGATTTGATGGCAGAGTTGTCTGCCTGAAGAGCGTAACATAGGAAACGATGCATAAACCTTCCGCTGTTCCAGCAAACTATGGATAAATCCATGTACAAGTTGCTGTGAAGGGAGACGTTTGTACCATGTATAAACGATTAAGTGCCGTTATGTTTCCGATCGTTACGCTCTTTTTCATTGGAGCGATCGTGTGGGGCTATCAAGAGCATCAAGAGAAAAACTCGATTTTGATCAAGGCGGAAAACCAATATCAACGGGCATTCCATGATTTGACGTACCATGTTGACAGGCTGCACAGCGAGCTCGGACGCACCCTTGCGGTCAACTCACAATCGCAGGCCATGCACCGCAAGGGGCTCGCTAATGTATGGCGCATTACGAGCCAAGCGCAGAATGAGATTAACCAGCTTCCGCTGACACTGCTGCCGTTCAACAAGACGGAGGATTTTCTGTCCCGCATCTCCAATTTCGCTTACCGCACCTCGATTCGCGATCTGACCAAAAAGCCGCTGTCGGATGACGAAGTGAAGACGCTGAAGACGCTGTATAAGAATGCGGGCGATATTTCAAAAGATTTGCAGAAGGTTCAGCATAAAGTCATCGCCAACAATTTGCGTTGGATGGATGTAGAGACCGCGATGGTGTCAGAGCAGCAGACGCTGGACAATACAATTATCGACGGCTTCAAAACCGTGGACAAAAAGGTCGGCGATTATCCGGAACTGAATTGGGGACCTACCATCGCCAACATCTATACGAAGCGTTCCGTCAAGATGCTGAAGGGCCAGCCGCTAAGCGTAGAGCAAATCCGGCAGAAGGCGGAACAATTTTTGGGCAAAAAAAATTACAAGAAAATTGAAGTCAGAGAGAACGGTAAAGGGACGGAGCATGAATCCTATACGGCCTTCGCCGATTACGGCAATGACGGAAAGGGAACCGTAACGATTGACTTCACGAAGCAAGGCATGCTGATGGCGTATATGGACGCCCGCGAGATTAAGGAGAAGCGGATTTCGATGAAGCAGGCCAACCAATCCGCCAAGCAGTTTTTGAAGAAACACGACTATCCGGACATGGAGGCCGTCAAATACAATGAACGCAACCGCGTCGGCAGCTTCACCTTCGTGCCGGTCGTGAACGGCGTCTACGTCTATCCCCAGCAAGTCAGCGTGCGCGTCGCGCTTGACAACGGGGAAGTGACTGGGCTCCAGGCGACGGATTATGTATATGAGCACAAGGACCGGAACATCGGCAAGGCGAAGCTCACGAAGCAGGAAGCGCAGAAGATGCTGCATCCGGAAATGGAGGTTCAGTTCGATCGGCTGTCCCTGATTAAGAATGATGAAGGGGAAGAAGTGCTGTGCTATGAATTCGGGGGCAAGATCAACGGTACAACGTACCGCATCTATATTAATGCCGAAAATGGACAAGAAGAGCATATCGAAGAAATGACTGCCGTGCAAGAATAACATTTGCGCCGCAAAAGCGCCGGAGGAGCGTCTATTCTGGAAACAGGAGGATGCTTGCCGGCGCTTTGTGCTGTTGGACCAAAGCATCCCGTGGTATAATTGCCCACAGGGGGGAGCTTATGTTACCTAAAATCAATGATATGCTATATATGAAGCTGGAGCGTTCTCCGGAGGAGGCTACCTACAAAGCAAGGGTGACCGAATTGGATGACGAGCGCATCTGGATGGAGGTTCCGCTCTGCGAAGAGACCGGCAAATTCGGATTGTTCCCCATCGGGGAAGAGTTGGATGTCTTCTTCTCCCGGAACGACGGGATCAAATGGCATTTCCGTTCCCGGGTCGAGGGCAAGCGCAACGAGGCGATTCGAATGCTGTCTATCCGCAAGCCGAACCCCGACGATATGACGAAAATGCAGCGGCGCAATTATTTGCGGGTGCAGGCTCAACTGGAGACGGCGGTATCGACGGTGGACGGCGTGCCATTTTTGGCGTGCACGGAGGATGTCAGCGGCGGCGGGGTCTCGCTTACGGCCGCGCCGAAATGGGGCCTTCGCGAAGGACAGCTGCTGCAATGCTGGCTTGCGGTTCCGTTCCGGAACGGAACGATCGAGCACATTCCGTTCACCGGGGAAATCGTGCGGGTTCGCCCGCTTCATGAGGAGCGGAATCTGATCATGATGAAATTCGGGCAGATCGCCGAATTAGACCAGCAGAAGTTGATCCGGTTCTGCTTCGAACGCCAAATTGACGCCAGAAAATGAGTCTTGTCTCCGAAGCGCATCATACATACGGGGGGCCAAAAAAGTAGTTTCACTACAGTGAGACAGCCCCCCCTTGATTCTCAAAGTTCGAATCGCCGAAAACTGCAAAAATGCACTTTTCCATTATGAAGTGAACTTCGTTACAGGGAATCCTGCAAAACTGCATCAATTTCTGACTATCCAATCGATAAAAGACAAAAATCGATGAACATCATGTACTTTTCAGGCTGTTGGAAAACCCCTGTTTTTTGCGAAGGGGTGGAGATTGTCCATTTTCCTAATCAAAACTTGGCTCTCAGAGCGTTTAAGTCGATTTTTTCTAGTGAGAGACGAGATCCACCATATAAAAAATGAAGTGGAGAAAATTCCTACAGACTTCTCAACGGCCTGATTTTTACGGGATCCAAAAAGACTGCGTCGGATCCTGGGGGCATCATCGCCTCCAGGAGGTATCATCGCCTCGATGCCTTCAGCAGGCATCGTTCCTCTCGGGGCTTGAACGCGTGGAGGGAATTGCTGCTATTTTACAGGAATTTCGGCTCAATGAGTCCACATCCCGAGGAATTGCTGCAAATCTACATCATTTATTGCCCTTTTGCTTCAAGTCGAAGCGACACGCGTGAAATTCCTGCAGTTTTGCAGGATTCCCTTTCTGGTAAAGTCGTCCATATCGAAATTGCTGTATTTGCGCAGGATTTCGCTTACCGAATAGAGTGTCTGGAGAAATCGTGTAGTTTTGCGGATTTCGCCTACCGGATAGACGTGTCTAGGGAAATGGTGCACAGTTTTGAGGTCGTTGGAAAACCCCTGTTTTTTACGAAGGGGTGGAGATTGTCCGTTTTCCTATTCAAAACTTGGCACGCATAGCGTTTTAAATCGATTTTTTCTGCTGAGAGACGAGACCACCACATAAAAAATGAAGTGCAAAAAAACCCTTGGACTTTCTCAACAGCCTGACTATCTGCAGGAATTTCATCAAATAGCGGCTGAAAGAGCAGAAATTGCTGCATCCACGCAGGATTTCACTCCTTCATCCATCTTCAAACGGTTTGCGTGCCGCCGTTTTTCCCGCTTCCACATTCTCTGTTGAGTCGTCACCTCAATCATTTTGCAATGCTTATGAGACACTCCAGCGCTAAATCGACAGTGCATAATCTGATGGAAGGCCAGCCATAATATTCCTCAAACACAAGGAGGAAGTGGGAACTGGTGCACGATCGGGAAGCGGCGATTATGGATTGGTGGGAACGGATTTTCAGGTGGATGGTCCGCATCGGGCTGGTCTTCGCCGCGGCGCTGCTTGCGGTGCAGCTGCTGCTTACGCACGGCGGGATAAGAAGCTTGATCTGCAAGGTGGAGAGGCTGGAAGGCGTGCCGTATCCGGCGGCCGGCGCCACGAAGAAGCCATGAAGCCGATTCGGGGGAACGGGCGGATCCTCTCATTGCCTGTTTTGCATCCCTACATGAAGTGTGGTATAATTTTGACGTCGCAGGCAACGCCTGCTTTTTTAGTGATATCTCTCTATATACGGTGATTGTTCCAGGAAGGAGTCAGACTCGTTGACAGTACAGTCCAACGCTCCTGTGCTTCGTTTGAATATCGCTATCGACGGGCCTGCAGGAGCAGGGAAGAGCACAGTAGCCCGCCTCGTCGCCCGCGATTTGGGTTATACGTATATCGATACCGGTGCCATGTACCGGGCGGTAGCGTTACATATGTTACGCTTGGGAATTGATCCGGAGGATGCGGATGCGATTCATGAAGCGATGAAGGACGTCGCGATTGAACTGATCCCGCTTGATTCCAGGCAAGCCGTTCTGTTGAACGGCACCGACGTTACGGACGAGATCCGGACGCCGGAGATTAGCCGGCTCGCTTCCTCGTATGCCCGGTCATCCGCCGTTAGGGAGAGGCTTGTCCACCTCCAGCGCGACATGGCTGCCCGCAAGGGGGTCGTCATGGATGGCCGCGATATTGGCACGCATGTTCTTCCCGATGCCGAACAGAAGTGGTTCGTTACCGCGTCCGTAGAAGAGCGCGCGCGCCGTCGCTACGCCGAATCGAGCGGCGTTGACGGCGCGACCGTAGAGCAGTTCATGCGGGAGATTGCGGCTCGCGACAAGCAGGACGAGACGAGGGATGTATCTCCGCTGCGGCAGGCGGAAGACGCCGTTCTGCTCGATACGACACGCATGTCGATAGATGAGGTCGTTCGTGTCATCGTGGATCAGGCCAAATTATTATGCAGAGATGGGGAACGGTAATCAATTATGTTTTATACGATGATAAGGGCGCTGCTTCGCCTGATTTACCGCGTTCTTTTCCGGTTGGAGGCTTCCGGGAAAGAGCATGTGCCGAAGGAAGGCGGCGTTGTCCTCTGCTCCAACCATATCAGCCTGCTGGACCCTCCGGCGATAGGAATATTGCTGAAGCGGCGCATCCGCTTTATGGCGAAGGCCGAGCTGTTCAACATACCGGTATTCGGTGCGGCCATCAAGGCGTTGGGCGCATTTCCCGTCAAGCGGGGCGGCGTCGGCAAAGAAACGATCCGCACGGCGTTTCAATTGCTTCAGGACGGGGATATTATGGGTATATTCCCTGAAGGCACGCGCAATACGGACCAGTCGACCGCAGCGAAGAAGGGAGCGGCGATGATTGCGCTCCGCAGCGGCGCGGCTGTCGTTCCGGTAGCGATTATTGGAAGCTACAAGCTGTTCCGCAAGACCCGGGTCGTCTATGGCCCGCCTATCGATATGTCGGATCTGCTGGAGCAGAAGGGAAGCGACGTCCTGGAGCAGGCAACCGACCGCATCATGGACCATATCAATCGCCTTAAGCGGGAAGGTTGACGATTGCGGAGGCCATCGTGCATGAATTTCCGCTAACGTAAGATACTACAGGTATTATTTACAGGTTATATTCGACAATGTTACGACATCCCGATGCGGGCGGCTGTTCGAACGGCCGCGGACGCGGACGGATTCGCATATTATGGCATTCGCGTCAGCGGTGCCATCTGCAGAAGGGCACGGAAGAGTCCTTGCGAAGCCCGCCTCTAAGGCGGGGTTCAATAAATGGGGTTTCAATTGAGGAGGTAGTTCACATGTCTGAAGAAACAAAAGTCAACGAAACAGCCGAAACGGCAAACCAGGAAGTGATGGAAAACATCGTGTCCGTCAAAAAAGGGGATACCGTCAAAGGCACGATTGTCAAAATCGATGACAACCAAGCGGTCGTTAGCATTGGATATAAATATGACGGTGTCATTCCTGTCCGCGAATTGTCTTCCGTATCCGTCGACAATATTGCGGATGTTGTCCAAGTAGGGCAAGAAGTCGAATGCAAGGTTGTCAGCATCGACGATGACAAGGAGCGCATGGTTCTGTCCAAGCGGCAAGTAGACAGCGAGAATGCATGGGATGTCATGCAGCAGCATTTCGACAACAACGAAGTATTTGAAGTTACGGTTGTTGATGTCGTCAAAGGCGGCGTCGTAGCCGATGTCGGTGTCCGCGCATTTATTCCTGCATCCATGGTAGAGCGTCACTTCGTAGAAGACTTCAGCGATTACAAAGGCCGCACGCTGCGCGTAAAGGTCAAGGAAATCGATCGCGAGAACAACAAGCTCATTCTGTCCCAAAAAGAAGTGCTTGACGAAGAGTTCGAAGCGAACAAGAAGCGTGTCATGGAGAGCCTGAGCGAAGGCCAAGAGCTGGAAGGCACTGTACAGCGCCTGACTCAATTCGGCGCTTTCGTTGACGTGGGCGGCGTGGACGGTCTCGTTCACGTATCCGAGATGGCTTGGCATCATGTCGATAAGCCGTCGGATCTCGTTCAAGAAGGACAGAAAGTAAACGTAAAAGTATTGAAAGTCGATCCGGCGAACGGCAAAATCAGCCTGAGCATGAAAGCAACGCAGCCAGGACCTTGGGAGCAAGCTGCCGACAAGATCAAGACAGGCGATATCTTGACTGGTGAAGTGAAGCGCCTCGTCGACTTTGGAGCCTTCGTGGAAGTGGCTCCTGGCGTGGAAGGCTTGGTTCACATTTCCCAAATCGCGCATCGCCACATCGCGACGCCATCCGAGGTGCTGAAGCAAGGACAGACGGTTCAAGTGAAGGTGCTTGACTTCAATCCGGCTGAGAAGCGTGTCAGCCTGAGCATCAAGGAGACGGAAGAAGCGCCGGCTCCAGCGCCAAAAGCCGAGA
Source organism: Paenibacillus dendritiformis (assembly GCF_945605565.1). NCBI lineage: Bacteria > Bacillati > Bacillota > Bacilli > Caryophanales > Paenibacillaceae > Paenibacillus > Paenibacillus dendritiformis. Next base: position 4,703,491 of record NZ_OX216966.1, on the reverse strand, counting down.
AGAAAGTAATGAAGGAAGAGTTGAACAATAACCCGAACGTTTCCTTGAACAATCAAGGAATGAGCGTCACTTTAGGTGAGCGCTTCGGCGATATGCTCAACAAATTCAAAAAATAATCGAATCCGTGTCCTTCGGCGGGCTCCTCAGGAGCCCGCCGTTTATTTTTGCAGACTCCTTCAAATAATAAGCAAAAAAGGAATCGGAGTTGAAGCGATGTGTTGCCGGGGATGCTGTCATTCATTTTGTGGCTCTGCTGTGCCATATTGATGGCGACGGGATGGAGGGATGTGCTGCTGCCCGGAACCGCCCGATCGGTTCTGCTCCTGGTCGGACTGTTCTGGCTGTTCTATCATGATGCCGGCTTCGGGCTGCTCCCGGAAGGACACGGGATTCAGCCGGTGTGGCTGCTATGGTGCATGATCGCGGGAAGTCTGGCCGGCATGCAGGCGGAAGCCTCCGGCTGGATCATGTTCGTTCTGGCCGGGCGGATCGTATTGATCGGCGCGGTCTGGCTGTGGACGGCGCTGCTGTCCCAGTCGGCGGTCTGGCCGCTTCCGCTTCTCCCGGTCCACAGCGTCGCCTACCTGATGATTATCGCGATCGTGCTGCTGTGCTCCCGGGACTGGACGCATCAGTGGATCATGCTGACGCTGGGGCTTACGGCAGGCGAAGGACTCATTCAATTGAAAATGTCCTCTGCCGCCGAATTCGGCAGCGCCGCCGTGCAGGATGCGTGGTGGCTCATGTTTGTGACCGTCCGGCTGCTGTCTGCCGTCATCGAATGGTCCCGGCACAAATGGATTCAGACGCGCTTGCAATGAGCCGGCGGCGCATTGTAAGTGCCGGACAAATCAAAGCTACAAATTAGTCAGGTCTCCTGCAAATTGGTTAGCCAAGGTGCTGATTTTTTGATATGATGAACTACGTGTAGATGTTGCATTAGAGATGAGGAGTGAACTGCATGGCAAAACCCGTTGTTGCCATTGTCGGGCGGCCGAACGTCGGCAAGTCCACCATTTTTAACCGAGTCATCGGCGACCGTTTGGCCATAGTGGAGGACAAGCCTGGCGTGACACGCGACCGTATTTACGGAACGGGCGAATGGAATGGCAAGCCGTTCAACGTTATTGACACGGGCGGAATTGAAGTGTACGGCGAAGACGAGATGCTCCGCTCCATCCGTGTGCAGGCCGAGTTGGCCATTGAAGAAGCGGATGTCATTGTTTTCATGTGCGAAGCGAAGAGCGGCGTAACCCAGGCGGACGAGGAAGTGGCTGAGATTCTGTTCCGTTCCGGCAAGCCGGTAGTTCTTGCGATTAACAAAGTAGACAACTTGCAACGCATGGACGATGTTTATGAATTTTACAGTCTTGGATTCGGGGATCCGGTGCCTATCTCCGGTTCGCACGGCACAGGACTTGGCGATTTGTTGGATGAAGTGGTCCACCGGTTCCCTGAGACGACCGAGGAAGAGTACGATGAGGATGTTATCCGGGTCGCCCTGATCGGAAGACCGAACGTAGGCAAATCCTCGCTTGTCAATGCCATATTAGGCGAGGACCGCGTCATTGTGAGCGATATTGCCGGCACGACGCGCGACGCGATCGATACTCCGTTCGAGAAAGACGGACAGCGGTTCGTGCTGATCGATACGGCCGGAATGCGCAAGCGCGGCAAGGTGTACGAGACGACCGAGAAGTACAGCGTCATGCGCTCCATGAAAGCGATCGAGCGGGCCGATGTCGTCCTTGTCGTCATCAACGGCGAAGAAGGCATCATTGAGCAAGACAAGCATATTGCAGGCTATGCCCATGAGGCAGGCAAGGCGGCGCTCTTTGTCGTCAATAAATGGGATGTCGTCGAGAAGAACGATCGCACGATGCATGAATTCGAGACGAAGATTCGCGATCATTTCCTGTTCATGCCTTATGCGCCCATCGTCTTCTTGTCCGCTAAGACGAAGCAGCGGCTTCACAAGCTGCTTCCGGTCATCGAGCATGTTGCCGAGCAGCACGCGAAGCGCATACCGACCCATCTCCTCAACGATGTTGTCAGTGATGCGGTCGCTTACAACCCTCCGCCAACGGATAAAGGCAGACGACTGCGCATTAATTATGCGACGCAGGTTGCGGTGAAGCCGCCGACGATTGTCATCTTCGTCAACGACCCGGAACTGATGCATTTCTCCTACGAGCGCTATTTGGAGAACCGGATTCGGACGTCGTTCGACTTCGAGGGCACGCCGATAAGGCTGTTCACCCGCCGCAAATCCGATGAAGGTTAGGGGAGAACGGAATTGGTATATTCAATCATTGCCATAATGGCAAGTTATTTAATCGGTTCAATCAGCTTCAGCCTGCTGTTCGCCAAATGGCTGCGCGGGATCGATATCCGGCAGCATGGGAGCGGCAATGCCGGCGCGACCAACACGCTGCGCGTGCTGGGCAAGGGACCGGCCATCTGCGTGCTGCTGCTGGATGCGGTCAAAGGAATTATTGCCGTGCTGCTTGGATGGTGGCTGGCCGATAATGCCTGGGTGATGGTCGGGTGCGGCATCGCGGCGATTGCCGGCCATAACTGGCCGGTGTACTTCCGTTTTCGCGGCGGCAAAGGGATCGCGACGACGATCGGCGTCCTGGCGATGCTAGCTTTTTGGCCTGCCTTCACGGCAGGCGTGCTGGCCATCGCCTCGATTGTCTGGAAGCGGTATGTGTCCCTCGGCTCGCTTATTTTCACGCTGCTGACACCGGTCTTTATTTTGATTTTTCGTTATGAGTGGCCGATATTTTGGGGAAGCCTGCTTATTTGCGCGTTCGCCTTCTATCGTCACCGAAGCAATATTATGAAGCTGTGGAGAGGCACGGAGAACCGCCTCGGCTCGAAGAAAGGAGAGGTGCCACGTGTCCGCTAAAGTTGCCGTGCTCGTCGCCGGAAGCTGGGGGACGGCACTCAGTGAGGTGCTTGCGCAAAATGGGCATGACGTGTATTTATGGACACGCCATTGCGACCAAGCGGAAGAAATTAATGAGAAGCATCGCAACGGAAAATATTTGCCGGACGTCGTGCTTCACCCGGGCTTGAAGTCGACCTGCAGCATGCAGGAAGCGATGGAGGGGGCCGCGGCATGCGTTGTCGTGGCGCCTTCTTCTGCCATGCGCCAAGTGGCTGGCCAGATGAAGCCGTATGTTACGGATGAGATGATTATCGTCCATGCGACCAAAGGCTTCGAGACCGAGTCGCTGGCCCGCATGTCGGAAGTGTTGGCTGCGGAGCTCGAATGCAGCTTGGAGCGCATCGCGGTCCTGTCGGGGCCGAGTCATGCGGAGGAAGTGGTTCTGCAGTGCCCGACGACGGTAGTCGTCGCTTCCGCCGGCTTGGAGACGGCGGAACAGGCGCAGGATCTGTTCATGAATGACACCTTCTTCCGGGTGTACACGAATCCCGATGTGCTGGGTGTCGAGTTGGCCGGCTCGCTCAAAAATATTATTGCGCTGGGCGCAGGGCTGTCTGATGGGCTCGGCTTCGGCGATAACGCCAAAGCGGCCCTGCTGACTCGCGGATTGGCCGAGATCGCGCGTCTCGGAACGAAAATGGGCGCCAATGCGCTTACGTTTGCGGGCCTGGCCGGCGTCGGCGACCTTGTCGTCACCTGTACGAGCCAGCATAGCCGCAATTGGCGCGCCGGCTCGATGATAGGGCAAGGCATGGCTGTGGACGACGTCTTGTCCCGGATGGGGATGGTCGTCGAAGGCATCCGCACGACGAAGGCGGCTTACCGTCTGTCCGAGCAATACGGGGTGCAGATGCCGATTACCGAGCAGCTGTATCGCGTCCTGTTCGAAGGCAGGGAAGCGAAGACGGCGGTCGAATATTTGATGGGCCGCGTACGCAAGCATGAGATCGAAGAAGTGGCTACCTGGTCCTGATCGTTCAAGGAAGAATGCGGAAATCCGGCGGTATCTCTCACCTCCCTTGAAGTCTGTTCATACATTATAGGTAAACAGACTTGAGGAGGGAGTATATGTCGAACAACAAATTCCCGAAGGATGCTTTGAACAAGATTAACAGAAAAGCCGGCAAGAACATAACCGAAAACCAAATCAAAAGGCTTGCCGGCTCGGTTAAGCCTTCCACGCTTCAAAGCGAGGCCCAACTGCGCCAGCTCATCAAGCAGGTTGCTTCGGTGGCGAAGCTTCCCGTGACGGAATCTACGATAAATGATATTGTCAGCGCCGTGAAGAAGAGCGGCATGAATCCGAACAACATGGAAGCGTTGATGAAAATGATGATGAAGAAGTAGCGGTTACCGTCCCGAACCGGCCGGCAGCGTGAGCGGATGCTTGCGCTGCTTATTTTTTTGGTTAGGAAACGCTGGGTTGCATGAAGCGCAAACAAGTTATCCTGATCAAACTTCAGAATGCCGCCAGTTGAATCATCCACTCTCGTTTTCTTCTGCGGATACGAATGGTATAATGGGAGCAGTTTGTGAGGAATGGGAGAATCAGAGACTATGGATGGTATGACGAAGATGTGGGTATCGTTTATCGGAATCGGCCTCATGGCTTTTTCCGCCTTTTTAATCATGTTCGCCCGAACGAAAACCAAGGGCTGGGTCAAAGGCATTCTATCGTTTGTCGCATTCATTATGTTATTGGCCGGGATGCTGTACGGCCTGATTTCCATTATGTAATCACAATACGCATATTCAGGAGGAATAACCGGTTATGGCAGACATTAAGGTACGGGGACGTGAACGAGAGGCTACCGTGACAGTGCCGGTCGGAACAACGCTGCTTGAAGCCGCGATCCAGGCCAAGGTGGACTGGGCCTATTCCTGCACGCGGGGGACCTGCGCCCGCTGCCGCTGTCAGATTGTCTCCGGCTACGACAACCTGGGCGATGTCACCGATGCGGAATGGAACCGGATGGAGGAGGACGAATTCCATCAAGGCTACCGGCTGGCCTGTCAGACGACGGTGGTCAAGGACGGTCAGGTAGAAGCGATACATAAGCCGTATTTTGGATGACGCAGCTGCGTCTATTTACCTGTCCATCATTACGGGGACTTCATCATTTGCACGTGTTGTGGACGGGCTTCATGCCCCTCACGCCGCGTCAAGATTCACAGAAGAAATGGAGCACGCCGCATGAACGAACATTCATTGTCTCATTCGCTTGAGAATAGTATCCGCCTTTTGACGGAGGCCTGCCCGCCGGAGACGCTGCCTTGGATGCTGGGCGGGAGCTGCGGCTTGGTCCTGCAAGGCGTGGATATCGACCGCGAGCCGCGGGACATCGATGTGTATGCCGATGAAGAGGAGGCGGGTTCCCTGCACCGCGCCTGGGCCGCCTGGTCGACGGATGAGCCGGAATGGAGCGTCACCGACCGCTATCGCTCGCTGTTAAGCCATTACCGCCATGAGCGGGTTACGGCCGAGCTGGTCGGGAGCTTCACGGTCACGACGCCGCAATGCCGCTATGAGACGGTGATTATCGAAGGGCTGTGGCCCGTCGGGCCGGAGTATGCACTCGGCCGCCACATCATCCGGCTGATGCCGCTGGCGCATGAGCTGGTCTTCAACCTCTTGCGCGAGCGGGAGGATCGAACGGAGGCCATCGTGCGCGTCATCAATCGTGATCCGGATAAGCATGTCGAGGCGATGCGGGCCGTGTGGAACCGCTGCCAGGCCAGCTCGAGCTTCGCGGAGCGGCTGTATGTGCTCTGTCCGCAGGTGTTGGCCGGCATCATCCCGAACTGAACCGTTCGGGAATCAGTGGAAGAATAGAAATGTATGTTCAAAAAGGCCGGCTTTCAGCCCGAGCAGGTTGCAGTGAAAAGGAGATGGCGCTGTGGGAACGCGCGTAACATTCATGCCGGCCGGCAAAGTCATTGATGTCACCCGGCCGACGACGATACTGGCGGCCGCCCGTCAGGCCGGAGTCGCCGTACGAACGCGCTGCGGAGGCAAAGCGGGCTGCCTCCTGTGCAAGGTGAACGTGTCCGGCGATGCGCATGCCGTCACGGCGCCGACGCCGCCTGAGGTGCGGAAGATGGGGATGGAGGAGACGCTTGGCGCTCGCCTTGCGTGCCAGGTCCGGCTGAGCGGCCGAACGGGAAGCGTAACGGTCGAGGTGCCGGAAGATCCGTTGAAAGCGCTCGTCCGCCGCAAGCTGGAGGAACAGCGCGGCGAGGACGCGCTGTGGTAGGTGGCCAATAATACATATATAAATAGGCAAGTTTTCAACTGAAGCAACCTCTAATAGAAACAGGCTGGAGGGAATGAGAGTGAACCGACAACGAAGGACTGGCATCGTGGCTGTAACCGCTCTATTGCTGGCGCTGCTGCAAGGATGCATGTATCCAAAGGAGTTGCGGAAGGAGAATCAGCAGTCCGCCCGCGAGGGCGTGCTGCTCGTGCAGAGCGCCGTGGATGAATATTTGAAGGATACCGGGCTGCTCCCGATACAGAACAGCGAAGAGGAAGTTCCCCGCTATGAGAAATTCCGCGTTGACTTCGAGGTGCTGAAGCGCAGCGGCAAGCTGAGCGCCACACCGGCCAGCGCGTTCGAGGCGGGCGGTACCGGTTCCTATCTCATTATCGACGAAGAAACGGAGCCGAAGGTTCGCATCATGGATTTGGCGGTGGCGCAATATGTGAACGATGCCGCCCGTGCCGTCGATTCCTACAAGCGCAAGGAGGGACGCCTGCCTTCGAAGGAGGAGGCCTACCCCGGATTCTATCGCATCGATGAAGCCGCCGCCGATCTCAAGCCGTCGAACGTGAGAAATCCGTTCAGCGGAGAACCGTTGACGCTTATGATGGATGAGCAGGGACGCGTCTATGCCGATTACGCGATCGAGCTGATGCAGGTGATCGAGGCGGGGGATAAGCCGCCTGCCGAGGACGGAACCGATCTTCGCCCGCTGCTGACCGGGAAATCATTCTATGTCCCGGTCAAATCCGTCCCGTACATATGGAAGGACGGGGCCCCGTGGCCGCAAGCGGAACCCGAATCGTAATCGATGCGCCGGCAAGCGCATGACCAATACAAAGACCGTATGGAATTTTTCCGTACGGTCTTGTTTGCGTTGTCATACTTTTCTATGACTTTCATATAACTGATTTGGAAGGAGTGAGTGCGCCCGGCGAAGAAAAATGTTGCTATTAGGGGTCATATTTGCGAGAGGCGCGAAATAAGATGGTACTAGTCCAAAAACATGTACGAGTTGCGTCGCAATGCCCTTGTACAACGTGAAGTCTCGGCGGAGAACACTGGCGACAACGGCAACAGCTCAATCCTAGCAACGGTGCCAATCGTTTCAGAAGGACGAGAGGCGGACGAAAGCCTCTTGTCCGTCGGAACATTTTGAGGAGGGGATATCATTGGAAAAAGTGGACATCTTTAAGGACATTGCCGAGCGTACCGGCGGGGATATTTACCTCGGGGTCGTCGGTGCGGTCCGCACGGGGAAATCGACTTTTATCAAACGCTTCATGGAGACGGTCGTTCTCCCGAATATTACAAATGAATCCGACCGCATTCGCGCTGTCGACGAACTGCCGCAGAGCGCTGCGGGCAAAACAATTATGACGACGGAACCGAAGTTCGTGCCGAACAATGCGGTTCAGATTAAGGTGGCGGAAGGACTGGAAGTGAACGTCCGCCTGGTGGATTGCGTCGGTTACGCCGTGGAAGGCGCAAAAGGCTATGAAGACGAGAACGGACCGCGGATGATCAATACGCCGTGGTTCGAAGATCCGATTCCGTTCCAGGAGGCGGCGGAGATCGGCACGCGGAAGGTCATTCAGGAGCACTCTACCCTGGGTGTTGTCGTCACGACCGACGGTACGATCGCCGAGATTCCGCGCCATTCGTATGTCGACTCCGAAGAGCGGGTCATCAACGAGCTGAAGGAAGTCGGCAAGCCGTTCGTGCTCGTCATCAACTCGACGCGTCCGAAGAGCGAAGAAACCGTTGCGCTGCGCAACGAGCTGCAGGAGAAGTACGATATTCCGGTGATGGCTCTCAGCGTCGCGACGATGAGTGAAGATGACGTGATGGGCGTGCTGCGGGAAGTGCTGTACGAATTCCCGGTTCATGAAGTCAATGTCAATCTGCCGAGCTGGGTCATGGTGCTTCATGACAACCACTGGCTGCGCACCAGCTATGAGAGCTCGGTTCGCGATACCGTCAAGGATATCCGCCGGCTGCGAGATGTCGATCGCGTCGTGCAGCAGTTCATGGACTATGAGTTCATCGCCCGCGCCGGACTTAGCGGGATGGATATGGGGCAAGGCGTGGCCGAAATCGACTTGTACGCGCCGGATGAGCTGTATGACCAGATATTGATGGAGGTCGTCGGCGTTGAAATACGGGGCAAGGATCATTTGCTCCAACTGATGCAGGAATTCTCCCATGCGAAGCGGGAATATGACCGGTTCGCCGATGCGCTGGAGATGGTGAAGACGACGGGCTACGGCATCGCGGCTCCGACGTTAAGCGAGATGGCTCTCGACGAGCCGGAGCTGATCCGCCAAGGAACGCGCTTCGGGGTGCGGCTGAAGGCGACGGCCCCGTCCATCCATATGATTCGGGTCGACGTCGAATCCGAATTCGCGCCGATTATCGGCACGGAAAGGCAGAGCGAGGAATTGATGCGCTACCTGATGCAGGACTTCGAGAACGACCCGACGAAGATCTGGGAATCCGATATCTTCGGCCGATCCCTCCATTCCATCGTCAGGGAAGGCATCCAGGGCAAGATCGCAATGATGCCGGACAATGCCCGCTACAAGCTGCAGGAGACGCTGGGCCGCATTATCAACGAAGGATCGGGCGGCCTGATTGCCATCATCCTCTGACGGAACATTCATACCAGATACGGAGCATAGCTCAGGCGCTCCTTGTTCTCTCGGGAACAGGGGGCGGATTGAGCTATTTTTGTTTATTTCGCGTCGCCGCGCCGATTTTACCCCCTTGCATTTGTGATAGCGGTATATTACTATAAATTTGTTCCTCGACCATGAAAGACGGCAGAGCCAAGCTGTATCTGACGTTTTTAGGGTTGATGATGTATATTTTCATAGGAAACAGTGAAAAAATGGGATAACAAGACATATTTCGTCGGGAGGTGAATTGAAAATGAACAAATCCGAATTGATTACCGAGGTTGCAGAGTCTACGGAATTGTCCAAGAAAGACGTGACGAAAGTTGTAGACGCCGTCTTCGAAGCAATTTCCAACGCGCTGCAGAACGGTGACAAGGTCCAATTGGTAGGCTTCGGCAACTTCGAAGTGCGCGAACGCTCCGCCCGCAAAGGACGGAACCCGCAAACGGGTGAAGAAATCGAAATTCCTGCGAGCAAGATCCCTGCGTTCAAACCGGGTAAAGCACTTAAAGATGGCATCAAATAAGTGAACTTACATACTCTAGTGACCATGGGGAACGCGAGCTCAGTGAAGCCGCGACGGGATTCCGTCGCGGCTTTCTCTTGTCCGGGGAGACGTGCCATTGGGTTCGAGACGGGCTATGGGCAAGCGGCGCAACCGTGTTATAATAGCGAGAGAAGAGGAGGGAGTTCTGTTGGAGAACCAGACCGACTATATCGTTATCAAGGCGAAGGATCATGGCGTGCAGGTATTCGGATTGACACGGGGCCAGGATACCCGCTTCCATCATATCGAGAAGCTGGACAAGAACGAAGTGCTGATTGCGCAGTTCACTGATCATACGTCTGCGGTCAAGGTGCGCGGCAAGGCCGTCATCCTGACGAAGCATGGCGAGCTGCATACCGATACGGATTAAGGCGAGCTGCTCCGCCATGCTGCGGGGCGGTTTTTTTGCGGCGCCCGGTAATGCGGCCGCGGCTGGTCAGCGGCGGAATTGCAGTCATACCCCGCTCAATTTCACTGTATGATGAGGTATGGACATCCACTTACGGGTCGAGACTGGAAATAAGGATTCACAGCGGATGTCTTCAACATGTACAGTAGGGGAGCGGGTATAATGAACCGGGTTCAACGATGGCGGCCGGCCATGCTTACGGCAATAGCGACCATCCTGCTGATGGCGGGGCTTGGCGGGCTGTCCGCCGCGCACCGCACGAACGGGAACAAGCTGCAGGAGGCGGCTGCCGTAACGGCATCGCCGCAGACGGTCTCCGTCACCGAGGCGCGGCTGGTCGACTATTTATCGGATATTCCGCTGCAGCTCAGACTGAGCCGGGCGGCATGGAACGGAGACGGGCTGACGATTGACATGAAGGTCGCCTCCACCATCGCGAGGCCGGATGCGATCTATCATGACATCTATGAGCTGCTGCAGCATAGCTTCACGCGAACGGACAATGTGAACCGGCTGCTGCTGCGGATCGTCATACAGGACGAGCGCTTGAAGAAAAATTACGTTCTCCTGTCGCTGGACGCGCGCAAGCAGGAAGCGACTCCGGAACGGTTGAAGGCCATCCGCGCCGGCATCGTCTTACCCGATACGGAACAGGCGCTCCGCTTTATTTATACGCTGCTATGGGATCGGACATTTCCCGGAGACCGATAGAAGACATGCCTGGCTCGGCGGCACAACAAGAAAATATGCCCGTTCATATGGAACCTATGATATAATGATTTAGATTGCGACATCCCGCCAGGATGACTAACCGCTTATTGTCGGAGGACTCATAATGGAAGTAAACCACATTTCGCAATTGGCAAAACGGTACGTAGAACATGACATGATACAGGCGTACACTGACCTGCCTGCGTTCCCACACACGCGGGTGGAGCTGATGTTCGCCTTTTTAAACCGCAGCAAGAAGGGTGCGGAGCACAGCGAGCTGATTGCGCTGGTGACTTCGCTCGTGCAAGTGGGCCTGGACACCCACGACATGATTGAGATGGCGACCAAGGATGAGAGCGATCGCAATCTGCGTTCCCGGCAGCTTAAGGTGCTGGCGGGAGATTATTTCAGCAGCCGCTTCTATCATCTGCTCGCGCATGCGGGACAGATCGATGCCATCCGGGCGCTAAGCCAGGCGGTCTGCGCCGTCAATCAGCTCAAGGTGGCCACGATCGAGAAGATGAAGCTGTGGGCGATGACGGCGGAGGAATATTTGCGTGCGTGCGTATCTCTGCGCAAGACGCTGTTCCAGTCGTTCAACCATCGTATGGCTGCCCAGGACGTAAGCTTATGGGAGCAGCTGCTCGACCAGGTCGCCGAGCTGGAAGTGATGAAGCAGGAGCAGGAACGCTCCGAGCAGTTCCAGCGCTTCGAAGGCAGCTGGTCTTATTGGCATGTGTGGCAGCAAGGCACGGAAGAAGAGAGAAGGAAGATGAAGCAGCGCGCCTACGACACCGCGTTCTGGAGCGCGATGATGGCGAAGTATGAAGTGAGGCAGCAGCTGGCGCACCAGATTCGGCTCATTCAGGACAAGCTTCAGACCATTACGTCCGCGATGTCGCTGGACGCCGGAACGACCGGACGAATCGTCCAATTGCTTAGCCCGCTCGTGCTGACGTCTTCTCCGACCAATGCTGCGGCTCAACGCAGCTAACATACCGGATTGAGGTGAAGGGCAAGGTGACGCATAACATGGAGACACACTCGCCAAAGACGGGGGAGTCCAAAGAAAAATATGTGCATGATGTGTTCGAGAACATTGCTCATAAATACGATATCATGAACGATATTATGAGCTTCCGGCGTCATAAAGCGTGGCGGAATTATACGATGCGCCGGATGAATGTTCAGCCCGGAGAGACCGCGCTCGACTTGTGCTGCGGGACTTGCGACTGGACCATCCAGCTGGCGCAGGCGAGCCGCACGGGAGAGATGATCGGTCTGGACTTCAGTCCGAAGATGCTGTCCGTCGGGCAGCGCAAGATCGAAAAATTGGGCTTGCAGGATCAGATCCGGCTTATCGAAGGCAATGCGATGGATCTCCCGTTCCCGGATGACAGCTTCGATTATGTGACGATCGGCTTCGGGCTCCGTAATGTTCCCGACTATGATCAGGTGATTCGGGAGATGCGGAGAGTGGTCAAGCCCGGAGGAAGGGTCGTCTGCCTGGAGCTGAGCAAGCCGACCTGGCAGCCTTTCAAGGGGCTGTACTATTTTTATTTCGAACGGCTGCTTCCGATGCTGGGGAAATGGATTGCCAAGCGTTACGAGCAGTACAAATGGCTGCCGGAATCATTGGCTTCGTTCCCGGGCCGCCAGGAACTGGCCGACATGTTCCGCGCCGCCGGCCTGGAGCAGGTGGAGGCGAAGCCGCTGACGGGAGGAATTGCCGCGCTGCACATCGGCACGAAGGGGAATGGACATGTTTAAAAAAGTGCGTATTTTCCTGGAAATGATTAAAATCGAACATACGTTATTCGCGCTTCCGTTTGCGTTCATGGGCGCCATCCTTGGCGCCATGGTCATGGATAACCGCTTCCCTACACTAGCCGAATGGGGATGGATTCTGATGGCCATGGTCGGAGCGCGCAGCGCGGCGATGGCCTTGAACCGGCTCATCGATGCCGCCATCGACGCCAAAAACCCGCGCACGGCCAACCGCGCCATTCCGGCCGGCCTGCTCAAGGCAGGAGAAGTGATATTATTCACGGCCGTATCGTTCGGACTGCTGTTCTGGGCAGCCGCCAATTTGCAGCCGCTGGCTGTTTATTTATTGCCGATTGCCGTCTTTATGCTTGTCTTTTATTCATTCACGAAGCGATTTACGTGGCTGTGCCACTTTATTCTCGGCTTGACGATCGCGCTGGCTCCGCTTGGGGGCTGGGTTGCGGTCACGAATGAGATTAACTGGACTTCTATTATTTTTTATTTGACGGTGGCTTGCTGGACGACGGGCTTTGATGTCATCTATGCATGCCAGGATTACGAATTCGATCGCAAGGAAGGCTTGAAATCGATTCCCGCCCGGTTCGGCATTGCGAAGGCATTGTGGATAGCGCGCGGGTTTCACATTGTGACCGCGATCGGCTTCCTGCTCCTGCTGTTCGTCACGCAATTGAGCTGGTGGTATATTATCGGGACGATCATCGCTTCCGCCTTGCTCATTTATGAGCATATGCTGGTCAAGCCGCATGATCTGAGCCGGACGAACACCGCATTCTTCACGCTGAACGGCATTTTGAGCATTGTCGTATTCGCCTTCACTTTGCTGGATTTGGTGGTGTTGAGCCCATGACAGCGGCGGACAAGCGTTATGTCGTAGGCATTACCGGTGCGAGCGGAGCGATTTACGGCATCCGGCTCGCGGAATGCCTGTTGCAAGCCGGATGCATTGTGCATTTGCTCGTCACGGATGCCGGATGGCGGGTGCTGAAGGAAGAGTTGGGGTGGGAAGTCACCCGGCGCCAGGAGGCCATCGAGCGGGCGTTCGGAGAACGAGCCGGCCGCATCGTATACCATCCGATCCAGGATATCGGGGCCAGCATCGCCAGCGGCTCTTACCGCGTCCAAGGGATGATCATCATGCCTTGCTCCATGGGGACGCTGTCATCGTTGGCCCATGGCTCCTCGGACAACCTGATGGGACGGGCTGCCGATGTCATGATGAAGGAAGGGCGCCCGCTCATCATCGTGCCGCGCGAGACGCCGATGCATGCGATCCATCTGGAAAATATGCTCAAGCTCGCTCATATGGGCGTGCGCATCGTGCCAGCGATGCCGGCGTTCTATTATCATCCGAAGACGTTGGACGACATCGTGAACTTCCTGGTCGGGAAGGTGCTGGACATACTCGATATCGAGCATCAATTGTTTAGAAGGTGGGGGGAACCTGATGGTACTGCAGCAAGACACGAACAATAACCCGTCCCATATTCGCATCGGCCGCATCGATTATACGAACGTATGGCCGATATTTTATCATTTTGAGCCGAAGAACACCCGGGCTGTATTGGACATGATCCCGGCCGTTCCTGCCGGGTTGAATCAAGCGATGCGTGAAGGCAGGATTGATATGGGGCCGATTTCGGCGTTTGCTTACGGCATTTCCTCCGAGCAATATACGCTGTTCCCGAATTTGTCGGTGAGCGCGCACGGCCGCGTCAATTCCATCTTTCTCTTTTTGAAGAAGCCGCTGGAGGAAGCGCTCCGGGGCAAGATCGCATTGACGACAACGTCGGCCACGTCGACCAATCTGTTCAAGATTATCGCCGCGAAGTTCTATCATGCCCGCCCGGACTACATTCCGATGGATCCGGATCTGGACGCGATGATGGCTGAAGCGGACGGCGCCGTTCTTATCGGCGATCATGCCATCCGGGCTTCCTGGAATAATCCCGGATATGAAGTGATCGATCTCGGCGAGCTATGGCGCCAATGGACAGGACATTGGATGACCTTCGCGGTATGGGCTGTCAACCGGGATGTCATCCGCGAGCATGGCGACGATATCAAGATCATTATGGAGGCGTTCGAAGCCAGCAAGCGGAAGAGCCTTCTCGATCCGCGCCCGCTGGCGCAGGAGGCCGTTTGCACGATCGGCGGCACGGTCGGCTATTGGATGAATTATTTTACCAATTTGAATTACGATTTCGATCGTCCGCAGCAGGAAGGGCTTCAATGCTATTTCCAATACGCGTACGAGTTAGGGCTTATTGATCATGAAGTTCGGCTTGAACTCTGGTCGGAAAATACGGTTGGTTAGGTGAAGGCATGAAATTGTGGGACATATACGCGACAATGAAGCAGGATGTATCATATATCGAGGAGCAGCTGGAACGATCGATCGCAAGCGATCTCCGGACGCTGAATGACGCTTCGCTGCAGCTGCTCAAGGCTGGAGGCAAGCGTATCCGCCCGGTCTTCGTTCTCTTGGCCGGCAAATTCGGAACCTATGATCTGGAGAGACTCAAATATGTAGCCGTCCCTCTGGAACTGATTCATATGGCCTCGCTCGTTCACGACGACGTGATCGACGATGCCGATACGCGGCGGGGACAACTGACCGTCAAAGCCAAATGGGACAACCGGGTTGCCATGTATACCGGAGACTACATCTATGGGCAGGCGCTGGTGCTTGCCACCGAGCTGCAGGACCCGCAAATTCACCGCATTCTGTCGAAAGCGATGGTTCAAATGTGCATCGGGGAAATGGAGCAGATTCGGGATTTCTTCAATACGTCCCAATCCGAGCGGCAGTACCTGCTGCGAATCCGCCGCAAGACCGCGCTTCTGATCGCGATCAGCTGCCAGCTGGGAGCGATCGCTTCCGGGGCTTCGGCCGCCATCGGCCGCCAGCTGTACCGGTTCGGCTACAATGTCGGGATGGCATTCCAGATTCGTGATGACGTGCTGGATTTGATCGGCACCGAAGCGCAGTTGGGGAAGCCTCCGGGCAATGATATCCGGCAGGGCAATTTGACGCTGCCTGTCATTTATGCGCTGGAAGAGACAGGACGGCGGCAGGCGCTGCTGCGCGAGATTGAGCGTATCCGGCGCATGAACGGACATACGGATGTGTCTTCGATTTTACATAATATTCGGGAGAGCGCAGGCATCCGGCGCGCGGAGCAGCTCGCTGAACGCTATATCAACAAAGCGATTCATGCCCTGGAGCAGCTGCCTGATATCCGCGCGCGCAAAAACCTGCGGGATATTGCCTATTTTATTGCCAATCGATCCCATTAATCCGGATTCAAAAAGTCAAGGTGCGCAATGATGAAATATTTGGTATACTTGGTTCGCTGGACTACTTTCACAATAATTGAGGAGTGAACCTATGGAACGCACATTCATCATGGTCAAACCTGACGGCGTGCAAAGAGGTCTCATCGGGGACATCGTAAGCCGCTTTGAACGCAAAGGATGGAAGCTTGTATCCGGGAAATTAATGATGATTACGCGCGAACAAGCCGAACGCCATTATGCCGAGCATGCAGAAAAGCCGTTTTTTGGCGAATTGGTTGATTTCATTACTTCTGGTCCCGTGTTCGCCATGATCTGGGAAGGTGATGAGATTATCAGCTTGTCGCGCTTGATGATTGGCAAGACGAAGGTAGGAGAGGCGCAGCCAGGAACAATTCGCGGCGATTATGCGTCCCACACCCCGCTCAATCTGGTGCACGGTTCCGATTCGCAAGAAAGCGCTGCCAGAGAGATCGCGAATCTGTTCGCCGACAGCGACATTATCAGCTATGATCGCGCGATAGAGAGCTGGATCTGATCATAGCCCGCAATAAGAAAGTTCTCCTGCATTTCCGGACTAATATTTATGAAAGAGCTTACATAAAGCAGGAAAAGCATCGGAACACGGCGAATAGGAAACTGTTCAGCCGTGTTCTTTGTTGTTGTGAAGAACGGCTCCCATGATGAAGTGGTGGAGAGTGAATGATGATGCATGAATCGAAGCGGCAGCCTGCCCTATCGTCCTATCCTTTCGGTCAAGCGACAGCCGAAGGCGGAGCCTCTTCCGCAGCAGCGGGACATGAGGATGAGGATTACCGGCATTTCGTGATGGAGATCAAGCGCCTGACCGGCATTGATCTGCTGCAGTACAAGGAAGCGCAAATGAAGCGGCGGTTAACGACGCTGCGCATGAAGAACGGGTATACGACCTTCCGCAGTTTTTTCGAAGCGATCCGGCAGAACCCGGGCTTGCTGGATGAATTTTTGGACCGGATGACGATTAATGTCTCCGAATTCTGGCGCAATCCGAACCGTTGGGTCACGCTGAGAGACAGCGTCCTGCCGGCGTTGGCGGCCAATGCGAAGCAGCTGCGCTGCTGGAGCGCGGCCTGCTCTACCGGAGAGGAGCCGTATACGCTGGCCATGATCTTGAATGAGTCAGGTCTGCTCCAGCGCTCCCAGATTACCGCTACCGATATAGACGAGAACGTCTTGATGAAGGCGAAGGAAGCATGCTATGCAGAGCGATCGCTGAAGGATGTCCCGGAGCTGTACCGGCAGAAATATTTTCAACAGGGGCCGGAAGGATACCGGATTGTCGAGTCATTGAAAAGCGCGATTCGGTTCCGCAAGCAGAATCTGCTGGAGGACGCGTTCGATACCTCGCTTGACCTGATCATTTGCCGCAATGTCATGATTTATTTCACGGAGGAAGCCAAACTCCAGCTGTACCGCAAATTCGCCGATGCGCTCAAACCGGGCGGGGTTCTGTTTGTGGGAAGCACGGAACAGATTTTCAATCCGGGCCAATACGGGCTGGAGACGATAGAGACGTTCTTTTACCGTAAAATGACATCTAGCGTATAATCCGCATCCCTTCTTCCGATACTAGACTTACATAGACGGTATGAACATCCTCTAGGATGACTACGAGGACGGAGGGACGACCAACGATTATGGACAAGAGGACGGTCATCGCGGCTTACCAGCGAGGAGAATTAACGATCCACGAATGCGCCCAAATTATTGGGGTGGAAGTGACATTGAAAAACTGGCTCCCTCTGATGGCGGAGGAGGAACGGGCGGGAACGGCTCCCGCGCATTTGCGGGCGGCCTCGAAGCGCGCATCCGTATGGAGATAGCGGAGCTGAAGATCCGTTCCGGTTCCCTTGCCTTGGCGTCCGCTGCCGGATGGCGGCGCGCGATACATATGCGAACAGCTCATGACACGCTCCTGGCGGCATAACGCCTTCAGAGCGTGTTTTTGTTTTCTTGTCAAACGTTGCCTCCTATACTATAATGAGCAAAAGAGTTAAGGATTTTAGCCATTTACAGCAATACAGCTTAAAGGGGGAGCAACGGTGAGTCTACGTTATTTGACAGCAGGAGAGACCCACGGACCGCAATTGACCGCCATCGTTGAAGGGATGCCCAGCAACCTGGCGATTGACTTTGAACAGTTGAACTTTCAGCTTCAACGCCGGCAGAAAGGGTATGGCCGCGGACGGCGGATGCAAATCGAGACGGATACGGCCGCAATCGTCGGCGGGGTGCGTCATGGTTATACGACCGGAGCTCCTATCGCGTTGGTAGTCGAGAATAATGACTGGAAGCATTGGCGGAATATTATGAATGTGGAGCCGATCGAAGGCTCGGACGAAGAAAAGCGCCGGGTCCATCGTCCCCGTCCGGGACATGCCGATCTGAACGGCGGCCTGAAATATCAGTTGACCGATCTGCGCAACGTGCTGGAGCGCTCCAGCGCGCGCGAGACCGCGGCCCGCGTCGCGGTAGGCGCCGTGGCCCGCCAGCTGCTGGCAGCGTTCGGCATCAAGATCGGCGGACAAGTTATTCGCATCGGGGAGATCGAGGCGCCGCCGCATTCTCTGCCGCTGGATGAAATGATTGAACGGACCGAGCAGTCTTCGGTTCGGGTCGTCGATTCCGCGACGGAGCAGGCGATGGAGGCCTATATCGATCAGATTAAGGCAGAGGGCGACTCGATCGGCGGCGTCGTGGAGTGCATCGTCGAAGGCGTTCCTGTCGGATTAGGAAGCCATGTGCAATATGATCGGAAGCTGGATGGGCGCATCGCGCAGGCGGTCATGTCCATCAACGCGTTCAAAGGCGTCGAGATCGGCATCGGCTTCGAAGCCGGGCGACTGCGCGGATCGCAGGTGCATGACGAGATCCTCTATGACGAAGAGAAAGGCTATACGCGCGCTTCCAACCGGCTCGGCGGCTTCGAGGGCGGCATGACGAACGGGATGCCGATCGTCGTTCGCGGCGTGATGAAGCCGATTCCGACCTTGTATAAGCCGCTGCGCAGCGTAGATATCGATACGAAGGAAGCCTTCACGGCCCAAGTGGAGCGTTCCGATGCCTGTGCCGTGCCTGCGGCCAGCGTCGTATTGGAGCATGTCGTCGCTTGGGAGGTCGCCAAGGCGTTCCTGGAGAAATTCGGCGGCGATTCGATGGAGGAGATTCGCGCCAACTACGAGCAATACTTGCAGCAAGTGGCCCGGTACTAGGAGGGAGCGTCATGGAGAACAAGGAAGCGATGCAAGCCGTAGAGCTGAGAGTCGATCTTGGCGAACGCTCTTATCCTATCTGGATCGGGAGCGGACTGCTGGACCGGCTTGGCGACGCGAGCCGGCAAGCGGCCATCCCTGCGGGAAGCCCGGTGCTCATCATTACCGATGAGCATGTCGGCCGCCGTTATCTAAAGCGCGCCGAGCAAGCGCTGCACGCGGCCGGTTACCGTACCGCTTCGCTTACCGTGCCGCCAGGAGAGCATTCGAAGTCGCTGGCCGTATTCGAGGACTGCGTCCGTGCCGGGCTGGAGGCAGGCTGTGACCGCATGTCGACGGTCGTCGCGCTGGGCGGCGGCGTCGTCGGCGATCTGGCCGGCTTCGTAGCGGCCTCATATATGCGCGGCGTCCGGTTCATTCAGGTGCCGACCACGATTCTGGCGCATGATAGCAGTGTGGGCGGCAAGGTTGCGGTGAATCATCCGCTGGCCAAAAACATCATCGGCGCCTTCCATCAACCGGAGTTCGTGCTCTATGATACGGCCACCCTGCAATCGCTGCCTGATCGGGATGTTCGTTCCGGTCTCGCGGAGATGGTGAAGCACGGCTTGATCTGGGACGCCGGCTTCGTCGATTGGTGCGAGGCGAATGCCGGGAAGCTGCTGGCCAAGGATGAGGAAGCATTGGCCTATGGCTTGGCGCAAGGCTGCGCCGTCAAGACCGCCGTCGTATCCCAGGACGAGCGCGAGAACGGATTGCGGGCGATTCTGAATCTGGGCCATACGATCGGCCATGCCCTGGAGGCGGTTGCCGGCTATGGCGAGCTGCTGCATGGCGAAGCGATCGCGATCGGAATGGTCGGCTCGGCCCGTCTGGCGGAGCGGATGGGGGCGGCAGCCGATGTTGCAGCGCGGACGGAAGCGTTGATGCGCCAATTCGGGCTGCCGGTATCGATTCCGGCCGGCTATTCGACAGAGGCGATTCTGGATGCGATGATGCATGACAAGAAGTTCAAGGAGGGCCGGACGGTATTCGTGCTCCCGACAGCAATCGGCAAGGTGGAGATCCGGCGCGATGTGCCGGTCGAACTGGTGCGGAACATCATCGAAGAGTTGAAAGGGGAGACGACATAAGCATGTATGCAAGGGGAATACGGGGAGCGACCACCGTCCAGCGCAATGATGCGGATGAAATACGGCGCGAGACGACCGTGTTGCTTGAACATATCGTGGCAGAGAATCAGATCGTTCCGGAGGACATCGTCAGCATATGGATTACGATGACCCAGGATCTGAACGCTTCCTTCCCGGCGCAGGCCATTCGCGCGATGCCGGGCTGGGAGTGGGTGCCGTTAATGTGCGCCGTGGAGGTGCCCGTCGCGGGCAGCCTGCCGCTGTGCATCCGCTTGATGGTAACCGTCAATACAGACAAATCGCAGAGGGAAGTGCGCCACGTGTACTTGAACGAGGCTTCCCAGCTGCGCCCGGACTTGGCCACTTCATAGCGGAGAAGCGTCCCCGGGAATAAGCGTTCCCGTGCGGAAGGTAGTGGCGGAGATGCCGTTTGCCTCCGTTCGGTGTTGACGCATTGATTATTTGCGGGTATGATGTGAAGAAGCATAGTTGAGTAGAGTAAGTAGAGTTGAGATGAGATTGAGTTGAGTCGAGCTGAGAGCATGGATACGTCATAAGCGGATGCCATCGCCAGAGGTGTAGAGCCTTCCCTTCCTTTTTAGAGGAACAACCGGGGGTTATTTGGCGAATCTGACCTTTCTTTGGCGATCCAACCTTTGATATACCCTGAGCTTGCTCATCCACAATGTCATGATCGAATCAACGGACCTCTACCTTGCGGTAGAGGTTTTTTTGTTTCTTGGTTCCATCCGACTCACCCGAATTCGAAAGGAGTGGATGTCATGCATCCTCATGTGGATGAAGTATTGCGATTATCCCGCACTTATCCGGTTATACCGGTCTCCGAGACCATCACGGCAGATACAGAGACCCCGATACGATTGTTCCAAAGGCTGAAGCAGGAGCCTTATGCTTTTTTGCTGGAAAGCGTGGAGGGCGGAGTCCAATGGGCGCGCTACTCCTTTATCGGCACCGATCCCTTTCTGATATTGCAGGGCAAGAACGGCACGCTGCGCATTACCGAACGGGATGCCGTCACCGAGATCCACGAGCATCCGCTAGCCGCTGTGAAGAAGCTGCTGCGCAAGTATGAAAGCCCGGCCCTGGCGGGCATGCCTCCGCTGACGGGCGGAGCGATCGGATTTTTCGGCTATGATCTGGTGCAGCAGTATGAGCGTCTTCCGCGCCATCGGCAGGACGACCTGATGATGAATGATATTCAATTCATGTTCTGCGATCAGCTGATCGTATTCGACCATGTCAGGCAGCAGCTACAATTCATCGTCAATCTCCATCTGGAGCGGGACGATACGGAGGAGCATATCCGGACGCTGTACGAGCAGGCGAAGGAGAAGCTGAGACGGCTGCAGGAGAAGCTGCTGGCCGCTCCGGCCACCGAACTGCAGAGCGGCCGCTTCCTCCCGGGAGGAGCCGCCTCCGAGCTGAAGCCGTACCGTTCGAATGAGACGCGGGCGTCTTTTATGGATAAGGTGGAGCGGGCGAAGGAATACATTCGCGGCGGGGACATCTTCCAAGTCGTCCTCTCGCAGCGGTTCGAGCGGCAGACGACGGTCGATCCGCTTGATGTGTACCGGGTGCTGCGGATGACGAATCCTTCCCCGTACATGTACATTCTGAAAATGGACGACGAAACGCTCGTCGGCACCTCGCCCGAGGCGCTCGTCCGGGTGAACGGCGAGCGGGTGGAGACGCGGCCGATCGCCGGCACCCGGCCGCGCGGACGGACGGAAGAAGAGGATCTGGCGCTGGAGGAAGAGCTGCTGAAGGATGAGAAGGAGCGGGCCGAGCATGTGATGCTGGTCGACCTCGGGCGCAACGATCTCGGCCGGGTATGCGAATTCGGCACCGTTCGCTGCGATACGTATATGGGCATTGAGCGCTACTCGCATGTGATGCACATTGTATCGAACGTATCCGGCACGCTGCGCCGGGACAAAGATTTCTTCGACGCCTTCCTGTCCTGTCTGCCGGCCGGCACGGTCTCCGGCGCACCGAAGCTGCGCGCGATGGAGATTATCGCGGAGCTCGAGCAGGAAGCGCGCGGGGCGTACGCCGGCGCTATCGGTTACTTGGGCTTCAACGGCAACATGGACACCTGCATTACGATTCGAACGATTATTTTCAAGGGCGGCACCGCCTATGTTCAAGCCGGCGCCGGCATTGTATGGGATTCGGTCCCCGAGAAGGAATACGAGGAGACGGTCAACAAGGCGAAGGCGCTGCTGCTCGCCATTCAGACGGCGGAGGAGATGTTCGAATGCAGGGAATCCGCTGCATCCATCGAAGCGCCGAGGAGCGGCCGTCCTTCCGTCCAGGCTGCGGAGCGGGCCGCGCTCCCGGTCAATTGGGACTACTACGCGGCTGTCCAACCGGGCAAGAAGCTTATGGCAGAAAGGAGCGTATCGCAATGAGTACTCACACGGTTCCAGACAGCGTCTTGACGAAGCAAGCGCTGGCCCATGTGCTGGCCGGCGGTCATCTGAGCCGCGAAGAAGCGCGGGAGGTCATGTCCGACGTGA
Source organism: Paenibacillus dendritiformis (assembly GCF_945605565.1). Lineage (NCBI taxonomy): Bacteria > Bacillati > Bacillota > Bacilli > Caryophanales > Paenibacillaceae > Paenibacillus > Paenibacillus dendritiformis. The sequence goes on along the minus strand of NZ_OX216966.1, from coordinate 4,680,927 downwards.
TGGACGGCCATGCCTCTGCCGCCCAGATCGGCGCTTTGCTGGCCTGCTTGCGTCTGAAGGGCGAGACGGTGGACGAAATTGTCGGCTTCGCCGAGGCGATGCGCAGCCGTGCCCGCCACGTCATCACCGGGCAGGATCGCCTGCTTGATACATGCGGGACCGGCGGCTCCGGCATCCACAAGCTGAACATTTCTACGGTATCGGCGATTATCGCGGCTTCCGCCTCTGTTCGGGTCGCGAAGCATGGCAACCGCTCCGCCTCCAGCCGCTCGGGCAGCGCCGACGTGCTAGAGGCGCTCGGCATCAATATTCATCTGACGAGCGACCAGGCCGCGGAATGCCTGGACCGCGTCGGCATCTGCTTCATGTTCGCGCAGGTGTTCCATCCCGCTATGAAGCATGCCGCGGCGCCGCGCCGGGAACTGGGCGTGCGCACGGTGTTCAATATGCTCGGCCCGCTGACCAATCCGGCGGGAGCGGATCGCCAGGTGCTGGGCATCTATGACCGCAGCCGCACCGGGACGATCGCGGCAGTGCTCCGCGAGCTGGGCCTGAAGCGGGCGCTCGTCGTCGCAAGCGAAGACGGCCTCGACGAGATCAGCCTGTCCGCTCCGACCCGGATTAGCGAGCTGAAGGATGGCGAGCTGAGAACGTATGATATTACGCCGGAGCAGCTCGGGCTGCAGACGCAGCCGCTGTCCAGCGTGCTGGGCGGCGATGCCGCGACGAACGCGGGCATTATCCGCCGCATTCTGCACGGGGAGCAGGGGCCGCACCGCGACATCGTGCTTGCGAACGCCGGCGCCTGCATCTACGTGGCCGGCCAGGCGGAGAGCATCGCCGAAGGTGTCCGCATCGCGGCCGATGCGATTGACGGCGGACAGACGCTCCGCAAGCTGGAGCAATGGAGAGAAGCGACAGGGGGATGGAGTCATGTTTCTTGATCGAATTGTAGAGACGAAGCGCCAGGAGGTAGCGGAGCTGGCTGCGGAGCTGAACCGCCGGGAGGCGGAGCGGGCCATCGCGCAGCTGCCGCCATGCCGCTCGCTCATATACGCGCTGACGGCCGGGAAACGGCGCTCCGTCGGCTTGATTGCGGAAGTGAAGAAAGCATCGCCTTCCAAAGGGCTGATCCGCCAAGATTTCGATCCGGCGGCCATCGCCCGCGGCTATGAAGCCGCCGGGGCCGACGCGTTGTCGGTGCTGACGGATCGCATTTATTTTCAAGGCGGCAACGATATTTTGCGCGAGGTGCGCAGCCGGACGGAGCTTCCGGTGCTGCGCAAAGAATTCATCATCGATGAGCTGCAACTGCTGGAAGCCCGCCTTATCGGCGCCGATGCCGTGCTGCTCATCGCGGCGATATTGAATGACAGCGAGCTGGCGCGGCTGAACCGCTGTGCGCTTGATCTCGGCATGGAGACGCTGATTGAAGTTCATGATGAGCTGGAGCTTCAGCGGGTGCTGGCGCTCGACGATGCGCCGCTCATCGGGATTAACAACCGGAATTTGCATACATTTGTCACGGATCTGGAGCAGACCGAACAGCTGCGCGCCCTCGTACCGGCCGATCGGACACTGGTCAGCGAGAGCGGAATCCATAAGCCGGAGCATATGAACCGCCTGGCGGACTTGGGAATCGACGCCGCGCTCGTCGGCGAGCATCTGATGCGGCAGCCAAACGTGGAAGAGGCCGTAGAGCAATTGATGAGCGGTCTGCCACGGGTCGCGGTATGACGGAAGGAGCGCGAGTGCAATGCCGGAGCTGACGGAGGAAGCAAGGAAGAAGCGGAACGGCGGCGGCCACGGACGGCCGCCGAGCGTGAAAATATGCGGGGTGACCGGGCTGGAGACGGCCCGGGACATCGTAGGGGCCGGACCGGACTGCATCGGGTTCGTGTTCGCGCCAAGCCGGAGGCAAGTATCGCCTGCCGATGTGCGCGGCTGGTTGGCCCGCCTGGAGGAAGAGCGCGTGAAGCTTCCTCTCACGGTTGGAGTATTCGCCCGTCCTCGGCGGGAAGATGTGGACGCGGTGCTGGCGGAGGCGCGACTGGATGCGGTGCAGTTGATCGCCGATCATGATCCGGACCTTCCGGCCTGGCTGAAGAGCCGGCATGAGGTGCAGGTCTGGCTGACGGTGCCGATTGCCGGCCCGGAGCAGGGCGGGAACCGGGCGGCTGCGGCGGAACCGATGCTGCGCCGCATGCGGCATTCCATCGACGCCATCCTGCTGGATACGCATGATCCGTCGCAGGGAGGCGGCTCCGGGCGCGCATTCGATTGGACCGTGATTCCGGACTATCGTTCGCTTGCCGGAGAACTCGGTCTTCCCCTTTATGCGGCGGGGGGCTTGAATCCGGACAATGTGGGGAGGCTGCTTGCCGGCAGCCGTATCGATGGCGTGGACGTATCGAGCGGGGTCGAGACCAACGGGATAAAAGATATTCGTAAAGTATCCGCATTTATCGAAAGGGTGAGAGCATATGGAACAGACACAGACGAAGGGAACGGCGGCGGTACTGCCTGACGCTCATGGCCGCTTCGGCGACTTCGGCGGCAGATACGTGCCGGAGACGTTGATGAATGCGCTTCTCGAGCTGGAAGCAGCTTATCAACAATATACGAAGGAGCCGGAATTCCAGGCGGAGCTCATCAAGCTTCTGCAGGAGTATTCCGGCAGACCGACCTCGCTCTATTATGCGGAGCGGTTGAGCGAGACGCTGGGCGGAGCCAAAATTTATTTGAAACGGGAAGACCTCAACCATACGGGCGCCCACAAAATCAATAACACGATCGGCCAGGCGCTGCTGGCCAAGCGGATGGGCAAGAAGAAGGTCATCGCCGAGACGGGAGCGGGCCAGCATGGCGTGGCGACGGCGACCGTAGCGGCTCTGCTCGGCATGGAGTGCAAGGTGTTCATGGGAGAAGAAGATATGAAGCGTCAGCGGCTGAACGTATTCCGCATGCAGCTGCTCGGGGCGGAGGTCGTTCCCGTCCTGTCGGGAAGCCGCACGCTGAAGGATGCCTGCAACGAGACGCTGCGCTACTGGGTCAGCCAAGTCGATGACACCTTCTACATTCTCGGGTCGGTGACCGGTCCGCATCCTTATCCGATGATGGTGCGGGACTTCCAGCGCATTATCGGGGACGAGACCCGCAAGCAGATATTGGAGAAGGAAGGGCGCCTTCCCGATCTCGTCATCGCCGCCGTGGGCGGGGGCAGCAATTCGATGGGCATGTTCTACCCGTTCCTTCAGGATGAGTCAGTGGCGCTGCTCGGCGTCGAAGCCGCCGGCAAAGGGATCGGCACGCCGTTCCATGCCGCTACGATGACGAAGGGGTCCCGCGGGGTATTCCAGGGTTCGCTCAGCTACGTGCTGCAGGACGAATTCGGCCAGGTGCAGCCGGCGCACTCGATATCGGCCGGATTGGATTACCCGGGCGTCGGCCCGGAGCACGCGTACCTGAAGGACAGCATGCGGGCGAAGTACGTGCCGATCACGGACGCAGAGGCGCTGGACGCGCTTCAATTGCTCAGCCGGACCGAAGGAATTATTCCGGCGCTGGAATCGGCTCATGCCGTAGCCCAGGCGATCAAGGAAGCGCCGTCGATGTCCCCGGATTCGATACTGGTCATCTGCCTGTCCGGGCGCGGCGACAAAGACGTCAATCAGATTATGGAGACGCTGGGGGGAGAGGAAGAATGAGCGACATGGCTGCACAGGCAACGAACCGGCTGGATGATATGTTCGCGCGCTACCGTGCGGAAGGCAAGGCGGCGTTGATGCCGTTTATTACATTGGGCGATCCAGATTGCGGAACGACCTTGAAGCTGCTGCTCCGCTTGGAGGAAGCGGGCGCGGACGTCATTGAGCTGGGCGTGCCGTATTCCGATCCGCTGGCGGACGGGCCGGTCATTCAGCGGGCGGCGGAGCGGGCGCTGCGGGGCGGCGTGACGCTGGAGGACAGCTTCCGGGTAGCGAGACAGGCGCGGGAGCAAGGAGCGCGCATTCCTTATGTCCTGTTCACGTATTACAATCCCGTCATGCAGTACGGAATCGAACGCTTTTTCCGGACGGCGGCGGAGGCCGGCTTCAGCGGGGCGATCATCCCCGACCTGCCGTACGAAGAGAGCGGGCCGGTGCGGGAAGCGGCGGATGCTTGCGGCATTCACCTCGTACCGCTCGTCGCGCCGACCTCGGAAGAGCGGATCAGCCGCATCACGGCGGAAGGCCGGGGCTTCATTTACTGCGTATCCTCGCTGGGCGTGACCGGGGTAAGAGAGAGCTTCGATCAAGAGGTCGAGCGCTTCATCCGGCAGGTGAAGGCAACGACGCCGCTCCCCGTATGCGTCGGATTCGGCATCTCGACGCCAGAGCACGTGAAGCAATTTTCAGCCTACTGCGACGGCGTTATTGTCGGCAGCGCCATCGTGCGGAAAATTGAAGAAGCTCAACCATTGTTGTCCGATGAGGCCACTTTTGAAGATGGGATCTTGCAAATTTGCGATTTTGTGCGACAATTAAGAGATTAACGCTTTGCAGCGACTTCCCATGTAAGGAAAGGTGGTAACCGGATGCAACCGAAGAGCAGTATAGTACATCTCCCTGTCTATCAGCCGGGGAAATCGGTCGATGAGGTGAAGCGGGAACTGGGATTGGACCGCATCATTAAACTGGCGTCCAACGAGAATCCGTTCGGATGCTCCCCTCACGCCAAGGAAGCGATGAGACAGGAAATTGATAATGCCAGCATTTATCCGGATGGGGCTGCCGTGGCGCTGACGGCCGCGATAGCCGAAAAGTTCAACGTCGACACGAATCAAATCGTGTTCGGCGCCGGCTCGGATGAAGTGATTCTGATGCTGTGCCGGGCGTTCTTAGTGGCGGGTGACGAGCAGATTACCGCCGACCAGACCTTCCCGCAATATAAGCATAACGGGGATATCGAAGGCGCGGTCACCGTCGAGGTTCCGCTGAAGGATGGGACGCATGATCTGGACGCGATGCTCGCCGCCGTCACGGAGCGGACGAAGCTGATCTGGATTTGCAACCCGAACAATCCGACGGGAACGATTATTGGCCGCGCCGAATTGGAGCGGTTCATGGAGCGCGTCCCGGAGCGCGTGCTCGTCGTGCTGGACGAAGCCTACTGCGAGTATGTGACAGACGAGTCATTCCCTGACGGGCTCGAATATTTGCCTCAATATAAAAACCTGATCACGCTGCGGACCTTCTCCAAAATTTATGGATTGGCCTCCCTCCGGATCGGATACGGCATCGGGCATCCGGACGTCATCCGCCTGATCAATCAGGTGCGCGAACCATTTAATACATCGCGCTTCGCCCAAGCGGCCGCACTGGCTGCGGTTCACGATCAGGCATTCATTGAGGAGTGCCGCCGTCTGAACGCGGAAGGGATCCGCTATGTGCAGGAACAATTCGCAAGACTGCAATTATCCAGCTTCCCGGCCCATGGCAATTTCATTATGGTGGACGTCGGCCATCCGGCGCAGCAGGTATTCGAGGCGCTCATGCGCAAAGGAATTATTACGCGGGCAGGCCATAAAAAGTATCCGACAAATATCCGCATCACGATTGGCTCCCGTGAACAGAATGAAGCGATGATCGAAGCGTTGGAAGCGTCGTTGGCAGAATTCAAGGTGGGCATATGAGCACGAGAATCGCGATTCTGGGCGTAGGACTGATTGGCGGTTCGCTCGCCCTGTGCTTCAAGAATAACCCCGGGATTCATGTGGTCGGATACTCGCCGAATCCTTCTTCAACGGAAAAGTATGTCAAGCGCGGGGTCGTCCATGAAGCCACGACCTCGCTGCAGGACGCGGTACGGGATGCGGACTATATTTTTGTCTGCTCCCCGGTCGGTATGCTGGAATCGATGCTTAGAAGCCTTCATCAGCTGGATGTGAAGCCAGGCTGCATCGTAACCGATGTCGGGAGCACGAAGGCGTCGGTTGCCCGTTGCGCCCGCGAGCTGGCGTGGAGCGGGGTGCACTTTATCGGCGGCCATCCGATGGCCGGATCGGAGCGCTCCGGCGTGGAGGCGGCTTCGACGCTGCTGTTCGAGAACGCTTATTATGTGTTGACCCCGGATGAGAATGTCGATGAGGATGCGTACAGCAGGCTTGTCTCTTTGCTTCGCTGCACGAAAGCCCATATTATCCGCATGAATCCGGAGGAGCATGATGCGGTCGTAGGCGCTATCAGCCATCTTCCGCATATTGTCGCTGTCGCATTGGTCAATCAAGTTCAACAATATAATGAGGACAATAGTCTCCACGAGGTGCTGGCCGCCGGCGGATTCCGCGATATTACGCGCATTGCTTCGAGCGATCCGGTGATATGGCGGGATATTTTGTTAAATAATCGGGATATCCTTCTCCAAATGCTTCAGGACTGGAAAGCGAACACGGAGCAATTCATCAATCTATTGCAGCAGCGGGACGGCGAAGGGATTATGCGACAATTCGCGAAGGCGGGTGAATTCCGCAGCCGGATGCCGGAGCGGCGCAAAGGCGTGCTGCTCGGGCTCCACGATCTGTATATGGATGTCCCGGACACGCCGGGCATTATCGGGAAAATCGCTACCGAGCTGGGCAAGCATCATATTAATTTGAGCAATCTTCAAATTATCGAGAGCCGCGAAGACGTCCCCGGCGTCCTCCGCCTGTCCTTCCGCCAGCAGGAGGATGCGGATCGGGCCAATGAGCTGCTCACCGGGAGCGGGTACCAAATCTATGTGTAAGCGACCGTCCCAACGGCACATTCTTATCTTGCACGGTAGAGCAGCTTGAACCATAACAGACTCAAACGGGCTAGTCGAGGAATCTCCTTGACTGGCCCGTTTGCTTTTGCGACCTGCAGATTCACTGCGCCGTATGGCAATCCCTGGTGCTTCATACAGGAAATTGACCAATGGATGTAGAAGAAGTAAAGCGGTAGAGTGAGTTAGGGAAATCGTGACGAACAGGTAAAGAAAATCAAACGTGCCACAGAAGGAGGCTCAGCATCAATGAAATTCACGATCGAGGAGGCGCTCGACCGGATCGGCTTGAGCACGGCGGGCCTCTCGTCGTCTTATCTTGGCGAAGGAGCGTGGCATGCCGCATATTTACTGCATACCGACGAGCATGAAGCTCTTGTCCTCCGCGTTCCCAAGCCCGCAGCTTACGGCGCCCCTTTTGTGTATAACGAGCAAGAGATGTTGGGGGAGTACGCATCCCGGGGGCTTTATTATCAACATGCCAATCTGGTGATGCCGGGAATCTGTCCCGAATTTTTCGCCTATCATGTGGAGCCGGAGCTCACGTTTACGCTTGAATCCTATTGCGGGAAGACACTGTCACTGCAAGAGACGACCCGCTCGGATGCGGTCGAGCTCGGACGGCAGTGCGGACAATTTATGTCAGCCATGAGCAGAGCGGAGGTGCCGCTGCGCGGTTTTGGATTCCTTGGTTGGCAGGAGGAAGGTCTTGTTGGAGAAATCCAAGGGGACCTGCAGGCCTATTGGCAAGAAGAAGCGAACGAGTACCGGGAGCAGTTCGAGCAGCTCGTTCTAACTGGAATTCCGCTTGATGAAGACAGAATTCGGGGCAAGCTGGAAGAGGCCATCCGTTATCGTCTAGGGCGGACGCTTCGACTCTCATTGACGAACCGGGATATATCTCCGGAGAACATTATCGTGGACAACCATCGTCTGCGGTTAATCGATCCGCTGCCGTTGCAGTACGATGATCATGTGTTTGCCGGAAATCTGCTCAATAATTTTAACACCCTGTTTCCATCGTATGATCGCTCTCCCCGCTATGCGAAGCACAAGTTCGGCAGCTACAGGGCCCAGCTTAACGGATTTGCCGAAGGCTATCTTGATGGCTATGCGGAGGGAAACGAGGCTGTTCGTTATTCCATCAAGATTGAGGAATTTCTGATGCTGCTTGATCTCGTATGTCATCATGCGGGCCTGCTGAACGAGGAATGGAATGAAGGAATCCGGCTGCGGGTCGGTGACCGTGCCGCCGTGAAGGAGCGGATTCCTGAATATATTCGGCGGTTGGAGCAATTTGCATTTGAGGGGAACCGGAACAAATAATTATGGGGAAAAGCCCTGATTTGCGGTGTTACGGAAAAATCTGTGAAATGAAGTAAATAATTTTATAAAACCTATTGACGGAATGAAAACGGATACATTATAATAAAAGCACAGTATGGTTTCTCTCCACTCCTATCCAATATCTAAGTGCTCATATGTAAGCACGGCGCCACTTCGGTGGCGTTTTTTTTTGCCTATTTTTCGATGCCCGGAATCTTATGCAGCGGAAGGGATGTATGAACTACACTTCCCGGGTAGAAGCCGATTTTCTTGAAAATGTCAACCAGATAGAGCACTTTTTGGAATAAAGCAGCATACCGTATGGATGTAACCTTACGGAATCGTAAGCTTGGTCATCGAATACCTTAAAAATTTTTAATCATTATTCGACTTTTGTATGCTAAAATACGACTATATGTGAGAAATTTGTTTAACATTTTGAAGAATACTCTTACATACGCTTTATAGGTGAATGAGAGAACGACGTAATTTGAACTCCGATCCGCAACTTTTCTATACTTCGAGAGTATACCTTAACAGGTAGCGCATCGGGAAGGATATGGAAAGCAAGGAGGAACTTGAGTCCATGACCGATTCCCAGATCATCCGTGAGATTAAAGACGGCAACGTCGAGTTGTTCGCGGAATTGATGAATCGTTATCAACGAAAACTGCTATCATTTATATTTCATATGTTAAAGAGCTCCCAGTTGGAATTGCTTGCCGAGGATTTATGTGCCGAGACGTTCTTCAAGGCATATCGGAGCCTGAATACGTTCCGCGAGGCAGAGGCCTCTTTTTCGACCTGGCTATATACGATTGCCCGTAATACGGTACTGAGCGAGCTGCGGAAGCAGCGCAGCGTGCAAGTATCGTTGGACGATGATTACAGTATCGTTCCGGAGGCGCCGCGCGAGGCGGCACCGGAATATGCATTGCTGCGGAACGAGAAGGTGTCTTTGGTGCGCGACGCCATTAACCGCCTGCCGGAGAAGCAGCGTTCGGCCCTCATCCTGCGCGAGTATGACCAACTGGATTACCAAGAGATTGCCAATGCCTTGGGGCAGACGGTAAGCTCCGTGAAATCGCTGCTGTTCCGCGCTCGTGCGAGTGTGAAGTCTCAGTTGGAGGCATACATTACCGAGCCGGGAGTTGAGGGGATGAATTAATGATGAAATGCGCGGAAGCGCTCGAGTGGATGCCGGTCTATTCCGAATTGCCTGAAGACGATCCGCAGCGGCTAGCGATTGAGAAGCATTTAAGCGAATGTGAATCATGCGCTGAGCAATACAGCGTATGGGCTGCAAGCGAGGAATGGATGGAAGACGATTCGGACATAGACGTTCGGGAGGCATCCGATTCCGGATTTTCACCGGCACGGGTTATGAACATGATTTACGAAGAACAAGACTGGCTCGTTCCGGTTCATCAACGTTCACAGACATGGTCCCTGCGATCTCGCAATACGCTTGCAGGGATTGTTGCTTTTTGTATGGGGATATTTTTGTGCGCGCTGATTGTGCTGCTTGTCCGCAGAGAGCAATCGAACATCGAAGATATTAGCGGAGTGATTCCGACGGTCGTTGCCGGCGGGGATCACACGGGCTGGGGAAATATGACGATAGGCGTCCCGGTAGCGAGCATCAGCGATCCGGTCATTTTGCAAGTGGTGCCTACCATTCCTCATTATTGGATTGCGTTGTCCCTGTTCGGGGTTACTTTTGCATTGTTGCTGTTGAATTGGCTGACGCGGGTGCGTCGATAACTTTTCATAGAGGTTGTTCACACATTTCCACGGTACAGAAGGAGAAGCAATGGCCCAATATATCGGATTGGTTAGACACGGGATTACCGATTGGAACGCCCAAGGGAAGATTCAAGGACGGACGGACATTCCGCTTAACGATACCGGCCGGAAGCAAGCGGCGCTGCTGGCCGAGCGTCTGAAGAAGGAAGACATCGCTTTTGAAGCCGTCATCTCCAGCGGCCTTCGTCGGGCTGACGAGACAGGAGCCATCCTGGCGAACGCGCTGAATATTCCGCTGCTCGAGCCGGAGCCGGGATTGGTCGAGCGTGCTTATGGCCAGGTGGAAGGAACGACGCCGGAGGAGCGGGAGAAGCGCTGGGGAGCTGACTGGCGCCAGCTTGATCTGGGACAAGAGCGGGATGACGACCTGCGCGACCGGGCAGTGAAGACGCTGGAGTCCCTGGCACTCCGCAGGGAAGGCGCGAACCTACTGGCGGTGACGCACGGAAGCTGGCTGGCCCAACTGTTCATTGCTTTGTTCGGACAAATGTCGCAGGGACATATCGGCAACTTGTCGTACTCGATTCTTGAGCGGCGAGGTGCGGAATGGCATCCTGTGCTGTATAATTGCACAAAACATATCCAACCATCTGATGCGGTGACGATCCACCGCGGCAGATAGAAGCAGGCCTTGGTTCCGATTGATGAACCGGGGCCTGTTTATTTTTATTTTGCTGAATAAATGCCGGACTTTTTCCAATAATGGTTAATGTAACAAGGACTCGGCCAAGGAATGACGCTATAGAGAACGGAGGTTCGGCATGAATCTGGCAGATATGCTCAGTTACGCGGATATCGGGCAGCTGGCCCGGATTGCGAAGCGGTACGGCTGTGTATGCAATGAACGCTCCAAGCATGAATTGATCCAATCGATTTTGCTGGCACTTGGCAGCAGGGATGTGTTCGAACGCCATGTGAATGAGATGTCGCTGGAGGAACGGCGCTTTCTCAATTCCATTCTGTTCGATAAGCGCTCCTCCTTCAGTCTGGAGGAACTGGTGGCCCGAGTGCAGCAGACGAAGTTCGACACAATGGTGCCGGGCAAGTCGGATCCTGCTCCGAACGGGCCTCAACCGCGGGATACGATTGCGAAGTTCAAGCATAGCGGCTGGCTGTTCAACGGCTGCAACCCGCAGACCAAGTATTTGTTCCAGATTCCGGCCGATCTGAAGCAGCGCTTCAAAGATGTGCTGTATCAATCCTTCTCCAGCCAATTGCAGCTTAGCGCTGAACCGCATGCATATCGTGACGAGGACGGGAGAATCGGCGATGACATTTTGCAGCTCCTTGATTTCGTCACAACGGAATCTCCGCCCTTGAATTCGGAAGGGGTGATGTACAAGCGGGCCCAGCAGCAGCTTCTCGATACGTTCGCGATTCGGGAGACGCCGATAGGCAAGGGAGAATGGCGATTCGGTTACGGCAGGCGGTTCCATGATTATCCGAACCGGTTATCTTTCATTTATGACTATGCCTTCTACCAAGGCTGGCTGGAGGAAGGAGACGGGCGGCTGCGCTGCTCCCCGCCGGGCGAGGAGAGGCGGAGCAGGAGAGTAACCGAGCCGACGGCCTCGCTCTACCGTTTCTGGTTGAAGCTGTACAAGAACGCCATTCCGAATCTGCTGTCTGTCGTTCACTGGATCCAACTGTGCACATCAAGGTGGACGACGCTGGAATCACTGGAACGGACGCTGCTTCCATACATCCGGCCGTTCTATTTCGACACATCCGAATCCGTATTTCGGCAGCGTATCATCATGATGATGGTTCATCTGGGTCTGCTTCGGCTGGGGGAGACCGCGAATGAAGCCCAGGTGCTGCAGATGACGAAGAAAGGGCAGCAAATCATTCAGGGCGTCTATGTCGCCCATGAAGACAGGATTCAACTGAACGTTGACAAGCCGCATGCCCATTGATACGATGAGACCACCTTTTATCCCATAGGATAGCATGATGAATAGGTGTCTCGGAGGTGTGCGAACATATGATTATCCCTTACAAAGGCGTTCAACCGAGCATCGATCCCTCCGTGTATGTAGCGGAAGGCGCGAAGCTCATCGGTGACGTAACCGTCGGTCCCCTGTCCAGCGTATGGTTCAACGCCGTGCTGCGCGGCGATCTGGCTCCGATACAGATCGGCCGGGAAGTGAATCTGCAAGACGGTGTTATCGGCCATGTCAACACGGATCAGCCATTAATCATCGCGGATCGCGTCTCGATTGGACATGGTGCGATCGTGCATGGCTGCCAGATAGGCACAGGTACATTGATTGGCATGGGGGCCATTGTACTGAACGGAGCGGAAATTGGTGAATATGCTTTAGTAGGAGCTGGTTCCGTCGTCACTGAAAATAAAAAATTACCGGCCTATACTCTTTCTCTCGGTTCACCCGCAAGAGTCATACGGGAGTTGACAGACGAAGATTTGCAGCGCATGAAGAGAACAACGGATAGCTATGTGGTGAAAGGAAAGGAATATAGGATCTCTTAATCGTTAGGTTGGAGGTGCATCCTATGGATAAAATGAAAGTGACGTATGAAGCGATGTTGAGTTTGACTGCGGAAATGATCTGGGACGACGCGATACGGAAATATCGGACGGAACGTATTTATGAAGAAATTGACAAGGCATTGGCAGCAGGGGATGAGACCACGTTCCGATCCTTAACGGAAGAACTGAAGACGTTGCAGTAACCCCATAATGAAGAAGCGCTCTGAGCGATTCTTCATTTTTTTGTACAACGGGTTATAATATGGGGAGGAGTAACTGGAAAAAAGGGGGAGCAGCATGAAATTCAGCGAGTTGACTGCGGAACAATGGCAGGAATGGGGGCCCTATTTGGACACTTGCATCCTGCCCGTGACCGGATTGACAGGGCTGGAATCGCCGGTCGAAGCGGCGGAACGGCTTGAACGGCTGCGGGACTGGCTGGACGGGGTAGAGATCCCGTTCCATGGACGCACTGTGACTTACCCGGCTTACCATTTCACGGGAGGGCGCGAGCCGCAGCCGGCGGATATCGATCTATTGGACAAGGTGTGCGGACGGCTCAGGGAGCAAGGGTTTGCCTATATTGTCATCGTCTCGCAAGCGATCCGGCTTCGGCAGGGGGAGGTGCCCCAGGCAGACGCGGTCTTTACGCCGGCAGAGCTTGGAACAGAAGATACGAACGCTGTCAAGGAATTGATGAAGGACAAAATTCAAAAAATGTGGTACGCATCACAGTTTGAAGGATAAATGTGACAAAATCTCAACAATTTTTGGCGCGAATCGTGTTCCCATTTGCATTTCGGCTGGTAAATTCTTGACGCTTTCATGGCACTGGGATATTATAATGATGTCCTAGTTAGAATGTGATTCTCATCATTGCAGGCTGCGAGAACGGTTGTGTAAAGGGGGTAAGACAGTAATGAGCAAACCGCAAAATAACGAGCAGAAACCTCACCAACCTCGCAAAGAAATGTCTCGTAGACAATTTCTTTCATACACATTGGGTGGAGCGAGCGCTTTCATGTTCGTCGGTCCAGCTATTCCCATGGTACGGTTCGCCGTGGATCCGCTTCTGCAGAAAAAGACAGAGGGGAACTACATAAAGGTTGCGGAAGTTAGCAAGATTACCAATGAACCTCAGGAATTTACATTCGATGTGACGCAAATCGACGGCTGGTATGAGAGCAAGCCTCAATTGGTTGCTTGGATCAGCAAAGACGAGAACGGAGATATTTTCGCGTTGTCACCGGTATGCAAGCACTTGGGATGCACGGTTAACTGGAATTCCAACCCGAAGTACAAAGATCAGTATTTCTGTATGTGCCATGGTGCGCATTACACGAAGGAAGGCAAGCAGCTGGCTGTAGCTCGCGCACCGCTGGACGAGTACAAAGTGAAAATTGAAAACGGTTTTGTATATCTTGGTGACAAGATTCCGAACCAACACGTGCAGTAACAAGGAGGCGTAGTGTCAGATGTTTAAAGGGGTTTACAACTGGATTGACGAACGTCTGGATATCACGCCGATATGGCGCGACTTGGCGGATCACGAAGTGCCGGAACACGTGAATCCGGCTCACCATTTTTCCGCGTTCGTGTACTGCTTCGGTGGGTTGACGTTCTTTATCACCGTGATTCAGATTTTGTCCGGTATGTTCTTGACGATGTATTACGTTCCGGACATTGTCAACGCTTACTACAGTGTTGAGTACTTGCAGACCAAGGTTGCCTTCGGACAAATTGTTCGCGGGATGCACCATTGGGGCGCGAGTCTCGTCATCGTCATGATGCTCTTACATACGTTGCGGGTGTTCTTCACCGGCTCTTACAAATCACCACGCGAAATGAACTGGGTCGTGGGCGTATTGATTCTCCTAATCATGATCGGTCTCGGGTTCACGGGATACCTGCTTCCATGGGATAACAAGGCGTACTTCGCGACCAAGGTCGGAATGGAGATCGCCGATACCGTTCCATATATCGGACCGTACGTCAAGGAATTGCTGCAGGGCGGTACGATCGTCGGTGCGCAGACGCTTACACGGTTCTTCGCGATTCACGTCTTCTTCTTGCCGGCGGCTCTACTGGCCTTGATAGGCGCTCACTTCCTGATGATTCGTCGTCAAGGTATTTCAGGACCGCTATAAGAGAGGAGGAGAGAGTAATTGGCACACGATAAGTCGTCGAATACTGAGAAAATCGTATATGTCGGTGATTCGCGGATAAAGAAAAAAAACCACAACACGATTCCGCCGGATTATACCGCATTTCCAGGGAAGTCTGAAGCCTTCATTCCGTACTTTTTATTGAAGGAATGGATGGTTGGTGTCGTTGCTTTGGTGGGAATTCTCGTGCTAACGATTTCGGAGCCTGCTCCGCTAGGTTATCCGGCTGACCCGAACAATACGGCATTCGTTCCAATTCCTGACTGGTACTTTTTGTTCCTGTATCAGTTCTTGAAATACCCATATGCGTCTGGAAGCTATGTCGTAATCGGTACGGTGCTCATACCGGGTATCATGTTCGGCGGATTGATGTTGGCGCCATTCCTGGATAAAGGGAAGGAACGCCGCTTCTACAAGCGCCCGATAGCTTCCTCGCTCATGATCGTTAGCTTGATTGCTTGCTTCTACTTGACGCGCGTAGCTTGGCTGGGGTATGAAGCCGAGCTGGCAGAGCTGAATATTAGGCCGGAGCATGAGGTTCGGCTGGAAAAGGCCCGCGAAGCTGCGATGGCTGGCAAGCCTACGGGGCAGCCGAAGCCGAACAAGGAGATCGCCTTGGTTGACAAGGATGATCCTGCCATGGATTATATGAAAAAAGCAGGATGCTTGAGCTGTCACGCTACCGACCTGAAAGGTCAATCCGGTCCTCCGCTCCGCGGCATCGGCGATACATTAACCAAAGATGAAATCCTCGACATCCTTCATAATGGTAAGGGCAACATGCCGCCAATGAAGGATGCAGCAAGTGAAGAGGAATTGAATCATATCGCAGAATGGCTTGCGAAACAGAAAGCCGAGAAGTAAAATAAGTAGAGACTCGAGCCTGACCGTTGATACGGTCAGGCTCGTTCTGTAGATGAATATTAGTTATTTCGATCCGGGCCAGTACGAAGCGGGCGTATGCGCAATTTGGCCGGATCGGAGCGGAAGAAGGTAGAGTACATATGAAGCTGACATCTTTGTTCAGCCGTTCTTTTTTAAGCCGGCGGTGGGTGCTGTGGACTTTATTTTGGTGCAATCTTGTTGGTACGGTGTACGGATATTATTGGTATAAAAATCAATTGATTTATACGTGGAATAATCATCCGCTATGGCAAATTCCGTTTGTCCCGGATAGCCCGACCGCAAGTTTGTTTTTTACGATAAGCATTCTCTTCCTCTTAATACGTCCGCAGCCCCGTTCTGTATGGGAGAGCGCCGTAGTTAAGATCATTGAGGCGCTTGCGGTAGTTACCTCCATCAAGTATGGGGTATGGGCATGCGCCATGATCTTTGCGGGCGCCGCCTTAGGAGCGCCGATGGTGTGGCAGGATTGGATGCTGATCAGTTCCCATCTGGCAATGGCGGTAGAAGCGCTGCTGTATGTGCGCTTATTCCGATTTGGAAGCGCCAGCTTAACGATAGCGGCCTGCTGGACATGGCTGAATGACACCGTCGACTACAGCGCCGGAGTATTTCCTTGGCTGCCGCGGACCCTCCATCCCTATTTATTGGAGGTATGCGTGTTTACGTTCGCATTGACGGGCGCCAGCGTGGCGTTAAGCTGGGCAGCGATGAAGCAGGCAAGACGGAACGGTTAGCGAAGGCATAAATTTGGACATCTCCCCATACGATGATGGGGGAGGGATGTACATGCTCATTAGGCGTTCACGTTGGCTTGTTATCATAATCGGAATCATCGGCATATGTACACTCGGCCTGGCGCCTGCCGCTGCCGCATCAGATTCCAACAGTATGGCTGGCAAGCCGGAAGAGCGATGGCAAAAGCTGGACCAGCAAGCGGAAGCCATATATCAGGCCGTGAAGAAGGGAGAGCTTGAACAGGCTCGGCAGCTTGTGCAAAAGATCGGAGAATCGATGACCGACACTTCATTTTATGGCGCGACGGGTGTCGAAGGGGTACGAGCGTTCAGTGACGCGATCGTTCAAGTGAAGCGCGCGCTGCCCGCGATAGAACTGAATGAGGAACGTCTAATGCATGTGACCGCGCGCTTGCGGCTGGCGTCAGATGCATTAATCCATAAAAAACAAGCGATGTGGCTGCAATACGAACAAATGCTGCGTGATGAAATGAACCGGATGAAGCAGGTAAAGCAAGAAAAAGAGTGGTTGTCCAGCGCCAAGCAGTGGCTGCTGCATGTGGACCGCATCCGGCCGGCAGCGACTATCCAGCGCAGTCCAGAGACGATGGAGGTCATCGATTCTCTCGTGCGGCTTGTCGAACGGGCCGTAGCCAAGCAGACGCCCCTCGCTGAAGTCAATCAGGCATTGAACCAGCACGGAGATGAATGGCTTCGCCAATTGTTCGGCAAGACCAAGGACGCGCCGACCTTTGGCCAAGAAGATACCGGGACGCTGCCGCTGCAATGGACATTATTGTTTACGTTCATCATCTGCTCCGTCTTGTTCTATGTCGCGTTGCAGAAATACCGCTACGAGCAAGACTCGATTCGTCCAGGACGCTTTCGCAAGTAATGCATATCTCCATCGCTTGTAAATCAAGCAGCTTGAACAAGAGTGGGCACCGCCCTGAGCGGATAATCGTCTCGTTATTGCTCGGTTCATCCCGGGTTGCTGATGGTTGGAAAGTGGCTGTGCGAGACGGAAGGGGAGAATTCCGAATGGAAAGCAGGCAGATGTTTTTACGTCCTTATGCATATTCTCCCCTTGGCTCAGGACGATGAACATGAATCCATTCCGCCGCGTCCATATCCACTTCCAGTTTCACTCCCAGTTAAAAGTAGCTTTAGCCGCTTCCCTTGCACCCGGCTGGTACAGGAGCATACCGCAATAAGGCGGGAGCGCTTAAGATAAGAGACAACATCGACAGAACGAAATAAACCACGCCTTATGCTGCGCAAGACGCCGTTCGGCATGGAGAATCGTATCGTCTTGTATGTGCTGGACTACCCGGTGAGTGCGTAAGACATACTCGGAGCAATTGAGATGCGACCGCAGCGGGTGGCGTATTGAGCCGGAAGTTGAATTCATCCAAATAACGCTGCAGGTATTTGGCGCCGATTCCGTGGAACGTTCGGTTTAACCATTGGCGAGCCTGCCGATACCTCGTATACAGCCGGCTATCCCGGCGAATCCGGAAAATGTAGCGGTTAATCTCTGTCTCATAGTCATCATTCTTGTCAACATGATGATCTGTGAAGTGCTGGCAGCCCGAAGGAAGCAGCAGCTTCCCCGACAGATGCTCCCTGCCGATAAGCTTCATCTTGTATTGTCTTGCCGGTCCGCCCGTGGAGAAGGATGAAGCTTCCGCAACGATAATTGCCGTCTCCTTGTCATGCATTACAATGGGCGAACTGAATGGGCGTCCATAGAACACGATAATGCCCCGCACGTCTCCCTTCATAAGATCATGGGTATCATGATAGTGAATCGCTCTTCGAATTTTATGTAAAATGAGCCAGGACGTCTTATAGGTAACTTGAAGCACAGCTTGCAATTGAACGGCATTGATGCCGGGCTCCCTTAGCGAGACGAGCCAAATCGCCGCAAGCCATTTCCTGAGAGAGGTTCTGCTGCCTTCCATAATCGTTCCGGCAATAAGCGAAGTCTGGTGCCGGCAGGAGCGGCATTCATATAGAGGAAGCCGGCGTGTTCTGATGACATAAGCCTGGCGATGCTGACAGCGTGGACAAATGAAGCCTTCCGGCCACTTGACTTTCTCCACATAAGCAGCGCAATCCGCTTCTGCAGCGAACGTCTTCCACAACTCCTCCAATGTCGCAATGCTATCCAATGTCTCCAACTGCACTCCCTCCAGACTATCATTGTGTCTGCAAAACGAACAAATGTTCCTGATTCGATTATAGCGAACATATATTCTGTTTACAACTCCTATTTTCCAAAAATGGGACCGAACGATTGATTTTTCAACACAGTATGATAAGGTTTTACACGGCGTTTTACCTTGATTGGGGACTGACGTTGGCCGTCGTAACGGCCGGGATGCTTTATCTTCTCGATCTTCATCTCCATCAATCTCTCTATATTCACCTCCATCTCTAGCGCCATCTCTATCCCCCTTCTTATCTTCAATCTCCCTTTGCATCAGAAAAAGTGAAGCCTATGTTCATTTCCTAGCTCCTAACATTCGGACTTGTAAATCGTTTATTAAAAATCGTAGCTAAGAATAATGAAGAGGGAGGCATTTCGAATAGCGATATTTCCGTGATAGTGGGATTCATAAGCTATATCGGACAGGCAGTGATCGTACGGTAAACCGTGACGAAACGCTTGTCCTGAATGTTCGGGAGAGTACAGTGAAGAGGCTGGGGAGAGGAGTTAGCGCTGATGAGGGTCAGAATTGTGGATAAAGCCTGATGCTAGGGGCTGCCTGAGGCCGCCTGACGGCTCCTGACGCAATGGGAGAATAGTGAAAAGAGCTCTGAGAGCATGTATTGCTCTGAATCAGATGCGCTTGGGATCACATGCCACAGTACAGAGGGAACACTTGCGTTACCAAGGAGATCCTGTTGTCGGAACGGGTATTCCATTCTGAGGCTATGGCAAAATAGCATAATCCGTCCTAATTACTCAGCAGCTTCAATAATAAAAGCCGATAAGTGGGTAGTAATGCAAAACGACGTTAATGGCCAGCCAGACCGTCAACACCAGCCCCAGGATCGGAAGCGTGAAGGCCGCTTGAAGCAAAACCGGCACATCGAATGACAAATCCCACTGTGTGTCCTGGTAGAAGGTATCAAAAAAATGGCCAGCCGGATCGATCGACGCAGCTGTACTTACATAATTGAGTCCTCGGTCAATAGCGCGCGGCTCTGATTCATTTGGAGCGGAGCGAATATATTTTTCGCAACATATTCTTCATAAGGCATTCCCGAGACTTGCTTCACAATATAGCCAGCCAGGCTAACGCCATAGTTGCTCTATTGAATATCGATTCCCGGTTCCCGTATCCGTTGGGGCATTTGCTCTCTCAAATACATCTCCAGTCCCTCGAAATCTTTAAAATCCCGAACCGAAAAGCCGTTATAATCCTCGTCGAAGCCGCCTGTATGCGTGAGCAGATGATGAAGCGTTATAGGTTGTTCGAATGCAGCCCGGACTTTAAAGTCCGTTAAGTACTCGTAAATATCTGTATGTAAATCCAGCTTGCCTTGGTCTACTAATTGCATGACGGCCGTTCCGGCAAACAGCTTGCTGATGGAAGAGAGCCCCTCCCTTTAAAAATCCCTGCAGAGAAAAAACCGGAAGCTTGTGCCTCCGGCATTTTCCTTAGTGTACGAAGCTTTATCGGTGCGCGAATCTTCATCGCCGGCATACTGCAGGGCCGCTACTCTTCGCGGAAGCCCTCTCCGAGCACGTCATGGACATCGCTGACGACGATGAAGGCGCGCGGGTCGTTTTGTTTGACAAGTGTTTTGAAGCGGCGCATTTCGGTGCGGCTGACGACGCAGTACACGATCTGCTTTTGTTCACGGGAGAAGGCTCCGATGACGGGAATGAGCGTCACGCCGCGTTCCATCTCGCTCGTTATCGCCTGCGAGATCGCTTCGGCATGGTCGGTGATGACGGTGAAGGCTTTGGCCGCATATGCCCCTTCCTGAATAAAATCGATAATTCGGGAAGAGATGAAAACGGTTACGAGAGTGTACAGTATCTTTTCCTTCGGGATGTAGAACAAGGCGGAGCCGATGATGAAGATATCGAGCAGCAAAATGAATTGCCCCATGCTGATCCCGAATCTTCGGTTCGCGATCCGCGCGAGAATGTCTACGCCTCCGGTGGTGCCCCCGAAACGGAACACGATGCCAAGGCCGGCCCCTAAGGTCACGCCCGCATACAGGGGAGCGAGGATGAAATCATGCTCCGTCTGGAACGGGACTATCCATTGGTTGGCCACCGCCCGTTCGAACAGCCACAAAAACACGGTGAGGGACAGGACGCCATAGATGCTGTATATTAATTGCCGGGTTCCCAACGCTCTCCAACCGATCGCAAAAAGCGGGATGTTCAGCACGAGTGTGGAAAGGGACGGTTGAATGCCGGCGGCATAGTTCAGCAGCACCGTAATCCCGGTGACGCCGCCTTCCATCAGCTGGTTGGGAAGAATGAAGTAAATCAGACCGAACGCGTACACGGCCGTTCCGATCGTTATCGGCAGGTAGGTCTGCCATATGCGCTGCAGCCAGGTGGAATTCACGTGTGGCAAGGCTCCTTTTTCAATGAAGATAACCATCGCGCCTGATCGGCGCATTCTTAGTATATCGAAATAAGTTACATATAAAAAGCATTTGTTTTCCAGCCGGGTATACGTTAACATAGTAGCAGAATGAAACAGCTAAAGAAGGGGATGGCATGGCGACAAATTCGGATTTGAAGGTGCTCTTGTCGACGCTGCGCGAGAAGCCGTTGGCAGAAATGCAGCGCGAAGTGGACCGTTACATATCGCAATTCAAGGAAGGCTATTTCAGCCCGCTCGCCTTGCTGGCGCGCTTGTCCGAAGAGGTCGGCGAATTGGCCAGGGAAGTGAATCATACGTATGGCGAGAAGCCGAAAAAGGCTTCGGAGGCCGACAATTCCATTGAATTGGAACTGGGAGATATCCTGTTCATTTTATTATGCTTTGCCAATTCGCTTGGCATTGATTTGACGAAGGCGCATGATGATGTCATGCACAAATTCACCACAAGAGACGCTGATCGGTGGACCCGGATCGAGGAACTTCCGAACGGTTAGCGGGTACGATAAAGAAAGGAATGGGCGAGGATGGAACAAATCAAAGTAGCCGTTGTCGGAGCAGGAGGCCGAATGGGCCGTGAAGTCGTAAAAATGGTGCTGGGAGATGATGCGCTTCGCCTCGTTGCCGCTGTCGACCGTTCCGCCGGACCTGTCGATGCCGGTTCGCTGGTCGGATTGCCGGCCTGCGGCGTCATCGTCGAGTCCGATCTCGAGAAGGCGCTGCAAGTAAGCGCGCCGGATGTCATGGTTGATTTCACGACACCGCAAGCGGTGCTGCAGCATACCGAGCTGGCGATTCAGCATGGGGTTCGCCCGGTAATCGGAACGACGGGGTTCGCTCCGGAAGATATCGAACGCTTGGGCGACATGTGCAAGGAGCAGGGAATCGGCGGCTTGATCGCGCCGAATTTCTCGATTGGGGCGATCCTGATGATGCGCTTCGCGCAGCAGGCGGCCAAATATTTGCCGGATGTTGAGATTATTGAATACCATGGGGAGCAGAAGTTGGACGCTCCTTCGGGGACGGCGATCAAGACGGCCGAGCTGATTTCCCAGACGAGAGAAGAGAAGCGCCAGGGCAATCCGAACGAAGAAGAGAAGCTGGAAGGCGCGCGCGGAGGGTATTATAATGGATTCCGGATCCATAGCGTACGGCTTCCGGGTGTGTTTGCGCAGCAGGAGGTTATTTTCGGCGGTTATGGACAAACCCTGAAAATTCGCCATGATTCTTATGAGCGGGCCGGCTATATGCCGGGCGTCAACGTCGCGGTGAAGAAAGTGATGGAGCTGCAAGAGCTGGTTTACGGATTTGAACATCTGCTAGACGACTAAGCCCGTTATATTACAGGGGATATCGCAACGGAGGTTACAGCATGTACAAAATCGCATTTATCGCACATGACCGGAAAAAAGACGAAATGGTCAATTTCGTGATGGCGTATGAAAGTGTATTCCACGGGCACCAATTGTACTCGACTGGCACGACGGGGCTTCGCATTATGGAGAATACCGATTTGGACATCCACCGCTTCCAATCGGGACCGCTCGGCGGTGATCAGCAGATTGGCGCACTGGTCGCCGAGAACGAGATGGATCTCATTATTTTCCTGCGAGATCCGTTAATGGCCCAGCCGCATGAGCCGGATATTATCGCGCTGCTTCGTCTCTGCGACGTGCAGGGCATTCCGGTGGCAACCAATGTGGCTTCAGCGGAAATTTTGGTCAAGGCGCTGCAGCGCGGCGATTTTGCATGGCGGGAATTGTCTCATAAATACAAGCCG
Source organism: Paenibacillus dendritiformis (assembly GCF_945605565.1). Taxonomy (NCBI): domain Bacteria; kingdom Bacillati; phylum Bacillota; class Bacilli; order Caryophanales; family Paenibacillaceae; genus Paenibacillus; species Paenibacillus dendritiformis. Next base: position 4,658,299 of record NZ_OX216966.1, on the reverse strand, counting down.
GGAGTGGAAGAGTAATGAACGAGCTGGATATCCTTGCCTTCGGCGCGCATGCGGACGATGTGGAGATCGGGATGGCGGGCACGATCGCCAAGCATACGAAGCTCGGATTCCGTGTCGGCATCTGCGATCTGACAGAGGCGGAGATGTCCTCGAACGGAACGGTCGAGCGGCGGCGCGGGGAGGCGCAGCAGGCAGGCGCCATTCTTGGCCTGGCGGTCCGCGATAATCTGAAGCTGCCTGACAGGGGACTGGAGCTCCGGCGCGAGCATATCGATGCGGTCGTCGGCGCGATCCGCCGCTATCGTCCACGCATCGTGTTCATGCCTTACTGGGAGGATCGCCACCCGGATCATATTCAATGCAGCCGCATTGTGCAGGAAGCGATTTTCAATGCGAAGCTCCGCCGGTATATGCCTGATATGCCCGCCCATACGGTGGGGCAGGTTTTTTATTACTTCATTAATGATATCGCTCCCGCCCAGATTCTGGTCGATGTGACGGATGTGTATGAAGAGAAGCGCATGGCGCTGCGCGCCTATTCTTCTCAATTCGTCCGGCCAAGCGGCACGGACGATGTTGTCTTAACACCGCTCAATCAAGGGTACGTGGAACGGGTCGAGGCGAGAGACGCTCTGCTTGGGCAGGCCAGAGGCTTTGCCATGGCCGAAGGCTTTGCTATGAAGGGGCCGTACGCCGTTTCCGCCTTTTTATAAGTATCCGTTCAGGGCATGCTGGATGCTGTTGAACGAAGCATTTTGGAACAGATAGGAGGGAATCGGCTTGAAGGAAGGACTGAAAATCGGAATTACCTGCTATCCGTCTCTCGGGGGCTCCGGCGTCGTTGCGACCGAGCTAGGCAAGCTTCTGGCGGAGCGCGGACATCAAGTGCACTTTATCACCCATAATATTCCATTCCGCCTCGGATCCGGGTTCTTGAAGAACATCTACTATCATGAAGTGGATGTCAACGATTATTATGTCTTTCGCTATCCGCCCTATGATTTGTCGCTGGCGAATAAAATGGCGCAGGTGGCCAATATGCAGCAGCTCGACGTGCTGCATGTTCATTACGCCGTGCCGCACGCGGTGTGCGCCTACTTGGCCAAACAGATGTCCCATCCGGATCTGAAGGTCGTCACGACGCTGCACGGGACGGATATTACGGTTCTCGCCCAGGATGAATCGCTCAAGGATATGATCCGGTTCGCCATCAATGAAAGTGATGCGGTTACTGCCGTCTCCCAGGATTTGATCAAAGAAACGCGGGAGCTGCTGGAGATTACCCGCCCGATCGATTTGACCTACAACTTCGTTGACAAGCGCATCTACTATCCGCGGGATATCACGCAGCTTCGCGCTGAATTCGCTTATCCGTTCGAAAAAATCTTGATGCATATTTCGAATTTCCGTCCGGTGAAGCGGGTGGCGGATGTCGTGGATATTTTTTATCGCGTGCAACAGGAGGTTGCCGCCCGTCTCGTCTTCGTCGGCGAAGGACCGGATATGCCGAAGGTGCAGTGCAAGATCCGGGAGATGGGACTGGAGGACAGAGTTCACTTTCTCGGTAAGCAGGATGAAATCGCCCAAGTCATCTCGATGGCCGATTGCTTGCTGCTTCCTTCGGAGAAAGAGAGCTTCGGCCTGGTCGCGCTCGAAGCAATGGCTTGCGGCGTGCCGACGATCGGCTCGGAGGCCGGAGGCATTCCGGAGCTGGTGAAGCATGGAGAGACCGGATTCCTCGCTCCGATCGGGGATACGGAAGCGATGGCGGATTACGCCATTCAGCTGCTGAGCCAGCCGCAGCTCGCCCGGACGATGCGCGAGGCGTGTCTGCATCGGGCTCGTCACGATTTCTGTAATGATCTGATCACATGGGAATACGAAAAAATATATTACCGGGTGCTCGGGCAAGAGGTCGGCATACCGAAGCCCGTCTGTTAACATACAGCCGGAATCTACTGCGCGCAATGGCTGCCATTGCGCGCGCTTGCATGTAAGGGGGGACCCATGGATGAAATGCCATCCTGAAGAAGAGTTGCTGTATGCGGAGGCGGAGCAAGTGATGCGCCACCTGCTGGACGCGGGGCATGAAGCTTATATTGTCGGAGGCTCCGTGCGGGACAGGCTGCTTGGCCGGCCGATTGGCGACATTGATATCGCCACCTCGGCCCTTCCGGAGCAGGTAACGGCGTTATTCCGCCGCGTCGTGCCTACAGGGCTCGCACACGGGACAGTGACGGTCGTTATGGATCATTATACTTATGAAGTGACGACATTCCGCAAGGAGTCGGCCTACGAGGATCATCGGCGGCCCGAAGAAGTCGAGTTCATCGACGATCTGGAGGAGGATCTCCGGCGCCGCGACTTCACGATCAACGCGATGGCGCTTGATATTGAGGGCCGTCTGCGCGATCCGTTCGGCGGCCGTGACGATCTGGAGCGGCGCCTCATCCGCTGCGTCGGCGATCCGGAGACGCGCTTCCGCGAGGACGCCTTGCGGATGCTGCGGGGCGTCCGGTTCGCGTCGCTGCTGGGCGGACGCATCGCCAAGTCGACGTGGCGGGCGCTTCTCCGCCAGCGGGAGACGCTGGGCTACGTCGCGATGGAACGCGTGCGCGACGAGCTGTGGAAGCTGACCGCGGGAGCCGATCCGGCCCGCGGGTGGGCTATGCTGGCGCGCAGCGGGCTCTTGCGCTATGCGAAGGAGCCGCTCGGCGCGCTGGCGGGGCCTGCGCCGGACGGCTGGCCGCGGCTCTTGTGCGCGCTCGGGTCCGTGGCTGGACCCGAGCTGCGCTTCGCCGCGCTGCTGCTCGGCCTGGCGGCCGGCGAGGCGGAAGCGAAGCGCATCGTGCAGGCGCTTCGCTTCTCGGGCGCGCAGCAGGACGCGGTGCTCGGCGTCCTGCGCGCGGAGGCGCGGCTGGCGGCCGGAGGCGAGGCCGCCCTGTCCGGGCCCGGCGGCGAGCGCGCCTGGCGCCGGGCCTACGCGGAGGCGCTCTACGCCTGCGGCGAGGACGCGCTCCGCGGATGGCATGCCTGCCGCCGGGCGCTGGCCGGCGTGCCGGAGGAGCGGCTTGCGCCGTTCCTGCGGGACGGCGAAGCCTGGCTCCAGCGCATCGCCGTCCGCCGCTTGCCGGATATCGCCCTGACGGGCGGGGATCTGCTGCAAGCGGCGGACCGGCCGGCCGGGCCGTGGCTTCGCGAGGCGCTCGAAGCCGCCTGGCTCGCCGTCGCGCTCGGCGACGTGCCGAACGAGCGCGACAAGCTTAGGAAATACGTGGAGAAAGAGTGGAAGCGAGAATGAATCAAAAATTACTGGACTGGTTCCGGGAACATCCGGATCAATATATTTCCGGCGAGGAATTAAGCCGCCGGCTCCAGATTACGCGGACGGCCGTATGGAAGCAGATCAACGTCCTCCGCGCCAAGGGCTACGCCTTCGACGCCGTGCCGAAGCTCGGGTACCGGCTCGTGACCCAGCCGACCCGGCTCGATGAAGCGGCCCTGCTCAGCAAGCTGGCGCCGGGCACCTTCGGCAACCGGCTGCGCATCCTGGAGAAGACGGAGTCGACGCAGAACGAAGCGGCCGCCTGGGCGAAGGAAGGCGTGCCCGAGGGCGCGGTCGTGCTGGCGGAGGAGCAGACGGGCGGCCGGGGCCGCCAGGGGCATGTCTGGCATTCGCCGGCAGGCAAGGGCGTCTGGATGAGCATCATCCTGCGCCCCCGCATTCCGCTGCCGTATACGCCGCATCTGACGCTGCTCGGGGCGGTGGCTATGTTCCGGGCGATGAAGAAGCTGACGTCAGCCCCGCTCGGCATCAAATGGCCGAACGACATCTTGGCCGACGGCAAAAAAGTGGCCGGCATTCTGCTCGAGTCGGCCGCCGAGGACGAGCGGCTGCTCTATGTGATTGCCGGCATCGGCATCAGCGTCAACCTGGACAGCGCCGACTTCCCGGAGGAGCTGCAAGAGCGGGCGACGTCCTTGAAGATCGTAACGGGCCAGGAAGTGGACCGGGCGTCGCTGGTGGCAGCATGCCTGCAGGAGCTGGAGCAGCTGTACCGGCTGTATGAGGAGGAAGGGTTCGCGCCCATCCGCACGCTATGGGAGGCGCAGAGCATCACGCTGGGCCGTCAGATGACCATCGATACCCCGCAAGGGCCGCTGCAGGGCGTCGCGGTAGGACTGGATCAATCCGGCGCCCTGCTGCTGAAGGACAAGACGGGAACGGTGCAAAAAGTTTTTTCCGGAGATGTGCATTTTTCCGGGTGAAAGAGGTCAATGGATCTGCTATACTGTAGTCGGTGAGGCGGTATCTCCGAAGAGAATCGCACTCACCCGAGTAAGCAAGGAACATCGTGCCGACAAGTACATATTCCTTGACGAACGTGGTGCACGTATCTGCTCTGAGCCGAAGGGACCGAGACAGAAGGACGTCCGCATGCGACCTCTTTTTCTCTTTGGTGACCTTTTTAGCAGGAAATGCTGAAAGGTTTTTTTGTTTTGTACACACTAAAGCGAAGGAACGAGGCCGAATAACAAAAGGGAGGCAGACCTCGAAAGGTCCGTGTTCAAGCAGGTTTTCCGGGAAAAAGCGGACTTGTTGAACAGCCTCTACAAAAGGAGATGGATGTACGAGATGGCAACACAACCGTTAAGCATTGTGAAAATGAAGGCGATGAAGGGGCGCGGGGAGAAGCTGGCTATGGTGACGGCGTATGATTACCCGTCGGCTCAATTGGCGGAAGCGGCTGGCGTCGATTTGATACTCGTCGGCGATTCCCTCGGCAACGTCGTGCTCGGCTATGACTCGACGCTGCCGGTCACGCTCGACGATATGGTGTATCATTCGCGCGCCGTACGGCGGGGCGCGTCCCGCACCTTCATCGTGACAGATATGCCGTTCATGACGTACCACGGCAGCATGTCGGACACGCTGGCCGGTGTCCGCCGCATTATGCAGGAAGGCCATGCCCATGCGGTCAAAATGGAGGGCGGCAAGGAGATCGCCGCCACGGTCGAAGCATGCGTGCAAGCGGGGGTGCCCGTCCTGGGCCATATCGGCTTGACGCCGCAATCGGTGCATCAGATCGGCGGCTACCGCATTCAAGGCAAGACGGCCGAGGATGCGAACCGCCTGCTGGAGGATGCCCTGGCGCTGGAGAAGGCCGGCGCCTTCGCGATGGTGCTCGAGCTGGTGACGGCGCAGGTGGCGGCTTATATTACGGAGCGGCTCTCGATTCCGACGATCGGCATCGGGGCGGGCGCGGGCTGCGACGGCCAGGTGCTCGTGTTCCATGATCTGCTGCGCTATACGGCGGATTACCGCGAGAAGCGGTTCGTCAAAACCTATGCCGACATCGGCGCCATGATTCAAGAGGGAATCGGCGCTTATGTGCGAGAGGTGAAGGAGGGAGCCTTCCCGGCGGAAGGTCATTCGTTCACGGCCGATGAAGAAGTGCAGGTTCAATTGTACGGGCATGCCGGCAAGGAAGAGGGGGATGTCCGATGATCACCGTACGGACCATCGCCGAACTGCGGACCGCGGTCCGCAGGCTGCGGCAGGAAGCGGAACAGCAATCGGACCGGGCGGAGGTCGGATTCGTCCCGACGATGGGCTATCTTCACGAAGGCCATGCCAGTCTGATGCGGCAGGCGAAGGAGCAGTGCGCGGTCACGGTGCTGAGCATCTTCGTGAATCCGATTCAATTCGGGCCGAACGAGGATCTGGCCCAGTATCCGCGCGATGAGGAGCGGGATCTGAAGCTTGCCGCTTCGCTTGGCATCGATATCGTCTTTATTCCGTCCCCGGAAGAGATGTATCCGCAGCCGACGAAGACGACGATTCATGTGCGCGAAGTGACCGAGCCGCTGTGCGGCGCGTCCCGCCCGGGCCATTTCGACGGCGTGACGACCGTTGTCGCGAAGCTGTTCCATATCGTCAAGCCCGATCGGGCCTACTTCGGCATGAAGGATGCGCAGCAGGTGGCCGTCATTCAACAGATGGTGGACGACCTGAACTTCGATGTCGCAATCGTGCCTTGCCCGATTGTGCGGGAAGCGGACGGGCTCGCGCTTAGCTCGCGCAATGTGTACTTGAGCGGGGAAGAGCGCGAGCAGGCGCTCGGCTTATCCCGCTCGCTCCGCATGGCGGAGGAATGGCTTCGGGAAGAGCCCGGGCTCACGGCGGAAGAAGTAAAGTCCCGCATCCGGCAGGTCATCGGCCAGGCGCCGCTCGCGGACATTGATTACGTTGACATATTGACGTTCCCGGCGCTGCAGGCGCTGCCTTCCGATGAACCGGTCGGCCATGCAGGGAGCGACGTGCTTATCGCGCTGGCGGTCCGCTTCGGGCGAACGCGCTTAATCGACAACCGGCTGTTCAGCCGCCAAGGAGGACGCTTATGTTCCGTGAAATGATGAAATCGAAAATCCACCGCGCTACGGTGACGGAGGCTAACTTGAATTATGTGGGCAGCATTACGATCGACGAGCATCTGATGGAGTTGGCCGACATTTGGGCCAATGAGAAAGTGCAGATTGTCAATAATTACAACGGCGCCCGTCTGGAAACTTACGTCATCCCGGGTCCGCGCCATTCCGGTGTCATCTGCTTGAACGGGGCGGCGGCGCGCCTGGTTCAGCCCGGAGACAACGTCATTATTATTTCGTATGCGTCGATGACCGACGAAGAAGCGCGCTCCTATACGCCGAAAATCGTGTTCGTCGATGGGGACAACAAGCCGGTGGAATTGATGGCCGGAACGGAAGCCCACGCGACGATCAAGTAATCGGTTCGAAACGGCGCGCAGCCCAGACAGCGAACAACGGCACGCTTCGCTCTGGACAAGGCCAGGCTCTTGACAGCGCCAGGCTCCGTTGGGTAAACGTTGGAGCGCGGAATGAAATCCACCCCCTTAACACACAATGAACGTAGATCCGTTATGAAGACGATACGCATCACTCGTAAAGGTGGGATGGAATCGTGCTGCAACAAGTATTCGCGACGATGAATGAAGTGCTGGATGAGTTAATTCGCCAGTATCCCCAATCGACGGGAGAGCGCAAGCAGGAATTGGACCGGCAATTGAAGGTGCTGTCCACCATGAGCGATTACATCGTGGAGGAGTGGCTTCGGTTCGAGGAGAAGCTCGCCTCGCTGCGTCCGCACAGTCCTAACGACGTGATCGAGGCGCAGCCGCAGCCGACACTGCCCGATTTTACGGATCCGTTCCAGCGCGGTCAGGGGTACTACATGCTGATGATGTATGATGAAGCCGTCAAGCATTTGGAAGCGGCGGCAACGATAAGGCCGGACCATATCGACAGCCGCATTTATTTGGCCATGAGTTATTTGCATCTGGGCCGGAATCAGGAAGCGGGACATCATTTTCAACTCATCATTCCTCTGACCGAGAGCAAATGCCTCAAAGCGATCGCTTACAATGCCTTGGGGTGCATCAGCGCCGAGCAGCGAGATCTTTCCAAAGCGAAGGAATACTTCAGCAAAGCGCATCTGCTTGATCCTTCACTGCCAGAGCCTGTTTTGAACTTGAAAGCGTGTCTGTCGGATGGCGATCATTTGCAATATGGCGGTGAGTGGATTCACATGCCGTAACCAGAGAGGGAAACCTGTACGTAAAAAATACGCACAGATGTTTCCCTCTGTGCATTTCCAAATGGCCGATCATCTGTTATGCTAAGAACAGAAACGGTGAGAGGAATTAACAGATAATGAGATTTGCTGTGTTGGATTTTGAGACGACGGGCAATCAGCCCAGCGATGAAATTATACAGATTGGCCTTGTCGTTCTGGGGCATGATCTGAACGTAGAACAACAATACCACACCCTGGTTCGTCCGAAGGTAAGCATACCCGAATTCATTACGAATCTTACGGGCATCTCCGACAGGGATGTTCAGGATGCGCCAGATCTGGACGAGGCCATGACCGGGATGGTGCCGCTGCTGAGCGACGTGGTCCTGGTCGGCCACAATGTCGGCTTCGATTACCAATATTTGCGGCAGGGGCTGGAACAGACCGGTTATTTGCCATTCACCGGACGGATATTGGACACGATCGAACTGCTTCGTATTTTGTTTCCTTCGCTTCCTTCCTATCAGCTAGGTTCCGTAGCTCATGATTTCGGCATTGCCCATGACAGGCCTCATCAGGCGGACAGCGATGCGCTTGCGACAGCGGACATCTTCCGCCGCTGCATGGAAGCCATTGATGACTTGCCTCTGCTTACGCTGCAAGGCATCGTCGATGTGTTCGGGGATCACGAAGAACGCGATTTGAAGTGGCTGCTGGCGGAGAAGCTAAGCGAGCGGGAGCGGAATATGGCAAGCTGGGAGGAGGAAGGCTACTTCCCCCACCGCCAATTGATGCTCAAGCAGGACGATTGGACCGACACGCCGCCGCCTCGCGACGTGTCCGCAGACAATCCGCTGTCCGGGAAGTCGTTCCGCCAATTTCTTGATGAAGTGAAGCAGCGGATGGAAGCGATGCTTGATCATTATGAGCCTCGCGCCTCGCAGGAGCAGATGTTCAACGAAGTGATGGAATGTCTCGATGAGGACAAGCATTTGCTGATTGAAGCCGGGACGGGAACGGGCAAGTCGCTCGGTTATTTGCTGCCGGCTCTGTATCACAGCGTTCTTCATGAGAAGAAGGTGGTCGTCAGCACCCATACGATCAACCTGCAGGAGCAGCTGAGACAGCGCGATGTGCCGCTTCTGGAGCAGATTGTTCCTTTTTCGTTCAAAGTATCGATACTAAAAGGCCGCAGTCACTATTTGTGTTTGCGTAAATTTGAACATAAAATAAGTAACAGAGAGTTCGTTCACGCAAGAGATGACAGCATTACAGCAGCGCAGCTGCTCGTATGGCTTAGCCGGACGGAGCATGGAGATGACGAGGAGCTTCATCTCGTGCACAAAGGGCCCGAGTTCTGGGATTCGGTATCCAGCGACAGCGATTCCTGCCTGAACCGTTCCTGTCCTTGGTTCCGCCGCTGCTTCTATCACCGGTCCAAAAATAACGCGAACCTCTCCGATATCGTCATTACAAACCATTCGTTATTGTTTACCGACGTGATGGCGGACCATCGTCTGCTGCCGGGCTATGAGCATCTCGTCGTTGACGAGGCGCATCATTTCGAGGAGACGGCCGGCAAGCACCTGGGGACGAATTTGCAATATTTTTCACTCATTCACCCGCTTACCCGGCTGTTCAAAGACAGCAAGAGCGGCGCTCTTGTCGTGCTTCAACAGCGGCTCCGGCTGTCAGGCCATGAGAAAGCGCTTATCTGGGCCGAAGGGATCGATAAGCTGCTGCAGCAGATCGTCGATGTGAAGGAGCAGTGGGATCGGTTGCATGACATGCTGTATCAGCTGCTTCCTTCCGGGGAAGCCGGCCAATTCGAGGGCGGGCAGACAGTGCTGCGCCTCCCGGCCGGCGAGCGTCCGGAGAGCTGGCCCGAAGCGGTAGAGCTGGAGAAATCGATCCACACCCGTCTCAGCGATATCGTGCGCTCGGGCGAGAAGCTGGTCAATGAGTGGAAAGAGGCCGATGACGACGAGCTGGAGGGCGTCATCGTCGATATTAGCGGGCTGCTGAAGGATGTAGGCCAGGTCCGCGACGATTTCCGGCTGTTCATGCAAGGATCGGATCCGGAGACGGTCTACTGGATGGAGGGCAACACGCAGTTCAAGTTCAAGTCGCTGCAAATGTACGCCGTGCCGGTTGACGTGAGCGACGCGCTGAACCGTTATTTCTTCGAGCCGAAGAAGAGCGTCATCCTCACTTCGGCCACGCTGTCCGTAGATAAGTCCTTCCAGTTCGTGCAGGAGCAAATCGGGCTGACGGAGGCCGCCAACGACGGCAGGCTGCATACGGTCATTCTGCCTTCCCCGTTCAATTACCGGGAGCAGGCGCTGGTCGTTATCCCGCGTGATTTCCCCAGCGTCAAAGGCTCATCCGACGCGGTCTTCAATGAGACGCTCGCGAAGTCGATCGGGGATGTGGCGCTCGTCACGCGCGGCAGAATGCTCGTCCTGTTCACCTCGTACCGCATGCTCCGGGATGTGTACGAGCCGCTGAAGGAAGCGCTGAGCGCAAGCGGCATCCAGGTGCTGGGCCAAGGCATCGACAGCGGGAACCGCAGCAAGCTGACGCGCCGCTTCCGGGAGCAGCCGGCCTCCGTGCTGCTCGGTACGAGCAGCTTCTGGGAAGGGGTCGACATACCCGGCGACGCGCTCACCTGTCTCGCCATTGTCCGGCTGCCATTCCAGCCGCCGAACCACCCGCTCGTCGAAGCCAAATGCGATCGGCTGAAGCGCCAGAAGCAGAACCCGTTCCGCAAATATTCGGTTCCGCAGGCGGTCATCCGCTTCAAGCAGGGCTTCGGACGCCTTGTGCGGACCGCTCAGGACAAAGGCATCGTCATCGTATACGATACGCGGGTCATTGAGACGAGCTACGGCAAACATTTCTTATATTCGCTTCCTGGGCCGAAGATGGAGCACATGGCCAATGTGCAGCTGGTGCCCAGAATCGAAGCGTGGTTAAGCGAACACGAAAAATAGGCGTGTAAGAGCGATGAGGGGGCAACGAAATAGATATGAAAACGTTGAAAATATCAGAAGCTGTCGTTCGCAGACTGCCGGTTTATTTACGTCATCTGATGGAGCTGAAGCAGCGAGAGGTTCTGACGGTTTCTTCACAGGATTTGGGTCAGAAGCTGGACCTCAATCCCGCCCAGATTCGCAAAGACTTGGCATATTTCGGCGATTTTGGACGTAAAGGAATTGGGTATGACGTCTCTTACCTGATTCAACAAATCCGCCATATACTGAAGCTGGATCAGATAATTAATGTCGGTCTCGTCGGCGCGGGGAAGCTGGGCCATGCATTGTGCAACTATACGGCTTATATGAAGGACAATATGCGGATTGTGGCCGTATTCGACGAGCTGGAGTCGAAGGTAGGCACCGAGATCAACAATCTGCGCGTGCAGCCGATGAGCGAGCTGGCGGACACCGTGCGCGAACATAAAATCCGCATCGGCATCATCACTGTGCCCGCCTCGGAGGCGCAGCATGTCGCGGAGCAATTCGTTGACGCGGGTGTGGAGGCGATCTTGAACTTCGCACCGGTTATCCTTCGCGTTCCGGCTCATGTGCGGGTGCATACGGCCGATTTTACGACAGACATGTTCAGTCTGGCCTATTATTTATCCGATGAGAGAAAGGAAGCTCCGGTAGAATGACGACGAAACTTATTATTAGTAACGGGACCTTTGCGTCACTGCGCCCAGGCGCGGAGCGCACGGCGGTTACAGGTACGATGGTCATTGAAAATGACATGATTGTCTATGTGGGAGAACATTTGCCGCAGGAGTATGATACTTCCGAGGCGGTGCGGATTGACGGCAAGGGGCTGTTCTTCATGCCGGGGCTCATTAACACGCACGGCCATGCGGCGATGTCGCTGCTGCGCGGATATGGCGATGATATGGTGCTCCAGTCGTGGCTGCAAGAGAAAATGTGGCCGATGGAAGCGAAATTCACGGCGGAGGATGTCCGTTGGGGAACGGCGCTCTCGGTTCTGGAAATGCTGAAAGGCGGGACGACGACGTTCGTCGATATGTATGACCATATGGATGAGGTGGCCAAGGTCGTCGAGGAGTCCGGCATGCGCGCCTGCCTGATGCGCGGCGCCATCGGCTTATGCCCGGAAGACGTGCAGGAAGCGAAGCTGCGGGAAGCCGTTCAGTTCGCCCGCGACTGGCACGGCAAGGCGGACGGCCGCATTACGACGATGCTGGCTCCGCACGCTCCGTATACATGCCCTCCGGGCTTCATCGAGAAGTTCGTGCAGGCGGCGCATGATCTCGATCTACCGCTGCATACGCATATGTCGGAGACAGCGGCGGAAGTCGCCCAGAATGTCGCGGACTACGGGCTGCGCCCCGTCGCTCATCTGGAGAAGCTCGGCTTCTTCTCGCGCCCTTCCTTCGTGGCGCACGGCGTACATTTGACTGATGAGGAGATCGAAGTATTGGCTCGCCATGATGTGGCCGTCTCCCATAATCCGGGCAGCAATCTGAAGCTGGCTTCCGGCGTTGCGCGGGTTCCGGAGCTGCTGGGCGCCGGCGTAACCGTATCGCTGGGAACCGATGGACCGGCAAGCAATAACAATCTGGATATGTTCGAAGAGATGCGCCTGGCGGCGCTTATCCACAAGGGCGTATCCGGCGATCCGACGGCGGTGCCGGCGGCCGAAGCGATGCGTATGGGCACGCTGTACGGAGCGCAGACGATCCGGGCAGAGAAGCTGGGTCTGCTGGAAGCCGGCATGAAGGCGGATATCGTGGCGGTCAATGTGAACCAGCCGCATTTCGTGCCGCATACCGACTTCGTCTCGCATATGATCTATTCGGCTTCCGCCAAAGACGTCGCCCATGTGTGGGTCGATGGGCGCCAAGTGGTCAAGGACGGCCAGTGCCTGACCTTGGACGAAGAGCGCATTCTCTTTGAAGCCGGGCGGTGCTTCGAGCGCCTGCTCGAGCGCTGACGGGAGGAGCGCATGGCCAGAAGCCGCAGTCGCCGCCGCCGCAACCGGTGGTTCATCGCCGTGCTGGCGTTCGTCGTGCTTATCTTATTCATTACCGCGTCGGTCATGTACGTCAACTATATTTATTCCGACGAGCGGAAGAAGGAAGCAGACATCCTGCAGCGCGCGCAGCAAGAAGTGCCGTTGACTGAAGTGAACGGCATCGAGAAGAGCATATGGGGTGAAGTTGTCTATGTCATTAATGGAGTCAACCAGGAAGGGAAAGCCGTCTGGGTATGGGTATTTCCCGATCGGGTCACCTCCATCCCGGTAGCCGACAGCGTGGATAAGGACACGGTGAAGGCCAATATTCATCAGGCGTACTCCGATGCCCGCATCGTCCGTCTGCTGCCCGGATACAAGGACAATCAATATGTGTGGCAAGCCTTCGTCCAACGCAAGGACGAGAAAGGGACGCGCCGGTATTTTTATCAGTTTTATTCCTTCTCGGACGGTTCTCCGCTGGGCGAGATCTATGGTCTGCCCAACCAATAGCACAGGGCAACTTGGTCCTGCCCCTCTATACCGCACCGTTTCGCTTCAGCGTGTTATCGCCGCTGAAGGGAGGCGGTGCTTTTTGCTGTGCTGGCAAGCATGGAACACTTTACATTCCGTAATCGTATATCAAATATGATATACTCTTGTATGTCATGTATTGATAGATATAAAGTATGACTTGCACACATTTAGCACCGTTTGTCAGCCAAAGCAGATGATTTCGACTCACGCCAGTAATATGTCCAACTTGAAATTTCAGCCATATCCAGGAATAGAAAGGGGTTTTCGTGGCATGACGAAGAACATTCGCATTGCGCCGACCCTGCTTATTATGCTGCTGACCGGCGGTATTTTATTCGGAGGGTGGGCCGTATATCAGACGAAGTATGTGGAACAGCCTGTAGATCGCGTCATGCGGCAGCATGCCGAGATTACGAAGTATCAGGTAGACTGGCATTCGGATACGCTGAAGATTCAAATTCAGGCCGATCCGGGCGCCGATATTCGTGAAGTGGTGCAGAAGCTGAATACCGATCTTGCACAGTATGCCAAAGGCAAAAAAGTGCTGATTGAATATATCAATGAGAAGAGTACGCCATCGATTGACAAATGGTGGTCGCAGGCGATGTTCGATGTAGCTCAGGCGATGGTTCATCGGAACTACAGCGATATTCCCAAGAAGCTGCAGGAGCTGAAGACGAACCAGCCGGGCCTGGAAGTCGTGACGGAGATGGATAACCAGTATGTCTATATTCAACTGAAGGACAAGCAAGGCAGCAAGACGATGCTCTTGCCGCTGGACGGAACCGCAATGGGGGTGTGGCCGAATGAAGAACAGACTGTCCATCCGCTGGCCTGAGGCGGCTATCGGAGCGGCGATTTCGATCGTCATCTTCCTCGCTTTTCGCGGCGTGAATATCATTCCGATCGTGTTGGCTGCCGTTGTATTAATTGTGCTCTCATATGCCGTCAAGCGGCGCGGCGGAGCCGGAGTGACGAACGGAGGCGCCCGCAGCGATTCGCGCAAGGCGGATGTAGCCCCGTTAAGCTTCGAGCAGATTGGCGGGCAGGAACGGGCGAAGAATGAACTAATTGAAGCGCTCGATTTTCTAGTTCGTCCGGATGCGATTCAGAAGTTCGGGATCCGTCCGCTCAAGGGCATCCTGCTTACCGGTCCTCCGGGGACAGGGAAGACGCTGATGGCCAAAGCGGCTGCGCATTATGCCGATGCCGTCTTCATCGGCGTCGCGGGCAGCGAGTTCGTGGAGATGTTCGTCGGCGTCGGAGCCGGCCGCGTACGCGAGCTGTTCAAGCAGGCGCGGCAGCGCGCAGCCAAAGAGAAAAAGCAGAACGCCGTCATCTTCATCGATGAGATCGATGTTATCGGCGGCAAGCGGGAAGGCGGACAGCAGCGGGAATACGATCAGACGTTGAACCAGCTGCTGACGGAGATGGACGGGCTGTATGCCGACATGAGTCCGCGCATTCTCGTCATGGCCGCGACGAACCGCAAGGAGATGCTGGATAGCGCCCTCCTGCGCCCTGGACGGTTCGACCGACATATTCAGGTCGACCTCCCCGATAAAAAAGGGCGGCTTCATATTTTGAAGCTGCACGCCGACAACAAGCCGCTGGCGGATGACGTCGATCTGGAGCGGATCGCCGACGAGACGTTCAGCTTCTCCGGCGCGCAGCTGGAGAGCGTATTGAACGAAGGCGCGATCTATGCGATGCGGGATGAGTCGGATGTCATTACGACGAACCATTTGTCGCAAGCGATTGATAAAGTGATGATGGGCGAGAAGATCGACCGGGAGACGAATCAGGAAGAACGCCGGCGTGTCGCGATCCACGAGCTTGGGCATGCGATTATGGCGGAAGTGGTCCGTCCCGGGAGCGTATCCCAGGTGGCGCTCAGCCCAAGGGGGCAGGCGCTCGGGTATGTCCGCCATCAGCCGCTGGAAGAGCGTTATCTGTACACGAAGCCGTTCCTGGAGGAACAGATTATGATTGCGCTCGGCGGAGCGGCGGCCGAGGAGATCTTTTACGGCAACCGCAGCACTGGCTCGCAGGGCGACTTCGATCAGGCGCTGAACATCGTCGACACGATGATCAATGCCGGCCTGACGGAGCTGGGCATCGTCCGCTTGAAGCAGCTGCCGCCGGAAGCCTTGACCCGGCAGACGCAAGTCATCATGGAGCAGCTCTTCGAGCGTACGCACGCGCTGCTGGGCGAGCGCAAGCCTTCATTCGAGCGCATTTTGCACCAGCTTCTGCGTGAGGAAAACTTGAGCGGAGAGCAATTTCGGTGTCTATTATGTGACAGTCAGGAATTCCCAGCGTGAAAACACGCTGGGTTTTTCTTTTTATTTTCAGGATTCATGTTATGATAGATTAAGATCCCTGTGCACTGATAACGAATGCCTGTTATCGGGTACACTATACAGAGCATAGATGGAGGAAAGGTGGAAGTAACCATGTTTTTCAAGAAAATCGGCGTCATCGGCGGCGGTACAATGGGCCAAGGCATTGCGGAAATGCTTGCTGTCAAAGGCTTGGACGTGCTGTTGGTGGAAAAGTCGACAGAGAAGCTGGATCATGCCTACTCGATGATTGAAGCGAGTCTGGACAAACAATTGGAGAAATGGGCAATCACCCAGGCGGAGAAAAAACTGATCCTCTCCCGCATACATAAGGTGACGCATTTGGCGGAACTGGGAGCATGCGAATTGGTCATCGAGACGATCTCGGAGGATTTGGAAGCGAAAAAGCAAGTATTTGCGGAACTGGATCGGGTTTGCCCAAGCAATATTATTTTGGCAAGCAATACATCCACGTTGTCTTTAACCGAACTGGCCAGCTCGACGAAATATCCGGATCGGGTCATTGGCATGCACTTTATTTATCCCGTCGCGAAGGTCGAGCTTGTGGAGATTATCCGCGGGCTGAAGACTTCGGACGCTACATTTAACGAAACGAAGCGCTTCGTCGAAGAGGTTGTGCAGAAGAAAGGCGTTATGGTCTATGAATCCCCGGGATTCGTGACGACGCGCATTAGCTGCATTCTCATCAACGAGGCTCTTCATGTGCTGCAGGAAGGGGTCGCTTCGGCAGAAGATATCGACAACGCGATGCGTATCGGCTACAATTTCCAGTATGGGCCTTTGGAAATGGCGGACCGCTTCGGTCTGGATTCGGTATTGGCGGCCTTGGAACGCATGTTCCGCGAGTTCGGCGATATCAAATATCGTCCGTCCGTATTGTTGAAAAAGATGGTGCGAGCCGGCCACCTTGGTGTGAAGACGGGCGTCGGATTTTTCAAGTATGATAAGGATGGGGATCGACTATGAAAATACTCGTAATCAACGCGGGAAGCTCCTCGCTTAAATACCAACTGTACGATATGACGGACGAGTCGGTGTTGGCGGCAGGCCGGGTAGAGCGCATCGGGATGGATTCTTCCATCCTCGTGCATGAGCCGCACCATACGGAAGAGATCACGGAAGTCAGCGAGATTCTGGACCATACGACGGCCATCCGCAAAGTCTTGGACAAGCTGACCGACGCCGAAGTCGGCGTCCTGAAGTCGACCGGCGAGATCGATGCGGTCGGCCATCGCGTCGTGCATGGCGGCGAATCGTTCAAAAATTCGGTACTGGTCGATTCGGAGGTCAAATCCGAGATTCGTCGCTTGTTCGATCTGGCGCCGCTGCATAATCCGGCCCATATGATGGGGATCAAGGCAGTGGAGGCGAATATGCCGAACGTGCCGCAATCCGTTGTGTTCGATACGGCTTTCCACCAGACGATGCCAGAGAAAGCGTATATGTACGCCATTCCAAAAGTGCTGTACAAAAAGCATAAAATCCGCCGCTACGGCTTCCACGGCACATCGCATGATTATGTCAGCAAGCGCGCGGCCGAACTGATGGATCGCCCGATCGAAGAGCTGAAAATCATTACGTGCCATATCGGGAACGGGGCCAGCCTGACGGCGGTCGACGGAGGCATCTCGGTCGACACGTCGATGGGGATGACGCCGCTTGAAGGCCTGATGATGGGTACGCGCAGCGGCGACCTGGACCCTGCGGTCGTTCCGTTCACGATGATGAAGGAAGATCTGACGGTCAATGAAGTCAATTCGATGCTGAACAAGCATAGCGGGCTGCTCGCGATCTCCGGCGTATCCAGCGATATGCGCGAGATTACGGACGGAATGGAAGCAGGCGAACCGAATTCGACGCTGGCGTTCGAGATGTATACTTACCGTATGCGCAAGTATATCGGGTCCTATGCGGCTGCGATGGACGGTGTCGATGCGATCGTATTTACCGCCGGCGTAGGCGAGAACTCGGTCGTCATTCGCCAGCATGTATGCGAGAAGCTGACGTTCCTCGGCGTAGAAATTGACCGGGAACTGAACAAGGTGCGTTCGAAGGAACCGCGCCGCATCTCGACGCCGAATTCGAAGGTGGACGTATTCGTCATTCCGACCAATGAAGAGCTGATGATTGCCCGCGATACGTATCGATTGGTTCAACAATCCAAACAATCGTAAGGGAGAGACGAATGATGACGACCACATGTGTCATCCGTGATGTCAACCGCCATGTGGGCGAAGAAGTCCGCATCGGCGGCTGGCTGCATAACAAACGCTCCAGCGGCAAGATTCAATTTCTGCAGCTGCGGGACGGCACCGGGTTCATCCAAGGTGTCGTCGTGAAGAGCGAAGTGCCGGAAGAGGTATGGGAAGCGGCCAAGAGCTTGACGCAGGAGAGCTCTTTATATTTTACCGGGATCGTTCGGGAAGAGCCGCGCTCCAAATCCGGCTATGAAATGACGGTAACCGGAGTCGAGATCATCCAGTTAACGGAGGACTATCCGATTACGCCGAAGGAGCATGGGGTCGACTTCCTGATGGATCACCGCCATTTGTGGCTGCGGGCGCCAAGACAGCGCGCTATCCTGACGATTCGCGCCGAGATTATTCGCGCGGTGCAGCAATTTTTCGACGAGCATGGCTTTACGCTGGTCGATCCTCCGATCTTGACGCCTTCCTCTTGTGAAGGCACGACGGAGTTGTTCCATACGAAATATTTTGAAGAAGACGCGTTCCTGACGCAGAGCGGGCAGCTCTATATGGAAGCTGCGGCGATGGCGCTGAACAAGGTGTACTCGTTCGGCCCGACGTTCCGTGCGGAGAAATCGAAGACTCGGCGCCACCTGATCGAGTTCTGGATGATCGAGCCGGAGATGGCCTTCGTCGATCATGAAGAGAACCTGCGGGTGCAGGAGCAATTCGTAGCCCATATCGTGCAGTCCGTGCTGAAGAACTGCCGCGCCGAGCTCGATACGCTGGGACGGGATGTCTCGAAGCTGGAGAAGGTGACTGCTCCGTTCCCGCGCATCACGTATGACGAAGCGATTCAGTTTTTGCAGGAGCAAGGCCACGACATTCCGTGGGGTGAAGACTTCGGGGCGCCGCATGAAACGGCGATTGCCGAGAAATACGAGACGCCGGTATTCATTACTCATTACCCGACATCGATCAAGGCGTTCTACATGAAGCCGGATCCGAACCGTCCGGAAGTCGTGCTCTGCGCCGACATGATCGCGCCGGAAGGCTATGGCGAGATTATCGGCGGTTCGCAGCGGATCGACGATCCGGAGCTGATGGAGGAGCGCTTCCGCGAGCATGAGCTCTCCGACGAAGCGTACCAGTGGTATCTTGACTTGAGAAAATACGGTTCCGTGCCTCATTCCGGCTTCGGTCTTGGACTGGAGCGAACGGTGGCGTGGATTTGCGGGCTTGAGCACGTTCGGGAGACGATTCCGTTCCCGCGGCTGTTGTACCGTCTGTATCCATAATGGCCTGTAATATGCGCAGCGCCTCGCGGCGCCGCGAGGCACGGCCTGATAGCTAGCACATTATCCCGTATCGCTTCGGTGATACGGGATTACTCTTACACAAGTTCATGAATTTTTTGGAAACATTATCAATGTAAGCCTTACCAAACACGTTCGTTTGTGCGACAATAAGGAGAGTATGTTGGGAAGAGGAGGTACCTTGGTGAGTGTAGACGGATTCCGGACCTTCGCCAAAGGGTTGGCGCTTGGCCTGCAATCGGGCAGCATTAGCGTGCCGTATCATTTGCTGCGTTACTATAAGCAATGGAAGTTGAGCGATTCGGATGTGATGCTGCTCATTCACCTCATCGGCTTCAAGCAACAGGAGATGAAGGAGTTCCCGACAATCGACGAACTGCAGGAACGAATGGGAGCAGCTCCTGATGCGGTTATCAAATCGCTGCAGAAGCTGATGAAAGAAGGTTTTTTGAGCATAGACGACAATATCGATCCGACGACGGATGTCCAGTACGAGCAGTACAATTTGACCGGATTGTGGGAAAAGCTCGCCTTGGCCGCCGCCGAGGAAATCCGGGCGGAACGGCAGCGGCTCCGGGCGGCGGCCCCGCTGTCCGACGCGGAGCCGCCGAATCTGTTCAATATATTCGAGAAGGAATTCGGACGGCCCCTCTCCCCGATGGAGTGCGAGACGATCGCCGGCTGGATCGACGAAGACCGGTATCCGGAAGAGCTGATTTTGCTGGCGCTGAAGGAAGCGGTATTCGCCGGCAAAGTGTATTTCCGCTACATCGATCGGATATTGCTCGAATGGAGCCGCAACCGCGTCCGCACGATTGAGGACGCCAAGGCGTATACGCAGCGGTTCCGTTCCAGCGGCAAGCTGCGCATTCCTTCCGACAATTGAGCATGAACCGAATAGCTCCACCGGAACCCCCCGGCGCGAATGAGAGAGACTCATCGTGGCCGGGGGTATTCTTGTTGGCGGAGCGGCAGCTTCGGACTAGTGATGGCGAATGTCTGTCCGCTCCTCCAGCAGTGCGAGCGCTTCCGCGACCGCTTCGGGATGGGTCACCGGCAGCATATGATACGCATCCCGCACAGTCAGGAGCGTCGAGTGTGGGATGTCGCGGTGCAAGCGCAGCGACTTCAGCTCCGGCCGGTACGGCTCCTTGTCTCCGACAGCGATGACGGTCGGAACGGACAGGGCCGGATACCGGGGGCTAAGCTGTTCGGCAGCCTGCGAGAAATAGTAGACATCCTCGCGATTGGCGCGAATCTGTGACGGACGGCACCACAGCTCGTACGCTCGTTCCATATAGGCCGCGGGAACAGGCGCAGGCGCGAAGGCTCCCTTCACCGACATAGCCGCGAGCGGCCGGGCGAGGGGCATCAGCAGCTCGCGCATGAGGTGAGGGCCTAAGACGGAGGAGCGGATTCCCCGGTACAGGAGCGCGTCTAGCCTGCCAGCCGGATAGGCCCTCCCGCCATAGGCCGCCGGGGCGAGAAGCACGAGGCCGGCCGCTTCGCCGGGATGGTTCAGGGCATAGGCGAGCGCCATCAGACCGCTCCAGGAATGGCCCACAATGATTGGCTTCTCGACCCGCAGGGCCGTGAGCACCTGATGAAGCCATTCCGACTGCCGCTCCGGCGTCATCACCTGCCCGGCATCCCGTTCGCTATAACCGTAGCCCGGGCGATCCAGCCCGATCACGTCATACCGTTCGCTCAGCAGCGGAACTGAGGCATCATAGTCATGGAGCGACAATATGCCGCCGTGAAGCAGGATGACGGGGCGGCCGCTGCCTTCTCTCCGGTAGTGCGTCTTCATGCCATTTACATTCAAGACGTTATAGATCGGAGCCGAACGATACACCGCCATCGTCATGCCTGTGCTCCTCCTTGTCCCGGGTCTGATCTGCCGATGCCATACCATAATATGCGAGCAATGCCGGGCACGATCCGGTCAAAATCAATTCGCTTCGGATCGATGATCCAGGAGACCATCATCCCATGGATTAGCGACTGGATCATAATCGCTAGCTTCTCCGGTTGGACATCAGACCCGATGATTCCAGATTCCTGAAGCTGGGTGATCTGGGCTTCCGCGAGCTCCCAGATTCGCGCATATGCAGTTTGCAGCTGCTTCTTCACCTCCGGATCTCGAGACACGGTCAGGAATTCAAAGAACAGGTACGCCGAACCGGTATCGCTTCCTTGGGCGGGAAAGCGGGACCGCAGCATCCGGGCAGCCGCATCCGCCGGATCGCTGGTCATGTCCGTCAATTGCCGGGCTTCGCGCGGAAGAAGCGCTTGCATCCGTTCCAGCTCGGATTGGAGCAGGTCGAAGAACAGATCCTGCTTGCTGCTGAAATGCCAATAGACAGCTCCCTTCGTCAAGCCTGCTTCCGCTGCGATGCTGTCGAGGTTCGCTGCGGCATATCCGTGCTCGGCAAATATGTGACGGGCGCTATCCAGGATGCGTTGTCGCGTCTCCGGCTTCGTCCGCTCCGCATCTCTCGTTCCCGCATCCTCCGTCAGCAGCTCCACCATATTCCGCTTATCGCCCAAATGTCGGCGCACCGTCGGCCAATGGACACCGGCAGCCGCTTTATGATACAGAGTTGGATGAGAAAAGTAAAGGGGGCAGGGCAAGTAAAAGGGCTTGGTGAATATTTGCATCGAACTGCCAGGTTCGTGTATGCGCTTCACGGTTCATGCTTTTCTAAGTGCTCCTATCCGTGTCTATCTGTTGTAGAGCGCTTATGCATACTCTCCCCGAGGCTCAGAGTCCGGCAGACAATGGGATCTTGATCGCAAGCCGCAAGCAAGCAGGGATGCCGGAGGTGAAGCTTCGGCCGGTTTCAAAAAACAGCCGTACCAAACAAGAGATCGTCATATAACACGAATAACGCTATCATTTTGACAGGTGGACCGCGTTTCGGGTATGGGGCAAGGGAGCTTTTCATGAGAAGGGGATGGATGAAAAGAAAGTCTCCGATTGGCACCTGACGGAAGGGGAGAATGGAGCAAAGGGCCGGGACCCGGCCATCTCTTGAGGAGTACCTCCGCATCGGCATCCGGATAAAAAAACGATCGCTTGGAAGAACGTTCTTCCAAAGCGATCGCAGGTGAAGTGCTATCGTCCCAGCGCCTTCATCCGATAGACATGCTCGAACAGAAATTCGAACGCCTCGAGATGGCGCTTCGCCTCGAAGCAGTTGGCACCCCAGGCGTAAATGCCGTGGTTGCGCAGCACGATGCCCGGAATGGCCGGATTGAGCTTGTCCGTAATGCAGGGAACGATGCTCGGAATATGAGCGTAGTTCGGAACGACGGGGATGTCGATCCGCGCATTTTCCTCCCAGATGTTGAATGCTTTGATAAGCTCCACGCCTTGGACGGGAATATAGCCTTCATCCCCATAGAGCTCGGACACGATATTGTTGAATACGGTATGAATGTGAAAAATGGCTCCAGCTCCGGTTAAGCGGTAAATCTCGCAATGGATGAGCGTCTCCGCGCTTGGCCGCAGCCGGGTCGCCTCACAAGGCTGTCCGGCTTCATCCACGAAAAGGAAGTCCTCTGGCGTATGTACGGACTTGTCCTTGCCGCTCGCCGTGATCGCGAATTGAAACCGCCCCTCCTTGATGTCTCCTGCGCGAACGGACAGATTGCCGCTCGTCCCGGGGAACCAATGGCGGGCAGCGAATTGCTCTTTGATGCTGCGCAGCTCGGCCAGCGTGCGCTGTCTTTCCTCCAAAGTCGACTTAATATCAGTCATTGAAGCCGCCCTCCCAAATGCTCGATAATATCGTAAAATGACTCGAACGGCGCATAAGGAAGGTGCAGCTCTTCGCATTTGCTTATGAGCTGGGCACGCGCATAGACGAACTCGACCAGCTTCGCCGCCGCGAAATCCGTCACGCTGTCCCCGATCACGATCCGCTCGTATTGTTCCGGCGGAAAACGGCGCACAATGGTTGCCTTGCACATGCCGCATTTGTTCCGGCACGGATCCTGGCAAGGATGCGGCCAGGTAATCCGAATCGACTCACCGCTGAAGTCGCTGCCGTTGCAATAGATATGATCCGAAGGAATGCCGAACGGCTCAAGCAGCGGATAGACGAAGAAATCGATGCCGCCGCTAGTGACGTACAGTTCGATATCGCTGTCGCGGCAGAAGCGGACGAATTCCTCGAATCCCGGCCGGATCACCGCTTGTCCGAGCGCGAACCGGATGACTTCATCCCGCATCGACGATGGCAGCAGCGCGAACATTTGCCCGACGCCTTCGGAGATGGAAATGCGTTCCTCCAGGACGTCCTGGACAATCGGTTCCCAGCCCGGCGGGTTGAAGTGGCGGATAATGGCGATTATATTGTCATTCACGGTAATCGTACCATCGAAATCGCAGAAGATGACCCGTCGTTGGCTTCGGCTCACTGCTTCACCCCCCATGCTTGAATCGCGGCCCGGAGCTCTTCCTGATCGGCCGCGCAGCTCTCCAGGGTCTTGCCCTGCATGACCGCGTCGATTGCTTGCACGAATGCGCGCCCTCCGGCAGCGGTACCGAGCGGATGCCCATGGATGCCGCCTCCCGCATTGACAATGACATCGGTGCCGAAATCGCGAATGATAAGCGGCACGATGCCCGGATGGATGCCGGCGGACGGCACCGGGAAGCTGCGCTGCAGCGCCATATCCTGCCTGGTAAGCGCATCGCGGATGGCGAAGGTATCCTCGGCCGGCATCGTTACGGAGCCGTATGGTGACGGGAACAGCACCAGATCCGCTCCGGCGAGTCGCATCAGCTTGCCGAGCAGCAGCTGGGCCGCGATGCCGTGATGGGGCGACGGATACATGCTGCCGGCCATCGCCGGATGCGCCGCGATTGGCACCGATATATCCGGATCCGAGCTGAGCGCGTGCAGCACATCGAAGCCATAGGCCAGCACATTGAACAGGAAGGCATTGGCACCGGCTTCGATCGCGCGCAGCGCCTGATCGCGCAGCTTGAACGTCGGGCCTGTCAGGTTGACCGCATACAGCAGCTTCCGGCCGGTCTGCTCGCTGACGGCATCGGCCGTCTCGATGCAGGCCTTCACCCGGCGCTCGATCGGGGTGAGCGGATTTTCGAACAGAATTTCGTCGTCTTTAATGATATGGACTCCGCCCAGGGCCTGCTGCCGGAATTGTTCGGCAAGAGCCGGCAGATCGTAGCCGATGACGGATTTGAAAATGCTCATCAGCAGCGGCCGGTCATGCACATCGACCAGCTTCCGCACCCCGTCCAGGCCGAACTTCGGTCCGGGGAACGCTTGCTTGAACGCATCGGACCATTCGATGTCCATCAGCCTGATGCGTCCATCCATGGACAGCTTCCCGAACATCGTCACGAGCAGCGCCGGCAGATCCCGGCTGTAATTGACGTCGGGATAGGCGATCGTAATATCCGCATACCGCTCGCCCGGGATGTCGGATTCGACAGGCACGACAGAGAGGACTTGTCCCAGATGCTTGGCCATATCCGCTTTTTGCGCTTCCGGCAGCTCGGTCCAGCTGCCGACCGTCATGCCGACAGCGATGCCTTCCGCTTTGCTGGCGAAGTCGGCGCGATCGTCATAAATGCGATACGTGGCGGTGCAATGTGCTTTCAAAATGTCACCCTCCCAATTTGTTCACCCATCTCTTGCGCGCGGGCTTCCGCGCGGTGTATGGCGGAACGAAGCGCCTGCTGGAATTGGTACTGCTCCAGCGTCTCGATCGCGGCAGCAGTCGTCCCTCCGGGAGAGGTCACCTTGCGCCGAAGCTCGCCCGGCTCTTCTCCGGTCAGACGGACCATCTCGGCCGCGCCCCGGACGGTCTGCACGGTCAACTCGCGGGCCTGCTCCGCGGAGAGCCCGCCGTCGATGCCCGCCGCGATCATCGCTTCCATCAAATAGTATACATATGCCGGACCGCTTCCGGATAGTCCGGTAATCATATTTAGATCATGCTCGGCGACCACGGTTGCGTAGCCTACGGCCTGCAGCAGATGCAGTGCGGCTTCCTGCTGGTCCACGGTTGTCTCGTCCGACCAGCAGACGCCGGTGGCGCCGAGGCCGATTGAACTGGATGTATTCGGCATCGTGCGCACGACGGGAACCGGGCCTGCAATGCGCTGCATCGTGGCGATCGAGAGCCCCGCGACGACCGAGAGCAGGAGTGCACCCGGCCGCAGGCAGGTCTTCAGCTCGGCGAGCGCGCCTGCCGCATCTTTCGGCTTGACGGCGATGAGGACGATATCGGCGGCCTGCAGCAGCTGCACTTTGCCTTGCGGAGAATTGTCGGCGGCGACGCCGTAGCGCCGCTGCAGTTCCTCCAGCCGTTCGGTATTGCTCCGGTTCACGACCGCGATCCGGTCCGGCGCGATCAGCCGCTTCTCCGTCAGGCCGCGAATAATCGCTTCCGCCATGGAACCGGCTCCGTAGATGCCGATGCGAAGCGAGCGGAACGAGTCGGTTATATGTGCATGTCGATTGTCCATCAGTATCATTCCTCTCTCTTCCTATCCATATCGATTCGCTAAGCTTCTCTTTTTTAAGAACGAATTTGTCCTGTTCCGTAGATTCGGTACTTGCTTGAGGTGAGAGCCGGCAGTCCCATCGGGCCGCGCGCATGCAGCTTCTGGGTGCTGATGCCGATCTCGGCGCCGAAGCCGAATTCGAATCCGTCCGTGAAGCGGGTCGATGCGTTGTGATAGACGGCCGCGGCGTCAACCTCCTGCAGGAAGCGCTCGGCATGCTGAGCATTCTCGGTGACGATGCACTCCGAATGCATCGTGCCGTAACGCGCAATATGCTCCAGCGCGGCATCGAGCGAATCAACGATGCGCACGTTGAGGATGTAATCGTTGTACTCGGTCGCATAATCCGCTTCGGCGGCTGGCGCCACCGACGGATCAAGCGCCCGCGTCTGCTCGCAGCCGCGAAGCTCGACATCCCGGACGCGCAACTGCTCAAGCAGCGCATGCAGATGCTGCGCCGCATATGCCTTATGCACGAGCAGCGTCTCCATGGCGTTGCAGACCGATGGGCGCTGAGCCTTGGCATTGACGGCAATCGCTTCCGCCATCGCCGGACGGGCCGATTCATCGATGTACGTATGGCAAATGCCGGCACCCGTCTCAATCACCGGAACGGTGGCATTTTGCACGACATTCTGAATCAGCGAAGCGCCCCCGCGCGGGATGACGACGTCGAGCAATCCGTTCAGCTTCAGCATTTCATCGACCGAGGAGCGGTCCGGATTTTCGATCAATTGCAGCGCGTCCGCCGGAAGCGCCGTCCCGGCCAGCGCCTCGTGCAGCACGGCAATGATGCGCTTGTTCGATTCCATCGCGGCCGAGCCGCCCCGCAGGACGACCGCATTCCCGGTCTTCAGGCAGAGTCCGGCCGCGTCGACGGTGACATTGGGCCGGGCTTCATAGATCATGCCGATAACGCCGAGCGGGACCCGGATCTTCTCGACCCGCAGGCGATTTGGACGGGTGAATGTCTCGAGCACGTCGCCCACCGGATCGGGCAGTTCGGCAATCTGGCGCAGACCTTCCGCCATCGCTTCGATGCGGGCGCTGTTCAGGGCCAGCCGATCGAGCAGGGAAGGGGAGGTGCCTTGCTGCCGGCCGTTCTCCAAGTCCTGCGCATTCGCTTCGATAATGGAGCGTTCTTGCTCCAGCAGCTTATCCGCCATTTGCAGGAGGGCGGCATTTTTCTCCTCCGTGGTCAACCGGTTCATGATCTGGGCCGCTTGCTTCGCCAGACCGGATTTGTTACGCACTTCACTCATCGTAGTTCCTCCTTGTAAAATCTATTTTTTGCCGAAACATCAGGAACGCAGGGTTACCCATTCGTCCCGGTGAATGACTTCAATCCGGTGCACCTCCATCCGCTTCATCACTTCATCGCTCGACCAGCCGGCCGCTGTGCGCAGCTGATCCGAATCATAATTAACGATGCCTCTGCCGATAAGCCGCTCATCGGGTCCGATGACTTCGACCACGTCGCCGGAATGGAATTCTCCCTCGATCGAACGGACGCCGGCGGGCAGCAGGCTGGAGCCTTTCTCCAGCAGGGCCTGCTCCGCCCCGGCATCGACGCCGATGCGCCCATGAGCCGTCGAATGGAAGCCGAGCCACTGCTTCTTCATCGGCAGCGCATGAAAGTGGGTGTCGAAATAGGTGCCTTTTCCATCGCCGTCCACCGCGTGCAGGAGATCGCCCGGTTCATTAACCTTGCCGACGAAGGCGGGGACGCCCCCGCGCATGGCGATGCGCGCCGC
This sequence comes from Paenibacillus dendritiformis, assembly GCF_945605565.1. Classification (NCBI taxonomy): domain Bacteria; kingdom Bacillati; phylum Bacillota; class Bacilli; order Caryophanales; family Paenibacillaceae; genus Paenibacillus; species Paenibacillus dendritiformis. The sequence continues at coordinate 4,630,998 of NZ_OX216966.1, read as the reverse complement.
GTCCAGCTTCGACCTCATGCCGCCCGTACCTACGGAGGAGCCTGCCCCTCCGGCATATGCATACAGATCCTCGTCGATCTGCTCGACGCGCTCGAAGCGGATCGCCTCGGGATTCGTCCGCGGATCGGCCGTATACAAGCCGTCCGTATCGGTGACGATAATAAGCCGGTTCGCATGAACCAGATTGGCGACGAGCGCCGAGAGCGTGTCGTTATCGCCGAATTTCAGTTCCTCGACCGAGACGGTATCATTCTCATTAATAATCGGGACGACATCCCGGGCGAGCAGCTCCTGCAGCGTCATATACGCGTTATGGCCCCGGCGGCGGTTCGCGAAGTCGGAACGGGTGAGCAAAATTTGAGCCGCGGGCACTCCGTGCAGCTGTAGCTCCTCCTGGTACGCCTGCATTAGCAGAGCCTGCCCGACCGCGGCGGCCGCCTGCTTCTCGTGCAGCTGCTTGGGCCGTTCCCGGTAGCCGATATGCCGGAAGCCGGCCGCAACCGCTCCGGAGGTGACCAGCACCACCTGGGCGCCGCGTTGGCGCAAGGAGATCATTTCCCGGACATAAAAGGAGACCCGATCGCGATCGAGGCCGCCATTGTCCGACGTAAGGGAACTGCTTCCGATTTTCATTACGATGCGTTGCAATTCAATCACTTCCTGCCGTTATACTGCGTGCTTCTATACTTGTTGCGGAATATAAAAAAACTTTCGTCCTATAAAGGACGAAAGTTGTTCTTCCGCGGTACCACCTTTGTTGAAGACGGACATAACTCCTGCGTCTGCCGGCCATTGCAGCATGTTGCTGCCGATGATCAACGGCCTTCCGCGGGATTTCTCCGCTTCCTGCTTCCTGCCGATAACGGGGCTGCCGTTCAGCTTCGCGACTCATCGCTTACGCTGACCGCTCAAGGATAGGTTCCGCAACGTTCAACGGCGGTGCTTGCAGCCGGGGCATCCGCTCTCTGGGCATGACTTGGTTGCGTACTGGTCCTGTCATCGCGTTCCATGTATCCGGCGCCTGCCGTTCCATGCGGCGGCGCGGTTACCATTAGAATACCATGCGATTCGGAGACGTGTAAAGCGGCGGCTAGAGATGGATTGTCACTGCTGGACGGAGTTTTGTCCATTCACGGCAGATCGGATGCCATGTCAGCCGCCGAACAGACCGAGCGCTCCGATGCGTTCCGCCGCCTCGATCAGCCGCTCCTCCGGCGCGAGCAGGCCGAGCCGGACATAGCCTTGGCCGTGTTCGCCGAATCCGATGCCCGGCGCCGTCACCACATTCGCCTGCTCCAGCAGCAGATCGGCGAAGGACGCGGACGTAAATCCGGCAGGAACCGGAAGCCAGCCGAAGAAGGAGCCGGCCGGCGGCTGTGCGTTCCAGCCGATGCGGTGGAGCTCCGCATAGAGTGCATTGCGCCGTGACTCATAGACCGCGCACAGCTCCCGGACGCATTCCTGCGGTCCGGTGAGCGCGGCCGCCGCCGCGGCCTGCACCGCGCCGAACAGGCTGACGTACATATGGTCCTGCATCAGATTGATGAGCCGGATGATCTCGGCGTTGCCCACGGCGAAGGCGACGCGCCAGCCGGCCATATTGTAGGTTTTGGACATCGTATAGAACTCGACGCCAACTTCCTTCGCTCCCGGAAGCTCCAGGAAGCTGATCGGACGGTGGCCGTCGAAGCCGATGGCGCCGTAAGCGAAATCGCTCGCCACGACAATGCCGTTCCGTTCAGCGAAGCGAATCGTCTCCTCGTAGAACGGGCGATCCGCGACGGCCGATGTCGGATTGTTCGGATAATTGAGGAACATCAGCTTCGCCCGTGCCAGACATGCGGCGTCAATCCGCTCATAATCCGGCAAATAGCCGTTCGCCTCATGCAGCGGCATCATGACCATCTCGGCGCCGGCCAATGCGACGCCGGACCAGTAATCAGGATAGCCGGGATCCGGAACGAGACATACGTCGCCCGGGTTCAGCAAGACTTGGCTTATCTCCACGAGCCCGGTCTTGCCGCCGAAGAGAACGGCGACTTCGGTATCCGGATCCAGCTCGACGCCGTAATCGGCCATGTACCGCTCAGCGACGGCCTCCTTGAGGAAGCGGTAGCCCTGGAACGGGGGATAGCGGTGGTATAACGGATTCGCAGCCGCTTCCTGCAGGGCGGCGACGATATGCGGAGCCGTCGGCAGATCGGGATTGCCCTGCCCGAGATTAATCACGTCGTGACCGGCCGCGACTCTCGCCTGGGCCCGCGCTACCAGAGCGGCGAAGAACTGCTTCGGCAGACCGTTCATCCGATCGGCCGGCACGATTGTAGGTATAGTAGGCTTCATCGTAATTCACTCCAGACACAAATATCGCCAAGCGCGAAGATTAACGATAATTTAGCATGTTTTGCCGGAAGTGTATACCTCTTTTTCATACGATGAGAAGGAAGCAGCCGTCCCGATAGTCAGTTGCTGGAAGGCGTCACTTGCCGAGGGGAGGCCGGTGCCAGCAGCTTCTGCATGAACGGCTTCACGTTCGACGAGATGCGCAGCAGGAACGGCTTGCGCTGCTCGGAGAAGACCAGGAGCAACGGATCCCTGTCCGGACAGTAGATTAAGAACACATCCTTCGTCTTCAATTCAGCCGAAGGGAGCTTGATCTCTACGGGCGCCTCGAGCGGGATGCGGACGATATAGCCGCAGCGGCTGTCGATCGTCAACTGGGGAGCGAGACCGGTAACGGATTGAAGCCATTCCCGGGCGGCAGCCTGATGTTCTTCCTGGTTCGGAATCGTCTTAATAATGCGTTCCTGCTGCATGTCGAACAGCTGAACGGGAGGAACCTTCGACGACGGGGCGGTATTCCCGGTCTCGAATTCCGCAGGGAATGCGCCGGAGACGCCGGCCCAAGCGAAGGCCCCGATCAGCAGCGCGGCAGCCGCAGCTCGAATTGCTTGTCTTATCATAAGGAAAACTCCTTTCTTTTCGGTGCGGTAATAGACCTTCTATAGTGTGTCCGGCTTGACTCCATTCCATGAAAAGGTATCATGAAGGAAAGTGTGGAAAAACTGGACAGAACGAAGGAGCGTGTCAATCGAATGAAGCCGGAAGCATGGAGAATATGCCTGATTCAAATGGATGTCAGCATCGGAGAGCCGGATCGCAACGCGGACCGCGTAAAGCGCCGCATTGAGCAAGTGATGGACAGTCCGGGTGCCCGGCCTGACGTCATTGTGCTACCGGAGATGTGGAATACGGGCTATGCGCTGGAAAAGCTCGATCAATTGGCAGATCCCGGAGGGGAAGCGGCGCGGGAGCTGCTGTCGGCGCTTTCCGCCCGATATGGAGTGAATATTATCGGCGGATCGGTATCGGTGCGTGAAGGAAGCCGCTTCTATAACCGCTTGTATGTGACGGATCGCCAGGGACGGATTGCGGCTCAATATGATAAGACTCATCTGTTCCGGTTGATGGATGAGCATTCGTATTTGACTGCGGGAGACTTGCTGGGACGCTTTGAACTGGATGGCGTGGCGTGCGGGGCCATCATATGCTATGATTTGCGCTTCCCGGAGCTGGCGCGCACGCTGGCCCTTGACGGGGCCGAGGTGCTGTTCGTGCCGGCCCAGTGGCCGCATCCGCGCCTTCACCACTGGCGCACGCTGCTGACGGCCCGGGCCATCGAGAATCAGATGTTCATCGCTGCCTGCAATCGGGTTGGCACAAGCGTAGGAGCGGACGGAACCGCGTCCGCCTTCTTCGGCCATTCGGTCGTGCTTGATCCTTGGGGAGAGACCATCGCGGGGGCGGAAGAAGAAGAAACGGATATTTACGCGGATATCCCGCTATCATCCGTCCAGGAGGTTCGCAGCCGGATTCCTGTATTTGCGGATCGGCGGGAAGCGTTGTACCGCGGGATCGGGAAGCCCGTATCCGCCCAGGAGCGGGCATGAGCACGCCTCCGCGTTCGAACCGGCACGGCCGGACACGGCGAGGCGGAGCCCGGCGGAAGTTCATCATCCTGGCCTTGGTGCTGCTTGTCGCGGCCGTTGGCCTCGGCGCCTGGATCGCCCTCCAGCCTCAGGCAGGACCGGCGGAAGGTCCCGGAACAGGCGCCGGTAGCGGCCTTGCGTCACCGGGCGGGACACCGGCAGGGAACGATGGAGCGATCGCCAAACAGGAGAAGGAGAAGGAGAAGGAGAAGGCGTTCATTGAACAGACGCTGTCTGGCATGTCGCTCGATGAGCGGATCAGTCAAATGCTGATGGTCGATTTGGAGGCAGTCGCCCAGGAAGCCGGTGGCGTCCAGCTGGAGGAAGCGATGCAGAAGCTCCGCCCCGGCGGGGTCGTCCTGTTCCGAGGCGATATTCCGGATATCCGCTCGGTTTTGACGCTGAATCGCCGCTTGCAGCAGACGGCTGCCATTCCGTTATGGATGAGCACCGATCAGGAGGGCGGCATCGTCACACGGCTGCCCTTCGCCTCGGCGATGAACGGCAATATGGCGATCGGCGCGACGGGGCGCCCGGGAGCGGCCGCCGAGACGGGGGAAGTGCTCGGCCAGATGCTCGCCAAGCTGGAGATCAATCTGGACTTCGCGCCGGTCGCCGACATCAACAGCAATCCGGACAATCCGGTTATCGGCCTCCGCTCGTACGGATCGGATCCGGAGCAGGTGGCAGACTTCGTCAAGTCGTTCATCGTCGGCATGCATGCCGCCGGGCTGCCTGCGGTGGCCAAGCATTTCCCCGGGCATGGCGACACGGCGACCGATTCGCATATTGGGCTTCCGAAGCTCGATTACGAGCTCTCTCGCTTCGAATCCATCGAATGGGTGCCGTTCAGGGCCGCCATCGCGGAAGGCGTCGATGCGATCATGAGCGCGCATATTCAAGTGCCGCAGCTGGAACCGGCGACGGCCGTCTCGAAGCTGGACGGGAAGCCGATTACGCTTCCGGCGACGTTGTCGCCGCATCTGCTGACCGGCGTGCTGCGCGAACAGCTTGGCTTCCAGGGGGTCATCGTGACGGATGCGCTCAATATGAAGGCCATCGCCGATCACTTCGGGAGCGAGGAAGCGGCGGTCATGGCGGTGAAGGCAGGGGCGGACATGCTTCTGATGCCGCCGGAGCCGGCCGCGGCGGTGAGCGCGATACACCGGGCGGTGGATGCCGGCGAGATTGAGGCCGCCCGGATTGACGACAGCGTCCGCAGAATACTGCGGATGAAGCGGAAGTACGGCCTGCTGCCGGACACGGCCTCCCCGCCCGTGCCGCTGGAAGATGCAATCCAGGGAGCCGAGGCATATTTTCAGTCAGGCTCGGCGGAGCAGACGGCCGACCGCATCGCGGCCGAAGCGGCCACCGTATGGGGAACCGGAGTGAAGACGAAGTTGCCGCTGCTTCGCGGGGATGGCCGCCGCGTCATCCTCATCGGGGATCAGCGGACGGTACTGGAGCGCGTACAGCGCGAGATCGAAGGGGCCGCTTCCGCTGCGGCCGGGGGGAGCATTCAGGTCGAAGCGCGGACTCCAGCGGAGGTCCCATCCCCCCGGCAATGGCCGTCCGGGGCCATCGCGGTCTGGGTGACGCAAGACCTGCATCATGATCGCAGCAGCGCGGAGACGGTGATAAGCTGGTTCCAGGCCGCAGCGGAGCAGGACGTTGCGGCTGCGGTGCTATCCGTCGGAACACCGTACGATATCGCCGAACTGCCCGATATCCCGCTCGGCATTGCCGTCTACGGGACGACGTCCAGTAACCTCCGCGCCGGCGTCAAGGCGCTCTTCTCTGCCGAACCGCCCGCAGGCAAGCTGCCGGTCGCGCTTCCATAGACAGACATACAGCCCCGAACCGTCATAAGCGGTCTCGGGGCTGTTCTTCATTTAAGGGGTTCCGGCCCGGCCGCCGAACCGCTCTGCAACCATGCTCTTCAAGGTCTGCATGAACGCCGATGCCGCATGAGACATATAACGGCCTTCGCGGTAGGCGATGACGAGGGTACGGGCGGGGCGTCCGGCCAGCGGCAAGTAGGCGGGGACGAATTCGATGCGCGGCGCCCGCGCGATGAACGCGGGGACGAGCGCGACCCCCATTCCTGCGGCGACGAGCGATTGCACGGTCTCGATATTGCTGCTCTCGAATACGACATTGGGCCGGAAGCCGGCCTGTTCGCACAGATCCATCGTCAGCTGCCGGAAGCCCTGTCCTCGCTTCAGCAGGATGAACGGCTCATCCTGCAAGGAAGCGAGCGGAACCTCCTCGACAGGAGCTCCGTTCTGCGGCAGGAGTGGATGCTGGCTTGGGACGGCGAGCAGAATCTCCTCATCGACGAGCGGCTCCCAGGTCAGGGCCGGATCGGTCAGCGGCAGCGAGAGCAGGCAAAGATCGTTTTTTCCTTGCGCCGTCATCCGCTCGAGATTGGACGTAGACGTATCCTCCACGAGCACGAGATCGATATCCGGGTAGATGGAATGGAACGAAGGAAGCACGTGAGGGAGCAGGTGAGAGCCCGTAATCGGCATTGTCCCGATGACGACCTTTCCTTTTTTCGTCTGGCTGATATCGGCCATCTCGCTTTTTAATTGCTCCATCGCATCCCATATTTTCTGAGCGCGATCGACGAAGATCTCGCCGGCATGCGTCAGCTCGACCGAGTTGGTGGTGCGGCGGAACAGCAGCACCCCGATTTCCTTCTCCAGCTTGGACAGCTGCTGGCTGAGCGAGGGCTGGGCGATATGCAGCTTCTCGGCTGCCCGCGAGAAATTGCGTTCCTGCGCAATCTGCACCGCATATTGTAGTTGCCGAAATTCCATAGGTATGTCCTCCAAATGAAAGAATATAGCTAACGCCCTGATATACAATTAGAGTTATAGGTTGAACCTATCATTGTTATAGATATTATATCTTGGATCAATGAAGAAGCAAATGCTATATTCATTCTAATAGTACAGCGCATTATGCGGAGAGGTGAAGAACGAATGGCTGCAAAGAAAACGATGTATGAAAAAATTTGGGATGATCACGTTATCGTTCAAGAGGAAGGAAAGCCGGGGATCTTGTACATTGACCTGCACCTGGTGCATGAGGTCACATCGCCGCAGGCGTTCGAAGGGCTGCGCATGAGCGGCCGCAAGGTGCGCAGACCGGAATTGACGTTCGCCACGATGGATCACAACGTGCCGACGAAGGATCGCTTCAATATTACTGATCCGATCTCGAAGCAGCAGATCGACACGCTGTCCAAAAACTGCGAGGAATTCGGCGTGACGCTGTTCGATCTGAACAGCATCGATCAAGGGGTCGTGCACGTCATGGGCCCTGAGCTCGGCCTGACCCATCCGGGGAAGACGATTGTATGCGGAGACAGCCATACGTCTACCCACGGGGCATTCGGAGCGCTTGCCTTCGGTATCGGGACGAGCGAAGTCGAGCATGTGCTGGCTACTCAATGCCTGCAGCAAGCCAAATCGAAGACGATGGAAGTGCGGTTCGTCGGCAAGCGGAAGCCGGGCGTTACGGCCAAGGACATGATTCTCGGATTCATCGCCCAATACGGAACGGACTTCGCGACCGGCTATGTTATCGAATATACGGGCGAAGCGATTCGCGAGCTGACGATGGAAGAGCGGATGACAGTATGCAACATGTCGATTGAAGCGGGAGCGCGTGCCGGGCTGATCGCACCGGACGAGACGACATTCGAATATTTGCGCGGACGCCAGTATGTTCCTCAGGGCGAAGCCTTCAACAAGGCGATCGAACGCTGGAAGCAGCTTGCCACGGATGAAGGGGCCTCCTATGATCTGGTCGTGGAAGTCGATATGGACAGCCTCATTCCGCAGGTGACCTGGGGCACAAGCCCTGGCATGGGAACGGATATTACGGCTGCGGTGCCGAATCCGGCAGATTTCAAGACCGAGAATGAGCGCAAAGCCGCGGAGAAGGCGATTGAATATATGGGGCTTACGCCGGGAACGCCGATGACCGAGATTGGCATCGATTACGTGTTCATCGGATCATGCACGAACGGACGGATTGAAGATTTGCGCGCCGCTGCTGAAGTGGCCAAAGGGCATAAAGTAAGCGACAAGGTCACTGCGATCGTCGTGCCTGGATCGGGCCGCGTCAAATTGCAGGCCGAGTCCGAAGGGCTTGACGCCGTGTTCAAGCAAGCGGGCTTCGAATGGCGCGACGCCGGATGCAGCATGTGCCTCGCGATGAATCCGGACGTATTGCAGCCGGGCCAACGCTGTGCATCGACTTCGAACCGGAACTTCGAAGGGCGCCAGGGCCGCGGAGGACGCACCCACCTCGTCTCACCGGCGATGGCTGCGGCTGCAGCCATTAAGGGGCATTTCGTCGATGTGCGCAATTGGGAATTCAAGTCGGAAGTATTGAACTAGGAGGGAACGGACGATGCAACCATTTACAACAATGACGGGATTGGTGGCGCCGGTCGATCGCGTGAACGTAGATACGGACGCCATCATTCCGAAGCAATTTTTGAAGCGTATCGAGCGGAGCGGGTTCGGGCAATTCCTGTTTTACGAATGGCGTTTTGATGAGGAAGGGAAGGAAATTCCGTCCTTCTCGCTTAATCAGCCGCAATACAGCGGAGCGAGCGTGCTGATCTCGCGGGCCAACTTCGGCTGCGGCTCCTCCCGGGAACACGCGCCGTGGGCGATTCTCGACTATGGATTCCGCTGTGTGATCGCTCCATCCTTTGCGGATATTTTCTATAACAACTGCTTCAAAAATGGCATTCTGCCTATCAAGCTGTCGGAGGAGCAGGTGGAGGATCTGTTCCAGCGGACGGCGCACCATTCAGGCTACAAGCTCCATATCGACCTGGAGAACAAGCAGTTAACCGATGATTACGGCTTGTCCTGTTCGTTCGATCTGGATGAGCACCGCCGCCAATTTTTGCTGCAGGGGCTCGATGATATCGGGTTGACCCTCCAGCATGAGGATGCGATTGCCGCGTATGAGGCGAAGCATGCAGAGCGCCTGGCCGCTTCCGCATCCTGAATCCTGACGCGAAGACTCCCTGTCCCGAAGCTTAGCCTTCGGAGCAGGGTTTTTTTGTGAACATGCTGTCAGCACCAGACGGAAGAACCGTCTAAAGTGGTTATGCTACCTAAAGGGAGCGGGCTTTGCAGAATATTTATGGGACATGCCGGAACAATAGGACTGTAAATATTTTTGAAGGAGTGGGGAATTGGCAATGATTAATCGTGTGACGATCCATGTCCTTGTTATTGTCCTGCTGGCCATCGCCCCAGGCTGCACACAACAAGCTCAACGGCAACCAGCCCCCGATGCCCCAGTCCAGCGTGAGTTTGACCGGAACAGACTCAATGCATCGAGTTCAGAAGGTGAGGCTCCCAATGATGTGCAAAGCAATCCAACCAATCAAAGCCATCCAAGCAAGCAGGGTCAATCGCTCTCTCAAGAGCCTCGACCTGCGCGCAAAGAAAAAATACTGTTGGACGTTCCGCTCGTCGCGCAAAATCCTGAATTGAAAAACGGTTGCGAAGTAACAAGCTTAGCCATGATATTGAAATATGCCGGAATTCGGGTAGGAAAAATGGAACTGGCAGATGAAGTAAAAAAGGAGCCGGATGACATAAAGACAGGCAAGGCGGGCGATATCACCCATTGGGGCGATCCGAATGAAGGATTTGTGGGAGATATAACGGGGAAAGAGAAAGGTTACGCGATCTATGCCGAACCGCTCGAAGATCTGATGAAGAAGTATTTGCCGGGACGTACGGTCAATTTGACGGGGCAATCGTTCGAGAAGATACTGCGGCACGTAAGCACAGGAAAGCCTGTCGTAACCTGGACTACTGGCGATTATAAATTACCTGATCGCTGGGAATCGTGGAAGCATGGAAACGAACAAATTACGACCCCGTTGGATCTCCATGCAGTCGTGTTGGCGGGCTATGATCCGAACTATGTATATCTCAATGATCCGCTCTCCGCCCGCAAGGCAGTCAAAGTAAAAAAGAAGCAATTTATCGAGTCCTGGCATGCGCTAGGATCTCAGGCGTTGTCATATGAATGATACATCGGCCTCGCTTCGGCGCTTCATCCTCATGAGCAAACGTGTATCGAAGCCCAATATATTCTCTCCTTGACGCCATTTGAGTAAGGACATATACTCGGCATGATGATACGCATGATGCGAAGTGCTTACCTTGTTGGTCAAGAGGGGGAAGTTACATGAGAGAGCGGCTGATGCAGGCGGCCTTGGACTTGATGTCGATCCAGGGACTCAAATTTACGATGAGCGATCTGGCCGGGGAGATGGGGATAAGCAAACGAACCATTTATGAGCATTTCTCCTCGAAGGAGGAGTTGATCGGCTCAATCGTTGACCAATCGATCGATGAAGTTATCCAGCTTGAGAGAGGGATTTATGAGAATCCGCAATGGAGCAGTCTGGAGAAGCTGAAGCGGGTCCTCTCCATCGTACCGAGCGGGCTGAAGCTGAGCGATCAGCGGCTGCTGGCGGAGATGAAGCGGCTTGCTCCGAATGAATGGAATAAAATCAACAATTATTTGCAGGAAGAATGCGGGTGGTCTACCGTAACCAATATTATTGAAGAAGGCATTGCCGCCGGGGAAATACGGTCTGTCCATGTACCGAGCGTCGTGCAGATGATGATCGGAGCCTCGGCCGCCTTGTTCGATCCTGAATTCTTGATGCGCTCGTCCTGTACGCTGCAGCAAGCGGTAGAAATGATGGCGGAGACGATGACGCTGGGACTGGCTGCTCCGGCCAGCGATGCAGATACGCCCGGATGAACGGCAAAATAGCAGAATACCGGTTAACGATATACGAATATGTAGAGAAGCAGCGAAGCAAGCACGCTTGGCAGACCGAGCAAGAGCAGCGTAGCGCTGAAGCTTGTCTGCCTGCGCGTATCATCCTCCGAGTTGTGTGTATAATTGAATTGCCAATGTCTCTGATCCCTGAACGTGCCGGACAGCAAGCCGGCGAATGCCCATAGTCCGAGACCGACGAAGCCGTTGATGAGGAACATGTGGTACAGATTACTCGTAACCAACGTATAGATTCCCGTTACTCCTATGATGATCAGTCCCCATAGGATGCGGATGTACATAGTTAGCGCCCCCTTTACTAATGATTCCCTTATAAATAACCGCCTTATCCGAAGGGATAAGGCGGTTCGTTTTGATAAGCATATTAAGATTTGGAATTGACGAAGACTTGCTGTCTCGCTTCTCCTGCATGGTCGCCTTGCTTCACCTTGACATCCTTCGCGGAGCGAAGCGGGATTTCCTTCAGGAAGAAGGTCAGGACGACGGCTACCGCCGTGACGATGGCTCCTGTCAGGAAGGTACTGGTCACGCCGTAGCTAAGCGCTTCGCGCACCATATGAACGAGATTGTCGACCATCGTCTGCAGTTCAGGCGGAAGCTGGCTCATGATGCTTTCCAGCTTAGGCTGATCGAGCAGCGTCTGCGGATTCATCACATCCTTGATCGACTCCGCGTATTTCGGATCGATTTGCATTTGTCCGCCGGCAGCGCCGGATGCTGCGCCGAGTTCGGTCATTTTGCTGGTCATGTGAGAGTTCATGACGGTTCCCATCACTGCGATGCCGATCGTTCCGCCCAAGGAGCGGAACAGCTGCGAGGATGCGGTCGCCACGCCGAGCTGCTGCGGCTCTACCGCATTCTGAATCGTCAGGGAGAATACAGGCATGCTGATCCCGAGACCGAGACCGACGATGCACATATAAATAACGGTAATATAAATCGCCGTATCCGGAGTCATGAAGTGCAGGAGCACCATGCCGAACGTCATAATGAGCAGGCCGCCGATGGCCATTTTTTTATATTTTCCCGTCTTCGAGATGAACTGTCCGATAAATGCCGTGCACAGAATCATAACGACGGACATCGGCATGGTGACATAACCCGAATAGGTCGGGGAGATGCCCTTAACCCCTTGAACAAAGAAGGGAACATAAATGATGGCCCCCATCATGCCGGCATTCAATACGAATCCGGCCAGGTTCGACACGGTGACGATGCCGTTGCGGAACAGCGACAGCGGCAGTACCGGAGATTTGACCTTCATTTCCACCAAAATGAAAATAATGAGGGAAACGACGGTTGCCGAGAACAGGCCGATAATTTGCCATGAACCCCAAGCGTATTTGCCTGCGCCGTCTCCCGCCCAGGAGAAGGCGAGCAGCAGCGGCACAATAGTCGTCGTCAGGAATATCGAGCCCCAATAGTCGATCGATTCTCCAACTTTGCGCTCCACTTTCGGGAACAGGGAGATAATCATAAAGAAGGCGACAATGCCAAGCGGCAGGAACATCCAGAATACCCATCTCCAATCAAGATGGTCGACCAGATAGCCCCCAAGCGGCGGCCCCAGCACGCTGGACAGGCCGAACACGCCGCTCATGACGCCCATCCATTTCGCCCGCTCCCGCGGCGCATACAGATCGCCAACGGCTGTGAATGCGGTAGACATAATAATGCCGGCGCCCATTCCCTGAATGCCGCGGAACGCAATCAGTTGAAAAATATCGGCGGAAAAGCCGCTCAGGAATGCGCCCAGCATGAACAGCGCGATACCAGCCAAAATAAAAGGCTTCCGCCCGTAAATATCAGATAATTTGCCAACCAGCACGGTAGCGACTGTCGAGGTCAGCAGATAGATTGTAATTGCCCATGTATAATAGTCCATCCCGCCAAGCTTCGCGATAATGCGCGGCATGGCGACGCCGATGATCGTCTGATTGATGGCTGAGAAGAACATCGCCGCCATAATCGCGATCATGATCGTTAATTTTCGTTTTTCTGATAAATGTTCCATAAATCCACTCCTTGTCTTACTCCATTACTCTTCCAGCATTTCTTCCTCATATTGGTCCAGGTTCTCCAGCAGCTTCTCATAGGTCCGGTTGAGATGGCGCAGTTCGTCTTCCGGCAGATTACTGAACAAATAACGGATGATCTCCAGCCGCTCCTGATGAAGCTCCTTCAAAATGTCCATGCCTTTGTCGGTAATCTCCAGAAAGACAACCCTGCGATCCTCCTCGTCGCGCTTGCGCTGCGCATACCCGCTCGCGATCAGCTTATCGGAAATGCTGGTGACACCGCCAGGCGTAATGCCGATCGACTCCGCCAGGCCAGACACCTTCTGCGGACCTTCGGTCGCCAGCTTCACGAGAATATAAGTCTGCGAATCCGACAAGCGATCGTTGAACTTCTTCTTGCGCAAGCACTGAATCTTGCGGGATACTCGCCAGAACAGCCGCTCGAACTGAATGAGATCCTCATCTCCCGCCATTATCCAACCTCCTTTAGTTGATATAATTTATACAAATTATAATGTATACAAGTTAAATAGTTTACTAACTAAAATAAAAGCAATTCATAGTATATTCCTCTGATTAGATGGCGTCAACCTTTTTTTAAAAGTTTTTCTTGCCACGGCATCCCGGTTCTATTACCTTAATAAGTAAGGAAAAATATACCCGAAAAATGTTGAAATCACGCAACTTTTGTTTATGTTTTCCGTCTAATATATCGTCCGGTCTGAACACATAGACAGATAGGCCGGAACAATATGAAAGGATGTAGAGGTGAAGATGAAAAAAGGAAAAAAAATTGGTGTAGCTCTGATGCTCATGTGGTTGTTCATGCTGTTTCCTCAATTGGGACAAGCCGCTCCGACGGGGGCCTTGTACCTGGATGGCAATTCCATTTCATTGCCGGAGAAGATTACGTTAGTTCATTCGGTCACTATGATTCCGGTTCGCGTCGTGTCGGAACAGTTGGGGTATAAGGTGGATTGGGACCCGAAGGCGAAGACGGTAGCCATATATAATGACAGCAAACGATTGACAATGACCGTCGATCAGAAGACGGCAACGGTAAATGACAAGGAAGTCAAGCTGGACGTAGCGCCGATGCTTCAGAAGGGCACCACGCTTGTGCCGCTGCGATTCATCGGGGAGAATATGGGATTAACGGTAGATTGGGACAAGGAGACCAAATCGGTCTATCTGTTCACGGCTGACGAGTCATCCGAAGTTGTCCCGCCAACGCCGGGTACTCCGAGCGGCGAGGATGCGAATGGAAGCGGCTTGAATCCGGACGACGGGAATTCTCAAGGCAACGTTAGCGGTGAAGTGACCCCTCAAGAAGGGGATGCCCTAATCTCTGATTTTTCATTCTTCGATAACCAGTTACATATCGCTGCTTCCAGCAACGTCATTCCGAGCATTATGACGATGGACTCCCCGGATCGGGTCGTTATCGACTTCCCGAAGGCAGTATTTTCCGATGAATTTATGGAGAAATTCGGTTTCAGTATCGGCAGTCAGGGGGAAGTGGAGATTACGGACTACCCTGACGTGCAGCGAATCCGCTTCGCGATGTTCAGCGACAAGCCGAATACGGTCCGGTTCGTCGTTGACTTGAACAGCCCGAATCACGGGAAGATTACCTATAGTGAATCGGGACTGACAACGGTCGAGCTTGTTCCGGGCAAAGATACCTCTGAACCGAAGCCTCCGATTAAGACGGACGGCAAGTATACGGTCGTTATCGACGCCGGACACGGCGATCACGATTCCGGGGCCGTCAGCGTGAAAAAGCGGTACGAGAAGGACTTCAATCTGTCGCTTGCTCTGAAGGTTGGCGAGATTTTGAGTCAAGACGACCGGTTCAACACGGTGCTGTCACGCGAGGACGACACGTTCCTGGAGTTAAGTGAACGGGCGCAGCTGGCGAACAGTCTGAATGCTGATCTGTTCGTGTCGATTCATGCGAACAGCGTTGACAATAAACCTTCTGTGTCGGGCACGGAGACATACTACTGGCGCGGGGAGAGCAAGGCGTTCGCGGAGACGATGCACAAGCATCTGATGGAAGGAACGCAATTCAAAGACCGCGGTGTCCGCCAGGGGAATCATCATGTCACGAGAGAGACGAAAATGCCGGCCATTTTGCTTGAAGTCGGGTTTTTGACCAATGCCGCCGAAGAAGCCCAGCTTTTTGACGAACAGTTCCAACAGCGCGTCGCAGACAACATCGTCAAGGGGATTCTTGACTATTTGGGCTTGTCCTGAGGATGAAAAACGCAACTTTTTGCTTCATGTTGCGTTAGGAACGGTGTAAAGGAGGTCATTACTGATGAAAAATAAAAAGTGGTGGGGATTGGCTGTGCTTGTCCTGTCGATCTCTTTGGTTACTGCATGCGGCGCCAAGCCGACGACGAATGCCGGTCAGCCGGAGGTGCCTCCGACCGAGACGCAGCCGGATAACGGGGCCGTTCAGAACCCGGGCGAGGACCAGCAGGAAGCGAATCAGCAGGAACCGGAGAAGGAAGAGCCCGTGAACCAAGAGCCAGAGAAGCAGGAGCAGTCGATTACGGCTTATGTGTCCGATAGCGATCTGATGGAATTGAAATCGTACTCCGCCAAGATTCAATTCGCGGATGATGAAGAAAAGTATAAAGAAGCGCTGAAGGCGCTCCAGACGTCTGACAATCCGGAAGACACTCCGTTATGGAAAAAAATCGAATTCAAGTCAGTGAAGCTGAGCGACGGGACATTGACCGTTGATATCCATATTCCGGACGATGCCCGTCTCGGCGCCGGTGGCGAATCGTTCGCCATCGAAGCGTTGACGAAGACACTGTTCCAATTCGACGAGATCAAAGCGATTGATGTGCTCGTAGACGGCCAAGCTGAGGAGAGCATGATGGGGCATGTCACGCTGGAGCATCCGATCCACCGAGAATAATACGAACTTTTTGGGAACAGGGGCAGGAATTGCCCCTGTTCTTGTCGAAATGGAACTACTTATAGCAATTTTTATGGACTATTTGGGGAAGGGGATTTACATATGCAATCGAATGATACACAACCAAAGCGCAAGTTCCATACACTTGGCAGCGCACTGCTTGCCGTCACGCTGACGCTCACTTCCGCGCCAATGGCAGTCTTGGCGGCAGAGTCCGGACAGACGGCGCAGAATCAGTCTGCGTCCGCGGGAGTAAGCCCGATGTTCAGCGATGTTAATTTGGGATTCTGGGCTGAGAAGCATATACATAAGCTCGCAGCTTTGGATATTTTGAAGGGGAACAACGGCAAATTCCGCCCGAATGATGACGTCACCCAGCAAGAGGCGATTACGATGGCGATCCGCTTCATGGGGCTGCAGGGAGAACTGAACTCTTCCGATTCGGTCGCTCTGCCAGCTGATTTCAAGGTCGGCAACATTTTCAAGCCGTACGTCGTGCTTGCCTTCCAGAAGGGGCTTATCGACAAGAACGAGGAGATGGCAAATCCGGATCCGAAGAACAGCTGGGGCGAGAAGAAGGCGACGCGTGAATGGATTACAAAAATTCTCGTGCGTGCCGTCGGCAAGGAAGAGGATGCCAAGCAGGCGAAGAACAAGCAGACTTCTTTCGCCGATAACAGCAAGATTTCCTCGTCTGCGCTCGGTTATGTCAACACTGCCGTCGATTTGAAGCTGGCAGCCGGCCTGAACGGCAACAAATTCGACCCGCAGGGCAAGGTCACTCGCGCGCAGCTTGCGACCTTTTTCAGCCGCGGGGAGAAGATAGCGGACGTCAAGCGCGAGAATGAGTCGATCGGATATATTATGGCCTTGACAGATAAGGAAATCCGCCTGTACGGGGAGGATGGCCAGGCTTCGACATTCCGTCTCGACGACAAGACGCTGTATTACCAGGCCGATTCGGAGAAAGCGATCAAGGCATCCGATCTGGCGCTGTACACGAAGGTGCGCGTCCTTGGCAGCGGCGGGGCTGGCGCCTTCGTCGAGCTGCTGGACAGCACGCCGCAGGTGGAAACCTCTCAGGCGACGCTGAAATACGCTGTCGGCTCGGAGAATAAGCTGTACGTGAAACGTGACGGCACAGCAGATTTGAGTGAAATTTTCTATGATTCGTCGACAGTACTCAAAGACGCAAACGGCAATTCGATCCAGGCTTCGGAGCTGACGGAGGACAGCGTGCTGGAGATTAAGCGGGAAACCTTCACCTCCGATCGCAAAGTGATCGAGATTCAAGTGAAGTCCGGCCCTGTCAACAAATCGGACAAAGGAACTGTTGTCGCCGTTGACGCGACCAACCGTTCCATTACGATTAAGTCGGAGAGCGGAAGCCAGGATACCTTTACCGTTGCTGAGGACTCGGTTGTGCGCTACAAGGATCAACTGATGAACGGCATCAAAGATTTGAAGCCGGATTCGGCAATCTCCTACGTGGTCAAGAACAGCATCGTGCAGTCGATTGAACTGACGCAGCTGACGGAGATGACGGTGACAGGCCGTCTGTACGAGAAGGGCGCGGCGAAGACGAGCTTGACGATCCGCAAGGAGAATGACAAGCTGGAAGCGAAGATGCTTGCGCCGAACGTGGAAATCATTATGGAAGGCATCAAGGTTCCGACGTTCGACGATCTGGTTGCCGGAGAATTCGGCGATCGGGTGGAGCTGACGTTGAACAGCGATGATCTGGTTACGAAAATTAAAGTGCTCGACCGCAAGCTGGAGACGCTGATCGGGGTCACGGTGATCAACTATGACAAAACGAACAATCTGTTGACCGTAATGGACGCGAACAAAGTTCCTTATGCCTTGAAATTGACCAACGAGACCCGCTTCGAACGCAACGGCGACAGAGTGTATCTTGATGATATGGCAAGCGAACTGCGGGAGGGCAAGAAGAAAGCGAATATTCAGCATACCGCCAATCAAGCGCTGCTGGTCCAATTCGTCAACAAGTTCGAAGGTACGTTCATTTCGGCAAGCAGCACCGCCAAGACGGTGACGATGAAGCTGGAGAACGGCATGTCGGTTACCCTGCCTTACCGGAACACAACATTGAACGTGGAGAGATTCGATAAGGCGAGCGCGACGGTGGCCGATCTCCATAGCGGCGATCATATCGTGGCCTACTTGACGGACGATCAGACGACCATCAACTCTCTGGCGCTGCGATCGATCGAACAGTTCGAGGTTCAAGCCGTTGATACATCACGGAACCGGATCCGTCTCCGCACATCCGGCTCGACCGTCGAAGAATTTTATGCTGGCGGAGCTGCACTTTATGATATTGAACGCAAAACCATCAAACTGGCCGATATCAAACCGAACGAGTACCTCAATGTGGTGATGGACGGCCGCAACTTCGTCGAAGCAAGCAAGGTGCAAGTGACCTTTGGGCGTATCGAATCGATTGACGCCTCTACCGGGGTGATGACGGTTCGTGATAATGATGGCGGCGCGTCGGTGCATCAGCTCGGCAAAAATCCGGTAATTCAAGTGGACGAGTCTTCCACAGGCAGTATAAATGCGCTCAAAACCGGCGATCGGGTCTTTGTCCGCAAGAACGTGGACGGTCTGACCACCGTCAATCTGATTACCGGCACGAAGCGGAGCTTCTGGAGAGTAAGCGGAGATGAGCTGTACGTGAAGCGTTCGCTTGCGGAGAGCAACTATATCTTCAACATGGCGCCAAATGTGTATGTTCATTCCAAAGGCGACAAAATTTCATTGTCCACCATTAAGGAAGACACTGAAATTATGCTCTATATCGTGAAAAACAAGGTTGTTGAAATCGAAAGATTGTCTTAAAATACAATAGGGTTGTATTAGACCGTCTCATTCCTGTTCAGGGATGAGACGGTTTTTACCTAAGGAATGGAGGGAAAGAATTGGCAACCAGTGCACGTGTACGCCGAATATTGGACACGATCGCCAGCATGTATCCGGATGCGCATTGCGAGTTGATCCATTCCAATCCGTTCGAATTGACGATTGCCGTTCTGTTGTCGGCCCAATGCACGGACGAGACCGTCAATAAGGTAACCGCGGACTTGTTCCG
The DNA here is from genome assembly GCF_945605565.1 of Paenibacillus dendritiformis. Classification (NCBI taxonomy): domain Bacteria; kingdom Bacillati; phylum Bacillota; class Bacilli; order Caryophanales; family Paenibacillaceae; genus Paenibacillus; species Paenibacillus dendritiformis. The sequence goes on along the minus strand of NZ_OX216966.1, from coordinate 4,612,083 downwards.
GAAGTATAAGCGTCCCGAGGATTATTTGTCGGTGCCGCTGGAGGAACTGCAGGCGGACATCCGGCGCATCGGGCTGTACCGCAACAAGGCAAGCAATATCCAGAAGCTGTGCCGCATGCTGCTCGACAAGTATGACGGTGAGGTGCCCCGGGAACATGCCCAATTAACCGAGCTTCCCGGCGTCGGTCGCAAGACGGCGAATGTCGTCGTCTCCAATGCGTTCGGCGTGCCGGCGATCGCGGTCGATACGCATGTGGAACGGGTAGCCAAGCGCTTGAAGCTGGCCGATGAACAGGACAGCGTGCTGGAAGTGGAGAAGAAGCTGATGCGCAAAGTTCCGCGGGACGAATGGACGCTTACGCATCACCGGCTTATATTTTTTGGACGTTATCATTGCAAAGCGCAGTCGCCCCGGTGCGAGATTTGTCCTCTCATCGATTGCTGCCGCGTGGGAAAAGCACGTATGAAAGCGACCAAACCAAGAAAGACTGGAAAATAAAAGAACGTGAGGAGCGGTCGCGATGAAATGCATTTCTGTCTATACGAATGATTTTGAGCAGTTTTCCGATATCTACGAGGCTATCATTCAGACTCCGCTGCAGGAGGATGAAGAGAAAGAAGTCGAAGGCGTCACGATATACGGAGCCGGCGAGGTGCCTGCGCAATATGTGGATCGCATGCGCCAGAAGCGGGGGGTCGTCGTGATGAAGGTGAAGGATTTGGGCATCACCATTTTGCAGCACGGCGAGCAATTTGAAATTATCCTCCCGGAACAATAAAATATGGTAAACTAGAAACCGAGTCTAAGGCGGATGCACGCCAAGGCTCGGTTTTCATTATATCAGGCCTTATTTTCCTAGACCGGAGGACATGAAGATGCTGGACTTGAATGCAAAGCAAACGGCCGCAGAAACGACAGCAGGAATTAGCTCCATGGAAGCGTGGCTCGAACATACGGCGGATCAATTCCGCGAGACAGGCGATCTCGGCCGGAGCCGGCAAATGCTTGATTTGCTCGGCAAATGGCGGGACGGCACAATTATTTTGGCGTTTTGCGGGCATTTCTCTGCCGGCAAATCGACGGTTATCAATCGGCTGTGCGGAGCGGAGCTGCTGCCGTCCAGTCCCATCCCGACGAGCGCGAACGTGGTCACCGTTCGCTACGGCAAGCGGCGCGCCGAAATCATGCGCAGGGACGGGGAGCAAGCGAGCGTCGTCTCCGTGCCGATTGAACAGCTGGCGGAGGTATGCCGTGACGGGGCGGCCGTGGAACGGGTCTATCTGTACAATGAAGCCGACTGGCTGAAGGAAGGGGCTGCCCTGCTCGATACGCCCGGAGTGGATTCGGCCGATCCGGCCCATCGGGAAGCGACCGAAGCGGCTATGCACTTGGCCGATGTCGTGTTCTATGTTACTGATTACAACCATGTTCAATCCGAATATAATTTTGCGTTCGCGAAGGAAGTGGCCGATGCCGGCAAGCCGCTCATCTGGATCGTGAACCAGATAGACAAGCACCGGGAGCGCGAGATCGCGTTCGACGTCTACCGGGACGACGTGAAGCGGGCGTTGGACGCCTGGCAGCTCAAGCCGGCTGCCATATTCTATGTCAGCTTGAAAGAGCCGGATCATCCGCTTAACGAATGGACAACGCTGGAGCGCTATATGCGCCGCATTGTTGAAGACAAGGAGGCGCTGGTCCGGTTCGGTGTGGAGCGGGCAGCGAGGGAACTGGCCGTCTCCCATATCGCGATGCGCACCGCGCCGATCGAGCAGGCGCGGCAGGCGTGGATGGAAGCGTTGGGCGGGACGGAAGCGGCACAGGCGCTTCGGCAGCGCTGGGAGGCGCAGCAGGCGGCCGTGCGCGCCGCGGAGGCCGAAGCGCAATCCGTGTCTTCTGCCTTCCAGGAGGCGCTGCAGAAGCTGTTGCGGGATGCGAATATTACGCCGGCGGCGACGCGCGACCTGGCCCAGTCGTATTTGGAGGCGCGAATGCCCGGCTTCCGGGTCGGATTGCTCTTCTCCGGCGCGAAGACGGAGCAGGAGCGCGAGCGGCGCCTGGCTACCTTCGCGGATGCTTGGCGGGAAGGAATCCGCGCCAATGTGGAGGTCCATGTGCTGCGCATGATCCGGGAAGCGGCCCGTGCTGCCGGAATGGACGAGGCGAAGGCGGCCGCAGAGATGGAAGCGGCGCTGCCGGCGCTGGATGGCCCGTGGCTGGCGCAAGCGGTTCAGCCTGGGGCAGGGGCCCCTTCGGAGTATACACTCAATTATTGCCGCGCGCTCGGCGACGAGGCGCGATCGCTGATTCGCCGCGCCGTCCTGGCTCAGGCGGAGCCGTACCTGGCTGCGCAGCGTGCCCGGCTGGAGCGGGAGGCCGCTGCGCTGCGGGCGCAGGCTGGCGAGCTGAGCGCCGAGCTGGCGGAAGACGAGCGGCTGGCCGCGCAGGAGCGCGCTATTGCGGAACAGCGCGCTGCTTTGCTCGCCTCGTGGGAGGCCGTCCGTTCCATTGAAGCGGACGACCCGCAGCGCTTGCTGCCGCCAGTGGAGCGGCCTCAGACGCGCCTCATGCCGGCGCAGGACACCGGCGCGGCGGAAGCACCGCCGCCTGCGCTGCGCGGACCGCGGCTGGCCGCAGCGGAAGCGCCGGCGGGCGCACCCGTGCAAGCGGCCGGGGCGCGCCGGCTGCTGCGCGATGCGGCGCAGCGGCTGACGCAGGCCGCGCAGGCGCTGGAGCCGCTGCCGGCGATGCGCCCGCTCGCGCAAGGACTGCGCGACAAGGCCGCGCGGCTTGAGGCGAACCGGTTCACAGTCGCCTTGTTCGGGGCGTTCAGCGCTGGAAAATCGTCGTTCGCCAACGCCCTGATGGGCCAGGACGCGCTCCCGGTCTCGCCGAATCCGACGACCGCCGCCATCAATACGATCGCAGCGCCGACGGAGGAACATCCGCATGGCACGGCGCGCATTACGATGAAGAGCGCGGCCAAGCTGCTCGACGATGTCCGCTTCGCGCTGGAGAGCATGGGCGAGCGCGGGGCCGCCGCTATGGACATGGATGAGGTGCTGAAGGCGCTGGACCGGCATTCGCCGGAGACGCTGCACCCGACCGGGCGTCCGCACTATAGCTTCATCCAGGCGGTCAAGCGGGGATATGACGATGCGCGCCCGCATCTCGGGGCGGCGCTCGATGTCGGCTGGGAGGAATACCGCGCCTACGTCAAGGATGAATGGAAGTCTGCGTTCGTCGAGCGGATCGATCTGCACCTGGACAGCCCGCTGACCCGGGAAGGGTTCGTGCTCGTCGATACGCCGGGCGCAGATTCCATCAATGCCCGCCATACCGGCGTTACCTTCAATTACATGAAAAATGCGGATATGATTCTGTTCGTGACCTATTACAACCACGCCTTCTCCCAGGCGGATCGCCAGTTCTTGACCCAGCTCGGCCGCGTGAAGGACGCCTTCGAGCTGGATAAGATGTTCTTCCTCGTCAACGCCGCGGATCTGGCGGCGTCCGGGGAGGAGCTGGAGGGAGTCGTAAGCTACGTCTCGGATCGGCTGACGGAATTCGGCATCCGCCGTCCGCGCTTGTTCCCGGTATCAAGCTTGCGGGGACTGGAAGCCCGGCTGTCGGGGAATACGGAGGAGTGGCAGGCTTCCGGGCTTGCCGCCTTCGAAGAGCAGTTCCTGCGCTTCGCCTCGGAGGATCTGGCCGGCCTGAGCGCGGAAGTATCCCGCCAGGAGCTGCGGCGGGTGCTGTCGCAGCTCCTGGCGATGTGGGATGCTGCTCATGCGGACGCATCGGAGCGGGCCCGCCAGGCGGAGCACATCAAGCAGGCGGCTGCCGAATGCGAGACGCAGGCCTGCGAATGGCTGCATGCCGGCGAGCGCGCCCGCCTGGAGCAGGAAGCCGACGAGCTGCTGTACCACGTTCGGCAGCGGATGCTGTTCCGGTTCAATGACAGCTTCGCGTACGCGTTCAATCCGGCCTCCCTGCGTCAGGATGAGCGCGGCGGTGACGCCGCGCTGGAGCGGTGCTATCGCGAATGGCTGCGTCTGTTCCGCAAGGAGCTGTCCAATGAGCTGTACGCGACGTCGCTTCGGTTGGAGCAGACAGCCAAGCGAATCGTGCAGGGACAGCGTGCGCGTCTGCTCGAATATTGCGAGCAGCAGCTTCCCGGCTTCGCCTTGGCGGCGGAACCGCTGGAGTCATGGCCAACGCCGGAGGTAGAGGAGCCGGCCGAACCGGCAGACGTGTCGGTCCGTTGGCTGCGCTCCTATTTCCGCAACGCCAAAGCCTTCTTCGAAGGAGGTGGCCGCGAGGCGCTGCGTCAGGCGCTCGAAGAAAAAGCGTCGCAGGCGATTCAATTGACGGTGCGCGCCCATCGCGATGCCTTCGCGGAACATGCCCTGCAGCAGATGGGCCAGACCGTCCAGCTGCTGCGCGGACAATGGGAGGATGCGCTGCGCACCCATGCCGCGCGCCTTGATGAAGCATCGCGGACGGACTATGACGCAGAGCCGCTGCGCGAAGCGATCGAGGCGGTGCGGCGCACGCTGGAATGAGATGAGTTGAACGGCTTTCTATATCAAAAAGGCATCAATTCGAAGATAACGCTTACCACGTATGAACGGGGTAAGCGTTATTGTGTCTATAGCGGCTAGGAACGAAGGAAATCAGATGATTTAAAAGAGATCATCGGATTCGTTCTCTGAATTCTCGAAATAGGAAGTCATAACCGGAATTATGAGCGAATTGCCGTTTTGCCGTTGGATGGGGCCGATGATAAACTGCAATACATCTAATGAGTGCGCGTTCAAAATGTTTGCCTTCCGATTCGTTCCGGTGTGCCGCGTCGGCGGGGACAGATGATTTGAGCAGCCACCACGAAAGACACTTAGGGGAGGAGAAGTCCGATGAACGTCTTCAAACAGCTCGGCTCGTTCTACTGGCCCAAACGAGGCCTGCTGTTCGCATCGGTGCTTTGCTTGATTGTTGCGACGGCGCTCGGATTGGTTTATCCCAATCTGCTGCGCATTCTCATCGACGACGTGATAGCAAAAAAGCGGTTCGAATCGGTGCCTTGGCTGGCAATAACGGTAGTCGTCGTTGTCAGTATCAAAGGCACTTTGCAATTTTTACACGGATTTTTTGGCGGACGCCTGGGAAATCATGTGGCCTATGAAATGAGAGGCGCCTGCTATCGCAAGCTTCAATTTTTATCATTCCGCTATTATGACAAGGCAAGAACGGGCGACCTGATGTCTCGCCTGACCGCCGATTTGGAAGCGATTCGCAACTTCATCGGGTTCGGGTTCGCTCAGATTTTGAACATGGTGCTGATGGTGGTATTCGGCGCGGCGATGATGTTCACGATCGATTGGGGGTTAACGCTAACGACCCTAGTCTCCATTCCGTTGCTCGTATTCGTTGCCTTCCGCTTCGAATCCAAGATTCACCCGGCTTTCCGGGAAATGCGGATTGCCTTCAGCCAATTGACGACAGCGGTTCAGGAGAATATCACCGGGGTGCGTACCGTCAAATCGTTCGCGCGCGAGAGCCATGAAGTCGACAAGTTCTCCGACCGGAACGAAGCGTACAAGGCCAACCAAATCTATGCATCGACCTTGTGGGGACGTTATTTTCCGCTGATGGAAATGCTAGCTTGCTTCTGTATCGTTCTCCTCATCGCGGTTGGGGGAACGAAGGTGATCAACCATTCGATGTCTCTCGGCGAATTGGTATCGTTCTTCAGCATGATCTGGTACATTATCGGGCCAATGTGGGGCGTAGGCTTCCACATCAACAACTATACGCAGTCGAAAGCATCCGGCGAACGGGTTCTGGAACTGCTGGACACGCCGGTTGACGTTGAGAACCGGAAGGATGCGATTGTGCTCGATGACAGCCAGGTCACGGGCCACGTCCAGTTCAATGACGTGACATTCCGCTATGAAGGCGATGTTGACGCCATCCGCAATGTGACGATCGATGCGGAGCCTGGCAAGGTCATCGGCCTGCTCGGTGGAACCGGTTCCGGGAAAACCACGATTATCCAGCTGCTGATGCGTGCCTATGATGTGAAGCAGGGCAGCATTACGTTGGATGGACAGGATATCCGCAATCTGGACATTCAAAGCCTGCGGAGCCAGATGGCGGCCGTCTTCCAGGAGACGTTCCTGTTCTCTTCTTCCATCTATAATAATATCGCCTACGGGCGCGATGACGTGACGATGGAGGATGTCATTCGGGTAGCCAAGCTGTCCAAGGCGCATGACTTCATCATGGAGCTTCCGCTCGGCTACGATACGATTGTCGGGGAACGCGGACTCGGCCTCTCCGGGGGCCAGAAGCAGCGGATCGCGATCGCTCGCGCGCTGCTGAAGGATCCGAAGGTGCTTATTTTGGACGATGCGACCAGCGCGGTAGACATGGAGACCGAGCATGAGATTCAGGCCGGCTTCCAAGAGGTGATGAAGGGGCGCACGGTCTTCATCATTGCGCACCGCATTTCGTCTCTGCGCCACGCGGATGAGATTATCGTCCTCGACAAAGGCGAGGTTACTCAACGCGGCACGCATGACGAGTTGATTCAGGTGCCGGGCACTTATCAGGATATCTATCATATTCAATATGCAGACCAGCTGCAGGGCGCTGCTGCAGGCATGAGAGAGCAGGTGAGAGCATGAGCGCGATGAACGAAGCGGCTGCCGCCGGCCGGAAGGGGCGGGAGGATTCGCAGGATACATCACAGAAGCGATCCCGGTTCGTCTATCAGGATGACGAGATCATCGAGAAGCCGTTCAACTGGGCCCAGATGCGCCGCTTGCTCGTCTATATGAAGCCATACCGCAAGCAGCTGCTGCCGGTGCTCATCATCATGATGGTGCTGGGCACCATTACGAAGCTGGCGATCCCGTTCCTCATCAGCTACGCGATTGACCATGCAATACAGCCGGCGGTCGGGGATCCGTCGACACGGCTGCTCTATATTATCGCCGGAACGGTATTCGGGCTGTACCTGGTGCAGTGGGCGGCCAACGCGTTCCGCATCAAGTTCATGAACGTGATCGGGCAGCGGATCATTTACGATTTGAGGGCCGACCTGTTCAAGCATATTCAGAAGCTGTCCTTTCATTTCTATGACAAGCGTCCGGCGGGTTCCGTCCTCGTACGGATCACCAACGACGTCAACTCGCTGCAGGATCTATTCACGAATGGCGCCGTTAATACGCTCGTTGACTGCTTGCAGCTGCTTGGCATCATTATCATTTTGCTGTTCCTGAACGTGCAGCTGGCGGTCGCCGTCATGATTACGGTCCCAATCATGTTCCTGATCTCGACCAAGCTGCGCAAAAAGATCCGGTTCGCCTGGCAGGATGTGCGCATTAAGCAGTCGCGCATCAACTCCCACTTGAACGAAGCGATTCAAGGCATCCGGGTAACGCAGGCTTACACGCAAGAGCAAGCGAATATGGAATATTTCGATCACATGAACCAGGTCAACAAGAAATCATGGGATCGGGCATCCGCCATGAACCAGACATTCGGCCCGGTCATCGAGATTACGAGTGCTATCGGAGCGTTCATCCTGTTCATGCTCGGTTCGCATCTCGTGCAGACCGAGGCGATTACGGTCGGTATTCTCTTCGCCTTTGCACAGTATATCGGGAACTTCTGGGAGCCGATCAACCGGCTCGGCCAGATGTATTCGCAGATGCTGATCGCGATGGCTTCGTCGGAGCGCATCTTCGAATTCATGGATGAGCGCCCGACCATCGCGGAGAAGGAGCATGCGCGGAAGATGCCGGAAGTGCGTGGCGATGTGAGCTTCGAAAACATTGTGTTCGAATACGAGAAAGGCCGCCCGGCGCTGCGCAACATCTCGCTGTCCGCCAGAGCGGGCGAATCGATTGCTCTCGTCGGCCATACCGGCTCCGGGAAAAGCACGATCATCAGCCTGCTCAGCCGGTTCTACGATCCGACGGAAGGTCGCGTGCTCGTTGACGGTATCGATATCCGGGATGTGACGCTGGAAAGTCTTCGCTCCCAGATCGGCATCGTGCTGCAGGATACGTTCATCTTCTCGGGCACGATTCGCGACAATATCCGCTTCGGACGGCTTGATGCGACGGATGCGGAAGTCGAAGCGGCCGCCAAGGCGGTGTTCGCGCATGACTTCATCGTCAAATTGAAGGACGGGTATGACACCGAGGTGCAGGAGCGGGGCAATCTGCTCTCCATGGGGCAGCGGCAATTGCTCTCGTTCGCTCGGGCGCTGCTGGCGAATCCGCGCATTCTCATTCTGGATGAGGCGACGGCCAGCATCGACACCGAGACCGAGCTGAAGATCCAGGAGGCGCTGAAGACACTGCTGCAGGGCCGGACTTCGTTCATCATTGCTCACAGGCTGTCGACGATTCGCCACTGCGATAACATCATCGTCCTGGATCACGGGGTGATTCAGGAGCAGGGCACCCATCAAGAACTGATGGCGAAGCAAGGAACGTACTACGGCCTTGTCGCCGCCCAATACAAATATATGTAAGTTGAAGAAAGTTGGCTCCATTCGTTCGGAATCAACCTGGACCGCGCAAGCGGGTTGGGGAGGTTCCGCGGATGGAGTTTTTTTGGTGCAAGAAGCTGCTTACAAGCAATCTCCCATCCAGTCAGGTGCAGGTGAAGATGGAAGTGCAGTGCAGTGTACATAGAAAATGAAGGTGGAATAAGTCTGTGCTGAACGTCTTATACATATTCTCCCCATTGCTCAGAATGGTGGGCTCCATACGGCCATTCTCCTGAAAGTCCAGTGTTATTCAGGCTGTTGAGAAAGTAAGTGGGAGTGTTTGGAACCCCATTTTTATGTGGTGAATCTCGTCTCTCCGTAGAAAAATCGACTTAAAACGCTCTGAGCTAAGTTTTGAGTAGAAAAATGGACATCTCCACCCCTTCGTAAAAAACAGGGGTTTCCAACGGCCTGAAAATTGCACAATTTCCCTAGACACATCTATCCGGTAGGCGAAATCCGCAAAACTGCACGATTTCCCTAGACACATCTATCCTGTAGGCGAAATCCGCAAAACTTCACGATTTCTCCAGACACGCCTATTCGGTAAGCGAAATCCTGCACGAATACAGCAATTCGATATGGACGACTTCACCAGAAAGGGAATCCTGCAAAACTGCAGGAATTTCACCCGTTTCGCTTCGACTTGAAGCAAAAGGGCCTAAAATGATGTAGATATGCAGCAATTCCTCGGGATGTGGACTCATTGAGCCTAAATTCCTGTAAAATGGCAGCAATTCCCTCCTCACGTTCAAGTCCCAGGAGGCAACGATGCTTCCAGAAGGCGATGATGCCCCCAGGATCCGACGAGGTCTCTTGGATCCCGTAAATCAGGCCGTCGAGAAAGTCCCACGGGAATTCTTGGCACTTCATTTTTTATGTGGTGGATCTCGTCTCTCCGTAGAAAAACCTGATTAGAAGGGAGAGCGCGTCAAAGAGACAGGACGCGACCTGATTAGAAGGGAGAGCGCGTCAAAGAGAACAGATCGTCCTGACCAGAAGGGAGAATGCCTCAAAGGATAGTCGTAGGAAGTCCTGACCGGTTGGGAGAATGCATCAAAGGACACCTGGAGAGGGGAGGATCCTGAGCGAAAGGGAGAATGGTGAAAAGAACAGCGGAAGACTAGCAGGCAGGCGGGAACGGAGAGCGGCGCATCAATCAAACTGCCCCGGAGAGGGGCTTTTTTCTGCAGATCGGAAGGGGGCTCGTTTGCAAATCGCTACGCGAACAGGTATTCTAATAAAATATAGCATGTATTGTCAGTCGCATGGCAGTATACGTAACAAGTCGGCCATTTTTAGAGGGAGTTCCGGATACCCGGGCAATGATGTTGGGGGAGGATAGATATGCAGCGCAGACCGATCTCGCAATTATGGAGCTGGATTGTTATATTCGGATGTTTGTCTACGGTTCTGCTGATCATCGGTTTTGGCTTTGGGGTAGCGGATATTTTGCGGCCGGCGTCCGTGCCGTTCACGGATAAGCCGGAGATGAAGCTGCCTCCTGTGGAGGAGACGAGCCGATCGAAGGAGCTGCTGATTGCGTCGCTGGGCGATTCGCTGACGAGAGGCACCGGTGATGGTACGGGAGAGGGTTACGTTCGCCGGACGGTGTCTTTGCTGAAGGAAGGTACGGATAAGCCGGTCACGCTTCTTAATAATATGGGGATCAACGGGTTGAGGGCAGAGCAGTTAGCCGAACGGGTTGAGCAGGAGAGCATCGGTTATGTGCTGAAGAAGGCGAATGTCATTCTGCTGACGATTGGCGGCAACGATCTGTTCCAGAGTGCCCAGAGCGAGCAGATGAGCCCATCCGCGATGGATGAGCGTGCGCTGCTGGCGAAGACGGAGAAGGGGACTGCCGATCTGAAGCGGATTTTGGAGGGCATTCGCCGTTGGAATCAGGATGCGCTTATCGTCTATGTCGGGCTCTACAATCCCTTCGCGGATCTGAAGGAAATGAGGCAGATCGGGAATATGGTCGTGCAGAAATGGAATGATGAGGCGTTCCGCTTCATCAACCAGGACGAGAACATGCTGCTCGTGCCGACGTCCGACTTGTTCCAGCACAATATCGGAAGTTATTTGTCTTCGGATCATTTTCACCCGAACGGGGAAGGCTATCAGGCGATCGCGGAGCGCATCGTCCAGAGTATCCGGTAAGGAGCGCGTGAGAGGAGGAAGCTTATGAGCATGGATTCATCCATCGTCCTGTCGGTGCAGCAGGTCGTGAAGCGGATCGGCCGCAAGTCAATCATTAACGATGTCACTCTCGAGGTGCGGGCGGGGGAAATATTCGGTTTCCTCGGCCCGAACGGGTCGGGCAAGACGACGACGATTCGCATGCTGGTCGATCTCATTAAGCCGACATCCGGGCGCATTCAAGTGTGCGGATTCGATGTGAACCGCGAGCCGGAGCGGGCCTTGCGCTATGTCGGATCCATTGTCGAGAACCCGGAGATGTATAACTTTTTGACCGGATGGGAAAATTTAGAACATTTCGCCCGCATGATGCCGGAGCTGGGACCCGAACGAATTCAGGAGGTCGTCGACATCGTTGGCCTGTCTAACCGGATCCATGATCGGGTCAAGACCTATTCTCTCGGCATGAGGCAGCGTCTCGGCATCGCGCAGGCGCTGCTTGGGCGGCCGAAGCTCCTTATTCTGGATGAGCCGACGAACGGGCTGGACCCGCTCGGCATCAAGGAGCTACGGGCCTTCATTCGCGAGCTGGCCGACAGCGGCATGGCCGTGTTCGTCTCCAGCCATCTGCTGAGCGAGATTCAGCTGATGTGCGATCGCGTCGCGATTATTAGCCGCGGGAAGGTGCTGGCTGTCGATGATGTCGAACGGCTGCTCACCGGAAGGAATCAATTCGTCATCTGGCAGGCGCAGCCGGCAGCCAAGGCGAGGGAGATACTGGAACGCAGCGGCGCGGTCCGGTTCTACAGCCGGGAAGAGGGCGTCATCGACGCCGCGGCGCTCGTCGGGCTGCCGGAGGACGCGATTTTGACGGAGACGGCTCCGGAACGGATTGCGGGGCTGAATCGAAGCTTGCTGGATGCGGGCATCGAGGTGGAAGGAATCCAACGCATCATGCCGACCCTGGAACAGCTATTTTTGGAGATAACGGAGGGGGAGCGCATTGAGTAGCCTGTTGCCTTTGATTCAGAACGAGACGATCAAAGTGTTGAGGAAAAACCGCTTTTATGTCATCCTGCTTATCCTCATCATTATTATTCCGGTCTTCACCTACGCGCAAATGAAAATCGCGGACAACAACCGCGAAAAATTCAAGCAAGACTGGCGTCTGGAGCTGCAGCAGCGGATTACGGACATCCAGAACTCGCTCGGCAGCGACCGGGTTCCGGAGGAATGGAAGAAGTATCGGCGCATCGTACTGCAGCAGCTTCAATATAATCTCGATCACGATATCAATCCGAGCGATCCGAACGGGGTTACCTTTACGCGCACCTTTTTGGATAATGCCGTTACGCTGTTCATTCCGCTGCTCGTCATGGCGATCGCGAGCGATATCGTGTCCTCGGAGCGTTCGACGGGCACGATCAAGATGCTGCTGACCCGGCCGATCCGGCGCTGGAAGGTGCTGCTCAGCAAATGGATTGTGCTCATGATGTTCACCGGAATCATCGTATTACTGACAGCGCTGCTGTCGTATCTTATCTCCGGGCTTGTCTTCGGTTACGGCGGCTGGACCTATCCGATCTTTACCGGCTTCTCCTTGACCGGAACGGATGTCAATTTCGAGGCAGTGCATACAGTGCCTTCCTGGCTCTACCTGCTGATGCAACTCGGGCTTGTCTGGTTCTCGAGCCTTGTCGTCGCCGCGCTCGGCTTCATGATATCGGTGCTGGTCCGCAGTACGGCAGCCAGCATCGTGACGCTGATGGCGACCTTGATCGCCGGGTCGATTCTATACAACATGGCCTCTTCCTGGCCGACAGCGAAATATTTATTTATGATCAACCTGAAGCTGACGGATTATTTGGCGGGAACGCCGGCTCCCGTGGAAGGGATGACGCTGCCGTTCTCCCTCGCCGTTTTAACGGTATGGGGGGCTGCCGGATTGATTGTCGCATTCCGTGTCTTTACGAAACAGGATATATTGAATTAGAATATACAAGTACTTGTTTTCCTTGTTCGTTAAAGATTTTCGGACAAACTTATCAAGAATGCGAAACATCTGTTTGCATCCGGACGATATACATGGTGGGAGTGTTCTCCTTTCCTACGGGTGCGACAGATTTTCTTTTGATTATGAACAGATACATTTGAATGAAGGATTGAAGGAGGAGCTGGAATGGTCGAGCAAATCGATTTGTTCAAACAGCTGCCGGGCAACGAGGGAGCATCGGAGAACCGGAACGGGGAATATGGAGCGGACGATATACAGGTCCTGGAAGGGCTTGTCGCAGTTCGCAAGCGGCCGGGCATGTACATAGGCAGTACGAGTTCCTCGGGTCTGCATCATCTGGTATGGGAGATCGTGGATAATGCCGTGGACGAGCATTTGGCCAAGTTTTGCTCCCAGATCGATGTAACGATTCATAAGGATCAGTCGGTGACGGTCCGTGACAACGGGCGCGGCATTCCGACAGGCATGCATAAGACAGGCGTTCCGACGCCGCAGGTCGTCTATACGGTGCTGCACGCGGGCGGCAAGTTCGGCGGCGCGGGCTATAAGAAATCAGGCGGCTTGCACGGGGTCGGCGCTTCGGTGACGAACGCGCTCTCGGAGTGGCTCGTGGTCGAGATTTACCGGGACGGGCATATTCACAGACAGCGCTTCGAATCGTGGACGGATGAGAACGGGACGGAGCATGTCGGGGAACCGGTGACCGGTCTCGAGATTATCGGGAATACGAACAAGACCGGCACGAAGGTGACCTTCAAGCCGGATGCGAAAGTGTTCCATGGCAACATTCATTTGAGCTATGACAATCTGGCGGAGCGGCTGCAGGAGATCGCCTTCCTCAATTCAGGCTTGAAGGTCATTCTGAAGGATGAACGGACCGGCAAGGAGGACACCTTCTGCTATGAAGGCGGGGCAAGCGAATTTGTCCGCTTTTTGAATGAAGGCAAGAGCGTGCTGAATGAAGTCGTTCATTTCGCGGCCGAGAAGGACGAGACGGAAGTGGAGGTCGCACTCCAGTACAATGATGGCTATACGGAGACGATCGCTTCGTTCGTCAACTCGATTCCGACACGCGGCGGCGGCACGCACGAGACGGGCTTCAAGACCGCTTACACGCGCGTGATGAATGAATATGCCCGCAAGAATAACCTGCTGAAGGAGAAGGACAAAAATCTCGACGGCAACGACCTGCGCGAAGGCATGATGGCCGTCATCAACGTGAAAATGTCCGATGTCGAGTTCGTCGGACAGACGAAGGATCAACTGGGCAGCGCGTCTGCGCGCAGCGCGGTCGATACGGTCGTGTCCGAGCATATGAGCATTTTCCTGGAGGAAAATCCGCAAGTCGCCCAAATGCTCGTCAAGAAGGCGCTCCAGGCTTCCAAGGCGCGCGAGGCGGCGCGCAAGGCGAGAGAAGAGGTGCGCAGCGGCAAGAAGCGAAGCGAGAGCTCGAACCTGAACGGGAAGCTGACGCCGGCCCAGTCGAAGGATTATACGCGCAATGAGCTCTTCATCGTCGAAGGGGACTCGGCGGGCGGATCGGCGAAGCAGGGAAGGGATTCGCGCTTCCAAGCGATATTGCCGCTGAAGGGCAAGCCGTTGAATCCGGAAAAAGCCAAGCTGGCGGACATCTTGAAGAACGACGAGTACCGCACGATCATTCACGCGATCGGAGCGGGCGTCGGCACGGAATTCGAGGCGGAAGAAAGCAACTACGCCAAGATCATCATCATGACCGATGCCGACACCGACGGCGCGCACATTCAGGTACTGCTGCTGACGTTCTTCTACCGCTATATGAAGCCGCTGATCGATCAAGGCAAAGTGTATATTGCGCAGCCTCCTTTATATAAAATTACGCATAAAAAAGGGAAGCATGTGTCGGTACGCTACGCTTGGTCCGATGAGCAGTTAAGCAACTATATGAAGCAGCTCGGATCGAGCGCCGAGATTCAGCGGTACAAAGGGCTCGGGGAAATGAATCCGGAGCAGCTCTGGGAGACGACCATGGATCCGGAGACCCGCACGCTGCTGCAGGTTCGCATCGAGGATGCAGCCAAGGCGGAGCGCAGAGTGTCGACGCTGATGGGCGACAAGGTGGAGCCACGCAAGCGCTGGATCGTGGAGAATGTGGATTTTGCGGAGTTCGAGGAATAGAAAGGTGAGAAACTGATGAGCGTATCGGAACAATTCAAACCAGCGTTTCTGGAAGATGTCGTCGGCGACCGGTTCGGCCGGTACTCCAAATATATAATCCAGGATCGTGCGATTCCCGATGTCAGGGACGGCCTCAAGCCGGTCCAGCGCCGCATTCTGTATGCGATGTATGAATCCGGCAATACGCCGGACAAGCCGTACCGGAAGTCGGCGAAGACTGTCGGGGACGTGATGGGGAACTACCATCCGCACGGGGATGCGTCGATTTATGACGGCATGGTGCGCATGGCCCAGCCTTGGAAGATGGGGCATGTGCTTGTAGACGGGCACGGCAACTGGGGCTCGCAGGATGACGATCCGGCAGCGGCGATGCGGTATACGGAAGCCCGGCTGTCTCCAATAGCGATGGAGCTGCTGAGAGATATTGAGAAGGATACGGTCCAGTTCCGTCCGAACTTCGACAATACGGATAAGGAGCCTACCGTACTGCCCGCGCGCTTTCCGAATTTGCTTGTGAACGGGGTCAGCGGGATTTCTTCCGGCTTCGCAACCGAGATTCCTACCCACAATTTGCGCGAGATCATCGATGCTTGCACCGCGTTGATCGACAAGCCGGCGATGGAGCTGGACGATCTGATGCAGATCGTGCACGGACCGGACTTCCCGACAGGCGGGATTATTATGGGGGAAGACGGTATTCGCGATGCTTATCGGACCGGCAAGGGCCGGATTTACATTCGGGCGAAGACGGAAATCGAAGACATCCGCGGCGGCAAGCAGCAGATCGTCATTACCGAGATTCCGTATCAAGTCGTCAAAGCGCGGCTCGTCACGTCGATGGAGAACATCCGGCTGGAAAAGAAGGTGGACGGCATTGCCGAGGTTCGGGACGAGAGCGGCCGCGACGGCCTGCGTATCGTCGTCGAGCTGAAGAAGGAAGCGGATGCGACCGGAATTCTGAATTATTTGCTGAAAAAGACGGATCTTCAAATCGTCTACAACTTCAATATGGTCGCGATTGTGAACAAGGCGCCGCAGCAGCTCGGCCTCAAGCCGATGCTGGAGCAGTACATCAGCCATCAGAAGGAAGTCGTTACGAACCGCACCCGTTACGATCTGAATAAATTGGAAGACCGGGCCCATGTGCTTGAAGGCTTGGTCAAAGCGCTGGATATTTTGGACGACGTCATCGCGACGATTAAGGGCTCCAAGAACCGCCAGGATGCGCAAGCCAATCTGATGGACAAGTACGGCTTCACAGAGCGGCAGGCTGATGCGATCCTGACCTTGCAATTATACCGTCTGACCAATCTGGAGCTGACGGCCCTGACGAAGGAGCTTGACGAAATCCAGAAAAAGATTACGGATTTCCGCGCGATTCTGGATAATGAGCGCAAGCTGTTCTCCGTTATCAAGAAGGAACTGAATGAGATCCGCAATAAATACGGCATCGACAGACGTTCGGTCATCCAGGGCGAGGTCGAGGAGATCAAGGTCAACCTGGAAGTGATCGTCAATGCCGAGGATGTCATCGTGACGCTCTCGAACGAAGGCTACATCAAGCGGACGAGCCTGCTCTCGTTCACCCGTTCGGGCGGGGAGTGGGAAGGCTCCGGCGTGAAGGAAGGCGACTATATCCGCCATGTGTTCGAGGTCAATACGCTGGATCGGCTGCTGCTGTTCACGCAGCGGGGGCAATATTTCTCCCTGCCGGTTCATCTGCTGCCCGAATTCAAATGGAAGGACAACGGCACCGCGATCGTGAATGTGATTCCGATCGGGAAGGAAGATCGCATCGTCAGCGTCATTCCTGTCAAATCGTTCGCCGATGAGCACTCCTCCTTGTTGTTCGTCACCCGGCGCGGCCAGGTGAAGCGAACCTTGCTCAAGGAGTATGAGACGAATCGTTCCGGAGCAATCGCGGCTTGCAAGGTAGCGAACTCCGACGAAGTCCTGACGGTACTGCCGAGCGACGGCTCGCATGATCTCATGCTCGTGACGAAGCTCGGGATGTCGATCCGCTTCGCTGAAGAAGAGGTCAGCTTGATGGGACGGGCAGCTGGCGGCGTGCGCGGCATCCAGCTGAAGGAAGACGATGATATCGCCGCGGCGCTTCAAGTCATGGGAGACGAAGGAGAAATTACGGTCATGTCGGATCTTGGATGGGGCAAGCGTTCCTTGCTGCTTGACTATCCGACCCAAGGACGCGGCGGCAAAGGGATCGCCACCTTCGAGTTCAAAGAGGGCAAGCGGGTGAAGCCGAATGGTTCCCGTCTGATCGGCGCCTTCTTCAGCAAGACCGCCTATCCGATTACGTTCATTACCGATGCGGGACATGCCCATACGCTGTTGACCGAACAGGCGCCATTGATGGACCGGAAGGCGCAAGGCCGCTCCCTCGTACCAATGGACAAAGGGGAGGAGATCGCAGCGGCGGTCGTGATCGGCCCGCGCGGCGATTAGTCAAACGGCTTGTGCGGAGGATGCAGATCATCATGCATTCGGATTATCCATTCTAACAGGACCCGCAGGGGCACCGGTTCATCGAGCCGGTCGACCCACTGCGGGTCTTGCTGCAGGAATCCGGCCTTCACGGCCTTGTAGATAAGCTCGTCATCGGTGAACTTCATCAGCATTCCTCCTCGCCATTCGGAATGGAATCAGGCGGGACATTCGCCCATGTTTTATCTTATGCGCACCGGGCCCGCAGCGTGCCGAATCCGGCCCGGAACCGCGTTAGCGGAGGGGCAGAATGGACGCGAGCGTGGCTGAAATGATGACCGCGCGTGGATCATGTGGTATAATTTACTTGTTTTTGGGAATCGATATTCGCGTAATTGATCTCGGCACGGAGAAAAGGGGGAAGCAGCGGACATGCATGCAACCGAATTTGCCAAGCTATGGTCGAAGTTGTCGAAGGATTACAAGGGGGTTATGGATGAAGCGCTGGCGCCTAGTCTGACGGAAAGCCAGCTCGTCGTGCTTGAGCTGGTGGCGGAGTACGGCAAGGTGAAGCCTTCCGACCTGCTGCCGCATCTGGCGACGACTCCTGCAGCAATAACGACATTGCTCGATCGGATGGAGAAGAATGCGCTCATCATGCGTGAACGCGACTCAGTCGATCGGCGAATCGTGTGGATTCAGGCTACCCCGTTCGGAGAACAGGAGATGCGGCGCGGCATCGAGATTCGGGAATCGTATTGGAATGATACGCTGCATCGCATCTCCACCCATAACCAGCAGCTGCTCATTCTGCTGCTGGGCAAGCTGGCGAACAAGCCGGCCGCCCCCGCACCCGATCCGGAGGCGGTAGCGGCCGGTACGAAGCAATGATCTTCCGTGATGCTGGAAGCGCCACGCCGTTCGCGCTAGCGAGCCGGCAGTGCCTGCAGAAGCACCGGCACCTCGGACATGGAGGAGACATGGCTGGCTGCCCGCTGCTTCATGTTGGACATCTGCTGCCGCTGCTGCTTGGTGAATCGTGTATCCGTCTTATCCTTCAAGACAGAGGATAGAGGAATGACGTTGTACTTGCGTTTTTCATGCGGCCCGTTAACGTACACCCATGTCGGCTCAGCCGAAACTTCCTTCAGCTCAATTATTCCTTCCGGCATATGCTTCTCAATCGTGACACCGAAGATGACACCGACATCTTTGCCGTCTCCTCGTTGATTCGATATAAAGTTGCCCAATGAATAAATAATAAGTCCATCCCGCGTCTGGCCGTGCTTATCCTTGACGGTCAAGCGCTCATAAGGCTGAAGCACATGCGGGTGCGAGCCAAGAATGATGTCTGCTCCGGCTTGGACGAGCTTGCGCGCCAGCCGGATCTGCTCTTTGTTCGGATTCGGCTCGTACTCGGTGCCGAAATGCAGGGCGATGACCACGACATCGGCTCCCGCCGAGCGGGTCTTCTGAATATCTTTGATCATGCGCTTTTCGTCAATGAGAGAGACGAGGTACGGCTTATCCTTGGGAAGCGGGATTCCGTTCGTCCCGTATGTATAAGCAAGAATCCCCATCGATATCCCGTTCTTCTCCATCAGTGTCGGCTGCTTGGATTCCCATAGGGAAGCCGAGATGCCCTTCGTGACGAGGCCGCGATCCTTGAGCACTTCTCTCGTTCGCAGCGCCCCGCGTTCCCACCGGTCCAATGTATGATTATTCGCGGCGGTGACGATGTTGAAGCCGGCGTCCTTCAGCGCGTCGGCCAACTCGGGTGGCGCATTGAACATCGGGTAGCCCGTATACACCTTCTCGCCCCCGAGCAAGGGAGTCTCGAGATTTGCCCAGCACCAGTCGGCTTCCTGCAGCATCGGCTTCACGTTCGTGAAGAACCCGCGAAAATCATACTTCCCTGTCTTCGGATTCAGATATGCCGGAAACTGCGGCGAATGCATCATAATATCGCCTACGGCCAGGAGCCTCCCGCTCAGCGTATACGGTTCGGCTTCAGCGGGGGGCTCTCCGGCTTGCACGGCGGCGCCAGTCTCATCTGTCGACGAAGGTACCGCTTCCTCAGCTGTGTTCGGGTCCGTCTCGTTCTCCTCTCCGGCCTCCAGCGCGGCCGCCTGCCCCTGATGCGCATGAGGATTGGGGGCGAGGGATCCGCAGGCGGTCAACAGCAGGATGACCAGCATTGCATAAATAAATCTCTTGCCAACTTTGAATCGAAACTTATTCATAATATGCCACTCCCTTCCCTTAAGACGGAGGCAGCATCATCCAAGGATGCTGTCCTTCCATATGGTCCAAGGGTATTCATGAGGCGGGGTGGAATAGAACTCCATCTCCGTCTTTGTAACCGGATGGGGAAAGGTCAACCGCCGCGACCATAGCGCAAGCTGCTGCCCCGGCCGATTCAACTCGGCCCCGTACTTTTGATCTCCGTACAGCGGGCAGCCCAACTGCTTCATCTGGACGCGGATCTGGTGCGGTCTCCCGGTGTGCAGCGCAATCCGGACAAGCGACATGCCTTCGGCGCTTCCGAGCACATCATAGTCGAGCACCGCTTCCTTGCCTCCCGCCGTGCCGGGCGGCACGACGCGGACGGTATTGGTCCGGGCATCCTTGAGGAGCGTATGCTTCAAAGTGCCGTGCCGGGAGGCGGGGACGCCATGCACGACGGCGATATACTCCTTGCCCAGCTCCCGCTTGCGGACCGTATCCGATAGCCGGGAGGCTGCCTTCGATGTCTTCGCGAACACCATCGCGCCGCCGACGGGGCGATCCAGCCGGTGAATGAGGCCAAGGTATACATTGCCAGGCTTGTTGTGGCGTATCTTCAAATCCTGCTTGATCGCCGTAAGCATGTCCATATCCCCGGTATCATCGGCCTGAGACAGGAGATTTGGCGGCTTCACAGCGACGATGACATGATTGTCTTCGTACAGGACGTCTATGTTCGGCACCGGATTCACGACTCCCAGCGTCCCAGGATGCCGCATGGAAGCACCAGTCCGGAGTGCGTGATTGGTAATCCGATCTCGCCGCTCGTAATCTTTCCTCCGTACCGCTTCTTCATTGTCATGCTCAGCATATTATTCAGTACGGACGGGGACAGCCCGGTCGTGTACGAGTTGATAAGCAGGAACAGCGGGTTGTCCGACATAATTTTCATGCAGGAGGCCAGGAACGGATACAAGCTCTGCTCCAGCTTCCACGTTTCACCGCCAGGCCCTCTCCCATATGATGGAGGGTCCATAATAATGGCGTCATACTTGTTGCCGCGGCGCTCCTCCCGCTGCACGAATTTGAACACATCATCCGTTATGAAGCGAACCGGACGGGAGGCGAGGCCGGACAACTGCACATTTTCTTTGGCCCACTGCACCATTCCTTTGGCGGCGTCCACATGGCATACTTCCGCACCCGCATAAGCGCATGCGACGGTCGCGCCGCCCGTATAGGCGAACAGATTCAGCACTTTGATCGGGCGGTTCGCCTGCGATATTTTCTCCATCATCCAGGCCCAGTTCACCGCTTGCTCCGGAAACAGCCCGGTATGCTTGAAGTTGGTCGGGCGGATATGGAATTTCAAGTCGCGGTACTGTATCGACCAGCGTTCCGGAATCGGCTTCTTCATGTCCCAGCTGCCGCCTCCCGAAGAGCTGCGGTGGTAGTGGCCGTGAACCTGATGCCAATGCTTCGACTCCCGTTCGATAGGCCATATTATTTGCGGATCCGGGCGGCGCAGGATCACATCGCCCCAGCGTTCCAATTTCTCGCCGTTCCCGGTATCGATGACCTCGTAATCTTGCCAATCATTTGCCATATACATATCGTGCACTACTTCCTTTCTGACTTCAGTCACTAAGCGTTATTGTACTATAACCGAACGGCGGGCGCCAGAAAATCCGCATGCAAACATGCCCGCATGGCATCATCGGCTTCATACGGGCACTTGCATCGGTATTATTCATATTGAAACTTGTAGCCTACGCCTCGAACGGTGACGATATATCGGGGGTGGGCGGGATCGCGCTCGATTTTTTTCCGGAGATTGCTAATGTGCACCATTAGCGTGCGCGTGTCGCCGAAGCTCTCGGAATTCCAGATATGCTGGTACAACTGTTCGAGCTTGAATACTTTGTTCGGGGATTTGGCGAGATAGGTCAATAAATCGAATTCCTTCGCAGACAGAGAGACCGTTCTGCCGCCGACCTTCACGTCGTGGCTGAGCAGATTAATCTCCAGTTCTCCATAATGCAATTGGTGGGCAGATGGTGAAGGCAGGATGGTGCAGGATTGCAACGTTCTGCGCAAGTGAGCCTTGACTCTGGCCACCAGTTGGCCGGGGCTGAACGGCTTCGTGATATAATCATCGCCGCCTACAGTCAGACCCATAATAATATCCATGTCCTCGCTTTTGCAGCTGATAAACAGGATCGGGACGGTGGATGTTTTGCGTATTTCCTTGCACACTTCGTAGCCATCCAGCGACTTCAGCAAAATATCGAGAATGATAAGATCCGGATTGGTCTCCTTGACCATGTGCAAGGCAGAATATCCGTTATCCGCCACGAAGACCTGATACCCTTCACGCCTCAAATATAACGAGATAAGCTCGGTGATTTCCCATTCGTCATCAACGATTAATATCCGTACGTCATTCATTACCGGTCATCCCCTCCGCTCTTCTTCCCATTATAGCGAATGTTGTCAGATGATGACAATCTATACATGCGTTTTCATAGGAATAAGTGGAAGCGTGCGGCCTCTAGCACGCGGCCCGAGAAGGATAGGGGCGTTCCGACATAAAACGGCGCCTGTCCGATATGAGGACAGACGCCGCGGTTCAGGTTCAGGCGAAGTTCCCTATTCGATTCAAGGCGGAGGACATGTCCAGTCCGGCTCAATACAGTGACAGCGCGAGCGAATCCATTTCCCGCTTGGAGTGCAGGATCGCCTCTGACCCGATGATCTCGATGCTGATCAAGGATTCGAGACAGGTCTTGATGGCTTTCTTGCCTGTACGCACCTTCGTGTTCAAAGCTTCCATTAACAATGTGAATGTATTTTTGTGCGATATATTTGTGCAAAACACGGGAATTTTACGCTCCTGAAAATCGATAAAGACAGTTTTCATCGTAACGGACCTCCTTCAACTTCTGATTATTTCCGTTATAGTCATTCTACGAAAGGAACATTAAATGAACATTAAAATCATAAGACAATGTTGTTACAAATCGAAAAAAAATGTTACCCAAGGCATGAAATGGAGGCAGAAAATGATGAAAAAAAACGGCGAAACGTGAAAACCGTATTCGTTTTCCTGTCTGCCGCTTACATGTATGAATGTGCGAACTACATCTATGAATGTGATGCCGGAGGCAGGGAAGGCGCAGATCTCGCACGCCCCCCCTGTCCGCAGCGATTATAAGCTGGTGTCGACTTGAGCCCAGATCTCATCATCCACTTCCAGGCGAATCTGGTGCCGGAAGGCACGCTGCCCGTATTCCTTGTGGACGTATTGCTCGATCGCTTCCAGCAGGTTCGTCTCGATCAAATATTGATGACGCCCGTTCACCCATACCTCGGCGGTGAATCCGTGTTCCTCATCCCAACAGAGCTCGACTTCAATATCCGTCGGTTGAACCTGTCTGCGCATCGCCAGGTGCAAGCACACGGCGTTCACGATCTCATCCATACTAATGCGAAGCTGCATTTAGTTCCACCGCCCGCTTTCCGGCCGCGGCGGCTTGCGGCGATCCTTGAATTTGCGGAAGATCATGACGACGAGCATGAACAGGGCGAAGAGTGCCATGAGATTCACCATCAATCCCAATATTTCTCCGAAAAAGCCCATGTTGCCGAACAATCCGCCGAACAGCATACCGGCCAGCCCGCCGATCATAAGGCCCTTCATGAAGCTGCCGCCGCTAAAAAATCCGCGGTTCCCCGTCGTGTTCGTGCCGGTTGTCTTGGTGTTGCCGGTCGAGTCCGAACGATTCACCTGATTGTTCGTCTCCGCTTTCTTCGGAGCGGGTTGATACTTCTTCACGCCCGAACGGAATGATCCCCCTCGCTTGGCATCCACCAGCGATGGCGTTGTCACCGCAAACACGAGCAGGAACGCCATCATAACGATAATCCATTTACGCATGAACTGCCTCCTCCAGTAGATTAGATGTATCCGATACTAATACGGGCCGTCCCGAAAGAGGTTTCAAAAAAATATTGAACTTGTTACAATGAAACTGTCTGTGCCGCAAATCATAAAAAGCAGGGTCCGTTGAGACGGATTTCTTACTATTTTTCATTCACGGGAATATACCGTATCCAGTTAGATGAGAGGGGGAGCCGAATGGATTATCCGACAGCGTACATCGACTATATGCTGGAATTCCACGGGACGAGGGATTGGTTCGAATGCCACGAGATTATGGAGGAGCAGTGGAAGGCGGAGTCGTCGGCTGAACGTAAACTCTGGTGGCTCACGCTCGTGCAGATCGCGGTCGGCTTGTACCATGAGCGCAGAGGCAATCTGGCCGGGGCCGGCAAAATGCTGCGCAGCGCGCTGGCGCATGCTCCAGAGATTGCATGGGCGCAGCTGGGGATCGATGGCAAGGAGCTTATCGCCCAATTATCGGAGCGGGTGGAGGCGTATCATCAAGGGATTGTGCCGGAGCGGACATATGCCGAGTGGAACTTCCCCATTGCCGATCCGGAGCTGGCGGCTCAATGCGAAGCCCGTTGTCAGGCCTTGGGTTGGCAGTGGTGCCGCACGGGAAGCGAGCAAGACGAGAGCATTCTCCATCGCCATAAGCTGAGAGACCGCGAACCAGTCATTGCGGCGCGCAGGGCAGCCCAGCGCCAGAAGGGGCGGAACCGGAAGCAGGGGCGTCCGTAGAATCCCGTTCCGCCGGGGGAGGCGCATGCAGGCTGCATCGGCTCAGGAGGTCGAGTCCTCTTCCTCCAGCATCCGGACGACCCAGCGGCACCATTCGATCTGTGCCGTAGCGAGCGAGATCGCGCGATGCAGCAGAATGTAGCTTCCGAATTTTTTGGAGCGGACATGGCGCTCTTCCTCGGGAATGCGCTGCAGCAGCTTTTCATGGTAAGCGATTTTCGTCTCCAGCTGCTTCTTGCGTGTCAAGAACAACGGAATGGAGAGTTCACGGTCGATCATCCAGATGCATTTGGCCTTCAGGCTGAGCTCATCGCGGGACAACTGCTCCGCCGGCGGCTCGCCCAACCAGTCCAACACCGCCTGCTTTCCCTGTTCCGTCAGCGAATAGACCTTCTTATCCGGCTTGTCCTTCTGTTCAATGCGCACATATTGCACGTAACCTTCCCGCTCCAGCTTGGCCAGCAGCGGGTAGATCTGACTGTGCTTCGCCTGCCAGAACGGCTGGATGCGGAGCATCAGATCATAGCCGGAGCAAGACTCGCTTGCAAGAAGTCCGAGTAGTCCGTAAGATAATGTATTAAGCACGGGGGACAACCTCCAATACAGGAATGGGTCTGCGTCCCGCCTCAAGGAGAACGGACAGACCTTTTCATATTCCATTATATGTAATTGATTACATATTTGCAAGCTTTATTCATCATCAACCCGCGATGCGGTTGCTGCGAGTTCAGGCAAGTGGAAATGGGGTAGAGTACGTAATGACGAACGCATTATCAGACAACGCGCAAAAAATTCCCGTCGTCATCCTGGCGGGCTTCCTCGGGAGCGGCAAGACGACGCTCCTTCAGCAATGGCTGCAATGGAGCCTCGAGGAGGGCATGAAGCCGGCTGTCGTCATGAACGAGGTGGGCGAGGTGAATCTTGACGGGCAGCTGCTGCCCGAGGATGTGGCGATGACCGAGCTGCTGAACGGATGCATCTGCTGCTCGATGCGGGGCGACTTCAGTCTCAAGCTGTACGAACTGGTTCAGTCCGAGCGTCCCGACATCATCTATGTGGAGTGCACCGGCATCGCCCAGCCGATGGAGCTGGTCGACTCGATTACGGAGATATCGCTGTATTCCGATGTTATATTGAATCATATCGTGACCTTGGCCGATGCTTCTCATCTGGCCGCGATGCTGGAAGAAGGGGAGAAGCCGAACCGCAAGCTGATGAATCTGCTGCAGGAGCAGGTCCGCGCAGCTCAGCTCATTCTGGTGAACAAGGCCGATCGGGTGAATGAAGCCCAGTTGGAAGCGGTGCAGCGCCAACTCCGCGCCTGGAATGCCCAGGCCGACATGCTCGTCACCGAGCGGGCCGCCATCGACCGTTCGCGATGGCTGGATGCGCTTCGGACGGGGGATGCCCCGACAGAGCAAGAGGCGAAGCCTGGCTGCGCGTCAGGGCATCACGCGCACGAGACGGTTACGGTATGGACGCGAGCCATTCCGCAAGCGGTCGATAGCGAGCGGTTCGAACGCTGGTTGCTTGGACAGCCCTCGAACGTATACCGGGCGAAGGGAATCGTCACCTTCACCGATACAACGAAGCGCTATATGTTCCAGTACGCGTACCGGGCGACCGAGTTCGTTCCCATTATGCCGCAGGGCGAGGTGGAGGATGTCATCGTCATGATCGGCGAACAGATGGATGTCGCCGAACTGGAGCGCTCCTTCCGCGATATATGCCAATAACCACGAAAGCTCCTGGAGCAGAACCGAATGTTCTGAGCCAGGAGCTTTCGCCGTTAGATCAACGGGTTGCCGAAGGGGTATGCGTCTCCTTGTCCGCCAAATCCGGATCGGATTGGACATCCTCCAGGTAACGGTAACCGTCCGCTATCCATTCGAGCGCGCCGGTATCCGGATGAATGACCATGCCGTGCACCGGGATATCGTTCGGCAGCAGCGGATGCTTGCGCAAAATGCGCACGCTGTTCAGCACGCCCTCGTGGACGTTGTCGAATCCGCGAAGCCAATGGTGCAGCTTGATGCCCGAATTGGTGAGCGTGTCCAGGACGACATCCTGAACGCCTCTTGCCTTCGCCTTCTCGATAATGCCTTCGGAATTCAGCCCGGTCATGCCGCATCCATAATGGCCGACGACGACGACTTCATTCGCTCCCAGCTCATAGATGGCGACGAGCACACTGCGCACGACGCTGCCGAACGGCTGTGAAATAATGGCGCCCGCGTTTTTGATGATTTTGGCATCGCCGTTGCGCAGATTCATCGCCCGGGGAAGCAGCTCGACCAGACGGGTATCCATGCAGGTGATAATGGCCATCTTTTTGTCCGGGAACTTGTTCGTCAAAAACTGCTCGTATTCCCGCTTGTCCACGAATTGCTGGTTGAATTCCAATATAGTTTCCATGTTGTTCTTCATCATTATTCCTCCTCTAAAAATGCCTCGGAAGCCGTGCGGCGATCCGAGCAGATGACATGCGTCGAATAGATCTGCTGCGGACTGCTGAGCACGAAGGATCCGGCAATCGCTCCGGAATCGAGCTTCATGCGCTCTTCATAAAATACAGTCTGATGGCGGTCGATCAGCATGGGCAGGCTTGCGTTATTCGGCAGTTCCTCATCGCAGGAGCCCCGTTCCCTCACCAGCCACAGAGCGGGAACCCCGTTCACCGCGCACCCGCATCCGTCCGTATCATAGATGAGCTTGATATAGCCTGCTTCGCCGGACGGCCCGTCCAGCTTCCGTCTCAACGCCTCCTCTGCTCCCGGCGTCACTTCGATGCTGACTGACATAGTACCCACTCCTTCTTCAGAGCTGCAGCGGGATTGCCGCTTTTGAAAGTTGATTATATCCCGAACACCACGTATCATCAAGAGGTGAGCGGAAAGGACAGCAGGAGCGCCCGTAGAATCAAGAAAAATGAGGTGAGTTCTCAAATGAGCACAAACGTACATCCGGTTTTGCAGCAATTTCACGATATGTTGACGAAAATGAAAAGTTATGAGGAAGCATTGGGCCTGATGCAGTGGGATCTGCGGACAGGCGCCCCGCGCAAAGGGGCGGAGCAGCGGGCCCACGCGATCGGCGCGTTGTCTGCGGATCTGTTCTCACTGTCCGTCTCTCCAGAGATGGGGAACTGTCTGGACGAATTGGAGCAGCCTGGCGTATTCGAGTCGCTGAGTCAGGCGGATCGCAAAATGGTGAAGGACGCCCGCAAAGAATACAACCGCAGCCGGCTGATCCCGCCGAAGCTTCATCAGGAGTATGTCGTGCTGACCTCTCATGCCGAGACGCTGTGGGAGGATGCGAAGAAAAATGGTGATTACGAGTCGTTCAAGCCGTACTTGCGGGACATCGTAGCGAAGACGCAGCAATTCATCGATTACTGGGGAGTGCAGGATACGCGCTATGATACGCTGCTGGACGCCTATGAGCCGGATATGACGGTAGCCAAGCTGGATTCGATATTCGGACAGCTCCGGGATCAGCTCGTTCCGCTCGTACAGTCGGTGCAGGCCTCGGGCAAGCAGCCGGCCGCGGATTTCCTCTTCCAGGAATTCCCGATAGAAGGGCAAAAGGCGATCAGCCATTATTTGCTGAAGGAGATCGGCTATGATTTCGATGCCGGCCGTCTCGACGAGAGCGTTCATCCGTTCGCGATCGGGCTGAACCCGGGCGATGTGCGGATTACGACGCATTACAAGACGCATGATATGGCCGATGCGATATTCAGCTCGCTCCACGAGGGCGGACATGCGCTGTACGAGCAAAATATTAACGTAAAATATGCAGGCACGCCGCTTGCATCCGGTACCTCGATGGGGATTCATGAATCCCAATCGCGCTTCTGGGAGAATCTGATTGGGCGGAGCCGCGCCTTCTGGTCGAGATACTACGGACAGGTGCAGCAGACCTTCCCGTCCCAGCTCGGACAGGTGACCAGCGAGATGGTGTACCGGGCGGTGAACCGGGTGGAGCCGTCGCTGATCCGGATTGAAGCGGACGAAGTCACTTATAACCTACATATCATTATCCGCTATGAAATGGAGAAAATGCTGTTCAACGAAGGCTTGTCCGTGGACGATCTTCCGGATGTATGGAACGATAAGTATGAATCTTATCTCGGCGTTCGGCCGAAGCATGCGGGAGAAGGCGTGCTTCAGGATGTCCATTGGTCGGGCGGCGGATTCGGCTACTTCCCGTCTTATTCGCTCGGCAATATGTATGCGGCTCAGTTCATGCATGCGCTGCGTCAGGGCATGCCGGATGTGGAAGACCGGATCGCCCGCGGCGAGCTGCTGGCGATTAAGGAGTGGCTGACGGAGCGCATTTATCAGCACGGCAAGCTGCTCACGCCTGCCGAGATCGTGATGCAGGTGACGGGGGAAGCGTTGAACCCGCAATATCTGGTCGATTACTTGTCGGCCAAAATGAAGGATGTCTATAGTCTGTAAACGGAAACGAAAACGTAACGAGTTCGCAAGAGGCCGCGTCATCCCGCAAGGGAATGATGCGGCCTCTTCGCGCTGTGCGAATAACCATTTTTTCGCCGCCTGCATACGATGCAATATCCGTGAACATGATCTCCGGCGGCCGGGCCGGCACGGCTGGAAGGATAGCGGGAGCAGGAGCGGAGCAACGGTTTTTATTTTCCCGCAGAGGAGGGTTCATTCGATGAAGCATAGACGGCTTGGCTTGACCGTGCTTGCCGTGCTGCTGCTGTGCTCGGCAGTGCTGGGGGCTTGCGGAGGCAAGAGCGGCAAAGTGAAAGTGAAGGTCGGGGAAGTGACCCGGTCGATCTTTTATGCGCCCGAATATGTCGCGATGGGCAAAGGATTTTTCGAGGAAGAGGGACTGGAGGTGGAGCTGCAGACGACGTTCGGCGGGGACAAGACGATGACGGCCCTGCTCTCCGGAGCGATTGATGTTGCGCTTGTCGGCTCGGAGACGTCGGTCTATGTCGCGCAGCAAGGAGCGGAAGATCCGGTGATCAACTTCGCGCAGCTGACGCAGACGGATGGCACGTTCCTGATGGCTCGCCATTCCGAAGGCACATTCGATTGGAATGATCTGAAGGGCAAGGTGTTCCTTGGACAGCGTAAAGGCGGCATGCCGCAAATGGCCGGGGAGTTCACGCTGAAAAAGCATGGCATCGATCCGCACGGCGATCTGGAGCTGATTCAAAATATTGATTTTGCCAACGTCGCCTCCGCCTTCGCTTCGGGGACGGGTGAGTACGTGCAGTTGTTCGAGCCGCAGGCGTCCATTTTCGAGAAAGAAGGCAAAGGGGTGGTCGTCGCCTCGTTCGGCGTGGAGAGCGGACTGCTGCCTTATACGGTCTTCATGACGAAGCAAAGCTATCTGACGAAGAACAGGGAAGCGGTTCAGAAGTTCACCAATGCGGTCTATAAGGCGCAGAAGTGGGTAGAGTCGGAATCGCCGGAAGCGATCGCCGATGTCATCATGCCGTTCTTCAAGGATACGGACCGGGAAATCGTCGTCAGCTCGGTGAAGCGGTATAAGGAACAGGGCTCCTTCGCGACCGATCCGGCGCTGGACGACAAGGAGTGGAGCAATCTGCTTGATGTGCTGGACTCGGCCGGCGAATTGAAGGAACGGATCGAGCATGGCCGGATCGTTAATAATG
Source organism: Paenibacillus dendritiformis (assembly GCF_945605565.1). Lineage (NCBI taxonomy): Bacteria > Bacillati > Bacillota > Bacilli > Caryophanales > Paenibacillaceae > Paenibacillus > Paenibacillus dendritiformis. The sequence goes on along the minus strand of NZ_OX216966.1, from coordinate 4,582,195 downwards.
AATTTGCGGAGGAAGCCAAGCGGAAGGTGAAGTAAGCGGCGGACAGAGTAGAAGGAGGCGGACGCGTGATCCCAGCGGTAGAAATGTCTCAAGTCACCCACGTCTATGTGACGGAACGCGAAGCGAAGCTTGCGGTTGAGCGGTTGTCCGTCACGATTATGCCGGGGGAATTCGTCAGTCTGGTCGGGCCGAGCGGCTGCGGCAAGACGACGATCCTCTCCATTATTGCCGGGCTGCTGGAGCCGACGCACGGCACCGTCCGCGTCTATGGCGATGCGGTCACGGGACCTTCGCCGCGGGTCGGCTATATGCTGCAGAGCGACTATTTGTATCCGTGGCGCACGATTATCGAAAACGCGAGCCTCGGGCTGGAGCTGACGAAGCAGTGGAACCGGGAATCCGAGGAGCGGGTGCGGGAGCTGCTGAACGGGATGGGCTTGGGCGGCACGGAAGCATCGTATCCGCATCAGTTGTCCGGCGGCATGCGGCAGCGGGTCGCGCTCGTGCGGACGCTGGCGACCTCGCCTGAGCTGCTCCTGCTGGATGAACCGTTCTCCGCGCTCGATTATCAGACGAAGCTGCAGCTGGAGGATCTGGTCGTCGATACATTGAAGGCCCGGCGGAAGACTGCCGTGCTGGTGACGCACGATCTGTCGGAGGCCATCGCGGTCAGCGACCGGGTGATCGTGCTCGATCGCGATCCCGGCACCGTGCGCAAAGCCTTCGCCATCCCGGATGTGATACGGGAAACGCAGCCCTTCTATGCCAGAGAGCAGCCCGGCTTCAACGAGATGTTCCACGAGCTGTGGAAAGAGCTGGAGGCATCGGACGGAAAGGAGGGCGAACATGCAGAGCGGAACTGACACGAACAGAGCGGCGGTGGAATCCCGCCAGTTGCTGGAACGGACATATTCGCGCTATCGGGCCGCCCGGCGGAAGAGGGCCTGGATCGTCTCGCTCACCCAAGCGGCCATTCTCATCGCTTGCGTCGGTCTGTGGGAGCTGGCCGGCCGTCTGAAATGGATCGACGTGCTGCTGTTCAGCTATCCAAGCAAAGTATGGCAGCAGATTGTGCAGGATTTCGCCGACGGATCTATCTGGCCGCATCTCGGGATGACGGTCGGGGAGACGGTTGCCGGATTTGTGTTGGGGACGTTGTTCGGCACGCTGCTGGCCGCCGTGATCTGGTGGTCGGACTTCCTGGCGCGGGTGCTGGATCCTTACATGGTCGTCTTCAACAGCATGCCGAAGGTGGCGCTCGGGCCGCTCTTCATCGTCGGCTTCGGAGCCGGCTTCGCGGCGATCGTCGCCACGACATTATCGATCACCGTCATCATCACGACGATCGTCGTATACAACAGCTTCCGGGAGGTCGACCCGAATTATATTAAGGTCGTGCGGGTATTCGGTGGAGGCAAAAGCGTCATTTTCCGCAAAGTCGTCCTGCCGGCCTCCTTCCCGGCGATCGTATCGACGCTGAAGGTGAATGTCGGATTGGCTTGGGTCGGCGTTATCGTAGGGGAATTTCTCGTATCCAAGATCGGGCTCGGCTATTTGATTATTTACGGCTTCCAGGTGTTCAATTTCACGCTGGTGATGGCGTCCTTGGTCATTATCGCGGTGGTGGCGACATTGATGTACCAGGGAGTCGCTTATCTGGAACGGGCATGGTTGAACCGATCATAAGCCGCAGGGCGGCAGGTGGAGCGCGGAACGACGCTGCCGCCCTCTCCGGCGGGGAGTACGATTGCCGCGAAATGTTTGGTATGCAAGGGGATTGTGGATTATAATGAAAGTCTACCTAATCCCTTTACAGCAAGGAGCATTTCTATGATTTTCCGATTTGTCGGCATTCGTGTCATCAAGACGGCCATCGCCTCGATCTGCGCGATCGTTGCAGCTGGGTTGATTGGAAGCCCCAACCCGCTCGGCGCGGGCCTGTTGGCTATTTTGGGGGTCGATGTGACGCGGAAGCGGAGCATCCAGACCGTCTCGGCCCGCTTTTTCGCCTCGCTCGTCGGACTGCTTATGGCGTCGCTTCTGTTCGGACTGCTCGGCTTTCATCTGTGGGTGCTGGCTTTATACATATTGTTGGCTTTTCCAGCCATCGTACGGCTCAATTTCAAGGAAGGCATTGTGACGAGCTCGGTCGTCACCTTCCATATTTATGGCGCGGGCGCTGTGACACTGGCGGGGGTGTTCAATGAGGTCGTGCTGCTGCTCGTTGGCCTCGGTTCCGCGTCCCTGGTCAATCTGATCTACATGCCGAGCGAGGAAGACAAGCTCGTTCGGATCCGGAGCGATGTCGATGAGCGCTTCTCCCGCATTTTTCAGCAGATCGGCCGCTGTCTCCGCGACCCCTCTTACGCATGGGACGGGCGCGAGGTTATCGAGGCGAACGCCTTGGCGGATGACGGCATCCGGCTGGCCTCCCGGGCGCTCGAAAATTTGCTGCTCCGTTCAGACGACGTGCGAGAGGACGAACGGTGGCTTGTCTACTTCTATATGCGGAAGACGCAGCTCGACCATGTTCAAAACATGATGCAGCTTATCTCGCAAGTATATGAGCAGCTTCCGCAATGCCTGCTGGTGGCCAAGCTGTTCGATCAGCTCAGCCGCGACGTGAAGGAGCCGCATTATACGGGCAAGACCGAACAGCTGCTGCTGGAGCTGGAGGAGATGTTCCGGGCGATGGATCTGCCGGCGACGCGGCAGGAATTCGAAGTCCGCTCCGCGGTGCTGCAGCTGAATCGCGAACTGTACAGCTTCTTGAAGATCGCGAAAAAGGACAAGCAAAAAAAACAACTGGCCGCCTGAATCGGCCTGCCGGTGGCATGTGGACAGCCTCCTCCATCATAAAGATATACTATGTATGACGGTGCGGAACGGACTCTCTCTTTCTTGTTCGCTATGTTCGCAAAAAGGATGGAGTAGTGGAAGAAGTGTAGGCGCGGTAGAAATCGGCGGATCCAAGATATGCCGCATCGCTAGAATCTCCTTCGGCAATAAGGAGAAGCGCGGCGGCCGCGAGCCGCATCTCTCCGGCGCGACATCATGATTATGACCGCAGGCAGCGCCCGCGCCGCTCCGGAATAGAGGCCGGATTCCGAAGCATATATCTTTTTTCTCTATATTTAAATCTGTCTATTCAACATTCGCCCACGTCCTGCATACACTTTAATTGAATGATTGTATGGAGGAGGTCCACACGATGGCAAATTCAGATAAACACCACTGCCGTGAGATAATCACGAAAGCAGTTTGCGGCAAAGGTCGCAAGTTCTCCGTCGTAACACATACCGTCACTCCGCCTCATCATCCGACGAGTATATTGGGAGCCTGGATTATCAACCATCAATATGAATCGGTAAGAGCCGGAGATGGAATTGAGGTCATCGGTACGTATGACATCAACATCTGGTATTCGTACGACAACAATTCCCAGACGGATGTGGCCAAGGAGACGGTATCCTACGTCGAGCTCGTCGGATTGTCTTATGTCGATCCGAGGCACCGCCGAGCGACGGAAGAGGTATCGGCTGAGGCGATCCAGGAGCCGAATTGCGTCGAGGCCAGTATCTCCTCGTCCGGCACAGGGGTTACGATTCGCGTGGAGCGCGAATTCGCGGTAGAGATGGTAGCGGAGACGAAGGTATGTGTGCGCGTCTGCCCGAACGGTTGCAACGATTTCGAAGACAAGGACTTTGATTTCGGCATCCAGGACGATGAGTTCGACGATCTGGATCCGGATTTAACGGATGAGGAGTTGTGATTAGGTCCGCAGACCCTCACCGCCTGCGGAGATATCCCGGATACAATCCTGATGCCCTCATCCGTTGAACTTCATACTTATGTATATGCAGCAGCAGCATCATCGAAGAGGGCGGGAGCCCTCCTTTTTTTTGAAAAAATTGCCGGATTGCCGCAAACAGGCAATCGGGAGCGCCACGATGAACGGGGGGACGAGGCGATGCAACGTCTGGAATTGGGCGGCGGGGTCCGCCTGTACACCGATCATGCCGCCGGATACCGTCAATGGCGGCGTTATGCCGCATCGCAGCGTCCGGAGGCAGCCGAAGCGCCGCCGGGCGTCGTTGTCCTCTGGCTGCAGGCGCCTGATGCGGCCCGCCTGCCGGACGCAGGGGCGGGCATTGGCTCCGCCGGCGGCGGACGGATTGTGTTGAACCGCCACGCCGGGCCGTGGAGCGGGCCTGCGATGCGGGAGCGGCTGCGGCTGTGGGGACTGCCTGTGCTGGATCGAGCCGCCTGGGACGCGGAGCCGGGAAGCGAGCTGTCCGGCGCCGGCTTCGTGCGTACGCTCTGCTTCTGGGTGAGCCAGCTTGAAGCGGTCGCCGCGGCGCAATGCTTCCAGGCGCCGTCCGGCGGCTATTTCTATCGCCCGCTGGATGACTGGAAGCGGCCGCCCTACCTGCGGCTGGCCCGGCTCGCTGTGCGGGCGGTCTATGCGCTCGGCCTCGACACAGGGGCGGTCACGCTCCGCTGCTGCCCTGGCGCCGACGAGGCCGATGCGCCCGCCGGCGTCCTGGAGGAGCCGCGCCCCGGCGACGCCATCGAGCGGGTGGAGCCCGTTCCGGCGCCGCTCCCGGCATGGGTGCTGGAGAGCTACGCCGCTTCCTGGGCCAAGGCGGCCGCCGAACAGCAGTCCGCCCGCGCCCGGCGGGATCCGCTCCTGATGGGGCTCGATGCGGAGCTCGTGCTGCACGACGCGCGCCGGCGCAAGCTGATCGCGGCGAGCCGCTACCTGCCCCGGGGCGGCCGGGCGGGCTGCGACGCGGTGCGCATCGGGGGCCGAGTGCGCTTCCCGCTGATGGAGCTGCGGCCCGATCCGGCCCCGGACCCTGCGCAGCTTGTGCGCAATATCGCCGCCGCGATGGCGGAAGCCCGCCGCTGCCTCGAAGCGGCTGAGGACGGCGCCGCGCTGGAATGGCTTGCCGGCGGCCGGCCGCTGGGCCGCTTCCCGCTCGGCGGACATATCCATCTGAGCGGGCTGCCGCTCACGTCCGAGCTCGTGCGGGTGCTGGACACGTATGTCGCCCTGCCGGTAGCCGCGTTGGAGGACCCGTCCGGCGCGCCGCGGCGGCCCCGCTACGGGACGTTCGGCGACGTGCGCCTGCAGGAGCATGGCGGGGCCGGCGGCTTCGAATACCGGACGCTGCCCAGCTTCCTGTTCTCGCCCGAGCTCGCGCGGGAAGTGCTTGCTCTGATGAACGCGGCCGTCAGACACCGCCATCGCTTGAAACGGCGGGACAGTCTGCGCGATCCGGTCATCCGCGCCTATCACGACGGCCGGCTGACTGAGGAGCTGCGCCCGATTGCCCGGGCGGCGGTGCAGGGGCTGCTGGCCGCGCTGGAATATGAAGCCGTCTCCGCCGGAGATGGGACGGGAAGGGAGCGGGAGCAGGCCCTTATCCGTTCCTTCGCCCGGCGCATCGATTCGGGCTGGCGGTGGAATGAGCGAGCAGATATCCGCCAGGCATGGGCTCTCCGGAAGGAAAGCGCGGCTAAAACGTGAGTCGGCGCTCTTTTTTTGATATAATGAGGACGATTCAAGGTCAGGTATCGGAGGGTGTTTAATGGCGAAGATAACGCCGATGATGGAGCAGTATTTGGCGATTAAGCAGCAGGCGGAGGACGCGATTTTGTTTTTCCGCCTCGGCGATTTCTATGAAATGTTCAATGACGACGCGATTGTGGCGGCCAAGGAGCTGGAGATTACGCTTACCGGACGGGGCAGCAGCGGGACGGAAGACCGGATCCCGATGTGCGGCGTACCGTATCATTCCGCCGACAGTTACATACAGCGGCTGATCGAGAAGGGTTACCGGGTCGCCATCTGCGAGCAGATGGAGGATCCGTCCGCCGCGAAAGGGGTCGTGCGCCGCGAGATCGTACGCATTATTACCCCGGGCACGATTATGGAAGGGAAGATGATTGACGAGAAAGCCAATCATTATTTGCTCTGTCTGACAGAGCATGAAGGCATGTACGCCCTGGCCGCCTGCGATCTGTCGACGGGCGAGGTGACGGCGACATCCGCTCCGGCCGGCCAGTCCTGGCTGCTGGACGAGCTGAACGTGTATACGCCGACGGAGATTATCGGCGCGGAGCGGGTGCTGGACGAGGCGCGCCCGGTGACGAAGGCGTGGAGCAAGCCGGTTCTGTTCACCCCTTGGACGAAGCGGGATGAGGCGCTCGCCCAGCGGCAATTCGGCGAGGCGGCCTGGATGCGGCTCGATCCGGAACGCCGCCAGGCGCTGGCCTTGCTGATGTCGTATCTGTCCGAGACGCAGAAGCGCTCCTTATCCCAGCTGACGCAGGTGCGGACGTACGAGCCGGATCAATATCTGGTCCTCGATCCGTTCACCCGCCGCAATCTGGAGCTGACGGAGACGGTGCGCGAGCGGGCGAAAAAGGGCTCGCTGCTCTGGCTGCTCGATCGGACGCAGACGTCGATGGGAGGCCGCCTGCTGCGCCGCTGGATCGACAAGCCGCTTATGAACAAGCGGGCGATCGAGGCGCGGCTCGAAGCGGTGGATACGCTGTATCATCATATGATCTGGCGCGAGGATATCCGGGAGCAGCTTCATCAGGTGTACGATCTGGAGCGTCTCGTCAGCCGGATTGCGTTCGGCACGGCGAACGGCCGCGATCTGATCGCGCTGAAGCATTCGCTGGAGCGGGTGCCCGGCTTGAAGCGGTGCTGCGCGGAGACCGATTCGGCTACGCTGCGCGAGCGGGTATCCGGCCTGGACGACTGCCAGGATATCGTGGCTTGGATCGATCGCGCCATCGTCGAGGAGCCGCCCGTGTCGGTGCGCGACGGCGGCATCATCAAGCCAGGTTATGACGCTTATTTGGACAAGCTGCGGGAAGCGAGCGTGAACGGCAAGCAGTGGATCGCGGAGCTGGAACGCCGCGAACGGGAAGAGACAGGCATCAAGTCATTGAAGGTCGGCTACAACAAAGTGTTCGGCTATTATATCGAGGTGACCCGCTCGAATCTGCAGGCGCTGCCGGAGGGCCGCTACGAGCGGAAGCAGACCTTGGCGAACGCCGAGCGGTTCATTACGGCGGAGCTGAAGGAGAAGGAAGCGCTCATCCTGGAAGCGGAAGATAAAATGATCGGGCTGGAATACGATCTGTTCAGCCAATTGCGCCAGCGCATCGGCGAGCAGATCCGGAGGCTGCAGACGCTGGCCGAGGTGATCGCGGAAATCGACGTGTATCAGTCGCTTGCGGCGGTCGGCGCGGCGCACCGCTTCGTCCGTCCGGAGGTTACCGACGGCTATGACATGCATATCGAGGGCGGGCGCCATCCGGTGGTGGAAGCGGTCATGGAGAGCGGCTCGTTCATGGCGAACGATACCGTGCTGGAGGAGCAGGCCGCCGGCATGCTGCTCATCACCGGGCCGAATATGGCCGGGAAGAGCACGTATATGCGCCAGGTCGCGCTGATGGCGATTCTGACCCAGATGGGCTCCTTCGTTCCGGCCGATCGGGCCGTCATGCCGATTGTCGATCGGATCTTCACCCGCATCGGTGCGGCGGATGATCTTATCGGGGGCCAGAGCACCTTCATGGTGGAGATGATGGATATCCAGGTGATGACCGCCAAGGCGACGCGCCGGAGCCTGGTCATTATCGACGAGCTCGGGCGGGGAACGTCGACGAGCGAAGGGATGTCGATTGCGCAGGCCGTGATCGAGTTCGTCCACGACGAGATCGGCTGCAAGGCGCTCGTGTCGACCCATTTCCACGAGCTGGCCCATCTGGAGGAACGGCTGGGCGGATTGCGCAATGTCTGCATGGCGGTTCAGGAGAGCGGGAATCAGGTGACCTTCCTGCGGAAGCTGATTCCGGGAGCGGCAAGCACAAGCTACGGCATCTACTGCGCGAAGCTGGCCGGGCTGCCGGATTCGATTATCCGCCGCTCTTATGATCTGTTGAAGACCTATGAGACGGGAACGCTGCGGGAGACGGCCGCTTCGGCTGACGCGGGCGTGACACAGGCGGAACAGCCGGTACTGCCGGATCGGGTGCGGGAGCAGGCCGAGCCGATGGCGGTAGCAGAGGATGGCTTGGCAATGGGGCTGGCTATAGAGCCGACGCCGGTTCCGGACACGAACCCGGCCGCGAGCGGCGCGGTCGAGCAGCTGTCGCTGTTCGGCTGGGAGGAATCCGCTGCTAGTTCGACCGCTCCAGCCGCTCCGGTCACGAAGGAGGAGCAGCGGCGGAACCGGCAGGCTGACGAGCTGATCGCCGAGCTGCAGGAGGTCGACGTGCTGTCGCTCACGCCGCTGGAGGCGATGAACGCGCTGCATGCGTTCATGAAGCGGGCGCGCGGGCTGAAGAACGAATAAGGGGGAATTCGAGATGGCCGTCATTCATATATTGGACGAGCATATCGCCAATCAGATTGCGGCTGGCGAGGTCGTGGAGCGGCCTTCCTCCGTCGTCAAGGAATTGGTGGAAAATTCGATCGACGCCGGGAGCACCCGGATAGACGTGACCGTCGAGGAGGGCGGGCTCCAGTTGATCCGGGTCAAGGACAACGGAGCCGGAATCGGAGAAGACGATGTGGAGAACGCCTTCCAGCGCCACGCCACAAGCAAGATCGCTTCCGGCAAAGATCTGTTCGCGATCCGAAGCCTTGGCTTCCGCGGGGAGGCCTTGCCCAGCATCGCCGCCGTGGCGCGGGTAGAGCTCACGAGCTGTGCGGATGACAGCGGCCTCGGGCGGAAGCTGACGATAGAAGGAGGAACCGTAAAAGCATCCGAGCCGGCTCAGTCGATGCAGGGGACGGATATCGCGGTCCGCGACTTGTTCTACAATACGCCGGCCCGCTTGAAATATATGAAGACGGTGCAGACCGAGCTTGGGCATATCTCCGACTACATATACCGTCTGGCGCTCGCCTATCCGCAGATTGCGTTCACGCTGAAGCATAATGATAATATGCTGCTGCAGACGATCGGCAACGGCGATTTGCAGCAGGTGATCGCGGCGGTCTACGGCGTGCAGACGGCGAAGAGCATGGTGCCGGTGGAGGCGGAGCAGCTGGATTACAAGCTGGAGGGCTATATCGGGAAGCCGGAGCTGACCCGATCGAACCGCAATGCAATGTCCTGGTTCGTGAACGGGCGCTATGTGCGCAGCTTCGCCTTGAACCAGGCGGTGCTGAAGGCGTATCATACGCTGCTGCCGATCAACCGGTTCCCGATGATCGTCCTCCATGCGCGGATGCATCCGACACTGGTTGATGTCAATGTGCATCCGGCGAAGCTGGAGGTGCGGTTCAGCAAGGAGCCGGAGCTGTGCGAATTCATCGCGTCAACGCTGCGCGACATCCTGCTGCAGCAGGCGCTTATCCCGCAGGCGGCTCCGGACAAGGCGAAGGTGCGGACCTATGTCGAGCAGACGGAATGGCAGTGGGCTGCCGCGTCGCTGGCCGGCGGCCGCGACGAGCCTCGGCTCAAGCCGATGGGCGCGCTCGTTCCGTCGGCGGAGGCGGAGCTGCCGCCGCTGCCGCCCGAGAGCGAAGCGCCTGCCCCTGGTCCGGACCCGGCCGGGTATGAGTTGGCCCGCCCCGATGTGAAGCCAGCAGATGGCGCGGAGCGGATCGCCGGGGCGACGGCCGTGCCAGCGGAGAACGGCCAGGCGGCTGTTCCGGAGGTGGACGATGGCCGTAAGGATGTTGTGCAAGCGGAGCGGGCGCCTGAGCAAGCTGCCGGGGCGATGCGGGAGCCGGAAGCGGTGCGCGAATCCCGCGGAAGCTATGCCGGCGGGAGCGGAAGCGCGCGTTCCGGTGCTGCTGCCCCGGCGCCAGTGCCGAACCGGCCGCCGAGCGGCTTCCGCCAGGCGGGTGTTCAGGCGGCATGGCAAGCCGGCGCGGGCAAGGCGGCGGAGGCGGAGCTGCCGCCGTTCCCTGCCGTAGAGCTTATCGGCCAGCTGCACGGAACGTATCTTATCGCATCCAATGCGGAGGGGCTGTATCTGATCGATCAGCATGCCGCCCACGAACGCATCAATTATGAATATTATTACGAGCGCTTCGGGCATCCCGAGGAGGCGTCGCAGGAGCTGCTGCTGCCGTTGACGCTAGAGTTCACGACGGCGGAGGCCGCGCGCATCCGGGATCGGCTGCACCTGCTGGAGCAGGCCGGCATCCGGCTGGAGCCGTTCGGAGGGCAGACGTTCCTCGTGCGGTCGTATCCGCACTGGTTCCCGAACGGGGAGGAAGCCGATCTTGTGCGGGAGATGACGGATTGGGTGCTGCGCGAGAAAGTGCCGGATGTCGCCAAGCTGAGAGAGGCCTCGGCCATTATGTGCTCGTGCAAAGCCTCCATCAAGGCGAACCAGCGCTTGACCGAGGCGGAAGCGGAAGCGCTGCTGGTCCGGTTGGCCGCATGCCGCCAGCCGTATACTTGCCCGCACGGGCGCCCGATCGTCGTCAAATTCACAACCTATGATTTGGAGAAAATGTTCAAGCGGGTCATGTAATGCGGCTGCCGCATTTGTGTTTCCCTTTCTGAAGCGTATATAATGAGGAGGAGCTCATGATTGTAACTACGGGGGATAAGACCTCCCCGCACATAAGGGAACGCGCCCGGAAGATGGCCGAGACGTTCGGCCACCGGTTCGTCGAGCGCCGCAGATGTACGCTGGCCGCTCTTCGGAACCGGTACGGGGACGATGAATTTGTCGTCTTCCGCAATAACGATGTACGATACACGAAGCTGGGGGTAACCGAGCTAATCTATCACCCCAGCATGGCCTATGTCCGCATCAAGCGGCTGCTGGCCGGCGAGGGGGACACGATGATTGCCGCCAGCCGCGCCCAGCCGGGCGATGAGGTGCTGGATTGCACCGCAGGTCTCGGGTCCGATGCGCTCGTCTTCTCCCACGTCGTTGGCGAAGCGGGCCGGGTGACGGCTCTGGAGAGCGAACAGGCGCTCTTCACCCTGCTGCACGAAGGGCTTCTCTTGTATGAGAGCAGCATTGAATCCGTCAATGAAGCGATGCGCCGCATCGTGCTGAAGCAGGCCGATCATGTGGAATGGCTGCGCGGCCTTCCCGACCGTTCGGTGGACCTCGTCTATTTCGATCCGATGTTCCGCGAACCGGTGAAGGAATCGGCATCGATCGATCCGCTGCGCGCATTGGCCAATCCGGGAGCCGTGAAGCCGGAAGCGATTCGCGAAGCTTGCCGCGTGGCCCGGAAGACGGTCGTCATGAAGGAATTGCGGGGCAGCGAGGAATTCGGACGGCTCGGATTCGAACGGATCGTGCATACCGGGACGAAATTAGCATATGGAGTGATTGACATTGCCGGCAACAACGTCGCCAACTAGGCCAAGGCTGCTCGTGCTCGTCGGCCCTACGGCAGTTGGCAAGACGAAGCTGAGTCTGGATGTGGCTCATGCCTTCGAGTGCGAGATTATATCCGGCGACAGCATGCAGGTGTACCGCGGGATGGATATCGGCACCGCGAAGCTGCCACTGGAGGAGAGAAGGGGGATACCTCATCATCTTCTGGATATCCATGATCCGGATTATGCCTTCTCCGTCGCCGAGTTCCAGGAACGCTGCCGTCATCTGATTGACGATATCACAGCGCGGAATCGGCTTCCGTTTATTGTCGGAGGGACCGGCTTGTATGTGGAATCGGTCTGTTACAGCTTCGAGTTCAGCGATGCCGGTTCGGATGAGGCTTTTCGCCGGGAGATGAACGAATTTGCGCTCGCTCATGGTCCCGAAGCGCTGCACGCCAAGCTGCAGGCCGTCGACCCGGTCACGGCGAATCGGCTGCACCCGAATGATCAGCGGCGGGTCGTGCGGGCATTGGAGATTTACCATCTGACCGGGCAAACGCTATCGTCGCAGCTGGCAGGCCAAAAGAAGGCGTCTCCGTACGACCTGTGCTTAATCGGTTTGACAATGGACCGGCAGATGCTATATAAACGTATTGAGGATCGAATCGACATCATGCTCCGGGACGGACTGATTGAGGAAGTTCGCCGCTTGCTGGACGCAGGCTACTCGCGTCAGCTCGTCTCCATGCAGGGGCTGGGGTACAAGGAAATCGCTGCGTATTTGGAGAATGAAATGTCGCTGGAGGCCGCCGTCGAACGGTTAAAGCGCGACACGCGGCGTTTTGCGAAGCGTCAGCTCTCCTGGTTCCGCCGCATGCAGGATATTGAATGGGTGGATGTGAGCGAAGCGGAGCGTGCGGACGAACATTTCGATCGAATTTGTAAAATCATAGCAGGAAAGTTTCGGTAAGAGGTTGAATATATTTCAACACAACCTTATGATTATGGGGGTACGGACGATGAATAAATCTATTAATATCCAGGACACGTTTTTGAACCAATTGCGCAAGGAGAGCATCCCGGTGACGGTGTATTTAACGAACGGGTTCCAGATTCGCGGGGTTATCCGCGCGTTTGACAACTTTACCATCGTCATAGACAGCGACGGCCGCCAGCAAATGGTGTATAAACACGCCATTTCCACGTTTACGCCGCAGCGTAACGTATCCCTGATGCAGGATCATCAGAACGACACGCAATAAGCTTCACGGGGGCCGAAGGGAAGCAATGCAACTTTTCGCCCCTGTTTTGCGTCTAATGGTATAGTCCGCTGCCGAACAACCCTGAAGGGTTGTTCTTTTCATTCAACGTCCCATCAGGTGCTGGATAGCTTGCAAATCGTAGGAGATAGAGTAGAGAGAACTCATTTCTGTGAACAAAAGGGAGTCGGTTATAATGACGAGAGAGAAGCAACCTCCCCAGCGTACACGCACGCGCACACCGGTGCCAACCAAGGGGAAAGGGAAGGGGAAACCTCCCAAGAAACGCGGCAAATGGAGTTGGCGCAAAACCTTCTGGCTGTCGTTCTTTATGGCTGCGTTTGCCGCCTTTATCGCGGTTGGCGGTTATCTGTTCATCTTGCTGAACGGCGAGCGTCTGATGCGCGAGTACAAGGACGCCGACATGTTCGAGATGGCTGAAATCTCCACCGTATATGACAGCAATAATAATGTTATCGCCCATTTGGGCAAAGGGATTGAGCATCGGGAGATTGCCGAGCCGGAAGATATTCCGCAGCGCGTCCGCGATGCGTTCATCGCGACCGAGGACCGGCGCTTTAACGAGCACCGTGGGGTCGACCTATGGTCCATCGGGCGCGCCATGGTGAAGGATATTGTGTCGCGAAGCTTGGCCGAGGGCGGCAGCACCATTACCCAGCAGCTGGCGAAGAACATGTTCCTGACCAGCGACAAGACCATTTTCCGTAAGGCGACCGAGGTGTCCATCGCGTTGGCGCTGGAGAACCATTTTACCAAAGACGAAATTTTGACGATGTATTTGAACCGTATTTTCTTCGGAAAACGGGCCTATGGCATTATCGCCGCATCGAAAACTTACTTCGGTACGGAAGATCTCAATAAGCTTGAATTGTGGCAGATTGCCACGCTGGCTGCCATTCCGAAGGCGCCGACCCATTACAATCCGATCAATAATCCGGAGCGCTCGAAGGAACGCCGCCAGGTCGTGCTCCAGCTGATGTACGAGCAGGGTTATATTACGGAGCAGGAGCGGGATGAAGCGTCCGCGGTCGATTACGTGCCGATAGAGACCAAGGATGAAGGGGCCGCCGACAACAATAACGAAGAAGCGTATTATTCTTATCTTGATTATATGGTAGAGGAAATCGTGGAAAGGACCGGTCTTACCGAAGACCAGTTGTTCCGCGGCGGGTACCAGATCTATACGACGTTGGACGCGAATGCGCAGCGTATCATGTATGACGCCTTCAATAACGACGAAATGTTCGAGAAGAGCAAAGACGAGACGAAGGTACAGGGCGCGATGGTCATTACGGATCATAAGAACGGCGCAATCCTGGCGATGATGGGCGGACGAGACTATGCCCGCAAAGGATTGAACCGGGCGACCATCACGCGGCAGCCGGGTTCGGCCTTCAAGCCGATTGTGTCCTACGCCCCGGCGCTGGAGACCGGCAAATGGTTCCCGTGGTCGAAGCTGAGCAACGAGAAGCAATCCTTCAACGGCTATAGTCCGACTAACCTGGGCGGCTATACGACTAGCGTCGATATGAAGGAAGCGGTCAGACGCTCGATCAATATTCCGGCGGTCTGGCTGCTCAATGAGATTAAATTGAAGACCGGTTTTGAATTTGCCAAGAGCTTGGGCATCCCGTTAACGAACGACGATTTAAACTTGTCGATTGCATTGGGCGGGATGACGCACGGCGTGACGCCGATTAATATGGCTACGGCCTACAATGCATTCGCCAATGGAGGCAATTATTATCCTTCTTACGCTGTGGCGAAGATTGTGGACCGCAAGGGGCATGATTATTTCACGTATCATGTGCCGAAGCCGGTGAAGGTCATGAGCGAGCAGACTGCTTACTATATGACCGAGATGCTTACGGATGTCGTGAAAAGCGGCACCGGCACCCAGGCGCAGATCAGCGGCCGCCAGGTAGCGGGCAAGACCGGAACGACGCAGCATTCGGTTCCGGGCTATGATGGTCCGGGCGACCGGGATGCGTGGTTCGTCGGTTATACGCCGGAATGGACGGCGGCGGTATGGATGGGATATGACAAGACGGACCGCGATCACGTGCTGCATGAGAGCAGCCGGGTGCCTTCGCGGATGTTCAGCGAAGTGGTGGGCAAGGCGCTGAAGGATCGGAAGTCCGGTTCCTTCAACAAGCCGGAACATGTCGAGAAGCAGCCTGATCCGGTGCAAAAGGTTAGCGGCCTGGCCGCTTCCTACTCGGAAGCGACGAAGACCGTGTCGCTGAGCTGGCAGCCGGTGCAGGGGGATAATATCGTCTACAATCTGTACCGGAAGTCTTCGGCCGAGCAGGATTATACGAAATTGCTGGCCGGACTGAAGGTCACGAATGCGGAAGATATCGGCGTATTCGCCGGGGAGACGTATTCCTATGTGGTCACGGCGGTAAACGGGGACGAGGAATCTTCCCGTTCCAATGTCGCCACGGTGAAGATCGAGGAAGAAGAGATTCAGATACCGGAGACGCCAGAAACGCCGGAGCCGCCGATTGTGGATCCTCCGGATCCGGGGGAAGACCCGGACGGATCGGTTGATCCGTTTCCTCCTGACTCGGACGGTTCCGATTCGTCCGGAGGCTGGGATGATACGGGCACGGTGCCTGGAACCGTGGTGCCGGATCAGCCGGAGCAGCCGACTCCGCCGGATCAGACGGATAGCTTCGAAGATCCGGATCCGGGGCAGGATCAGGCCGTTCCGGGCAACAACGGAGAGGGCAATGGCCATGGCTTTGGCCGTAACGGAAATAACGGCAACGGAAATGGTTAATGCATGTTTACGCATCAGAGGAAGCGCGCAATGATGAATTGCGCGCTTTTCTTTTGAAAGGGAGGAGTGAGTCGCACATGATTCAAGGAAAAGAGCTTGGCGTACATACGAATAAGGGCAGATTGCGGGCAAGGCTGCTGTCTCTTGCCGGAACGCTGCTGTTCGCAGGCCTGCTGTGGCTCGCTTATACACAGTGGAAGATTGCGTCGGTGCCTGAAGCGGCGCCGTCGGTCCGCACGGAGATCGGCATCGTGCTTGGGGCCTCGCTCTGGGGCGACGAACCGAGTCCGGGCTTGCGGGAACGGCTGAACAAAGCGCTCGAACTGTACAAGGAGGGGCGGTTCGATTATATTATCGTGTCCGGGGGATTGGATCGTCCGGATGCGAATTTCACGGAAGCCGAAGGCATGGCCCACTACTTGATCGATCATGGGGTAAGCGAAGATCGCATCGTGCTGGAAGGCGAGTCGACGAGCACGCTGGAAAATCTTCGCTTCAGCCAGCGCATGATGAAGGAGCGAGGCTGGACGTCGGCCACGATCGTGACGCATGACTTCCATGGCATGCGCGCATTGGAGATTGCCCAAGCGCTCCGCTATGAACAGCCGCAGGTCATTACCGTAAGCAGCGAGGTGCTGTCTCCGCTATGGTATCGCGGCCGTGAATCGCTGGCGTATACGAAATGGAAATGGGACGAGTTGTGGATTCCGTAAACTTCTAATAACCTGTTCGACGCTAGAATATATTGAACATCATAGACGATTCTGCCTCGGGATGGCAGGATCGGGAGTTGAACGTCGAAAGGGTGACGCAGATGAACGTACGACTCAAAGCGGCCGGCTCGAATGCAGAAGCAAGACCTTCGCGTCAAATTAATGTCGTCATCCGTCCGGTGGAGACACCGGCCGAATCCGCGGCTCAGCAGGAGCAGGCCCGGACGGCCGGTCAGGATAAGTCGGCCATGCCGGCGGAAGGGCCTTTTGCCGATATCCGCAAGGAGCTGGACCGGCTCGTCGGTCTGGAGCATATGAAAGAAATCGCGTTTGAGCTCTATGCCATCCTGCAAATGAACCGCCGCCGCCAGGAAGCGGGTCTCACGTGCCAGCCTCATGTGTATCATATGGTTTTCAAAGGGAACCCGGGGACAGGCAAGACGACGGTTGCCCGAATTATGGCGAAAATGTTCCAGCAGCTCGGATTGCTGAGCAAAGGCCATCTGCTAGAAGTGGAGCGCGCGGATCTGGTTGGGGAATATATAGGGCATACGGCACAAAAGACGCGTGATTTGATCAAAAAGGCGATGGGCGGCGTCTTGTTCATTGATGAAGCATACAGCTTGGCTCGCGGCGGCGAGAAAGATTTCGGCAAAGAAGCGGTGGACACACTAGTAAAAGCGATGGAAGATCAGAAGAACCAGTTCGTTCTGATCTTGGCAGGGTATTCGGAAGAAATGGACTGGTTGATGCAGACGAATTCCGGGCTGCCCTCCCGTTTTCCGATTCAAGTCGAGTTCCCCGATTATACGGTCGATCAACTGCTGCTGATTGCGGAATCCATTGCCAAGGAGCAGGATTATGTACTGATGCCTCAATCTCTCTCGCAGCTGAAGAACGTCATTCTGGACGAGAAGATTCTGTCTTCCAACTTGTTCAGTAATGCGCGGTTCGTTCGCAATGTCATGGAGAAGGCGATGCGCAATCAAGCGGTGCGCTTGCTGCAGACCTACCCGGAACAGTCGCCGGGCAAGCTGGAGCTTATGACGCTCCGGCCGGAAGATTTAAAATGGGAGCGCAAATGAGGTATACTGGGGTACAGAAGCGGGAAGCTGGCCACTATGACATGAAGGAGACCTTCAATGCATGCGAAGAACGTTCTATGAGACTTCCTCGGATATTCAGGACCGGGCGGTCTTGGTGACACTCATTACGGATGAAGTCCGGCGCAGCCGGCTTCGTCCGGAAGATTCCTTGCAGGAATTGGTGCAGCTGGCGGAGACGGCCGGCGTTGCCGTGCTGTCGGTTATGATGCAGCAGCGGGAGAATGCCGACTCGAAATGGTTCATAGGCAAAGGCAAGGTTGCCGAACTGGGAGCGGTCATCGCGGAGCTTGACGCGACGACTGCCATCTTCGATCAGGAGCTGTCCGGCGCCCAGGTTCGAAATCTGGAAGAAGCGCTCGATGTGAAAATTATTGACCGGACACAGCTGATTCTGGATATATTTGCACAGCGCGCGAAGACAAGAGAGGGTATTATTCAAGTCGAGCTTGCACAACTCTCTTACTTGCTGCCGCGGTTATCGGGCCATGGACGCAATCTATCCCGGCTAGGAGGCGGCATTGGAACGCGCGGGCCGGGGGAGACGAAGCTGGAGACCGATCGGCGCCATATCCGTCGGCGCATCTCCGATCTGAAGCGTCAGCTTCAAGAGGTGGTCCGGCACCGCGGTGTCTATCGCGAGCGCCGCAAGAAGAGCGGCGCGATTCAGGTGGCGCTCGTCGGCTATACGAACGCGGGCAAGTCGACGCTGCTCCGCCAGTTGACGGAAGCGGATGTCTACGTGGAGAACCAGCTGTTCGCCACGCTGGATCCAACCTCCCGGCAATGGGAGCTGCCGAACGGCAAATCGACCATTTTGACGGACACGGTCGGTTTCATTCAGCATTTGCCGCATGAGCTCGTCGCTTCGTTCCGCGCGACGCTGGAAGAAGTGAATGAGGCGGATCTCATTCTGCATGTCGTGGATGCCTCTTCTCTTATGCGGGAGGAGCAGATGCGGGTCGTCGACGATATTTTGCAGCAGTTGGGCGCCGGGGCGAAGCCGCAGATTGTGCTGTATAATAAGAAGGATATGTGTATCGAGGAGCAGCGCCACATGCTGCCCTTGGATGAGAGCCATTTCTTGATCAGCGCGTACGACGAAGCCGATCTTGAACAGGTGCGGCTTGCCGTGCAGCAGCATCTGTCGGGCCGCACGGTGACCTATCGGCTGCCGGGCGCGCGCGGGGATCTGATCGCGCTTGCCCACCGGATCGGCGAAGTGCTGGAGCAGGAAGCGGACGGCGAGGATGTGCGGCTGACTGTTCGTCTCGATCGGGCGGAAGCAGAGCTCCATAGCTACAAGCTGGAGCCTTATCTATCATAAGTACAACGGGAGCTTGTTGGGAAGTGCGTTGTCGAGAACAAGGGGAATGAAGGGAACATGCAATTTACAGATGAGATGATGAAGCTGGCAGAACGGGTAGAAGAAATAATCAAGGATCGGGTCCGGGACATCGAGTCGATTGCGGAACAGAACCAGTGGAAGGTCATTCAGGCTTTTCAGCGGCATCAGGTAAGCGATTATCATTTTGCCGGATCGACGGGCTACGGCTACAATGATCGGGGCAGAGAAGTGCTGGATGAGGTCTATGCTGACGTATTCGGCGCGGAGGCGGCGCTTGTGCGGCCTCATTTCGTATCGGGGACGCATACGATCGCGACCGCGCTGTTCGCGGTGCTCCGCCCGGGCGATGAGCTGCTGTATATTACCGGAACACCTTACGATACACTGCACAAGGTGATTGGACAAGAAGGCGACGGCACCGGCTCGCTTCGCGACTGGGGCATTCATTACGGTGAGGTGGAGCTGACGGATGAGGGCCGGGTCGATTGGGCGGAGGTCGAGCGGCGGATCTCGCCGCGCACGAAGGTGATTGGCATTCAGCGATCGCGCGGCTACGCCTGGCGGACATCGTTCCGCGTCGATGAGATCGCGGACATGGTTGCCCAGGTCAAGCGGCTGCTTCCGGATGCGATCGTGTTCGTCGATAACTGTTACGGCGAATTTACGGAACGGCTGGAGCCAACGGAGGTCGGAGCGGATCTGATTGCCGGTTCGCTCATCAAAAATCCGGGCGGCGGCATAGCCGAGACCGGAGGCTACATCGCCGGCAAGCGCCGCTTCGTGGAAGCGGCGGCGGCCCGGCTGGCCGCCCCGGGCATCGGGGGCGAAGTCGGGGCGATGCTCGGCATGACGCGCGCCATGTACCAAGGGCTCTTCCTTGCGCCGAGCATCGTGGGACAAGCCGTGCGCGGCAGCGTCTTCGCAGCGGCCATGTTCGAGGAGCTCGGATTCCAATCGTCTCCGCACTGGTCGGCGCCGCGGACGGATCTCATCCAGGCGATCCGCTTCGATTCCGCCGAGCATCTGATCGCCTTCGTGCAAGGGATCCAAAAGGCGTCCGCCGTCGATGCCCATGTCGTGCCGGTGCCATGGGATATGCCCGGCTATGAGCATCCGGTCATTATGGCGGCCGGCACCTTCATCCAGGGCGGGAGCCTGGAGCTGTCGGCGGATGCGCCGATACGGGAGCCGTATACGGCGTACATGCAGGGCGGATTGACTTATGCCCATGCGAAGCTGGGAGCGATGACCGCCTTGTCCGCCATGGTGGAGCGGGGGCTGCTGAAGCTGTCCTGATTTTTCTGTCAGTTTTTCTGACATCTGTTGACACCTATTTGAACGGGAGATACAATGAAGGGGAGCAAGGGATCACCAGAGGAAGGTTGATGAGCGGTGGGGGATGAAATTCGCAGAAATATGGCTTTGTTTCCAATCGGCATCGTAATGAAGCTGACGGATTTGACCGCAAGGCAAATTCGTTACTATGAGCAGCATGAATTGATCATGCCTGCACGCACGTCCGGCAACCAGCGTCTATTTTCGTTCAATGACGTGGAGCGGCTGCTGGAGATTAAGGCGCTTATTGAGAAGGGTGTGAACATCGCCGGGATCAAGCAAGTGCTGCATCCGGTCTCCAAGGAATCCCAGGAGGCGACCGTGCTAAGCGAAGATTCGGAAAGCAAACGCAAGGAACTGTCGGAGACTCAACTGCATCGAATGCTGAAGCAGCAGCTCATTTCCGGAAACAGACCGGGTCAAGTGTCATTGATTCAAGGTGAACTGTCTCGTTTCTTCACGAAGTGATCAAACCAATCTAATCCAGGTTCACAAGAAGGAGATGTTACCCCGTGGGTTATACCAGAGAAGACATTGTACGCATCGCGGAAGAACAAAATGTACGATTTATCCGGCTTCAATTTACGGATTTGCTGGGAACGATCAAGAATGTGGAGATCCCGGTAAGCCAATTGAACAAGGCGCTGGACAACAAAATGATGTTTGACGGCTCTTCTATCGAAGGTTATGTGCGGATTGAAGAATCAGATATGTATCTGGTGCCTGATCTGGATACTTGGGTGGTATTCCCATGGGTAACGGAAGATCGTGTAGCACGGTTGATTTGTGACGTATATACAACAGACGGAGTTCCGTTCGCCGGATGTCCGCGCGGCATTCTGAAGCGGGCGCTGAAGGAAGCGGAAGAAATGGGCTATACGGCGATGAATGTCGGACCGGAGCCGGAGTTCTTCCTGTTCAAGACGGATGAGAAGGGCAATCCGACGATGGAGCTGAACGACCAGGGCGGCTATTTCGACTTGGCTCCGACGGACCTCGGGGAGAACTGCCGCCGCGAGATCGTATTGAAGCTGGAGGAAATGGGCTTTGAAATCGAAGCTTCTCACCATGAAGTAGCGCCGGGGCAGCATGAGATTGATTTCAAGTACGCGGACGCCATCAAGGCGGCCGACCAGATTCAGACCTTCAAGCTCGTCGTGAAGACGATCGCCCGTCAGCATGGCCTGCACGCCACTTTCATGGCGAAGCCGCTGTTCGGCGTGAACGGTTCCGGTATGCACTGTAACATCTCGCTGTTCCAGGGCAAGGAGAATGCTTTCTACGATGAGAAGGATAAGCTGGGCTTGAGCGACGATGCCCGCCGCTTCATGGCCGGGGTGTTGAAGCATGCCCGCGGCTTCGCGGCCATTACGAATCCGACGGTCAACTCCTACAAACGGCTTGTTCCGGGATACGAGGCTCCATGCTACGTCGCCTGGTCCGCGAGCAACCGCAGCCCGATGGTCCGCATTCCGGCATCCCGCGGCCTCAGCACGCGCGTCGAGGTGCGCAACCCGGATCCGTCGGCGAACCCATATTTGGCGTTGGCCGCCATTCTGAAGGCCGGATTGGACGGTATCAAGAAAAATTCCGCTCTGCCGGCGCCGACCGACCGGAACATCTACGTGATGACCGACGAAGAGCGGGAAGCGGAAGGCATCCCAAGCTTGCCATCCAGCCTCAAGGAAGCGCTGGAAGCATTGCTCCGCGACGAGATCATTTGCGATTCGCTCGGCGAGCATGCGCTGCAGCACTTCATGGAACTGAAGGAAATCGAGTGGGATATGTACCGCACACAGGTTCATCAGTGGGAACGCGATCAATATATGACCTTATATTAATTCTTTCATCCCTAGAGCCGCAAGGCTTCTGGGGATTTTTAATTTGCGGGTGAAAGGATACGGGGAAGGTAGCGGAGTGGAGCACCCACAAAACACCCACAATTTTATTCGAGAATGTTTTTGAGGTGATTCTCAAACTTGTCCATATTCGTAGCCTCAAGTTTTTTGGATACGTGGGCGTACACGTAATTTGAATACTTCCGTGGCCAAGCCGTTCTTGGACATATTTCATATCGGCGCCGCTCTCAAGCAATTTGACGGCGTGGGTGTGGCGCAGCGAATGGATCGGCCACGGCGGTAATCCGGCGCGCTTCAGGATCCTTGAGAAGGCATTAAAAAGTGATGATTTTGGCATGAAATTGCCGTCTTCTCGACAGAGCACCAGATTCAGATCGTGGTGGTATGCGTCATTTAGGCCAAGCTTGTTTTGATTTTGCCAGTTCACGTGGTAACGCAGATCATTGGTCAAAGACTGACTCATTGAATTTTACGCGAGTAGAGCGAAACGTTAATGTCCGAAGGAGAATACGTCGGCACCACATTCAAAAATAAATGCACATGATCCGGCATGACCTCCATGGCAATCACCTGCCATTTATGCTCTCCGCAAATAGTCGACACCAGTTCCTTGAAGCGGACTTCGACTTGTTTTACCAATACCTTTCTTCGATAGCGCGGACAAAATACAAAATGATAGTTGATTAAAGATACGGTTGTGGCGGTTCGTCTATATTCTTGTCCCCTAACAACATGGTATCCGTTTAAAATTATAACTGCAACAAGGTGCTGTAGGACAATTTAGCTGTCCTAAGCCGATTCATCCCATGCCTAAGGCAAGGGCTTTCTCGGCTAAATATCTGTAATGAAAAAATACACCCATTCGAAATAATGATGGGTGCATTTTAATCTTTAGAACGGCTAACTAGACATCTTATGACCGTTGGTCGGAATATTCATTGCTTCTTTTACGCAATCCTGCTAACCCAAATAATCCAAGCAGACCGAGCCAGCCATAATTGTTGCCTCTGTTACCATTTGTAGCGTAAGTTCCAACGTTGTTTGTGTTGTTGCCGGTTGTGTTGGTAGTGTAACCATTATTCGCGTTGGTGTTCATGCCGCCGTCGTAACCGGAACCATCTACCGCAAAGGCTGGCACCGCAAGTACCATAGAAATGGACACCATTATCAGGATAGCTGACAATCGTTTTTTCATTTTTTCACCCCCGGTTAATATTGGTGCATCGATAGTAAGATTCCCAGGTAGTCCGATCTTTATTCGTTGACTTTTCCATGGGACGAATATCCTTCCTTATGTCGAAGTGTGAGTGTAGTAGTAAACAATTATCTTAAAAGGAGATGTTTTTACATGCCGAGAAAATTGTTGCTGGCTACCTCAGTTGTGTTGTTGTTGTCTTTTGGTGCGGTTGCTTCTGCGGCGCCAATCAAAGTATCAACTAATAATGAGTTTTCGACAAAAGAAATTTCATGGACAGTTACGTTAAAAGTGGGGGAAACGTACCAGTTGCCTTACGGTCGTAATTACAAATACTATCCTTATCCAAATGGCGGTAGTCCTTACTTTAAAGTAAGCAGTACCGGACTCGTAACAGCATTAAAGAATCCGTATTTACGCGAAGGGGAGCCGGTTGGTGGGGTTGGAATTGTGCAAGAAGGAGTCAAAGATATTGGGGAAATTTTTATTGTTATTACAGATTAAAATCAGTCATTAAAATAGCGTCATTAAGTCGCTGATTATTTCAGCGTCTTTTTTATTGCGGGAATATTAAAGGGCGATTTTTCTGTGTCGAAACACGTGAAATATTAGGATATTACTACTTTTGAACTATATACCTAATTGAAAGGCGGCCGCATTTACAGTGCGTTTGCTGCCACTGGTGTAGCGGATACACTCGAAAAAGCAATTTCAATGTTCTTGCCGCAAAGCCCAATAACGCTCTTTATTTTCTGATGCTGAAGATCAAGATTGGTATACTTGGACGAATAACACCGGACAAGATAGATTCATATATGTAAATCTACAGCCTGGAAGTGGTAACACTTTTATAAAGTTGGGATATGAAATTAATACTATGAATTTATACATCGAGACAGCACTGATAAGGACTGGTTTGCATGGACTAATAACACAGGAAAAATGCAGAGATTATTTGCATGGATTATGCCAAAGGGCGATTGGAGAAACTTTAGATTAGCCTTCAAAATTCAGTACAATGAGAATACGAGCACGGGATTGATGTACACAAATTATAATATTGGCCGCATCAATTTATTGAAAATGTATATATCGCTAATTTGCATGGTTTTTTTAGTTCTATTCAACTGTGTGAAAAGCAAAAACTTAAACCGCACACAATATGATGCGTTTAGAAAGAGGTGAGCCCCGGAGTGTTCCGGGGCTTGTCGGTTATTTCAATGGTTCTGTTTTAAATTTGGCGCGCATTTCATCGTAACCCGTCTTGAGCTCTCCCTCGCCATCAGGAGTAAACCCGAAGCCGATTTTTCCTTCCATAACCAGCACGATAATTTCTTTTTCTTTCCCGTCAACGGTACCTCGTGCTAGTACGAGCGTTCCTTTCTTTCCGGATTCTTCGTAATCGATAGACTCCATAACTTTCGGATCTTTGTACATCTTGCTCTCGTCGGTCACATTATTTTGCCCTAAAGCAAATAGAGGCTTGATGTCAGGATGAACATTTTCTTCGACAAACTTTGTCTTGGCATCTACATCGGTTCCATTCACGAACGTATTGATATAGTCGAGAACGAGCCCTTCATCTTTTGACTGTCCTCCGCCGGCCCCGCAGCCTACCAAGACCAACAAACACACCAGGAATATTGCGCTTAATTTCTTCAAAATTCCCCCTCCTTCGCTTTAATTATATGACTATACGCTCATATATTCTATACCTTAAATTAGACTAAATAATGAAAACTCCGGATTACTCCAAGGCTTATTTTGTTTTAAAGAAACACTCACAAAATGATGAAATCGTATGATATCACATGATGTCCCTGATACGAAAAGCTATCAAAAACAAGGTTTACCAAGAACTATCAAACGGTGTGAAATGCAAAAAACTTAATCGCACACATGTTCATCAGTGGGAACACGTTCAATATATATTAATTATCGAAGTCTTGGCGCTCTAAGCGTTGAGGGCTTTTTACTATGGGGATTAACGATTCGGGCTCTATAACCTATTAAAAGGGAGGGGGCATGCCGGAAGTATACCGATGACAACGGCCGAATAACAGATCAGATCGGACGCCATATCAGGTGATTGCTGAGTTCCGGGCTTACATCAATTGGACTGAGAGTATTGCTGACCATTCGGCGCTAGTTCTCAACGGGACAAAGGACAAGCCAACTCCACAGTGTTTTGAACGCCGATTATAAAACGGCTGCCGCAAAATCTGGCGTAGTGGGTAAGCGACCGATCCGAAGTACCCACAAATGCTGATACATATATCAGTATGGGTTTCAAAAATATGATCAGGCAGGTAGAGTAACGGAAGCCAGCGTAGAACGAAATGGCAAGAATATTAGGACAATGTTGTTCTAAACTATACGGCCGCTTTTACATAACGAAAAGGATGGGATGCCAATTAAATTCAAGAAGATCACTTCAACTTTCATTATGCTTGCTATGGTTTTGGTATTATCACAAAGTGCGTTTGTTGCTAAAGGGATCGGCTGCACAAAGGAAAGTGCGATTGACTTATTTCCAAAAAAACAAGTTAACCTGTATATTGAAGACAGCACGGACAAGCGATTATGAAAATTTCAGCTTAGGGCAGCTTATTTAAAACATATATATACCAGACGGGGCTACGGTGTATTTTCTTGTCAAAAAAATTAATGGTGGGATTGCAAAGTACGATTTAGGTTTGGAAGTATATGATGCATACTAAGCATCTATTTTAAGTCGCTGATTAGTCAGCGGCTTATAAACTATCCATCTAGTGTCAAATTCGAAGTATTAGGGGAGAATCTCCAAATTATGAAGAGAGCAAGTGCCTTTAAAGGGTAAAACAACAGGAACTTGTGACTCCTGTATTATCGTAGTAAAATATGCACAACTATAAAGAGCTTATCTACAACAAGAAAAGGAGTGTTACTATTTATGGAATTTACCCGTCTTACGAGTACAAATGATGCTTATTTTAAAAAAGCATTTGAAATTATATAAGGTCAGCTTTCCCGAGCACGAACAAAGATTATTGGAAGATCAAATTGCAGCCTTGGATCATTCGGCATATCATTGCGACGTGATCTTAGATAAGGACGTATTTGTTGGGATTATCTTCTATTGGAAAACGGCTCGATCTTGTTATATTGAACATTTTGCAATTGATCCGGATATGCGCGGAAATAGTATGGGATCTCGTTGTTTGAAACAGTTTTGTGAAATGAACCATCTTGTCATTTTAGAAATTGACCCGCCGGTAGATCCGATTTCGATTAGACGCAAAAATTTCTATATGCGACTTGGCTTTCAAGAAAATCATTACGAACATAAACATCCTGCGTATCGAAAAGAGAATTTACCCCATGACCTTGTCATCATGAGTTATCCAAGGAGTATTGCAGAAAATGAACATACCGAATTCAATGAATATTTGAAAAATACGATTATGAAGTTTGACATTTAGTCAGATTATGGCACTTATGCAAGTATCGTTTTGTACAGGTCATGTGAGATTCATCCAAGGAAATGCTTTGTTAAGGGATAAGTAACAAAAAAAAACCCGGATTACTCCGAGGCTTTTTTCTTACGGTATACATGGGGAGGTGCACCCAAAAGCAGCAGAAAACTGACTTCTTCTGAAGACGCCGGAAGGCCAGAACAAGGCCGTCAGCGGAAGGGAAGTGGAGCACCAACGCTAAGGTTCTAGGGTGCTCCACTAAAATGAGGACTTAGCAACAATGTCTTTTACGTTTGCACACGACCAACACTTTCTGACCCTCTTTAAGAACAACAGTGATTGCTTTACGATGACGTCTCATTCAAGCCACCTCCTTTCTGTATTACAATATGAGAAATTGTTTTAAATGTTTGTGCTAAAGCCTGAGGTGTAACTAACATGAATGTGATGTCACAACACTTTGGTTTCTGGGAGCTGCAAGGGGCGCGTCATTTGCAAAAACAGCCCAAATTTTGAGCATATGGGTTACAGCCAAGTCAATCCGTCCGTAATTCTAATATCATGGGAGTACCAAGAGAAAGGAGGTAACTCAAATGAGTGGAGTTACTTGTGGTGTTGGAGGTCTCTGGACGTCGACTGGTGTAATTTTGGTATTGTTCATTCTGCTCGTAATCGTTTCCCGTGCATTTATTTATTAATTGGTCCTAATGAGACTGCGCCTTCCGCGTTAGCGTGTTAAGGCCGCCTTTGTTCGAGGCCCTGCTCATACAGCGGGGCCGTTTTTTTGTATGTCCGGGCTTTTGGGGGGCTGTTCATAGTGAACAAGAAAAAAGGTGGAGCAGCATAGTCCTGTCTCATAATGTCTTCTTGGAGTGGTTCTCAAATAACTTTTCCACAAGTACTTTATCAATCAGCCTTTCTCTAATCAATAAAATACCGCAAAAAAAGCTTATAAATAATATGTACACCTTCCCGAGCTCCTTCACGGTCTGTTCCACAGCATGGTTGCAGAACGAATCTTCTCCATGTCGCCCGGACACGTCAAAAAGCCGCTTCCGAATACAGAACTGCTGTATCCAAAGCGGCTTCTCTACACTTGCTCCCATTGATTGTAACCATTAATGAAAATCACGGAACAACCCAATCACCTTGCCCAAAATCGTGACATGCTTCAACCGGATCGGCTCAAATGTCGGATTCTCCGGCTGAAGGCGGATATGATCGCGTTCCTTGTAGAATGTCTTTACCGTTGCTTCGTTCTCCTCGGTCATGGCCACGACAATATCGCCGTTGTTCGCTGTCTGCTGCTGGCGGACGATAACGTAGTCTCCGTTATGTATACCGGCTTCGATCATGCTGTCGCCGACAACGGATAGCATGAAGATGTTGTCATCATCACCTACCATATGTACCGGAAGAGGGAAATAATCTTCGATGTTCTCTGTTGCCGTAATCGGTTCGCCGGCCGTTACCTTCCCGATGACGGGAACGCGTGTCACGGAATGGCTGAACTCCGAATGGCGATCCGACTGTTCGCTGAGCAGTTCGATCGCTCTTGGCTTCGTCGGGTCCCGGCGGATAAAGCCTTTCTTCTCCAGCCGGTCCAGATGGCCGTGCACCGTAGAACTCGATGCGAGGCCGACAGCTTCTCCGATCTCTCTCACGGAAGGAGGATAGCCCTTGGTGCGGACTTCATCACGTATAAAATCAAGGATCGCTTGTTGTCGACTTGATATTTTAGACAAAGATATCAACTCCAATGAATGCTCTTTTGTCAAAATTATACCATAGAACCTCCGTTCGCACAAACGTAAGTTCTAAAAAAACCTTGATTTTATGCGGTTTTTTTCGTTTTCCTTGCGAAAATGGTCACTTTTTTCGAATCAGGGACGAAAAAAGAGAACGCACGTTCCTCAAAAAGTGTTGACCTGAACGTATGTTCGTGTTACATTATGGATAACAAGAACAGAACAAGTGTTTGGGGAGTGGACGGATATGGACCAGTTGGTATATAACCCGAGACGGAATTATGCATATCGAACGGAAGTAAGACGATCATTGAATCAACCTGTAAGGCAGAACCCTTATAATAGAAAGAAATTGATTCGAACGATATTGCTTTTCGGTCTGTTGTTCCTATTGTGCGCGGGAATCGTACAAGCATGGGGGGATGACGACACTGTATCCGAGCAGCCTTCTGTAGTTACGGAGCGCGTACTTGTTCAGCCTGGGGATAGCCTTTGGGAGATCGCAACGGAATATAAGCCGAACGGAATGGATACCCGAGAGTACATATATGAGATTATTCAATTGAATGATTTAAGAGGACATACGCTGCAATCCGGCATCGTCATTGTCGTACCGATATTTTCTTGACGATATTTCCACCATGGTTGGGATCATATTTCTCACAGAGCGCTTTTTCTACCGGTGAGGTCTAAGGTATTGATTCTTGTATTCTCTGGCCGTCAGCTTGCTTGACAAGGCTGATGCAGCATGTCAAAGTAGAAGATATGCACCAGTGTATGGAGGGTACAAGATGAACATGGATAAAATAATTGCGCGCATCAATGAGCTGGCCCGTAAGCATAAGAGCGTAGGGCTGAACTCGGAGGAACTGGCGGAACGGGCCGCGCTAAGAGAACAATACATCGTATTGTTCCGACAGCAGGTACGCAACAAGTTGGACAGCATTCGCTACGTGGAAGATGAAGAGGGCGAACAGAACAATCAACCGGGAAGCACCGTTCATTAGAGTGTCTATCATATAGGAGGTCTAGATGGGATGTCGCGTAGTTGGGAACGTCAAGTACGGCGCAATAGCGCTCAGTTGAACAAGCAACGCAAAAAGCAGGGCAAGCCGGGGATCTCTTCCCATACGGTTGAGTTCGATGAATTCAAGGGCCGGAATTTTATTCTTCCTTTGATATTGACCGGGTTCACGATCATTTATGCGCTGCTTGGCAGTGTCGGCACGAACCTACCGTCCCCGACGTTGTACTGGGTAACCGTTATTTGTTATTTGGGATTGGCGCTGATGCTGTTTTTGCGCCGGCCTTTTTTACGGGTCACGAAAGACGAACTAAGCACGACTAAATGGAATCGGCTGCGTACGCTCAAAGTGGAAGATATCAAAAAAATAACGTATCAGCCTGGCTTCATCGTTATTGAAAAGAACGGCAAAGGCTCGAACTGGGTGTTCTCCCGCATGATGAACCGCTATGACATCGAAGCGATGCATGCGCGGCTGCAGCAGTTCGCTGCACAGAACCGGATAACGTACGAAGAGAATTCGAAGGCAGATAAGACCGACAAGTCCAAAGAGACGGAGCAGTCGGACAAGGTCGTTTTCGTGAAGCCGAAGAAGTAGTTTTACCGGGAGTGGAGACAAGGGGGAGACGCAATGGCCATTCGTGCCGTATTATTCGATCTGGATGACACGCTGCTGTGGGATGAGCGGTGTGTGGAGGAAGCCTTTGCCGCAGTGTGTCAATATGCGCACTCTACAGCGGGAGTAGACGCGGAACAATTGGAGACCGAAGTGCGGAACGCTGCAAGAGCGTTATATGAAAGCTATGCAACCTATGCCTTCACGACCAATATTGGCATCAATCCTTTCGAGGCGTTGTGGGGGCATTTTACCGGGGGAGAGCATGAGCAGTTCCGCAGCCTGCAGCAGCTGGCGCCGGCTTACCGGACCGCCTCATGGACTACTGGTCTTCGCCAATCGGGTTGCGAGGATGAGGCACTGGGAGCAGAGCTGGCGGAGCGATTCATGCGCGAACGGCGGGCGCGTTCTTACGTTTATGAGGAGACGTATGATATTTTACGGGCGTTGAAGCCTCATTATCAGTTGCTCCTCTTGACGAACGGGGCTCCGGATTTGCAGCAGGAAAAGCTCGATGGCATCCCGGACATCATTCCTTTCTTCGATCATATCGTCATCTCCGGTCATCATCCGGAAGGGAAGCCTGCACCGAGTCTGTTCCGCCACGCGATGTCATTGCTGGGCATCGGCCCTCACGAAGGATTGATGGTTGGGGACAAGCTGACCACGGATATATTGGGGGCGCAGAATGTTGGAATGCATCATGCCTGGATTAATCGCAAGGGCGTGACATTGACCGGGAATATCCGGCCCGAACACCAAATAGCCAACTTGATGGAAATGACCGGCGTGATTGAATCAATAAATCAAGCGGCGTTAAAGTAAGCCCATAAATGATAGGAAGTCTGCCTGAAGGGCGGGCTTTCTTGCTTGATGGGGGTCAAATGGTAGGGCTGCGGCGCTGGCATGTGCTGATTCTAGTGTGATAAATGTCACATAACCGTCACATAACCGTTCAGGATCTAGCCCGATCGAGTCATATCTTGCGGAGTATTGTTGTTTATAATGTATGCATAGAGAGGTTGGAAATAGCTAAGGAGTGAATGGGCATGATGAAGAAGGCAATGTTGGCGCTGTCGCTATGCATGATGCTTATTTTCGCTGCAGGTTGCGGAAATGGTAATAGCAATGGCGGCGAGCATGCGGGCCACAATGGCTCCGGAGACCACAGCGAGCACGCAGAGCACGGGCAAGATGGGACGATACCGGACTTGATTAAAGTAGATCTGCAGGTTCCTGCCGAAGTCAATGCGAATGAGCCTGTCACGATAACCGCTCGCGTTACGCAGAACGATCAAGCGGTGGATGATGCGGACAAAGTGGAGTTCGAGTATTGGTTAGAAGGGGAAGAGCAGCACGAGCGTGCCGAAGGTTCGTTCACGCAGGACGGTACATACCAATTCGAGCATACGTTTGACAAAGCGGGCACCTACAATGTGATCTCCCACGTAACCGCACGGGATATGCATTCAATGCCGAAGAAGCAATTTGAAGTCAAATCATAAAGCAGGAAGCCCTGTCATGGCGACAGGGCTTTTGCGCATTCATTCGGTTACGCTTGCTGGAAGGATGGATCCGCATACGGATGAGCGATCCAGCCTTCGGTTTCGATGAATAAGCGAACGGCTACGATTTTGCGGTTATCCATTAAGGTGAAATAGTGCGGTTTGTTCTCCGGAACGGAGATGACATCGCCAGCAGACAGAATGACATCCATATAGCCGACGTCATCGGATCCTTTAATAACGAAGATGCCATTTCCGGCGGTTATCGCTCTAACCTCATCTTCGGTATGGGTATGCACTTGCTCGAATTTTTTTAGCAGCTCTTCGATATTCGGCGTCGCGTCGGAGAGCGCAATAATGTCCCATGTCCGATAGCCTCTGCGCGCGGCCAAGTCACGAATTTCGTCATCGAATGTGTCTAGGATCGCCTGCTTCTCGTCATCGGTCAGCACAAATTTGTCTTGCAGGGAGGCGTCTAATTTGTTCGGATTCCAATGCTCATACAGCACGCCTTGCCCCTCCAGGAAATTACGAACATTTTCTTCTCCCGTAATCATTTCATTCGTGTTTCGAATCCGAATCTCAGCCATTCGCTAATCCCTACTTTCATAATCAGAATTATTGTGATTGTATTATAATACACCAGGAAATGAATGGGCAAGAGCCAGTCGAGTGAAAAGATCGCAAGTCTTTCCTAAACGTTGCACTTCTGTTAAACTAGGTTCTAACGTTTGACAGAAGGTGGGCAGAAGGATGAAGAAACCAACATTAGAAGAACGACTTCAAGAACGCATTCTCATTCTCGACGGTGCGATGGGGACGATGATTCAGCAGGCGGATTTATTGCCGGAAGATTTCGGAGGCGAACATTTGGACGGATGTAACGAAATGCTCGTCCTGACTCGTCCTGACGTCATTTCACGAATACACGAACAATATCTTGAAGCCGGGGCTGACATTCTGGAGACGAACACCTTCGGCGCCACCGGCATTGTGCTCGCGGAGTACGATCTCCAAGATCGGGCCCGGGAATTGAATCTCGCTGCGGCGAAGCTGGCGGTAGAGGCAGCGCAGAAGTTCAGCACGCCAGAATGGCCGCGCTATGTGGCCGGGGCGATGGGCCCAACGACGAAAACGCTGTCGGTCACCGGAGGGGTTACCTTCGAACAACTGGTAGAGAGCTATTACGAACAGGCGCTGGCGCTCATTGAAGCGGGTGTCGATGCGCTGCTGCTGGAGACGTCCCAAGACACGTTGAACGTGAAGGCCGGTTCGATTGCCATTCAACGCGCGAGAGAGACGACGGGACAGAAGCTGCCGTTAATGATATCGGGCACGATCGAGCCGATGGGAACGACCCTTGCCGGCCAAAATATTGAATCCTTCTATATTTCTCTTGAGCATCTGAATCCGGTGTCGATTGGATTGAACTGCGCGACCGGCCCGGAATTCATGCGCGATCATTTGCGCTCGCTCTCCGCGATTAGCCGGGCGGCGATCAGCTGTTACCCGAATGCGGGCCTGCCTGACGAGAACGGACATTATCACGAATCCCCGGAATCGCTCGCTCGCAAAATCGCCACCTTCGCCGAGCAGGGCTGGCTGAATATTGCAGGCGGCTGCTGCGGGACGACGCCGGAGCATATCCGTGTGCTGAAAGAGGAGCTGGATAAATACGAACCGCGGCGGCAAGCCGGGAGCCACCCACCGGCCGTATCTGGAATCGAGACGGTATACATCGAAAATGAGAGCCGTCCTTACATGGTCGGCGAACGGACGAACGTGCTGGGTTCGCGCAAGTTCAAGCGGCTGATCCGGGAAGGCAAGATCGAAGAAGCGGCAGAAGTGGCGCGTGCCCAAGTGAAGAGCGGAGCCCATGTCATCGATGTGTGTCTTCAGGATCCGGATCGGGATGAAGCGGAAGATATGCGCGTGTTTTTGCAGGAAGTGGTGAAGAAGGTCAAAGTGCCGCTCGTCATCGACACGACGGATCCGGAAGTGTTGGAGCTGGCATTAACATATACGCAGGGCAAGGCGATTATTAACTCGGTCAACCTGGAGGACGGACTGGAAAAATTCGAGAACGTTGTTCCGTTAGTGCATCGCTATGGCGCATCGCTCGTCGTCGGCACAATCGATGAGCGGGGACAGGCCATTACTCGGGAGGATAAGTTGGCGGTCGCGAAGCGGTCTTATGACATTCTCGTCAATGATTTCGGCATCGAGCCGGAAAATATCATTTTCGATCCGCTTGTGTTCCCGGTCGGAACCGGGGATGAGCAATATATCGGATCGGCCAAGGAAACGATCGAAGGCATCCGCCTCATCAAAGAAGCGATGCCCCGCTGCCAGTCGATACTCGGCGTGAGCAATATTTCGTTCGGCTTGCCGGAAGCCGGCCGGGAAGTGCTGAACTCTGTCTTTCTCTATGAATGCACCAAGGCGGGACTTGACTACGCGATTGTCAATACGGAGAAGCTGGAGCGATATGCTTCCATACCGGAGCATGAGCGGAAGCTGTCCGAAGCGCTTCTCTACGAGACGAATGATGAGACGCTTGCCGAGTTCGTGGCCGCGTTCCGCAACCGGACGGTAGAGAAGAAGGTGAAGACGAACGATCTTCCATTGGAGGAACGGCTTGCTTCTTATATAGTGGAGGGCACGAAGGAAGGACTTATTCCGGATCTGACGCTTGCCCTGGAGAAATATCCGCCGCTTGACATTATCAACGGCCCGCTGATGAAAGGAATGGAAGAGGTTGGCCGCCTATTCAACAACAACGAGCTGATTGTTGCCGAGGTGCTGCAGAGCGCCGAGGTGATGAAGGCGTCCGTTGCCTTCCTCGAGCCGCATATGGAGAAGAACGAATCTGCGGTCAAGGGGAAAATATTGCTTGCCACCGTAAAAGGCGACGTTCATGATATTGGGAAGAACCTGGTTGAAATCATTCTGTCCAACAACGGCTATGAAATTATTAATCTCGGTATCAAAGTTCCGCCCGAACAGCTGATTGAAGCCTACCGCAAAGAAAAGCCGGATGCGATCGGCTTATCCGGCCTGCTGGTCAAATCGGCCCAACAGATGGTTGTGACTGCACAAGATCTGCGGAGCGCCGGCATCGATGTGCCGATTATGGTCGGCGGCGCGGCGCTGACGCGCAAATTTACGAAAAACCGGATTATCCCGGAATATGACGGCCTTGTCCTCTATGCGAAGGATGCGATGGAGGGGCTGGATCTGGCGAACAAGCTGATGAACGCCGAAGAACGGCAGCTCCTCGTAGACGAGCTGCGCGCGCATAAGGAACGGCTCGCGAAGGAAGAGGAAGTGGAGCAAAAGCTGCCGAAGCTGACCCGTGCGGTCCGCTCGGCGATCAAGGAAGCACCGGTCCATCTTCCGCCGGATCTGGACCGCCACGTGCTGCGGAACATTGCCGTGCCGCAAGTGATTCCGTACGTCAATATGCAGATGCTGCTCGGACATCACCTCGGCATGCGCGGGTCTGTCGAGCAGCGCTTGAAGGAGCGCGATCCGAAGACGGTCGAGTTGAAGGAGACGGTGGACCGGATTTTGCGCGAGGAAGCGGAGAGCGGCGTGCTGCAGGCGAACGCGATGTACCGTTTCTTCCCTGCCCAGTCGGAAGGGGATTCCATTCATATTTATAATCCGGAGCGGCAGGATGAAGTGCTGCATACCTTCACGTTCCCGCGGCAGCAGGTCGAGCCTTATATGTGTCTGGCCGATTTCCTGCGCTCGAAGGAGAGCGGCGTCATGGATTATGTCGGCTTCCTGGTCGTAACGGCCGGTAAGGGCGTCCGCGAGCGATCGGATGAATTCAAGCAGCAGGGAGAGTATTTGCGTTCTCACGCGCTGCAATCCGTGGCGCTGGAGCTGGCGGAAGGTCTGGCTGAGCGAATTCACCACATGATGCGGGAAGTATGGGGCATCCCTGATCCCGCAGAGATGACGATGAAGGAACGGTTCGGGGCCCGATACCAAGGCATTCGGGTGTCCTTCGGTTACCCGGCGTGTCCGAACCTGGAGGATCAGGAGCCGCTGTTCCGCC
This sequence comes from Paenibacillus dendritiformis, assembly GCF_945605565.1. Classification (NCBI taxonomy): domain Bacteria; kingdom Bacillati; phylum Bacillota; class Bacilli; order Caryophanales; family Paenibacillaceae; genus Paenibacillus; species Paenibacillus dendritiformis. The sequence goes on along the minus strand of NZ_OX216966.1, from coordinate 4,546,830 downwards.
TCATGCAGCCGGAGGATATCGGCGTGCACTTAACGGAAGGCTTCATGATGGAGCCGGAAGCTTCTGTCACCGCGATGGTGTTCGCTCATCCGCAAGGAACGTACTTCAACGTAGATAAGGCGTAAGAAGCCTTTTAGCATAATGGGTCACAAAACGGCAACTCCGCACCGCTTGTTCTATTGGCTGGTGCGGAGGTTTTGTTTTGTAGGGCAAGGGCAGAATCGAACGAAGCGCAGTTGGGTATAGCTTACTACTAATGCACTATCCGTAAGCGACATTATTTTATATCATAAAGTAAAGGGGGAAACAGGGCCATGGATCTTTATTTTCTCGGCACCGGGGCCGGCATGCCGACTACCCGGCGCAACGTAAGCAGCCTCGTGCTGCGCTTGCAGGAAGAACGGGGAACGTTCTGGATGTTCGATTGCGGCGAAGGGACGCAGCATCAAGTTCTCCGTTCTCCATTGAAGCTTGGCAAGTGCGAGTTCATTTTTATTACGCATTTGCATGGGGATCATTTGTTCGGACTGCCGGGGCTGTTGTCCAGCAGAGCTTATCAGGGTGGAGTTGATCCGTTGACCGTGTTCGGACCGGCAGGGCTGAGCGAATTCATGGAGACCGCGTTTCGAGTGAGTGATACCCATTTGCCCTATACGCTGCATCTCCAGGAGATCGAGCCAGGCGAGATCTGGTCCGATGACAGCTTCCGCGTCACCGCACTGCCGCTGGATCATCGCGTGCCTTCCTATGGCTACCGGGTTCAGGAGCTTGCCCGTCCGGGCAAGCTGCGCATCGAGGTGCTTGAACGGATGGGCATCGCACCCGGACCGGTCTACGGCAAGCTGAAGCGCGGGGAGGATGTCACGCTGCCGGACGGGCGGCGCATTGCGGCGGCGGCCGTCCTGGGAGAACAGATACCGGGGAAGACGGTCGCGATATTAGGCGATACGCGTCCGTGCGAGAACGCGGTACGGTTAGCGGAAGGGGCGGATGTCCTTGTTCATGAAGCTACGTTCATGGAAAACAAGCGCAGCAATGCGCATGAATACGGCCACAGTACCGCCGCGGATGCCGCGGCCATTGCCTTGAAGGCCGGTGCGGGCAAGCTGGTGCTGAACCACTTCAGTTCGCGCTACAAAGAAGAGGAGACGCTGGTCCATTTGCTGGCCGAGGCGAGGGCAATCTTTCCCTCCTCTGTGCTCGCCGACGACCTTCTCGCCGTTCCGCTGGCGATGGAACCGGAACAATAGCTGATAGGGAAACCCGTCCGCGGGGGCGCCGGCTGAACGCGGGAGCCGGGGGTGTATCTGATTATTTTCCGGGAAAGCGCACAAGTTGACAAAGGATGCGCCATCCGGGACGGAACGGGAGAAATGGATGGGACTTCGACGCCGATCGACGCGGCGTGCCGTCGAAATGGACGGTTCATTCTGATATCCGGCCTTGCAAGCGGAGTGGCGGTTCTTTACAATGGATCAAAGTTGAGTATTTCCCTGCAAGCTATCGTCAGCGAAGGCCGGGAAAAAAGAAAGGTGGAATCCTCCATGCAGAAGCTTGGTTTCTCTATAGTAGGGTTCGGCACGATCGCCAAAACCCATATGATCGCATTGAGAACACTGCCGATTGTGAAGCCGCTGCCTGTGGAGCTGTCTCTCCACGCGTTGGTCACCAGACGACCCGAAGAGGTGGGCGCCCAGGCTCGCCGAATCGGATTTGCCCATATTACGAGTTCGCTGGAAGAGGCGCTTCAGATCGAAGGCTCCGATGCGGTAAGCATTTGCACGCCGAATGCGCTGCACGCGGAGCAGGTCAGAACCGCCGTCGCTTACCGGCAGGCTGTATATTGCGAGAAGCCGGTAACGGACAATGCGCAGGCGACGAAAGATTTGGTAGAGGAGATACCTGCACAGCACCCTCAGCAGCTCGCATTTGTATTTCGTTATCACCCTGCTGTCATGCGCATTCGCGCCTGGCTGGAAGCGGGGCTGGTCGGCGATGTCCTGCAATGCAAAATCGCTTATCTGCGCTCCGGTTATTTGAGCGAATCGAGGCCTTTCAGCTGGAGGCTGAGTGACTCGCTGTCCGGCGGCGGAGCCATTTCGGATATCGGCGTGCATGCGCTTGATCTGATCCGTCACTGGTTTGGTGATTTTGCGAGCGTGGATGGTCATGTACATACGTTTGTGCCGGAGCGGCCGAAGACGGCAGGCTCGGAAGAGCGCGTCCCGGTCCATGTCGATGATTGGGCCGTCATGACTTATAAGACAGAGAGCGGTGTCCATGGGATGGTGGAAGTCTCCCGGATTGCTTATGGCGCTGATGCGTTCCGGATAGACATCGTCGGAACGAAGGGAAGCATTACATGCGACTTGGAACGGGATAAGATGCCGGCTCTTCATTTATTGAACGGAGAGCAGCCTGCGCTCCCTGAACCGGACAGCCTGTATTTGCTGCCGGACGAAAAGGCGACGATGGGCGTGTTTCAGGATAGCCACTTTGCGGCGCTTCATCATTTCATTTTGCGATTGTCCGGAGATGAACGCTGGTCGGATATCGTTCCGACCTTGGCAGACGGCAATGCGGTGGAGCAGTGGGTGGATCATGTCATCCGCACCGACCGGGAGCGGCAGGCCTAGCCAGGGCTGCTTACGGCATGCGGCAGAAAGGAATGGGGTAGCATCATGAGGGAAACAAAATGGTATGCTTGCATCGATCTGGATGGAACGATGTATCACGGATCGACGATGGTTGAAGGAGCGGATGCGCTGATCTCGACATTGCAACAGCTCCGAATCCCGTATCAGTTCGTGACAAACAACTCGTCGCGTACGCCGGAGGAAGTCGCGGATATGCTGAACGGGCTCGGAATCAACGCGAAAAGTCAGGATGTGCTCACGTCGGCGCAAGCTGCTGCATCGTATATTCTGAAGAAATTTCCGGGCCGCCGCGTATTTATGATCGGGGAACGGGGCCTGGAGCAAGCGTTGACGGATGCCGGTATTGCGTGGACCGCGGATGTAGAGGCCGTATGGAATGAAGAGGTCGATATCGTCGTCCAGGGAATCGACCGGAGTGTGAGCTATGCGAAGCTGGAAGCGGCCGCAGCCGCAGTGCGCAAGGGAGCGCTCTCGATTCTGACGAATCCGGATCTGATGCTTCCTTCGGACCGGGGATTCTCCCCGGGAGCCGGCTCGATCGGGGCTGCGATCCAGGCGGCCTCGGGAGTTGAACCCGTCGTGATCGGCAAGCCAAGCCGCATCATCATGGATGCCGCTCTGGAACGGCTGGGCTGCCGCGCGGAGGAAGCCATTGTCATCGGAGATAATATGATGACTGACATGCTGGCAGGCCAGCAGGCAGGCTGCCGGACGGCGCTTGTCTTGACAGGCATTACGACAGCGGCCAACCTCGAGGATTATCAGAAGCGCTCGGGAGTCAATCCCGATATGATATGCGAGAAGCTGGAGGAGTTGCGCCAGTGGTTCATGGAGCAAGCGCAGCATAACGAATGAGCTGCTTTAATTTATAGACATAGGAAGGAAGATGCTCGATGCCGGGAATTCCCGAGATCGAAGGTTACCGGAAACGGCTGGATCAGCATACGGTAGGCCAGCGGATCCGCAGCTTGGATATGCAGCGCCAATCCGGGCTGAACGTGGACTTAGAACGTTTGCACGATCTGGCTCTTGGCCGACAAATTTTATTTGTGGAACGAAGAGGAACGGATCTTATTTTTCATCTGGATAATGGTCAGCGCCTGGTGGTTCGGTTGGGCCAGGAGGATGAGCTTCATATTGACAGGCTCGAAGCCGGTGCGGAGGATGAGGAACTGAAAACGGCCGCAAACGCGAGCAAGCCTGCATTTTCGCTCCGCTTGGACAGCGTGGCGGTGACCGTGGTCAAGTCGCGAACGCTCCAGCTATTGCTGCTGACGGCAAAGGAACTGGATCAACAGCAGCGGGAGCAGGGTCCTGATCCGTTGTCCCGCCACTTGACGGCGGAACGGTTCCGCCAACGGTTCGCGAAGCGGCGGTCGACTTTGAAGGCGGCCTTGATGAATCCTGCGCTGCTGGCCGGAATTGACAGCCGGTATGCGGATGATATCGCGTTTGCTGCCGGACTTCGCCCTTCTGTGCGGGTTGATCAACTGCAGGAAGAAGAGCTTGACCGGTTGTTTTTATCCATGATTCATGTGCTTCAGGAAGCGATCGAGCGGCAGGATGGGAGAGGAGCGGCAGCTGATGGCAGCACGGCTTCACTCTCGTGGGGAATCGCAGGCAAGACAGGGGAACCTTGCCCGCGCTGCGGCACGCCGATTGAAGAGATGCTGATCCAACGGAAGCCTGCGTATTTCTGTCCGCAGTGCCAGCCGCTGCCGCCAGCGGATGAATCCTAATCTCCCGGGGAGGGGAGACGGCAGCTTCGCGCTGCGATACGGTTGTCATTTGTCGCTGCGGGGCGGCTACAGCCATGCTGCGCGTGACGCGGTCCGATTGCAGGAGGCGTTCGGCCTTGGCTGCTATCAATATTTCAGCAAGAATCCGAGGGGGCTGTCCGTCAAGCTCGGCTACGAGGATGAGGCGGAGGCGGCTCGGGAGGTATGTGAACGGCACGGGATTCAGACCGTCGTTCATACGCCGTACCCGACGAATCTGGCGGTCGATGCCGAACAGGCGCCAGACCGGTTCCAAGCGACGGTTCAATCGCTGTTGAATGATTTGATGATTGCGGAAGCCTGCGGATCGATCGGAGTCGTCGTTCATTTCGGAATATTCAAAGGCAAGACCGGCGGCGAACAGCTTCTGCTGCGCACCTACGGGAACATTATTCGCACGATCGATACGGTGCTTGCCGTCTGGAACGGGCGAGCCTTGCTTCTGCTGGAGAATCAGGCGGGCAGTCATGGCGGCCTGGGCGTAACGCTCGAGGAGCTTATCCAGATCAGGCAGTTAAGCCGGTATTCCGATAAAATTGGTTATTGCTTCGATACCTGCCATGCGTTCGCCAGCGGCTTGTGGGATCCGTACAAGACCGAGGAATTGATCGCCAAGGGGCATGAGCTCGGTTATTGGCGGCATATGCAGGTTATTCATTTGAACGATTCGAGAGAAGTCTATGCTTCGCGCCAAGATCGTCACGCCAATCTGGGAGACGGGCATATCGGCATCGAGGAGCTGGCCCGGCTGGCCATGGCCGAAGGAATCCGCGGCAAGCCGCTTATTCTGGAGACGCCAGGCAGCGGGCAATACGGACATGTTCCCGAGTGGAACAGGCTCAAGCAGGCAGTTCGGGCCAAGAACAAATGAATCCATGGTGAAGGGAAAGAGGGAATGCGATGATTCATGTCTACCTGGACGACTGGCGGCGCTGTCCGGACGGATTCGTGCTGGCGCGGAATATGGAGGAATGTCTGCTGCTTTTGGAAGAGGAGCACGTCGGTATTTTGTCGCTTGATCATGATCTGGGGCCGGACGAGCCGACGGGAACGGAGCTTGTGTTGGAAATGGTGCGCCGCGGACTCTATCCGCAGGAGGAAATCTACCTCCATACTTCCTGCCCGGAAGGGAGACAACGGATGTACCAGCAGCTGTATAAGCATAAGCCGGACTCCGTGAAGCTTTATAACGGGCCAATGGGCTGGGAGACGCTGGAACGGGTCAGGATGGAGAAGCAGTGAAGCCGGTTCGCGGGCAGGAGCTCCAGGCCTTTATGCCAGGTCGTCCGGTCGCGGCTGCAGAAAGCCGGAGGGCTCTCTATGTGTACAGCCCCTTTTGCGGGACGTGTCGGCTTGCTGAACGGATACTGGCTCTATTGGAGCAGTCTTATCCGCAGCTGGCAATCGCTTCGGTCAATGTGCTGGATGCCGCCGAACTGGTGCAGGCGCATCGCATTGAGAGCGTCCCTTGCCTTCTGCTCTGGGGAGAAGACACGCCGGAACGGGAGAGCGAGCCGGAGAAGATTTATGCATTTCATTCGGTAACGTATATGTATGAACGATTGAAAGGCGGGGGATTGCTGTGATACAGCTAGAACAGATCAGGTTCCAGAGAGAAGAGCGAACCATTTTGAATGACATCAACTGGAGCGTAAACCCGGGGGAGCACTGGGTGCTGCTCGGACGGAACGGTTCCGGGAAGACGACGCTTCTTGAACTGATAACCGCCTACCAATTTCCTTCAAGCGGAACCGTCCGCGTGCTCGGTCATACATACGGTCAGTGCGACGTAAGAGAAGTGAGACAACGGATCGGCTATATCAGTCAATCGCTTGTCGAAAAATTAACGCTGCGCGACCCGGTGTGGGAAATGGTGGCGACCGGCGCCTTCGCTTGGCTGCGATTCTACCAGGAGATTCCGAACGAAGTGAAGGAGCGGGCCCATCAATTGCTCGAGGAGTTCCATCTCGGCCGCCTCGCGGATCAGCCGCTTGCCGTCTGCTCGCAAGGGGAGCGCAAGAAAATAATGCTTGCCCGCGCGCTGATGGGCGATCCCGAGCTGCTTATTATGGACGAGCCGTGCTCCGGCCTCGATATTTATGAGCGGGAGAAGCTGCTTCAAGATATGGCGCTGCTATCGGGACGCGAGCTTGGGATTGTCTATGTGACGCATCATTCGGAGGAAATCATCCCTCTGTTCACGCATGTCGCGCTGCTGCATGAGGGGCGGATGGTCGCGACCGGACCGAAGCACGAGGTGATGACTCCGGAGCTGCTCTCGGAGACCTTCGATATGCGCGTCCAGGTGGACTGGATGAATGATCGACCATGGATACGGGTTCCGTGAGCGTTGTCTTTTTGAAATTATATATCTTGAAATGATGTTCAATATAGCGATTGATTCGCAACAAAGCTGGAGGTTTGCCCACGTGGAGTCCGTACAAGAATTGATTCTGGAGTCACATTTTACACCGTCATCCCATTGGATTGTCACCTCCAATCACGGTTATATTTCGTATGCACAGGAGGAGCTGCGCAGAAGCTTCGGTCAGTTGAAGAGCCGCATGCTCGTCCCTGGCGAGATGGCCTTGATGGAGCTTCCAGCCAGTTCCACTGAAGCGATAGAACGATGGCAGCAGGAGCCGCCGATCTTCGGCCGGCATATTCAACCGGTGCACCTGGCGGTCAAGCGCGAGGGGCTCGCGAATGGTCCGGCGGAAGAACTGGAAGCGATGTGCGCCTTGTGGCTGGAGCGGTTGAGCGCAAGCTCCGGTCTCCAAGCCGGCAGTGGCACGCGGGTCGCCGTCCATGTTCGGTCCGGCGGGGCGCGAACGGAGGAAGAGAAGGCGATCCGGGAGGCTTTCCGCTCCGTAATCGAACGGAGTGGAGGAGAGACTGTACTGGCCGAACCGGAGGTTATCGTCACCGTCGTGATTGGCGAGGCTGCAATCTATGCCGGAATGATGACTCACGCGGAAGCGGGATCCGATTGGCCGGGCGGAGCGATGCGGTTCCAGAGGGAGGAAGGGCAAATCTCCCGCGCCAAGTTCAAGCTGCTGGAAGCGGAACGGACATTCGGTCTCGATTACTCTGCTTATCGGCATGCGCTGGACGTCGGCGCCGCGCCGGGAGGCTGGACAAGCCTCTTGCTGGAGCGGGGAGTGCATGTTACCGCGATCGATCCGGCCAATATGCATCCTAGCTTGATAGGGCACCCGCAGTTGACGTATGTGAAGCGGAATGCTGCCGATGTCCCGGTGGAGCCGAATGAGTTCGATCTGCTCGTCTGCGATATGAGCTGGAGCCCCAAAGCGACGGCAGAGATGGTTATCCGCTTGATGGACGGCGTGATTGCCGGGGGAACGATCCTCGTCACCGTAAAATTGATGCACAAAAAGCCGCTGCAGACCATTCGCGATGTAACTGCGATGTATGCCGAGCATGCCCAAATCATCCGGGCGAAGCAGTTGTTCCATAATCGGGACGAGATTACGCTTTATATGATGAAATATTAATGATGCTAACTGTTCAGTGGCACGATCTTTTTCGAAAAAGGCTGGACAAGCCGCTACAAATCTTATACACTAGCATCAAAACATAGCGTGCACACAGGGAAGCACCCTGATTACGAACGATGGTTCGTTTTCAGGGTGCTTTTTTGCGTTGTCGTGGGGGGATTGCATTGCTGGATCATGGATTTAATCTGCAGCCGGGTCAACTGCTGCACGGCAGGTACCGCATTGTCCGATTGCTCGGAAGCGGAGGGATGAGCTCCGTCTATTTGGCGGAAGACGAGAGGCTGGCTGGGAAGCATTGGGCGATCAAGATATCCAAGCCCGCGGTCAGGGATATGGAGCAGCTCGTCCATGAAGCGAGGCTGCTGACGGCTTTGCGCCACCCGCATCTCCCGCTCATTGTTGACTTTTATCCGCCGGATGCGTCGGGAAGGGCGTATCTCGTCATGGAATATATCGAGGGGGTAACGCTGGGAGAACGAATGCGTGAGCGGCCGGTTTCGTTCGCAGAGGCAATCGGTTATGCGGTGCCGATTTGCGAAGCCTTGTCTTATTTGCACAGCCGGCATCCGCCTATCGTGTTTCGCGATATGAAGCCGTCGAACATCATGCTGACCCGGCTGGGCCAGGTGAAGCTGATTGATTTCGGAATCGCTCGCAATGTCGATGCAGACAAGGAGCACGATACGGTCAAGCTCGGCACGGTCGGGTTCGCCGCTCCGGAGCAGTATGACGGCAAGCAGAGCGATGCCCGCACGGATCTGTACGGAATAGGCGCTCTGCTGGCCCATATGATGTCCGCTGGCCGCTGGAAGGGAGAGCTTCCGCTTCAGCCGCAATGTCTGGCCGATGATGTACCGGCCGGCTTCCTTCCAGTTCTTGTCAAGCTGCTGGCTATCCGTCCCGAGCACCGATATCAATCGGCACAAGAACTAGTCGAAGTATTAAGGCCGTTCGCCGCGGGGGGCGGCAGCCCTTCCACAGCGGGCATCAATGATCCTCCGTATGCTGCCGGGAGGACTGGTGCCGGACTGGTGATTGCTTTTCGCGGCACTTCCTCCGGGATTGGAGCGACGCATGCGGCGCTCATGTGCGCGTATCACCTGTCGGCCGGGCAATTGGGCAGGGCAGCCTACGTCGATGCCCGGGATGAGGCGGACGGTGTGGTCATTCGTGCCTTGGAGGCGGATTATGAAGGCGAGGAGCCGGATGCGATGGAGAGTATTCGGGCGAGCCGGAAGACGGCGGGAGATGCGGCCGAAGGAGTTCGGCTGTATGGCGTGACCTGCTACCGCTGGACGCAGAGCAATCTGCTGCCGTATTTGCTTGGGCGGTACGAATACGTCGTGCTTGATACGGGAGCGGATATGACAGGACGCCGAATAGAGGAGTTCGAACGGGCCCAGATCCCCGTACTTGTCGGCAGCGCGGCTCCCTGGCGCCGGGAAGAGCTGCGCGAGGCGGCCCGAAGGTTCGAAGCGAATCAATGCACGCATTGGTACGCAGCCATTGCACATGCGGATGCCTATCCTTCCTGGCGGCCGGCTTGGATCCGCGGGCGGTGCAGAGGTCTGTTGAAGCTGCCGTATCAGCCAGATCCGTTCGAATGGAGCGAGGATGCCCTGCGGTGGACGGAAGTGCTCGTAGGGGCAGAGCATTCCGGCAGAGGCTGGCTGAATCGGCTCGGGCGATGGATGAAGGAGAAGAAACTTGCCAAAGGAGAGGTGCGAAGTTGAGACGATGGACACGGAGAAGGAGGCAAATGGCGTGGTCCGCCCTATGCGGGGCGGCGGCGGCAGGCATCTTGTTCGGGTTCTACCTGTGGTGGTCCGACCGCCAATTATTGTCGCTGCGGTCATCGGTGGAAGCCGAATATAAGCAGGAATTCGATCGGCTGGAGCGGCTGGCTGCGGAACAGCGTAAGCAGCAGGCGGCGATATGGGTATTCGAGCGGCCGCTCCAAGCCGGGACCCGAATCAGCATGGCTGATCTGAAGAGGCGGGAGATCGCGGAATCGGCTGCTCCGGCAGGCCGGGTGCGCGAGGCGGATGACGCCATCGGCAAAGTGCTGAAAATCGATGTATCGGCCAAAACTCCGGTGCTCTCTTCGATGCTGTATGAAGAGGCGCGGCTGGCGGATGATATGCGCTGGGTGGAGACGGCGGTCATTCAACTGCCGCTGCTGCTCGGCAAGCGCGATGCGATTGATGTGCGCATCCGCTTCCCGGATGGCCAAGACTATGTCATCCTGTCCCGCAAGGCGATTCATGAACTGCAGGAGCCTACCGTCTGGCTGCAGATGGATGAGCGGGAACGGTTGTCGTTCTCCAGCGCCTGTGTGGACGCTTATTTGCACGGGGGGCAGATTTATGCATTGCGGTATATCGAACCTCATCTGCAAAAGGACGCGGCAATCACTTATCCTCCCAATGAACAGGTGCTGAAGTTGATGCAATCGAACCCGAATATCGTGAAGCAGGCCAATGCAGCGTTAATGTCCCGTCTTCGCCAACAGATGGAAAAGGAATGGGCCGACAAGGCCGCCGAGAGGGATGCTCCCGTCAGGGGAAGGATGAACCCTGAGCAAGGGACGGAAGCGGCTGGTTATTCAGTTCCCGCCTATGCAACCGGAGCGTCTCCGCTGACGGGAAGAGCGCCGGAGGCGGTAAGGGATTCTCCGTTCGTCGGTCCGAAGGACGGCACGTCCGCAGAACAGTTCGCCCAGGACATGCAGAGGCCATTGCCGGATACGGTTCCCGGCGGCGCTGGGACAGAGAAGGAGCCGGTTGGACGGCCTGCGGAGCCGCTGCTTCCGGATGAACCGGAGCATTCCATTCCGGAGGACGCCTCGCAGCAAAGAGCAAGCGGAGCCGGAAAGCGTAGAGAAGATGCGACGGATCACGAATCGATCTTCTCCGAGCCTGTCCGCCGCTAGCGGCAGAAGTGGAAGTGAAGAAGAGGGGGAATACGATTGAGTAGCGCGGTTTTTATCGGAAGCGTGGATAAGAGCGAGCATCTATTTGCGGTATGCACATTGCTGACCCGGCTGCAGCGCAAAGTACTGTTGATTGACGGGACCCAGGCGCAATGGAGCGCGTACCGGGTTGCCGGATCGGACCCGTCCATGCGTCTGATCAACTGGAACGGCTTCGATGTTTTGACCGGATGCTCGAATTGGATGGACGCGTTCCGGAGACTGGAGCGGGAAGATGAGGCGCCACCGAGCTATGATGATGTCCTCATCGATACGGATTCAGCCACATTTTTTGCTCCCGCGCAATGGGCGGAAGCGGATTGCCGCTTCCTCTGCCAGACAATAGAGAGCTATCACATTGCGAAGAACAAAGAGTGGCTGGCTGCCTTCCAGCGCAATCAGGAAGGGGAGCCGCTCGCATTCATTCCGGTTCTGTTCCGTTCCCTGGAGCCGGAGTCCGAGCTGGAATTTATGAAAGAACTGTATCAGTCGGGGTTCGAACAGCGCTGGTCGGAGGCCGCGGTAGTCATTCCTGAAGACGAACGGGATTGGGCGGCGAAGATGGATCAGGAGCATGTGGGAACGATCCGTCTTCAAGCCTATGCGCGCGGAACAAAAAGAGCATGGCGCGAGTTGACGGAACGGATTGCGGGTTCGCTGGCAGACAAAGAATGGAGAAAATGCTTGAAGGCCACGACGAAAGGACGGTAATGCAAAAATGCCGCTATGCAAGCAATGGATGATACGTTCGGCGGGACGGGGAATGTGCGGAGGCACTTCTGTGACGGCATGCTTGGGAATGACGCTCGCCTGGCGCTGCCAGCTGCGCGTGCTGCTCATTCATGCCGAGCAGCGGGGAAGGGGCCTGGAGGCACTCCTGCCGAAGCCGGAGGCCGCGTCTTCGATCCTTTATCGCGCCACTCCGAATGGTTGGAGCAATTTGCTTCGCATGCTGGAGCACCAGCAAGCGGAGGATGATATGTTCGTGTCCTTCACGGCTCCCGTCATGCGCAATCTCGATATGCTGCCGGGCTTCGACGACGAGCATGAACGAGCGTATGGAGGAGGCAAGCTGCGCCAATGGATACCGAGGATAATGAGACTGGCAGAGAAACGGTATGACATCGTGCTGTGGGACGCGGGTGGAGAAGATGACGATATGGCGCAAGCTGTCGGGGCGCGGGCCCAAGGGACGCTGCTTGTCGCCAGCCAGCAGCGTTCTATGCTGGAGGCTGCATTCCGCGATCGTAGTTCTTCCGCCTCCGCCTATATATTAGGCATGTATGATGACGATATCCGGCAAAATGATGTCCGGATTCGGCGTCAATACAAGCCGGAGGCACCGCTGTTCATTATTCCGTACTCTGCCGGTTTCCGTAACGCGGCAGACGAGGGCAAGCTGCTTGCCTGGTATATTCAGCAGCTCATGAAGCCGCAGCGGATACAGCGGAATGGATTTGCCGATCACCACAAGAAGCTGGCGGAATGGCTCATGTCGGAGTCAGGCGCGATAGCGCGTTCCGGTCCAGGGGAAGCGGGGTGAGCGCATGTTCTGGAACGGAATTCTTATCGCGGTCATTGCTGCGGGCACACTTGCCGGATTGGGGCTGCGCCTGCGCGACAGGGGAAGGGCCAATGCAGGCAAGCGGCAGGATTGGACATGGGAGAAGCTGGATGCCGCGGTGAAGCAGTATTTCGTCACGTGGACCTCCGACATTCTGATGGATGTTCATGCGAATGAAGAGGAATTCCGGCGCGAGACAGCGCGGCGGCTGGCGCTCAAAAAGGCGTTGAAAGCATGCAACAACGGCGAGCCTGCGGCCAAGGAATATATAAAAGATTGGATTGTCGATATTGTCGAACAGCACATCAAGCTTGGAGCAGGTGAGCTGGAGCGGCTTATCTCGTTCAATCGTCCGGATCTGCTGACTGTTCAGGACAAGTTCGACTTGCTCCTGTATGTATACAAGCAGCGATACGGGTACGGAGCCTTGGATGAACTGATACGGACGTACAAGTGGGATGAATTAAGAACTCTTCCGTCTGCGGAGGACGAATCAGGCTATGTCGTCACGAGCGCGGATGTCGACGCGGCGTTTCGGCTGGAGCGATTGAAGTTCGCGCACCGCGATCGGATACGTATTGTAGCTCAGCGCCTGTATCAGCGGTACAAAGGGTTCTCAGTCATTGATGAGATGCGTGACATGCGGATTGACGGCGTATCCGGCGGCATTAACGGGGTCCCTGAGGTGTTGGCCGGATCGCCCTACGCCGATATGGTGCAGCCGGAATTGGGGGAGCAGGACAAGGAGGATATCCGCGCCTGCGACAGCGTGTGGGTTTTTTATAAAGGGAAATCGATTCGGTTCGCGTTTCTTTCCTTCGGCAGCGATGCCGAACTGCGAAGAGTGTGCCACAACATTTACAAATATCAATCGCCCGGACCGCTGACCGAAGCAGACGGCTACCGGGTCAATCATATGAAGGATGGCTCGCGGGTTGTCGTTCTTCGCCCGCCGTTTGCGGAATCATGGTGCTTTTTCATCCGCAAATTCGATACGAGCCGGGTCACGCTTCGACAGCTGATTACGGATAAAAATGCCGAGCTGCCGATCGCCCTGCTTACTTATTTAATGAAGGGGGCGAGGGTGACGGCCGTTACCGGTGCGCAAGGATCGGGGAAAACGACGCTGTTGATGGCGTTAGTCCAATCCATCTACTCGTTCTATCCGCTTCGCGTGCAGGAGCAGGCGTTCGAGCTCCATTTGCGGCGCCTGTACCCGCAGCGGAATATCGTCTCGCTAAGGGAGACCGAGCGCATTTCAGGCCAGGCCGGGCTGGACGTGCAGAAGAAAACGGACGGCACGGTGCATATACTCGGGGAAGTCGCAACCGATCCGGTCGCGGCCTGGATGATTCAAATGGCGCAGGTCGCAAGCTTGTTCACCGTCTTCACGCATCATGCGAAAACATTCCCGGATCTTATATTCGCGCTTCGCAACTCGCTGCTTAAAAGCGGAATGTTCCACAATGAAGCGATTGCGGAGCAGCAGGTTAGCGGCGTTCTCCATTTTGATGTGCATCTGACCCGGGACGCCGACGGAAAACGGTATATCGAGCGGATAACCGAGTGCATCCCGGTGGCGGATCCAGAGCCGGGAGAGATGCCGCCGGCCGGGGAGAGCGGGAGCGGAGGAGTATCTTGGGAGCGCTACATCCTGTCCTCCGAGCAGCTGCACCGCCGGCTTGGCCGTACGCGCGCGTTCGAATACCGCAATATTGTCGAATATCGGCAAGGCCGCTACTGCTTGGTTCATCCGCTCTCCGATCGGCAGGCGGAAGCCATGGAGCGGGAAATGACGGCCGAGGACAAGCGCCGCTTCCGTGAATGGCTGAGCCAGGAAGGAGGGATGGCGATTGCCGGTTAGTACTGTGCTGATGGGGCTGGCTGCCGTCTCGGTAGCCGTTGGTATGCTGCTCTGGCGGATCAGCCGAAGGCTGGAAGCGGGACAAGCTCATCTATTCCCGCGGCGAAGCGAATCTTGGGGCGCACATATGAAGGCGGCATGGCATGCAGGTCTGCAGCGGTTCTATATGATGGCTGTGAAGACGCCGCTGTTGAAGGGACGGGCGCACGCAATCCGGCAGCGGCTAAGCCCATTCTATTCGTATGATGAATGGCTGTTGCGCCGAAAGACGGCAGCCGTCTTGCTCGGCAGCGCCGCGACGGCTGCGTTGGCCGCGATCGTGTTCCTGTCGTTCCATCAGGATGTGCTGTCATGGCTCATGCTTCTGCTCGTATTGAGCGTCGCGGAAGGGCTGTACCGGGATGCGGCTGTCCAGCGCGCCGAACGCAAGCTGCTGAAGCTCGGAGCGGAGGCTTTCGCCAATGTGAGGCAAGCCTATCATCGCCATCGCATGGTCGATGCGGCGATCGCCGAGGCGGCGGATGGCAGCCACCCGATGCTGGAACCCCATATGAAGCGAATGCTTGACATGATGGATGAACAGGAGCCGGAAGCGGCCTTGGCTGCGTATGAGGAGGCGGCTCCGAACCGTTACTTCAAGCTGTTCGCCGGATTGTCGCGCTTCGTGGCCGAATACGGGGATCCGCCTCAGCGGCAAGGGTCCTCCTATCTTCAAGGCATCTCGATGCTCGTGAGAGAGATGCATTTGGAATTGGCGATGCGCTCCCGGCTGGAATATTTGCTGAGCGGGCTCCAGGCAATCGCGGTCGTGCCCGTGTTGTTCGCTGACCCGCTCGCCCGATGGGCAAAGGCCTATTTCCCGTTGATGGAGCAATTTTATGAGAGCAAGCTCGGCTGGCTGCTCCAACTGGCGGTGTTCATCACGGTCTTCATCTGCCACAGGCTGCTGCTTCAGCTGCATTGGCAGCCGGGCCGGGCCGAAGCCGCAGCCCGGCGGACATGGGAGCGCCGTCTCTGGACACGCTCTGCCGTCAAGCGCCTTGTGCGCCGCTTGATGGCCCGCACACCGGCGGCAACGATTCGCCGGGTCCAGCGGCTGCTGAGAGAGGCGAACGACGACATGCCGGTCGATCAATTCTATGCCCGGCGCTGGGCCTTGGCTGCGGTCGTGCTGGTCTGCGGGGTCTGTCTGCTGTTCTTGTTGCAGTCGACAGCCGCAGCCGGGGCGTGGAATCAACTGCAGCGACAGATGGTCGCGCTCGGGCTGGAGATGCCGGCTGTGCCTGGCAGCAGCGCCGCTCAGCCGTCGCAGGAAGAGCTTGAGACGTGGAAGGGACAACTCTTGGCTCACCCTTCGGCGGCAAGCGATCGGAAATCCAAGCAATTAGTCAACTCCTTCGCCAACTATGCTGATCGGCTGCAAGGGAGCCGCATCCAATGGTGGGAGGTGCTGTTGGTCCTAGCGGCAAGTCTTGCCGCTTATGCTTGTCCGGTCGTCCTCCTTCATGTCCGGATCCGGCTGCAGCATATTGACATGAGGACGGAGATTAGCCAGTTCCAGTCGCTGACCTTGCTGCTGAGAGCCTTCGACCGCATGACGGCTGAACAGATCGTGGGCTGGATGGGGCGCAGCTCTATTTATTTCAGGAAGCCGCTGCACGCATGCCTCATGAATTGGGAGAGCGGGGCGGAGGAGGCGCTGCAGCAGCTGAAGCGGGATGCACCTTATCCGGACTTTGTCCGCTTTGTCGAAAAAATCGAATTGGCCTTCGATCTGATTCTTCTCCATCAAGCCTTCGATGACGTAGAGCAGGACTGGCTCTATGAGCAGGAAATGATCAAGCAGCATTATGAGAAGAGCATCGATGCCAAAGCGGTATGGGGACAATGGTTCGGATTCGCGCCGATGTATGCGCTCGTCTTTCTATACTTGGTCATTCCGCTCGTCTGGATGAGCGCAGAGCAAATGCGCACGTCTTTTGAACAAATTCGCCAGCTGTAGCTTCCGGCTAGTAAGCGGCCTATCATAGCGAGACGTGCCTATCAGAAACCAATCGAATAAAAATCGGAAAAAGGAGCAGGTGATTTGCCATGAATAATGCTCAATCCGCGCTAAAGGTAGCGGCGGGAATCTTTTTGACCATTGCGTTGATAACGATTGTCGTACTGCTGTTCGTCAGCGCGCAGGAGGCGACGAAGACGGCGCAAAATGAGTTCTCGTCTATACAGACGGAGCTCAGCAAAGCATCGTTCACTGTATATGACAATACAACGGTAAGCGGTTCTCAGGTCGTGAATGCCATCCGCAAATTTTTTAAGCAGGATCAGTTCGGCGTCCGCGTCATCACCGGCAAAAACAAGTCGAATGGAATTACGGAAGGAACCTACTACGGGTCGGATGTGCTTGACAACGGGACCTTCTCCAGCGCGAAGCGTAACGAAAGCCTGGAACTGGCGACACTGGAGTCGCTCGACAGCTATGTCAACCCGAGCGGCAAATTTAAAGCCCGCGTCATCGTGGACCAAAGCAATGTGACACGCGGCATCGTGTTCGAGCAACAGTAAGCGGAGAATTCAGTTAACAGGCCGCCTGTACTCTAGTTCAAAGTCGTGTCCGGTTCTTGGCGGCTGCCAATCGAGCCGTACTCTGGATGAGGGGAGAAATGATATGGAAAATGCCGCTCACATGATATCCCTTACGGTTGCCTTTATCCTTTTTGTGGCGGCGCTATCGTTCTCACATGATGCGGTAACCGCCCGTAATCTTCTGCTGGATGAAGCGGATAGCGTTCTCGATGAACGTGATCCGAATATCGCGCCCCGGCTGCAAATTCCGCCAACCTATACGGTCACGGGAGCGGCCGTGCTGCAATCGATCTATCATATTGGCGCGATGGATGCCGTGATTCAAGTGGGCTTGACAGAATATGGGCGGGATGTGGACAGGGACCGTCTAGACGCTTCGGGAATCCGGCTGAACGGATTGTATCGCATGAAGCAGGTATGGCGTCCGGACGGGAGCCTGGAGAGGGTGATTTTCGATCCGCTATAGGAAGGAGAGAACGGTGTGGCCAAAGGGATCATAACGTTGTTCGCCGCAGTCATTTCGTGTTATTTGATGTTCCTGTATCCGCTTGGCGCTTCATATCAGCAGCAGGAGCAGCTTGCTTATACGCTGGCCTATTCGTCGGTTACCGGATTTGTCGATGCCGTCCGTGACAAAGGATTTATTACGCCGATCATGGTTAATGACCTGAACGCCCAGCTGGCGCAAAGCGGCCATGTCTTCGATATTGAGATGGAGCACGGTATTAAGAAATACAATCCTATCCATGCGGATCCGGCGGATGCTGGAACTTTCCAAGCGCGCTTCGAGGTATATTATGATTTTCATTATACGGATGAGTTGAACCGCGTCCTGTTCCCGGACTCATCAGCACCGCTAACCGATCCGGACCGGGTATATTATTTGAAGGCAGGAGATATTTTTCGCGTCGTCGCCAAAAATGTGAATGAAACCAATGCTGCTCTCGTTCGCAGCTTTCTTACCCGCACGCTTCCTGATGACTTGGCGCGGATCTACATCCCGTACGGAGGAATGGTGCGGAATGAAGACTATTAATTCCAGTTATTTCATCGGACTGGCGCTGTTTTTCGTCGCCATTTTCTTTCCGGCGATGCTGCTGCAGGATTGGCGTATCGGGGACCAGGCTGGCGCAATGGAGCTGGCGCGCATGTATGACGGGGCTGTCCATGCTGCGGTGCAGGACGCGGCGTTCGCGCTTCATATGAATGAATATCAGCAATATGAACCGGGCTACGACTCGTTGAAATATTTTCGGGCCAATAAAGAACGGGCATTGGAGCAATTTTACGCGACGCTATTCACCAATTTCGATGTATCCGGTGATGCCGTCGGGCAGCAGGTGCTGCTCGGACATGTTCCCGTTATCGCCGTGATCGATTATGACGGCTATTGGATTCAGGCTTACGGCGAAATTCGCAATCGCGACGGCGAACTGGAATCCAAGCCGCTGTGGCATGCGAAGAAGCCGTATGCTTATGCGGATGCGTTGGGGAACAGCGTGTCGTTCACGCTGGATGATTACGTCCATGCGTTCGATGCGACGACACAGCGATGGTATGAGGGCAAGCGAGAGCGGGTCAAGGAGGCCGCGGTTCAGCGCATTCCGCTTCTGGCGGATGCCGGCCAGTTCGAGCAGGTGCGCCGGACGACGATCGTGAACACGCTTCAGGCAGATCTGGCCTATTATATCAACCAACACAATACGCATGCCCGCAAGCTGGGGATTACGTATACGTTTACGCTACCGCTGATCGGGCAGGAGGATTGGAACAACACGGTCGATGACATCGGGTTTATCGCATTTATTCAAGGGCTTCCGATGGGCGTACACTATTATAACAACTATGCGTTCGGCGGAGGACGCCTGGTCAAGCGTCCTGTCGTCTATGGCGCGATTCGGGACGGCATCCGTATTTATTACCGTTCCCGGTGCGGGGAGCGGGACGCCATTGCAGAGACCTTCGCGAGCGAAAAGGAGGCTGCGGCACAAGGATACTTCCCGCGGCCATGCCCGAACGGGCCGTAACCGCCATGTTAAATTGTTGTAAACCGGTTGCGCCGTCCGTACTGTGCGTGATATCAATAAGGAATCAGACGGAGGTCTGTCTTGCTGCCGCTCCATAATCCTTATCGATCGAGGCGGCAGCGTACCATGTCAACGATTCAGGAGGCAGCGATGTCAAGTCACGGACAGCTATGGGAAGTGTTTTGGACGGCGTTAAAATTGGGGCTTACCTCGTTCGGAGGTCCCGCCGCGCATATCGGTTATTTTCGAGATACGTATGTCGATAAGCTGCGATGGGTTAGAGATGAGCAATTCGCGGATATGAACGCGTTGAGCCAGCTGCTGCCAGGTCCTTCGAGCAGCCAATTGGGCATGGCGATAGGGATGAGGCGAGCCGGCTGGCTGGGCGGGATTGCGGCGTGGGCCGGCTTCACGCTGCCATCGGCTTGCCTGTTGATATTATTCGCCTTCGGCATCGGCTGGCTGCCAGGGGAGGTTCCCGGCTGGCTGCAGGGTCTGAAGCTGGTGGCGATTCCGGTCATTATTCACGCCTTGCGCGGCATGTCGGCCCAACTGACGCCGGACCCGCTGCGCAAGACGATTGCGGCGTCCGCGGCCGTCGGCGCATTAACGGTACCCGGCACATATTGCCAGATCGCGATAATCGGGCTGTCCGCTGCCGCAGGCTGGCTGCTGCTGCGCAAGCCTTCCCAGCAACAGGCGAAGCCGGAGGGAAGCGGCGAAGCTCCGGAAGCCGTTCTGCCGCTCCGCTTCTCGATGACGATGCTGATCTTGTTCGGAGCAGGCGGTATCCTGCTTCCGTGGCTTGCGGGGGCGCTGCCCGGCCCGGCAACCAAGCTGGCGGACATGATGTTCCGCACCGGATCGCTTGTGTTCGGGGGCGGCCATGTGATGCTTCCGCTGCTGGCGGAGGAGTTGAGCAGGGGCGGCATCATGGGCGAGTCCGCCTTGCTGGCAGGATACGGAGCCGCGCAGGCCGTTCCCGGCCCGCTGTTCACTTTCGCAGGCTTCGTCGGCGCGTCGCTGGCGCCGGGCTGGCTCGGTACGCTCTATGGCATCGTGGCGCTCGTCTTCATCTTCCTGCCCGGATATTTGCTTATCGCGGCGGCGCTTCCCTTCGCCGAGCGGCTGCGGACATGGAGCGGCGTAAGGGCCGCCCTCGCCGGGATTAATGCCGCCGTGGTCGGGCTCCTGCTGGCGGCGCTGTACCAGCCGGTATGGACGACCTCCGTACAGGGTCCGGCCCACTTTGTGATTGTCTTGATCGGCTCCCTGCTGCTGATGGCATGGAAGCTTCCGCCATGGTCGGTCGTCCTCGTATCGGCATTATGCGGTGCGGTCCTGCTATAGGTGCAGCAAGGGACGGCAGAGGTCTGTATTGTCCAGACCTGCTGCCGTCCCTGACCTGGCTTGCGAGGGCATGCGGTTCTCTCCTCACAGTGAGAACGCGCCAGCTGGCAGCCCGCTTGCTTCCGCTTAGTCGCGGCTGCAGATGACGAGCAGGTAGCCGTCCCGAATGGTGACGGTTCCTTCCTCCTCGGCGAACTGGTTGCTGATCGCGAGCGATTGCCCGATATGCAGCGTGGCATCTGTCAGAGGATAGGCGAAGCCCTTGAGCGTGATGCCGGTGACCGTCATGCTGAGCGGGAGCAGCGACAGATAAGGGTAGGGCTGCCGCGGCAGAGTCAGCTCGGAGTTGGTCAGCCGGATAATATTGTGGGCGTCAACAATTTGGCATTGGATCCCTTGGTCAAGTCCGACCCGCAGCAGATGGATGTTGCCAAGGGTATGATCCAGTCTCGTGCCGGTTGCGCCGAGCAGCGTAATCTGGGCGGGCTTCCAAGCGAGCGCCGTATGGAAGGCCAACTCGGTGTCGGTATAATCTTTGTCGATCGCGTCAAAATCTTGATAATGCTTGCTGCAGCTTCGTATTTGGTTCCGTTCGTCCTCTGTGACGGAATCGAAATCCCCAATCGCCACGTCCGGGCAGATTCCATGATTGGCCAAAGCCAATGCACCCCGATCTGCGCCGATAACGACATCCGCCTCATTACACACGGAGAGCAGGGAGGCATCGAGAATGCCGCCGGCGCAAATAACGACATGCCGAGGGCGGGGAACAGGGGGAGCTATGTACATGGCTATCCTTCCTTTTGTGAGACCTTCTAGCGCTGAAAGTCCCGAATTATAGATGATGTGTGCGTTCTAAGTATATCCGATTGCCGCAGCGAGACCAATCCCTAACTGGCCTTCTTGGAACACGGGCTTGTTATTTGTTGTCGAGATAGGTATATTTACAGGTGAAGAGCCCTTACCCACCAGTAGCTGAAAGGAGGTGTACCGCAGTGGTGAACGTATTGTTCGTCTGTCTCGGCAACATTTGCCGTTCACCGATGGCAGAGGCGATATTTCGACATGAAGTGAAGCAGGCGGGCCTGGAACACGCGATTGCCGTCGATTCCGCAGGTACGGGAGATTGGCATATTGGCCAGCCGCCCCACCAAGGCACGCGAGCGATACTGGATGAACGCCGCATTTCATACGAAGGCATGCTGGGCAGACAAGTAAAACCCGGAGATTTCAATGATTTTACATATATTGTATGCATGGACAGAAGCAATGAACAGAATGTATTGGCTTGGGAAGGGGCGGAAGCAAGACAGGCTCAAGTGATGCGCTTTATGACGCTGCTTCCGGAGGAGCAGGCTGAAGACGTGCCTGATCCGTACTACACCGGCAATTTTGATGAAGTATACCGGCTGATTCAGGCGGGCTGCATCCGGCTGTTGGACAAGATCGTTCAGGAGCAGGGCCTGAATCATGGCCAATCGACACAAAAGTAGTGACATACCCTTCAGTATGCCACTACTTTTTTAGCTGTTCTTTTTTGACGGGACAGACAAAGGGGACTATTCAAGGAAAAAACGGAGCGCGTCCGGGATATGCTGCTGCCAGAAGCCCCACTGATGCTGGCCGTCATGCTCGCTGTACTGGATATGGGCGCCTCTGTCCTCCAGAAGCTGCTTCGCCGACCGGTTCAAGGCGACAAAATCGAACACGCCCCGATCCGTCTTGAAAGCGGTCTCCTGCAGTCCGACGATCATGAACAAATGCAGCCAGGACAAGTCCGATTCTCGGGCAATCAGCTCTTGCGAGCAGGGATAGTACGCACCCGACAGCGAGATGACCTGACGGAAGCGTTCGGGATAGCGAAGCGCCAGATGAAGAGAGACGGTGCCGCCCAGCGAGTCGCCCGCCAAGACGGTCTCGGTCCAATCGGTCCGTACTGGATAATGCTGCTCGATGAAGGGAACAATCTCTTCGACGAACGCGCGGGTATATGATTCAAAACGTTCCCCGTCCGGGGAATATTCAGATGTACGTATTTTTTTGTCCACGTCTACGCCGACGATGATGAAAGGCTCCATATCATCTTCAATAATGAGTTTATTCGCATAGGTCGCGATGCGGCCAAAGTTGAAGAAATCTTCGCCATCCTGACAGTAGACGACCGGATAGCTCAGCATCTCCTGATAGCCTGGCGGCAGGTAGACGCGAACATGGCGATCTGCGCTCAGCAGACTGCTTGGAATGACATGCTTGTGGATCGTTCGTTTGAGAATGGATGAATCGGACATCATTTACACCGCCTTGTGCAAAATTTAGCTTTTATTGGTGAATAATATCTCTAATTGGCCAAAATGTTCTTCTATCTAAAGGTAGTTTGAACCTGCGCTAGAAATACAGCGATCCGCTCACTGGGGAAATAGTCTCACGCCCTTGGAGCAGAGGACCGCTTTGTGCTTAAGTTCACAATTTTGTAACAGCCTGTTATAGTCCGAAATTAGACCTGTTATAACAACACTAAAACAAAATGTTCACTTTTTTCGCGTTTTCTTTTGACCAATTGAGTAAAACAGGTGTATAATCATTCTATAACAGCTATACAAAATCTTCAAACTTTTATTGAGGTGAAAACAATGAGCAAGTATCCATTTGAAGTTCAGACGGAAGATGTTCAGCCATTGTCCGTCTTGTCTCCAGAAGGAGAAATCGTGAACCCGGATCTCATGCCGGAACTTACCGACGAACAATTGAAGGAAATCATGTACCGCATGGTGTTCACGCGGACATGGGACGAGCGTGCCATCAACTTGGGCCGCCAAGGCCGCCTCGGCTTCTATGCGCCGGTATCCGGTCAAGAAGCTTCCATGGTAGGCAGTGTATACCCGCTTGAGAAGGAAGATTTCGTTGTGCCGGCATACCGCGACATGCCGCAAATCGTATGGCATGGATTGCCATTGTACCAAGCATTCCTCTATTCCCGCGGACATCAGCATGGCGGGCAAATTCCGGAAGGCGTCAACGTATTGATGCCGCAAATCATCATCGGCGCGCAAATCCTGCACGCGATGGGGATTGCAAAAGGCTTCAAACTGAAAAAACAACCAAACGTAGCGATTACGTACACTGGTGACGGCGGATCGTCCGAAGGCGACTTCTATGAAGGCCTTAACTTCGCTGGCGCGTACAGCCTGCCGGTTATTTTCTTCGTACAGAACAACGGTTATGCAATTACAACGCCGTTCACGAAGCAAACGGCAGCGAAATCGATCGCTCACAAAGCGGTAGCGGCGGGCATTCACGGCATGCAGGTAGACGGCATGGACGTGCTCGCAGTCATCAAGGCGGTTCAAATCGCGGCAGAACGCGGACGCAAGGGAGAAGGCGCAACGCTGATCGAGTCGTTGACGTACCGTTTCCGTCCTCACTCCATGGCCGACGACACGACCAAATACCGCACGAAAGACGAAGAAGCGGAATGGGCAATCAAAGATCCGATCGTACGCTTCGGCAAATATTTGGAGAAAAAGGGACTGTGGACGGAAGAAGATACAGCCCGCGTGAAAGACGAAGCGAAAGCGAAAGTCAACGAAGAAATCAAGCGTGCGGAAAAAACCGAAAAAATGACGGTTGCCGGCCTGATCGACAGCATGTTCGAAACGACGCCAAAATATTTGGAAGAGCAAAAAGCCGATTTTCAATAAATAGCAGAACGACAATGAACCGGGGTCAGGGAAGACGTCCGGTTATCAATAGAAGTCAGCATCGCATGAGAATGCGAACCAGACCGAATCAGGCTGTGTGATAACGTAAGGAGGATACGATGCAATGGCACAAATGAATATGAAAGAAGCGATTCGCGACGCAATGCGCGTGGAATTGAAGCGGGATCCGAACGTGTTGGTATTTGGGGAAGACGTCGGCCATGTCGGCGGCGTGTTCCGTGCAACGGAAGGTCTGCAAAAAGAGTTTGGCGATGAGCGTGTCTTCGATACGCCGCTGGCAGAGTCCGCAATCGGCGGGATGGCTGTCGGTCTCGGCATCCAAGGCTTCCGCCCTATCGCGGAAATCCAGTTCGTCGGATTCATCTATGAAGCTCTTGACCAAATCTGTGTTCAAGCAGCACGCATGCGCTACCGCTCCGGCGGACGCTACAACGCGCCAATCGTATTCCGTACGCCATTCGGCGGCGGGGTAAAAGCGGCAGAACTGCATACAGACTCGCTGGAAGGCTTGCTCGTACAAACACCGGGCATTAAAGTAGTTATTCCTTCGAATCCATATGATGCGAAAGGATTGCTCATCTCGGCGATCCGTGACAACGACCCTGTATTCTTCATGGAACACTTGAACCTGTACCATGCTTATCGCGAAGAGGTGCCTGAAGAAGACTACACTGTTCCGCTCGGCGAAGCGAAGGTCGTCCGCGAAGGCAAGGACGTTACAATCATCGCTTACGGCTTGATGGTTCATACGGCGATGAAAGCAGCCGCTGAACTGGAGAAGGAAGGCATTCAAGCGGAAGTCATCGACCTGCGCACGTTGATTCCGTTGGATATCGATACAATCGTCGCTTCGATCAAGAAGACGAACCGCGCTATCGTCGTTCAAGAGGCGCAAAAAACTTCCGGCGTCGCTGCAGAAGTCATTGCCCAAATCAATGAAAAGGCGATTCTTCATCTGGAAGCGCCAGTGCTGCGCGTAACCGGTCCGGACACGGTATATCCGTTTGCCCAAATCGAGGACACTTGGCTGCCAACGCCTGCCCGCATCGTAGCTGGCGCCAAAAAAGTATTGGACTTCTAAGTTAGAACCGAACAGATTTGAAGGAGGTTGTTCTTGTGGCTAAATTTGAATATCGCTTCCCAGAGCTGGGGGAAGGGCTGCATGAAGGCGAAATTATTAAAATGCACATCAAACCGGGTGACAAAGTTACCGACGACGACATCATCATGGAAGTTCAAAATGATAAAGCTGTCGTTGAAGTGCCTTGTCCGGTAAACGGTACGGTGCTGGAAGTGCTGGCGAAGGATGGCCAAGTATGCCATATGGGCGAAGTCGTGGCTATCATCGATGCCGAAGGGGATATCCCGGAACAAGCGGAACCGGCCGAAGAGGCTAAGGAAGAACCGGCAGCAGCACCTGCAGCGGAAGCTCCAAAAGCGGAAGGTACAGCTGCAGCGCCTAACCATGAAGTGCTGGCTACGCCAAGCGTACGCAAGCTGGCGCGCGAATTGGGCGTGAACATCGGCGAAGTTCCTCCAACCGGCAAGAACGGCAAAGTTACGCGCGAAGATGTTGAAGCATTCGCCAATGGCGGAGCGCCTGCCGCGAAGGCAGAAGCGCCTCAAGCCGCTGCCGAAGCCAAAGCAGCGCCTGCCGCTCCAGCAGCTACCGGACGCGAAGCCGAAGAAGAGCGCGTGCCATTCAAGGGCATCCGCAAAGCCATCTCCAATGCGATGGTCAAATCGGCTTACACAGCGCCGCATGTTACAATCATGGACGAAGTGGACGTTGCGGAACTGGTTGCATTCCGTACCCGCTTGAAGCCAATGATGGAGAAGAAAGGCACGAAAGTAACCTACCTTCCGTTCATCGTCAAAGCGCTTGTTGCGGCTTGCCGTCAGTTCCCGGCTATGAACGCGATGATCGACGAAGCGAACAACGAGATCGTGTACAAAAAGTACTACAACATCGGTATCGCTACCGATACAGACAACGGTCTGATCGTTCCGGTTATCAATGATGCGGATCGCCGCAGCATCTGGATGATCGCCGACAGCATCAAGGATCTGGCTGCCCGCGGACGCGAAGGCAAGCTTGGCCCGAACGAATTGAAAGGCAGCACGATCACGATTACGAACATCGGTTCCGCAGGCGGCATGTTCTTCACGCCAATCATCAACTTCCCGGAAGTTGCGATTTTGGGTACCGGCCGCATTACGGAAAAACCTGTCGTGAAGAACGGCGAAATCGTGGCAGCGCCAGTCATGGCCTTGTCTCTCAGCTTCGACCACCGTCTCATCGACGGCGCAACGGCACAAAACTTTATGAACTATATCAAGCAGCTGCTTGCTAATCCAGAGCTGCTTGTCATGGAGGTGTAACCGGACATGGTAGTAGGAGACGCATCTTTGAACATTGATACTCTGGTTATTGGAGCAGGCCCGGGCGGTTATGTGGCAGCGATTCGCGCTGCCCAACTCGGCCAAAGCGTGCTTATCGTAGATAAATCGACTGTCGGCGGCGTATGTCTGAACCGCGGCTGTATTCCTTCCAAAGCCTTGATCAGCGCTGCGCATCAATATGAAGTGACTCAGCATGCTTCCGCCATCGGCATCACGGCTGAAAATGTAAAAGTCGACTTCAAAAAAGTGCAAGAATTCAAGGGCGGCGTCGTGAAAAAGCTGACCGGCGGCGTTAGCGGCTTGCTGAAGGCGAACAAAGTGCAAGTGTTCAACGGCGAGTGCATGTTCATCAACGAAAATGAAGCGCGCGTATTCAACGACCAAGAAGCGCCGCGCTACAAGTTCAAAAACTGCATCATCGCAACGGGTTCCCGTCCAATCGAATTGAAAGCTTTCCCGTTCGGCGGACGCATTCTGTCCTCGACGGAAGCTCTCGAGCTGCAAGATATTCCGAAGTCGATGATCGTCATCGGCGGCGGATACATCGGCGCGGAGCTTGGCCAAATGTACTCCAAGTTCGGCACGAAAGTAACGATTATCGAGGGCGCGGACATGGTGCTGCCAGGCTTCGATAAAGATATGACGCAGCTTGTCGCGAAAAACATGAAGAAATCCAATGTGGAAATCTTCACGGGCGCGAAAGCGGAGAGCGCAACGCAAACGGATAAAGACGTTACTGTCAAATTCACCGTTAAAGGCGAAACCAAAGAAGTTACTGCAGAATACCTGCTCGTAACGGTTGGCCGCCGTCCGAACACCGATGGCGAGCTTGGTCTCGATATGATCGGCGTCAAAATGACCGACCGCGGCCTGGTCGAAGTCGACCACCAAGGACGCACAAGCATTCCGCACATCTTCGCAATTGGCGATATCGTTGCCGGTCCAGCTCTGGCGCATAAAGCTTCTTACGAAGGCAAGGTTGCGGCGGAAGCTATCGCGGGCATGCCTAGCGTAGTTGACTACAAGTGCATCCCTGCCGTATGCTTCACCGATCCGGAGTGCGCAAGCGTAGGCTTGTCTGAATCGGAAGCGAAGGAAAAAGGCTACAACGTCAAGGCCGGCAAGTTCCCATATGCGGCGAACGGACGCGCGCTGTCCCTCGGCGGCAACGCGGATGGCTTCGTGAAGATCGTGGCTGACGCGGATTCGGGCGTCGTGCTCGGTTCCCAAATCGTCGGCGCGGAAGCGTCCAACCTGATCGCGGAAATGGGCTTGGCTGTGGAAATGGCGGCAACACTGGAAGACCTGTCGCTGACGATCCACGCTCACCCAACGCTTGGCGAAATCGTGATGGAAGCAGCGGAAGTCGTACTTGGACATCCGATCCACACAGTAGCGAAGTAATGTTTTAATCATGCAGTACTCCTGCTCCAGGAGCGTTCTGTTATCTATCTGTTACGGTTCTATTCGATATTGATGTGCTTTGTGCCCTCGCAGCGTGATGCTGCGGGGGATTTTTTTATGAGACGTTGTCGGATAAAAGCCTGCGTGGGTTATTGACTAAGCTTCTCCAACGTTGTAAATTAAATGTAAGCTCGATATAGTCATTAGTGAATAGAATGTAGCTTTGAATGAGGGAAGGATTGGGTTTCCTTATCGAACTGCATTCTTTTTGTTTTTTAAAGGTAGTTCAAAAAGTCCGCTTTTGATCACGAAGTGAGTTACTGGAAGTAATTCGGCATCGAATCTTGCATTCACTCTTGAAAAGCGTATCCTTCCGAAGCATGTTTCCTTTGGAAACATTTTAGCTGCTCATGTAGTATCGCCTACACTCCGCTGCTCCTTACAAGTTTTGCGGAGCAAAACTCGCATCGAAAGCATTCGCTTCGAGTTCTTGCAACCTTCTCGGTGCTGAAAACCGAACTTTTTGAACATATAGATTTGGGCAATCAACCAGTTGGGGAAATGAGTATAAGAATAGGATGAAGCAATGGCCTTTAGCGAATAGTCATTAGAAGCCGTTACCGAAACTACTATTTATAGTAAAGCAGGTGCGGAAATGCAGATAACGGAACATAAGGAAGATCATCATGTGGTGTTCGTTGGCGGCGGGACATTAACGATCGGGCAGGTTGTTCAGGTTGCCCGCTTCAATGCCAGAGTGGAGCTGCGGGAAGAGAGCATTCGCATTATGGCGAAGAGCAGGGCCTATGTGGAAACTTTGCTGCGCGAGAAAAAAGTGGTGTACGGCTTGACAACCGGCTTCGGGAAGTTTTGCGATACGTATATTTCCGGCGAAGATGTCAAAGCGCTGCAGTTGAATCTCATTCGAAGCCACGCGTGCGGAATCGGTGCGCCGTTCTCGATCGAGATCGCCAGAGCGATTATGCTGCTGCGTGTCAATGCGCTTGCGCTTGGCTACTCCGGCATCCGTCCGGAAGTGGTGCAATTGATGGTCGGCATGCTGAACCAAGGGGTAACGCCGGTCATCCCGGAAAAAGGCTCGCTCGGCGCAAGCGGCGATTTGGCGCCGCTGTCCCATTTGGCGCTCGTGCTCGTCGGCGAAGGCGAAGCTTATTATCAGGGCAAGCGGATGCCGGGCGGCCAGGCGATGCAGCTTGCCGGTCTCATTCCTGTAACGTTGGAGGCGAAGGAGGGATTAGCCCTGATCAACGGGACGCAGGCGATGACGGCCGTAGGCGCGTTGGCCTGCCACGATGCCATGAATCTGGCGAACTGGGCCGACTGCACGCTTGCCTTGACTTGTGAAGCGCTGTTCGCCGTCCGGGACGCCTTCGAGCCGTTAACCCACGTCATTCGCCCGCATCAAGGACAGCGTCAATCCGCCGAAAATGTAATCCGGTTAACCTCCGGAAGCAAGTTCATGACAAGCCAGGGGGAGCGAAGGGTGCAGGATGCCTATTCCTTGCGCTGCGCGCCGCAGGTTCACGGGGCAAGCCGGGATGCACTGGCCTATATCGCTGGCAAGCTGGAAATTGAAATTAATTCGGCGACAGATAATCCTCTTATTTTTGTGGATGAGGGGCGAGTGATCTCGGGCGGGAATTTCCATGGGCAGCCGATTGCTCTGGCGATGGACCATCTGTCCGTCAGCGCAGCGGAGCTGGCCAACATTTCCGAACGGCGGATCGAAAGGCTCGTCAACCCTCACTTGAATGAGCAGCTTCCGCCTTTTCTTACGAATAATGGGGGGCTTCAATCCGGCTTCATGATTGCGCAGTACGCAGCCGCGTCCGTTGTGTCCGAGAATAAGGCGCTGGCACATCCGGCAAGCGTCGATTCGATTCCGTCCTCGGGCAACCAAGAGGATCATGTCAGCATGGGAACCATCGCCGCGCGCAAAGCGAAGCAGATCGTTGAGAACGCTTACGACGTGCTCGCCATCGAGCTGCTGTGCGGGGCGCAAGCGGCTGATTTCCGCGACCCGCGGGGGCTTGGGCTCGGAACCAAATGGCTCTATGATCAATGCCGCAAGCTTGTCCCGGCTGTTGAGACGGATCGCGTGCTTGCCGATGATTTTCAGAAGGTGGCGGACTGGATGAGGCAGACCGATGCCGCCGCGAGCATAGCGGATCTAGTCAAGCTTCAGTAGGAGGATCATGGATTCAGGTTTATTCAGCGTTCAATTTCTCTGTCTGGCTTTGGCAGTATATCATTTTTTTCAAAATACGGGGTTGTTGTTCAAGAAGGGAGGTTGGCAATGAGTAACCTGAATCAAGGAAAGCGGTTCGACTGCGGCAATTATACGATGGGCAAGCTGACCTCGCTCTTGGTCATGCTGCATAACGAAGAAGCGGGCGCGGAAATCGAGCAGGAAATGAAAAAGAGAGGATACCGGTATACGATCGGCAAGGTCGGCGCCATGGAATTGGTCAAAGTCGTGACGGCGATTGAAACGAGCGCCAAAGCGAACAAGGTGATCGATCCGAACTCTTATCGGGAAGTTCATTCTTTATATCATGCCATCATCGAAGCGCTGCAGGGGATTGGGAGAGGGACGGTCCAATTCGGAGATATATTGAGGACAGTAGGATTAACCTTTTGCATTACGAGAGGGACGGTCGAAATATCGGGATATTCCGAGGAATGGTTAAGCGTCTGCGTGTACGGCACGATTGGCGCCCCCAAAAAAGGATTCGAGCACGATGTGCTCGGGTTCGGGTACAACCATATTTAAACAGCGTCATCTTGCGATACTCATTCATGTCATGCTGCTTTGTGCGCAAGCTGGGCTGGAGTCAGACGCTCTTCTTTAGAGTATGTTTTGAAGAGATGGAAAGCGGGCTTTGATATTGTTTGTCGAATCTATCACAAAGGAGTGGCTATTTGTGAAGCAAACTACCAAACGTATCATCAGAGCGGCACATGGAACGGAATTGACTGCGAAAGGCTGGCAGCAGGAAGCGGTCCTGCGGATGCTTATGAACAATCTGGATCCCGACGTGGCCGAGCGTCCGGAAGATCTGGTCGTGTATGGCGGTATCGGCAAGGCGGCACGGAACTGGGAGTGCTTCGACAAAATCGTGGAATGTCTGACGAACCTGGAAGCGGATGAAACGCTGCTTGTGCAATCAGGCAAGCCGGTCGGCGTGTTCCGGACGCACACGCATGCGCCGCGGGTTCTCCTCTCCAATTCGGTTATCGTGCCTGCCTATGCCAATTGGGATACGTTCCACGAGCTTGATAAGCAGGGACTGATGATGTACGGGCAAATGACGGCCGGGAGCTGGATTTATATCGGGACGCAGGGCATTTTGCAAGGAACGTATGAGACCTTCGCCGAGGCTGCCCGCCAGCATAAAGGGGGCACCTTGAGAGGAACGCTGACGCTAACGGCGGGACTCGGCGGCATGGGAGGAGCCCAGCCGCTCGCCGTCACGATGAACGAGGGCGTCATGATCGGAGTGGAGGTCGATCCATCCCGGATCCAGCGCAGAATCGATACGAAATATTGCGATATTATGGTTCACGATCTGGATGAGGCGTTGAAGCTGGCGGAGGCTGCGAAGGCGGAGGGAAGAGCGCTCTCGATCGGCCTGGTGGGCAATGCGGCGGAGGTGTTCCCGGAAATGGTGCGGCGGGGGATTCGACCCGATTTCGTCACGGATCAGACATCGGCCCACGATCCGCTTAACGGCTATGTGCCGGCAGGCTATTCACCGGAAGCGGCTGCCGAACTGCGGGCGGCCGACCCGGCGCAATATGTGAAGCTGTCCAAAAAATCGATGGCTGCCCACGTCCAGGCGATGCTTGATCTTCAGAAAATGGGCGCCATTGTATTCGATTACGGCAATAATATCCGCCAAGTGGCCTTCGATGAAGGGGTGACCGAAGCATTTCAATTCCCTGGCTTCGTTCCGGCTTATATTCGCCCGCTCTTCTGCGAAGGGAAGGGGCCGTTCCGCTGGGCGGCTCTGTCCGGCAATCCGGATGATATTTATAAGACGGATGAGCTTGTATTGAAGCTGTTCCCGCAAAATACCCATCTGTGCAACTGGATCAAGATGGCCAGGGAGAAGGTCGCGTTCCAGGGCCTGCCTGCCCGCATTTGCTGGTTGGGCTATGGGGAACGGGCCAAGATGGGCTTGGCTATCAACGAGATGGTGCGCAATGGGGATATTTCCGCCCCGATCGTCATTGGCCGGGATCATCTGGACTGCGGCTCGGTCGCTTCACCGAACCGTGAGACGGAGTCAATGAAGGACGGCAGCGATGTGGTCGCCGACTGGGCGATATTGAACGCGCTGGTGAATACGGCTTCCGGCGCGAGCTGGGTCTCTGTCCACCACGGCGGCGGCGTAGGCATGGGGTATTCCCTGCATGCGGGCATGGTCGTCGTCGCGGATGGTTCAGCAGAAGCGGACGAGAAGCTGTCCCGCGTCTTGAATACAGATCCGGGCATGGGCATTATCCGTCATGCCGACGCCGGTTATGAGCTTGCGATTAAGACGGCGAAGAATTGCGGAGTACGCGTGCCGATGCTTGGCATATAACAATGACGCGCAGCAAGCCCGGCCGGGCTTGCTGCCTTCGAGAGGGGGAGCATGATGGAACATAATCGAATTGATCTGTTGATCCATAACATTGGAACGCTCATTACGATGCAGGGGAGCCGGGGGCCGCGCACAGGCCGTGAAATGTCAGAGGTGGGGGCCGTGCGCGGAGGCGCTGTCGCGATCCGGGACGGACTCATCGTGGCGGCGGGCCCGGTAGACGAAGTGATGGCGGACATCGGCGGATTGGCAATAGAGCGCAAGCATGATGCCCAGGGCTTGCTGGTTACGCCGGGGCTTATCGATCCGCATACCCACCTCGTTCACGGCGGCTCGCGCGAGCATGAGCTGGCATTGAAGCTGAGGGGCATGTCCTATTTGGAAATATTAGCTCAAGGCGGCGGGATTCTGAGCACCGTTCGAGCCACCCGTCAGGCAACGGAAGAGGAACTGTACGCGAAAGCGAAAGCGAGCCTGGATATGATGCTCTCCTTCGGCGTGACGACGGCAGAAGCGAAGAGCGGCTATGGGCTGACGCTGGAGGACGAGCTCAAGCAGCTCCGGGTCGCTCACCGGTTGAACCGGGAGCATCCGGTTGATTTGGTATCTACGTTCATGGGAGCCCATGTCGTGCCGGAAGAATATAAAGGGCGCTCCGGAGAATTTGTGAAGGTGGTTATCGAGCAGATGCTGCCGGAGGTGAAGCGGCAAGGGCTGGCCGAATTTTGCGATGTGTTCTGTGAGCACGGCGTATTTTCCGTGGAAGAATCGGAGCAAATTCTGCTTGCCGCCAAGGAATTGGGCTTCGGTCTCAAAATTCATGCGGATGAAATCGAGCCGATCGGAGGGGCGCAGTTGGCCGGCAAGCTGGGCTGCATTTCGGCCGAGCATCTGATTGCGGCCTCGGACGAAGGCTTGGAGGCGATGCGGCAGGCAGGAGTCGTGGCCGTCTGTCTGCCTGCCACTTCCTTCAATCTGCGGCTGACGCATCATGCCCGGGCCCGCGACATGATCGAGAGGGGGCTCGCGGTAGCCCTGTCCACGGACTATAATCCGGGCAGCTCGCCGACGGAATCGATCCAGCTTGTCATGACCTTGGGCTGTCTGAACTTGGGCATGACCCCCGAGGAAGTGTTGACGGCCGTGACCATCAATGCGGCTCATGCCATCGGAAGATCGGATACCGTAGGGAGCCTGGAAGCCGGCAAGCAGGCGGACCTCGTCATATTCAAGGCCGATAACCTGGCCTACTTGCCGTATCATTTCGGAATCAACCATGTTCATACCGTATTCAAACGCGGGAACGTGGTCGTGTCTACAGGCAATTGATGATATCCCCGGCGATTAGCGAGCCGGGGGAGGGACGGCTTGCGGCGGCGCGGTCGCCGGCAAGGCCGTGAAGATAGACGCCCAGGGCCGCGGCGAGGCCGGCGTCGCAACCTTGCGCGAGCAGGCCGGCGATCAGGCCTGCCAGCGCGTCGCCCGCACCTCCTGTAGCCATCCCCGGGTTGCCGGACGTGTTCACGTACACGTCCCCGGCGGGGGTGGCGGTTACGGTGCGGGCGCCCTTCAGCACGAGCGTCACGCCGTGCTGCATAGCATAGCGGGGCGCCAGGCCGATGCGGTCGCGCTGCACTTCGCGCGCGGTGAGGCCCGTCAGGCGCGCCATCTCGCCCGGATGCGGCGTCAGGATCGCGGCGCCGTCACGCTGCGGCCAGGCGTCGAGGCCGCCCGCATCCGCGATCATGTTGAGCGCATCCGCATCGATGACGAGCGGGCATGGCGCGCCCGCCCAGATCTCGCGCAGCCATGCGCCGTCGCCGGCGAAGCGGCCCATTCCCGGACCGATCGCCAGCGCCTTCTTGCCGGCTGCGAGCCGCAGCACCGCCTCGGCCGGCACGGCCGCCCAGTCGCCGCGTCCGCCGTCGGGGATGCCGTGCAGCATTGCTTCCGGGATTCGCCCCATCATCGGGTCCAGCAGCCGTTCTGGCAGCGCCCAACTCACCAGACCGGCCCCGGAGCGGAGCGCTGCGGCCGCCGCCAGCAGTCCGGCGCCGCTATATTGGCGGGTACCTGCGGCAACCAGTACATGGCCGTAGGTGCCCTTATGCGTGTCCGCCTCTCGTGCCAGCGGAAGCTTCAGCCCGAAGCGCCGCAGGAACAGCTCTTCATTGGCCCAAAAGGCCCGTATGCCCTCCTTGTCCGCCAGCTCTGCCGGGATGCCGATCAAGCGGACAACGACGCGTCCGGCTCGTTGTGCGCCCGGATATTGCGTCAGCCCGCGCTTGAGAAAGGCGAGGGCCACGGTCGTATCCGCGTCAATGCAGGGATCATGCACATCCCCTGTATCCGCATCCAAGCCGCTCGGAATATCGATGGCGACCATCGGCAGTCCGCTCGCGTTCGCTTCCCGGATTAGCGAGGCGTACGGCTCGCGCGGAGCTCCGGCCGTTCCCGTGCCAAGGAGCGCATCGACTATCCCCGCATACCGCTCCCACCGGATGCTGTCCGTCCCATAGACGGAAGCGGCGATGCCCAGCCTGGCGGCAATATCTCGCTGGGGCGCGGCGTCGGATGTCAGCTTCGCAGGATCCGCCGCATATAGCAGTTCGGCTTCCACGCCCAGCTCCCGTAGATGCCGCGCCGCCACAATGCCGTCGCCGCCGTTGTTGCCTTTGCCGACGAGGATAAGCCACGGCTTGTTCGCGCCCAGCTCTGACGATAGCTTGGCAACCTCCTCCGCAACGGCCCTGCCCGCGTTTTCCATAAGCACCGCTGCGGGAATGCCGATGGTATGAATGGCGTACTCATCGAGAGCGCGCATTTCTGCCGAAGTTACGATATACATGAACCTCACCTTTTCTCTTTCCTCGAAATCATTTTTTTCCATTATATCATTTTAGCGCCTATATCATTTCAGCGTCGTTTTCATGATCTACATTACCTCTATTTTTTCAGTATTTTGATCCTCTTCGAATCAGAGATTTGATTTCGTGAATCTGGATTGCCGACGTTATGAGGGGATGGTACACTATGTAGGATACACATCAGTACGGTAGAAAGAGAGTGGTTGAAATGAAGTCATATCTGGCGTTATTGCAGGACATTTTGGAGCACGGGGTGAAGAAGGAGGATCGGACGGGAACCGGCACATTGTCCGTGTTCGGGCGGCAGCTGCGCTTCGATCTGGCTGAAGGGTTTCCGCTTGTGACGACGAAGCGGCTGCACCTGAAATCAATCGTGCATGAGCTGCTCTGGTTTTTGAGCGGAGATACCAATATTCGTTATTTGAAGGAAAACGGCGTCCGCATCTGGGACGAATGGGCGGATGAGAATGGCAACCTGGGACCGGTATATGGATCGCAGTGGCGCGCCTGGGAGACCAAGGACGGACGCATGATCGACCAGATTGCGAATGTGATCGAGCAGATTAAGACGAATCCGGATTCGCGCCGATTGCTTGTCTCCGCTTGGAATGTCGGCGAGGTCGATCAGATGAAGCTGCCGCCATGCCATTATTCGTTCCAATTTTATGTCGCCGGCGGCAAGCTGAGCTGTCTGCTCAACATGCGTTCGGTGGATACGTTCCTCGGACTGCCGTTCAATATCGCCAGCTATTCGCTGCTTACGCATATGGTGGCCCAGCAATGCGGCCTGGAGGTCGGAGAATTTATCTGGAGCGGCGGCGACGTTCATATTTACTCGAACCATATGGAACAGGTGAAGACCCAGTTGGAGCGCGAGCCGCTGCCGCTTCCGAAGCTGGTCATCAAGCGCAAGCCGGATTCGATTTTTGATTACCGGTTCGACGATTTCGAATTCGTGGACTATCAGCATCATCCGACGATTAAGGCGCCGGTTGCGGTGTAGGATTTGAACAGCCACTCAAGATGGCGAATTTGACGCCGGGTACTATAGAAGATAATCCCGGGATTCTTTATTAACCGAATAAAAGACAGAAGGGAGGCGCACCTCAATGCCGATTACGATGATCTGGGCGATGGACAAGCGCCGTCTCATTGGCAAGGATAATGGGATGCCATGGCGGCTGCCGAGCGATATGGCTTATTTCAAGGCAATGACGCAGGGGAAGACGGTCGTCATGGGACGCAAAACCTATGAATCGCTGGGAAAGGCGCTGCCGAACCGGCGCAATATTGTGCTGACCCGCAACCCGGAGTGGATCGCGCCCGATGCGGAAGTCATGCATCATATCGAGTCCGTGCTGCCGCTGGCGGCGGATGAGGAAATTATGGTGATGGGCGGCGCCCAAATTTACCGCGAGTTCCTTCCTTTGGCGGACAAGCTGCTGGTTACGCGGATAGACGCCGAATTCGAGGGCGATGAATATTTTCCGCCGTATGACGAGGCGGCCTGGGAACTGGCGGAGGAAGCTGAGGGACCGGTCGACGAGAAGAACCGGTATCCGCACCGCTTCCAGACCTATGTCCGGAAGGAAGCGTGACGGAGACCAGTCCCGCAAGCGGGCAGTGACCCCTTTCCATATGTATTGAAATGCAAATCATTCGTGATCGACTCCATATGTTCCGGGACATCGTTTAAGGTACGATCATTGGCACACACATGCCGGAACGTCCGATGTCCGGACATGTCATCAATCGGCACAATTGCGAACAGGGCTCGTGATTGCTACGCGAACGGATGGAGGAGTCAGCATGTCAACGCCGACCGGATTTATGGAATATTCTCGACAAATACAAGCCGAACGGAACCCGGCTGAACGGGTGCTGGATTGGAAGGAATTCCATCTTCACCTGACCGAAGAGGAGATGCGGACCCAGGCGTCCCGCTGCATGGATTGCGGCACGCCCTATTGTCATACGGGGATGGAGCTGGCCTCCGGCACCTCCGGCTGCCCGGTGAATAATCTGATTCCGGAATGGAATCATCTGGTGTACCGCGGGCTGTGGCAGGAAGCGCTTGAACGGCTGCATGCCACCAATAACTTCCCCGAATTCACGGGAAGGGTCTGTCCGGCGCCCTGCGAAGGGTCGTGTACTGTCGGGCTGATCGGCGAGCCGGTTACGATCAAGTCGATCGAGGAAGAGATTATCGAGCGCGGCTTCCGCGAAGGCTGGGTGACGGCGAAGCCTCCGCAGCGCCGGACCGGCAAGCGGGTCGCAGTCGTCGGATCGGGACCGGCGGGACTGGCTTGCGCGGATCAGCTCAATCAGGCCGGTCATTCCGTCACCGTATACGAGCGCGACGATCGCATCGGCGGACTGCTTACGTACGGCATTCCGACGATGAAGCTGGACAAGGAAGTGGTGGAGCGGCGGGTGCGG
Source organism: Paenibacillus dendritiformis (assembly GCF_945605565.1). Classification (NCBI taxonomy): domain Bacteria; kingdom Bacillati; phylum Bacillota; class Bacilli; order Caryophanales; family Paenibacillaceae; genus Paenibacillus; species Paenibacillus dendritiformis. Next base: position 4,509,073 of record NZ_OX216966.1, on the reverse strand, counting down.
CTGCTCGCCGAGGAAGGGATCCGCTTCGTGACGAATATCGAGATCGGAACCGATATTCCGGCCCGCGAGCTGGTCGATCAGTATGACGCCGTCGTGCTGTGCGCCGGGGCGACGAAGCCGCGCGAGTTCGTCATCGAAGGCAGCGATCTCGAAGGCATTCACTATGCGATGGACTATTTGAACGGAACGATTAAGAGCTATCTGAACTCCAACCTGGAGGACGGCTGCTACGTGTCGGCGGCAGGCAAGGATGTCATCGTCATCGGCGGCGGCGACACGGGGACCGACTGCGTAGCGACCGCGCTGCGCCACGGCTGCCGCAGCATCACTCAATTCGGCACGCGTCCGCAGGCCCCGGCCGTGCGCGACGAGGCCGCCAATCCTTGGCCGCAGTTCCCGAATGTGTATACGCTCGATTATGCGCACCAGGAAGCGAAGGCCTTGTACGGACGCGATCCGCGCGAATTTTCCATCATGACGACACGCTTCGTCGGCGACGAGGAAGGGCGCGTGAAGGAGCTGCACACGGTTCAGATTGAGCGGATCGTCGACGAGCAGGGACGGAAGACGTATCGGCCGATCCCGGGAACGGAGCGGGTCTATCCGGCGCAGCTTGTTATCGTGGCGGTCGGCTTCGACGGCCCGGAGGCGACACTCATCGAACAGCTTGGGCTGGACACGGATCGCCATACCAATGTGAAGGCGGTCAATGGCAAATACGGGACGAAGATTAGCAATGTCTTTGCCGCCGGAGATATGCGGCGCGGACAGAGTCTGGTCGTCTGGGCCATTCACGAAGGACGGGAAGCCGCCCGCGAAGTTGATATGTATCTCGCGAATCACTTGTCATCCTGCCCGGAATGAGGAATAATAAATAGAAGAGAACGCTGCAAGAAGCTGCGCTATCCATAGCGCGGCTTTCTGTCGTTCGCCAGAGAGACGGGGGGAGCAGATGAAGACGCTGATTATTGCGGAGAAGCCGGATATGGGACGGAATATCGCTGCCGCCATAGAACCGAAAGCGAAAAATCACCGTTCCTATCTGGAAGGGGAAACCTATATCATTACGTGGGCGATCGGGCATTTGGTCGGGCTCGCCGAGCCGGATGCTTATGATATGAAGTATAAGAAATGGAATATCAACGACCTTCCGATTATACCCGGCGACTTCAAGCTGATCGCATACCGCAAGACGAAGGATCAACTGAAGGTCATCGCCGAGCTGGCCAAGCGCAGCAATCTGCTGGTCAACGCTTGCGACGCCGGAAGGGAAGGACAATATATCTTTTCGCTCATCCAGCGTTATTTGAAATTAAAGCATCCGGTGAAGCGGCTCTGGATATCCGATCTGACCCCGGAGACGATTCGGCGGGGCTTCGCCGAGCTGAAGGACGGGTCGGAATACGACAATCTGACCAAGGCAGCGAGCGCCCGCAGCGAAGCGGATTGGCTGATTGGCATGAACGGGTCGCGCGCGTTCACGACGAAGCACAACGTGCTGCTGTCCGTAGGCAGAGTGCAGACGCCTGTGTTGGCGCTCATCTACGAACGGCATAAGCAGATTGAAGCCTTTACTTCGTTGACTTATTTCGAGGTCGAAGGCCACTTCTCGCAAGGGGAGGGCACATACCAGGGGCTATGGCAGGGCGATCGGATCACCGACCGGGCGCAAGCCGAGGCCTTGGCGGCGAAGGTGCAGGGGAAGCCGGGACGGATCGCCTCCTATCAGGCGAAGGAGACGAAGGAGCATCCTTTTCGTCTGTATGATCTGACCTTGCTGCAGCGGGAGGCGAACAGCCGCTATGCGTTCTCGGCGAAGAAAACGTTGGATATCGCCCAGTCGCTGTACGAGAAGCATAAGGTCATCTCTTATCCGCGGACGAATTCGAACTATGTGACGGAGCAGAACATTCCGGAGATGCACAAGGCGCTGTCCGTGCTGCAGGGCACGGCATATGACGAGTGGGTGAAGGGCGCGAACCGGGCTCTCGTTCATAAAGGGAACAAGTACATATGCAATCCGGCCAAGGTCGAGGATCACCACGCGATTCTGCCGACCCAGCGGAAGGCCTCGGGCCTGTCTCCCGATGAACAGAAGCTGTACGATCTTATCGTGCGCCGCTTCCTGTCCCAGTTCTATCCGGCTGCGGAATACAAGGTCCATACGGTAATGACGGAGGTCGAACAAGAGACCTTCAAAACCTCTGTCAAAGAGCTGCTCCACATTGGCTGGAAAGCCATCTATGCCGATATGAAGAAGGAGAAGCCCAAGTCCGGAAGAGGAAAGCGCAAGGATGAGGATGAAGCGGAAGAGATTGAGGTCGAGGAGCCGTTCCAGGTGAATCCGGATGAGGCGGTGCATTGTGTCCAAGCCGTCGTGAAGGACAAGGAAACTCAACCGCCCAAGCCATATACGGAGGGCACGCTGCTCAAGGCGATGGAAAGCGCAGGCAAGCAGATTGAAGACGAGCAGCTGCGCGATGCGATGAAGGACTCCGGGCTGGGCACGCCGGCCACTCGCGCGGCAACGATCGAGCGTCTCAAAAAAGTGGGCTATATCGAGATGAAGGGCAAGACGATTCAGGTGACCCAAAAAGGCCGCACGGCGGTCGAGCTTATCCGGGGAGCCGGGATTGATCTGCTGACCTCGCCGGAGATGACCGGGCAATGGGAGCGGCGGCTGACGGAAATTTCACGGGGCGCGGCTTCGGATATTCAATTTATGGAAAATGTCAAGAAATTCGCAACGATGATTGTAGACAAGGTGAGGCTGCAGGCGCGGGCGGCGAAGACTTCCTTCGAGAGCGCCGAGCCGAAGCAGGGAAGCTCGCGCCGGCGCAAGGGCGCGGCCGGACAAGCGTCCGCCGCGGCGGAACTCGAGCAGGGCCGTCCGGCAGCGGCCGGGACCCGGCCTTCTCCGCAGCGGAGTACAGCGGTTAAGGCGGCGGCGCCGCAGCTGGGCGAGGGACCGGCCATCGTCGGAACTTGTCCGCGCGCCGGATGCGGAGGCAAGATATTTATGGGGCGCAAAGGGTACGGCTGCTCGAACTACAAGCAGGGCTGCCGCTTTGTCATCTGGAAGGAGAGCTTCGGCCGCAAGCTCAGCGATACGCAGGTGAAGGCGCTGATTGAGAAAGGCAAGACCGCGAAGATGAAGCTGGTCCTGCCGGACGGCTCCGAGACGCAAGCCCGCATTGTCCTGGCGAGCGCGGAGACCGGGGAGTTAGCGACAGAGGCATAGCCTGGGGTCCGATCCGGGATGCACAGGCAGGACGAGGAGACTTCATGCCGGTCCATGGGCATCGTTATGCCAAAGACAACGGAAGGCCGGCTCCGATAGAGCCGGCCTGTCCTATTACCGCGGGGTCAATATCCAGTTGCGAATGACGCGAGGCACGTCGGTTAGCTGCTCGATCGTCTCGAAGGCGCCGTTCGGCTCGGCATCGATGTCGACGATGTTAAATGCCCATTCGTTCGCCTGCTTCAAGTAGATCGCATTCAGGCCGGACAGCAGGGCGGGAATCACGTCGGTTCGCAGCGAATTGCCGATCATCCAGGTGCTCTCGATCCGGAAGCCCTGTTCCCGCACGATGGAGGACAATGCGTCCGCTGTCTTGTGCCTGCGGATAAATATCCGCTCTCCGAAGTAATCCGACAGCTTCATTTGCGCAATTTTGCGCTCTTGAATGACTTGTTCACCGCCGGTATACAAGAATAGCTCATGTCCTTCATCCCGCAGCCGGTCGAGCGTATCGATCATGCCGGGATAAGGCTCGATCTCGAACTCGTAGACGCTCAGACCGAGCTTCCAGAGCAGCTCGGTCTCGTCGACGGACGGGGTGCGGCCGGTCAGCGTGCAGAAATGCTCGTACGTATGGATGAACGAGCGCGGGAAATGCTCGCTTTGAAAGCCGTTGTCCTGCACGCCGGCAATATCGATGCGGACCTGCACCGCGCGGATATCCTCGGCCGGCAGCTTCCACGGCGCGAACCACGTCATCATCGTATCGAGAAATTGTTGAATGACGATGTCAAAATATTTGTTGCAATGGACGAGCGTGTCGTCCAGATCGAATAAAATCGTCTGTCTCGGCATTACGGTCATGCCGAATCACCTCCTTGACGCTATCAGAGCCGCAACAGCGCAAGAGGCTGCAATCAGGCTTGCTGTCATGAATGTATGTAGGCTTCGAGAAAAGCGGATAAATCCGCAAGCCCTTCCGGCCGCAGCGCGATGCGCTGCACTTTGCCGTTCCAGTACGTTCGGATATACCCCGCGGAGCGCAGGACCGCCAGATGATGCTTGAGCGCTCCCGTCGAGAGCGGAATATATTCCTGGATCTCGTCGAATGTATACGGCTTCTGGCCGACCAGCCGCAAGATGCGAAGCCGCTTCTCGTCCGCCAATGCTTCGGTCATGCGGCGCAGGTTGTGCGACGGGACCATCAGATCCGGTTCCGGCTTGTCCACCGGGTACAGGACGAGAATCCGGCTGCGGAACGTACAGTTATTATTAATCGGACGATAGTGCCACATCGGGGCAAGAATCACTTCGTCAACCGATTCATGCTCCGGAATGACGACGCCGTTCGTGGCCAGCTCGATGAGATCCTGCGGCTTTATTTTGTCCAATAACCGCCGCTTCTCTTCCGCGTCATGCTGAAGGATCGGTTCCCACTCCGGAAGCGAGAGACGGATATAGTGTTCATACCAGAATCGGAGCGCCGGAACATACAGCTCCAGGCAGCGTTCCAGCCGGAAGGAGGGCAGGCGCAGGCCGTTTTCTTGTCTGACTCTGTCCCACTCGTCCGGTGTCAGCCGTTCCAGCTGCTCGAGATAGGAAGGAATATCGTTATGATTCCGCTCCAGCGCCAGCGCGTAGAGCATGTCGAAGTCGCCTAACGAATGCTTCCGGATCTTCTCGCTGTACGCATTCCACTGCGGAGGGAGCTGCTGCTCGATGCTGCGCGCCCATTCCATTCCGTTCTCTACGTTGCGGATCCACTTGCGGTGAACGAACAACATAAAGCTTCCAATAAGTTCATATACCGATGAATAGTCGATACGAACATGGTAGGTCATGCCTTACGGAGCCCCCTTGGATAACATTGCGTTACTCTATCATTATGAATTGTGTTGCATCCTATTGTCTACTATAATGTTGAAATGTTGGTGTCAAATGAAGCTTGCGGGGGGCGGCCGCGCGCCGCCGCTTCAGGCGTTCAAATCATAGTAATTGCGGAGGAAAGTCCATGTCAGCAAGGCGTTTCACTACGAATTCTCCAAGCATGCAATTTTTTATTCTCATTATTGTGGTCACATTTACCGGATTGAGTCAAGGGATGCTGCTCCCGCTCTTAACCATCTTCCTGGAGCGGATGGGCGTCCCTTCTGATCTGAATGCGCTCAATGCGACGGCCCTGTACGTTGGCGTCTTCGCCATGATGTTCGCCGTCGAACGGATCCTGCTCCGGGTGGGATACAAGCGGATGCTTCTCGGCGGACTCATCGTTGTAACGGCGGCGATCGTACTGTTCCCGCTGCTGCCCAACATCTATGTCTGGTTCGCCCTTCGGATGATTGTCGGCCTGGGGGACAGCGCGCTGCATTACGCGACCCAGCTGTGGGCGGTCTCCGTCAGCCCGGCTCACCGGCGCGGACGGAATATTTCGCTGTACGGGATGGCCTATGGACTCGGCTTCAGCTTCGGCCCGCTCGGCATTAATCTGCTCCGCGTGCATGATTCCGCACCGTTCCTGGTGATGGGCGCGCTGTTCCTTATCGTCATCGGGCTCGTCCTGTTCGTACTGCCGAATCAGCCAGTGGAAGGCTTGCATGAAGGCGCCCGTCCCGAGAAGCGGTATGCCCGCTCTTATCAATGGGCCTGGTTCGCGCTGCTGCCGGCCTTTTTGTACGGCTACATGGAAGCATCGATGAACAGCAACTTCCCGATTTATGCGCTGCGCATCGGCCTGGAGGAGCATTGGATCTCGTACCTGCTTCCGTTCTTCGGTATCGGCGGCCTCATCCTGCAGCTTCCGCTCGGCATACTGAGCGACAAGATCGACCGTAAAAAGGTATTGATGGCTTGCGGTCTGACCGGAGGAGCGGGATTCCTTCTCGTCCCGTTCGTCGGAACGAGCATCTGGGGGATTTTGATTCTATTCCTGCTCGTCGGCGGCTTGGTCGGCTCCTTTTTCTCGCTTGGCCTGGCATATGCCGCGGATATTTTGCCGAAGGCTTATCTGCCTTCCGCCAATGTGATCGCATCCGTTCACTTCAGCCTGGGCAGCATTATCGGACCGAACCTGGCCGGCTTGGGGCTGCAGTATGTGTCCATGGGCAGCATGTTCTACCTGCTCGGCATCTGGTATATCGGCTTCTCGCTGCTTGGCTTGATCTTCAAGCGGCAGGCAAAAACGCTTGCAAGTTAGGACTCATCTTCCTTACACTAATAAGTATATGTTCACAAGCATCGCAAGCGGATTTTGGGAACAACCTGAAAGGAAAGACAACGGAATGCCTTCTACGGATAGAGAGGAGTCTATGCCATGATTAAAGTAGAACGTCTGGTCAAGCGGTATCCGCCGGCCCCGCCAATCTTGGATCGATTGAGCTTCGAGCTCGAGCCTGGCGAATTCGTCGGCGTTATCGGCGCAAGCGGCAGCGGGAAATCGACGCTGCTCAAATGCATCGCGATGCGCGAGAGCTGGACGAGCGGCAAGTATAGCGTCGACGGCGTTAATATTTTCGAGAATCAGGTCAATGGCAAGCGCAAGGTGATGCGCGAGTTCGCTTACCTGGAACAGAATCCGGTCCTCAATCTGAATCGAAAAGTGTTGAAGAACGTGCTTATCGGCCGTTTCCATCAGACGCCGCTCTGGCGGATGGCTCTCGGCATTGTTCGTTCGGACGATTATATGGGGGCGATGGACACGCTTGAGATGCTCGGCTTGCTGGACAAGGCGCATGACCAGACGAGCAAGCTCAGCGGAGGGGAGCGCCAGCGTGTCGCCATTGCGCGCGCGCTCGTGCACGGGGCCAACGTTCTCTTGGCGGACGAGCCGGTGCTCGGCCTGGATCCGAAGGCCGCCGAGTCGGTGCTGGACACGTTCCGCAGCTTGTGCCAGCGGGAGCGGAAGATCGTGATCGCCGTCTTCCATCAGGCCGAGCTGGCCGAGAAGTATGCGACCCGCATCTGGGGAATGAAGGAAGGGCGGATCGCAGTCGACGTGAAGGGACGCCGCCTGCTCCAATCAGAGAAGGCGCTCATACATTAATGCACTGCGGAATACCGCTTAGGCGAATGTCACGCCGCGCCGCTCCTCGCATATATTGGGATTATGACCAATGATGAAGCGAGGGGATAGGGATGAGCACATCAACGGAAGCGGATGCCACGACGCTGTATCCGCTGCCGGTCCAGGTGGATACGTATGTCATCCGCAGACCGAAGCTGACCGTCTACGTGCCTCAGATTCGCGGCCGTGACGGGGACGAAGCGGTATCCCGCATGAATAAGGCGATCCACCGTCAGGCGGTCCGGCTCATTCGGATGACCGGCTACGGCGAAGCGCCGGACACGGAGGTAACGGGCTCCTACGAGATCAAGCTGAATGAACGCCATTATATCAGCCTCACTCTCATCGTATACGGATATACGGCGCATGCCGCGCACGGGATGACGTATCAGGCCGGGATGACGATGGATGTCAGGGACGGGCGGGAGTTGAAGCTGGCGGATCTGTTCAAGCCGGGAGCCCCTTATGTGAAGGTGCTGTCGGAGCAGGTAGCCGCCCAGATTAAGGCGCGCGACATTCCCGTATTGGAGCCGTTCACCGAGATTCGGCCGGATCAAGATTTTTATATGACGGACAAAGCGCTTGTCCTGTTCTTCGGCCTGTATGAGTTGGCTCCATACGCCTATGGCTTTCCATATTTCCCGATATCCATCTATACGTTGCAGGATATCAAGGCAGAGAATGGAATTATCGATGCGCTCTGGTATTAGAACCGGCTTTGTCATGGGATTGTCACCTTTTGGTGACAGTTTTTTTTTATACTGATGGAGTGTGTATTCTGTTAAGATATAATCAGGATAAATCGAACTGATGAAAGAGTGATAAGCGGAATGAGAATGCGGTGGGTACGTAGCGTGTCACTACTTCTCCTCGGCTGCCTCCTGCTGACCGGGTGCGAATGGCTGCAGGATCCGAAGTCGTTAATGAGCAAGCCCCGGCTTCCGGAAGATAAAGCGAAGATTATGACGATCATTGCCTCGCAGATGCCGCAGGGGGTTAACAATATCGTACGCCCGACCAATACGGAGGATGGCAGCGCCATACGGCTCGCTGATCTGAACAATGATGGCCGGGCCGATACGGCGATTGCATTTTACGAGACGCCGGACAAGGATGTGCGCCTGCACGGACTCGTCTTCCATAGCGACGGAGAGACGTGGAACAAGGTGGTCGAGTTCGATGGGGTAGGCGTCAGTCTGGATCGGGTCGAACTCGTGGACTTGACCCATGACAACAGGCTGGATCTCGTCGTCGGCTATGGAGGCAGCGACAAGGATCTGAACAAAGGATTGGTCGTCTACACATTCACGCAGGACGGCATCGTCAAAATATTTGAGCAGCCCTATTCCCAGTTCGTCATCGATGATCTGAACGGGGACGGGAAGAACCAGCTGTACATCGTCAATAACCGCCGCGACATGCCGCCGGTGCTGACCATGTACGATTTCAAGGACGGGAAGATGGCCAAGCAGAATGAATTAACGCTGGACAAAGACGTGAATATGTATACGAACATGATTTCAGGCTATATCAGCAAGAACCAAAAAGGAATTGTGCTTGACGCGGTAGCTGGCGCCAATTACGGCGTAACGGATATTATCAAGTTGACACAGGATAATCAGCTCGTCTCTGTCCTGCCGGAAGAAATGGCGATCAAGCCGTATAATATAGCCAGCAGTGACATGAATGGAGACGGCATCATCGAGATCGCGGTTCCCGAGACGCCGCCGGGCTGGGATATTTATGCGTCGTACGATATTCCGTATTTCACGGGCTATTATCATTGGGACGAGAAGAACGGATTGAAGCTGGTCGAGAAGCAGTACCGCGACTATGAGGAACGGTTCCAGCTCAAGCTGCCGAATTCATGGTATGGCCGGGTAACGATTGATACGAAGTCGAAGAAGGATGAATATATCCGGTTTATGGACATGCATACGAATGAAACGCTGGCCGAGATCAAGTTTTTCAACCCGGAACTGTGGGAGACATACAAGGAGAAGTGGACTTATCTCAGCTCGTATGGAGATACCATTATCGGCGTATTCAGCAAGGAGCCGCTGATGCTGAACAGGGGCACCCCGAAGATTCCGGATATCAACCGGGAAAGCAATGAATGAACGAAGGAGACGGGAAGAGATGACGAAGATACTCATTCTGGAAGATGAAGAATCGATTCGCAGCTTTATTGTCATCAACCTGAAGCGCAACGGATTTGATGTGGTGGAGGCCGCCAACGGCAACGATGCCTACCAGATTCTTGTCAACGACAATACAATTGATATTGCCCTGCTCGATGTGATGGTTCCGGGCATTGACGGCTTTGAGGTATGCCGCCGCGTCCGCCAGTTCAACGAACGGATGGGCATCATTTTCCTTACGGCCAAGGTTCAGGAGCAGGACAAGGTATACGCGTTGTCGGTCGGTGCCGACGATCATGTGAGCAAGCCGTTCAGTCCAACGGAGCTGGTGGCCCGCATTCAGTCTCTCCTGCGCCGGGTCAACGCCTATCAGCAGCCTACGCAGAAAGTCATATATCATTCGGGGCCGTTCACGCTTGATCTGATCGCGAAGCGGTTCACGAAGCATAACCAATCGATTGACCTGACTCCTACGGAGTTCTCGCTGGTGCAGTTCTTCATGGAGAAGGAAGATATGACATTAAGCCGCGATGTGCTGCTTGATTATGTATGGGGCAAAGATTATATGGGCGATCCGAAGATTGTCGATGTCAATATCCGCCGCTTGCGGCAGAAAATCGAGGATGAGCCTTCGTCGCCTAAATATTTGGAAACAGTCTGGGGACATGGATATAAATGGAAAGGTTCCTCTTCATGCTAAAGCCGGGAATACGGCGTTCCGTAGTAATGCACTATTTTATCGTCGTGTTCTTGACGATGCTTATTTTGGAGGCGATATTTCTTATCGCTGTCCGTTCCTATTATTATGACTCGATTTCTAGCCATATGTCGTCTCATTTGAGTGTCACGACAACGCTCTACCAACAAGGCAATGCGGGGATCAATACGGAAGACCGAAGCTGGCTCCCCGTGCTGCTGAAGCAGTACAATATCAAGACGGCGGATGTGCAGATTCTGAGTCCGCAGGGTGAGGTGATGATCTCGTCCAGCTACTTCCGGGTGGACAAGCCGGTCACCACGGCCGACGTCATCAGTGCCCAGAGCGGGACGGTAGGGCAGTGGATCGGCAAGCAGCCGGGGACGGGAGAGGCGGTTATGTCGATCGCGTCCCCGCTCTATGCGAAGGGAGATATCGTCTATATCGTCCGTCTGGTCACTTCGCTGGATTTGGTCAATGCGCGCATTAACAGCATCGTGCTGCTGTCTGTTGTCATTGCGATCGCAGTTCTCATCATCGTGCTCATCATCAGCATCGGCCTGGCGAATTCCATCGTGAAGCCGATCAATGAGATTACGAGCGCTTCCGCCCAGATGGCGAAGGGTCGCTTCGATGTTCGCATCAAGGAGGAGTACAAGTATGAGATCGGCGAGCTCGCCCGGACGCTGAACTTCATGGCTCATGAGATCGTCCGCAGCAATCAGCTTAAGAACGACTTCGTCTCCTCGATCTCGCATGAGCTGCGAACGCCGCTTACCGGGATTAAGGGGTGGAGCGAGACGCTTCTCTCCGGACAGTTCGAGGAAGAAGAGAGCAAGCTGGGGATGAACGTCATCCTGAAGGAGACCGACCGGCTTATCGGGCTGGTCGAGGAACTGCTTGACTTCTCGAAGCTGCAGGAGAATAAGCTGCAATTCAATTGGTCGCCGGTCTATCTGTCGGGCGTTCTGGAAGACACGGTGCTTCAAGTAAAAATGAAGGCCGAGCAGAAGCAGATTCATATTGAGGTTCATTCCCGCGGCGCGGAGCAGCCTATCTCTGGCGATGTGAACCGGCTGAAGCAGGTCTTTCTCAATCTGATCGACAATGCGGTCAAGTTCTCTCCGAATGAATCGGTAATTACGGTCCATTCGACGTGGGACGAGGACAAGGTCGTCGTTCGCATCGTGGATCAGGGCATCGGCATCAGCAAGGAGCATTTGGCCAAAGTCATGGATAAGTTCTATCAGGTGAACCCGAGCCATGGCGGCACGGGCTTGGGCTTGGCCATTACGTACGAGCTGGTGAAGGCGCATCATGGCGACATGACTATCGAGAGCAAGCCGGATGTAGGCACAACGGTAATCGTGACGCTGCCGATTCATCAGCCCCCCGTAAGCGAACCGGAGGAAGAGAAGCAGTAATCTAATGACTTTTGTGTAAATGAACAAGACTTTTGTATACATGAACATATACAAAAGTCTTTTTTTATGGAAAATGGAAGATATGATATCTATGATCGACAAAACATACTATAATAGGATCGAACTTGATCGAAGGAAATGTCGCAAACTATCGTTTTATGTCATTGTCCAAGATTGAAATCCGTTAGTATTAGAGACTGGGCTCTGGCGATACAGAACAAGAGCCGCCGAGCCAAACGGAGGCTGTTATGTTACGGACGATTCACCGGCAGATGATGGTCCGCATCGTTGTGACCGTGATTGCCGCACTTGCTGTCATTTCATTTTTCTCCCACCAGGCGGTACAATCGATCATTCAGCGCAATATGACAGAGAATTATTTGAATCAGATGAAGCTGGCTGCGAACGAGGTGGATTCCGCACTGCTTCATCACAAGAAATCGGTAGAAACGTTTTCCCGTATTATCCGCGAGCTATACCGGCTGTCGGATGACGTTCATTCCGACGTAAGGAACGCTACGAGGCTCTTCGCAGGAAGTCCCAACAAATTCGTCAACGGCTATTGGTTCACGGCACAGTCAAGCTATCGCAACCAGGGGAAGCACTTCGTCTGGTATGGTTATGACGAGAAGGGAACGCCTGCCGAAATCATGAGTGGACAGGAGATTGATGCCTCGTCGCCCGTCTACGAGAGCGATTCGCGCTTCGACTACTATCATGGGGCAGCGAAGAGCGGCGGGACGCATATTACGGCTCCTTTTATTGATCCGTTTACGCAAGAGCCCATGCTGTCCATCAGCACTCCGGTATACGACGAGGAGGGGCTGCTGCTGGGTGTGGCCGGCATCGACATCCATTACAACGATTTGCAGCAAGTTGGCTCTCGGCTCAGTTTCCATCCGGACAGCAAGACTTTGCTCATTACGAGAGACGGAGATCTGCTCTATGACCCGGACGAACAGCATACCATCTTCGCCAATCTGTACCGGGATTTCGATGAAGATCTGATTCCGATATTCGAGCAGGTCATAAAAGATATCAAGCAGACAGCAGAGACGACATCGATGACCAGATATCAGGACCGTAAAATGATCGTGTTTACGGTCGGCTTGAAAGAGAGTGACTGGATCGCGATGATTATGCTTCCGGCAACGGTTATCGACTCCGTTCTTTACCACGTCGCTTGGGTGACGTTCGGCACCTTCACTTTGGTTGCGGTTGTCGTCGCACTGCTTCTGCATATGTGGATCCGCCGCCTCATTCACCGGCCTTTGCGCAGTCTGGTCGATGCCTCTTCCCGGCTTGCCAAGGGGGATTATAATGTGCGGGTGGAGCACGATCAGCATAATGAATTCCGGCTGCTTGGCGAGCATATGAACCGGATGACCGATTCGCTCCACAAGCAAGTGCAGCTCGAGCAGGAGATGAAGCGGATGGGCGCCTTGAAGGTCGTAGGCGAGATGGCGGCGGCCATCAGCCATGAAATACGCAATCCGTTGACGACGGTCAAAGGATTTCTGCAGCTGCTGCGCAGCAAGCCGGAGCATGTGAAGGAGCATGTTTATTTTGATACGATGATGGAAGAAATCGAGCGTGCGAATTCCATCATTACGGAATACTTGACGTTGGCGCAGCACAAAGTCGTCGAATTCCGCAAGCAATCATTGAATGAGGTTATCAATCATATTTATCCGCTCGTGCAAGCGTCGGCGACAACGGATTGTCAGGAGATTCGCCTTGATCTGAATCCGGTGCCGGAATTTGATATGGATGAAAAAGAAATTCGCCAGCTGCTGCACAATCTGATTCGCAACGGACTGGAGGCGATGGAAGCGAATCAGACGCTGACGGTTCGGACCCGGCATGATGAGCAAGCCATACATCTTGAAGTCGAGGATGAAGGGCCTGGCTTCGATATGACGGTATTGCAGTCGGCGGGAACCCCCTTCCTGACGACGAAAGCGGGCGGAACCGGCTTGGGCCTGTCCATCTGCTACCGTATCGTCCATCGTCATCGGGGGAGCATGGAGATCTCCTCCGTACCGGGCAAGACACTTATACATATCCGGTTTCCACTTATTCCGGAGAAGCCTGATTCAGTTCAGTGAAGGGGAGCGGCGGGAAGCGCGTGTGTAACGACATGTTCTTCCCGTCGGTACCTGTGTAAATATATACATAATTATACATATCGAATCGTTCAGCGACATAGGCTTTGGAATAGGTGGAAATATGCCAAAAAAAAGATCGAAAACGGTAAAGGAAAGGGCTGATGCTTTTAATATGCTGAGAAAACGGACTGCTCACCTGTCGAGCCGGTACCGGCAACTGGGATGTTAATTGCAGGAATCGAGAAAAAAATATGGAATTGGCTGATTTAGCCAAGTGCCTGGATGAAAAGCCGAAAGTGTGCACATTTTAGTAATAAAGCGGTTGCCTGCGACAATTGACCAGCGTTTATTTGTTCAATTGGTGAATCCTCCTTTAAAAGCAGCTATTTCAGTATCTTTTTTGTTCAGAACCATTGTATATCTATACATCATCATGTATAATTGGGAACGACCGAAATCCTCCTATCATGGGAAGGAAGGATAATCAGAGAAGTGGGGATGAAGTATAGTGAGAACAATGAAGATCGTAGCGGTATGTTCGCTATTAATGGCCATCCTGGTTGGCTGCGGAGCCAAAGGAGATAGTTATGACAATATTATGAGCAAAAAGACGCTCGTTGTCGGCGTCAGCGCCGATTATCCTCCATTCGAGTTTCACAAGACGATTAACGGCAAGGATGAAATTGTCGGGTTCGACATCGATTTGGCGAACGAGATTGCGAAGGATCTGGGCGTTGAGATGAAGATTGAAGATATGAAGTTCGAATCGCTGATTGGGGCACTGAATTCGGACAAGCTGGATATGGTTATCTCGGGAATGGATCCGGATCCGGAGCGGGCGAAGGCGGTTGACTTCTCCGATCCGTACTACGTGGCTGAGGCAGGCGTCATCGTGCGTGCCGCGGACAAAGACAAGTACAAGACGCCGGAAGATCTGAAAGGGAAGAAGATCGGCGTTCAGAAAGGCTCGACTTTTGAGAAGGTCGTGACACAGATTCCCGAAGCTCAGCCTGAACTGCTGTCCAAGGTAAGTGATCTCGTCTTGGCGCTGGAGTCGAACCGGATTGAGGCGGTCATCGTCGAGAAGCCGGTCGCGAAGGCATATGCCTCGAACCGCCCTGAACTGGAGATGTCGGATGCAGTGCTGCAGCCGGCGAGCGATGGCTATGTCATCGGCTTCCGCAAAGGCAGTCCGAAAATGGTTGAAGCCGCGAACAAGACGATTGCCCGCCTGAAATCGGAAGGCAAGCTGGACGAGTTCATTACGAAGGCGACCCAGATGGCGGAAGAGCAATAATGCCCGATACACACGGGGAGAAAGAGGCGGCGCAAGCCGCTCTTTTTCATTCTATTATAGGATAGGCAGAGATTGGAAAGGGGAAGAGGCTATTGTTTGACTGGCTCTCTATGCTATGGGACTATAAATGGGATTATTTATCCGGAGCCGAGATTACGGTGCTGCTATCGCTGGTGGCGGTGTTGGCCGGCTTCGTGCTCGGCATTATTATTGTATTGATGCGGATCGGGCCATTCAAGCTGTTGAACTGGTTCGCAATCGCCTATATCGAGCTTCTTCGCGGCACTCCGCTGCTGGTGCAATTGTTCATTATTCATTTCGGACTGGCTCAGTTCGGCATCGAATTCAGCAAATTCACTTCCGGCGCGATCGCCGTCTCGATTAACAGCTCGGCTTATTTGGCGGAAATTTTCCGCTCGGGGATTCAGGCGGTGGATAAGGGGCAGGCGGAAGCCGCACGTTCGCTCGGCATGTCCAAAGGCATGACGATGCGATATATTATTTTGCCGCAGGCATTCCGCACAGTCATTCCGGCGATTGGGAACGAGTTCGTCACGATTATCAAGGAGAGCTCGATTGTCAGTCTGATCGGAATCGCGGACATTATGTTCCAGACGGATATTATCCGCAGCAAGACGTATACGGCCATGGGGCCGTTGCTTGGGGCGGCCATGATGTACCTCGTGCTGACGATTCCGCTGTCGAAGGCAATCGGTCTGCTGGAAAGGAAGTTGAAGAAGAATGATCGAAATTCGTGACCTGCATAAATCGTACGGAGAGCTGAACATTTTGAAAGGCTTGAACATGACGATCGAGCAAGGGGAAGTCGTCGTTGTTATCGGCCCCAGCGGCTCGGGCAAGAGCACCTTTCTGCGATGTCTTAATCTGCTGGAGACGCCGACCGCAGGCGATATTTTGTTCGAAGGCATGAAAATTAATGACAAAAAGCATGATATTAATGCAACGCGCGCAAAAATGGGCATGGTCTTCCAATCCTTCAACCTGTTTCCGCATATGTCGGTGATGGACAACATTACGCTGGCTCCGATTAAAGTGAAAGGGAAAAGCAAGGCGGAAGCGGAGGAGACCGCGATGGATCTCCTGAAGAAGGTCGGATTGGCCGACAAGGCATCCGCTTACCCTGACCAGCTGTCCGGCGGACAGAAGCAGCGGATTGCGATTGCGCGGGCACTGGCGATGGAGCCGCATGTCATGCTGTTCGACGAGCCGACATCCGCCCTGGATCCCGAGATGGTCGGCGAAGTGCTGGAAGTAATGAAGTCGCTTGCCCGAGACGGGATGACGATGGTGATCGTAACGCATGAGATGGGATTTGCGCGCGAGGTCGGGGATCGCATCGTGTTCATGGATGGCGGGCATATCGTCGAGCAGGGGCCGCCGCAGCAATTGTTCTCCGCGCCGCAGCATCCCCGCACGCAAGAATTCCTCGGACAAGTTCTCTAAACGACTCCGAACGGACACAATTGAAATTGGATGGAGACGGCTATCGATTCACCGCTCCAAGTTCGCAGCCAGCCGGGAATTCCGGCTGGTTCTTTATATAGGCCACCGAAATATGAAGTACCTTCCTCATCCTGTAAAAGTGAAGCCCCGTAGGTAACCTCCTTTTTGCCACAGTAATTCCCTTGTCATTATGTGCATTATCCCAATGAAGCAGGTAGTGGAAGTCCCCCCGTGCTGGCCTTTATGTGCACTATCCCATTGAAGCAGGTAGTTGAAGACTCCACGCTGGCCCTTATGTGCATTATCCCATCGGAGCAGGTAGTTGAAGACCCGATACCGGCCCTTATGTGCATTATCCCATCGGAGCAGGTAGTTGAAGACCCGTTTTAGTCCTTTATGAGCAGTATCCTCATCAAGCAGGAGAAAAGAAGCTCAGAAGCACGGTCTCATGGACACCGGGATCTTATCACCGAAGCTGCTCAATAGCGGGGAAACCTGACGAACGGGGAGATTGGCTCAAAGGCTGGGAGACACCTGACGAACGGGGATAGTGTCCCAAAGGCAGCAAGATACCTGGCAGATGGGGAGATTGCTTAAAATCCTGCGTGACACCAATAGTTTGGACATGTCCAATAATAGGAAGGGCCCGAACTGTTTACAAATTTGTAATCTATGATATAGTAGTAATCGCTGGTTACAATTTTGTTACATACCTGATCCCTTTTGGACCGGATGAAGCGATTTCATACGTCATTTCGGCCCATTTTACAGGCTGAGGAGGCATGTTATTGTTTGATTGCCATTAACTGCATGCGCATAGGTTACAAAATTGTGATATGATGCAATTCGAGCCGAACATAGTACGGGGGATGATTGACCGGTGTTCATTTCATAACGGGATGAGCGCCTTGGGGTGAATCAGAGCTGGTGGATCGCCAGCATGTAGGGTACTCCTTGACCCGAATCCGACAACTAACCTCGCAGGCTATCTTAAGGAGGAACATACACCATATGCGGAAAAGAATGACTTTAAAGCTTACAGCGGCATTCCTGGGATTGAATCTGGTATTTCAAATGATGCCGGTTTATGCCGAGCCTTACATCGCTCAGGAAGGGGATACCTTCTACTCGCTTGCGAAGAAGCATCAGATTGATCTGGATGAATTGATGAAGGCGAACCCTAACATCAATCCGAAGAATATTTACGGAGGGCTGAAGCTGGAGCTTCCGAAAAAGACCCTGCAAGGTCTGGCGGTAGAATCGGAAAGTGCGGCATTGATTGAAGCGGATATGGATGAGGCCGCACCGGCAGCGGACAAGGCTGAAGCATCTGCGGACAAGCCAGCAGCAGCTGCGCCGGCAGCGAAGGCGCAAACCCAGGAGAAAGCGAAGCAGGCTGCGCCAGCTGCGAAGAAGAACGTAATTACGGTCTCCGGCAAGGAGATGACATATAAAAAGAAAGTGAACATGAAGGCCACCGCATATACGGCCCACGCGAGTGAAAACGGAAAATGGGGCGCTGTCGATTACTTCGGCAACCCATTGAAGCTGGGGACGGTAGCCGTCGATCCGAAGGTTATTCCATTGGGAACGAAGCTGTTCATCACCGGCTATCAGTTCAAGCATCTGCCGCAAGGCGGATTTATTGCGGAAGCACGCGATATCGGCGGCGCCATCAATGGCAACAAGCTTGATATTTTCGTTCCGGTTAGCAAGCAGACGGGCAGTACTTTCGGCATTCAAAATATAGAAGTTTACATTATGTCTTAATATATTTCAGCATACATTCAACCCCTGTCCATATAGCGGCAGGGGTTTTTTGGCGTCCGTTTTAATTGTCTTTTTTATCCTTGCGGTCTTGCAGCAGCTCCGGCACGGTGACGAAGTGGTACCGCTGCTGCTTCAATTGCTTAATGATGGAGGGGAGGGCTTTGACCGTTCCTTGTAAATATCGGTTGTGCTTGCTTCCTCCCGCATGTTGAAGCACGATCGAACCGGGCCTGACACCGCTTATTACGTTGTCATATACTTCCTTGGCGTTCAAGCCCCGCCAGTCGTTGGAATCGACATCCCAATTGACGACCAGATAACCGTGATCCCCCGCCCATTTCAGTTGCTCCTCATTGATCTCCCCGAAGGGAGGACGATAGAATCTCGGCTTATATCCGATGATCTCTTCGATTACCCGTTCCGCATCTTTCACTTGCTGCTCGAAGGCAGGCAGCGACAGCTTCGTCATTAACGGATGGCTGTAAGAATGATTGCCGATAATATGGCCTTCCCGGATAATGCGCCGAACCAGCTCGGGATGGGCTTTTGCCCGAGACCCGACGAGAAAGAAGGTCGCGCGAATGTTATGTTCGCGCAAAATATCCAGTACAAGCGGGGTTATCCGGTTATCAGGGACATCATCGAAGGTAAGGGCGACTCGGCGGAGTCCGCGCTTGGAGCCATGAAGCTTAAAAATATGCGGGTATTTCACTCTAAGCTGAGCCAGGCTCAAATGGTGCTGGCTTATCCCGGATTTCGTATTCTGCGAAGCGGATTGGGCTGGCTCGGGGATCGGCGGCTTCTTTTGCTTCATGGCGGATTCTTGTTCCACAGTCTTCCGTCCTAAGGTGTCAGAACGGAGCCCTTCATGGGCCGCTTCCTTGTGGGCTGATTCCTTCATCGTCAAGTGGAACTTGGGTAAAGGCAGAGGCTGATGCGGCCGCTGTTGCGGCTTGTCCTGCAGGACGAAGGAGATGGTGCCCTTGCCCGTCTCGGGTTGTTCCGCCACATCATGACGCGGTGGTCTCAATGTCATATCCGCAGACGGCTGGTTCTGATCCAATGAGGTCAGCTTCGGATCGGGTGCAGCCTGATGCGAACGCGGAAAGCAGCCGGCCACTCCTACCAGACACACCAGCAGGCAGCATATCTGTTTTGTGCGCAATGATCTTCCTCCTTTCCCGATTACACTTGTCTTCTTGTTATGTCCTTTCTCGGGCCGATTTATGCCCAACGTGACCTGCATCACAGATGAATGGCGCCGTTACAGGCATAGTAGAATTGCTAAAGGTGAACAAAGGAGCAGACACGTGCATAAGATTCTTTCCAACAATCAGATAGCTCAAGATGTTTATCTCATGACCGTAGAGGGCACTTTTGAAGGCCGGATGGGGCAATTCTATATGCTCCGGGCATGGGGCCATTATCCGGTACTATCCCGCCCGATCAGTATTTACAATTTGGAGCCGGACTCCATCCAGTTCCTGTACAAAGCCGGAGGCGAAGGAACGGCCCGATTCGCCAGTCTTCGCCCGGGCGATTCGATTCAACTGGAGGGGCCATTCGGCAATGGGTTTCCGGAAGTTGACGGGAAAACCGCGTTAGTCGGCGGAGGCATCGGCATCGCGCCCCTGTTCTACACGGCGAGACAGCTGGACAAGCCGGATATTTATCTCGGATTCCGGGGAGCGTCCTATATGACGGAAGCATTCGCTCCATACGCGAGCGAGCTTGTCGTCCGGGTCGATGCGAATCTGCTGCTTGATGTCGATATGCAGAAATACGACAATATCTTCGTGTGCGGACCGCTAGGAATGATGGAGGCGGCAGCCCGCATGGCGGAAGGATTGGAGACGAAGCTGTACGTATCTCTGGAGAAAAGAATGGCTTGCGGCATTGGAGCCTGCTACGGCTGCTCTGTGCGAACGGCAAGCGGCAACCGCAAGGTCTGCTCAGACGGACCGGTATTTCAGGCACAGGAGGTGGCGTGGCATGAGAAGCTTAGCGTGTAATGTGGCGGGGATCGACTTCAAAAACCCGCTTGTCATGGCTTCCGGCACATTCGGCTTCGGGCAGGAATATGCCCAATACTATGATATCAATCAGCTTGGCGGCATCGCCTCCAAAGGACTGACCTTGCATCCGCGTCCTGGGAACGAGGGCACGCGCATTTGGGAGACGGCAAGCGGGATTCTGAATAGTGTCGGCTTGGAAAATCCGGGCGTCGATGCGTTTCTCCAGGAAGAGATGAAGTTCTGGGAGAAGATAGAACCGGTCAAAATCGCTAATCTTGGCGGAAGCACGATCGAGGATTATGTCCTTGGCGCGTTGAAGATTACGAAGGATGCCGAGGACCGCCGCAAATTGAACCGGCTAGCTGTAGATATGATTGAACTGAATATATCATGCCCCAATGTGAAGGAGGGCGGCATGGCCTTCGGGATTCGGACCGAGGTCGCCCGGGAAGTGATTCGGGAAGTCCGGCAGGTGACTTCGCTGCCGCTGGCGGTCAAGCTGTCGCCCAATGCGGAGAATGTGGTCGGCATGGCGGTCATGTGCGAGGAGGAGGGAGCGGAATGCGTATCGCTCGTCAATACATTCTCCGGCATGAAAATTGACATTTACGGGCGGCGGAGCGTGTTCCAGAACACGTATGCAGGCCTGTCCGGCCCGGCTATCAAGCCGATCGCGCTGCGTATGGTTCATCAAGTGGCGCAGGCGGTCACGATTCCCGTGATGGGAATGGGCGGCATTTCCTCCTCGGAAGATATCATTGAGTTTATAATGGCGGGAGCCGAAGTGGTACAGATCGGCACATACAATTTCATGAATCTGCGGGCAGGCGAAGATTTGCTCAACGGTCTGACGGCCTTTATGGAAAAAGAGAATATTAACAGTTTGGATGAAATCCGGGGAATTATTTCATGAGTGAGACCTATAATGAAGCGGTTCTGCCCGGAGCCGATATCCGGGTCGAGGCCATTCGGCAAGGCCGGGATTGGCTGTTCCTAGTGAGCGGGGGAGACGCGCATATCGGCGCCGTATCGACCTCGTGGATTGAAGCGGGACAGTGGAAGGTAGCCACGCATACCGTTCCCGGCCATCGCGAGGACGAGCTCAGCGCCGCCATGGCCCTCCACGCCGCGGAAGCGCTGGGTACGACTGTAACCGTCGCCGCCGGCATTCATTACGACAAGCTGCGGAAGGAAGATATCGCGGAGGTCGTGGAGCAGGCGTGGCGGAGATTCACCATCGAATTGGACCGGGTTAGCCGGTAAGTCGGATATTATGCCGGGGTCGATTTGACGGCCCCGGCATTCTCTGTATGCAGAGACCTGCTGTGACAGCTATCCTTCTCTTCCTCAGCGTGATAAAATAGGAAGAGCAAAAAAAAGTGAAACAACGTCGGATTCCATTCGTATGTATGGGTATAAAGACGGATTAACAACATGCCCAGGAATCCAAGGTTTCCAGGATAAACTGAGGATAAGACTGCATAGGGAGGAACTGTCCATGTCATTATTCAAACGCTTGCGTGATGTCACCATGTCCAACATTTATGCGCTGATTGAGAAAGCCGAAGATCCTATCAAGATGACTGATCAATACTTGCGGGACATGCAAGAGGATCTGGAGGAAGCGGAACGTGCGGTAGCTCAACAGATCGCGATCGAGAAGCGCTTCAAGCAATCGTACGAGGAGCAAGCCGCGCTGGTGAAGAAGCGCGAGGAGCAGGCTCATATCGCCGTACAGGCCGATAATCTGGATCTTGCCCGCCGGGCCCTGGAAGAGAAAAAAGCGGCCGAAGAGAAGATGAATGAATTCAAGGCGAGCTACGAGCAGAACAAGGCTTCCGCCGACAACCTTCGCGCGAAGCTGGACGAGATGCGGAAGCAGTACTCCGACATGAAGAGCAAGCGCGAGACGCTGGTCGCACGCTACAATGCAGCGAAGGCCCAGACGGAAATCAACAAGGCGATGGCAGGATTCAGCTCCGATACGGCCATGTCGGGATTGAAGCGGATGGAAGACAAAATGCTGGCGATGGAAGCTCAGGCCGAAGCCTCGAACGAGATGAACGGTTCTTCCAAATCGCTCGACGATGAGTTCGCAAAGCTGGGCAAGAACAAGGATGTTGAGGACGAACTCGCGGCCATCATGAAAAAATACGATAAATCCGCTGAGTAAGAGTAAGGACGCTTGCCGCCAGGGCAAGCGTCCTTCTTAACCAGATAGGTGTGGAAATCTCATCGAACGGTAAGGGGAGTGCAGTATTAACATGATTCTCGACAATATTGCCGGGATCGCGTTATGGACGGGAACGGGAGCTTTGCTCTTGTTCTTGCTCATGTTCGTGGATTCGCTGTTCACGGGTTACAATGATATTCAGGAAATGCGGGCCGGGAACGTCGCGGTGACGACCCGTTTCGTCATGAAGCTGTTCTCGCAAGGATTCATCCTGTCGAGCTCGATTAAGGTTGCCTACAGCCTGGGCGAAGCGCTGTTCATGTCGGCTGTCTCCTTCGTCATCCTCCTCATTCTGGAGTTCATCCTCCGGCTGCTGTTCCGGAGCGGGTTCGGCATGAACCTGGAGGAAGGCACGAAGCAGGGGCATATGTCGTATGCCCTGGTAGCGGGTTCGATGCATGTCGTAGGCGCGCTCATCATCGCCGCCTGTCTGTAACGGACAGACGGGAACGGAAGGAGAGATACGGATGAGCTTGTGGAAACGGATCAAAAACATCATGGCCAAGCCCGAGGCGCCGCAGCCGGAAAAAAAAACCGTCCAGGCTGGAGCCGGGAGATATTTGCGAAGTATCACTAATCAGCTATGAGGTCGTCGGACGGACCGATTGGCGCGTTCGCCCGGGTGCCTGGGTTACGTTGCGTGACGGGGCGAATATCCGGTACTTGCATGTAGAAGAGCGGGAACAGCCTTATTACAGCTTGTATCAAGGGATTGACGGACGGCTCGATTCGGTGGAGGAGGTTCCGACCGAGATCGAACTGGACGGAAGATGGTTCTATCTGGAGGATCAATATGACGGCAGAGTGATCTGCACGGGGCAGACGCCGTTCGGCACAGCCGGAGAGCAATATGTATGGCAATACCAGTCCGACGACCGGAAGCTGCTCCGCATCGAATGGCAGGACGGCCGCTTCCAGTTGTATGAAGGCGAAGCGGTCATCGCGGCGGATGTGCGCATCATCCGCCGATCATGAGGAGCTTCGCCATGAATGCACGGGGTTGGAACGCCGTCAAATGGATCATTATCGCCAGCCTTCTCTTCCCGCTGCTGGCGGCTTGCGGACAGATCGATCTGTCCGCGTCGTATCCGCTGGAATCGGTGGCGAGGGACGGAAGCAGCACCTCCTATATCTATCGGGCGGAGAATACGCCGGTGCCGGAGGCGGCCGAGGCGATTGCGGAGCAGCGCAGGCCGGAGCAGATATCGGAAGAGAGTACCGAGCGAATGTTCCTGGTCTACAGCGATCAGCTGATTCAGATCCAGCAGGACCCGGAGAAGCCGGAAGACAGTCTGATCGAAGTCGATTCCAAAGAATATGTAAGAAACAATTACGATCGCAGCTTCCTGGAGATGTATATCCAATATCGGCTGCTGGATACGTTGTTCGATTCGCTTCGAGGAGCGGGAGGCTACCGGGGGTATGCGGATCGGGGAGATTACAAGCCATCGAAGCCGTACCGGGCGCCGACGACCGAGGAGAAGAAGAAGATTCCTCCGCTTACCGTCGAGCGGAAGGGCTCGATCTTCCGCCGCGGGACGAACAGCAACGACTCGACGGTCGGCAGCGGGGGGAGCATCTTCAAGCGCACGCCGTCGGACAGCAATACGCGGGGCTCGATCACAAGGAACAAAAAGGAGTACGACAATTCATCCAAGTACTCGCCGCCGAGGGTGAAGAAGTACAAACCGCCGAAGACGCGAAGCCGTTCAGGCAGCATCTTCCGGCGAAGATAAGCAGCGCCGCCCCTCCCGATGCTTCACGGGAAGGGCGGCGTTTGCATGCGGAGAGGGAAGATTGTCCGCGGCTATTCCTCTCCCCGGCGCTCGATCGCCTCGGACATCGTCTTGTCCGTCAGATGGGCGTAGATCTCCGTCGTCTCCGTCGAAGCGTGACCGAGCTGCTCCTTCGTCTTGTAAATATCATTATGCAAATAATAGTCCGTCGCGAAGGAGTGGCGCAGCTTATGAACGGTAAGGGCCGGCTTACCGAACCGCTTCGCGTATTTGAGAATCATCTGCTGCATGGCACGCTTCGTCATCCGCTTGCCTTCTTTCTCCCCGTTCTTGACGGCAAGGAAGAAGGCGCGTTCCTTCTTCGGGGCTGCATAGCGTTCCGATCTGAGGTCAATATAATCCTG
This sequence comes from Paenibacillus dendritiformis, assembly GCF_945605565.1. Taxonomy (NCBI): domain Bacteria; kingdom Bacillati; phylum Bacillota; class Bacilli; order Caryophanales; family Paenibacillaceae; genus Paenibacillus; species Paenibacillus dendritiformis. The sequence continues at coordinate 4,484,483 of NZ_OX216966.1, read as the reverse complement.
CAGGTGCTGCTTGGCGCTGTCACGGAAATAGACCGGCGTCTTGAAGGTGTCATCATTATGGCCTTTGCGGTAGACGTTGACCAGCTTCCGGTTCATATCGACATCGTCCATATTCAAGTTGACGACTTCGCTTACCCGCAGCCCGGAGTTCAGGATCAGGCTGACGATCGCGGCATCCCGCACGGCATTGAGGGCATGCGCATGGGAAGCCTGCTTATTGTCGGCGACGTCAAGAGCGTATCCGGTGCGGACATAATCGACGAATTCGTCCAGTTCCTGCTCTTCCAGCAGCTTGCCCTTCAGCTTCGCCGCCGTGTCCTTCGGCTTATGTACGCGCTTGATCTCGATCTTCGCCATGACGTTCCGCTTCAACAACGGGTAAAATTGCTCGTCCTCCGCGATCTGGCTTAAATAATGGAACAGCGAGCGCAGCGAGGAGAGCTTGCGGGATACCGTTACTCTCGAATTGGACGCTTCTTTGTACGTCGTCAAAAAAATGCGGAAGGATGTAATATGCTCCATCCGAAGCTGCTCCAGATCGGCAAGCGTCACATCCCGCGTCTGCTCCGCTTCGGTGAGGCGCTCGGTTACGAGCCATCCCAAAAAAATCTCGTAATCCCGCACATATTCCAGCAGCGACGAAGGGGACAGATCCGGCAGCTTATATTCGATAAATTGCTGGATGTACCATGGCAAGCCAGGCAGCTTGGCATCCAGCGCCGCCCGATCCTTCGCTTTCTGAATCGTCATCATCCGTCGAGCACTCCTTTCCTTAGCCTCTATTGTAACCGAACTTGCGTTCCCAAGCAAAAGATTCCGTTTGATGTTACAATGGGTGAGGTGTTCTACGCTCACGCAATCATCTCCTTGTCACCGGGGCAGAGGGGCCGCTATCGGCCCCATGCGAGCTGACACAATATAAAAGATAAGGAGCAGGCAACATCATGAAGCAAACGTTTACGCTGCAACAAAAAATCGTTCAGCTGCTGCATATTTTATTGCCCATCTTCGTTACACAGGTTGCGATGCAACTGATGTCCTTTTTCGATACGGTTATGTCCGGGAACTACAATGCAACCCATCTTGCCGGCGTTGCGATTGGCGGCAGCATTTGGGCTCCTGTCTATACCGGAATCAGCGGCATCTTCCTCGCCGTCACTCCGATTATCGCCCATCATATGGGGGCGGGGCGCAAGGGGGAAGTGGCGCCGAGCGTGACTCAGGCCGCGTATCTGTCCGTCATCGTCGGCGCCGTCGTCGTCCTGATTGGTACGTTCGCCCTCGATCCGATTCTGTCGGCGATGAACCTGGAGACGGAAGTTCACCGGGTCGCGAAGGAGTATCTGATCGCGCTCGGCTTTGGGGTCATTCCCGCATTTCTCTATACGGTCTTCCGGGCGAGCATCGACGGACTCGGTCAGACTCGAGTCACGATGTTCATTACGCTGCTGTCCTTCCCCGTCAATGTCACTCTTAACTATTTCTTTATTTTCGGGAAATTCGGATTTCCGGAAATGGGGGGCGTCGGCGCCGGGATCGCAACTGCGATTACATATCTCATTATTGCCATTATCGCTTTTCTGTTCCTGCGCGGCAATGCGATGATGCAGTCGATGGGCATGCTGAGGCAATGGGGAGGAATTTCCTTCTCCCGCTGGAAAGAGATTCTTCGCATCGGCACGCCGATCGGGCTGTCTATCTTTTTCGAGGTCAGTATCTTTGCGGCGGTCACGCTGTTCATGAGCGAGTATGACACGAATACGATTGCGGCTCATCAGGCCGCATTGAACTTCTCGTCGCTACTCTATATGCTGCCGATGAGCATTGCGATGGCGTTGACGATCGTTATCGGCTTCGAGGCAGGAGCGAAGCGATTCACCGATGCGAAGCAGTATACACGCATTGGCATTATCTCTGCCGTGACCTTGGCTTCCTTATTCGCCGTGCTGTTGTTCCTGTTCAACCATAAGGTCGCCGGCATGTACTCCGACGAGCCGAGTGTGCGGCTGCTGACCGAGTCGTTCCTCATTTATGCCATATTTTTTCAACTGTCTGATGCGGTGGCGGCCCCGGTCCAAGGTGTGCTGCGGGGGTATAAGGATGTGAACGCGGTATTTTTGATCGCCTTCATGTCTTATTGGATTATCGGGCTTCCGGTCGGATTCGTGCTGGCCAAGTTCACCTCGCTTGCCGCATACGGGTATTGGATCGGGTTAATCAGCGGTCTGGCCGCCGGCGCGGTCTGTCTGTTCACGCGGCTCGCGATTATGGAACGCCGGTATGCGAAGACTGGGGCAGCGGCGGCTTAAGCTGAGGACGAGTTCTCTGGCATCAACCAATTGTTTGTTTATAACGATGAGGAGGATGAATCATGTACGATTTCGAGAAAACAATCGATCGGGCGGCATTGGACGCCCTCAAAGCAGTGCCTTTCAACCCATCACAGGAAGGGTGCATTCCGTTGTGGGTGGCGGATATGGATTTCCCGGCGGCGCCGGCGATCCAAGAGGCGCTTGTCGCCCGGATGAGCACCCCGAGCTATGGATATACGTTGTGCAAGGACCGATATTATTCAGCCGTCATCGACTGGATGAAGCGCCGGCACCAGTGGGATGTCGCCAAGGAATGGTTCGTGCTGACGCCTGGCGTGGTGCCGGCTATGGCGTTCGCTGTCCGAGCCGTGACGACGCCGGGGGACAAGGTGATGATCCAGACGCCGGTTTACCCTCAATTTGCCAAAATGATTCAATCTAACGGGGCGACGCTTGTTACGAACCCGCTCAAGCTGGTTGACGGCCGGTACGAGATCGATTTCGAGGATTTCGAACAGAAAGTAAAGGATCCAGCGCTTAAGCTGTTCTTCCTCTGCAACCCGCATAACCCGGTAGGGCGCGTATGGAAGCGGGACGAGCTGCAGAGATTGGCCGACCTGTGCCTGGAGCATGACGTTATTATTTTCTCGGATGATATCCATCATGACTTCACTTATGGCGATCATCAATATACTCCGATTGCGACGCTGTCTCCGGATGTCGCGGCGCGGACGATATCGGCGACTTCTCCGAGCAAGACGTTCAGCATCGCGAGCTTCAAGATGGGCAATATTTTCATCGAGGAAGAAGAGCTGCGCCAGAAATACCGGAAGGCGGTGGAGAGCGCTGGAGTCGCTGAGCTCGATCTGGGCGCCATTGAGGCGACGATCGCCGGATATACGAAGGGGGAGGCCTGGTTCGATGAAGCTCTGAAATATATTGAAGGGAACAGCCGGTATATTGAGCGGTTCATCGCCGAGCGCATTCCGAAGGTGAAGACATTCGCCCAGGAAGGCACTTATTTGAAGTGGCTCGATTGGCGGAGCTTCGGCATGACGGACAAGGAACTGAATGAGTGGGCGCTGAATGAAGCGAAGGTATGGTTAAGTGAAGGCTACGCGTTTGGGAAGGAAGGCAGCGGATTTATGCGGCTCAATATGACTTCGCGCCGGGCGGTCATCGAGGAAGCAATGGAGCGGCTGGCACGGGCGGCGGAGCGGCTGTAGTTATTGTGCACAAGGACAGGGGCCATCCATCGGCCCCTAGCAGATAACCAGGAGCAGAACAAGGGACAAGGCCTCTTTCAAAGAAAAGAGGCCTTGTGTTATGCCGAAGCGATTCTACGGCTTCATCAGCTTCATCATGACTTTGTGCATAACGCTTGGAACCTGGATGCGGCAATTATGGAAGGCGGCTATTTTCCACTTCCCGTTTTGTTTTACGGCAACGTTCGTGTTCACTGAATTTCTTTTTTTGGGCGCATGTTTGTGCCAGCGGAGCTGGACGACGCCGACTGCATGGAAAATGGCCGTATCCGGCGCGATGAAGCGCAGATTGGTTATTTTACCGCTCAGGGTGGAGCCCCGAAGCACTCCTTCCCACAGCTTCTGATGGACGTCCGCAATGTTGTGTCTCCCTATAATATGCTCTCCGTGAAAAGTGACATAGTCCGCATCTAACGTGAAGCAGAGCCCATATGCTTTGCCGTCCCCATGGTTCCAGGCAACCGATAATGACTCAAATAAGTCATGTACCGCCTGAATATCGTCGTTCATGAACCGCTCCTTCCTTTCATCTAGATGATCGTGACATTGGACAGGTCCGCTTTATAGCCTTTCAGCAGAGCATACGTTACTTTGTCCATCGCGGCGCCGTCGAATATCGCTTTTTTTACATCCGTTTTAAATGAGACATTGCGAAAAACGGCATTCCGGAATGAAGTCTTCCTCAACCCGGCATAGTCGAACACGGTGCCCTCAAATCGTTCGTTATCAAAGCATACGCCGGATAAATCGGAAGATTTGAAGCTCGTGTCATTGAATATGCAGTCCTTGAACTGTGCGCCGACCAAGTTCGACTTCAAGAAATGTGCGCGGGTCAGATTCGCTTCGTGAAAAAGGGCGTTGTGCAGGTTGCTGCACTTGAAAGAGCTATGCGTCAGATCCGACTCACTGAAATCCGAGCCATGAAGGTTGCTGTAATTGAATTGGCCGTCATGCATGCGCACCCCCCGGAAATCGGAGTGGCGCAGATCGCTCATGGACAGATTCATCTTGGACTGAAGCTGAACCATCGCATCCCGATCATGAATGCTGTCTATCAGCTCCGAAATATCTCCGATAGAACCAATCGTCATCTGGAACGCTTCATCCTCATCGTTTCCCTCCCGCCGGAGATCCGCCAGTCTGTCCTCCAGATCGCGAAGCAGCTCTTCCTTCAACTCCTTCACTTGCTCCACATCCTCATACGGGAGAAATACTCGGTCCACATATTGTGCCAATTTTCTGTTTGTCATATGAATACCCTGCCTTTCTTAAATTAACATGTCGAGAATTTGCTTGGCATGCTCCCAGTTCTGTTTATTGGTTGCATGTGTCAGCTTGCCTTTTTCCGTGATGCGGTAATACTTTCTCCGCCCGCCTTGGGATTCGTCTCCCCAGTAGGATGTAATGTTTCCTTCCTTTTCCAGCCGCTTGAGACTGGAATACATCGTTGCTTCCTTGAGCTCGTATTGACCATGGGAACCGGCATGCACCAGCTTCGTAATCTCATACCCGTATTTGTCCCCGCTCAACAATAGCTTCAAAATAATGGTATCCGTGTGTCCCCGAAGCAAATCGGATGAAATATGCATGTTCACCAAAGGATCGCCTCCTGAGGTATAACATACAGCATATTACTATTACAGTCAAGGTAATATGGTGACAGTAATAATTGTGATCGAAATACTGGATTGAATTCTGAAGGTGCTCCCCTGTAGGAGATTGCGTGGATAGGGAGAATAACTACGAGAGGAGAATTACGCAGGTTGAAAGATTTCTGGCATGAACGGGTTCGAGAAGATTAAGGAAAAAGGTTGAAGGAGGAGGGGGATAATCGCTAGCGTATACTCGGTCGCCGATTCGGCCAAAGTATGTACATCGAAATCGCTTACAAATTTCTTCTTTACAGATTCCCGAGAACAAGGTAAGATAGGAACTGCAAATGTTGTATACAAGTATACTTGTAGTGTAATTCAAGGAGTGAAGAAACAGCATGAATATAGGCATGATAGGACTCGGCAAGATGGGATTCAATCTGGTAAGCAACATGCTTCGGCATGGGCACCAGGTTGCGGCATATGACGTGAATTCGGAGCCGCGGCACAAGGCGGCGGAATTGGGAGCGATTGCAGCCGATACGATTGAAGAGCTGGTGTCGAAGCTGCCGTCGCCGAAGATCGTGTGGATGATGGTCCCGGCTGGCGGAATCGTGGATGACGTCATCGCGACACTGATTCCGATGCTGACGCAGGGCGACATTGTCATTGACGGAGGCAATTCGCATTACAAGCAATCCGTTGCCCGCGGCGAGAAGCTGGAGCAGCATGGCATTCATTATATGGATGTAGGCACATCGGGCGGCACGGAAGGAGCTGCCCAGGGCGGATGCTTCATGATTGGCGGCAAGGAAGAGGTATTCAAGCTGCTGGAGCCGCTATTTCGGGATATCGCGGTCGAACAAGGCTATTTGTATGCGGGTAAGAGCGGCAGCGGTCATTTCCTGAAAATGGTCCACAATGGTATTGAGTACGGGATGATGCAATCGATCGCTGAAGGGTTCGAACTGTTGGATAAGAGCGATTATGAATTCGACTATGAATCGGTCGCCCGCGTATGGTCGAACGGATCGGTCATCCGCAGCTGGCTGATGGACTTGACGCAGAATGCATTCGCGAAGGATCCTCGTCTTGAAGGCATCCGCGGCGTGATGCAGAGCTCGGGCGAAGGCAAATGGACGGTGGAGACGGCATTGGATCTGCAGGCAAGCGCGCCGGTCATCGCGATGTCTCTCTTCATGAGATACCGTTCGCTGGAGTCGGATACGTTCCACGGCAAGGTGGTCGCTGCACTGAGAAATGAATTCGGCGGGCATCAGGTGGAGAAAAAAGGCTGAACAAGCCTGCGCGAGCATCAACCTAATGGAATATCCCGGTGAATGTATGATAGAATTTGAAGTATCTGTTTAGTTCATGGGGACATTATTTATTTCATTAGGAGAGTTGGAGCTCGATGCAATATCCACAAGAATGGCTGCAGGGCGCTTCCCTTGGGGAGTCGATCGCCTGCGAGCTGCGTTTGCACATTATAAATGGAACGGTAAAGCCCGGCGAGATCATCTCGGAGAACCGAGTCGCTGCCGACTTCGGTACGAGCCGATCGCCGGTCCGCGAAGCGTTGAAAACGTTATCTAACGAAGGTCTTATCCGGCTGGAACGGATGGGCGCGGTCGTGCTCGGCCTCAGCATGAAGGATGTCGAGGAGCTGTATGATGTCCGGTTCCTGATCGAGAGCTTCGTACAGCAGAGGCTGGCCCGTGCGGATCAGGAGCGGCTTATCGTGAAGCTGAATCAGATCATCGATAAGATGGAGCTGGCTGTGAAGTATCGTGATGTCACCGATTTCGCTTTTCAGGATTTGTCTTTTCACGAAGCGATTATCGCGGCGGCGGAGCATAACCGCATTATGCATCTGTGGACAAGCATCCGCCAAATTGTGATGACAGTCCTGCTGATTACGACGGAGGAAATCTTCTCTGAGGGAGAGGATAAGCTGCGTACCGTCATCGAGAAGCATCGGACCATTGTGCGGGGCCTGGAATCCAAAGACTCGAACAAAATACAGCAGGTGGTTCAAGCCTATTTCGCGGATTCGCGCCGGACGCTTCATATTAGCTTGCCGCAATAGGGGGATCAGGGAAGCCGATATCGGGCTTCTGTCCGCCAAAGTTGTCGACAAGTATACATCATGATTTGGGGCATGTTAACAAGGTTAGGTATGGTTTAAGGGAGGGTTCTGCAACATGAGTACGATATTCGGATTAAGCCACAATGTAACCCTGCTGCTATGGACACTGGTTGCGATCGTGTTTCTTATTGTGTTCATTGCCAAATTCAAATGGAATCCGTTTGTCACCCTGCTTCTGTCTTCGCTGCTGCTCGGTCTGCTGACTGGCATGCAGCCGCTTGAAGTCGTAAAGTCCATCACGAGCGGCTTGGGCGGAACGCTGGGCACGATTGCGATCGTTATCGCGCTCGGGACGATGCTCGGCAAAATGATGGCGGAATCCGGGGGCGCGGAACAGATTGCGTCTACGCTGGTTGACAAGTTCGGTGAGAAGCGTGTCCACTGGGCGATGATGGTCGTCGGATTTATTGTCGGGATCCCCGTATTCTTCGAAGTCGGGGTCATTCTGTTGATTCCTATCGTGTTCACTGTCGCACGCAAAACGAAAATGTCGCTTCTGCAAATCGGGATTCCGATTCTGGCCGGCCTGTCCACCGTGCATGGGCTTGTTCCGCCGCATCCCGCGCCGATGATCGCGATTGATGCCTATCAGGCCGATCTCGGAAAGACAATTCTGTACTCGCTGTTAATTGGATTGCCGACGGCGATCATTGCGGGCCCTGTATTTGGCAAATACATCGGTAAGCGTATCCAAGTCGAGCCGCCGGCAAAGCTGGCCGAGCAGTTCGCGCTGAAGAACGAGCGCCAGCTGCCTGGCTTCGGCATCACGCTCTTCACCATTCTGCTGCCGGTTATTCTGATGCTGATCGGGTCGATTGCGAATATTGTCGATCCGGAAGGGGTTAGCGGCTGGACCGTATTCTGCGAGTTCATTGGCCATGAGATTATCGCCTTGCTGATCTCGGTCGTATTCTCGTTCTTCTCGCTTGGCTTCGCCAGAGGCTTCAAGAAGGAGGATATCTCCCGCTTCACGAGCGAATGTCTGGCGCCGACGGCGACCATCATTCTGATCATCGGCGGGGGCGGGGCCTTCAAGCAAGTGCTGATTAATAGCGGCGTTGGGGATGCAATCGCTGCCATGGCCACTCAGGCCAACATCAATATCATTTTGTTCGCCTGGTTCGTAGCCGCGCTTATCCGCGTCGCTACCGGGTCGGCGACCGTCGCCATGACGACGGCGGCCGGCATCGTCGCGCCAGTGCTGGCGCTGAATCCGGGCGTGAACGTGGAACTGGTCGTGCTGGCGACCGGGGCGGGCTCGATTGTGCTCTCCCATGTGAATGACGCCGGCTTCTGGATGGTGAAGGAGTTCTTCAATATGTCCGTACCACAGACATTGAAGTCGTGGACCGTGATGGAGACCGTGCTGTCGGTGGTCGGATTGATTTTTATACTCCTCCTCAGTACAGTGGTATAAGAGCAGGAGAATGACGGGAAAGAAGGTAGTACCTATGAGCAGTAAAAAGTACATGATCGGCATCGATATGGGGACGACGAGCACCAAGGCGGTCTTGTTCGAGGAGAACGGCCAAGCGGTCGCCAGGGGAAGCGAGGAATACCCCCTGTACACGCCGAATTCGACGATCGCCGAGCAGGATTCCGAGCGAATCTTCCAGGCGGTCCTCCGTTCCGTCCGCCAGGCTATGTCGGAGAGCGAAGCCGGATCGGACGACATTCTGTTCCTCTCCTTCAGTTCGGCGATGCACAGCGTGATCGCTGTCGATGCCGAAGGCAGACCGCTTACGCCCTGCATTACCTGGGCGGATAACCGGAGCGGCGAATATGCCGCGCGGCTGAAGCGGGAACAGGTCGGACATGACTTGTACTTGCGCACGGGAACTCCGATTCATCCGATGTCTCCGCTTACGAAGCTGATGTGGATGCGTCATGAAGAGCCGGAGCTGTTCGACAAAACGTATAAATTCATCTCTATCAAAGAGTATGTTATCGCCAAGCTGTTCGGCGAATATGTGGTCGACTATTCGATTGCTTCGGCTACCGGCATGCTGAACCTGGCACAGCTGGACTGGGATGAAGAGGCGCTGCAGCTTGCCGGCATCTCTCCGGCGAAGCTGTCGACGCTCGTGCCGACAACCTACCAGTTGACGAATATGAATGCGGCCTATGCAGATGCAATGGGAATCGCCGCCTCTACGCCCGGGATCGTGGGAGCAAGTGACGGCGTTCTCTCCAATCTGGGGGTCAATGCGATTGAGCCGGGCGTCGTCGCAGCGACGATCGGCACGAGCGGCGCGATTCGCACGGTCGTCGATCATCCGGTAACCGATCCGAAGGGAAGAATTTTTTGTTACGCCCTGACGGACAAGCATTGGGTTATCGGCGGCCCGGTCAATAACGGCGGGATGCTGTTCCGCTGGGTACGGGATGAGTTGGCGGCTTCGGAGGTCGAGGCAGCGAAGCGGCTTGGCATTGATTCCTATGATCTGCTGACGAAGATAGCAGAGCAAGTAAGACCGGGGGCAGACGGATTGCTCTTCCATCCGTATCTGACCGGAGAGCGGGCGCCGCTCTGGAACCCGAATGCGCGCGGCTCCTTCTTCGGCTTGACGATGCATCACCGGAAGGAGCATATGATCCGGGCTGTACTCGAAGGCGTTATTTTCAATTTGTATACGGTGCTGCTGGCGATGGAGGAGCAGATGGGACGTCCGCGCAAAATCCATGCGACCGGCGGCTTCGCCCGCTCGGCCCTGTGGCGGCAGATGATGGCGGATATATTCGATCAGGAGGTCGTCGTGCCCGAGAGCTTCGAGAGCTCTTGTCTCGGCGCTGTCGTGCTCGGCTTATATGCGACCGGAAGGGCTGATTCCTTGGGGGTGGTGTCCGGCATGGTCGGGTCCACGCACAAGCATCAGCCCATCCCTGAGAATGCCGCCATATATCATGAATTGCTGCCGATTTATATCTCCATCTTCCGCAAGCTGGAGGAAGAATACGAAGCGATCGCCCGGCTCCAGAGAAAATGGCTGGAGGCGTAACCGGTCGCCCATGCAAGCAATAAAATGATTTGATCAAAACAGGCCCTGAATAACGGATAACCGTTGTTCGGGGTCTTTATGCGTTTGCTCCGAGTGGAGTGCATCTTCCGATGGGGAATTAATAGGGGCAGCTTGTCTTATATCGAATCTCCCCTTGAGTCAGGGAATCTGTCCGGATTCTCTTACGATCACGCTCACCGTGAATCAGGACGTCCGGTGCTTAACAGTTCCTTATAAGCAATCTCCCCGTACGTCAGGAGGCCGGGTGCTTGGAGGTTCTTATAAGCAATCTCCCCGTGAATCAGGAAAGAGCGGAACAGTCAGGTATCGATGAATCAGATGTAGAGTTGAGCCATTGAAGGGCACTTGTTTTTGTGGTGAACAAAGATGCAAATATGCTCAGGACGGATGGTCAAGGAGGTAGCCTGATTCGAAGGGAGAGTGACACAAAGAGCGGAAGCACCAGAGCCCTGACGGAATGGGAGAGTGGTGCAATGCTCAGAAGCGGGAGGTTCGCCCTGAGTCGCAGGCAGTGTGGAGCGAGACGCGAATATGCTGACAGGCGAGGCGTTTTTTAGTTATGATGGAAGAAGATTGGAACCGATTTAGCCATTTGGACGTATTTACCATTACAGCTTGATCTGGATGAATTGATCTGCAGGAACTGGAACAGGATGGGGAGATGGTGTCATAGGAAGAGCGATTACATTGGCCGACGGCCGCACGATTGAGGCGGAATGCTTAAGCTGCGCCCTCACGAACGGACAGATCCAACCTCATGGGGGAACGATTGCGGAGACCGAGCATTTCCATGCGCATCAAGATGTCGCTTATCCGATACCGGGGCTCGTCATCGTCGCCGCCAAAAGGCATTTCTACGGCCTGGACGAGATGACGGCGGAAGAGCGGTCGGATTACATCACTTTCGTCCACAACATACGGACGGTGCAGCGGCAACAGATGCAGATTCAATCGGTCTACTATTTCTACAATGAGGATACGACGCATCATTTCCATTTATGGATGGTGCCGCGCTATGAATGGATGCAGGCCTTCGGGCGTTCGGTCGAATCGCTGCGTCCCGTATTGCGGCATGCGAGAGATGAGCGGAATGACGAAGCGAACCGCCAGCATGTGCTGAAGGGCATCGAGACATTGCGGCAAGGCTTGCGGGAATTGGCGGAGTCAAAGGAGAGGAGGAACAACGATGAACGTGGATAAGGAAATCGAAGAACTAAAGCGGAGGCTTACGGATGTGGAAGCCCAACTGAAGCAACGGCCGAGGAGAGGAAGCTATTACGCGCTCTGGATCATTGTCGGGATTTTTGGCTTGATGTTCTTGATCGGACTTGTACAATTTCTTAGTGCGGGGAACGGGTAGAATGAACAAAGTGAAGAGGAAGGAGAAGCGATGAGAACTTTAGGTTATATCGTCGGGGCCGGTCTCCTTCTGATCCAGCTATCAGGCTGCAGCGTCCAGGAGCGCGCCGTACCTTATCATACGATCGAGCAGGTCAAGAACAACATGGATGCGGAAGGATTGTCCTTGCAGCCGATTGACCTTCCCGATCCGTTGATATCGAAGGGGGCCGTCAACCAAGAGGCTTTTCGCATAGTAGACAGCGATGATGTGGTCTATCTCTTTGAGTATGAAGATGATCGGGCCGCGAACAAGGCTGCCCCGGATTTGCATAATGCGCTGAATGAGATCGAGATGATGAGTCCTCCAATGAAGATTGGCGTCAGCAATATACGCATCGTGTATATCAAAAGCGACCCTGAACAATTCGATATTGAACAAAAATTGTTGGGAGTTATCCGGTGAAAATAGGATGGCACTGCGCAGATTGCGCGAATCCATGTAGGGAAAGGCGAGGGGAGCGCCATGAATCTGGCCAATCGTATTACGCTGGCAAGAATAGGTTTGATTCCGCTATTTCTGCTGTTCTATCAGACTTACCCGGATTGGATGGTTGCTGAAGCCCCTATGCTCCGCTTCGCTAATGAGCATGGCGCCGAGGTGGCTGTGCTGCTATTCGTGCTGGCTTCGGCGACGGACAAATTGGACGGGTATGTGGCGCGTAAATACAATCAGATTACGAATCTCGGCAAGCTGCTGGATCCGCTGGCAGATAAGCTGCTCATCTCGGCCGCGCTCATAATGCTCGTGCAGCATCATCTGATTCCATCCTGGATGGCGGTCATCATCATTGGCAGGGAGATCATCGTGACCGGGCTTCGCATTGTCGCTTCGGCGCAAGGCATTGCTCTCGCTGCAGACCGGTACGGCAAATGGAAGCTGGTGCTGCAGGTTGCCGCTGTCGTTATCGTCATGGTGAACAGCCGAATGCCGCTGCCTTCACAGCTTCACGGCTTGATCGATTACGGCGTGATGGCCGCAGCGGTCGGCATGACGGTATATTCCGGATTCAATTATTTTCGCAGCAATCTGGATCGGCTTCACCTGGATACCTGCTGAATTCGATGCACGATTCCTTCGATAGCGGATTTGCAATGAGAGCATAAGGGAACGCAAATACTCTGAATATCTCGATAGGAGGGGTTTCGATGGAGGATGCCCATCGCAACTTCATTCGCATATCACTGCATCGCATGTGCGATCATTACGCACCGAAGCTGGATGCGGTTCTGCGTTCGCTAAGCACCGAAGACGTATGGCTTAAGGAATCCGGGCATTCCAATTCCATTGGCGGCATCGTGCTTCATATTGGCGAGCATATCCGGCGCCATATTGATCGGTATTCGTATCTTGGCCCTATAGCAGCTGGCGGCATAGAGAGCTATTTTCCGGATGAGGGCATCGACGTGACTGAACTGAGGAGCCGGGCGGCGAAGACGTTCGGCGAGTGGAAGCGGCTAATATCCCGGCATCTGGCGGCTGAACACGATGTGGAGCGGCTGGATATGGCGGACGTCTATCACTTGGTAGAGCATACCGGATACCATCTGGGGCAGATCATCGACCGTGCACAGCGGTTAAGCGGGATGCGATTCCAATTCATGCAGGGCGGGATTAACGAGCGCAAGCTGAAGAAGTTGTTGGAGCATGAGAAATAACGGTATAAAGAAGCCCTTCTTTGCAAGGACTCGGAGAAGGAAGGCGCGAGTCATCGTATGCGCGGAAGGGCTTCGCTTCATTTATTGGACGGAAATATGGCCTGAACCCGTCTTAATGCTTATCTCATGAGCCCCGCTTCCCGCGGTTCCCTCGGTCCTGCCCTTGCTCTGCCGGTGCTCCTGGAGCGGGATCGCGACAGAATGGCTTCCGCTGCCTGAACGCAGCTTGAGACGGAGGTCAGGATCCGGGGAATTCACATCCAGCTTCACATGGCCGCTCGCGGTCGACACGCTGACATTGCTGTGGAAATCCGCAAAATCAAGCGTGATGCTCCCGCTTTTGCCGGTAATCCGGAGATCCTCGGTATCCAAGCTGCTGGCGTGGACGCTGCCCGATGTTCCCTGGATAATAATTTGGCCGCCATAGCCGTTCGGAATGCGAACCTTAAGCTGCGGCATCATGCCGAGGTTGAAAATGCGGAAGAAGCTGCTCTGGAGTCCGATCGACAGGCTGTGCTTTCCTTTGTTGAGGATGATGCCCGGACCGTTGTCGTAACGCAGCAGCGACGCCTCCAGCGAATCGATATCCGCAGACTCCAGATGCAGAGTCGTGCTCCCGTGATCAATCTGAATCACTTCGATGCCTTCGAGATCGGCGGCATGCCGATCCCCTTCTTCTCCATTTCGATGTCCGCATCCGGCTAATCCCAGTATGGCCAAGACGAGCGCAATGGCGTATAATTTCTTCATCTTCATCCACTCCTCAATTTTCCAATCACAGCTTATGATACAAAATGACGCCGCGTCGCTTGCAATAACAGATTCGAAACAAACTAAACTCTTTCGCAGTCAAGCGGGAACAGGGCCTCATGTTCAAGACCATATAGACAGGGGGAAATGGAATGATTACATATCCGTCATTAAGGGACACTAGCACGATTGGCGTAACGGCGCCATCTTCGGGCGTGCCGGCAGCACTGCATGAGCTCCTTCATCAAGCGCAGGCCCGCATGGAGAAGCAAGGCTACCGGGTCGTATGGGGAGATACCGTATGGACCCAGGACAAAGCCAAGTCGGCCCCTGCCCGGCAGCGGGCCGAGGAGTTCAACCGGATGATGCAGGACGACGAGATCGGCATCATCATTCCGCCTTGGGGCGGCGAACTGCTCATTGAGATCGTGGATCAGATTGATTATGACCAGGCGAAGGCCAAATGGGTGCTCGGCTACTCGGATACGAGCGTGCTGCTGCTGGCCCTGACGCTGCGAACCGGGATCGCGACGGCGCATGGTCCCAATCTGGCAGACATGCGGGGTGAATATTCCGACGACACGACGGCCATGTGGAAGTCGGTCTTATCGACGCCGGCCGGAGCCTCCGTCCGCCAGCAGTCTTCTGCCGCTTATCAGGCAAAGTGGGATCATGCCAACCCGACGCCATGCGTGTTTCATTTGACCGAGTCCACGGCTTGGAGAACCGTCTCGAACCGGGAAGAAAAAATGGAAGGCCGCTTGCTCGGCGGCTGCATCGATGTTATACGGCATCTGATCGGAACACCATATGGCGATGTCCATCGCTTCAGAAATCAGTATGCGAGCGGCGAACCGGTCATTTGGTATTTGGAAAACTGCGAGCTGTCAGCGGCGGATCTGCGCCGTTCGCTCATTCACATGAAGTTGGCCGGCTGGTTCGATCACTGTTCCGGCATCCTGTTCGGCCGAAGCGCCGCCAATCATCCGGTCGACAACTATACGGCGGAAGATGTGTACCGCGAGCTGTCCGAGGAGCTTCACATTCCCGTTGTGTATGATATCGATTGCGGACATGTTCCGCCGCAGATGACATTCATTAACGGGGCATATGCCGTGGTCGAAGCAGCGCAGGGACAAGGCACGGTTGTGCAATATTTTACTTAGCAAGCAGAGGGGGAATGGAGATGAACATGAGCTTTGTCACTTGTCCGTCGGAATGGGGCAGAGAAGCGAGGCATAAGTTTTTCAGAAATGATTCGGATACGCTGGTGGTCGGCTTCCCGGGCATGCAGTATTCCTGCGAGATGCCGTTATTGCATTACGCCTGCAGCAGCGCCTTGGAGAATAAGCTGGACGTATTGCTGCTGGAATACGGCTATCAGAGCGCGCGAACTGACCTGACATTGGATCAGCTCCCTATTGTCGTGGCGGAAGCGCAGGCGGCGATCGACCACCTCCGCGGCAATTATGATCGACTCATCTTCGTCAGCAAAAGCTTGGGCACCATCATTGCCGGTCAAGTGGCCGAGCGTATCAACAGCGATGCGATCCGGCACATCTATCTTACGCCGCTGGATGATACGGTTCCGTATATCCAGCGCTCCAGCGGAGCCGTAATATATGGGACCGCAGATACGGTTTTCAGCAGCGAGAGCGTGCAGGCGATTGCCGGATTGGAGCAGATGCGGATCGTTCCGGTCCCTAACGGGAATCATGCCTTGCAAGTGGGCAATACAATAGATTCGTTGGACGTATTGAAGGAGATCGTATCGATTTATAAGAGCATTTTCGGAACAGCGCCTTAATCATTGTAATTGTCGATCGGCCGAAGCTTGTCCGGTGCATGCTCGAACAGAAGTTTACGGGACGGGATGCTATGCTGCATTATTTTTTGTCGCTGCTGACGGCGGCGATCATCCTCTTAGGGAATCATCCCCGCAGCGAGACGAATCGCTGGGCCGCTGTCTTCCTGATTAGCGCGTCCATCGGCGGGCTGGCGGAAATACTGGCGGAGAACGGACTTCCCGGCTGGTCCGGTGCGCTGCAGTTCCTGAATCAGACGCTGACCCCTTACGGAGTGCTCGTGTTCAGCATGGTGTACGCGGAGCGATTCCCGCAGGCCAGGACGCGCCGGATGATGAAATGGCTGCTTCTGCTGCCCGTCGCGGTGATGCTGGCAGTCACGCCTTTCCATCCGGTGCTGGCACTGGACTTCCGTCTGCTTCTTGTCTGGACCGGGCCCTATTATTTGCTGTCCTGCTATTGGCTTGTTGCTTCCTTGTGGAAGGAGACGGATCGGAGGAAAAAGCGCAGCCGCTTGATCGTGACGCTCATTGTCGTACCGACGATATTGGCGGTACTGGCGTTCATCAATGTGGCGAATGCGATTGGGCTGGAGATTGATTTTTTTCGTTATATCTCGGTGTTTATCATCTATTCGTTGGCGTTGGGGCTGCTCTGTTCCTTTCTGTACGGCGTGCTGAGCGTCAGGCTGCGCTTCGAGCGGGACCCGCTGGAGAGCACGATGCAAGCGGTCAGCTCGGGAACGGCTCTGCTGAATCATACGATCAAGAATGAAATCGGCAAGATCGCCATCAGTTCGGAAAGCTTGAGGCGCGCGCTCCCGGAAGAGGACGAGCCGTCGCGCCAGCATCTGGAGATTATCTCCCGCGCAGCGGAGCATATGCTGGCAATGGTGACACGGATCCACAGCCAGATGAAGGATGTCGTACTGCGGGAGGAGCCCTGCCGGCTCGATCGGCTTGCCGAA
Organism: Paenibacillus dendritiformis; assembly: GCF_945605565.1. Lineage (NCBI taxonomy): Bacteria > Bacillati > Bacillota > Bacilli > Caryophanales > Paenibacillaceae > Paenibacillus > Paenibacillus dendritiformis. The sequence goes on along the minus strand of NZ_OX216966.1, from coordinate 4,467,566 downwards.
ACAAGCTTGGCAGAGCATGAGCTGCTGTTCGCAAGCCGCCATATCGCGGCCGATACGGACTATGCCTGCCGTCCCCTCGTTCTCTGCGATGCCGTTCATATGACAGAGGCGCTTGGGAATCTGCTGCGGAACGCTGTTGAGGCGATGCCGGACGGCGGAGCCATACGCATCAAGATCGAGGACAGTCCGCAAGGGGTGCGCTTGTCGGTTCAGGATACCGGGACAGGTATGAACCGGGAGCAGCTAGCGCGCGGCTTCGAACCGTTTTACAGCACGAAGGGGCATAGGTACAATTTCGGTCTCGGTCTGTCCTATGTGTACAATGTGATGCAGAAAAGCGGGGGAGACGTACATATCGCGAGCAAGGAAGGCGAAGGCACTTGCGTAACGCTGCAATTTCCGCGCCGCGCAACCATCAGCAGGAATGGAGGGAACCGTCATGAATCCGATTAAGGTGCTTCTGGTCGAGGATGATCCCGATTGGATTAAAGCGATGACCTCATACCTTAATCAGGAAGAGGACATCCTCGTCATCGGGGCCGCCACGGGGGCCGAAGAAGGCATACGGCTCGCCCGGACGCTGGCCTGCGATGTCGTGCTCATGGATATCCAGCTCGGCGATAAGCCGCTCGAGGGCGTTTATGCCGCGGTAGAGATTCATGAGATCAGTGAGGCCAAGATTATTATGCTGACCTCTGTCGCTGATGAACGCGTTATGACGCAGTCCTTCACGGCGGGGGCGGTCAATTATATCGAGAAGATCAACTTCGAAGCGCTCCCGCATGCGATCCGCAGCGCGCACCGTCATCCCGGGCCGATGGAGGCGCTGCTGAAGGATTACGCCCGACTGAAGCGTGATGAACAGTTGAAGAGGCTGACCGCCGCGGAGCGGGAAGTGTTCGATCTGATCGAGGCGGGCTATACGCACCCGCAGATCGAGCAAAAGCTGTACAAAGCCGAGAGCACCTTGAAGAATCAGGTGAATAAAATATTGAAGAAGCTCGGCGTGCGCAGCAGCAAAGAGGCCGTCAAGAAAATAAGGCGGAAAGGGCTGTTCCTTGGAGACCGAGATTAGCCCGGAAGTCAGGCGCAAGCTTCATCAATTCATATGAATATGACTCGAGACTCAGGGTACTACGTTGCGTAGTACCCTATTGTCATTTGGTTCTATCCTAGTTGGAACTTATCGGAGCGGCCCCTCCCTCGCTACAATTAGAGGGGAAAGGGAGGGATGCGCATGACAAGCAGGCTGAGCAATTCGAGGCAACCGGTTCTGTTGCTGATGGACGGAGAGTGCTTGCTCTGCCACAGCCTGACCCGCTTCATGATCAAGCGGGATGCGAAGAGACGATTCCGGTTCGCTGCGCTTCAATCCGAAGCGGGGCGGTATGTGCTGGAACGCGCGGGCAGGTCCGGCCGTCTGCCGGACAGCTTCGTCATGGTGCAGGGTGCTGCCTGCTATACGAAGTCGGAGGCGGCGCTGCGCGTCTGCCGCGAGGTAGGGGGACTGTGGCGGCTGTTGTATGGATGCATCGCCGTGCCGGCTCCTGTTCGGGATTGGGCGTATGACTTTATCGCCGCGCGGCGCTACCGGTGGTTCGGCAGACGGGGAGCCTGTCTGCTGTCTGTGCCGGAGATGATGGACCGGTGGATCGAGACCGTAGAGGAGGTTGGCGCGCGATGCGAAGGAAGCCGATCTACGTGAAGCTTGAGATCCGTACGGACATGGACACGCTATGGGCATATACGCAGACGCCGGAGCTGCATGAGCAGTGGGATTTGCGTTTTAGCCGGATTACGTATTTGCCGCGCGAGCAGGAGGAGCAGCCGCAGCGGTTCCGCTATGAGACGCGGATCGGATTCGGCCTTGCGATTGCAGGGACGGGATTGACGAAGGCCCGCCGGCTGGAGGACGGGAGAAGGATGTCCACCCTCCTCTTCGGCTCCGATCAGGCGTTGTCGCTCATTTGCAAGGGCAGGGGCTATTGGATATATACTCCGCTAGGGGAAAAGATCTCCTTCGAGACGCAGTATGATTACGAGACGAGACTCGGCCGCCTGGGCAGGTGGTTCGACCGAACGGTATTCCGGCCGCTGTTCGGCTGGGCCACCGCCTGGAGCTTCGACGCACTCCGGATCTGGCTGGAGCGCGGCATTCCGCCTGCCGCGAGTATCGGGCGGGCCGCTATTCATTATGCCAGCGTCCTGCTGCTGACGCTTCTCTGGTGCTGGCAGGGGCTGGTGCCGAAGCTGCTGTATCCCGAAGCCGGCGAGCTGGCGCTGCTGCAGGCTTCCGGCCTGTTCCCGGGATGGGAGAGGCCGGCGCTCACTCTGCTCGGCTTCGCCGAGATCGGGATCGGCCTGATGACGACCGCATGTCATCGGAAGACATGGATGTGGCGCGGGCAGGCCGTCCTGGTGCTGCTGCTCGCCTGCGCTGCGCTCGCCGGCAGCCCGGAATTGCTGAAGGCGCCATTCAATCCGGTGACGCTCAGCACGGCCATGATCGGACTCGGCATTATCGCTTCGGTCTCCGGCCGTGATCTGCCGCAGGCGAGCCGATGCGCACGCACGCCGACCCAGGCCGCGAAGGGAGGGAAGGCACATGACGGCGTCGATCTATGAACGGGCGCTCGGTCCCGAGTTCGCCAAGCTTCATCCGCGCATCCGGGAGCGCTTCGGCTTCTCCAGCCGAGACGGGATCGCCTCGATCGGCCAAGGCGTAATGGAGCAAATATGGTATTCGCGATGGGCCGCTGTTCCGCTCCATATCGGCACGTTCCGGCACATTATGTTCCCGCAGGCGGGCTGCCAGGTCCCGTTCACGATCGAAAATTATGCGTACCGGGATCGGTACGGGCGGGAGACGGTCTCCTGGATTCGAAGCTTCCGGTTCCCGCACCGGACGCGCCGCTTCGACGCGACGATGATATTCAGCCGCGAGCGGGACGGCGTGGTCGATTATTTGGGGAACAAGCAGCATTTGGCGGTCGATCTGGCCTTGTCTGCGGATGCGAATGGCGGGCTGCGCATCCGCTCGGGCGATCAGCGTTTCTATGAAGGCGGGCTGCAGTTCCGCTTCCCGCGCCGGTTCACCGGTACGGCCGATGTATGCGAATGGTATGACGAGGATGATCAACTGTACCGGATCTCGGTGGAGGTGACGAATCCGCTGATTGGGCCCGTGTTTTCCTACCGGGGAGCATTTCAGGCCCGGTTCATTGAGACGCGGCATGCCGCCATTCCGGCGCATATCAAGCCGCTACGCGAGGAAGCGCGCGAGTAGCGGGGGACGGAGAGGGCCGACTACAGGAACTTCGAACGGATTCGGCAAGTTCGCGGCTCCGTCTTGGCGGTAAGGCGGTGACTGCGAATATGGCATATCGAGCGCCCAGGCTGCATGATTGCCACCCACTCCTTGAGAGGGGGAGCGGCCTGCGTTCTAACCGATGGAAGCCAGCCATCGCTTCGAGACGCCCCGTTCCGAAGTCCCGCTGCGGCGGCTTAAGCGGGCAAAGGGCTTCCGCAACGGAAACCCTTTGTCCATTCTGCATTACGGCGTCAGCCGGTTGCGATCGCGCGGGAAGGCGGAGGCTTCCCGCACATTGCCGAGGCCGAGCAGTCTTGAAGTCAGCCGCTCCAGCCCGATGGCGAACCCGCCATGCGGCGGCATACCGTACCGGAACAGCTCCAAATAGCTGTCGAAATGTTCCGGGTTCAGGCCACGGCTCCGGATCGAGGCGACGAGCTGATCCAGCTCATGAATCCGCTGGCCGCCGGTCGTAATCTCCAGACCGCCCATCAGCAAGTCGAAGGATGCCGTCAATGCCGCTTCATCCGCGGCCGGCATCGCGTACAACGGACGAATCTCCCGCGGGTAGCGGGTCAGGAAGACAAAGCCCGGCCGGTTGTTCTCCGCAACGTATTGGCAGAGGAGGCGTTCCCCTTCCGGATCGAGATCGCCTTTGGGCGAGAGCTTGCCGTATTTCCGTTCCAAAATGCGATGGGCTTCGGCAACGGTCATGCGCGGAATGTCCGCCGTCAGCGCAAGAGGTTCGACTTCGAGCAGGTTGAACTCATTTTCACACTGGCGGGCGACGGTATCGAACATATGCTTCAGCAGTTCCTGCTCCAGGTCCATCAGCTCTTCCTCGGACCGAATAAATCCGACTTCGGCATCCAGCGAAATATACTCGTTCAAGTGACGGGACGTATTATGCTCCTCGGCCCGGTAGACCGGCCCTATCTCGAAGACCCGCTCATACCCGGCGCCCACCATCATTTGCTTGTAGAACTGGGGAGATTGGGCGAGATAGGCGGTATGCTCGAAGTAATTGATCGGGAACAGATTGGAACCGCCCTCCGTGCCGGAGGCTACGATTTTGGGTGTGAAAATCTGGGTAAAGCCGTGCAGGGTCAAGTAATCCCGGAAGGCGCCTGCAAGGGCGGATTGAATCGTAAAAATCGAATGAGCCTTTCTATGCCGCAGGGACAGCACGCGATGATCCAGCATCGTATCCAGTCTGACCTTCAAATGCTTCTTGTTCAGATCGAACGGAAGCGGGGACGCGGCCCGATTCAGCACTTCCACCCGATCGGCATGGATTTCGATGCCGGTCGCCGCCTTCGCTGCCGGTACGGCCCGGCCATGGACGGCAACGACCGATTCCAGCGTCAAGGACAGGTCAAGCCATTCTCCCTCTAGCACACATTGAACGATGCCGCTGCGGTCGCGGACATCCACGAAGGCAACCTGACCCAGATGACGCACGCCGTGCACCCATCCTTGTATGATAACTTGCCGTCCTTCGCAACGGGATACCGTGGAGCAAAGCACACGGACTTCGGATTCCTTGTTAATAGACATCGTAACATCCTCCTTATTCGATTGTTCCGTGAGTTGAAGATATTGTTGTTGTCATCATCATCGTCGCCGTCGTCCATGTGATCACCCCCTTTCCCGAAATACAAAAAAACCCCGTCCCGAAAAGGGACGAGGTCTGATTCACGCGGTACCACCCTAATTATCGCACAAGGCGATCACTCTTCCCCTGTAACGGCGGGAGACCGTCCGCTCCTACTGGCATCAGCGTTCAGGCGGCGCTCTCTGGTGTCGTTCACGTAATTGCAGCCGCCATCCTTCCAGCCAAGGGATAGCTCTCTGTCGGCTCCAGCTTCACGCTACTGCTCCAGATCATCGCTTTGAATTTGTCATCCATCATATTACAATGCCGCAGGTGCTGTCAATGGTCTGTTTGCGGACAGATGGCAGTTGGATGCAGCATAGGGGCAAGCACAACAGCATCACCCGACAACAGCCTGCCGAAGGGATAGCTTTCCATTCCAGCGTCAAAATTGGCAGGTAAATATTTCCCTATAGCAAGAGGAATTCATCTGCCCGTCTGAAATGAGTCTTGAGGAAGACTGACGCAGCTTCGATTTGATGTCAGGCAGGTAAGAAGGAGGCACATATGTGGATTGTATGGATAGTTATAGGCGGAGTGGCGGCGTTGATTGCCGGATTGGCGGGATATGTTACATGGAAGAAAAAGAGGAACTCAAAGCGGATCCGAATTTCTTCCACGGGCAAAGGCATTGATTGCAGGGAGTTCGTTACGATTGGCGGCATCCCGCAATATTTGCATCACCGCGGCGAGAGCACGGACAATCCGGTCCTGCTGTTCCTGCATGGCGGCCCGGGATCACCGATGCTGCCCTTCGCCCAGGAGTTCCAGTTGCCGTGGGAGAAGCGGGTGACCGTCGTTCACTGGGATCAGAGAAGCAGCGGAAAAACATACCTCCGCAACGATCCGGTCCAGGTTACGCCGACAACGACTGTAGAGCAAATGGTTGAGGATACGCGCCAGGTCGTGGCGTATCTGCAAAAAAAGTACGGCCAATCGAAAATTATCATTATGGGCCACTCCTGGGGCTCGGTGTTGGGCAGTCTGTTCGTCCAAGCCTATCCCGAGACGGTGAAGGCCTATATCGGTGTCGGCCAGGTGGTCAATATGCTGGACAATGAACGCATCGGCTTCGACAAGGCGCTGGCAGCGGCGCAAGCGGCCGGCAACCGCAAGGATACGGAAGCGCTTCTTCGCATGGAGCCATATCCGCTCCCTGAATTCACGGATGGATGGTACAAGGCCATGATGAAGCTGCGCAAGTACCAGGGCAAATATAAGCTCGCGGCTGGCCCTTCGTTCGAACTGGTCGCAAGCGCCTTATGTTCCCCGTTTTATTCGTTCCGGGATACAAGCATCTTTTTCAAAGCCAAAGCGATGGGAGAAGCACAGTGTCATATTTGGAAATACATGGTTGAATTCTTTGATTTATCTGCGCTCGGATTGGTTTATCAAGTTCCCGTCTTTTATATCCATGGGGAACGGGATTGGCAGACTCCTTATTCGCTGGCCCGGGATCTCTTCTCCATGATAGAAGCGCCGCGGAAGCAGTTCTATTCCATTCCGGAGGCAGGACATGCCACGATGCTGGATCAGAAGACGAGATTTACCGAGGCATTGATGGATATATTGGAGCAAGTTCAGTAGAGATAAGAAGTGGAGGGGAACTCTTCGTGATTGGGATGCGGGGCAAAATGGCAAGCGGCATTTATGATTACAGAGTGTCAGCGCATTGGTATTCAGGTGACGGCAGGCATTCTGCACGCGACATCTCGTCGTTGTTTGCCATCGAAATGAAACGAGGGAAGGCCTGCAAGCCGGAGTCCACAGGATGAATTAATAGGCTCACAGGAACAAGGCAGTCACGGATTCTATTCATACTCTAAGAAAAGGATAATTGGAAGGTGAACTTAGGCATGAGCAAAAAAAATGGCCGTTCGTGGATGATCGACATACGGCCGTGTTGACCACATCAAGAGTGCTCGAACGGAGGCATCCGGTCGTGTATGTTACTCATGACGAAGAGGACGGCATGTGGCAGTTCCATGATGGAAAAGCGGTCTCTGTAGAAGAAGGGCGCATCATTTCGCTGGAAGAAATGATGCAGGTCGACTCCTCGATTGCGGAATTGGCCGATCTGCCTCTTGGCTGGGTCGCCTGGCGGAACTCCGCTGCGGATAAATGGCATCGGCAAAAAAAGTAAGTTTGAACGGCGAGCAGCGACATCAGCTTCTCTGCTTGCTGCGGGTGCCCCAGACGAACTGACGAACCCGGTACAGACCGTACCGGGCGATTCGGCGTGCGCAAGTCGGACTTCACGGCACTACGGATAATGAACGGCGTCATTTCGGCTTCAGCCCGTGTCAGCCTATGCCATCAGCGTCCAAGTAGGCAATGACATGGTTCATCTTGCTCAGATCTCTCGGATCCAGCTTCAAGGTGGAATCCGGTTCACCCGTCCCTCCATAGATGCAGGGGTATTGATACAGCAGCTTGTCTACGAGGCAGGGCAGCGTATGGCCGACAAGCGGAATCGTTCCCGCCTCATACCCCGTTGCCTCCCGCACCTCATGCCGCGAGGCCAGCGATAGCTTGCCGCGTCCGAGCATGCGCGCTGCGGCCTCCAAGTCGATGCGGCCCCGCGCACCGGACATAATCAGCACCACATAATCGGCATCTGCCTTGAGCACCAACGCAGGCGCAGTCTGACCGATATCGATCCCCAGCGCCTCCGCGCCTTCCTTGGCCGTGCGAATGGGCTGCTTATGCCGGATGATGTCGAACGGAATGCGTTGCTCCTCCAATATTTTGCGCACGTTCTCCATACGTCCGCCTTCCCCCTTATCCCTGATTATGTTCTCCTTCCATCCTATCAGACAGAGGATAACTGTACAAAACCGATCCGGAATGCAGCGAGAAGACAGGAAGAGCCGGCATGAAGCTTGAATTTTTCTTACCACGGCGAAAATCAAGCGTCAAGTGGGGAGAGCGTGAATGCAGGGCAATACATATGCTCATTCGTAGAAATGGGTGGGCCAATAAGGCGCAACAGAACGGTATTGCCCAACTGTCGCTTGACGAGCCGCAGGGATCTTATTATACTGTCTATATACCTATACGGGTATATGTATATTAAGGTGGAGGTGTGCTGAAATGTCTTGGAAGGAAATGCTTCCCAGCGAGGCGAATCAGATGCTGAACGCGGCTAAGGTCCGGTGCGTGGATGTCCGCGAGCCGGAAGAATATGCGGACGGACATATCCCGGGTGCGGTGAATGTCCCTCTGAGTGAATTACCTGAGCGGAGAAGCGAGCTCGATCCGGCCCAGGAATGGATTGTCGTGTGCCAAGCGGGCGGCAGGAGTACGAGAGCCTGTCAATATTTATCTTCGATCGGCTATGACCGATTGCACAATATGTCCGGCGGCATGAATGACTGGGCGGGAGAAGTGGAGTAGGAGCAGTATTCCGGCATAGGGATCCCGCCGGCTTATGCAAGGCGATATCTAGGGCCGGCCTATTCGAGGGAGGCCGCGGATAGGGGAGAATGAGGTCATTGCGTGCTAGGTGCGCCTTCCTGATGCATGGCAACGCATAAAAACATCGATTGGAGTGAAGGGCAATGATGAAAGTAACGACTGTGGTGGATACGAGCGGAATGGCATGTCCGATGCCGATCGTGCAAGCGAAGAAAGCGCTGGAGGCGCTGGAAAGCGGACAAGTGATGGCGGTCATCTCCACGGACAAAGGTTCGCTGAACGATTTCCAGGCATGGGTGAAAAAGACGAACCATGAGATGGTCGGACAGGAAGAGGAGCAGGGCGTCTACAAATTTTATGTGCGGAAAAAGTAGCCGGTCATGAGACGGGCACAGCGATGCCCGGCCAGCCGCCCCGGCGTAGCATATGCCTGGCGATGTAATGGAAAGGAGGGGGAAGGGTGAATCAAGCGCAGCAGAAGACGACGATTGTGTTGTTCAGCGGAGAAATGGACAAGGCAATAGCCGCGTTCATCATCGCGAACGGCGCGGCCGCCTATGAGCATGAAGTGACGATCTTCTTCACGTTCTGGGGGTTGAACGCCCTGCGCCGGGATGAGGCCGTGCAGGTGAAGAAGGGATGGCTGGAAAGAGCGTTCGGATTCCTGATGCCGAGAGGCGCGAAGAAGCTCGGACTGTCTAAAATGAACTTCTTGGGCATGGGGCCCAAAATGATAAAGCATGTGATGAAGAAGCATCAAGCGCTATCGCTGCCTCAGCTTATCGAGCTGGCGCAGGAGCAAGGGGTGAAGCTGGTGGCCTGCACAATGACAATGGATTTGCTCGGCCTGCAGCAGGAGGAGCTCATCGCGGATGTCGAATTAGGCGGAGTGGCCGCCTATCTGGGAGATGCGGCGGATGCGAGGGTGAATTTGTTTATTTGATGTGTTCTCCGTTGTACAATAGAAGCAAGCTTGCGGAAGGACGGACAAGGAGGATGCGGATGAAGCTGCTTCCGGAGTATGCGCAAATCTTGATCGTAGGCGTCATGCATGAAGGCCGATGGGGCTGGTATGTCACGGAGCGGGAGTATTGGTTCCTGAACATCGAGATGGAGGAGCGGTTCGGCATCGAGGTGCTGGACGAGACGACGGCCGGCAAGTTCCTGCGCCATATCGAGGAGTACAAGGCGTCTGCGGACGAATTGAGACAGATGCTTCTTGACATTGAGGACGCATGCGCGACAATGGACGATGTGCTGGAATTCATGCCGACCATCTATGTCAACTTTGATGAGAGAACCTTCTTTTCTCAGTTCCCCGAGCCGATGTCGTTCGAGCAGTATATGCCTGACGGCTGGACAGGGTCGTATGCCGATTTTTACGGACTCGTGCCTCAAGCCGAGCGGTTCTGGATGATAGACGGCGCGAGCTTCTACGACAGGTTCGCCTTGAAGCGGACATGACGCGGCGCACATGCAAGGTCCCGGGCTCTCGAATGGAGTGCCCGGGACCTTCGTGATCGTTATTTCGCGGCGGATTTATATTTGTCCAAATATTCCTTCACCTTGGCCGGATCGGCCTTCAGTTCGTTGCCGGTCTGCACAATCGGGCTTACCGTCGAAGCCGCTTTGTACTTATTGTTATTGTAGAATTGCAGAATCTCGTCCTGATTAATTGAGTACAGCACGGCTTTGCGCAGATCCTCGCTTTTTGCGACGTCGCGGTTTTTCGTATTGAACAGCAGGTAGGAGACGGCATTGCTCTGGATCGTCTGCAGGCTCAGCTTGCTGTCACCCTTCACGATATCGAACTTCGTGTCCGGCACCCCGTAATTGACATGAACTTCGCCGCTGCGCAATGCCGCGAGGGCGCTCTCCGTATCCTTGATGAAGCGCATCGTCACATTGGCTATGTTCGGCTCATGGTCGGTGCCCTTCATGTAGGCCGGGTTTTTCTGGAATTTGGCTTCATAATCATTTTTGTACAGCAAAATATACGGTCCGCTTGCATACAGCGTATTGTTGTATTTGCTGCCTTCGGTAACCGTGTTTTGATCGCCGTAAGGAATATCCTTGTTGACGTCGAAGGAGGCGACATCATACGTATTGATGCTCTCGACCTGCTTTTTCGACACGATGCCCGCCGACTGATGCGCCAAATAATTGAGCACTTGAGGGAAAGGCTCCGTCGTCGTCAGCTTGATGACCTGATATTTGCCTTCTTTATTGTTGGCCTCTTTTTTATCCGCTACGAGAGCGGATATTTTCGTATCCAGCCCTTTCTCCAGCGCTTCCTTCACCGTCTCGCTGCCGCCCGATACCTTCACTTGCTCCAAGGCGTTCACGTCCGTGACGATATCGACATTTTTGATATGCTCGTGAAGGCTGTACGTGCGGTGATCCGGCACCGAGTTTTTGTCCTTGGCGCGGTTCAGGGAAAAGATGACATCGTCGGCGCCGACGCGCTCGCCGGAATCGACCGCTTTTTTGTCGGTTACTGTGGCGAAATTGATATCGTCGCGCAGGATGAAATAATATTCCGAATTGCCTTCGGCGATGCTGTACGCGCGGGACAGCGAGCCGTCCGCCGTGATTTTGTCATCATCGGTCAGATTGATGAGCCTGACGTACATATTTGTATTGAGCATGTTGATCGAGCCGTCATTCCCTTTGATCGGATCGAGCGACGTCAAGGTCGGGTTCGTCTGCGTCAGCAGCAGCGGATCGGTGTCCCGCTTGGACGTATCATTGAAGTCGACATCCTCCCAGGCGAAGGATCGGGACTTGGACAGCCGCACCGACTTCTCGTTCAGCACCTCTTTATTGAACGCCTGGCTCTTGACGGAAATGTAAAGCGGCGCAATATAGGCTTTATCGAAGACGAGCTTCTGCTCGAATTGCTTATAGGTGTCCGCATATTGATCCGGCGTCTCGGAAGCGGCCTTCTCGATCAGCTCGTCGATCTCCGGATCGGCGAGTATGCTGTAGTCGCCGCCCGATTTGAACAGGGAACGGACCGCATAGTCCGGATTGCCTGTCACCGTTGTCCAGCCGGAGAGCGAGATGTCGAAGTTGCCGGCCTCCTCCTGGGCCTTGAAGCTGCCGTAATCCGGCTGAAGGTTGAGCTTCACATTGAAGCCGTTCTTCGTCAACTGATCGCGGATGATGTTGATGTCGTCCTGCCCCGAGCTCATCCCGAGCAGCTCGATATCGACGGCGCCTTCGGCCGCCGGCTTGCTGTCCCCATCCGTGGCCGGCTTGTTCTGCCTTTCCGTGTTGGATTTGGTGTTCACGGTGCAGCCGGTCACCGCGAGGGCGATCGCGAGCATGACAATGAATAATGATCTTTTCTTCATGATGATTCCTCCTGGGTATGAAGTATGTGTATCGTTATCCCATCTTCGGATCGAGCGCGTCCCGCAATCCGTCTCCCAAAAAGTTGAAGGACAGGACCAAGGCGATAATCGCCAGGCCGGGGTAAATCGCGAGATAGGAATGGGATTCAAGATAGGCGCTTCCCAGCTTCAAAATATTGCCCCACTCGGGGATATGCGGTTCTACGCCGAGTCCCAGATAGCTCAAGCTGCTCGTCGAGATGACGGCGCCTCCGATCGTGAGCGTCGATTTGACAATCATCGGCGCCAGCGAGTTCGGCACGATATGCTTGAATATGATGGCGGAATGGCTGGAGCCGAATGCCCGCGCCGCCTCGACGTATTCGTAGGTCGACACCTGCAGGACGTTGGCCCGCATCGTTCGCGCGTAGGTCGGGATCGACCCGATGCTGAGCGCCAGGATGAGATTGACCGTGTTGGCGCCGAATGCGGCGATAATGGCAATGGCCAGCAAGATTCCCGGAATCGCGTACAGAATGTCAAGCAGCCGCATGATGATGTTGTCGGTCCGCCGTCCGTAATATCCGGAGATGGCGCCGAGCGTTCCGCCAATGACAACCGGTATCGCCGTCGACAGGAAGCCGACGATGAGCGAGATGCGGGCCCCGAAAATGATGCGCGAGAACAGGCACCGCCCGAAGTTGTCCGTTCCGAATGGGTAGGCGAGGCTTGGAGCCTGCAGAATCGCGCCATAGTTGTTCTCGACCGCCATGCTGTAGTCGAAGGTGAAGAAGCTGCAGACGCTAATCGAGAACAGGAACACGATGAAGAACAGGCCGGACATCGCCGTCATATTCCCCGTCAGCCGCTCCCACACTTCCTCCCATTTCACCTCGGCTGGATTGCTGTTCCGGCGGATCTTCGCGATCAGGTTCCAGCCGAGCAGCAGCGCGAACAGGTTGCCGGTCAGCGCGGTCAGGATGAGCGCCCCCGCCATAACTGCCATCCAGGAAGGGGCGTAATGCCGCTTCACCTTGGCGGCCACGAGTATGAGCGCAACCAACTGGAAGAGCGCGATCCCGATTAGCGCCAGCATCGCCAGCGGGAAGGTATCGGCCACATACGGCTTGAACATATTCAATCCCGATATAGCGATAACATAGAACTGGGTGAGGAGCATATAGACGGCGATCGTATACTCTGAGCTCTTCTCCTTCTTGATTAGATGGAACGCGCAGGCTGCGACGAATACATTACCCGTCAGGGCGCTGAGGAGCTGGATATAGGACAGTACCCGCGTCCGTGCGCGTATCGCCCCTTCCCGGAGCAGATCGCTTCGAAGCATGGCGGTGATAATCAACTGAATGAAGCCGAAGCCCAGGTAGATGATGGCAGCGGCCAGCACATATCGGTTCACCGTCTTGGCGGCCCAGTCGTAGCTGTTCAGGAATAGAACGGCTGACAGGACGGCAGAGACGATCCAGGCGAAGCTCGATTGGGCATATTCCGGAGACAATCTCAGCTTGCGCTTCCTCTCCTGTCTTGGTTGTGTCAACTTGGTCATGGTTACACCTGCTTTTAAAGGTTCTTCAAGGGGCCGCTTTTGATCGGGAAGTGATACGGTAAGTAACTCGACATCGAATCTTGCATTCACTTTCGAAGTCCGCTGCTCATGTAGTCTGGCCTACACTCCGCAGCTCCTCCTTCAAGTTCAAGCAACCTTCTTGGCGCTGAAAACCGGCGCTTTTGATCGCGCCTTTCAATATTGTTTCATCTTCGAACGGATGCGCGGGTCGCAGAACGCGTACAAAATATCAATCAGCATATTGACCAGCGAAATGGTGATCGCGGTGTAGACAACCCCGCCCATAATGCTCGGAATGTCAGGAATGAATTGTTTGTCCACGATGTAGCTGCCGATTCCGCTAATATTGAACACTTTCTCCGTTACGGCGGCTCCTCCCAGCATACCGCCGAATTGCAGCCCGATGACGGTGATGACCGGGATGAGAGCGTTCGTCACGGCGTGCCGGAGCAGCACCTGGCGCTGGCTCAGCCCTTTGGCCCTGGCCGTCAAAATATAATCCTCGTGAATGACTTCCAGTGTGGATGAACGGGTCATCCGGGCCACGGCTGCCGTCAAGCCCGTTCCCAGCACGACGACCGGCATGATCATGGACAGCCAATTTTGCGGGTTGTAGGTCGCCGGGAGCCATTGCAGCTTGATCGAGAAGTTCAAGATGAAGATGAGACCCTGCCAAAAGTTAGGTATGGACAGACCGATCAAGGCGATAAAAATAAAGGTGTAATCAAAGAATGAGTTCGGTCTCGCCGCCGAGATGATTCCGAACGGCAAGGCGATGATCACGGCAAGCAGCAGCGAGGTGACGGTCAACTGAAGCGTAATCGGGAACTTGCCGGCGATGGCCGATGTCACTTCCTCGTTGCCCGAGAACGACTTGCCGAGATCGAACGTCGCAATCCCCTTCATCGTGTTCCACAGCTGCACGAGGTACGGCTGATCCAGCCCGTACAGCTTATTGAAGGAAGCGATCTGCTCCTCGGTCGCGGTCTCGCCGAGAATATTGGCGGCCGGATGAAGCGGCGACAGATGCAGCAGCGTAAATACGAGCACGGCAACCCCGATGATCACGAACAGGCTCATGATGAGACGCTCGAAAATGTATTTCAGGTAGGAGTTGCTGTACACCAACATGAGTAAGTACATGGGAAAGCCGAGAATTATCGACAGGGCGAAGAAAAACGGTTGGCCCAGCAGCGAAGCGAAGGTGTCCGCGTAAGTAATTCGCTGCGCGCCGTTCTGTCCCAGATGCGCAATCGTCCGCTCGTTCAGCGTCTTGCGGAATTCCTCCTCCGTCCATCTCTCGATTTCCCGTACGCTCGCTGACTTGCTCGCCTGCTGTCCGAAGAATGCCAGCTTCCGCAGCGTCTGATCCTCGATCTCGGCACGGAGCCGATCCTTGTAGCCGGAAGCGAGAAGCTCTCCCTCTATCTTCTCTCTCGCAGAGGCGTATGTATCGTTCCTTCGCCGAATGAGATAGATGATGAACACAATGAGATGCACAGGCAGGCCAAGCAGAAGAACGGCATATTTGCAGGAGGGATTCAATAGCATTTTATTGTATGCGTTCCCGATGCGGGTCGCTGAACCGGAATTTCTCGCTGCTTGCGTACTCTCCATAGCGAATCTTGCTGCCTCCTTTTTTAAATTGTATAATTCCGATGGATATAGTATATTTTATTTTAAGGTTTTGTCAACAACGGTTATACAAGTTCGTGTTCGAACTTCTAGTAGAATTGATAACGGACGTTCAGGCGGGTGAGTGAAATGGATACGATTTTACAGGTCAACAATTTATCGGTAACTTTTCTGACTCGGGACAAGGAGATTCAGGCGGTTCGCGATGTCAGCTTCGAGCTGAAGCAGGGAGAGACGCTCGGAATTGTCGGGGAGTCCGGAAGCGGCAAGAGTGTGACGGCTCGTTCGATTATGCGCTTGCTTCCTTCTTCAATATCGTATATGAGAGAAGGCGAAGTCATATTCCTGGGAAAGAATGTTGAAAACTACACGGATAAGGAAATGGAGAGCATTCGCGGCCGGGATATGGGCATGATCTTTCAAGATCCGATGACATCGCTGAATCCGACGATGACGATTGGAAGACAGATCGAAGAAGGCTTGATCAAGCATCAGAAGCTGTCTGCCGCCGGCGCGAAGGAGAAGGCGATCGAGATGCTGAAGCTGGTCGGCATCCGCAACAGCGAGAGACGCTATCATCAGTATCCGCATGAATTCTCGGGAGGGATGCGCCAGCGCGTCATGATCGCGATTGCGCTCGCGTGCCGGCCTGCGCTCCTTATTGCCGATGAGCCCACGACGGCGCTCGACGTGACGATTCAGGCCCAGATCTTGAATGTGATGAAGCATATGCAGCAGCAGCTGGGCACTTCCATCATCTTAATCACGCATGATCTGGGCGTCGTCGCCGGGATGTGCGATCGGGTCGTCGTCATGAAGGACGGCGCTGTCGTCGAGACAGGGACGACGGAGGAGATTTTCGCCAGTCCGAAGCATCCGTATACGAAGAAGCTGCTCGGCGCGCTTCCGCGTCTGGACGAGAAGAAGAAGCCGAAGCTTGTGCCGCTCGTCGTGAAGAAGGATGCGGACGATGCGCGTCCGCTGCTGGAGGTGAGATCGCTCAAGCAATATTTCGATCTTGGCAAGGGGAACGTCATCAAGGCGGTCAATGATATCAGCTTCCATATTCGCGAAGGGGAGACACTCGGGGTCGTCGGCGAATCGGGCTGCGGCAAATCGACGACCGGACGGTCCATTCTGCGCCTGCATGAGCCGACGGGCGGCGATATTTTGTACCAAGGGATGGCCGTGAACCGGATGTCCGCCAAAGAGATGAAGACGATGCGGCGCTATATGCAGATGATTTTTCAGGATCCGTATGCTTCACTGAATCCAAGATTCAAAATATTGGATATTATCGGGGAAGCGCTCGATGTCCACCGGCTGGCGGGAAGCAAGCAGGAACGGAAGAAGCGGGTCGAGGAGCTCCTCGATATGGTCGGCCTTGATCCGGCCTATGCGATGCGGTATCCGCATGAATTCTCCGGCGGCCAGCGTCAGCGCATCGGGATCGCGCGCGCTCTGGCGGTCGAGCCGAAGTTCATCGTATGCGACGAGCCGCTATCCGCGCTCGATGTGTCCATTCAGGCGCAGATCGTGAAGCTGATGGAAGAGCTGCAGCAGCGTCTCGGACTCACGTATCTGTTCATCGCCCATGATCTGTCGATGGTCAAGCATATTAGCGACCGGGTCGCCGTGATGTATAGAGGCAAGATCGTCGAGCTGGCGGAGAGCGAGGAGCTGTATGCGAATCCGCAGCATGCGTATACGAAGTCGCTGCTGGCTGCGATTCCGGTTCCTGATCCGAAGGTCGAAGCGGCCAAAAAACGGGTACTGATGGAGGAGCAGACCGAAGCGGACAAATATCAGCTCGACGAATCGGAGCTGGTCGAGGTGACGAGGGGGCATTGGGTGGCGCTGCCGATGAGCGGGTGACGTTGCAGTTACTAAAGTTAACGTGACTTAAATAAATAAGAAATTACTTCATGTGTAAAATATGGAGAGATCAAGGGTCGCCTAACGTCGAATGAGGACGGAAGGCGGCTTTTTTTTACATTCTGAAAATGTTCAGAAAGTGTGGAGGTGGATATGGTTCAATGGATCTATGTAAAAACACACAGAATGTTGTCAACGATCAATTATTTTATGAAAGTAGGAGAATTGGTTGAAGTTGATTTTGTTATCCGGCGGCAGCGGGAAGCGGTTATGGCCGCTGTCGAATGACAGCCGTTCCAAGCAGTTTATTAAAGTGAACCGTTCCATCGAGGAAGACGATCGCATCCGGTTATCGATGCTGCAGCGGGTATGGCAGCAGATTGAGGGGGCGGGTCTGCAGCACTCCGCGGTCATCGCAGCCGCCCGGACGCAGGAGGAATTAATAGTAACCCAGCTTGGCGCCGCGGCGCCGCTTGTCCTGGAGCCGGAGCGGCGGGACACGTTCCCCGCTATCGCGCTCGCTTGCGCTTATATGCACAGCGAGATGAGGATGTCCGGGGATGAGGTGATCGTCGTCATGCCTGTCGATGTCGATGTGGACGACGATTACTATGAAGAGCTCAAAACAATGGCCGCTATCGCGGCGCAATCGGAAGAGGGAATCGTGCTCATGGGCATTGCCCCCGCGAATCCATCCGAGAAATACGGCTATATCATTCCCGCGCCAGGACAAGCATCAGACCAGAATTTGCTCAAGGTGCAGCATTTTATTGAGAAGCCGCCCTCCTCGGAGGCGGAGATGTGGATCGGATTAGGCGCGTTATGGAATGCCGGCGTGTTCGCGTTCCGGCTGGAATACATATTGCGGATACTGCGGCAGGGCGGATGGCCCCTTCGCTATGACGAATTGGTGCGCCAGTATCATTTGCTGCCGTCGAACAGCTTCGATTATGAGGTGGTAGAGAAGGAAGCCCGGATTGCTGTCAAGCCGTTCGCCGGCCGTTGGAACGACCTGGGGACCTGGAACGAATGGACGGAGCAGATGAAGGAGCAGCTGTACGGGAAAGGCGTTGTCAGCAGTGACAGTGAAAATACGCATGTCATTAACGAGTTGGACATCCCTGTCGTTGTGCTCGGGATCTCGAACGCGGTCGTCGTCGCTTCGCCGGACGGCATTTTAATCTCCGACAAGGCGGAAAGCGTCCGCCTCAAGCAGATGGTGCAGACCATGTCCACGCGGCCGATGTACAAGGAAACGCTGTACGGCTGGTACAGCATCCTCCATATGGGCGAACCGACGCAGGACCAGCAATCCTTGACGAAGCGGGTGCACATATACGCCGGCAAGCAGATTAGCTATCAAGTACATTACAAGCGGAGCGAAATGTGGACGATCGTGCGGGGCAAGGCGGAAGTGACCGTGGACGGCCTTAGCTACACGGCGAGCGCCGGCGATGTGGTGCGAATTTTGCCTGGAGCGAAGCATGGCATCAAAGCGCTCACGACGGTCGACCTGATTGAAATCCAGGTCGGAGAATCGATCGAGGAAGAGGATATCGTACGGTTCGAATATGCGCAGCAAATATAAGCGCTAAAATCGGGAGTTGTGGAGGAAATGAAACTGGAGAAGACGTCCCCGGGAAGACTGGGAGAACTGCTGGTCAGCGAGGGCCTGATTTCGGACAGCCAGTTGCGCTCTGCGCTCGAGCATCAGCAGCAATACGGGGGCAGGTTAGGGGATAACGTAGTTGCCCTGTACGGTGTCAGCCCGGAAGCGGTCGAACGATTGATGAAGCGCACCGGCGGGAAGGGGCTGCTCGGCGAGATGCTGGTGCAGTCCGGGGACATTACACAGGAACAGTTGGATCAAGCGCTTGAATTTCAACGCAAAAGCGGCGGCGTTCTGGGCGATATTTTGCTGTCGCTGCAAATGGTTGAACCCGGACCGCTCTATCGCGCGATCGCCACCCAGCAGCAGATCGGCCGCATCGGCACGGAGTATTCTTTCGAGCAAGAGACGAAGCTGCCGGAAGCGATGGCACGCGCGTATGACGCCGTTATTATCAATAAGCTGGCGAACCGATATCTGATTGCGGTCGGCTCGCCGTTGTCGGACACGCGGATTATCGAACTCGAGACCTATGTCGATGGGCCGATCGAGCAAGTGCTGGCAACGCGGGAAGAGATGGAGTTTTTCTGGAAATCGGTCTATGAAACGGAACTGATGCAGGCGAGTACGGACAAGCTGATGGAGGAAAATCCGGAAAATTCGGCGCATGTGACGTTCACGACACCGCAGCTCATCTTTATATTGGCGCTCGCGGCCGTGGTTGTGATCGGGCTATTGTGGAATTGGTTCGCTACGCTGATCGTCTTGAACATTATTGTGCAGGTCGCTTATTTTGCGATGTCCGTCTTCAAGTTCGTCATTACACTAAAAGGAACAAGGAGCACGGCCCAGCTTCGATTCACGGAAGAGGAATTGCTGGAAATAGATGAGAAAGAGCTGCCGGTTTATACGATTCTCGTCCCGATGTACAAAGAGAGCAATGTAATTCCGCATTTGCTGGATAATCTGGAGCGGTTGGATTACCCGAAGTCCAAGCTGGATGTCCGGCTGCTGATCGAAGAAGACGATGTCGAAGCGCAGGAGCTTCTGGCCAGAATGAAGCTGCCGGCCTATTATACGGTGCTCGTCGTGCCGCACAGCTTGCCGAAAACAAAGCCGAAGGCATGCAATTACGGATTGATCCGCGCGCGGGGCGACTATGTCGTCATTTATGACGCGGAGGATCGCCCGGATCCCGATCAATTGAAGAAAGTGTTTCTTGCTTTTCGAAATAGTCCGTCCAACGTCGTATGTGTGCAGGCAAAATTGAATTATTTCAATAGCGACCAAAATTTGATGACGCGTTGGTTCACCCAAGAATACAGCATGTGGTTCGAACTTCTGCTGCCCGGAATTATGAAGCTCAATTTGCCTATCCCGCTCGGCGGAACCTCCAACCATTTTAAAACCTCGGTGCTGAAAGAGCTCAACGCGTGGGATCCGTATAACGTAACAGAAGACGCCGATCTGGGCATCCGCTTGTACAAGAAGGGCTATATGACGGCCATCGTCGATTCGCGAACATGGGAGGAAGCGAACAGCCGCGTAGGCAATTGGATTCGGCAGCGCTCCCGGTGGATCAAGGGGTATATGCAGACGTGGCTTGTCCATATGCGCAACCCGCTCAAATTGTGGAAGGAATTGGGTCCCAGGGGCTTTTTCGGTTTTCAGGTCATGGTCTTGTCCGCTCCGCTTCTTCCGCTGCTCAATCCGATCTTCTGGGCGCTGCTCATTCTGTGGTACGGCTGGGAAATGGAGTTTGTGCCGAAGTTTTTCCCCGGCATGATTTATTACATCGCGGCTATCGAGTTTTTGATCGGGAATTTCTTATTCATCTTAAGCAATGCGGCCGGGGTGTACTGGGTGATTGATGAGATGGAACGTAAGAACGAACGCGTCTTTTCATACGGTATCGTCAAATACGCCTTCTTGACGCCCATCTATTGGGTGTTGATGAGCATTGCCGCCTTAAAAGCGTTGTGGCAGTTGATTACACGGCCGTTCTATTGGGAAAAAACGACACACGGCTTGACGGAGCAGGATGTCGTTGTCCAACAAATGACTGGAAAGGATGTTGGAGTGTAAATGGAAGTCGCAGCATCCTATCGTTCGCCTGAATTGTTGCCGGCTGCGGTTGAACAGCGCACGTCCCGGTATGTGTACTGGGTCGTGTTCGCCGTGGTGTTCGTGACCGAATGGATCGCGGGTTATTATGTCAGCCATCATATCGGCTATGTGCATACGGACGCGATGAGCCGGGTGGCCAACGCCTTCTACGTGCTGTATAGCGGCGATCCCCATCTCGGAGCCATCGGCTTCGTGTGGAATCCGTTACCCAGCTTGGTGGAAATCGCCTTTTTAGCTTTTTATCCGTTATTCCCGGCGCTGGCATCCTCCGGCTTGGCGGGCGTGTTCATGTCCAGCTTGTTCGCGGGATGTACGGCCGCGCTGTTGGTGCAGGCCGGAGATTCCCATGGTTTATCCCGTTGGGTAAGCATCGTTATTAGTCTATTGTTTGCTTTCAACCCGTTTATGTTTCTGTTCGGCATGAACGGATTGAGCGACGCGCCGTTTATCTTTTTTACGATGTACTCGGTCGTTCATCTGACGTATTGGTTGAAGGATCGCAACGTCGGCAGCTTGCTGAAGGTATCCTTGGCCCTTGCGATGGCGTTCTGGACGCGGTACGAAGCGGTGCCTTTCGGCATCGGCCTGGGTCTGACTGTTATACTCGCGGTGCTGTTCCGCGCCGACAAGAAGCCGGAAGCGGGGAGAACGGGATTCCGGAATAAATATGAGCAGATCGAAAGCGTCATGACGTTGGTATGGTCGCCGATCGTATATTCGGGCTTGCTCTGGATTTTGCTGAACTATCTCATTATGGGCAATCCGTTCTATTTCTTGAATTCGGAGTATTCGAACGTAGAGCAGTCGGCGATGCTGGCTACCGATCAGCAATTCATGCATCTTATCGGGCACCCGTTCAACAGTTTCATATTCGTGCTGAAGAAGATGGCGTTCTTCTCCATTCCGCTCGTTGGCGTCTTGATGCTTCGCATCATGAACCGCAGGGCCCATCTATGGGAGCTTGCCGGCTTGGCGGCGATGGTGTTTTCCATTGTGGCTTTACAGTATTTGCTGCTTGTCAAAGGCACTTCGTTCGGGTGGTTCCGGTATTTCATGTACGTATTTCCGATTACGGTCGCCTGGATCCCATATGAGCTGAGCAAGGTGAAGAAGTCGCTGTGGAATTCGGGGATCGCGGTGGCAAGTCTGGTATTGTCGGCGGTGGTGCTGACATGGGCCTGGTTCAACCCGGATATCGCGCCGGACGAGAACAAAATGCTGCATGCGCAGGAGCATGCCAACCTGCAGGAAGTGGACCGTGAGGTGGCGCGTTACTTGGATAGCGAATTGCGGCAAGACAAAATTTTAATGGACTCGTACTCCGCCTTTTATATCATTCTGAACAGTGAAAAACCGAGCCGGTACATCATTACGAGCGATTTTAATTTTCGCGATGCATTAGCGGATCCGCAAGGTCAGGGCGTCGATTATATTTTAAGCCCGAAGCCGAATATCAGCTCCGCTCTCAGCGCAGATAACCGGTTATACCCCGATTTCTATGAAAAAGGGGCGGAATGGTGCGAGCTCCACAAAGAGTTCGGCGACGAGAATGGCGGTTTGTGGCGGTTGTATAAAGTAAAGAAAGAAGCGGGTGTGAGTGAGCAATGAGACCGGATATTACGATCATTCTCCCAGTGTATAACGAGGAAGTTCATATTGATGGAACGTTGGCCATCATTCGCGAACAGTTGGCGCAGCTTGGCGAGAGCTTCGAAATGCTTATCGTCGATGACGGCTCGACGGATCGGACTTGGCTGCGGATTGAGGAGACCTGCCGGCGCTTTGCTGAATTGTCGGCGATCCGCTTAAGCCGCAATTTCGGGAAGGAGCTTGCGCTATGCGCAGGGATGGAGCATGCGAGAGGCCGCGCCGTGATCGTGATGGATGCGGATCTCCAGCATCCGCCTTCGCTCCTGGAGGAAATGGTGCGCCTGTGGAAGGAAGAAGGCTATGAAGTCGTCGAATGCGTGAAGCGAAGCCGCGGGAAGGAGCCGCTGCGCAACAAATTGGGCTCTGCGTCGTTTTATTATATATTGAACCGATTGTCGGGCTTCGACCTGCGCGGCGCCTCCGACTTCAAGCTGCTGGACGGCAAGGTTGTGGAGGCTTGGCGGAATATGCCCGAGCGCAAAACCTTCTTCCGCGGCATGACGGCCTGGCTCGGCTTCAGCAGAACGCAGATTGAGTTCGAAGTTCCGGAACGCGTCGGCAGCACGACGCGCTGGAGCTTCCTCGGCCTGGTCAAACTGGCGGTTCAAGCCGTGACCTCCTTCTCGTCGCTGCCGCTGCGCTTCGTGACGCTGACTGGCATTATGTTTTTGATCGGGGCAGTTATTCTCGGCGTGCAGACGCTGTACCGCAAAATTGTCGGCGAGGCGGTAACGGGCTTCACGACCGTTATTCTGCTGCAGCTCATTATCGGCAGCATCATTATGGTCAGCCTGGGCATCATCGGCGAGTATATTGCGTCCATCTACAATGAAGCGAAGGGGCGGCCGCGCTATGTCATCGGGGAGCGAATCGCAGCACGAGAAACGGAGATGCCCGCTAGCGGCAATGAACTGTTATGGTTAAAAAAATGATGAAATACGGCGTCGTCGGCGTACTAGGCACTCTATTGCATGTTGGAGTGCTTGTCTTGCTGGTCGAGTGGCTTGGACTGGATCCGATCATCAGTTCCGCCATCGGCTTCCTGATTGTGCTTATCGTGTCTTACATACTGAACTTGTTGTGGACATTCGGCGAGACGCGGGGAGGGCGTTCGGCTTTTATCAAATACGCGGTCGTCTCGTCGGTCGGCCTGCTTATGAATACGGGGGTGATGTACGCTGCGGTGGAATGGATGCAATGGCCGTATGTGCTGGGACAACTGCTCGTCATTTTCGTCGTTCCGCCAAGCAATTTTCTGTTGAACTATTATTGGACGTTTGATTACGGAGTTACCAGAGTAAAGGGTTGATAGTGATGAGCGACAAAAGGAACGCTTATATCCGATTTGGCATGCTGACGATTTTGGCGACGGTCTATGCCTATATCTTCTATTTGATTGGCGATGTGGACATGGTATTATTTACCTCCCTAATCATTCAAGTGGTATTCATTTGGTGGTTCGGCCGAAAGTATGAAATGGTGAAAAGGGAAGCGGAAAGAGACGCGCTGACGAAGGTATACAACCGCAGATTCATTGTGAAAAATTTTGCGAAAATAAAAGCGAAAGCGAAACGCAAATCGCAAACGATCACCATCTTTTTTATCGACATCGACAAATTCAAAACCATCAATGATCATTACGGCCACAGCACCGGCGATCTCATTTTGAAGAAAACGGCTGACATATTAAGCAAAGGCTTCGAGAAAAAACATTACATAGCGAGATGGGGCGGCGATGAGTTTATTGTTCTCATGCTCAGCGACGGTTCCTCCGGCATGAAAATTATGCAGCGGTATTTCGCCGACAAATTGGCTTCTCTCTCGAAAGAACTCAAGATCAACGTAACCTTCTCGGTCGGATTCGAGGTCTACTCGGACAAAAATCGCAACCTCACCGACATTCTGGATGCCGCTGATCGGAAAATGTACCGCCATAAAAACAAGAAGATTCCGGCGGCAAAATAATCGCTTCGGACAACGCTTCCATTATTGTTGAGAAATGGTGTAGTTGGATTTGTTATGATACTTATGCCTATTACATAGTGCACTCATTGTTGGTATGAACAGTGCGCAAGAGGAGGTGAACGAATGATTCAATGCAGAATCGCGTCAACGTAAAGCTCTGGAATCTAGCCGCTCTCCTATTGTTGCTCAATCTCCCCTCCACAACTTCTCTCCCCATCTCCATTGCAGCAGAACAAGATGAAGTGGACAATTCTATGGAAGGGATCCCGGTATACGGCACGGTCTCCATCAGCGCAATCGATCTGCGGGGGCCGATGTTTGGGGGAGTCACGGAACATTCGTTGAAGGTCGGCAGGGAGGGGTTAACCCGAACCGGATGGCTGACGATACAGGCAATCTTGTCTTACGAGACACCGCAGCCGAACATTCGGACGCCGCTTCCATCGACTTGACGAACGGAGAGATCGGCGATGAAGCCAAGCTGGAGACATTGAACGATGATGTGTCTCCATCAAGGTGTAATGGAAGAGAAGACAGATTGATTTTCAAAGGAAGGAAGAGTCTGGGAAAATGAGAAGGTCAATACGATTTCAAGCCATAGTGTTGGCATTCATGCTGTTGTTCAATATACTGCTGATGCCCATGACCGCGCTCGCGGATGACGTTCCCGGCAATGAGGAGAATGGCGCGGACACAATCCAGATTGTGCTCAAGAGTTCCATGCCGTCCGTGCTATCGGGGCAATTATTTACTTATGATATTGAATACAGCGTGTCAAGCACAACGGAACAGTATGACGGGGCGCAGATCGTTCTCCCGATACCGAAGGACGTGGAATATGCCGGTGTAGTGAACAGCGATGGGGCAACCGCGGTACATGATCCCGATGCGGGGACGGTTACGTTTACCTTTACGGAGGCGCTGGAGCCGGGATCGACGGGAACGCTTCAGGTCAATGTCCGCTTCCCGAATTATGTGACGCCGAACGGGACGGAGGCTGCGGCGCAGGCGGTCTTCCGGAGCGAGCAGACGCCAGGCGGCAAGCTGTCGAACGAAGTGACCG
Source organism: Paenibacillus dendritiformis (assembly GCF_945605565.1). Classification (NCBI taxonomy): domain Bacteria; kingdom Bacillati; phylum Bacillota; class Bacilli; order Caryophanales; family Paenibacillaceae; genus Paenibacillus; species Paenibacillus dendritiformis. The sequence goes on along the minus strand of NZ_OX216966.1, from coordinate 4,442,341 downwards.
TCAAGGCGGAAGCATCCGCCGCATGGGATCTGACAAAGGAACAGTACAGACCCGTGGCGCATGTGAAGCCGCAGCCCGGAGGCACCGTTGAATACCGGATCCTGTTCTCCGATACGAAAAAGGACGGCTACGGCAATCTGAATCTGGATGACGTCGTCATCACCGATATGCTGCCGCCGGAGGCCGAGCTCTTGTCGACGCGCCCTGAGTATACAGCCAATGACAATGGAAAGCTTACCTGGAATATCGGCAAGCTGGGCCAAGACGAGTCCTACAAAGAAATCTTCGTCAAAGTGAAGTATCCCGAGGATATTCTGAAGGATAACCCCGATAAAGAGGTTGTGAATCAGGCGGCCGTGTCGTTCAAGCCAGTGGGAGAGAACGAGCCTGTCACGGACGAAGCGGAAGCGAAGCACGGGTTTGTCGATGTGCCGCAGACAGGCAATCTGTGGATCTATAAATCTGTCACCGAAGGCTCCGCCAAGGAATTGATAACGGGACAAACCATTTCCTACCGAATCGGAGATATCGCCAACCAGACGAATATGAGGTTGGAGAATGCCAAGCTGGAGGATGTAACTCCGCAGGGCCTCGAATTTGTTCAGGTTCTAACGGCGAGATTTGCAGGAATTGATTCTTATGTTATTCAATACACCACCAAGGAAAAGCCGGCAGATAGCGATTGGGAGCAGTGGGAGACGATCCCGGCGAATGCCGAGCCGCGAGTATTGAAGGCGGACGGCAAGAACGTGAAAGGGATCCGCCTCGTGTTCGGCGATGTTCCGGTTGATTTCCAGCAAAAAAGCGAGCTGGAAGTCCAGTACAAGAAGACAGGGGAATATCGTCAGCTTGAGGACTACGTTTTCGGGAAATTTTCCGATATCCCGTACAAGAAGTATGAAGGAAATTTTCCTGAAATTGATAGGTTGAATGGTCTTCCCGAGAACGACAAGAGCCCTAAAGACCGGAAGCAGATTGTCAACTATGCCGTGATGACTTATCTGTTCAATGGCGAGCCGAAGGAAAATGCGGCCAGAGTGAAGGTGCTTGCCGTTGAGGATCGCCCACTGATTATGGTGAAGAAGCAGGTGGCGTCCGGCGCTGCATTGAAACCGGGCGAGACGGCCACCTATAAGATTCGGGTAACCAACCCGGACTTCATCGATGTTGATTTTCGCAATCCGATCGTGACCGACTTGCTGCCGGAGGAGCTTGCATATGTGGACGATTCGGTGAAAGTAACGGGCAGCGACGGAGTGAATGCGCCGCAACCTCGCTTCAAGTCAGATTCTCAAGGCCCGGAGGGAACGACTCCGATCACCTGGTATTGGGATGAGAATCATCCGCTGACGCTGAAAAAGGGCCAGTGGGTAGAGCTGACTTTCCAGGCGAAAGTGAAGGCAGGGGTAACGACGGGGACGATTCATAATGAAGTGGAAGTCACGTCCGAAGAACATGAATACTTGAACAATTACTATAACTTTGTCCAGCAGCGTTACAAAGACGGAAAATGGTATGTATATGACGGAGCGGATATCCATGTTAATTCCGCAACGAATCTCGAATCCGTCAAATATGTTCAGGGTGACCTGGACGAAGGCAGCTGGACGGTATATCCGGATACCGGAACCGTTACGCCTGGCGGAAAAATCAAGTACAAGGTCGTCGTGACGAACAAGGGCACGGTTGGCGTCAAAAACGTCACGATTGTGGATGCCCTTCCTCGAATCGGCGATACCGGAGTCATTGACAAGACGCCGCGCGGAAGCAAATGGAGTCCGGTCTTGACGGAGAAAGTAGCAACGCCGCAATCCGTGACGGTGTATTACAGCACCGATGAATCCGTATCGTTAGAAGGCGGAAGCTGGTCCGCTGAGGCGCCGGAGGATCTGACGACAGTCAAGGCGTTGAAATTCGTGTTCGATGACGACTTGGTGCTCAAGCCAGGGGAGAGCAAGGAAGTCGTATGGGAAATGAGCGCGCCGGTTGGCGCACCGAGCGGCGATGACGAGATTGCCTGGAACTCGTTCGGCTTTACGGCGAAGCGGGCAGATAACGGAAGTCCGCTGCTGCCGGCGGAGCCGAAAAAAGTCGGCGTGAAAATTAAAGATAGCCGTAAAGGCGAAATCGGCGATTACGTCTGGATCGATAAAAACGGCAATGGCATTCAGGATGATGATGAAGAAGGCAAGAACGGGGTAACGGTTGAGCTGTACGATATCAATGGCAAGCTGCTTAACAAGACCATCACGAATACCAATTTTGAAGGCAAGCCCGGGTACTATCTGTTTACGAATCTGCCAGCCGGCAAATATATCGTGAAGTTCATCCTGCCGGACGGCTATAGCTGGACGAAGCCGCACCAAGGCAATGATCCGGCCAAAGATTCCGACGTGATCAACGAGGATGGCTACACAGATGAAATCGTGCTGGGCGACGGCGAGAAGAATCACAACATCGATGCCGGGCTCGTCCCAATGCCGGTAGCGCCGGAGACGGGGGAAATCGGGGATTATGTCTGGATTGACAAGAACGGCAACGGCATCCAGGATGAAGACGAGATTGGCCTGAATGGCGTGAAGGTGGAGCTGTACGATGACAACGGCAGCTTACTAAAAAGCACCACGACGGACAACAAAGACGGCAAGCCAGGATATTATCTGTTCACGAATCTGCCAGCTGGCAAATATGTTGTAAAGTTCATCCTGCCGAACGGCCATAAATGGACGATACCGCATCAGGGCGACGATCGCGGCAAAGATTCCGACGTCACCCATGACGATGGCCGTACTAACGTGATTGAGCTTGCAAAAGGCGAGAAGAACCATGATATCGATGCCGGGCTTATCCCTCTGCCGGTAGCGCCAGGTACGGGTGCGCTTGGCGATTATGTCTGGATCGACAAGAATGGCAACGGCATTCAGGATGAAGACGAGGTTGGCCTGAATGGCGTGACGGTCAAACTATACAACAGCAACCGCGAACTGTTGGCCACGACCGTGACCCAATCGGTATACAGGACCGTAACGGATTCCACATACGGAGGCACGGTAACAGGGGATGTATACGGGCCTACCGTAACCGAGGTTGTATATGACGGCTACTATTTATTCGACAACTTGTCCGCTGGAACCTACATCGTTCATTTTGAATTGCCAGATGGTTACAAGTTCACGATCAAAGGGGCCGGAAGCGACCCGGCGCGCAATTCCAAAGCCAATGCCGACGGCTGGACCGATGTGATCATGCTCGGCCAGGAGGAACGGAACCTGACCATTGACGCGGGTCTGGTCAAGTCCGGCGTCAAGCCGGAGCCGGAACGCCCTGATCCGGAAGGGCCGGGTTCCGGCGGTGGCGGAACGACAGATCCGGGTTCCGGCGGTACCACTCCGGGCACGAATCCGCCTGACAACAGAGAGACGGTCCCTGGCACCATCGTGGAAGGACCGGACACGGTAGTCGGCGGTGAGACCGATCCGGGTGAAAGCGAACCGGGAGAGACCGTTCCAGGCACACCTGGCACGGAAGAGGAGCCGGGAACGGAAGAGCAACCTGGCTCGAATGAACTCCCTGCGACCCGGCCGGGAGACCGCAAGAAGCCTGATCATCCGGCTGCACCGACACTCCCGGCAACCGGAGAGAAGGCACCGCTTGCTTCTTGGATTGGCCTGTTGTTCTGCGCTGCCGCAGTTGTCATGTGGATGTCGCGCAAAAGAATGAAACATAACGAGTAGAGCTTTGCTAGCCGCCGCCTGTGCAAGAGGCGGCGGTTTTTTTGATTCTAGCGGCTCGGTGTGAAGAAGTTTTGCGTATAATAGACTTGATAGGGTCCGCCGAAAGAGATTCCGACGCCAAGTCGTTCGAAATCGCTTAAAATGTTTTTGCGGTGGCCGCTTGAGTTCATCCAGTTCTCGTGGGCGAAGATGGCGCTTGTTTGTCCGGCGGCAATATTTTCTCCGGCCATCTTGTAAGTGATGCCGTCTTGCTTCATCCGATCGAACGGAGATTGGCCATCGGGATTATCGTGTGAGAAGAAGCCCTGCTTCATCATATCTTCGCTATGCATGCGCGCCGTATCCGCAATCTTGTCGTTCCACTCGAGCGGTTTTTTTCCTTCGCGTACACGCACCGCATTGGTCAAATCCAGCACTTCCCGCTCAAAGCTTTCCCGCAAACGTTCGCTTGGCTTTCCATAAAAGCCTTTGAACGATAACTCGATATTCTGATCGATGAGCTGGATCGAGGTGACCGTATTTTTCCGGCTTAGATCGTAAAATAGAGTAGCATATGCTCCGCCGACCAGATGCAGGCTGTATTCTCCGCCGTTGTCCTTGAACTTATAGATCGTATTTCCTTTCTTGAGACTGGCAAGCGGGGAGCCGTAAGCGGCTTCTACTTCTTGCCTGGTCGACCCGAAGCCGATTCCACCGGCGCCAGTCCAATCCTGGGCGTTCGTATACAGGGCAACCACTTTGCCGTGCTGTACGCCGACCTGGATATAACGTTGGTAATTCTGATTGTATATGTACCATTCGAAGTTGTATTCGCTTAAATCTTTGCGGGCGGGTTCTCCGAGAATTCCGATCAATTCCGGCTCGCTCATCCCGATAGATATGCCTTGCAGCTTCAACTCCGTGCCGCTTGCTGCGGCGACTACAGGAGTGGTGCGCAGCGTCTCGTCCGCTGCCGGCATGCTGTTCGCTGCGGCGTAGGTGAATGCAGGCGTCAGGAACAGCCCGATAGCCATTGCAGCGCAGAGGAGTGCCGATGCATGCCGTCTCGCTGTTCGTCTATGTTGTCTATTCACGGTTGAGTTATCGTTGTGTTCGGTCGTATATCGATGTGTACCCATAGCTATCTCCCCATTCTATAACGAATCTGAACTACGCTAGAATGAGATGATAAACGGGGGCGCTCTTGGAATTAAAAAAGCGCCACCCTAAAGGCGGCGCCAAAAAGACGCAACAACGGTCGCAATTAGGGCAACCCGGCTATCATCGCATGCGTGCATGCATTAGACCCGTGGCTTTGCGTCCCCTGCTTTCGCTAGGGTTTGCCATTATCCATTTTTAGCGTATCTATTATATGTTCATTCTATCATCTTTCAGATGGAACGTACATACAAATTATCCTTTTTTGCTGCTGAAAATAGAAGATTGTCGAATGAAAGACCATTTGCTAGATTTTAAAACGGAAAAAAGAGCGGCAGCAGCGCCACCATGGCAATGCCAAGCAGCAGTTGAAGCGGCAGTCCCACCCGGATATAGTCCATGAAGGAATATTTGCCGGCCGACATGACCAACGCGTTGGGCGGGGTCGAGAACGGGACGGCGAAGCACATGCTGGCCGCAATCGCGACGGCGAACAGATATGGATGCGGATTGACGCCCAGCTGCATCGCGGCGGTCATCGCGATCGGAGCGACCAGGACAGCGCATGCGGTATTGCTGATGAAGAGCGTCAGAATCGACGTCGTAAAATAGATCCCGGCGAGCAGGGCGAACGGCCCGATATTCCCGAGGGTCAGCACGAGCTTCTGCGAGAGCAAGGCTGCCGCGCCTGTCTTCTCGATCGCGATGGACACCGGAATCATGCCGCCAATCAGGACGATGCTCTCCCAGTTAATCGTCTTGTAGGCGGACTCCATACCGCGAAGACATCCGGTCGCTACCATGAGAACCGCGGCGATCATGACGGAGATGACGGCCGGGAATATCTCCAGAATGAGCAGCGCGATCATGAACAGCATGATGCCGGCCGCGATCGGCGCTTTATGGTTCATTGGCATCGCGGCTGCCGTCTCCAGCGGCTGGCCGACGACGACGACATCCGACTCCTCTCTCGACAGCCGGGCGATGCTTTTCCATGTTCCCTGAACGAGCAGGGCGTCGCCGAACCGGATTTTCTCGTCCTTGAGCTGATGCAGCAAATACTCTCCTTTGCGTTGAATCGCCAATATATTGAGCTGATATTTCTCGCGGAATCCCGACTGCTTCACCTGTTGATTGAGCAGCGGGGAATTCGGCGGCAGCAGCACCTCGGCGATGCCGATCTGATCCGAAGCGTACCGCTCGGTATTCGGCTCGGCGGCTTGCTCGATCTCGGCGGCCTGATGGTCGAGCAGCTCAAGCCCGCACGCTTCGGCGAATGCTTGCACGCGCTCGAACGGTCCATATACATACAGAATGTCTTTGTCATGGATGACCGTCGCCGGACCGGCAATCTCTTGATTGATCGTCTTGAAGAACGGGTTCTTGCTCGACGTCCGGCGGCGAATCTCGATAATATGAACCTGATACTGGTTCGGAATATCCAGCTCCTGCAGCGATCGGGACACAATCGACGCTTCATTGCCGGCCTGCACGCGGTACAGGTTCTGGGACAGCTGGTACTGGCGCGCAAGCTCGTGCAGCGATCGCCCGTTCCGTTTGCCGCGCCCTTCGCCTTGTTCCTTCGGAAGCAGCCTGCTCAGAAGAAGCAGAAGACCTGTGCCGATCAGGAGGCAGACGATTCCGATCGGGGTGAAGGAGAAGAAGGACAGCTCGTCGAATCCCGCTTGGGCGAGCGTCTCGCTGATGACCAGATTGGGCGGCGTCCCGATTAAGGTCAGCATGCCGCCCATGCTGCTGGCGAACGCGATCGGCATCAACAGCCGTCCCGGGCTGATATTGGCGCTGGCGGCCAGGCTGACGACGATGGGCAGCATGACGGCGACGGTGCCGGTATTGCTGACGAAGGCGCCGATCAGCGACGTGGCCAGGATAACGGTAATCAACAGACGCGTCTCGCTATGGCCCGCGAGCTGAAGCATCTTGCCGCTGGCCAGCTTGGCGAGCCCGGTCTGGAAGATCCCGCCTCCCACGATGAACAAGCCGATCATCATGATGACGACAGAATTGGAGAAGCCGGACAACGCCTCATTCGGCGTTAATATTCCAAGCAGGACGAGCAGGATTAGGGAGCAGATCGCGACCAGATCCGATCGTATCTTTCCCGTCATGAAGAGAATCGCTGCTGCGGCCAGGATGATAAGCGTGATAATGATGTCTGAATTCATGAGTACGGTGATAAGCCCCTTTCTGTCATGCCGATGGTAGTGAAAAGCTCTTGATTAACATACTCTATGATACTTTCAAATCTCCACATAAGGAATGAATTTTATGGAAAAATGTCATTTACAATGATATGAAATAATGATACTATTAAGGAGAAAAAAGGAAAAATGAATAAAATTACTCAGATCATGTCGGAAGATGCCGAATCATGCGCTTGATTGTCAGGAGGTAGATCGCAGGTTATGTCTATGGATGGGCAATGCAGAGCTTTGCGGTCGGAGATTGACAAGAAGATTAAGGAGAAGGGATATACGCTCCTGAGGGTAAGCGAATTGTCAGGCGTTAATCAAGGGCATCTCAGCATGGTGTTGAACGGGAATCCGCCGCGTCCGATGACGGTGGAGCAGCTCGACAAGCTGGCTGCCGCTTTCGGGGAAGAGCCGGGGTGGCTGTACGACTTATATTACGAGGAGTGCTTCAAGAGCGAGAGCGGGAAGCTGCGAAGCGGCGAGGAGAGGCTGTCGAACAAGCGCGTGCGCTCCTATCTGGTCCGCTGCGCCGAGTTGAACCGGCTCGATTACGTCGAGAGCATTATCGCGAAGATGCTGGACACGCCGCGGGTTGCATTGGCGCTGCTGTATGATGTCGCGGAGGAGCTGTATGCGAAGGGCGAGGTGCAGGCGGCCGTCCCATTCTATCAGTATGTGATAGAGAATGAGAAGGACAACTATGCGGAGCGGTTCATTATGAGCCAATACCGGCTGTTCCGGGCGTCAATCGGCCGGGACGCGCAGAAGAACTGGGAAGCGGTCATCGCCTTTTCTCCTTATCGCAAGCGTCTGCAGGAGCATCTCCAGCTTGAGGCACTGCATTATTTGGGGAATGTATGCTACAGCTTATATCAATGGAGGCGAGCGGAACAGTACGCAGATGAACTGCGCGAGTTGGCAACGACACTGTATCAATATATGATTCGAGAGCGGAAGAAGGGGAACAACCCGAAGCTGCCCCCATCCGAATTTCCGCTGGTCGCCTATTATGGCGAAGGATATTTAATGAAGGGAAATGTGCTGGAGAGATGCAAGAGGTACGCTGAGGCACTGCAATATGTGCAAGGCTATGAGAATTTGGATTGGTTCGAAGTGGTGGACGAAGCGGGGCTTGCATTTATAGAGAAGTTCAAGCTATGGGCACAAGGCAACCGGTATACGCTTGAAGTATGCAGAGGTGATAAGAATGCGATTGAGCCGTACGCAGATTATTTGGCAGAGCATCCGACAGAATTGCTGCCGGGATTGAACCCGATTCTGATGTCCGCTTGGGAGCATGGGTTTTGTGTAGATCAGGTTCTGGACAGATTTTCGGAGCAGATTGCCCAGCTTCAGGATAGCGGGAGCATCATTTACATAGAGCGGCTTCTTAACTTTCTGTACAACTACGCCAAATATGAGTTCATGAGACAACGATTCGGCAGGGGGATAGATGGTATCCTGCGGTGTTTGAAGCTATCGTACCTTAACAATCAGCCAGGCTCTGCCTATCGAAGTATGATGTTATTTGAAAAATATCGGCAATATGCATCAGAACAGCAACGGAAACTCTATCATTCGATAACAGACGGCTCGAAAACCTTGCATATGTACAATCATGGAGCGGGACTTGAAATGTAACTCCGTTCATTTTCATAACGTCAACAAGGTAAGTAATCTTGAAAAGGATGGCTGGGCACTTCCCTGCTGGGAAGTGTCTTTTTATGGCTCAAATTGGAATAAAAAGTTGAGTATTGACGAGATTATTAACTTTTTTCAATTAGGATGACGAAGGAATAATTGCTTATAATTGGAATTGTCAAATCATGTTGCTTGAGGGAGGGCAATGGTAGGTAATGGAAGACGTGAATATGGGCGGTTCCTGCGGATTGATTGAAAAGGAAGCGATCCTTCATCGAAATGAGCTGTCGGCTCGTGGTGAAGAATGGATGATGAGCAGGCTGGAACCGGAAGAGGAAGAGACGGATATGAACGATCTGATGCGCAAAATTGAACAGATCCGGGCACGAATGGTGAGTCTGGCGATGGAAAATAATGATCTGCTGAATGAAAGGGCAATCCGGGAAAGTCAGCGGCTTGATAAATACATTGTGCTCGTCCAGAAGGCAAAATACCGGCACCGCGGCAAGCAGCAGCGGATTGGTGTGCTGCTTCACCAGTAAGCAGGACGTAGAGAGAGTTTTTCTAAGAGAGGACGGAAGGACGGATTCCGGGACAAGCCAAGGGACAGTTACGAAAAATATTATGTTTGGAAGGCTGGATAGGAAATATTCGCTCATGGTACGATGGAAAGAGAAGGAAGGGATCGATACGATGGAGCGAATGCTTGTCATTAGCGATATTCATGGAGAACTGGAGAAGTTCGAGCGGCTGCTGGAGATGGCCCGTTATGACGCGAATCTCGATCAGCTCTTGCTGCTGGGCGATTATATTGACCGTGGCCCTCATTCAAAAGAAGTGCTCGCCAAGGTGCGGGATCTGCAGCAGTCGGGGGCGATCGTCCTGATGGGCAATCATGAGAAAATGATGCTCGATGCCTACCGAAATGAGGAGAAGGCTGTGGAGCGCTGGTTCCGCAACGGGGCCAAGCAGACGCTGCTGAGCTACGGCTGTGCAGAGGAAGAAGCAGAGGGTCTGCCGGCGGCAATCCGCTGGACCGATGAATTGCTGGATGCGATCTCGTTCGTGGACAAGCTGCCCTATTATTATGAGACGGAGGACTATATTTTCGTCCATGCCGGAGTGGAGCCGGGGGTACCGTTGGCGGACTGCGATCCGCATAAGCTGGTCTGGATACGCGGGGAATTTCATGAGGGCTATGGCGGCCCGAAGACGGTCATTTTCGGCCATTCCCGCACGAAGTCGCTGCATGGATCGGATGGGGTTTATTTTGGAACCAATTCGATTATCGGCATCGACGGCGGCTGCGTATACGGCGGACGGCTCAACTGCCTGGAGCTGCCATCCCGGCATATTTATTATATCGAGTAAGGAGGAGATAAGGCTGCGAGCGTGTTCAGCGCGGTACAGCGCCGCAAATCAAGGGCAATTTCTTCACCCTGAGAGAGTAGACTGAACAAAGGAGGGATAATTGATGACGGATTGGATACATGCCGGAACATGGGAAGATCTTCAGGAACAGGGAGCCAAAGTGATTAAGGGCGGTATTGCGGTGTTTGTGCATGCCGATGAAGTGTACGCCGTGGACAACCGCTGCCCGCATATGGGATTTCCGCTTCATATGGGCAGTCTCTGCGACGGCATTCTGACCTGCCACTGGCATCACGCGCGGTTCGACGTATGCAGCGGGGGCACGCTGGACCCATGGGCGGATGACGTGCCTGTGCACCGGGTCAAGGTCGAGCAGGGCAGCGTATGGGTCGATCCGAGGCCCCAGGTCGCGAGCAGCGTGGAGAAGCAGTTAAGGCGCTTGCGGGAGGGGATGGAGCAGAACCTGTCCCTCGTTATCGCGAAGAGCGTCGTCGCGCTTGTCGAGGCGGGCGTGCCCGCGGCGGACATCGCCAGGGTGGGCGTCGACTTCGGGACGACATACCGCTCCGCCGGCTGGAGCTCGGGCCTGACCATCTTGGCGGCGATGGTGAACGTGCTGCCGAAGCTGGACAAATACGGGCGCATTCTTGCCCTGTACCACGGCCTTGCCCGCGTGGCGCGGGACTGCGCCGGACAGCCGGCGCGATTCCTGCAGCAGCCGCTGCCGGAGACGGAGCAGCAGGCGACAGAGCATCTGTCCGCCTGGTACCGGAGATGCATTGAAGTTCGCGATATCCGCGGCGCCGAACGGGTGCTGGCCAGCGCGATAGCCAGCGGCATGGAGCCGAACGAGCTCATGTCGATGATGATGACCGCGGTTACCGATCACTTCTATATGGATGGGGGACATACGCTCGATTTCCATAACAAGGCGTTCGAAATATTGCAGCATATCGGCAGCGATTCCGCTGTGCGCGTCCTCAGCTCGCTCGTGCCGCTGCCGGCCCGCGCCGCCCGCAGCGAGGAGCTGCAGCATTGGCAATCGCCGGTCAATCTGGTCGATCCGCTGCGGGAAGCCTTCCGGGAGCTGGAGAGCATCACCTGGTCCGCCGTGGAGACGCCCGCTTCGACCGAGGACACGCCGGAGCAGGCCGAAGAAGAGGAGCAGCAGCTTCTGGCCTTGCTTCTCGGCGATCAGCCGCTGCAGACGATCGAGGCGCTTACGAATGCGCTGCGATCCGGACGCTCTCCCGTGCGGCTGGCCCAGCTCGTCGCTCTCGCAGCGGCGGAGCGGATCACCCGCTTCCATACCCAGAACGAGTTCGGGGATTGGATTACGGTGCTGCATACGTTCACGCACGCGCATGCCGTCCACGAGACGCTGCGGCGGAGCGCCAACGTCTTCACGGTGCGCGCCATCTATTACGCCGCCGTCACCGTATACCTGGATCGCTTCCTTAACGTTCCGGCCGCCCGCCGGCCGAGCGGTGAACACGCGGAAGCGAATCCGAATTCGACCGATCCGGGCTGGCTGCTCAAGCTGCTCGATCGGCAGCAGCAGGTGGCGGAATCCGGCGAGTGGCTGGCCCAGTATTTGCGCCAGAATGGGGACATCGATGCCTTGTTCAACACGCTCGGCCATGCCCTGCTGAGGGAGGACGCGGAATTCCATTCGTACCAGATGTACGAGGCGGCCAGCGCGGAGTATGACCGCTGGGACGCCGAGAGCGGCCCGCTGGCTGCGCAGGCGAAGCAGACGATGCTGCTTGCCTTGACGCGTTATTTGGCCGCCCATTCGCCGACGGCGCGGGAGCTGCCGCATACGGCGCGCATCGCGTGGCGCCTGCATCGGGGAGAGAAGCTGTTCGAAGAATAGCGGGAACGGAACATGGCGGATGACAAGGCTGCATCACATGGGGAAGAGGGAATAGCAAGGCGTGGAAGCGGCTTTCCGCAAGCAGCAGCTTTCACGCTTTTTCACATTGGTGCAGAGGCTGGCATGTCTTATTGAAGTTCGCCTTCGTCTGATAGATGCGCCGCCGAATTACCGCAACTTCCAGTTGACAACGGGAATAGCTGCATACTATACTGCCTAAATGGTACTGAAAAATATATTATAGTTCCATCATTACCGTGGATTTCGAGTGATCGAGAATTCGAGACGGCCATGGCCATGTGGAAAAAGGAGTGAGCATCACATCATGCATTGGGTATATTTGTTCTTCGCCATTGTGCTCGAAATAGCCGGCACGGTATCGATGAAGCTGTCACAAGGATTTACGAAGCTATGGCCTTCCCTGTTCATGATAATCTTTTATATTTTGGCGTTCTCCAGCTTGAACTTATCGTTGAAGCAGGTTCCGGTCAGCGTCGCCTACGCGATATGGTCGGGTCTTGGCACGGCCGCGATCGCGGTTATTGGCTATCTCGTGTTCCAGGAGTCGATGACACTGCTCAAAGGCGTCTCGATTCTGCTCATTATTTTGGGCGTCATCGGGCTCAATGTGGGCGGGCAGGAGAAACCGGCCGACAACGCGGTCCACGAAGGCAGCCAGGCTGTGGTCCATTCAGGCTCCGCCTTCGACGGAGATCGCGCCCGCACAGGAGAATAAACGGAACGCTCCCCGGTCTCATCCGGCTGCATACGACAGCTCGGATGAGATGTTTTTTCTCCTGGCGTACCTGTGTGCACGGCAACCGCTGCCTCGCATGGCGGTCCGCGGCTTAGATTTCCCCCTGATTTCTCCGCAAATTTTCCAATGAACAATCCCGGCTTCCCTGACAACTTCTCTCAACAAGTCACCATTGTGTTAGCAGATGGTCACCATCTTGGTAGTGGGCGCCAAAACCTCCATATTATAATAGAGCCAGGTACATACGAGATTGCAGAGGTGAGCTTATGAAAGCTGCTGAAAGCGCTCCAGCAGCGGATCCGGCTCGCACGGCCCATGTGATGGAGAAGAGGAAGAGCCCGTTCATGCGCAGGCTGTAGAAATATAAATGGCTGCTGGCATATTATTTCCATGGTTATCGTCGCTTATCTTGTCTACAGCTTCCTCAATGTGGACAGCGGGCTTGTCAACCGGCTGCTGAAGACCTGGTTCCATGCGGATCCGGTCGCGTGGTACAGCAATCCGGATTATACTGGGGTTAAATCCGGAAGCACCGGTGAAAAGGAGCTCTGCTGGCATTGTGCTGGTGGGGCTTCTTTTTTGCTGCAAATCAAACATATGTGGCAAAAGCCCCGGGATTATTCCGAGGCTTTTTTTCTTACGGGTATACACGGGGTGGAGCATGGTTCGACGGGTGCTCCACAAAAATGAGTAATTACCAAAAATGTCTTTTACGTTTTTTGCACTCCACCAATACTTTTTGACCTCGGCGCAGAACAACAGTGATTATTTTTTTTCGATGACGTCTCATTCAAGCCACCCCCTTTTCTAAATTACAATATGAGAAAGTACTTTAAATGATTGGGCTAAAGCTGTATGAAAACTAACATGAAAGTTTCACCGTGGTGAAAAGAAGCACTGCTGGCATTGTGGTTGTGGGGCTCCTTTTTTGATTTGCCAATTACATGCATATTTAGAATAATTATAATTTCATAAAATAGCTCGCCTTATAGTATTGAGGCAGCAAAAAAATGTTATGACAAAAAACTAGAACAAACAGAAATTGTTGTAGGTGAAAAATCTATAACTTGAACAAGCACTATACTCAGAAATGTGAAAGCAATAGGTAAAGTTACTGTTGATATGCCCCCATCATAGTAGACAATAGAAAAAACAAAAACTTCTACTTCTACAATGATGGGAGTTTTTATGATGTCCAAAAGGAGTCCAATTTCTTTTAGAGGTAAAATTACGTGTTGTAAAGCGTTGCCTTCAGAATGACCGATGGGCTGCCCATCGCAAGACGCAGCTTCCATCGGCATCGGCGGTTACACGGCTGCCGTGGTTGTCCGCATCCCCGGCAGGTTACAATAGGAATAGACGGAGTACATTTTCTTGCAAAGGGAAGGGGCAGCGATATGAAAATATTGATTGTAGGAGCGAGCGGCACAATCGGGCGCGCTATTGCGAATGAGCTCGAAGCCCGTCATGACATCATCCGCGCGGGGAGACAAGGGCCGGATGTGCAAGTGGATATTACCGACACGGACAGCATCCGGGCCATGTATGAGGCGACGGGCGAAGTGGATGCGGTCGTCAGCGCGACCGGAAGCGCTTATTTCGGCCCGCTGGCGGACATGACGCCCGAACAGAATGAGCTGTCGATCGGGAGCAAGCTCAAGGGGCAGGTGAATCTGGTGCTGCTCGGTCACCGCTATGTTCGCGATCGCGGCAGCTTCACCTTGACGACGGGCATCATGATGGATGATCCGATTCTTCAGGGGGCCTCGGCCGCTATGGCCAACGGCGGCGTCAAAGCGTTCGTTAAGGCGGCGGCTATCGAAATGCCGCGAGGCATCCGCATCAACAGCGTCAGCCCGAATGTGCTGCAGGAATCAATGGATGTCTATGGCGCGTTCTTCCCCGGCTTCGATCCCGTTCCCGTGCGGCGGGTCGCCTTGGCGTATCGCAAGAGCGTGGAGGGCGCGCAGACGGGACAAAGCTATGAGGTCTATTGACCGCGGCGCCGTTCAAGAGACAGGAGCTTGCATATAAGCAAGCTCCTCAGCCTGCTAAGTTATGGAATTCCGGTTGCTTGCTTGTACGGCTGACGAACCTTCCGGGATTCGGATGGACAGCGGGCAGAAGGCGACCCAGATTGCCATCGGCACTCTGCTTGCCGCTGCATGTACCCGCGGTATTACGAGAGGCGGCTCTATCTAAAGACCACGATTCTTCGCAGAGAGTGGAGCTTTTTCTTTTCTCCAGACTTATAAGGCCGATTATTTGGTGGAAGTAAAATCTAAACTCCTTTTAACCGATGAAAGGATTATGAGAAATAATAGAAAAAGAGAGGGAACCAGATTGAAAAACGAGGACAGGCAATCGGCTTACCGTCGTGGATCCGGGAAGCAGAACAACGAGATTTATAAGGTTTTTGATGGAGGTCTACAATGAAACGATTGATGGCAGCGCTGTTAAGCTTCGTATTAATCCTTACGGCTCATTCAGGTACGGTTCAAGCCATTGGGAATGGCACAAGTGCCGTTAGCGAACAGCAATATACACGTATCGGCGAGGATTACGAGATTCTTGACGGGAATATACTTCTGTCAAAAAAAGATGGAACCGTATGGTATTGGGACTTCTCTGGTTATCCCCTCCATGCTTCCGATCCATTCTATAAAGCCAGGCTGAAGCAAATTCCGCGCTTGCAGGATGTGAAACAGTTCTCGTTCAATGGCAGGGACGGGGAAAGTAGATTCATGATGAACTACGCTGCGCTAAAAAAAGACGGAACCGTATGGTATTGGGATTCTAGGAACGACACCTATCTTATAGATAGTTCTAGGACGACTCCGAAGCCTATCAAAGATTTGAATCACGTAACTTCACTCGTCGCCGATTATTCCAGCAGATTCCAAAAATTTAAGACCTTGTATGTATTAAAATCAGACGGTTCGGTTTGGTGTTGGGTAGGTCGATTAGGAAAAACTTCGTCGACGGCTCAATACAAGCTGCTTGATGATGTCGTATCCATAAAATCTGCGGACAGTCACGTATACGCGGTTAAAAAAGACGGTTCGGTATGGCAATGGGAGGCATACATGTACTGGCCGCAGAACCAATTTTATAACGAAGGTCCACAGCAGATCAAAGGGCTTGCAGATATCGTCAACATCGAGATGGGCGGTTTGACAAACTATGCCTATAAGAAAGATGGCACGGTCTGGTCTTGGCCAATGTATGAACCCGAAAGTATACCAATCCAATTACATAAAGCAACAGGCGCTCGAGGTATTGTTCAATTTAGCTCACAGCCGACAGATTCGAATATCGATACTACTTATGTCTTGCGAAAGGACGATAAGCTCTGGTCAATAGGCAACGGCAAAGCGTTCCCCGGGCTTGCGAATATCGCTTCCGTACACCATAAGGACAAGGGAATACAAAAGGGGAACTATGTATTTAAAAATTATGTATTGAAAAAGGATCAGACCTTGTGGGCGTGGGAAGATAGTGTTTCTCCCTTACCGAAGCTTGTTGTGTTCACGAAAGAATCGGCATCTGGCAATCGCTCTGGAAAAGGAAACAAATCAACTGGCGATCGTTCTGGGTCAACAGCCAAACCAACCAGTGATCGTCCTGAGACAAAAACTCAAACTGTGATACGGACTTTACCGGAAATCAGCCTTTATCCGTTTTTCACGATGCTGCAGCCTGGCGGACAACAGTCCATTGCCGCAAGCAATGTGCTTCCCGGAACCAAAATAACGTTCACCATTGAC
Source organism: Paenibacillus dendritiformis (assembly GCF_945605565.1). Lineage (NCBI taxonomy): Bacteria > Bacillati > Bacillota > Bacilli > Caryophanales > Paenibacillaceae > Paenibacillus > Paenibacillus dendritiformis. The sequence continues at coordinate 4,425,845 of NZ_OX216966.1, read as the reverse complement.
GATCCAAGCATAGGAACCTTAGCGAATGTGAATGGCATACCGGTAATAAAAGCGCATAAATCCGGACAAACCATTGTACGGGCAACGGCGACCAAAGCCGGCTTTCCGGACGAGACCACTTACTTATTGTTGTATGTCGTTGACGGCAGCATGCAGTCCGATACGTATTTCACTGCCATCCGGTCTATCCCGGATGCTGACAAGCAGAATTCGGTTATCGTGGAAGGTCTGACTCAAGCGGGAGAGCTTGTGATCACGGCCGCAAGCAGCGAACAGCCGACTCCCGTTAGCGGCCAGCTCGTCATAACGCCCGAACTGATTGACCGCTTAGCCGGGAATGCGTCAAAGGCGAAGTCAGCGGTAAAGCAGACGCTATCGGAGAATAAGATTTCTCTTGCGAGAGAGCTGATCGTGAACGCGGAAATACTGTCTATGTCCAATCAAAATGAATACACGTTCAAGCTGTATAAGAATGGCTTTGTCGGTCGAAAAGATGTCGACTATATTACCGTTCTTGCTGGAGATGCGAAGCTGGTGTTTAATCTTGCGACCGCAGATCGCCTGTTCCATTCGCTTCCGGTTATCGTGATTCGTCTGGTGAAAGAAAATAACGGCGGATATCGCGTACAATTTGCAGATGAACAAGGGCAGGAGCTTGCGAACGTACCAAGCAACATCCAGCTCATTCTACCTGTAAATGACACAGACGCGACACATACCAGCGTGTTCTATACGAATGGAAAAAAAGCGCAGCCGATCGGCGGAAAGTTCAATCCAAATAAAAACGGCATGGAAGCTGAAATCAACCGTTCCGGTACGTATTTCGTGGACGAGAATTCCAAATCATTCCCTGATGTTGGCGATCGAGATCCAGAGTTGAAGCAAGCGATACAGTTTCTGGCCTCCAAAGGGATCGTTGCTGGGAAAGACAATGGCAATTTTGAACCCGATTCCCTGCTCACCCGTGCAGAGTTCACGGCCATGCTTGTAAGAGCTTTTTACGCTTTGGATAAAACGGCGACGGAGAGTTTCTCAGACGTGCATCCGCCGCAATGGCATCAACCATATATCGCTTCATCCGAAAAAAAGAATATCGTCGCAGGGTATCCTGACGGCACGTTTAAGCCGGATCATACGATATCCCGGGAAGAAATGACCGCCATCGGCGCGAGATCCCTGCATGAAAAGAAACATTATTTTTATCCTACGAATCCGGAGGATTACCTGAGTCAATTCGTAGACAAAGAGACGATATCCAATTGGGCCAAGCCAACGATGTCATTGGCTGTGAAGCAGCGTTTGATCGATGTTCCTGCCGATAAACGGATTAAAGCTAGAGAGGCTGTCACGCGCGGGGAAGCTGCCCGAATGCTGTACCGGCTTTATTTACAGCTTTGACCACTGCCGCTGCACAGAACATGAAAAAGATCGCCCTCCACCTGGCCAGGAAGGCCAGGTGGAGGGCGATTTACATTTTATAGGGACACGCGGTTTACTTCAGCGTCCACAAAGCGGGAACGTTCGGCGGTTCCCACCCGTTCAGCGAAGTATGCGGCTGTCTGCACTCATAGACCGAACCGTTATAGGTCACTTGATCGCCAACCGCATACGCGGTATTCGGCGCCCAGGCGGCAATGGCCGGGCCGTCGGCAGTCTTCGCCGTTACGGCATTGCTGTCCGCGGATACATTGCCGGCGGCATCGAACGCGCGAACGGTGAACGTATACTGCGTGTTGGCGCTCAAGCCGGTCACGACATAGTCCGTCGTGCTGCCGGATACGGTGGCTACGAGCGTACCGTTGCTGTAGATGCGGTAGCCTGTCACGCCGACATTGTCAGTCGACGGATTCCACATCAGCGAGACGCTGGAGGCTGTCGGCGTTCCCATGACATGCAGGCCGGCCGGGGCGGTCGGCGCTTCCGTATCAACCGGAACGGCCGGCGTTGTCGCGCTCACGGTATTGCTGGAGGCCGACACGTTGCCGGCGGCATCCACTGCTCGCACCGAGAAGGTATAGGAGGTGTTCGAGGTGAGCCCGCTCACCGTATAGCTCAACGTGGAGCCCGAGACGGAGGCGGCCAATGAGCTGCCGTTATAGATGCGGTAGCCCGTCACGCCTGCGTTATCCGTAGAGGCGTTCCATGTGAGCGACACGCTCGTGGCGGTCGTTCCCGTTACGGCAAGGCCGGTCGGCGCCGTTGGCGGCTCGGTGTCTCCCGGATTGGTGCCGCTGAAATTGACGTCGATGACGTTATAGAAGGCGTTGGCCGTGTCGGCAATCTCCCAGACGGCGAGGATGACGTGGTAGCCCGTACGCTCCGGAACATTGCACGTATCCGAGTAGGTGAATGGCGGGCGCGCTCCCTTATAGTCCACGGAGCAGAATGGAGTCAGCACGAATGAATCGCGGGTAAGCGCGGCATTCGGGTTCCAGCCGGGCTTCGTAATGTAGTATTTCCAGCTGGAGGTCGCATGGGGCGCGGTCAATTTCCAGTTGAACGTATTTTGTCCGCTTGAAATGTTGACCTTGCTCCAACGGGTAGCCGATTGCTCGTCGAGCTTCGGGAAGGCGCCGTTGGCGCTCGCTATCTTGCCGTCGGCAGGACCTGCGTTCGGGAAGCCCTTCGGAGCTTCCAGGCTTTGCGGCTCCCATATGATCGCACCGCAATCCTGGTTCTGGCCGGATTTGCATAAGGCGGCCCGGCTCGCCGGACCTTCGACATAGCCGTGACCGAACGCTTTATCGGCGAACAGCACCATACAGACGACGGCGGCCAGCATTACGCCGCAGGACAGAAGCAGCTTGGACAGGAATGGATTCGGCATGCGCAGCTGATTCATACGATTTCCTCCTTTGATTTTTTCAATTGGATCACAGCATTTCGTAAATAGTTGAACCCCTTTAACTTTATTACGCACCCTCCTTCCTCATAGATTGTCAGTACGTTGCAAGACGGTCCGACGGAGACTCGGCATTTCCTCCTTTCTATGGAATGTTATTATATAAACTCTATGAATATAGAGCTTATACCCACTCGCGGCAAACAGAAGAACAGCGAACAACGGAATAGGCGACAACGGCAAACGGTGAAGCGGTGAATAGACAAAACGGGTGAAATGAAAGACTACGAAACGGAAGATAGAACGAGGTAGAAAAATAAGGAAAATTGTTTGTCTCTATCATATAGGAAAAAGAAGAACATGTGTGAATTGAATATTTTTTTATAAATTCGCAAGCAATAATTTTTATTAATTAAACCGCATTAATATTTAGCCTGATTGGGAGCGGAATGGCTTCGCCGAACCGCAATATTCCGTATACGCCGGGCAAATTGATCCTTAGAACATCAAATTGGCTTCGAGCTTCCGGAATGGATAGCCAGATTAGCCGGATTTCGTTATAATAATGAGAATGATTATCAGTATGATTACAGACCGGAGGCGCACCATATGAACGGGACAGATTTTCATCTCAATTTCAACCGCTTTTTCGATGAGCTGAGGCTGACGAGCCAGAGCAGGGCCTGTGCGGATCAAATGGAGCTGCCAACGTCCGCCGGCGAAGGGGGAATCCGGCGCTTCCTCCCTCGCCACGATATGGAGGTCGTCTTATCGGAGTATGCGCTGCATCGCGATTGCGTGCTGTCTCTCGCTACGGAGGCGCCTATGGTCGAGCTGAGTTACACGATGCAAGGGGGGCGCGGCCTTCGGGTCGACGGCGAGGAATACAGCATGATGCCGGGGATGTGCTCGCTCCAATTCATCAATCAGGCGGATTACTGCTTCGAATTTGGCGGGAAGGAAGCGTTCACGATGGTTAGCATCTGCATTCCCGTGACCAGCTTTCATCATTTCATGGAAGCGGCGGATGGAACGAGAAGCGTCGACTTTACGCAAATTATGGGCTGGCGTTCATTCCGGAGCTTCCAGGAGACGACGCTTCCCGCCGCGACGGTCATCCTCAATCGGCTGATGGAGCATGCCCGGAACGGAAGGGCGACCAATATTGAGATCGAATGCAGCGTCTTGGAGCTGCTGTCGATGTCCTTCCGATCCTTCCTGGCGGATGGCCTGCCGGGACGCTCCAAGCTGGGACGAACCGATATGCTGAAAATCCGGGAAGCGAGGGACATTCTGCTGGAGCGGATGGCGGAGCCGCCTTCGCTGCTCGAGCTGTCCCGGCTGATCGGGCTGAACGACTACAAATTGAAGACCGGCTTCAAGGAAATGTACGGCGCGACCGTATACGGTTACCTCCGGGAGCAGCGGCTGGAGAAGGCGTACCGCCTGTTGACGGAAGGGAAGATGAATGTCATCGATGTCTCCTGCGCGGTGGGTTATTCGAATTCCAGCTACTTCGCGGAAGCGTTCCGCACGAAATACGGCATCAATCCGGGAAGTCTGGTCCGGCGGTCTTCAGCCAGCTTTCTTCATGACCGTTCGCTTCCCTGAAGGAAGCCAACCTGGTCAACTGCCTCTCGGATCGGCTTGGTCTCCGGATCCGTACAACCAGCTAATGAATCCGGCTGGTGGTAGCATACCGCCTCTCCTCGATCGTATCATGGTACCGTTGAGAACGAATCTCAACGGCGGTGAGCAGCCGCATCAGCGGCTGGCAAGGCCGCCGCTGCGCATGGCTTGCGGAGGACCAATGCAGCGAATAGGGCAGGAAAGGGGAGGCATGCTTGTGAAATTCAGAATGGGCATTATGTTTCTTATTGTATTGTGCGGGATGATATCGATCGCCGCGTTCAATCCGATTATCGGGCCGCTGTCCCGCCATCTGGGGCTGAGCGAGCTTCAATCCGGCTGTCTCGTATCCATCACAGGCTTGACCTGGCTTCTTGGCGGGTACTTCTGGGAGAGGATGACCTTCCTGGGCAGGAAAAAGATGCTGGCATCGCTTATGGTCATCTATGTCGCGACGCTGGTGGGGTTCGCTCAGCTTGCGGATTATGCGGAGGCCCATTTTAACGGCACCGCCAGCGCCGGGCTGTTCTGGACGCTATTGCTGCTGCGTACGGTCGCCGGCTTCTTCTTCGGCGGCATTCCGGCCATGGCGCAGGCGTATGTGATGGGCTGGACGACGCCGGAGACGCGCACGCGGGGCATGGCCCTGTTCGGGGCGGCCAACGGGCTCGGCTTCGTGCTCGGTCCCGCGATGAGCGGAGGCTTGGCGGCGATCGGCCTTACGGCGCCGATGTATGGCGCCGCCACGCTGTTATTCGTAACGGCGCTGCTCTTCATGGCAGCTATCGCCGAGGAGCCGGTGCGGAAGATGCGGAAGCCAGCGCCCCGCGCTTCTCTGTCTCCGAATGACAGCCGCATTCGGCTGTATTTGTGGGTGGGGCTCCTGCTCTCGTTCGCCTTGAACATTGTTCAGGTGACGATCGGGTTCTATGTGCAGGATACATTGGGCTATGATGCCCAGGCCGCCACGCAGCTTATCGGTCTTGGCCTGGCCGTCTCCGGCGTCATGGTGGTCGCTTCGCAGATTGTCATCAGCAAATATTTGAAATGGCATCCGTCGCGGGTGCTGCGGGTCGGGCTGCTCTTCGTCGCGCTCGGTCTGCTGGGACTGTTGACGCTGCTGCGCTTCGCTTATCTCGATTTCGCGGTATTGGGCATCGGCATCGGCTTCACGCTGCTGGGGTACAGCGCCGGGGCTTCGATGGCCGTCCGGGACGAAGAACAGCGGACTGTCGCTTCCTATATTGCAGCGCTTCAGGGCGGTGGCTCGTTCCTGGGGCCCGTTACCGGCACGGCATTATATACGGCTCATCTATCGCTGCCGTATTCGTTCTGTGTGCTGCTCATCGCCATCTCGGCCGTATTCGCCATAAGGAGAAAGGGAGCCCCGCAAGCCGAAGCAGGAGTGACGAGCTAGAGCGGGCCGCTTGATCGCCTGCCGTTTCTTGAATATGTATAAGAAATCCGTTGCGAATGTGCATTGCCAGCCGATATCCCATGAGCTACAATGGATTCCAGTAGATGAAAATGAGAATCATTATTAATGAAGGAGTTCTCAGGATCATCTTGCCGGTACATACATCTTGCATGGGAGTGGGTAAGGAGATGGACAGGTCGTATCGATTCACGGCCGCATGGACGGCGTTAATGCTCGTATTGATGTTCAGCGCGGCAGGATGCGGCGCGCAGCAGGAGGCCGGCGGCGAGTCGCCGGGCCGCGGGGAACAGGCGTCGCAGCCGGCGGAGAGCCAGGACAAGCCAGAAGGCGGGTCGGAGAGCGCAGCCAGTGGCACGAGATCGGTGACTGATGAATTCGGCGAGGTGAAGATTCCCGCCCATCCGCAGCGGGTAGCGGGCATCTATGTAGAGGATTATATGGTGGCGCTCGGCGAGAAGCCGATCGTCCAATGGTATCATCCAAGCTGGGGGAAGCAGGACTATCTCGGGTTGGACGTGCCGCTGTTCGATATCACGGGCAGCATTGAGGCGCTGCTGGAGGCGAATCCCGATCTGATCATCGTGGACGGGGGCGCCGACGCGGCCAAATATGAGATGTATTCCAAAATCGCGCCGACCTACCGGCTGAAGGAAGAAATCTTGGACGATCCCGCCAAAGTATTGACGGCCATCGCAGATTTGCTTGGAATTCCGGAAAAAGGCGAGAGCGCCGTCGCGCAGTACGAAGAAAAAATTGCCGATGCCAAGGAGAAGCTGTCCCAGGCCGCCAAAGGGGAGACGGTCGCCGTACTCCGGTTGAATGTCGGGGACAAGACGATGGCTTTATTCGGCGTCAAGAACCGGTATACCGGCACCATTTACCGGGATATGGGGCTTACCCCGCATTCGTTCGCGCGAGATATGACCGACTATCATGCGATCCTCTCCGAGGAGAAGCTGCCCGAGCTCGATGCGGATCATATCATTATCTTCCCTTCGAATGGTTCCTGGTCAGCGGAGGAGAACAAAGAAGCCGAGCAGCTGCTGGACAGTCCATTGTGGAAGTCGCTGCCTGCCGTTCAGAAGGGACAGGTGTACAAGGCGGAGCGAACCCAGTGGCAGTCCGGCGCGATAACGGCGAACATGAAGAAAATCGACGATCTTATGCAATGGTTCGTGAAGTAGCGGGAAAGCGGCGCGTTACAAATGGAAAGCTATTCAGCCAAACGCTGATTGGCTTTCTTTTTCCATATTGACAGATCGGTTCAGGGGGATAGGGGATGAAAGGGAATTCAGCCGATCCATCGGCTCGCCCAGCCTGGGTATATGTGATGAAGGACATTCGGTACTGCATGCTTGCCGCGAATGGCTACAAAAAAGAAGAACAAAACGGTTCGTATTCGCTGTGGGTCGTCACCAGAGGCAGCGGCAGAATCGACATGGCCGGGACGGGATTCCGTCTCGAACGGGGGAAATGCTACGCCACGCCTCCCGGATCGGTAGCTGCCGTCGTCTCAGGGGATGCCGGCTTATGCTGCTATCAGCTGGCCTTCGATGCACTGCGGGCGGACGGGAACGATTCGGTGAACGATCCGCCTGCGGCGGTCGAGCCGTTCCCTTGCCGAGGGGAGGTATTATGCCATCCGTTCTCGCAATGTATTGAGCATGTGGAAGCCATTTATCGATGGCGGCATGACAGCGATGAGATGGCTGTCTTCGACAACCATATCCGGTTCCAGCAATTGTTGAGGTTCATCCTTGGACAAAATCAGGCCGCCGCGGACGGGACAAGCCAGGCCGATGCCGTGCGCAAATCGATTCTGCATATCGAGCAGCATTATACGGAGCGGTTGACCGTGGAGCAGCTGGCGGAGGAGGCGGCTGTCGCCCGCTGGAAATATACAAGCCTGTTCAAAAAGTTGACGGGTCTCACCCCGCTTGATTATGTGAATAAAATCCGAATCGATCGGGCGAAGCAGCTGCTGGTGACGACGAATGATCGGCTGTATGAGATCGGACAGCATGTCGGCTTCAATAATGAATATTATTTCAGCCGCCGCTTCCGGCAGGAGGTCGGGATCTCTCCCGGACATTACCGGCGCAATCATCGTGCGCAGCCCCGCGTCTTCGCGCCGTTCCTCGAAGACTTCGTGGTGGCGCTGGACATGACGCCCGTCATGCAGGGCATCCATCCCGGATGGGGGCAGCAGGACTATCTCGGGATCGACCATGTGCCTGTCTTCGATGTCGCGGAAGGCGATCTTGGCATCCTGTCCCATCATCAACCCGATGTCATCCTGCTCGATGAAGGCTTCGGCCGCTGGATTCCCGGAGACCGGTTCGGCCGGCTGGGGCAGGTGCATTCGCTGGATCACCCTGGCGAAGACTGGCGCATGACACTACGCATGGCAGCCGTTCTGCTGGGGAGGACGGACAAGGTTGACGATATTATCGCGAAGTATGAGTGCAAGGCGGGGGAGGCGAAGAGCCGGCTGCAGCGCACCGTTCGGAACGGAACCGTCGCGTTCCTCAGAATCTCGGCTGCGGGCGTCAGCTTGTACGGGGGACCGGATCTGGGGTATACGGGTCCGGTTCTGTACCGCGACCTCGGCTTGACGCCGCATCCTCTTGTGCTGCAGTTGGCGAACCGGACACGGAAGGTCACGCTGACGGCGGAATGGCTTGCGCGGCTCGATGCCGACCATCTGTTCATTACGTTCGACAAGCGCCATTCCGAAGCGCCCGGAGAGGAAAGAGATATATTGAATTCCTCTGTATGGCGCAAGCTTCCGGCCGTGCGGAACCGGTGCGTGTATGAGGTCGATTTTTGGCCGTGGATGAATTATGGCGTCATCGCGCACAGCCGCAAAATCGACGATGTGTTGAACGAACTGGCATAGCCTGGCCATAGTTTATGGGAAGGCCTCGATTTGCAGGGCCGCCAAGAGTGGATTCCTCTCTGACGGCCTTGCCGCGTTCCCGGAACAAGTGAGGCTCGTTCGTATATGAATCGTTGACGGCAAGCCGATTCCAGTCTATATTACAGATATTTAGTTGAGAAAGCCCTTGCTTTAGGCATGGGATGAATCGGCTTAGGACAAGGGCTGTCTGCAGGACAGCTAAATTGTTCTGCAGCACCTTGTTGCAGTTATAATTTTAAACGGATACCATGTTGTTATGGGACAAGAATATAGACGAACCGCCACAACCGTATCTTTAATCAACTATCTTTTTGTATTCTGTCCGCGTTATCGAAGAAAGGTATTGGTAAAACAAGTCGAAGTCCGCTTCAAGGAACTGGTGTCGACTATTTGCGGAGAGCATGAATGGCAAGTGATTGTGATGAAAGTCATACCGGATCATCTGCATTTATTTTTGAATGTGGTGCCGACGTATTCTCCTTCGGACATTATGGCCAAATTGTAAGGAGCGACTTCCCGAATCCTGCGTCAAGAGTTCGAACACTTGAAGCATTTGCCTTCTCTATGGACACGTTCCTGCTTTGTCAGTACGGCAGGGAACGTTTGAAGCGAAACGATAAAAACGCTACGTTGAAGAACAAAAGACAAGAGGGTGAAAACATGCAGACGGTAACGATTCAAATCCGCATATTCCCAAGCAATCCGTCTATATTGGCGGATATGGGTAATGAGTACATTCGGACGGTCAATCGATTAGCTGAGCAAGCCGAAGCGTCTGGAACGTTTCCAAAACTAACGTCAAAAACCGTCCAAGCGAATCTACCCTCTGCCGTAAAGAATCAAGCCATTAGGGATGCCAAAAGCATCTTCCAGAAATCAATAAAAGAAAAGAAGCGTCCAATTTTGAAGCGTCGAGTCTACTACGTCAACAATCAGAACTATTCGATTGGTGAAAATACCGTTTCTTTTCCTTTTTGCATGGATGGCAAAGTACAACGCCTCCGTACTCCTGCTCTCATTGCTAATCGTGAGAAAAACATGCTTCAAAGCAGTAAATTAGGGCTTCTGCGTGTTGTTCAAAAGTCGAACAAATGGTTTGTTCAAATCTCGCTCGAAAGACCGAAAGAACAAGTGATAGGCGGCGCGACGATGGGCATTGATCTTGGCTTGAAGGTTCCAGCCGTTGTCGTGACTTCAAACGGCAAGACCAAGTTTGTCGGCAATGGACGCAAGAACAAGTTCATTAGGCGCAAGTACAACGCCAATCGTCGCAAGCTAGGAAAGCTGAAAAAGCTCTCTGCTATCCGTAAGCAGTGCAACAAGGAAAGCCGCTATATTAAAGATCAGAACCACAAAATCAGCCGCCAAATTATCAATATGGCTAAGAGAGAAAACGTAACGGTCATCAAATTGGAAAAGCTATCCGGCATTCGCCAAACGACAAGAACAAGTCGCAAAAACGCTAAGAACCTACATAGTTGGTCGTTCTATAAAGTTGCAACAGTTCATCGCATACAAAGCGGCATTAGCTGGAATCAAGGTTGTAGAAGTCCATCCAGCGTATACTTCGCAGACATGCCCATCCTGCGGTGATCGCAACAAGGCAAAAGATCGGACATATCAGTGTTCATGCGGTTATCGTGCACACCGCGATAGAGTTGGTGCAATCAACATCATGTGTCAACCTGTGGCAGATGGTAACAGTCTGTCAGCCTAGTTAGCTATATGCTCTGAACTAGGATGGGCTATTGAACTAGCCCTTAACTTAGCAGTTGCACAAAACAGAAATGGTCTGCGTGCGCTAACTAGCTAAGAATCCCACGGCTTTCGCCGTGTGGAGGTTCAATATGTGTATTTATGGTATACGACGGCCTAACGCGCTTATGGGCTACACGAGACGATGGAGTGAAGTGAATGATTGTATGGGTGAATGGGGCGTTCGGCTCCGGCAAGACGACGACAGCCTTTGAGCTGCACCGCAGAATACCGGGTTCTTTTGTCTATGATCCGGAAAACGCAGGATTTTTCATTCGAAAAAACGTGCCCCATGAAATGAAGCGGAGCGACTTTCAAGATTACCCGATGTGGCGGGAGTGCAATTACTCGATGCTCCGCCATTTGAACGCCGAGTATGATGGGGCAATTATTGTGCCGATGACGATCGTGAATGCCGATTATTTTAACGAGATCGTAGGGAGGCTTCGGGAAGATGGAGCGAGCGTGCATCATTTTGCCTTATGCGCGTCGAAGGAAGTGCTGCTGAAGCGCTTGAAAACCCGGGGCGAGGGAGGGCAGTCGTGGGCGGCTCAGCAGATAGACCGATGCATTGACGGCTTGTCGCAGCCGGTGTTCCGGCAGCATCTTGACACTGATTCGATGACGGTAGAAGATATCGTGACCCGCATCGCGAATGAATGCCAGCTGCCGTTATTGCCGGATGAGAGAGGGCCGTTCAAGAAATCGTGGGATCGGCTGGCGACCAAAGTGAAGCATATCCGATTTTTTGGCTAAAGGAGGTTGACATAGCATCATGAAGCCAATACGCAATTCTGCCAAGGCTATCATTATTGATGAACGCAACCGCATTTTGCTGACCCAAAACCGCGATCGCGACGGAGTGTTTTATTTATTCCCCGGGGGCGGCCAGGAAATCGGCGAGAAGCTGGAGGAAGCCGTCATTCGCGAATGTATGGAAGAGATCGGCTGCCGTGTTACTGTCAAAGATATATGGTATATCCGCGAATATATCGGGAAGAACCATGAGCACGCGGAATGGGATTATGATGTGCACCAGGTGGAGTTTTATTTTGAATGCATGCTCGACGGGGAGCTTGCGACGGAGGCCGCCACCAATCCGGATTCGGATCAGGTTGGCGTGGAGTGGATCGAGCTTGAGCGGCTGGATCGAATCCGCGTCTATCCCCAAGGGCTGGTCAAGCCGCTGCAGCAAGGGATGCGGGAGCGGCGGTATATGGGGGACATGAACTGAGCGCAACTGGATAACGTGCCGCTGCCGCACAAGCAAAGCACCTTCTCTCAACGGAAAGAGGAGGTGCTTTTTTCATACTCAATCGAGGGATAAGGCTGGGTGCACCGGGGAATTTTACTACGGGAAACTATGAATCATGTCAGTCTTGGCCATGGAGGTATCTGCATTTTGACGCTCGATAGTGAAAAGCTGCAAATGAAGTTCTATGAGAGCGGAGACGGGGCGGTGAAGCTGCTGCCGGTCTCCTTTGATGAGTGGGAGAGCAAGGCGAGAAGCCTGTTGGCCGCCGCACCGTTCGGCTACGTTCATGGGGCGGCCGGAGCGGGAGATACGAACCGCAGTAATGTCGAGGCATTCCAGAAATACCGCATCAGACCGAGGGTATGCTGCGATATTACAGAACGGGACATGTCCATCTCGCTGTTCGGCGCCAAGCTGCCGTTCCCTGTGTTGTTCGCTCCGATCGGGGTAAATACGATTTTGCATCCGGAGGGAGAACTGGCTCCTGCCCGCGCGGCCGTGAAGCTGGGCGTTCCTTATATACTCAGCAACGTGTCGAGCATTCCGATGGAGACCGTCGCGGAAGCGATGGGGAACGGTGTCCGCTGGTTCCAGCTATATCCTCCCCAAAATCATGAGCTTACCCGGAGCTTCCTCGAGCGCGCCGAAGCGGCGGGATACTCGGCGATCGTCGTAACGGTGGACTCCACGCTGCTCGGATGGCGGGAGACGGATCTGCGCAATGCGTATCTGCCGTTTTTGTCCGGTCAAGGAATGGGCAATTATTTTACGGATCCCGTATTCTGCTCGTTGCTGAAGGAGCCGCCGGATCAAAATAAGGAAGAGGCTGTCAAGCTCGCGTTGGATGAAGGCAACAACACGTGCTTTACCTGGAAGGAGCTGGACTTTATTCTTGAACATACGCGTTTGCCCGTTCTGATCAAGGGCATTACGCATCCGGATGATGCCGTCATGGCTGTAGAGCACGGTGTCGATGGCATTATCGTCTCGAATCATGGAGGACGGCAGTTGGATGGCGCGGTCGCCACGCTGGATTCGCTGCCTTCGATCTGTGAATCGGTTCAAGGCAAGGTCCCGGTCTTGATGGATAGCGGGATCCGCCGTGGAGCCGACATCCTGAAGGCTATCGCCCTGGGAGCTGATGCCGTGCTGATCGGCCGCCCCTATGCATATGCTTTGGCTGTCGCGGGGGAGACTGGCGTGCAGGAGGTAATGGAGCATCTCATCGCCGAGACCGAGCTACAGTTGGCGATATCGGGTCGGAGCTCCATTCGGGATGTGGACGCTTCCCTTGTCATCAAAGTGAAATAAACGCATTTGCCGAAAATGGACTGCACTTACATGGCGTACAGGACGGGTATCGTTTCTGTCAGTGACGTCAAGTACGCTACTATTGAAATCTCGGGCCATATGGGGTATGAATTGATGCGGCATACCAAGCCGGTCACGATTGGAGAGATGGAAAAGATGCTGGCTCAACTCGAAGGGAAGCCCCCGAAGCAGAAGCAGCAGCTAAAAGCTAATCTTTTCACCGAAGTCGTGGAACAGGAGCATCGCCGATCCTGTCCGGCCCGAGTTGGATTGACAACGTACGTCTTCCGATGGTTGGCATCATCAGGTTGGGATGCACCAAGGCCCATGGTGCCGGCGCGCGGACTGTGATAAAATGAAACCGATTACAGGTATTTTCATATCCTTGTAAAAAGTAGGCGGAACCGGATGAATGATCAGATCAGACGGCAACCGAATCAACGAACGTCACGGCGGAAGAGGCTGGCCACGCTTCTTCTTGTGCTGCCCGCTAGTCTAGTAATCTATGATTATGTTCGTTACATATGCGGCGGGCCGATAGAACCGATGGAGATGGCGACGATGCTGATTCGCTTGTCCATTGCCAAATTGGTCATTCTGATTCTGCTGCATATCCGGCAGAAATGATAACGCTGACTCGCGAGGCGCATCACAAGAAAGGAAGATTCGGGAATGTCATACGAAATTGAACAAAAATTGGTCATCGCGACGGCATCCAGCGCGCTGTTCGATCTGGCGGAGGCCGATCAAGTATTCCAGGAGAAGGGCGAGGAAGCATACCGGCAGTATCAACGGGCCCATGAGCATGACATATTGAGGACGGGCGTTGCTTTTCCGCTCATCAAAAGACTGCTGCAGTTGAACGGAAGCTCGGCGGACGATCAGCCGGTTGAAGTCGTCTTGCTGTCGCGCAACGATCCGGATACGGGGCTGCGGGTGTTCAAGTCTATCGAGCATTATGGGCTGAATATTAGCCGGGCCGTGTTCGTCGCCGGCAGCAATCCGTTCCCGTACATGGAAGCGTTCAATGCATCGCTGTTCCTGTCAGGGAACCCGAAGGACGTCACTGAAGCTGTTGAGCGCGGCTTGCCCGCGGGCTGTATCTATCCGACCGATTATATCGATGATGACGAGGACGAGGAGCTTCGGATTGCGTTCGACTTCGACGGCATTATCGCGGATGACTCCGCCGAGACCGTATTCCAGGAAGGCGGGGGATTGAAGCTGTTCCATGATCATGAGCGCACATTGGCGGACGAGCCGCTCCCTCCGGGACCGCTGCTCCGCTTCTTCACGGAGATCGCGAAGCTGCAGAAGCGGGAAATCGAACGGAACGAGAGAGATGCGAGTTATAAGCCGAAGATCAGGGTCGCGATTGCGACGGCCCGGAACGCGCCAGCCCATGAGCGCGTCATTACGACCTTGCGCAAGCTGGATATTCGCGTCGACGAAGCCTTCTTCCTCGGAGGAATCGACAAGGGCAGGGTGCTGCGTATCTTCAAGCCGCATATTTTCTTCGATGATCAGATGGGGCATATCGAAGGCGTGGCCCGCATCGTTCCGTCGGTGCACGTGCCGTTTGGCGTTACGAATGGACGGAGCGGCTGAGAACGGCAGTGCCGTAATATGGTGAAAACGACACATGATTGACTGGGAAATGAGTGAACGACGATGACCAAGGCCGACAGTATGCTGGCCATATCATGGCTCCTGACTTCCCGGCGCCGCATGACGGCCAAGGAACTGGCCGATCAACTGGAGGTTCTTATCCGAACCGTGTACCGGTGCATCGATGGTCTGCGTGAGCGTCGTTCCGATTCTATATTGCAGATCGTTCCCAACGAAAAAGGGAGGAATATCAATGGTCGGTTCCCAATGCAGAGAAGCGATATTAGCGAATACGGGCCAAGCCTGGGAAGAATGGATTCAGCAGCTGGATCGGGGAGTGGATCCGGGCTGGTCCCATGAACGCATCGTTCGGCACATTGCCGCCGAATATGAAGTATCGCCGGAATGGAGCGATCTGCTCGCCCTGCTGTATGGACAGAAGCTGGGCCGCGTTCCTGTCGGCCAGACAGCTTCCGCAGGCGTTCAGATTGGAGTGCGGCGGACGATGCCCGTCTCGAAGGATAAGGTATGGACCTTCCTGCTGTCATCCGAAGGGCTGCCCTGCTGGCTCGGCACCCTGCCGTCTTTGCCCTTGCAGGTAAGGCATGAATATGTGACGGAGGAGGGCACCCGCGGCCAGATTCGCTCCGTCATTCCGCAGCAGAAGCTGCGATTGACCTGGCAGCCGCAGGGGTGGGACCATCCGTCCACGCTGCAGCTCTACGTCCTGTCCAAGAGTCCCGACAAGACGACCGTCTCCGTTCACCAGGAGAAGCTCGATGATATTTATATGCGGGAAGTGATGAGACGGCATTGGGAAGCGGCGCTGGACCGTATTCAATCCCGTCTTATCGGTTGATAGGGGCGGACATCGTTTGAACTAGAGAGGAAGGCAAGCTGGGCGGGGGAAATGTACGCTTCCTGTCCGGTGAGGCGGCGGATCGGCCGTATGCCAAGCGGGTGCCGTGACGGCATCTTCGCGAGGGAGCCGGAATGCGCCCGTGATGACGCCTGCATGCTATACATGCTGCCTCTCTGCATACGATAATGGAAGCAGAGGCTGCGAAGTTGACAATCGATGCATCACGATGAGCCAGCCAGCGGTACGAACGATTCCAGGCTTGCTTGTGATGTCGGGGAGGGATGGACATGGAAGAGATACGCAATGCGGTGCGGGCGTTGATCGTGGAGGATGACCAGCTGTTGTTGATCAAGAAGGAGCGGCCGGAAGTGGGTGTCTATTATGCGCTGCCGGGCGGGGCCCATGAGCCGAACGAGACGCTGGAGGAGACGCTGCGGCGCGAATGTGAGGAAGAGCTGGGGGCGTCAGTGACAGACCTCCGGATACTCTGTATGCGGGAGTATGTATCGGCGAACC
The DNA here is from genome assembly GCF_945605565.1 of Paenibacillus dendritiformis. Lineage (NCBI taxonomy): Bacteria > Bacillati > Bacillota > Bacilli > Caryophanales > Paenibacillaceae > Paenibacillus > Paenibacillus dendritiformis. The sequence goes on along the minus strand of NZ_OX216966.1, from coordinate 4,409,709 downwards.
ACGAATATTCCCATATCATGAAGGAGGTCCATGCAGTCGAGTTCATCTACACCTGCCGGCTTCAGGAGCGAGGGGCCGTTCCCGGCGGAGCGCATGCCGACGAAGGGCAGATCGGGATCGAATGGCTGCCGGTGCGCGATGTCATCGCAACCGTGGAGCACAGCTATTTCTCGAAGCGGACGCGGAAATATGTATTCCCGCAGGCCTTGCATGATTTTTTGGGCGAGTATTTCGCGGCCGATCCGCTTGAGCTTGTCGCAAGCACCGTGTATGGAGAGCGCGGCTGACAACGATAGATGAAGAGGCTGTCCCATAGGCAGTGCACAAGGATGCTGGGCAAGACGGGACCACAGAGAACGCAGTGGCAGGAGTACAGAGGCAGGAGTAGAGAGCGGGTATAAAGAGGAGGGAAATATACAGCGGCGGGAAAAGCAGCGGAAGATGGATGAGGCAGTGCAATCCTGCGTTAATCAGGCTGTTGGAAAACCCCTGTTTTTTGCGAAGGGGTGGAGATTGTCCATTTTCCTAATCAAAACTTGGCCCTCAGAGCGTTTTCAATCGATTTTTTCTAGTGAGAGACGAGATCCACCATATAAAAAATGAAGTGGAGAAAATTCCCACAGACTTCTCAACGGCCTGATTTTACGGGATCCAAGAGACCACGTCGGATCCTGGGGGCATCATCGCCTCCAGGAGGTATCATCGCCTCGTTGCCTTCAGGAGGCATCGTTACCTCTTGGGGCTTGAACGTGTGGAGGGAATTGCTGCTATTTTACAGGAATTTCGGCTCAATGAGTCCACATCCCGAGGAATTGCTGCAAATCTACATCATTTATGGCCCTTTTGCTTCAAGTCGAAGCGACACGGGTGAAATTCCTGCAGTTTTGCAGGATTCCCCTTCTGGTAAAGTCGTCCATATCGAATTGCTGTATTTGCGCAGGATTTCGCTTACCGAATAGGCGTAGAAATTGTGCAGTTTTGCAGATTTCGCTTGCCGAATAGAAGTGTCTGGAGAAATCATGTAGTTTTGCGGATTTCGCCTACCGGATAGACTTATCTAGGGAAATGGTGCAGTTTTCAGGTCGTTGGAAACCCCCTGTTATTTACGAAGGGGTGGAGATTGTCCATTTTCCTGCTCAAAACTTGGCACGCATAGCGTTTTAAATCGATTTTTTCTACGGAGAGAGGAGATCCACCACATAAAAAATGAAGTGCCAAAAAACCCCTTGGACGTTCTCAACGGCGGGTTTTGCAGGAATTCCTGTAACGGAGTAAACGTCATAAGGGAAAACTACATTTTTACAGCTTTTCGGCAAGTCGAGCGTTGAGAATCAGGGGGCTGTCTCACTGTAGCGAAATGCTGCTTATGGGACAGCCCCATGCTGCCTCGTTACTTCGCCGGCTCGCCGCATAGAACGCAGCGCTCCGCTTCGCCGTTCAGCAGCGCTCCGCATTTCGGGCAGTTCACGGCGATCGGCGGATCGTCCCGTCTGACGAGCGAAGCGGGGATGATCTCGGTTGGCTCCATCGGCACCGCTTGCCCGCAGTGATTGCAGAATCTGGATTCCTGCGTGATGACGGCGCCGCAGGCGCATAGTTTCTCGCCCTTGGCCTTGTAAAGCTGCTTCTCCAACGCGGCGATCTCATCTTCCAGCCGCTGAATGGCTTGCGAGAGGCTTCCGATGCGATGCATCTCATCCGGCAGAGCCTGCTTGACATACGCCTCGTGCACCAGTTCGCCGAGCAGGGTGAACTGCGCTGTTTTTTCTTTCTTTTTCCCCGCAATCTGCGCGCTGATGCGTGTAACCTCCACGGTCTGCTGCGCTTTATCCTTCACTTGATTGAGACCAAGCTTCATTTTATCCATAAAACTCAACGCCACTACCTCCAGTCGGTTATCGTCCTGTTTTTCTCGCTAACCCGATCAATCGGCTGTCCTGCGTGAATGAGGCTATCCCGGAATCAGTCCGCACGGCATGCAATGAATCATCTTGCCGCTTCTATAATATAATGCGTAATCGGCTCTGTTGTATAGGCTCCCTACGAACAAAACCTCCGTCCTGCCGAGTGGCGGAACGGAGGCTGTCTCTTGTCTTGGCCTTACTTGTCAATCTTGTTATACGGCCGCTTCTTGTGCGGTCTCGCTCTTGTTCTTTCTCGTGAACAGACGCTTAATCCAATTCGAGAAATCATCCAAGTACGTGTACATGACCGGCACCAGCAGCAGGGTGAAGATGGTCGAGCAGGAGAGGCCGAAGATGACGACGATAGCCAGCGGCGCCTGCATCTCCGCGCCTTCGCCGATTCCGAGGGCGAGCGGCAGCAAGCCGAGCACTGTCGTTAATGTCGTCATGAAAATCGGACGGAGCCGGCTCGGGGCTCCCTGCATAATCGCCTCATGCCGTTCCAGCCCGTATCTGCGCTGGATGTTGATATAATCGACGAGAATGATCGCGTTGTTCACGACGATTCCCGCAAGCATAATGATTCCGATTAAGGCGGTCACGCTGATCGGCGTCCCGGTAATGAACAGACCGAAGAGGACTCCGATGAACATAGTCGGCATCGCGAACATGATAATGAACGGATACAGCAGCGATTCGAACTGTACCGCCATGACGACGTAGACGAGGAAGATGGAGAAGACGAGCGCGATCGCCAGATCGGCGAATGAATTCATCATTTCTTCCGTCTCTCCGCCCATCGAGTAAGAGTACCCTTCCGGGAAGTTCATCTTCTGCAGCGCCTGTTCGATTTCGGTCGATACGCTGCCCAAGTCTCTTCCTGCCAGATCGGCCGTGACGTTGATCTGCCGCTGCTGATTTTCCCGCTGAATCATGACCGGTCCCTGCAGCTGCTGGAACTGGGCGATGGCGGACAGCGGCACCAGTTGGCCGGTCTGCGATTGAATCGTCAGCGCATTCAAGGCGGAGATGCTATCCCGTTCCGCTTCCGGCAGGATGACGCGCACGTCATATTCGTTGCCGCCTTCGCGGTACTGCGTCGCTAGCTGCCCGTTCATCGCCAGCGAGATCTCGTTCATAATCTGCTGATAGGATAAGCCATACGTGGCGGCCAGACTGCGGTCGATCGAAATGTTCAGCTCCGCATTGCCCTCGGCCGCCGAAGAATTCGCATTATAGACCCCTTGTATATCGGAAATGAGCCAGACGACCTGAGAAGCGACCTCTTCCAGCACGTCCTGCTCTTGTCCGTTCAGCTTGATCTGAATCGGCGAGCCCGAACCGAAGCCGGATTCCATGGCTGACACGGTAATCTCCGCTCCGGGGATTTCGCTGACCGCATCCGTCAGCTCCTGCATCATCGCCTTCGTCGTCATGTCGCGTTCGGTCGCCCGGATGAGCTGGATCGTGAAGGTAGCCGAATTGGCGCCGCCCCCGAACGGGCCGCCTCCGCCAATCGACTCCGAGGCGGTATCGATGATGCTCTCATATGGCTTCAACAGCGCCGCCACTTCGTCGGCCGCCTTCTTCGTCTCTTCCAGACTCGTGCCGCTTGGCGTCTGAACGCTGATCTGAATCTGTCCCTGGTCTCCGCCCGGCATGAATTCCATACCGATGAACGGAACGAGGAAGAAGCTGCCCACGAGCAGGAGGATCGTGGCGAGCACCGTCGTCTTGCGATGTCCCAGCGCCCATCGCAGGATGCGCTTGTAGCCGGAGACGAACAGCCCGAAAAAGCGGAGGTACCAACCCTTTTTCTCGGATTCCACGATCTTCTTCTGCGATACGATCTTGGAGGACAGCGTCGGAATCAGCGTAATCGCCACGACGAGCGAAGCGATCAGCGAGAAGCATACCGTCAAAGCAAGCGGACGGAAAATATCCGATGTGATGCCCTGAACAAATACGATCGGCAGAAATACGACCAATGTCGTCGTCGTCGAGGCGATAACGGCCGAGGCCAGCTCGGAGGCGCCCTTAATGGCGGCTTCCTTCATGGACATGCCCTTCTGCCGGTAGGTGAATATGTTCTCCAGGATGACGATCGAGTTGTCGACCATCATGCCGATGCCGAGGGCGAGTCCGCCCATGGAGATAATGTTCAGCGTCTGGCCGGTAAAATACATCAGCGTAAACGTCGATATGATCGCGATCGGCATCGACAACGCGATAACGAACGTGGAGCGGATGCTGCGCAAGAACAAAATCAGGATGAACACGGCCAACAAGCCGCCGCTCATCATATTGCTGACGACGCTGTCGATCGACTGCCGGATAAATATTGACGTATCGGAAACCTTTTTCAGCTCGATGCCGCTCGGCAGATCCTGCTGGAGTTTGCCGACCGCCTTGTCGACGTTATCCGCGACGGCGACGGTATTGGCGTCGGATTGGCGCTGCACAGACAAGACGAGCGCCGGCGCTCCGTCGACCAGCGTCAGCGAGCTTTGCTTCTTGAAGGTATCGTTAATATCGGCGATATCGCTGACTCGAATCTGTCCGCCGCCAGGCAGATGAATCAATGTCCGGCCGATATCTTCGACGGATGTATATTCGCCCTTGACCCGGATTTGCAGATCCTGCACGCCCTTCGGCACCGAGCCGGCAACGGCTGATTTGTTCTCCGCGTTAATCGCCTGGACGACTTGCGACGCCCCGATGCCGTAGCGTGCGAGATTCGCGCGGTTCAGCTCGACGAGAATCTCCCGGGTCTTGCCGCCGGTAACGGATACCGACGCGACGCCGTTCTCCCGTTCCAGGAACGGGATGATGTTCGTGTCCGCAATCTCTTGAAGCTTCTCCGGCGAAGCGCCCGTCAAGCCCAGCGTAATAATGGGCATCTGATTCGGATCGAACCGGAGCACAGACGGATCATTGGCATCCTCGGGAAGCATTCCTTTGATCTGATCGACCTTCTCCCTGACGTCGATCAGGGCATTGTCCATATTTGTACCGGTCTTGAACTGCAGCATGACGAGCGAAGAGTTCGCCTGCGATTGCGAAGACACGGTGTCAATTCCCTGGATTGTGCTTAACGAAGCTTCGAGCGGCCTCGATATGAGCTTCTCGATCTCTTCAGGCGCCGCACCTTGATAGGAGGTCGCGACGACGGCGATCGGAAGATCGATTTTAGGGAACAGGTCGATCGCGAGGTTGCGCAGACTGACCATTCCGAGCGCGAGGATCGCGAGCACGACCATCATGACGCCGATAGGACGCTTAACGGAGACGTCAATAATTTTCACGTTAGCGCGCCCCCTCGATGATTTTCACTTTATTGCCGTCGGACAAGGTCATTTGTCCCTTGATGACGATTTGATCCTTCGCCTGGAGATTGCCTTTCACCGCCGTCATTTTGGATTGGGCTTCCAGTACTTCGACGGCTTCTTCCACGGCTCGTCCATTTTTAACGATAAACACATGCGATTCGCCGTTCTTCTCCACAATCGCTTCGGTAGGAACGAGGAGTGCGTCCTTCAGCACTTCCTGATCGACGATGAACTTGGCGGTCATGCCGGGCTTGATCTCGCCCTTCGCATTGTCGGCTTGCGTCTCCAAGGCGTAGAATCCGCCTTCATTGGCGACGGGGGACAGATACGTAATCCGGGCGGTGAAGGTTTTGCCCACATCCGGCACTTCGACCTTCGTCTCCTTCCGGTTCTGCAGCAGGAGCATCTGATTCGCGCTGACATTGGCCGAGAACTTCACCGGATTGGTGGATACGATCGTGAACAGCGGGGAGGTTGAGGTAACGAATTCTCCCGCTTCCGCCGCCACGCGAATGACCTGCCCGCTCATTGGGGCCTTCAAGGTCGCATCGGCCAGCCTGTTGCTGGCCTGCTTGACGCGCAGCTGAGCCTGGTCAATGCTGCGCTTCGCCTGATCCAGCTCCAGATCGGACGCTTGAGCGTTATGTAGTGTCTTGTACTGATCCTGTGCCTGCTCCAGACTGAACTGCTCCAGCTTAAGCTGGACTTCGAGGTCATCCGCGTCAATGACGCCGAGCGTCGCCCCCTTGGAGACCATGTCGCCCTTTTTGACATTCAAGCGAACCAGCTCGCCGTTCAGCTTCGGAATGATATCGACGGTTCTGCTCGGATTGGCTGTGCCGATAATTTCATTTTGTTGGCTGAGAGAGCCTTTCTCTACTATTGCGACCTGCACAGGGGTTTCCTTCTCCTGCTCCGCCCCTTGCGCGGGCTCTTCGGCCGGAGGACTGCTGCATCCCGCCAGCGCCGCCCCGAGCATTGCTGCGACGAGGCAGCTTACAAGCCATCGGTTTCTCACGTTTTCTCCCACTCCCTTGTACTAACGATGTGTCAATGACTACCTAACAATACGTGTGGATTAGATCACAGTTTCATTTTGATAATATGAAATGAACCGTGGGTCACTTTGATTATTATACGATTTCTTGCATGTCTTTGCATCTGATCTGTGAGATAATAACGTTATGTTCCTGTTAGATTGCGAAAGGGAGGACTTCAAGTGGTGCAAAAGTGGTTCGAAGAAGCGAAGCTCGGCATTTTTATCCATTATGGCATTTATGCCGTCAACGGCATTGCGGAATCGTGGTCTTTCTATAACGGAAGAATCTCGTATGAAGATTATATGAAGCAGTTGGACGGCTTCACCGCCAGCAAGTTCGATGCCGGCCAATGGGCCGAGCTGATCGAGAACTCCGGCGCGAAGTATGCCGTGCTTACAACGAAGCACCATGACGGGGTGGCGCTGTGGGACACCGGGTTCAGCGATCTGAATGTCGTCGACAAGACTCCGGCGAAGCGGGATATTGTCAAGGAGTATGCGGAAGCGATAACGAAGCGGGGCATCAAGCTCGGGCTGTACTATTCCCTGATCGACTGGTCTCACCCGGACTACCCGTCTGTCTATGAGGGCGGCCGGGTTCCGGACGATCCGGGTGCGGCGAACCCGTTCTCCTATCCGACGGACGGCATTCAGGATGAAGAGAGATGGCAGCGGTTCCTTGAATTCAATAACAATCAGCTGCGGGAACTGCTGACGAATTACGGCAAGGTGGACCTGATGTGGTTCGACGGCGACTGGGAGCGAAGCGCCGCGCAGTGGAATTTGCCCGCGTTCAAGACCTATTTGACATCGTTCAACCCGGAATTGATTATCAACTCGCGGCTTCAGGGCCATGGGGACTATAAGACGCCGGAGCAGGGACTTCCGATAACAAGACCGGAAGGGCCGTGGGAATTCTGTACGACGATCAACCGATCCTGGGGCTATGTGCCGACGGACAATCATTATAAATCGTTGAACCAGATCATCCGCATGTTCTGCGACTGCATTGCGATGGGCGGCAACATGCTCCTTGATATCGGTCCGAGAGAGGATGGCACGATAGACAAGCGCCAGGAGGATATTTTGCTCGGATTGGGCGCGTGGATCCGCACGCACGAGGAAGCGGTGTACGGCACCGGCGAAGGCATTCATACCCGCTATTATCTGGGCGGCAGCACGGTGTCGAAGGATCGCAAGACATTGTATCTGTTCGTGTACGATAATCCGAAGGAGAGTGTATGCCTGAAGGGCTTAGCGAACAAAATCAATAAAATAACCGTGCTTCATTCCGGCAAGGAGCTGACCCACGAGATTCACGGGGGCGTGCCGTGGTTCAACATACCGGGGACGGCCTGGATACATATGACGCCGGAGGATGCCCACGAGAACGTCACCGTGCTGAAGCTGGAGCTCGATGGAGAGCTCGATATGTACGGCGGTTCCGGCGCGGTCGTCACGCACAACTAAGCACCGCGGATCCGTGAAGCTGCGCTGCGTTGTCTTCGTTGGCAGGCTGCGGCATTGATGGATGACCCGAAAATCGATAAAATAAGGGATGAATCAATCCACAGGGGGAGCAGGGTGCGAGGGAAAGCGCATGTCTTCGGAGATCGGGCATGCCGCGAACGCTCCATTCGGCTCCTCTTTTGAAGTCAGGAACAAGATGGAGGCTATACATACGTTGGAACGGTACCCCTTTGATTATGATCCCGCCCGCCCTTATATTCCGCAGGTTAGCGACTGGGTGGCGGACGTTTTTTATGAAATACTGCCGGAGGCCGGCTTTGAAGTGCGGGATGAGCAGATCTATATGGCTTTTCAGCTGGAACGCGCCTATGCCGAGAAGCAGGCCATCTTCGCCGAGGCCGGGGTAGGGACGGGCAAGACGATGGCTTATCTGCTGTATGCCATCTGCTATGCCCGTTATATGCGGAAGCCTGCGGTCATCGCATGCGCCGATGAGTCGCTTATCGAGCAGCTGGTGAAGCCGGAAGGCGATATCGCGAAGCTGTCGGCGCATCTGAAGCTGGACATCGATGCCAGACTCGGCAAATCGCCGGATCAATACCTGTGTCTGGTGAAGCTGGATCAGGCCCGCTCCCAGTGGGAGGACGATGACGCGCCGCTGTATGATGCCATCTATGAAGGTCTGCCGCGCTTCGTCCGCCGCCCGGAGTCCCAGCAAGCGTTCCATGCGTACGGCGGCCGGACGGAATATCCCGAACTGAATGATGCCCGATGGCAGCGGATCAACTGGGATGCGTTCCAGGATTGCTTCGTGTGCGAGAAGCGGCACCGCTGCGGACAGACGCTGTCCCGGGATGATTACCGCAAGGCTGCCGATCTGATTATTTGCTCGCATGATTATTACATGGAGCATCTGTGGACAGCGGAGAGCCGGAAGCGGGAAGGGCAATTGCCGCTGCTGCCGGAGCATTGCGCGGTCGTATTCGATGAAGGTCATCTGCTGGAGTCGGCCGCGCTGAAGGCGGTCAGCTACAAGCTCAAGCATGACGTATTCGAGGAACTGCTGCTTCGCCTGTTGAATGGAGAGGTGCGGGAGAACCTGGCGCAGCTTATCGAGCGGGCGATTGACCAGAGCGGGTATTTGTTCCGCGCGCTGGCTGATTGCAGCCAGGCTATCGCCGGCTCCGACCGCAGCCGGGTGATGCTCGACGAACCGCTGCTGCAGGAGCTGCGCCGCTTCCGGCGAATTATCGACGACATCGAGGAAGCGCTCGTCTATGAGAGCGAGCTGTACACGCTCAACGCGTATGAGCTGCGCATCGTCGAAGAGCATCTCGACATGATTCAGAAGGCGCTCGTTCTGTTCGATCGGGCGGACAAGCCGATATGCTGGACGACCGATCGCGGAGACGGTCTGGTCTTCTCCATTATGCCGAAGACGATCAAGGAGATATTAGCGGAGCGGCTCTTCACGACACGAATGCCGATCGTCTTCTCTTCGGCGACGCTGTCGGTTGACGGCTCCTTCAAGTATGTGGCGGACAGTCTCGGGATAGGGGATTATTTGTCCTTCTCCGTGCCGTCTTCCTATGATTATGCGAATGTCATGCAGGCGGTGGCGCCGCTTCCTTACGGTCAGGACAGCTTCGCGGCGAAGACGGGGACGGCGCTCGCTATTCTGGAGCAGACACCCGGCGGCGCGCTGATGCTGTTCCGCACGCGGGAGGAGCTGCAGCGCTTCAAGCGGGAAATGGATGAATCCGGCTATCCCGATGAATCCGGCACGCGCTTCCTGTATGAAGGGGACCAGGAGATCAGCCGCCTCATCTCCGACTTCCAGTCGGACACGGACAGCGTGCTCTGCGCGGTCAGCCTGTGGGAAGGACTGGACGTGCCGGGAGAGGCGCTGACCAAGGTTATCATCTGGTCGCTGCCTTATCCGCCAGACGATCCCGTGTTCCTGGCGAAGCGCGAGGCCGCGGCGGATCCGTTCGCCGAGATCGATATGCCTTACATGCTGCTTCGTCTCCGACAAGGCATCGGACGGCTTATCCGCACGTCGTCTGACTATGGACGGGTCGCTATTCTGGACGGAGACGTCTACCGCTCGGAAGCGATCCGGGCCCAGATCCAGGCGGCGTTCCCGGCGGGGGTCGAATTGAAGGACAGGCTGAGTGTCTTATAAGGCGTGGAGGATACTATGGCATGAGGCCATGCAGTCCTTGCTTCGGGTGCGTGTAAGCCGTATCGATGCCTTATGGGCATTCTCCCCAGGGCTCAGTTGATTACTATACGAATCGGAGGCTCTTTTTCCCGAGTGGGGAGAAAGAGCCTTTTTTGGAATAGCCGCCATTACAGGGAGAGCGAAGGAGGAAAGTCTCTTCCTCATTGCGCATTCCTATAGGGTTCGCTCCTGCGCATCCAACGTCATGCGGCGGGTCAATGCCCAGAAGAGCAGGGCCAAGGCGCTAACCGCGGCTCCCAGCATGCAGACGCCGCTCCAGCCCGCTTGGGCGTAGACAGCGGTTGAGGCAATCGAGCCAGTCGCGCTGCCGATAGAATAGAAAATCATGTACCCGCCAGTGAGCCGGCTGCGCGCTTCCGGACGAATATTGAAAATCATGCTCTGGTTCGTGACATGCACGGCCTGCACGGCAAGGTCAAGCAGAAGAATGCCTGCGACCAAGGCGGGCAGAGCGTATTCGGCCATGCCAATGAATGCCCATGACACGAGCAGCAGTGTCAGGGCGAAGCCGGTCGTTTTTTGTCCCAATCCGCGATCTGCGAGCCGCCCCGCCCGCGCTGCTGCCAATGCGCCTGCCACCCCTGCGAGGCCGAACGATCCGATGCTGGAGTGGGATAACGAGAGCGGAGGGGCACTAAGCGGCAGCACCAACGATGTCCATAGAACGCTGAATGCCGTGAAGATCAGAAGGGCAAGCACGGCCCGGATGCGCAGGAGCGGCTCCTGCACGAATAACATGAGCACGGAACGCAGCAATTGCGGATAGGACAGCGATGTTCTCGCCTTATCATCATTGGGCAGCACGCGGAACAGAGCGCAAGCCATGAGCAGTGTCAAGGCTGCGGAGACGAGATAGACCGTGCGCCAACCGGCCAAATCGGCCAGTATACCTGCCACGGTACGTGCCAGCAGAATACCGATTACGACACCGCTTGTTACCAGGCCCACGACACGCCCGCGCTCCGGCGGTGCGGCTAATGTCGATGCGAAAGCGACCAGCGTCTGCGTCACGACGGCAAGGAGACCGACAGCAGCCATGCCAATGAGCAATAGGATAGGGGTAAGCGACATGCCAACGACGATAAGGGCTGCCACGGATAAGAGCATTTGCAGGGCGATCAGTCTGCGGCGATTCACAAGATCGCCGAGAGGAACGAGCAAGAGGAGTCCCAGCGCATAGCAAATTTGAGTGACGGTAACGACCATGCCAATGTAGGCATGGCTAATGCCGAATTCTGTTGCCATGGCATCGAGCAGCGGCTGCGCATAGTAAATGTTCGAGACGGCCAGCCCGCAGGCGACTGCAAACAGCAGCGCAACGGAGCGCGACAACGAGGGCGCGTGTACAGTGTCGGGCGCGCCGCATGACGGCGAACCCGTTGGAACTCTGCTTGCGGCTTTATTGCTGATTTGATCCATGATTTCCACTCCTCCTTAAGCCCGAATTATAATGTACCGATCGGTACATAATTGTGGTGGTAAATATAACTCCCAACAATATGTGTTGTCAATAGGCTGGATGTTTGGTTTGACAATTCCATAACCAAAGATTACTATCATAACATACTAATCGATACAAAAAAGAGGGTGATTCCATGGTACGGCCACGGGCATTTGATGAGGAACAAGCATTGGACGCAGCGATGCAGCTATTTTGGGAAAAAGGATATGAAGCGACCTCGTTAAGCGATCTAACGTCACGGATGGGCATTCAACGGCCGAGCATCTACTCCGCATTCGGCGACAAAAAGGAATTGTTCGAGGCGGCGCTGCGCAAATATACGAGCTACCACTCTTCTTTTGTCCGATCCCGGCTTCAACATGCTGCATCGGTAAAACAAGCCTTCCGCTCTTTGTTCGAAGGAGTTGTGATGGAACAATACGAAGGGGGGGCTAACCGCGGATGCTTTTGCATCAACGTGATGGTGGAGCTTGCGCCCCATGACGCCAAGTTTGAAATATTGACAAGGGAGCATCAGATGTATCTTGCTGCGCTATTCGAGGAAACGATTGAGCAGGGCGTACGATCCGGAGAACTTGCGGAGGATATCCAGGCCAAAGCTCTGGCCGAGACACTGGTCGTATCCTTAATCGGGCTTACGGTATTGATGAAATCCCGCCCTGAACGCTCATTCGCCGAACACGCTGTGGAGACGATTCTTTCGTTGCTCAAGTAATGGTCAACCCATAAACCGGTATTAACCGGGCAGCCAGATGGCGGGTACGCCTATACCCAGCTTGCCCGTGTAGTTTTTGGGCAGTACGAATATACCCGTCAATTTGCCTTCGGGTGCCTCGATCTCAACAGCTTGGCCTGCGGGTTTTTAGCTGAGACGTACAAGCTTAGCTGCTGCCGGTTCGATGAAGGCTTGCAGCTCGTAATGCAGCTCGTTGTTGCTGAACAGGGATAAATAAGATCGCTCAATGAGGACTAGAGGCCCCGTTATGACATAAGACTGCGCAGCAGCATAGTCGTAAAATTCTTCAATCATTTGCTCCAGCTCATCAACTTCATGAACCAGCCTCTGCAGTGACAGGTACTCACCGTCAGGTAAAGAAAAATCACCGGGCTCTTGCGCTTCCATGGATATGGCAATGGTGCTCGAACCGTCATAGATATAATGAATATCCGACTCGAACAAGTTCGGAACTCGCATTGTCTGGTCCGCCAGCAGCTTGGCAGTAACCTTCTCCTGAACATCCATTTCAAGCCAACGCATCAAATAAGTCGTCTCCCGCTGCTTTATTTGGTAATGATTGGACTGCGACCTGAAGTTCTGTTGTTCATGCAAAACTTTTGTGATGAACTGCCGGAGCTCTTGAAGCCGCAGCAACTCTGTATCTATCTCAAGCAAGGATCGATGAAGAAGCTGTCGATATTGGTCCGCAGAAAAGGAAGTCATACATTCTTTTATTGCCTGGACAGGCACCCCCAGCTTGCGAAGCAATAAAATATGCGCTAACTGGTAAATTTGCTCGATGCTGTACATTCGATATTGATTGTTATCTGTGTAAGCAGGGCGAAGAACTCCTTTCTCCTCAAAATATCGAATTTGATGAACCGACACGTTCATTAGCTTAGCTAATTCGCTAATCGTAATTTCACTTTTCATAAACGTCACTCCTAAGGATGCGGTCTTGGAATACCTTAACGATACACCTTAGGTCAGACCTAAGGTCAAGTGTCTATCAAAAAACAAGAATATACTAGCATTTCAGACATAGGATAGATCGTATCACTAAAACTAGTCTCGCGGGGGAGCCAATGAAAAATAGACTGATCATGATATTAAAAATTGCCGCAACCTATATCGGAACCGTAGTAGGGGCCGGATTTGCTTCTGGCCAATCGATTATGCAGTTTTTTACCGTGTATGGAGCCTTCGGGGGAATAGGCATTTGTATGACCACATTACTGTTTATATGGCTTGGTACAAAAATGATGGTGTTATCCCGCAGGATCCAAGCATTTTCCTATCAGGAATTTAACACTTTCCTGTTCGGCAATGTTTTTGGCAAAGTCGCGAACGCATTGACTTTCCTCATCTTATTCGGTGTTACAGCCGTGATGCTGTCCGGTACGGGTTCTATCTTCGAGGAGCAGCTTGGGCTTCCTTATCAGATTGGCATTGTTATCAGTATTGCGTTGAGTTATCTGGTAATGAGCAGGGAACTGAACGGGATTTTAGCCGTAAACTCTCTAGTTGTGCCCATGATGCTTGTATTTATTATTCTCATTGCCTTTCGAGCTGTCGAAATGGACGGGATATGGAGGATGACAGGTTCCCATACACAGCAATGGGACAACCTGAAATGGATGCTTAGTCCGTTTATGTACACCGCTTTGAATCTTGCTTTTGCTCAAGCTGTTATGGTTCCGCTAGGACGAGAGGTAGAGGATGAAAATGCAATAAAGTGGGGTGGCTTCTTGGGAGGAGTTGGACTCGGGTTGATGTTGATAGTCAGCCATTTTGCAATCAACTCCAGAATGCCGGAAATACTGCAGTTCCATTTTCCGATGGCCGAGATTATTCGAAGCTTGGGGCCATTTGTTCATGTGTTGTTCTTATTGGTGATATATGGGGAGATCTTTACCACATTGATAGGCAATGTATTCGGGATTACCAGGCAGATTCAAAGTCTATATAACATTCCGAAAAGCGGTATCGTATTGGCTGTGCTCCTGGCTTGCTTTATTATCAGTCAAGCAGGTTTTACTTCCCTGCTCACGTACCTGTATCCGTTATTCGGATATCTGGGAATCATCCTGCTCATTGTCTTGGCGGCAAAGCGCTTACCTGAAAAATAACGCAATAGCAACAACCCGTAAAGCAACTGCACATGTGTCGTTTTGTCCCGATATGCAATGTCAAAAGTGAGCTTTTCACAAAAATTTGAATTTTATGCCCTTGAAATATTGAAATTATTGGTATAATATACTAAGGAATGAACGTTCATTCCGTAAGAAAGGTGAGGTTTGTGGCGACGACGAAGCGAGAAGATATTTTACAGGCAGCATTGCAATTATTTACTGATCGTGGCTTTGATGCGACTACCGTGCCGATGATAGCCGATAGCGCCAACGTGGGAGCCGGTACCATTTACCGGTATTTCGAAAACAAAGAGGTCCTTCTGAATTCATTGTTTCAAGAATGGACGGAGCGATTTTTCCACACGATAACCCATGGTTTCCCCGAATCGGGTACCGTGCGGCAGCAATTTCATCACATTTTTATGCAGACGATCCACTTTGCCAAAGGAAACAGAGAAGCGTTTTCGTTCATTGATTCGCATTTGAATCCTCGATTACTGGATGAAAAAAGCCTGAAATCATTCGAAGTGGGCATGGATTTTATTCGTCGCTTCTTAGTCCAAGGACAGGAGCAAGGAATCATCTCCCCATTGCCGCCTAATGCCTTGATCTCTATTTTTTATGGCGCCCTCGTCAAACTGTTCGAAACGATCAGAGCGGAGGTATTGGAGGAAACGCACGAGCTTCTTGCTGGCGTGGAGGAATGTTGTTGGAATGCGATACGAGTCCATTGACTCGGTCGTTTTTCATACCGTAAGCGGAATGAATATTCATTCCGCGACATTAACCATGAGGAGGCGTAGTAGCATGACGATTGCGATTCCACAGCCCAGAACGTATGGGCCGCTTGGCAACCTGCCCCAGCTTGACACGGAAATGCCTATTCAGTCGTTCATGAAGCTGGCGGAAGAGTATGGTGAATTTTTTCGTTTAAAACTGCCGTTTGGACATTTGCACATTGTGTCGGGCTATGAATTGGTGAAGGAGCTTACCGATCCGTCCCGTTTTGACAAGATCGTCGACAAAACCGTGCTGGAAAAGGTACGCGCCATCTTGGGGGACGGGTTGTTCACTTCGGAAACCGAAGAGCCGAATTGGCGGAAGGCTCACAATATATTGCTTCCGAGCTTCAGCCGGACGGCGATGCGCGGATATTTCGACAAGATGCTGGAGATCGCGATCCAGCTGGTGCAGAAGTGGTCACGCCTGAATCCGGATGAGAGCGTGGACGTGCCGGAAGATATGACGCGGCTGGCGCTGGATACGATCGGGCTATGCGGCTTCAATTACCGGTTTAACAGCTTTTACCGTGAACAATCTCATCCGTTCGTCGCCAGCATGGTGCGGGCGCTCAGTGAAACGATGAGCCAAGCGCAGCGCCTCGGCATTCAAGATATGCTGATGGTGAAGTCGAGACGCCAGCTCCAGGAGGATCTCGAATTCATGTTCTCCTTGGTCGACAAAATTATTGCCGAACGGAAGGCCCACGGTCAGCAGGAAGAGGATGACCTGCTGGCCCATATGCTGAAGGGCCAAGATCCGGAGACGGGAGAGGCGCTGGATGACACGAATATTCGGCATCAGATTATTACGTTCCTGATTGCCGGTCATGAGACAACGAGCGGTTTATTATCCTTTGCCCTATACTATCTGTTGAACAATCCCGAGAAGCTGCAAAAGGGATACGATGAGGTAGACCGCGTGTTAACGGATCCGGTTCCCACTTACGCCCAGGTGAAGAACTTGAAATACGTCCGCATGATTCTCGATGAAGCGCTGCGCCTGTGGCCGACAGCTCCCGGATTCTCTTTGCAGGCGAAGCGGGATACGGTGCTCGCGGGAAAATATGCGGTGAATCAAGGGGACCGGATGGTTGTTCTGATTCCCCAATTGCATCGGGACGTGTCCGCGTGGGGAGAGGATGCGAAGGTGTTCCGCCCGGAACGGTTCGAGGACCCGAGCCGGGTGCCGCATGATGCATACAAGCCGTTCGGAATCGGGCAGCGGGCCTGCATCGGGCAGCAATTCGCGCTCCAAGAGGCGACGCTGGTGCTGGGACTGCTGCTCAAACATTTCGAGTTCATCGATCATACCCGTTACCAGTTGAAGGTGAAGGAGACGCTGACGGTGAAGCCCGATGGCTTCACGATAAAAATCCGTCCCCGCCGCAGACAAACCGGCTTTATTTTCGCAGGCGGCGGGAGCGGGACGCCAGCGCTTAGAAAAAATGCGGCCGAACTGGAAGCATTGGATCCGGCGGAGCGCCATGATACCCCGTTGCTCGTGCTGTACGGCTCCGACCTGGGCACGGCCGAGGGGATTGCCCGCGAGATGGCGGATACGGCGCGTTACCAGGGCTTCCAGAGCAAGGTAGCCCCGCTCGACGATTATGCCGGGAAGCTGCCCGCGGAGGGCGTGATATATATCGTTACGTCGTCCTATAACGGCATGCCGCCCAATAATGCGCGCGGCTTCGTACAATGGCTGCGCGAGGCGGCTCCCGGCGAATTGGAAGGGATTCGCTATTGTGTCTTTGGCTGCGGCGATCGCAACTGGGCCAGCACATTTCAGAGCGTTCCGACATGGATTGACGGGCAGATGGCGGCCAAAGGGGCGAAGCGGCTTGTACCGCTGGGCGGCGGCGATGTTGGCGGGGATTTCGAGACCGAGGTGGAGAATTGGCGCGATCAGCTCTGGCCTGCCGTTATGAGTTCGTTAGGTCTGAGCTTCCAAGCTATGGAGCACCAGGCAGGCCCCGATCTGTCCGTGGATGTGGTCCGCGGCATGATAGAAGCGCCGCTTGCCGAATCGTACGACGCCCATTATGCCAAGGTCGTTATCAACCGCGAGCTTCAAAAAGCAGGAGGCGGACGCAGCACGCGCCATATTGAAATTGCACTTCCGGAAGGGAGCGTGTATCAAGAGGGCGATCATTTGGGCGTGTTCCCTCAAAATCGGAAGGAGCTCGTCGAACGTGTCTTGAGCCGCTTCGGCTTGGATGGCAACGATCATGTCATTCTGAAAACGTCCGGCTTGCGTGTGGCGCACCTGCCGCTGGATCGTCCTGTCAAGCTGTACGAGCTGCTCGGCCGCAGCGTGGAATTGCAGGAGGCCGCGACCCGGGTGCAGATACGGGAGCTTGCCGCACGGACCGCATGCCCGCCCCATAAGCGGGAGCTCGAAGCTTTGCTGGAGGAAGAGGCATACAAATCGAATATTTTGCAGCAGCGGATATCGATGCTTGAGTTGTTGGAAAAATATGAAGCATGTGAAATGCCGTTCGAACGGTTTTTGGAGCTTCTGCCTCCGCTGAAAGCGAGATACTATTCGATGTCCAGTTCTCCGCGCGTGCAGCCGCGGCAGGCGAGCATTACGGTTAGCGTGGTGCAAGGTCCCGCCTGGAGCGGCCAAGGCGAGTACCGCGGCGTCGCATCCAATTATCTTGCCGGCCTGCAGGCGGGAGAGTCCGTCATGATGTTCGTCCGCACGCCAGAGTCAGGCTTCCGGCTTCCGGAAGATCCGGGAACTCCGATGATAATGGTCGGACCAGGAGTAGGGGTCGCGCCGTTCCGCGGGTTCCTTCAGGCTCGCCGCGAGCTCAAGCGGAAAGGGGTCCAGCTTGGCTCGGCACATCTCTATTTCGGCTGCCGCGATGAAGCGGATCATATCTACCTGGAAGAGCTGGAGCAGTTCCAGCAAGAGGGGCTTGTTACGGTGCACACCGCATTTTCACGGCTTCCAGGGCAGCCGAAAACGTATGTCCAGCATCTGATGCAGCAGCGGGAAATGGAAATCATCGGCCTGCTGGATCGGGGAGCCCAGTTCTATGTGTGCGGCGATGGAAGCAGGATGGCTCCGGATGTAGAGGCCGCCTTGCGGAAATGCTATCAAACGGTTCACGGCGTTAGCGAAGCGGAGGCGGTAGCTTGGCTCTCCCGGCTCGAGGCCGAAGGGCGCTACGTCAAAGACGTGTGGGCCGGCGGAAAGGCTTGATTGTTGGAAACCAAAGAAACAGCCTTAGTCTGATGTGCAAGCGGATTAAGGCTGTTTGCTTATTGTTCATTACAATGTGATGCCCATATTGTCCCTGCAATTTAGTTGATGATAGAGTATATTGTATCGGAAAATTTATTCGGATCACTTATTGATGGTGGAGCAAAACTGATGGTCATCCATTACTTGGCGGTGGACCAAAGCATGATGGCGGGCCATACTTGGCCGTGGACCAAAGCTGCAAAAGTGCAGGAATTTTGGCCGTTTTCGCTAATTTAAGAGTAAAATGCTGCAGGGCTGCAGTATTTTCGTGAAATAACGGGCGGACTAAGCATTATAGAGGAAAAATGATGTAATTTTGCAGGATTCGCTTCGAGTACGCTTGCCCGCAGGGTCAATCCTGCATTTTTGCAGGATTGACGATGGGGCGGGACAGGCGGCGGCTGCTCTTCTCGCGCGGGATAGGGCACTGCCGGTGAGAAGGCGCTGTTGCGGCGGCCTTGCTAGAAGGCGCTGACGCGGCAGCCTTGCTCGAAGACGCGGGTGCGGCCAGCCCAAACAAGAAAGCGCGTCGTCCGCCTTGACTAGACGGCTGAACGAGCGAGTCGGCTCACAAGGCCGCCCCATAAAAAAAGGCAGGATGATAAGCATCATCCCGCCCGATAAACATTTATTTCAGTATGATGCGTTCGGACAAGGCATCCCACTTCAAAGCTTGGCCTGTCAATTGGCTGAACGCTTCCAGATTGAGATAGAGGATATTGCCATCGAGCTCGGCCGGAAGGGTGCTGGCTTTGCCGTTCACGGTCACTTTGCTGCCGCCCTGTACTTTCAATGTCACGTTGCCTTTCGTAAATGTGGTAACCTTCGCATCTTTGTTGTCCGTGACTTTGATTTGCAGCGCTTGTGCGAGCTTGACGGCAGGGAATAGTACGGTGCCGTCATCGTTTACTTTAAATTTCGGGTACAGGTGCTTGCTTTGCAGATTGGTTGTTGCTAGTGCCAGATCCAGTCCGGCGACGTGCGCAATGCTGGTTGCGATTGCTGTATTGTCAATCTGGCCTTGGACATGCTGCACGATCGGACCGTAAGCCCACACGCCGACGTCGACGGCCGAGTGGCCATGTCCGGACCAGCCGATCAAGTAGCGTTTGGCCATCACTTGATTGAAGGCGCCTTCCTGCTTATATGAGGTGCCGTCTCCCTCCATAATATAGTGCGCCTCTTCTTCCGTAATATCTGTAAATCCGGTATGTTTCTTGATTAGCTCCTTGATTTCCGCTGTGGACGTTGCCTGCGCAAGCTGTGGCGCGAGCAGCTCGGAAGAGATTTTTTGTGCGTCCCATGCGGCTACGTTCAACTCGTAAATATTGTCGCGGGCAAGCGAGAGGCCGCCCGTCTCATGGTCGGCTGTAATGACAACGGATGTGTTGCCGTCCTTCTTCGCGAAGTCAAGCGCCACCTTCACGGCGGCGTCGAAATCGAGCGTCTCCTCGATCATGGCGCCGAAATCGTTCGCGTGGGCGGCATGGTCGATTCGTCCGCCTTCGACCATCATGGTGAACCCATTCGGATTCGAGGACAGAGATTCGAGCGCCTTAGCCGTCATGTCGGCAAGACTCGGGGTCTCCGGCTTGCGATCCAGCACATAATCGACGTGAGAATCATGGAACAAGCCGAGAATTTTTTGATTGTTGGACGTTAACGCTGCCAAGCCTTTTTTATCGTATACGACTTTATAGCCTTTTTTCTCAAAATCGGGAATGATCGTCTTGCCGTCACGCTTGCCTTTCTCCTTCTTGCTGACGAAATGGCGCTTGCCGCCGCCTAACAGTACATCAACGCCGGACTCCAAATATTGAGAGGCGATCGCATTTTCATTGTCGCGATTGCGGACATGCGCGGCGTACACGGCCGGAGTAGCATGCGTAATGCGTGCTGTCGTCACAAGTCCAGTCGACTTGCCGGCGGCTTTGGAAGCTTCAATCACGGAAGCGAATGGCTTGGAGATATCCTCGTTCGAGACGCTGATGGCAGCGTTGTAAGTTTTATGACCGGTCGCGAAGGCCGTTCCCGCTGATGCAGAATCCGTAACTTCTCCGGACACGATTGTATCTCCGTCCTCGCCTTTGTCAGCAAAGGTCGTAGCTTGACCGACGTACATGCTGTCCAGGTTCAGGGCCGGCTTCTTTAGCTTATTTTTGGAGTAAATCCGTGCTGCGGATACTTGCGCGGGTCCCATGCCATCGCCGATGAGCACAATAATGTTTTTGGATTCCGGCTGCCGCTTCCCTGCTCCCGCGGCCAGTACCTTGTCGGATTGCCATGCGCCAAATGGAAGCATCAGCAGCGCCAGCGCAGCAACCAGTGATTTCCGTACGAATAATTTCAATTGGTATCCCTCCAACCAAATATGTACTTAACCTCCTTCATTATGGAAGAGAATTGTTAAAGGAATGGCAAGAATGTGTAATCGGGACGTAAATTCAATATAAATGTTTTGTAAAGGGGAGAGCGGCTCATTGCAGGTCATAATTTGGCTGCCAACTATTTGACAACCGGTTCATAATTCACTATAATGGCTTGTAATCTTATACGGAATATACGTTGAAAGAGCGCAGTAGCAGGCAGTCACTGTTCACAGAAAGCCAGGGGTTGATGGGACCTGGCAGCATACTGTTTCCTTGCGAATTACACTCTGGAGTATCTTGGGTAATGCCGAGCGGGATAGCTCACGATAACGGGCTGAGAGCGGTATGATGATCCGGTTGTTCCGGTCATTGTACAAGTTGGGTGGTAACGCGGTTATTCAATCGTCCCTGGATCTGGTGCAGATCAGGGGCGATTTTTTATTTTCACGGATTCGCGTATATTCAGGCTTATAAGACAAAGAACAGGGCAGGGAGCTGAGAATGTTGAATATTATTGATGAATTGGAATGGCGCGAGGCGATTAATCAACAGACGGATGCCGAAGGGCTGCGCAAGCTGGTGGAAGAGCAGTCGATTTCGTTGTACTGCGGGGTGGATCCGACCGGAGACAGCATGCATATCGGGCATCTCATTCCGTTCATGATGCTCAAGCGATTCCAGTTGGCCGGGCACAAGCCCGTCATTCTGATCGGCGGCGCGACCGGAACGATCGGCGACCCGAGCGGACGGCAATCCGAGCGGTCGCTGCAGACGATGGAGCAGGTGCAGGCGAATGTGGATGCGCTGACCGCGCAGATGAAAAAGCTGTTCCTGACCGACGGAGACAATCAGCTGCGCATGGTGAACAATTATGACTGGACGCATCAGTTGAATGTGATTGACTTTTTGCGCGACTACGGGAAAAATTTCAGCATTAATACGATGCTGGCCAAAGATATTGTGTCAAGCCGCCTGGAGAGCGGGATCTCCTACACTGAATTCTCCTACCAGATCCTGCAATCGATGGACTTCCTGCATCTGTACCGGGAAGAGGGCGTGCAGTTGCAAATCGGCGGTTCCGATCAGTGGGGGAATATTACGAGCGGCCTGGACTTGATCCGCAAAAAGGAAGGCCCTGAGGCCAAGGCGTTCGGCCTGACGATTCCGCTGATGCTGAAAGCGGACGGCACGAAGTTCGGCAAAACGGCCGGCGGCGCGATCTGGCTCGATCCGAAGAAGACGACGCCGTATGAGTTCTACCAGTTCTGGGCGAACACCGATGATCGCGATGTCGTGAAATATTTGAAATACTTCACTTTCCTCGATAAAGAAGCGATTGAAGCGCTGGCCGAGAAAGTGCGCACCGAGCCGCATAAGCGCGAAGCGCAAATTACGCTCGCCGAAGAAATGACGAGATTCGTTCACGGCGAAGAAATGCTGGCGCAGGCGAAACGAATTACGGCCGCGCTGTTCAGCGGCGATATCCGGTCATTGACTGCGGATGAAATTGAGCAAGGCTTCAAGGAAATGCCGACGTTTGAAGCTTCCGCGGAATCCAAGAATATCGTGGAGTGGCTCGTCGATACAGGCATTGAGCCGTCGAAGCGCCAGGCGCGCGAGGATATTACAAATGGCGCCATTTCCCTGAACGGCGAGCGGGTGAGCGATCTGGAATTCGTCGTCGGCGCCGAGGACGCGATTGAAGGCCGCTTCATCATTATTCGCAAAGGAAAGAAGAAATATCATTTGGTGAAATTGGTGTAGGTGTAAGGACGAAATGAAAGGCAAGCAAAACGAGGGGCAGGGCGATGTTGAAATCGCTGCTGCGCCTCGTTTTTTTTATTAGCGCTCTCGTATATGAAACGTATCCATTATCATGGAAGGAGCTTGCAATTGTTTATTTTTCAAAGTAGTATTGAAATAAGTATATATTGGTTCGTGAAGAATGTGTGTTAGAAATTGGAATGGTACCATCATTTGCGCTTATAACGAGGAAATAGCGAAAGGAGGAGTATTCGTATGAAGAAGAGAGCTTTGAAGTCTTTGTCTGCAGGTACCGGGTACTCCACTGCTGTTTTCTTTGATGCTGCACAATCACGGGAGAAGTGTGTCCAAAATTGGATAGAAGCGGCTATTCCTGCAGCATTGCGTTCCTAGAAGACAGCGGATTGAATGCCACAGGCCGCTTTCCTGTGGTTACATAGCTTGTGATAAGCGCCACAGGGTTCCTGTGGCGTTTTTTAATTTTTTGCCAAAGGAGAAGAGAACTATGCAATTGATCGGAAGTAATGTGTACGTCAGACCAGTCGAGGAGTCGGATGCGGATATGCTGCTCGCTCTCGAAGTAAAGAACAGGGATTTCTTTCAACCGTTCACAGGGTTGCGGGAAGCGTCTTTCTATACGCTCCAGGGGCAGGCGGCTCGAATTAAAGAGGCGATAGAGCAAAGCAAAGAAGACAGAGCATATTTCTTTGTCATTTGCTTGCCGGATTCTGGCCAGATTATTGGCGAGATTATGTTGACCGAAGTCGTCAGATACAACCTGCAAAGCTGTTGGATTGGCTACTTTCTGGATCAGGAACACAATGGGAAAGGCTATATGACCGAAGCGGTTAAGCTTGTTGTTCGGTATGCTTTTGACGAACTGGATTTTCATCGCATCGAAGCGGGAGTCATGCCGCATAACACGGGTTCCATCAAAGTGCTGCTCAAGGCCGGGTTCCATAAAGAAGGCATCGCCAAGAAGAACGTAAAAATTAACGGCTATTGGGAAGATCATCAGACATTAGCCATCGTAAACGACGACGATGCTAAGGAAGGGAAAGAGGCCAAAAAGGTTCAACGCAGCAATCCGAATACGGTTGCCTCTCCCGTCGGCCCTTATACACATCTTACCGTTGTCCCAAGAGGGGCGGAGTTGTTAGTTCTGTCCGGACAAGTCGGAACCGACATGAACGGAGACATGCCCTCGGATATGAACGAGCAGCTGTATAATACGCTGCAAAATATTCTGCGCATTTTGGAAGGGGAATCGGTATGTGCCGATAATATTATCAAA
Organism: Paenibacillus dendritiformis; assembly: GCF_945605565.1. Taxonomy (NCBI): domain Bacteria; kingdom Bacillati; phylum Bacillota; class Bacilli; order Caryophanales; family Paenibacillaceae; genus Paenibacillus; species Paenibacillus dendritiformis. The sequence goes on along the minus strand of NZ_OX216966.1, from coordinate 4,385,948 downwards.
ATCAATATTTTGGCCACGGAAGAAATGGATTGGAACTACTTCAATGAAGTATGGGAGAAGTTCCATGGGGGGACCGCTCCTTCGATGACGATGTCCTATGTGCCGGCTCTGGCGCTTCCTTCTCTCAAAGTCGAAATCGAAGCATGGGCCGCCAGATGGTAACCAAATCGTTGTACCAGTTAACATAATAAATATTACCGCCCCTCCTTGGAAGCGGGGCGGTTTTATATCGCCGGCAAGACCTGTTCTCCCTATTGATAATGAGATGTATCCCCGTACATTTGAACCATTGGAACATGGTCCTCGATCGATATTTTGCTGAGGCTGGTCGGTTGGATATCCGGCAAGCTTCCAAGTGATGAGACTGATTAATCATCCTGGACGGAGCTTGCAATTGTATATTTTTCAAAGTAGTCTTGAAGTAATTATATTAGAAGAGTTTTTGTGAAGTAATAAATGAAGGCAGTTGCTTTAATGAAAGTTGCCATCCTTAAAGGATTTCAAACCAGGGGGTAATAACTTGAATATAGCAATGTCTTGGTCTTTTATGCGTTTATATATGTTGGCATTTCTTTTTTTTAGTGCTAATTCCATATTGAATGTCATCATACCTTTGCATGGAAAAACTTTGGGTGCTAACAATACGGCAATTGGATTAATCATGGGCGCCTATATGTTTACGACTATGTTTTTCAGACCATGGGCAGGTCAAATTATTCATAAATACGGACCGATAAGGGTTTTGCGTGTCATACTTTTATTTAATGGTCTAGCCTTGATTACTTATACAGTATCAGGATTAGGTGGCTTTTTTGTAGCGCGTATATTTCAAGGGGTCTCTACGGCCTTTTTCTCGATGGCATTACAGATTGGCATTATTGATGCGTTACCAGAGAAGGAGCGCTCACAAGGTGTATCCTTGTATTCCTTGTTCACTTATATGCCTGGTATTATTGGACCTATTCTTGCATTAGGGATATGGGAAAGCGGGGGTATGAATTACTTTACAATTGCTATGATTGGTATAGCTGTGATGACAGGGGTTTTTGGTTATAGTATTAAAATAAAAGATAATAATGAAGCTAAAATTGAGACAGAAGCTGAAACTGATACTAATGTATTTAAATCCTTTAGTTATTTGGTGACAAACCCATTTTTATTTAAATGCAGTGTACTAATGTTAACAGCATCTACAGTGTTTGGTGCAATAGCAACGTTTATCCCTCTGTATGCTAATGAACTAACGAGTGGCAATGCTGGTATTTACTTAATGCTTCAAGCAGGTACAATTGTTTTGGCAAGGTTTACGCTGAGAAAGAGAATTCCTTCCGATGGTAAGTGGCACCCCAAATTTGTAATGGGGATTATGTCTATTTTAACAGTCGCAGCTGGAATGGTTAGCTATTCGTTAACAGGTGGGGCCATCTTTTTATACATAGGAGCTATCTTAATGGGGATAGCTCAGGCGTTATTGTATCCTACATTAACAACCTATTTGACATTTGTTTTACCAAATGCAAATCGTAATGTGTTACTCGGTTTATTTATTGCCATGGCTGATTTAGGTATTACTTTAGGCGGTGCAGTAATGGGACCAGTCGCAGATTTTACGTCCTATTCTCAAATGTATACAGTTTGCGCTCTTTTAGGTGTTGTAATGATTTTCTTTGCTTATGATAGACGAAAAATATTTGAGGGTTAAAATAACCCTGTGTCCACTGCTGTTTTCTTTGATGCTGCACAACACGGGAGAAGTGTGTCCAAAATTGGATAGAAGCGTCTACTTCCTGCAGCATTGCGTAAGCTTTCCTAGAGAACAGCGGATAGAATGCCACAGAGAACTATGCAATTGATCGGAAGTAATGTGTACGTCAGATCTGTCGAGGGTCGGATGCGCATATGCTGCTCGCTCTCGAATTAAAGAGGCGGTGGAACAAAGCCAAGAAGATTCATATCGGAGCTAAAATCGGCAACCAGACGCAAGCAGGGCTATCTCATGCGTAGTTTTAGCTGCAGTGAGCGACAGTCCCCTTGCGTCTCAATGCGCGACTTGCAGAAAAACTGCAAATATGCAGTTTTTCTATATGATGTTAAGTCCGTTACAAGAATTGCTGCAAAACGGCATCAATTTCAGCCATGCTTACAGAGAAAAAACAAAAATAGCAGAAAATGATGCATTTTTCAGGCTGTTGAGAAAGTCCAAAGGATTTTTGGGCACTTCATCAGGACCTGTCTCTCAGTAGAAAAATTTTATCTGATCGAATTGCCTGAAAACTGCACAATGAAATGTCTATCCGATAGGCGAAGTCCTCAAAACTGCACGGTTTCGCAAGACACGTTGATTCAGTAGGCAAAATCCTGCACAAATACAGCAATTCGGTAGGGACGACTTCACCAGAAAGGGAATCCTGTAAAACTGCAGCAATTTCACCCGTTTCTCCTCGACTTAGCTAAAAAGGGCCTAAAATGATGTAGCCGTGCAGCAATTCCTCGAAATGTGGACTCATTGAGCCGAAAATCCTGTAAAATAGCAGCAATTCCCTCCACACGTTAAAACCCCAGGAGATTAGGATGTCTCCAGAAGGCGATGACGCTCTGAATGCCAAGTTTCGATTAGGTACTCACCCTCCGAAAAACAGGGGTTTTCCAACAGCCTGATTTACGCAGGATTTCATGGCTTCCTCCATCATCATCCGCTTTTCCCCGCTTCAATATTGTCCATTGTTCGTTTTACCCTGCAGCCTTGTGCGCTCCCCACGGCAAAGGGAGAATTCCGCACTCCCTATTGATAATGAGATGTATCCCCGTACATTTCAATCATGGGAACATGGTCCTCTATCGATATTTTGCTGAGGCTGGTCGATTGGATATCCGGCAAGCTTCCAAGCTCATGCAATTTTGTATTTCCATAGTAGCCCATAATGGTCTTCAGGGTAATGCGATGAGTCACAATCAGCACCGTCTTGCCCTGGTGTCTGGAGATGATGCTGTCGATAGCGGGGATCACCCTGCTTATCAATTGCTCATAAGTTTCTCCTATGCCTGTTGGCTGATACAAATCCGGGCTGTTGAAAAAATGAAAATACTGCTGCGCAAACTGATTCTCGATAAATTCGATATGCTGCCCTTCCCACAGCCCCATATTGATTTCCATTAATTCATCCATCGGCCTGATGCTGACCTGCTTATTGCCCGTTACGATCCGGGCCGTTCTCCATGCCCGCAGACTGGAGCTTGAGTAGACCGCATCCAACGGCACCGGCTCTAATCTTTGCTGCAGCCATTCCGCTTGAAGCACGCCCAAGCTTGTAAGAGGCGAGTCTTTGTGACCCTGCATTCTCTCTTCCACATTCCATTCCGTCTGTCCATGTCTCGTCAAGTATAAAGTCGTTTTTGCCAAGGTGCAGCCCTCCATATTTACTTCCATTATCGTCTCGAGTATACTATTGAAAAATATAGAATAATAATATATTTTGAACGATACTTATAATGAAAATATATAATAGGAGCGCCTGGTATGAATTTGCATGCCCTCAAAATATGTTATACCGTTGCCTTGACAGGCAGCGTTACGAAAGCGGCGGAGAAGCTGAATATTAGCCAGCCGGCCATCACGGCCCAGATCAAGAAATTCGAGAAGGAATTGGGTGTATCTTTGTTCGAACCGAAAGGAAGGGGAGTCGCGCTTACAGCCATTGGACAAAAAATAATGAATCCGACAAAGCGGCTTTTTGCGCTGGAAGAGCAAATCGAAGCGATTGTGGATGATTATCGAAATCATCGCAGCGGGAGATTGCGTATCGTCGGAACCTATCTGGCAACGAGCTACCTCATTCCCAGATGGGCCGCCCAATTCAAAAGCAATCATCCGGAAATTGAAGTGTTGATTACAACGGCGAACTCGCAGGAGGCGCTGGAGCAGCTCATCCATTATGCGGCGGATATCGCGGTATGCGGAGGGGAGCCCGATAGTCATTCCGAGGAAGTGCATCGGGAGGAGCTGTATCAGGATGAAGTATGGTTCGTCGTCGCTCCTGACCACAAGTATGCGAATCGGCATATCACCTTTCGTCAAATGATGACGGAGCCTTTTATTATGAGGGAGGAAGGAAGCGCGGTTCGGGAGCGGCTATTCTCTCTATGCAAGACGTACATGGTAAGCCCTCCCCAAGTCGCGCTCCAATTTAGCGGACTGAACGAGACGATACATGCAGTCGCTTCCGGGTATGGAGCCAGCTTCATCTCTTCTCTGGTAGCCAGGGAGTATGTCGAGCGGGGAGAGCTGGCACAAGTGCATGTGGACGAGCTGCTTCCCGTCAATACAATTGCTTTATGTACGCGTAAACACGAAAAATCCGAAGCTTACGTTACCGAATTTATATCGATTATTCGCAGAAATCTGCATGGCTTCACGAATGGAACCGATTAAAATGAAACGAGGGGAGCTGATGGAATGGACATTCTGTCTGTATTATCTTTTCTGGGGGTAGCCGTTCTTCTTACATTGATGCCTGGCCCAGATAATGTGTTTGTCCTTGCGCAGAGCATATCGCAGGGGAGAAAAGCAGGCATAGCAACGGCACTTGGGCTTTGTTCAGGCCTTATCGTACACGTTGCCGCCGCGACATTCGGGATTTCTGCGATCATTTATCAATCCACACTTGCATTTGCAGTCGTGAAGTATGCCGGAGCAGCCTATTTATTGTTTTTGGCCTGGAAGTCGTTCCGTGAAAAAGATGCCGGTCTCACGATGAATGATGAGAAATCGTTAAACTATTACGCGTTATACAAAAAAGGAATTTTGATGAATCTCCTGAATCCGAAAGTGTCTTTGTTTTTCTTGGCTTTACTGCCTCAGTTTGTCGATCAAGCAGCCGGTCATGTTCCGGTACAAATGCTTGTTCTGGGGATCGTTTTTATTCTCCAGGCCATCATACTGTTTAGTGTGATTAGCTTTTTTGCGGAAAAACTGCGTTACCTATTGTTACGAAATCCGTCGATCTCTCGCAAGATGAACTATATCCAAGGTTCTTTGCTGGGGCTTATCGCCGTGCAAATTGCCTTCAGTGAAAAGTGATTAGTTCATTCACGAATGAAGTAAGGCGAGGGAACCGCTGAATGGTGCGTGCCAATTCGTACGGTTCCGATTGGCGAGCCGCCTCGCTCGTGAATACTCTCGAACGCTTGCACGGCGGCATTGGCCACTTCGATGTCTTGAGCGCTTGTGCCGCCGCTTACGCCGATTCCCCCGACGAGGACCCCTTTTTTGACAAGCGGGATGCCTCCGCCCAAGATGACGATTCTTCCTTGATTCGTCGTGTTGATGCCGAAGGACGGGCCGCCGGGAAGCGCTGCCTCAGACAGATTGGATGTCGGCATTTTCATCGCCACACTGGTCCATGCTTTGTTGACAGCGATATCGATAGCGGCGATTCGCGCATTATCCATCCGGTGCAGCGCGATGAGGTTCGTCCCTTCGTCCACAATAGCGATCACCTCGGATAGACCGAGCTCGCGAGACTTCCGTTCCGCGGCGGCGAGCAGCAGCTTCGCCATTTCCAATGTCAGTTTGATCAAGTTCATTCACTCCCAGATGTTTATCTCGTGTATTGTATGGTCATTCACCCAGATTCGTGATTGGGGATGGGATGGCATCAAGGTGATACAGAAAACCGCTCCCCGGTTCAAACCGGGAAGCGGCTGCTGAAGAAGCTGTCGATTTCGTTCGGCAGATTTTTTTATTTTCCAATTGGATTGAAATATTCAATATCATCTTTGTAGATGCTGTACGCTTCGGCATACTCCATCACTCTGGCTACATCCGAGATGAAGGCTTCGTCATATCCGGCCCGTCGCAACAAATGGAAGCCCATTTCCATGCCGGAGGCGATGCCTGCGCCCGTAATGATTCGGCCGGCATCGACAATGCGTGCCCGGCTGATCGTGCACGCCGGCGCGAGTTCGGCAAGCCGATCGATGGGCACCTTGCCCATGTCGGAAGCTTCCATCCGATCCGGTTCTTTGCGGCTGGTCGCCGGCAGCCCGTCGAGCAGCCCCATGTTCCCATAGATCCAGGAGCCGGTGCATACGCTGGTCAGCAAGGTCGTCTCGGGCAGAGACCGTATAAATTGGTGCAGCCGTTTGTTGTAGGTCTCCTGCCGGGTTCCGAACCCGCCAGGGATGAGAAAGGCATCCATATCCGGCATGTCATTGAAGCTGTAATTGGGGTGGACTGTAAGGCCGGCTTGGGTCTGGACGGGTCTTAACGCATCAGCGACCAGAAAGGCATCAAGCCCGGGATCCAGCCTGCGCGCTACCGAAAATACCCCGTATGGCGCTGCATAATCTACGACTTCGGCATCTTTGAAAATATAGACACCCAATCGGAAACCTTGTTTTTTACTCATTCTTCATCCTCTCGCTTTCCTATCGAATTTTGAAATCGATTTGTGATATTGTTGCGAGATTTATGATATCATGGAATTAGCTATCGCAGTCATGAGGAAATACGATAGAATGTATTTCGTTTTTCGATATCAGGAGGGGACCTATGATAGAACTGCTGGAAGGAAGAGTCATGAAAACCTTTATTGCCGTGATGGAAGAAAAAAGCTTCAGCCGGGCGGCGGATCGGTTGGGATATGTTCAATCGACGGTAACCACCCATATTCAGTCTCTGGAGCAGGCGTGCAAGCAGAAATTATTCCATCGCTTGCCGCGCGGTGTGAAGCCAACGCCCGCCGGTGAAAAAATGATGAAATATGCCTATCAATTTGTTCATTTGGGATCTTCGATCGAGGAAGCGATGAATGAGTTGGAGCAGCCCAAGGGCACGGTTTATCTTCGTATGCAGGAATCTTTTTTTCTGACGCGCTTTTCTTCCTTTATGCCGTATTTTGTGAACAAGTACCCGGAAGTCAAATTGCGGATTGAAGCGGGCTTTTATCAGGATATTCTCGATCATGTGCTGGAGCATGCGATTGATTTCGGCATGGTTCCGCGCGATCCGCAGCGGCATGATATCGTCTTTTATCCCTTGGTGGAAGAGAAATTGATTTTTATTGCTTCCCGGGCGCTGATGAGGGAGGTGGAGACGGAAGGGCTTCAGCGGTTAAGCCAAGAGGTCTTGATTAGCTTCGGAACCGATTGCCTGTATCATACGCAAGCGAACCAGGCGCTGCAGGAGGCGGGCATTGCCGTGAAGGAGGCGCTGGAGCTCCCAAGCCTCGACATGATTAAGCAATCCGTGAAATGCGGGTCAGGCTTTGCCTTGATTCCGGAAATTGCGGTGCAAGCCGAACTTGTCTCAGGAGAGTTCGACGTGCTTCCCATCCGTTCAGACATCCGCTCGACGCATGGAATGATCGTTCATAAAAGCAGAGAATTAAGCTATCCGGCTAGATTGCTGCTGTCGGAATGGACAGAGCATTCCAATGTGCAGTCCTTATACTTCTAAAAGGTGTTTTTGGTAGAACAAGGCAAAAAATGAATGGTCATTCATTCAACACTGTGTTAGGATGAAAAACAGAATATTACATTTGAAGGAGGGGAAGTGATGATTCAAATAAATGATGTTTTTACATGGGAAAGAACGTTTACGAAAGAAGATGTTTTGGAGTTTGGACGTATTTCTGGGGATCAAGGCAGGCACCATGTAGAACCTGATGAAAGAGGACGTTTAATGGTTCAGGGTTTATTAACTGCAAGTATAGGAACAAAGATTGGCGGTGATTTAAACTATATCGCAAGAGAGATGGTTAGTGAATTTATTCGGCCTGTTTTTACTGGCGATACGATTACATGTAAAATAACTCTAACCAATCTTGAACAATTGGAAGGCTTCAAAAAGGTGGAATTGAAGTCGGTATATAGGAATCAACAAGGAAAAGAAGTGATAAGAGGGTCGAGCCGTGGAATAATAAGAGACTAAAAAACAGAGAATTAAGCAACTTGGCCCGCTTGCTGCTGTCGGAATGGACAGCACATGCCATTGGCTGACATGGATAAGCCTCCACACCAGAAGGGTGAGGAGGCTTTTGGCGTTCGATGCTATGTTCCCGCGTGCCCTTGGATGAGACGAGTTCCCTTTTTGCTCGCGGCGCTGCTAATCGCGGTCATCGGCAGGCGAAGCCGGTCAGACCGGATATGTCCGCGCTGCGCGAGCAGCCATTTCAGCGGAGCGGGATTCGGTTCGGAAAAGAGAAACTGGATAAGCGGCAGCAGTTGATCGAATATTCGCCGCGATTCATTGATGTTATCCGTCTGATACTGCTCATATACTTGCACGAACTGATCGCTGTCCAGATTCGCGCTGGCTAATATTCCTCCAGCCGCTCCGCAGCATAAGGAAGCAAAAAACAGTTCATCCTCTCCGCACAGCACCGGCTTGGTCATGCAGCGGGCCAGGGCGGCAAGCCGCTTCAAATTGCCTGTGCTTTCCTTGAGTCCAATCACATGATCCATCCTCATGATCGCTTTTATCGTCTCCAGTTCAAGCTGCACCCCCGTGCGATAAGGGATATCGTACAGAATTACGGGCAGCTCTGCCTCGGCAAGCGCCTGAAAATGCTGGATGATGCCTTGCTGCGACGGACGATTGTAATAGGGCGTGACGACGAGAGCGGCATCCGCTCCAAGCGATTTGGCCTGCGCGGTTCTCTTCACGGTAGCTGACGTATTGTTAGAGCCGGTACCGACAATGAGCGGGACGCCTAGAGTTGCCGGGATGGCTTGGCGCGCGGTCAGGATTAAGTCTTCCAGCTCGCGGGATTCGATCACCGGGGATTCCCCGGTCGTTCCATTCACGATCAGGCCGTGAATTCCTTTGCTCACCAAGCGCGCAATCAGTTTTTTGAACGAGTCGAAGTCTACATTCCCGCTGCGATCGAAGGGCGTAACGATAGGAACCATAACGCCACGCAAATGATCTTGGGTAAGCACTGCTATCCACTCCATTTCTCAAAATAAGTGATGAACCATGCATGAACATGCTTCTCGTCGCATGAATGTAATCAAGAATGTAAAGCATTGCGTTCGGAAAGTAACCACCCATTTGGGATGGATTAGGGCAATCCGGTTTGCCAGGCAAAGTGGCTGGTCCAGAAATCGTCAGATTGGATGGTTACGGGTTGAGGCATTTCCGTTATATTCAAGGCGGCATGAAAGGGGGATAGGGGAATGAAGAAGCGTTATATCAAGGTTGCTGCCATTCAATCCGCACCCATCTTGTTCGATAAGCCCAGCGCCATGGATAAGATTGCCCAGATGACAAGAGAGGCAGCCGGACAAGGGGCGGCATTGATTGTGTTCCCGGAGGTGTTCGTTCCGGGCTACCCGCGGGGACTCAGCTTCGGCGCGCGCGTCGGCAGCCGGAATGCCGACGGGAGAAGAGACTGGGAGCGCTATTGGGCCAGCGCCATCGATATCCCGGGGGCGGAGACCGAGGCCTGGGGCGAGCTGGCGAAGGAATTGGGCGTGTATCTGGTCATCGGCGTAGTGGAGCGGGACCGGGAATACAGTACCGGAACGCTATACAATTCCATCGTATACATCGGTCCGGACGGCCGTCTGTTAGGCACCCATCGCAAGCTTGTCCCTACCGGTTCGGAACGGCTGTTATGGGGTCAAGGGGACGGCAGCACGCTGACGGTCATCGACACCCCTGTCGGAAGAATCGGCGGGTTGATCTGTTGGGAGAACTACATGCCGCTCGCCCGCATGGCCATGTATGCGCAAGGCATCGACATTTACCTGGCTCCTACGGCAGATGCCCGCGATACGTGGCAAGCGACGATACGGCATATCGCCTGTGAAGGCCGCTGCTTCGTCATTGCCTGCAATCAGTTCGCGACCAAGGCTTCCTATCCTGCCGATGTGGCCTGCTATGAGGACATCAAGGGAGATCCCGATATGCTGTGCAGAGGTGGAAGCGCCATTGTTGGTCCGCTTGGCGAGTATGTCGTGGAGCCGCTCTATAACGAGGAAGGCATTCTCATGGCCACCCTCGATCTTTCCGAGGTTGCCCAAAGCCGTTTTGATTTCGATGTGACGGGCCATTATAGCCGTCCAGACGTCTTTCAATTGATCGTGAACGATAAAAAACAAGAAGTCGTACGAACTGCAGGCATGTCATAATGATAGGAGGGCCGCATCGCTGCGGAGCCTCGCCTTGGCCGCCCTCGGGCGCCCTAAGCCAGACACGACCTTGGGTCGTGTTTTTTGTAGAAAGAGAAAAGGAGAGAACGCCATGACGCAACGAAATGTACATCAATTGCGGGAGCAATTGGACGCGATTAACGCACAACTGCTGGAGCTGCTATCGGAACGGGCGCGCATTACCCAGGAGATCGGGAATGAAAAAGGGAAGCAGGGCGTTCCCAGGTTCGACCCGGTGCGGGAAAAAGCGATGCTTGACAGGTTAGTCGCCAGCAATAAAGGGCCTTTTGACGACAAAACGATTCGCCACCTGTTCAAGCAAATTTTTCAGGCGTCGCTGAACCTTCAACAAGAGGAGCAGAAAAAGCATCTGCTGGTCAGCCGCAAAAATCAGCAGGAAGATACTATCGTCACGCTGGATCCGATTGCGATCGGAGGGGGAACGCCTGTCATGATCGCCGGACCCTGCTCGGTCGAGAGCTATGAGCAGGTTCGCCAAGTCGCCGCGGCGCTCAAGGAAGCAGGCATTACGGTCATGCGCGGGGGAGCCTTCAAGCCAAGAACATCCCCTTACGATTTCCAGGGTCTCGGGGTAGAAGGCCTCAAAATATTGAAAGAAGTCGGCACCGAGTTCGGATTGAAGACGATAAGCGAAATCGTGGACCCAGCGCATATCGAGATGGCCTGCGAGTATATCGACGTGATCCAGATCGGCGCCAGAAATATGCAGAATTTCGAGCTGCTGAAGGCGGCGGGAGAGGTGCGCACGCCGGTCCTGTTAAAGCGCGGGTTGGCGGCCACGATCGATGAATTCCTCCACGCGGCGGAATACATTGTATCGCGGGGCAATACCCAAGTGATGCTGATCGAACGCGGCATTCGGACGTATGAGAAAGCGACCCGGAACACGCTCGATATTTCTGCCGTTCCGATTCTGAAGCAGGAGAGCCATCTTCCGGTGCTTGTCGATGTCACGCATTCCACCGGCCGGAAGGATATTATGGCACCTTGCGCCAAGGCGGCGCTGGCCGCGGGGGCAGACGGCGTCATGATCGAGGTTCATCCCGATCCCGCCACCGCATTATCCGACGCCGCACAGCAGATGAATATCGAGGAATTCAATCGATTCTATACGGAAGTGCAGCAGTCAGGCTTACTTCGACAGTAGGATAATACAGCACAGAGAAGAGGTCATGTCTTTTGTTATCGTTTCGTTACCGCTTGTTGGCATGGTCTTCATTCGTCGGTATGTTTCTTGTATTGCTTGCGGGAGCTCTTGTGACCAAGACCGGTTCCGGGCGCGGCTGCGGAGATGACTGGCCCTTGTGCAACGGGAAATTTGTCCCGGCCTACACGCTGGAATCCTTAATCGAGTATTCGCACCGCTTCGTTACCGGAATCGTGGGCATCCTTGTGGTGGTGACGTTCTGGCATACATGGCGTTATCTAAGACATCATCGCGAGGCGGTGGCGTATGCCGGCGGAACGCTGTTGTTCACGATCGTCCAGGCCTTGATGGGAGCGGCGGCGGTCAAATGGCCGCAGCAGCCGGCCGTTATGGCGCTTCACTTCGGGATATCGCTGCTTGCGGTAGCCAGCAGCATGCTGCTGGTGGCATGGTGTTATCGGGTGGATCAAAAGCAGGAGCCTGCTTCTTCCCGCCAACTTCCGAAATTGATCTGCATCGCGGCATGGGGGATCTGGATCTACTGCTATGGCGTCGTGTATTTGGGAGCCTACATCCGTCATACGGGGACCGAAGGGGCCTGCATGGGCTGGCCGCTATGCAATGGGCAGCTGATCCCGTACCTGTCCGGGGCGTCGGGAATTGTCTTCGCGCATCGCGTCGCCGCCGCGGTCCTGCTTCTTCTGCTTGCCGGATTGCATATCCTTGTTCGCCGCGCCGCCATCAAGAACCGGCGATCCGACTGGAAATACGGAACCGTGATAGCCCTCGCGCTCACCATCGCACAGATTATGAGCGGCGGACTGCTCACGGCGACGATAGCCGACGAGAATGCCTATTTATTTGCCAGCCTTCTCCATAATGTGCTGGCAACGCTGCTGTTCGGCGTGCTGACGGACATCGCCATCCGATCTTGGAAGCATCGAATTCACTAAGGCTGGGCAAACCTGAAGGTCATTTCACAAAGACGCCTTCAACTTCGCTATCATAGCGGGGTTGAAGGCGTTTTTGCCTATTATGGGGGACGGACGGATCACTAGTGAACAAAATGTTTCAGTTTATTGAACATGGTCGGTTTTTTCATTTCGCGAGTGGATGGTGACACCTGTACCGTTCCCTTTTAAAGTAAGGCGTGATGTAAATCACACCATTCGATAGGAGATGAAAAAATGAAGAGATCCAACGCCTTCCGCTGGCTGGCGTTCGTATCCATGCTCGTGCCGATGCTCTTGCTGACCGGATGCACCGAGCATATCATCGTGCTCGATCCGAAAGGGCCGATTGCCGAACAACAGCGGGATCTCATGGTGATCTCCACCGTGTTGGCATCTATCGTTATCGTGCCGGTTCTTATACTTACGGCGATCATTGTGTGGCGCTACCGGGACAAGGAGGGCAGGACAGCGAAGTATGCGCCGGAGTGGGAACACAACACCAAGCTGGAAGTCATCTGGTGGGGGATTCCGATCGTGGTGATTGCCGTGTTAGGCATTATTACCGTACAGAGCACATATGCCCTGGAGCCGTCCAAGCCCCTCGAATCCGACCACAAAGCGCTGACCATCCAGGCGACCTCGCTGGACTGGAAATGGTTGTTCCAATATCCGGAGCAAGGCATCGCGACGGTCAATACCATCAAGATCCCGGAGGATGTGCCCATCCGATTCGAGATTACGGCCGATTCGCCGATGAATTCCTTCTGGATTCCGCAGCTGGGCGGTCAGATGTACGCGATGTCGGGGATGGCGATGACGCTTTATTTGCAGGCGGATGAGCGCGGCCAATATTGGGGCTCGGGTGCGAACTTCACCGGCAAAGATTTTGCGAAGATGCACTTTGACGTGGAAGCCACTTCCCAGGAGGAATTCGAACAATGGGTGAGCGAGGTCAAGGCCGCGTCGCCTGCGCTCACATTGGAAGGCTACAAGCAGTTGGCGGAGCCAGCCGCATCCGACGTGAAGACCTTTTCCTCGTTCCCGGAAGGCCTGTTCTATATGACGGTCACGAAGTATGCTTCCTCGCACAACCATGGCTTGTCCTGGGAAGACATTCAGAACATCAAGATCCAAGATTAACGGGGTTCGAATCGAAAGGGAAGGTGAGACTGCTCCATGTGGGAGAAAGTAAAAAGCTTTGCATCGGAATTTTTTGTGACGGGCGACCCGTTAATATACGGTGCCGATGTCACCATCGTTCTGACCATTATCGCGATTGTATTTGGACTGACGTATTTCAAAAAATGGGGCTGGCTGTGGCGTGAATGGCTGACGACGGTCGATCATAAAAAGATCGGCATCATGTACATCCTCTCCGCTTTCCTGATGCTGTTCCGCGGCGGAGTGGACGCGCTCCTGATGCGGGCGCAGCTGGCGATGCCGGAGCTGAGCTTTTTGACGCCGGATCATTATAATCAGATCTTTACGACTCATGGCGTCATTATGATTCTATTTATGGCGATGCCGTTCATGTTCGGTCTGTTCAACGTAGTCGTGCCGCTGCAGATCGGCGCGCGCGATGTCGCTTTTCCGTTTTTGAATGCGCTGAGCTTCTGGCTCTTCTTCTGGGGCGCGATGCTGTTCAACTTGTCCTTTGTCATCGGGGGATCCCCCGATGCGGGGTGGCTTGCGTATCCGCCTTATTCGGAGCGGATGTTCAATCCGGGCGTCGGCCAGGATTTCTATATATGGGGGATCCAGATATCGGGGATCGGAAGCCTGATGACCGGCATCAACTTTATCGTCACGATTCTGAAAATGCGCGCTCCCGGCATGAAGCTGATGAAAATGCCGTTGTTCCCGTGGTCGGTGTTGTCGAGCTGCATCGCGATCATCTTTTCGTTCCCGATCTTGACGGCAACGTTGGCGCTGCTGTTTTTGGACCGCTATTTGGGGGCGCATTTCTTCACCCTGGACGGCGGCGGCAACCCGATGATGTATATCAATTTGATCTGGATGTGGGGTCACCCCGAGGTGTATATCATCATTCTGCCTGCCTTCGGCATTTTTTCGGAGATTGTATCCACCTTTGCGAAGAAAAAGCTGTTCGGCTATAAATCGATGGTGTACGCCATGATGATCATCAGTATTTTATCGTTTCTCGTCTGGGCGCATCATTTCTTTACGATGGGCTCCGGCGCGGATGTCAACGCCTTTTTTGCGCTCACGACGATGCTGATCGCGATCCCGACCGGCGTCAAAGTGTTCAACTGGCTGTTCACGATGTTCCGGGGGAAAATCACCTTCGAGACGCCTATGCTGTGGACGATCGGCTTTATCGTCTGCTTTATCGTCGGCGGGATGACCGGGGTGCTTCTGTCGGTTGCGCCGGCCGACTTTCAGTTTCACAACAGCTACTTCCTGATTGCGCATTTCCATAATACGATTATCGGCGGCGTCGTGTTCGGTTATTTCGCCGGCTTGTATTATTGGTGGCCCAAGCTGTTCGGCTTCACGCTCAACGAGCGGATTGGGAAGTGGGCGTTCTGGTTCTGGAATATCGGATTTTACGTCTGCTTCATGCCGCAATATGTGCTTGGGCTAATGGGGATGACGCGCCGGCTTGTGACTTACGGATGGGACAAAGGATGGTGGGAAATGAATCTGGTATCCACCATCGGAGCCGTGCTGATGGCAATCGCCTTCTTGCTCCAGGTATGGCAGATCGTGTACAGCGTGAAGTACTCGCCAAAAGATACAACGGGAGATCCGTGGAACGGACGCACCTTGGAATGGTCGATTCCTTCTCCGGCGCCGCATTATAATTTTGCGACGCTGCCGCAAGTGTCTTCCCAGGATGAATGGTGGGAGGAGAAGCAGCGGCGGGCGCGAGGGGAACAGCCTTCAATACCGCCGAAGCTGGAACCGATCCATATGCCGCGCAATTCGGGCATTCCTTTTGTCATGTCGATGTTCTGGTTTACGGCCGGATTCGGGTTCGTATTTGACTGGGTCTGGATGACGGTGGCCGGTCTGGCCGGCGTGGCGGTATGCATGCTGGTTCATTCCTTCAATTACAATACCGACTATTATATCCCGGTAGAGGAGATTACACGCACAGAAGCTGCGCTAAGGGGGTAATACAAGAATGGCTCACATCAACGATTCCGTACATGCCGGCCATCCCGCGCCGCATTCGGATCATCATGACCATCCGGATATGGAGGACATGCGCACATTCGGATTCTGGATCTACCTGATGACCGATGTCATCATTTTCGGCACGTTGTTCGCTGCCTATATTGTCCTGCAGCCGAACCGGAACGGCGGTCCGGGCCCGGAAGAGCTGTTCCAGCTCGGCGGTATAATCGCCAGCACGATCATTCTGCTGACGAGCAGCTATACGAGCGGCCTCGCTGTGCTGGCCATGCACCGGGGCAAGCTCCGGGCCTTGATCGGCTGGCTCGGTGTCACGGCCTCGCTCGGCACCGCCTTCATCGTGTTGGAGGTCAATGAATTTATTCATCTCGTTCACGAGGGAGCCACGATCAGCACGAGCGCGTTCCTCTCGGCTTTCTATACCTTGGTCGGAACGCACGGGCTTCATGTGTCGATCGGATTAGTCTGGATGATTGCGTTAATGATTCAGCTGGCCAAGCATGGCATTACGCCAGTCACGAAGCGCAAGGTGAATGTCATCAGCCTGTTTTGGCATTTCCTTGACGTCGTATGGATTTTTGTCTTTACCATTGTCTACTTGATGGGGGTGAGATAGATGGCGCAGCATGATACGACAGCTCCGCAGGATACCGGGAGCCACGGCTCCTTCCGATCGTATACGCTCGGCTTTCTGTTCTCGATCGTGCTGACGATCATTCCGATTACGGCCGTCCTGTACGGCTGGGCCGAGGGGATGGCGAACACCATCGTGCTCATGACGGCAGCCGTGCTGCAGTTCATCGTGCAATTGATATATTTCATGCATTTGCGGGAGGAGCCCAAGCCCCGGTATAACCTGGTGACATTGATTTTGGGCTTGATCATCTTGCTCGTGATCGTGGTCGGCTCCATGTGGATTATGCTCTACAATATGGTGGAGACATGAGGCGGTCATCTTCACGGGGGGTATCGTTGGGCGCTGGACTGCTTATCGTCGCGCTGGCGCTTGCCCTCGCTGCGTGCAGCGGGGGAACGGACCGTCAGGGGAGAGAAGCGGGAGCGGCTGCTCCTGGGGAGGCCGCGGCGATGACCATATATAAGAAGCAGTGCTTATCCTGCCATGCTGCTGATCTGAGCGGAAGGGTGGGGCCGAGCTTACAGGAGATTGGCTCGAAAATGTCAGAGCAGCAGCTCATCGACACGATACAGGATGGCGCCAAAGGGATGCCGGCCTTCAAAAAAGTGCTTCGTGCCGATGAAATCGAGACGTTGGCGCAATGGCTCTCTACCCACACACAAGCGGAGGGGGATGACCAATGAAAAAAGCAGTCTTATCCGTCTTGCTTGGCCTGATGATGGTGTTCGCCTCCGCATGCAGCGGCGGGAAGCCGAATCAGCTTCAGTACGAGGTGGCGCCTTTTGCGTTCATGAACCAAGACGGGAATCCGGTATCCTTGTCCGATTTGAAAGGGAAGGTATGGATCGCGGACATGGTGTTCACCTATTGTGCCACGGTATGTCCGTCGATGACGGCCAATATGGCTGAATTGCAGCAGCGGCTCCAATCAGCGGGCGTGGATGCGACGCTGATCTCGTTCTCCGTCGATCCGGAGCGGGACGATCCGGAGGCGTTAAAGCAATATTTGACGAAGTTTAACGCCGATTTCTCGAATTGGCATGCGCTGACCGGCTATTCGTTCAGCGAGATCAAAACCTTTTTGCTCGATTCCTTCAAGACAGCCATTGCCAAGGATGAGTCCTCGGATCAAGTCATTCACGGGACTTCGTTTTTCTTGGTCGACCCGTCAGGCACTGTCGTGGCCAAGTACGACGGGATGATCGATACGCCCTACGACAAAATCATTAAAGATGTGAAAGCATTGCAGCGTTAACAATATGGCGGCGAGGGGGAAGTAACTTATGCACAACTCGTTGGAAATGAGCACCAGCGTTATTTTGCGGCTGGAGTATGATCAAGATGCCGCAGCCTTTGGAGCGATAGCCTCATCGATAAGCGATGCCGGAGGCGACATCGTCGCGATGGACATCAATCGCGCAGGGCCTGTGCGAACGGTGAGAGACATTACGGTTCATCTGCGTTCTCCGCAGGATGTTGGACGTATGGTCTCCGCGGTTGGCCAGCTGCCCGGGGTTACGGTAATCAACGTATCGGATCAGACCTTTCTCATGCATTTGGGCGGCAAAATCGAGATTCATCCCAAGACGCCCATTAAAAATCGGGATGATCTGTCCCGTGCCTATACGCCTGGCGTGGCGCAGATCTGTATGGCGATTCATCAAGATCCCGACCGCGCCCATACGCTGACGATCAAGCGGAACACGGTAGCCGTCGTCTCCGACGGCTCCGCCGTCCTTGGCCTTGGATCGATCGGGCCGGAAGCCGCGATGCCAGTCATGGAAGGGAAGGCGGTGCTCTTTAAGCAATTAGCCGGCGTCGATGCTTTTCCGATCTGTCTAAGCACCCAGGATACGGAGGAGATGATTCGCATCATCAAAGCGATCGCCCCGGCCTTCGGCGGGATCAACCTGGAGGATATTTCGGCTCCGCGCTGCTTCGAGATCGAAGAACGGCTGAAGCAGGAGCTGGATATCCCGGTCTTTCATGATGATCAGCATGGAACCGCTGTCGTCATCCTGGCTGCGCTGTACAATGCCGTGAAAGTGGTCGGAAAAAAACTGGAGCAGTGCAGAGTGGTCGTATGCGGCCTGGGGGCGGCAGGGATGGCCTGTGCCAAAATATTGCTGGCCTCCGGAGTGACCGACCTGATCGGCGTGGACCGTCAAGGAGTCCTCGTGAGCGGACGCAATTATTCGGATCCGCTCTGGAACTGGTTCGCCGGACAGACGAATCCGCGGAAGGTGGAAGGCAGCCTCTCCGCAGCCCTTGAAGGGGCTGACGTATTTATCGGTCTATCCGGTCCGAATATTTTGAAGGCGGAGGATGTGAAGCGGATGGCGTCAGACCCGATCGTGTTTGCGATGGCCAATCCGACTCCTGAGATTATGCCGGAGGAAGCGGAGCCGCATGCGCGCGTCATTGCGACAGGGCGATCGGATTACCCGAATCAGATCAATAACGTATTATGCTTTCCCGGCATGTTCCGCGGCGTGCTGGATTGCAGGGCCGCCCGAATTACGGAATCGATGAAGCTTGCCGCGGCCCAAGCGATCGCTTCGGTCATCGGCGACGAAGAACGGAATGAACAGTACATTATTCCAAGCGTCTTCCATCCCCAGGTGGCGGATAAAGTGAGCAAAGCGGTCATCGCGGCAGCCTATGAAGCCGGAGTAGCGCGGCGCAGCCGGGAGCCTCGCGATAAGTAATCAATGTAAAAAGGTGAATGAACTGACGTGTATAGGATAGCTATACAGCGCGTTCATTCACCTTTTTTGCTTGCTCTAACCAAGAACGGCCCGAAGAGAGGCCGCGAATGCGGCAATGCCCGGGGCGATCTGTTCCGCCTTCGGCCTTGCATAAGTGAATCGCACATAACCGGAATCGGAGCCGTACACACTGCCGGGCGCGAAGATGACACCATTGCGGATCGCTTCCTCCAGCAGCTTGCCGTCATTGACCTCGGGCAAGATTTTACACCACAGGTGCAAGCCCCCCTGCGGCACCGAGAAGCTGACCAACCCTGGAAGCTCGCGCTGAAGCGCTTCGATCGCCACATCCCGCTTGTAGAGCAGATTCATGCGCAAGCGGTCCAAGTGCGGCCGGGTATAGGCGGATTTCAGGAACTGGGCAGCCACCTTTTGCGGAACGACACTAAGCCCGAAGTCCATCTGTTGTCTGGCATCGGCCAGCCGATCGACAACGGAATGAGGCGCGACCATCCATCCGACACGCAGCCCGGAGGCTGCGATTTTGGAGAACGAGCCGATATAGAGGACCGAGCCGAGCGAATCCATGGACTTGAGCGGCCGCGGAGGCGTTCCGTCATAGGCCGTCAGGCTGAAGGGATCATCCTCGACAATCGGCAGCCCCAGCTCGCTCGTCACATGGAGCAGTTCTGCCCGGCGTTCGGCATCGAGGAGGGCGCCTGTCGGATTCTGATAATTCGGATTGAGGAAGACCATCTTGATTCGATGTTTCTTATAAAGCGCGCGCACATCCTCGGGCCGGATTCCATGCTGGTCGACGGGAAGGCGGAACAAGCGCAGACCTGCCGATTGGAACATGGGCAGCGAGTAGCAATATGAAGGATCTTCGATGGCCACCGCATCTCCAGGGGCGAGCAGACACTGCGTGATTAAATATAACGATTGCTGGGAGCCGGATGTGATGAGGATGGACGACTCTGTCGTCTGAATGCCCCGATATTGACTTAAAAACGAGACGAGCGCTTCCCGAAGCGGCAAAAATCCTTGCGGATTATCATACCCGAGATATCCGGTATAGTGGTTTTCATCGATCAGCGCATTGATTTCTTCCACAGGAGAGAGGTCCGCCCCCAGCTCGCCGCTCGCAAAATCGATTAATGTGCTGTCCTGCTGCAGCGCTTCCCGGATACGGCGCAAAAAGGCGACGTTCGGCAGAAAGCTTCCGCCCTCGCAATACCGGTGCCAGTTCGGGGTATGCTTCGGCGTCGCCCCCCATTTATCCTTGCTTACCCGGGTTCCGCTTCCCGAACGGCTCTCGATGATTCCCAACGCGCGAAGCTCGGCGTAAGCCAGAATCACAGTGCTTCGGTTCACTCCCAATTGCCCAGCTAATTTGCGTTCGGAGGGCAGCAGACTGCCTGGCGGGAACTCGCCGTATGCGATTCTCCGTTCAATGTCATCCGCTATCTGTTGATAGAGAGGCTGGCTGCTGCGGCGATCAGGCATCCACATCAATATCACCTCCTGCCTGCTGTAGTAAGATCGAGGTTCTCGCAGAATTCTTTTATCATACCATTTGGCTTGTGCTAATGCTCCGCTCATCTTTGGCGAAAAAATATCAATATTTTGAACATGGATGGGGATCCGGGGGATGAATTGGATGGTCTGCAGGCATGTCATAAACATGAATTTTCGAATTACGAAAATCAGCCAAGATGTAGTATAGTAGCGACGTGCGCAGGAGAACTGCAAGAAAGTGCGGAGACGGCAAGGAATGCGAAAATACGGCGTCGAATAAAAACATATTGTGGTTTTCCAAACCCTACCCGAAAGTTGAGCAAGATAGTCCACTAAAGGAACATGTTCTATTTCATATCAAGGCTCTACAGGAGGAATAACGATGACAAACAGACCGAAGCTTTTTCACAGCACACCCGAAGAATCCAAGCATGTCCTGCACAAATTGATTGAGTTCAATGCCAAATGCGTGCCCAACGCCCACCTTGAAGAAGTTAATTTATGCTTGAAGGATGATAACGGAGCGATTGTTGCCGGCCTGAACAGCACCGTGCTATGGAATTGGATGGAAGTTGATATTTTATGGGTGGATGACAATCACCGCGGACAAGGGTTGGGGAAACGGCTATTGGAAGAAGCCGAGCAAATCGCGAGAGCAAAAAAATGTACGTTCATTAAACTGAATACCTTCAGCTTTCAAGCTCCCGAATTCTATAAGAAATATGGCTACGAGGTTGTCGCTATTTTCGAAAATGCGCCGATTGGATGCAAGCACTATTATTATAAGAAGGATCTTACATAAATAGCGAGAGGGAAAAGAGCTGGCCGTTAAGGAGGAAGCATGAGATTGAGAGAACTGCTGAACGAAATCACGGAACTGCTTCGGGGAGATCTGCCGGAATTGGCCGCATCTCTCAACCCGCCCGCCACGGAGATAGAGCTGGCTGCCGATTAGCAAGGATTGGGGCGGCAATCACCTTGGCATCGACCTCGATCCCGATGAGCAGGGAAGGAAGGGCCAGTTGATCAACTTCGGCCGCGATGAAGAAGTCAAATATGTCATTGCTCGTCGTCTGACCCATCTCCTGCAATTTATCCGCGATGTGGCGAAGGAGAGGAATTATACCGTCCATGAAGAAGAAGACTATCGCTTCTGGAGCTATGGGCGGGACAGCCAAGTCCATTTTCTCGATGCGATCCGATCGCTGGATCTGCCTGTGCTCGAGCCGCTTCGGGTCGATTCGAATGTACCGGATCCGCTGGCATGGTTCGGCGGGCTGGATGACAAGTGGAAGGCGAGGGTGGTGGCGGCGTGCGGATCGCCGGAAGCTTTTGTGCGTGCGAAGCAGCTTCGCTTCATACAGGAGGGGCTGACGGATATTGATCCCCTGGCACGCTGTAACGATGTGCGGGAATTGGTGCTGAGCATGAACGAGATCCGGTCGATTGAAGCGGTGAGTCATTGTACGCAGCTGAAGAGGCTGTATCTGGGGAAAAATCCAGTATCGGATCTCCGCCCGCTGCAGGGATTGATGCATTTGCAGGAGCTGTTCCTGTCGGGTTCGGCAGTCACAGATCTAACTCCTCTTGGCCTGTTGCCTAAGTTAAGAGCTTTGGATGTGCGGCAGACGGCAATTCGTGATTGGTCGCCGCTCAAATCGGTTCACAGTCTGCGCGCTTTGGAGGTCAGCCGTCCGGATGGCGAGCAGCTTCGCAGTCTGGCGGAGCTGGAGCAGCTTGCTGAACTGACGCTGTCCGGGCTTGGTTCCGTTGCCGAGGACGATCTGGCTGTCCTGGGACAGCTCATGAATTTGCGGGTGATTCAACTGGAGGAGGTTTCTTTGCCGAATCTGGAGTTTTTACGGAATTGCCGCAAGCTTCGCACCGTGAAGATGACCAATTCGGCCGTGAAGGATATTTCGATCTTGGCCGATCTGGAGAATGTGCAGTCCCTGGAGCTAAGCGGCTGCCCGGATATCGGCAAGCTGGAGGAGATCGCCCGATCAGCCTCGTTGAAGAAAATCACGGCCTCTTTTCAGCAGTTTGCGCTGTTGAAGGATCGTTTTGACCGGAAAATCGACTTTTCCACGATGACCGGATCCATGACCGATGAAGAAGAAGAGATCTGGTACGAGTACGTAAGAGCCTAGAATGGAGGAACCACCCGATGAAGCGAATGCTGGTCGATCGCAGCAGCGGCAAAACATGGAGTATTCGACGCAATGGCAATCAAGTCATCACGTCCTCCAATGGCGGCAAAGAGCAGGAAAAAATGTTCGATACCCCGGAACAAGCGGCCAAACACGCGGAAAAGGAAGTATGGAGCAGACTGAAAAAAGGCTTCGTTCTGAACAACCTGGAAGCGGGGGCGGGGGAACCCGTCCTTCATCGGTATATCGGCAGCGGGTATACCGGATTTGTGCCGCTTGCGCCCGTGCCCGGCACCAATACGTTATATGCCGGTTATGTTGTCGGACAATTCGAGCGAGAACAGATTTTTCTGCTGGACGAGCATGGCGCCATGCGGCATACTTATGACCTGGCGGGACATCATTTGATTTACGAGATGCGGTACTGTCCGGAGGCCGGAGAGCTGCTTATCAATGACAGCCATCACATTCGGGGCTTGTCGATCGACAGCGGAGCTCTGCGGGATTACGCTTCCGCAGCGAGATATCCCGTCAGCACATTGGCTGTATCCGGCAGCACGGCCGTATGGTACGACGAACCGCGAATCGTCGTGTATGATTTGCTGAAGCAATGTGAGATCGATAGTAAAAAAGTGGAGTGCGAGCTGTATGGCGGGCACAGCCCGCAGCTGTGCGCCGCCCTCTCGCACAGCGGTCATATGCTCGCTTCGTGCTCCCATAGCGGCTAGATCTCCATGTGGGATATGTCAGCCAAGAAGGAGACGGTGATTGCCAAGCCTGCGAACGCCATGACGGCGGCGATGTTTTTCTCGCCTGACGATCGGTATCTGTTCACGCAGGAGCAGTACGGGACATCGGGATTAATGTGCTACGATCTGAGCACCATGGCGCCATGCGGCGGCTGGGATATGGGCAGCAACATCCGCAGCTGTGCCGCCGATGCCGCCAAAGAGCTTGTGGCCGTGTATCAGTATGGCAAGATCATCCTGTATCATATGCGCACGAAGCAATGCATCCTTGAGTTCCAACTCGAGCATGTGGTCAAGAACTGCTCGCTGGCGTTCACGGCAGATTATATAGCCGTCTATACCGATTACGGCTGCGTAAGCTTGTATAAGTTATAAAAATGGCAACGGCTCCGTCCGCTATCGGCAGCGAACGGAGCCTTTTCCGTTATCTATGTTCCTCCATCGCATCCGTGCAGGGGAGGAACGGATGCCGGCAGCGTGACGATAAACGCGCTGCCCTGTCCTTCCGAGCTGATGACGCGGATCGATCCTCCGTGCGCCTCCACAATCGACTTTGTTATCGATAAGCCAAGCCCGGCACCGCCGTACTTGCGGGTGCGGGAAGACTCGCTGCGGTAGAAGCGGTCGAACAAATGGGGAAGATGCCTCTTGCCGATCCCCATCCCATTATCCCGCACCGTCAGTTCCACGCCGCCGGGCACGGTTTCGGTCGAAATCCGAATCTCTCCTTTTTCCGGATCCGTATGCTGCACGGCGTTATGAAATAAATTCAGGACCACCTGCTTCATTTTGTCCGGATCATACATGCACTTCGCATCCTCCGCCAGAGCGAGCGTCAGATGCCGCTGTCCGCCAAGCAGACGAAGCTGCGGCTCCAGCTCTTGAAGCACGCGATTCAAGTCGCCGTCCGCGAGCTCCATGACCGGAGCCCGGTCCAGCTTCGCGAGCAGAAGAAGATCCTGCACCAGCTTATTGATCCGCTCGGATTCCCCGTACATCGAGATGAGCGCTCTGCGCAGCTGCTCCGGCTGGTTCATGGCGCCGCGGAGCAGAACCTCAAGGAATCCGTGAATGGATGTCAGCGGCGTCCGGAGCTCATGGGAGGCGTCTGCGACAAAGCGGCGCATCTGCTCTTTGGCTTCCTTTTCCGCTTCGAACGAGGATTCCAGCCTTTCCAGCATACCATTGAACGATAACGCGAGCCGATCGATTTCGAGCTGGCCCTGACGGGACGGAAAGCGCTCCGCCAAATTCCCGGCATCGATTTTTCCGACGGTATGCACCATATTGGACAGCGGGACAAGCGTTTTTTTCAAGACCGGAAGGAAAGCGATCATGCCTCCAATCAGCGCCAGGACCGACAAGGAAAGAAAGGTAAGAAGCTGACTGGCCAGCATCTCCTTCAACGGCTTGGTGCTCGTATTGAGCTGAATGAGTCCGAGCATGCGCCCCTTCCATTCGAACGGCTGCAGCACGAGCAGCTGCTCCTCTCCCTGGCTGTCGTTCATGACCCGATAATTGACTTCCTTCCTGCTCTTGTTCATGACCGCTTGATATTCTTCCGGTGACAGTTCAGGCGGATCGGCCATCTTATCCCCCATGGATACAGCCTGTATCGTGCCGTTCGCATCGATAATGGAGAGCGACGCATCGGCAGGCAAAAACAGCATCGCCCGCCGCCCCGAAACGCCGGTATCTCGGTCCGTCAGCAGCTGCCATGCCTCGCGGGGAAAGGATAAGATTTGGCTTTTCAAGCTTTCCGCCTTATTTTCATATACGAATTGCTGCATAACCAAATACTGAAATACGCCGATGAGCATCAGCAGTGCGGCGAGAATGAGAAGGGAGCGGGATAACAGCTGAAACCGCAGCGAGCCCGGATGGATGAAGCGCCGGATTCGTTCCGCCGCCTTCATGGAAGATCGACCCGGTATCCGGCTCCGCGCAGCGTCCGAATTAGCCGGTGCTCCCGGTCGTTCAGCTTTTCCCGCAATGATCGGATATACACCTCGACGATATTTTCCTCACCGCCGAAATCATAGCCCCATACTCTGTCCAATATCATTGCCTTGCTGAGCACAAGACCCTGGTTAAGGACCAAAAACTTAAGCAGCTCATATTCCGTCGGGGACAGCTCCAGCACCCGGCTGTCGAAGGTGATCTCCTTGCGCCGGTCATCGATCCGGAACGGTCCGGCCACGACCTCGCCGAACAAATGAGGGAACTGATTGCGGATTCGCGCGTGAATGCGCGCAAGCAGCTCCTCGAAGCTGAACGGCTTCATCATATAATCGTCCGCGCCGAGCGTCAGCCCTTTCACCCGATCGTCCACTTCATCTTTGGCGGTCAGCATGATGACCGCTGCGTTCTCGGATTTCTTAATCATCCGGCACACCTCGAAGCCGTCCATTCCCGGCATCATAACGTCGAGAATGACGACATGCGGCTGGAACTCGCTCGCCATCGCCACGGCCGCCAAGCCGTCCGTCGCGGTCTGTATCTCGAAGCCTTCATTGGTCAGGCCAAGTTCGAGGAACTGCAGTATGTTCGGTTCGTCATCGACGAGCAGTATTTTGATGCCTTTCAATTGTCCCATATGGATCCTCCTGCCTGTAAGCCGCTTGCACACGCGGACTTTGCTCCAACCAGTATAGAGGAGGAAGCTGAAGCCGCTCTTAAAAGAATCTGAAAACAAGCTGAGAAACAGGGATTCCTGGGGATCCAAATAAAGGTTTCAGTGAATGCTCAGCGGACGGACACGCTTCCTTCAGCAACGGGCTGCATAATAAACCCATGCTCAGGCAGAAAGGTGGTATATAAGATGAATGAAGAAATGAAAGAGACGAGCAGCGTCATTGTACCGCTTGAGATTGCTCCTGCACGCCGGCAAGATGCCACGCGAAGCGCAAGCTCATGGCGGCCGATCTTTGCAGCTTTTATGGCCGGATCCATGGCTCTCGGGGGACTCCTGTTCGCAGCCGGCCGGATGGATGTATTGGGCGGCGATGAGCCGCTTGCCTACAACGTATCAGCCGAAGCCCCTGCCGAGAGCGGGATTCAAACCGCTTCGTTCAACGGAGCGGGGTCCGGCAGTCTCTCCAGCATCGTAAGCCAAGCCAGTCCGGCAGTTGTCAAAATCGAAACGAAAACGAAAGCAAGCTCGAACCGCAACAATACGCTGTCCGGCAGCCCGTTCTTCCGGCAGCGGCTTGACAATGGCGGCAGCAGCGGCACTTCCGGGCAGGGGGACGACAGCGGCACTTTACAGCCTAGCGGCACAGGCTCCGGTTTTTTGTTTGAAGCGGAAGGATATATTTTGACGAATGAGCATGTTATCGACGGAGCGGATGAGATCGATGTCTATGTCCAGGGTTATGATGAGCCGTTCAAGGCGAAGCTGCTGGGCAGCAGTTATGATCTGGATTTGGCTGTGGTCAAGATAGAGGGGGACAAGCCGTTTCCCGCGCTGGCTCTCGGGAATTCGGACGCAAGCCATGTCGGCGATACTGTCGTAGCGATCGGTAATCCATACGAGTTCGATTCCACGGTGACCACTGGCGTGCTCAGCGCCAAGGAGCGGCCCATCCAGATCGATGACGAGCAGGGGACAAGATATTATAAACATTTGCTGCAAACCGATACGGCGATTAATCCGGGCAACTCCGGCGGACCTTTGCTTAATATGAACGGAGAAGTCATCGGCATCAATACGGCCGTCAACGCGGATGCGCAGGGAATCGGCTTCGCCATTTCTTCAAGCACGGTATCCTCGGTTCTGGATCGCTTGAAACATAATGAAACGATTCCGAAGGAGTCTTCGCCGTACATCGGCATCAGCCCTCAATATAACCGACGATATGCTGGCAGACTTGAAGCTGAGCAGCCCCAACGGAGTGCTCGTGGCAGACGTGCAACAGCAATCGCCCGCCTCTGCGGCCGGCATCCGCCCTTACGATGTCATCACGGCCGTCGACGGAGCGGACATCTCGAGTGTGCAGGAGCTTACCGACAAAATCGAAGCTTCCCCAGCAGGTGAAGAGATGACGCTTACGATTTCGCGCTATGGCCAACAACAGGAGGTGCGCGTGAAGGTAGGCGATAAGAACGACTAGGCCGCAACGCAGAAATGATCAGAGTCTTCATATTTTCAGGCAGTGTAAAGTCGGCATTCAGGGTGGGTTCAGGTGAACGGTCTAAACTCATTCTTGTAAGACAAAAAACCATTTTGGAGGGAAATTGAATGAAAAAAATGAACAAATCGCTTGCAGTCACCGCCTTTGGAGCTATTCTTGCCGTCAGTGCAATGGGGTCCGCCTTTGCGGCGGAAGCCGATACAACCTTAACTCAAGGGGCAGCCGCGAAGCATTTCTCCCTGATTAAAGAGCGCGGCATAAATTTTGAACAACTGGCAGCAGAGAAAGGCATTACTGTCGATGAGCTGAAAGCGCAAATGGAGCAGGAGCGCGAATCGAAGCTGGAGCAATTGGCGGCGGAAAAAGGCATTACGGTGGACGAGCTGAAGGCACAGATGGAGCAGGAACGCGGCACGAAAGGTAAATTCCGGGGCGGCCGGGACCTGGAGTCGCTGGCAGCAGAGAAAGGCATTACGGTCGATGAGCTGAAAGCGCAGATGGAGCAAGAGCGCGAAGCGAAGCTGGAGCAATTGGCGGCGGAAAAAGGCATCACTGTCGATGAGCTGAAAGCGCAGATGGAGCAAGAACGCGAAGCGAAGCTGGAGCAATTGGCGGCGGAAAAAGGCATTACGGTGGACGAGCTGAAGGCACAGATGGAGCAGGAACGCGGCACGAAAGGTAAAATCCGGGGCCTCCGTGACCTGGAGTCGCTGGCAGCGGAAAAAGACATCACTGTCGATGAGCTGAAAGCGCAAATGGAACAGGAGCGCGAAGCGAAGCTGGAAAAGCTGGCATCAGAAAAAGGCATTACCGTTGACGAACTGAAGACTCAAATGGAGGAAAACCACATCGTTCGCGGAACAAAATAATTTCAGTTGCAGCGAAGAACGGTCTGTTTTGTGCAGGCCGTTCTTTTTGTTCCGTTTCAATAGGGACGACCATATACCCTGTACCTGGCATCGGGACAAATGCCCAGGGCATAGAAATGGGATATATATATGCTTTATCCAAATTGATTTTTAGGGGGTCTGGTCAAGTGCAACCAATGATGGCTCATCCGATGATGTTCCCGCCGCTGTTAAAAACGGTGCAAGACTGCTTGAATATGTGCGAGCATATGGTGACCGCAATGCTCGGCACACCCGATATTCATGCCAGAAGAAGGCAGATTCTTCTGCTTCGGGATTGCGCGACGATATGTGTGACGATGGCATGTTATTTGGCGAGAGGCAGCATGTTTTCCAAGGCGACGGCGGGACTGTGCGCCCAGATTTGTGAAATATGCGGGAATGAGTGCGCCCGGTTCCCGGATCAAATGTCGCAAATGTGCAGCAGGATCTGTCTGAATTGCGCGCAGGAGTGCAGAGCATTTGCCATGATGCAAGGGTAAGTTCAGTAACGGCGGCTTATTTGATTAAAAACAGCCGGTTGTTCGTTTTTATGAGCAATCGGCTATTTTTATGTTTATAATCATTCTATTGGCCAGATGATGTGAAGTCTGTGAAACTTAACGAATTACAGGAGGAATACATACATGAAAATTTATAACTATGGCAAGGACATGGGACAGGAGATTAAGGCGTTTGACAGGGATATGCCGCATATTGGGAAGAGGGCGAATGGCATGAGACCAGGACGGAAGCGGGACTGACCGCGATTGTTATCGAAGGAGTGGCGTTGAATATAAAGATGAAGGAGGAAGAATGGCAGGCACACTGTGGAGCGAATTGAATTTGATCCGGTACCTTGATCATGGAGGAAGGCTATTTTTCTATATTAAAGGGCGTGCGAACAATATACAAGATTGTCATGTATAATGAAAAAGCCTGCATTGGTGAATCTTATGCGTCAAGTTCGAAAGGGGTTTTTTCACAGCGATGAATGATCGCAATCAGCTTTTTCATACATTGTGCAAGCGTCAAGTGCGGTTAGCGGAGCACTCTTCTTATGGAATCGGAGGGGAAGCGGATTATTTTGCAATGCCGGAAACGGCGGAACAGCTTATGACAATCTTGGATGGGTGCAAAACGTACGGGATGGAATATTTCGTGTTCGGCATGGGGACGAATATTCTGTTTCCGGAGCGGCCGCGGCGGGGAACCGTCTTTATTTCACTGAAGAACTTTGCCGAGATCAGACAGATTGACGGCTCCACATGGTTCATCTCGTCCGGTTTGCCGCTGTCGATGCTGTCCGTCGCAGGCTTGATCTGGGGAACATCCGGGCTTCATTTTACATATTTGCTGCCTGGCTGCGTGGGCGCCGGTATTTACATGAACGCGAAGTATCACGATGATCAAATGGGCGATAAGGTAGAGAAGGTATATTATGTGGATGCAGCCGATCCGTCACTGTCTCTGCAAGTCATCCGTGCCGAAGATTGCCGGTTCTCCTATAAACAATCGATCTTTCAACAAAAGCCATGGATCATCGTAGGGGCGGAGATCCGGGTTCCCGAGCCTGAAGCACCGGTACAGAGCGGACTCGGCGGCATCCTGGAGAGATATAAGGAAGGGAGCGGCAAGCTGTCGTCGCTATCGCAGTTTTATTCTTTCTTTTCCAATGAAGTTAAGGAGCTTCAGCTTAGAAATCACGCCATACCTGGGCAACTGTCGGACATTGACAAGTACCGGACGGGGAACCGGCATTTTACTTCCCGATCTTGTGGCTCTTTTTTTAAAAATAACTATGCGGCAGGCGCCTCGATCGGCGCTCTCGTCGATAGGCTGAACTTAAAAGGACTCGCTCATGGCGGGGCGATGATTTCGCCGTATCATGGCAATATGATTTTGAACCATAACGATGCGACGGCGTCCGATATCCTTTATTTGAAGGATATCATCTCTGAGGGGATTTACCGGCACTTCGGTTTCATTCCCGAGCCCGAAGTAGTGATCGTTCCGGAAGATAAATAAGACGACCGGATTGACCTTTACGTTACGTCATAGTCTATCCTCAAGTTATCTTGCATGTGGAGGAGGACTGTGCCGATGAATACGCTCATCAAAAATGTGATCATCGTGACGATGAAAGAGGGGGACACCCCGTTCCATGGTGATATCCATCTCGCAGGGGATACGATTCAACAAATCGGGCCTGCCCTGGATGTGGATGCCGACGAAGTGTGGGATGGCCAAGGAATGGCGGTAATGCCCGGCTTAATTAATGCGCACCAACACACTCCGATGAGCTTGCTGCGGGGCTTCTCGGATGACCTCAAGCTAATGGATTGGCTGGAACGCAAAATGCTGCCCGCCGAAGCGAACATGACGCCTGAAGATATTTATTGGGGCGCCAAGCTGTCGATGGCGGAAATGATCAAATCGGGCACGACCGCTTTTGCAGATATGTACATTCATATGGATGAAATCGCCGCTGCGGTGGACGAAGTGGGCATGCGGGCCTCTTTGTCCAGGGGAATGGTATTTCTGCAGGACGACGGGGGCCAGCGATTGACGGAAGCGCTTGGACTCATCGAGCGCTGGAACGGAAAAGCAGATGGCAGAATTACGACGATGCTTGCCCCTCATGCGCCATATACTTGTCCGCCCGAACCGCTGAAGCGCATCGTCAGGCTTGCCGAAGAGATGCGCCTTCCGATCCATATCCACCTGGCTGAGACGATAGAAGAAGTGATGTCCATCCGCGAAAAATATAACGAGACGCCCGCCGAATACTTATACAATATCGGCCTGTTCGACAAGGCTCATGTTCTCTTGGCGCATGGCGTGCATATGACGCGGGGAGACATCGGGCTGTTAAGAGGCATGCGCGGCGGCGTGGCGCATAATCCGGTCAGTAACTTGAAGCTGGGCTGCGGGATTGCGCCGGTCGCGGACATGATGAAGCAGAATATTGTGGTTGGCTTGGGAACTGACGGCGCCGGAAGCGCCGCCACGGTCGACATGTTCGAGGAGATCAAAGCGGCGGCCTGGCTGCAAAAGCTGGACTACGGCGATCCGACGATGCTGCCTGCCGGCCAGGCGCTGCGCATGGCTACCCGGGATAGCGCCAAGTTATTGAATATCGATCGCGAAGTAGGGACGCTCGAAGCCGGCAAGCGCGCCGACCTGATTCTCGTCGACATGAACAAGCCGCATTTGCAGCCCGTCCATCAGATCGAATCGTTGCTGGCCTATAGCGCCAACGGAGCGGATGTCGACACGACGATCGTGAATGGACAGGTGCTGATGAGGCATCGGCAATTGGCAACGATCGACGAAGATGAGATGCTGCGGCAGGCTGCCATCCGGGCCAAACGCATCGTAGCGGGAATATAAATTGTAAATAATCGCCTTCTATTCAGCAATTGCGACTGGGTAGCGGGCGATTTTTTTGTGCTCGGAAGGACGAAAAATTTGACAATGAGAATCATTATCAACTAAACTGAAGTTATATGACGAAGAGCATCATATTTTTCCTTAGGCAAAAAAATTGTGCATATGCAATATGTATTCGGTATATTTAAGTATAAGCTCATCAGGATGAGCTCCATTGTTGATTCGAGGAAGAGAGGGAAGCGTACTTGAAGCTGCAAATGAATACGCGAAATTTAGACTGTGTCTTTCAGCAGTTAAGCGATATATCACCGTCGACGGATCCGCAAGAACAATATCAGTACACTGTTCCTATTCTGGGCGGCACGGGCCGTGTGCAGCGGATTGTGCTGCGGCGTGGAATGGAAATCAATTGGTTCGAGGCGAGTCTGTCCGAACCGGTGACGATGGATGTCGGAATCCAGTATCCTCACCTGGAGATCACGTATACATTGTCTGGGCAGGGCTGCTGGAATACGGAGGGCCGGGCTTCAAGCTACGGCTTGGCGCCTGGCGTGTCCAATTTCATCTTCATCCAGGATTCGAAGGTACATGCGGAGCTGTATCCGCAGGAACGGTTATGGCATATGGAGCTCCGGCTAGATGTCCGCCAGTTCCGCGAACTGCATCCTGATGTGGCCCGGCTGACGGATGACTCCACGTACTGCAGACAGACGGCCGGTTCTCCCCACATTGCTCATATCGTGGAACAAATGGCGCAATGCCCTTATCAAGGAAGCCTCCGGAAGTTGTATCTGGAAGGGAAAGCGAATGAACTGCTGGTCCATCACCTGGACGGGGCGCAAAAGGAGGAACGGGTCCGAACGGAGCTATCCAAGCTGAACGCCGAGGATATCCGTTGTCTTCACGAAGCGCGAGAAATATTGACCCATTGCTGGAGGAAGCCTCCGAGCTTGCTTGAGCTTGCCAGATTGGCTGGCTTGAATGATTATAAGCTCAAGCTTGGCTTCAAGGAATTGTTCGGCACGACCGTATTCGGTTATGTGCGTGCGCTGCGAATGAATGAAGCGCGGAAAATTTTGGAGCAAGGAGAAGGCAATGTAAGCGAAGCGGCCCTCATGGTCGGCTACCATAATATAAGCCATTTCGCCGCTCTATTCCGCAAAACCTATGGCTATAATCCGAGCGAACTCGGGAAGGCGAACGCGGCCGCGCAAGCCCGTCATCGCCCTAAATCCGCCCAATGCTAGCGATATTCCGCTTCCAGCTGCGATGCGTTTGTGTAAGGAAGCTCGTTGTACGTGGTCACTTCTTTTATCCATATGAAGCGTGACATCGCTTTGCAGTTCAGCAAAAGGTGTACTATTACAAACGGGATGCCTTGAAGGACAATGAACGACTCGCAGATTGGGTGAAGTAAGGATCATCTTCGGGATATGAATATCTGAAATGTTACGTTGGGAGAATAGGGATGCAGCAAAACAAATTCTGGTTTTTTTGCGAAAGAGAACTGCATGACATTGCAAGAGAGCTTCAAATGGCACTGAACTTGCCTCGTTATGAGCGGGACTATGAGGATACGTGGGAGTGGTGTGAAAGTGATTCCGAAGAGCAAGATGAAACAGGACCTTATTTCAATATTTCGAGGGAACATAATTGGGAGCAAGGATTAAATGAATGCCCGATTATATTGATCATACAAAATATGAATCTGCCCATCGACGAGATTGGCAGCATCATTTCCAGAGAGTTCCGAGTCCAGGTCTATTATGGCCAGGTATCGTATGAACGGGATGGCAGCTATACATATATTGTAAGTAAAGAATGGAATAGATAAACCGCTACAAGGAGCAGCTGCATCACGCTAGCTCCTTTTTGATCCGGGCATTCAAATCATGAGTTGCTTTATCCTCTGCATGTCGACAGGATTTTCAACTGAGAACCGAGAATAAGCTATGGAGCGAAATTTGTTCCAGCGTTACTACTAAAATGTATAGAAAACAAGACAAAGGAGAGAAACCGGGATGACGATGAAGCAGGTGCTGGATAAAGGTTATGTGCGGTTAGTCGATCATATGGGATCCGATCTGACCGTGGTGAATGCGGCGAGGGTGTCCTACGCGAAAGAATCGAAGGAACTGAATGAAAAAGATCTTAGACTGATCCAATTTTTAGCCCGGGAAGGGCATACTTCGCCTTTCCGGCATGCCATCATGCAATACGAGATCTATGCGCCTCTTATGGTCGCCCGTCAATGGTGGAAATATGTTGTCGGGTCTGCTCATATGGAAGGCACTGGGGACAGTCTGGAAGCCTGGAACGAGTCAAGCCGAAGATACATCACCGAGGAGCCGGCATTCTATATCCCGGCCGAAGGAGAATGGAGAAGCCAGCCTGAAAATTCGAAACAGGGCAGCGGCGAACCATTATCGTGGGAGCTTGGGCAAAAATATACGGACGAGCTTATGAACTATGTCGAGCAGGGGATTGCCAAATATGAGCAAGCGCTTGAGGACGGCATTTGTGCCGAACAAGCCCGCTTATTTTTGCCCGCATACGGCATGTATGTCCGTTGGTACTGGACCGCGTCGCTGCAGTCCGTATGTCATTTTTTGAACCAGCGTCTGGAGCATGACGCACAGCAAGAGATCCAGGAGTACGCCAAAGCGATACTCGAACTAAGCAAGCCTCTGTTCAGCCATTCGATTGATGAGCTGCTTCATAAGTAAATGTGCATGATACGCTTTCAGGAAGCATGTTGCTTCGTGTATCGAATCAAACATGATAAAAGATGAAAGAACCTTTGCCCCTGCTGCAAAGGTTTTTTTATTGTTCTGCGCATCTAACTTTTATCCGAAGAACAATGATTGATAATTACTTATTAATTGCTTATAATTACTTACAAGGGGTGGTGGTGAATTTGTTTCAAGAGGAACGGCTGTTGAAAATCATGGACTATTTGCAACGGCATCGAACGATGAGTGTAAAAGAGATATGCAGCATGTTCGACGTATCCAGGGATACGGCCAGAAGAGATATCGTCCGCTTGATTCAGGAAGGTGCGGCCATTCGGACGCATGGAGGAATTGCCTTGCCAGAGCTGCGGAAGGAGCTTACTTCGTACCAGGAACGGAGGATTAGTCATCCGGACCATAAGAGAAGAATCGGTGAAGCGGCTGCCAAGCTCATTCATGATCATGAGACGATTATTCTCGACGTATCGACCACGGTCCAATGCGTGGCTGAACAGATGACGGCCAAGCATATTACGGCGGTGACGCACTCGATCGACAATGCCGGCGTGCTGTCGAACCGGGAGGATGTGCAGATTTACGTGCTTGGAGGGTATTTGAATGCAAAGCACCGCTTTTTGTACGGGCCATCCATCGTCGATAAGCTGAAAGACATTCGTTCGGACAAAGCGATTATCGGGGCTTCCGCCATAGGAAAAGATGGTCTTTACTATCCCTATGAAGAGGATGTCCGGGTCAAGCAGGAAATGGCACGCAGATCGGATCAGGTCATTGTTGTCGCCGATTTCACCAAGTTTAGCGAAAATTCATTATTCAGGCTCGATTTTGCGTATGTGGATGTGTTGATAACCGATCAAGCCATTCCGGAAGAGTTCCAAGACGTATTCGAGCGGCACGAGATTGCCGTTATTCAAGCCAATAAAGCCGAAGGGGGAAATTCCGATGAGTCGCAAGATCATCTATAATGTGCAAGCCGTGTGCCAAGATAAGGTGGTTAGCCAGGCTATTGTCTGGATTCGTGACGGTTATATTGAAAAGATTGAAGCCGACTCCGTGCCCTCGGGTCAAGTGCCGGATGGCGAGTTGATCGACGGCCAAGGCATGCTGCTCATTCCCGGAATGATCGATGTTCATATTCACGGCGCGAACGGTTACGATATGATGGACGGCACGGAAGAGAGCATTCAGCAGGTATCGCGGGCATGCGCGGCTAGCGGATGCACCTCGTTTTTGGCGACGTCGGTGAGCTCGACGATAGAAGACTTGCTGGGGATGATTCGAAGCGTCAAGCGGGTCATCGGCAGCGAAGAGGGAGCCGCTATTGCGGGCATCCATTTGGAAGGGCCGTATTTGAACCGGAAGCGCAAAGGGATGCAGAACGAGAAGTACCTCCGGCATCCCGATATGGATGAAATGCAAAGGATCTGCCAGGAAGCCGGCGATCTGATTAAAATGGTGACGATTGCGCCCGAATTGCCAGGCGGAATGGAACTCATCGCCTATTTGCAGGAGCAAGGGGCCGTTGTTGCGGTAGCGCATTCCGATGCGACCTATGAGGAGGCGAAGCAGGCCTTTGCCGAGGGAGCGAGTCATGTCACGCACTGCTTCAACGGTATGCGGCCGATTCATCATCGGGATCCCGGACTTGTGGTCGCCGCGTTCGAAGAAGAGCATGTCAGTCTCCAGGCGATTGTGGATAACGTTCATTTGCATCCCGCGATCGTTCGCATGATGCATCGATTGAAGGGGCCGCACCGAATGGTGCTGATTACCGATGCCCTGCAGGCGATGGGGCTGGGTGACGGGACTTATAACTTCGGAGGCCATCAGGTCGAGGTCAGCGGCGGGATCGCCCGCTTGAAGGACGGAACGCTGGCATCAAGCACCATCACAATGAATAAAGCATTGCAGTTGACGGTCGAGCTCGGAATCCCGTTAACCGATGCGGTGCAGATGGCTGCAACGACTCCTGCCGATATTCTCGGGAATCATCATACAGGCCGAATCGCCCCCGGTTGTCAGGCCGATCTCGTCCTCCTCGACGATAACTTCGATGTGCAATGGACGATGATCAAGGGAGAAAGGATAGATGTGGCAAATGGTTGAATATAATTCAAGGGAGAACCGGGAATGAAAGTAAGACGAATTGTCGCCAATATTGGCGCGCAGGATATCGCGGAAGCGGAACGCTTCTACCGTGACGTGCTTGGGCTCGATGTATTGATGGATCATGGCTGGATTGTTACCTACGGATCGGGAGAGAAGATGAGCGTTCAGCTCAGTGTTGCCGCGGAGGGAGGCTCGAAGACGCCTGTGCCGGATCTGTCGATCGAAGTTGACGATGTTGATGCCGCGCTGGAGCGAATGAGGAACGCCGGGTTCCCGATTGAATACGGGCCGGCTGATGAGCCGTGGGGCGTTCGGCGTTTCTATGTCCGCGACCCATTCGGCAAGCTCGTCAATATCGTTGCTCATATCTAGCCCAACGAAGGGAAGAGGGGAAGTATGAAGAGATACACTCACCTTGGCGTGTATGGGGTCATTATCAAGAACAATGAACTGCTTCTCATTCAAAAAGCAAGAGGCCCGCATACCGGAAAATGGGATCTTCCCGGCGGAACCATTGAGTTCGGAGAGAAGCCGTATGAAGCTCTCCAAAGAGAAATAGAAGAGGAGACCGGCATGACCGGTATCGCAGGAAAGATTAGATCAGCGATCTCATATACGCTTATTTACCCATATACCGCAAATCAATTGGAAGAGCTTCATCATATCGGCATCATCTATGATGTAGAATTGCTTGATAACCGCTATGAATTAAGAACGAGCGGACAGGATTCGTTAGGAGCCCGCTGGATCGCCCTAGATGAATTACCGGAACTTGATGTCACGCCATTTGTGGCGGAGCTGTTCCCTATGGATAAATCGTAGTCCCCTTGAAATGAAACAAACACAGGAAAAACCCTCTCGATGGTTGGCGCCACGGGTGGGTTTTTTGATTTGACTCCCTTAACGATAATTATTTGCTGTCAACGGGTGTTGGTCTAAGCTTGGCATCTGAGCAATGAATACAATAACATAGGCCTTACAGGCCCATCCCTATTCAGCGGCAGAAAGGGGCAGTTCATTCATGGCTATTCGATACAGCGTCATTATCCCGACTTTCAATCGAGCCGAACAGTTGCTGCTTACGCTTGTTGCATTAGATAGAGTAACATATCCGAAGGAGCAATACGAAATCATTGTCGTGGATGACGGTTCTACCGATGGAACCCGAAAACTTGTCGAAGGCTTCCACACAACAAGCCCGCTTACCTATTTATCGAATGAGGTGCAAAGAGGAAGGTCTGTCACCAGAAATTTGGGACTGCGGCATGCAAGAGGGTTATATGTGGTCTTTTGTGATGCTGATTTTGTTGTTGTCCCTGAATTTTTTCGAATCCTGGATGATAGCCATCGCATGTTTCCAAGGAGCGTGTTATCTGCATTTCCTTATTCCTGGGACGACGTCTATACCCATGTCCACCCGGATTTCTCCCCCGAGGAAAAGCAGATGTGCCGGGATGTACTCACGCAAGCCGGCTTATGGAAGGATGAATACGAAACGATCGATCACATCGTTCCGCTCATTACTCCGGATGATCTGGTCAATCAGAGGGAGCGGCTGTCGCAGCTTATCCTTCCCGATAAAAAAGCTCCCGGTGTTAAGGAGCAATTCGCCAAGACGGATGTGGCGCCTTGGCTTCAATTGATTACTCGTTGTGTTTCCATTAAGCGAAGTTATGTGACAAGGATTGGTGGCTTCAACGAACGATTTTTCAAATATGGGCTGGAAGACTGGGAGCTTGGATATCGACTGCATCGCAAAAAAATTCGTTTCCGCTGCATCAGGCAGCTTCTCGGGTATCATCAGATGCATCCGAATCTTTATCGAGGAGAAGTCGGGAATATTGATAACTTGAGAATCATGTTCCGATCGAATGGATGCAAGGATCCCGAATTGAACTTATTCGCTCTTATGCCGGCATGGGAGGATGTGGTAACATATAAACATGCGCTGCGAGTGCTGCGCCGGGGAATGAGGTCAAAGGCCGAACGCCCCATTGCTCTGTTGATGAAACGTACGCTGCGAATTGCAGCCGTACAAATGGTACAAAGAAAAGGGCCAGAAGCATTCAAAAGGTCGCTGCGGCCGATTCGCAATAGATTAAGAGCATCGAAGAAAAAAGGACAGACAGCTCAATTGTTGCGGACCCTGTTAGATAAGTGCGACAGTTTGGCTAATGGATAGGCGAAGGAGTACGATGCGCAGATTCAGGCGATGCCCGTTCGCAATTTGAGATATTCTAGTTGAGGTGAATCATTTGGATAATAAGATGTTGATAATACAGCACCAGCTATTGGATGACTATACGATTCAACGGGCAGAGCTGAATCACCATGATATATTGCTCGAACTGTTTCTTGAAGCCGCGACTTGGCTCCGCAGCAATGGCATCCGGCAATGGGGACATTTTCTGGACGGATACGGGCGGGATGATGTCATGACTAGCATTCAAGGCGGATCGGCATTCGTCATCAAGAAGGAAGGCATTGTGATCGGAACCGTAACCATTCTTTTGGAGCCGGAAGCTTGGGATCGGCATATTTGGCAAGGCGAGCGTCTGGATGACTCCATTTTTATCCATAGATTGGCCTTGTGCCGATCCCATTCGGGCCAAGGGTTGGGCAAGGCGATTTTAAGCTGGATCGAACGAGGATTACAATTTCCGGAACATAAGAAATACATAAAGCTGGATTGTGTAGGCGACAATGGGAAGCTCAATGATTACTACATAGCGAACGGCTTTCAGTATGCAGGAAGCACGGATGGACACAGCAAGTATCAAAAGGAACTGCATGGCAAGCATTGATATTGGTGGAGGCAGACGCTTTCCAAATGGAGGATGAACATGGCAAACCATATGACATCAATCGGATTTCCAGTGAAATCGCGTGAAGACTTTGAGCAGATAGCTGGCGTTGCGATAGAGCACGGAACGCTGCTGGAGGCAGACCAAGGCCAATATATATACTTTGAAGCAGGCAACGGAATTGAACTGTGGCTGCAGGTTAATCAAGAAAATGAGATCATCGGGTTGAACCCGCACTTTGCCGGTACATCAAGACTGGAGGTCGGGCTTACGGCGATAATCGATCGGGAGACCGATTCTGTGCTGGACGGCGCATGTCATGCCTGGATGGAACCAGACGAATCTCTTGAATCTGGCACCTGCCCGTTTGTGTTCGACATGCCGAACCTTGGACTTTTTGGCCAGGTCGAAGTTCCGCAACGGATAAGCATCCAGTTGACTGCTTTTTCCCATGAGGTCAATGTATATGATAATGAAGAAGAATATAGTCAATCCCAAGAAGGGGAAGTGAAATTCGCAGCTGAATCATTTATCCCTTCCGGCTTGTTCGGAAATTCGAATGAACCTGCATCAACCGCAATATTTACGGGAAGAGTCGTTGAGGCGTCGCTCATTCAAAATGAATACACCGGAAGCTCCTTCTCCTGGTGCAAAGCAAAAACACTCGGCGGAGAAATCGATGTCGTTACCGATCTGGAACTGCTTGATAAGGATATTGCCGTGGGAAGCATTATATCCGGCACCTTCTGGCTTAGCGCAAAGTTTGTGGACGAGCCATGATGTATTAACGTTATTCAAATAAAAGTTCTATATATCTATAAAATTCATTAGCTATTAACAGTTCAAAAGTGTATAATGCATATTATAAATGCTATAAAGTCCGATCAGGAAAGGAGATGCTCACATTTGGAGGAGATCAAACCAATACTTGTTGCAATCCTGGACCGGCTGGAGACGGAATCCGCGAGGAACGAAGCCTTCCGAATGGAAATGTATAAGTTTCAAGGCGAAATGACGCAATTCAAAGACGAGATCATGCAGTTCAAAGGCGAGATGCTGGAATTCAAGGACGAGATGTCGCAGTTCAAAGGCGAGATGCTGGAATTCAAGGACGAGATGTCGCAGTTCAAGGGCGAGATGCTAGAATTCAAGGACGAGATGTCGCAATTTCAAGGCGAGGTTCGCGAGAATTTCCAAGACTTGCAGCTGCAACTCGACTACATCGCGGGAAAGCTGGGCGAGCATGATCGGGACTTGCATGTTCTCAAATGTGAACTAGTTTGAGAGGGGCGAGAGCCCTTTTTTTTATGAATTGTATTGAACACTGTAATATCGGCCTCCATTGACATTCCCCCCCCTGTAAACCCATCGCGATGATTGCATCGCGCCGAATCCGACCGCCACGCCGGGTGTATACGAGTCGGCAAGTTGCAAGCTTCCGGAAACTTGTCCGAATTCTCCCCTGCCTGAATAATCCATTGCGGAATTTCATAATAATAGAATATAAGCCTGCAATTATTAAGCTCGATGAAGGAGAACGAAGATGGATAATAAAAACATGAACATCGGTGGGAAAGGCGACGCGAAGGAGCACGGCACTTCCGTAAGGGGCTCCGGGGATGCGCTCGATATGCGCATGGCGGACGGAGAGGATGCTTCCACGCTGACGACCCGTCAAGGGCACCCCGTTCGCAATAACCAGAATATCCGGACGGTAGGGAACCGGGGACCGGCTACGCTGGAAAATTACCAATTCATCGAAAAAATTACGCACTTTGATCGCGAGCGCATTCCAGAGCGGGTCGTGCATGCTCGCGGCGCAGGAGCACATGGATATTTTGAAGCTTACGGAAAAGTCGGAGAGGAGCCTATCTCCAAATATACGCGTGCGAAACTGTTTCAAGAGGCAGGTAAAAAAACGCCTGTGTTTGTACGCTTCTCTACGGTCATTCATGGCGGACATTCCCCGGAGACGCTTCGCGATCCGAGAGGCTTCGCCGTCAAATTTTATACGGAGGACGGGAACTGGGATCTCGTCGGCAACAATCTGAAAATCTTTTTTATTCGCGATGCGATCAAATTCCCGGATATGATTCACGCCTTCAAGCCGGATCCGGTGACGAACATTCAAGACGGTGAACGCTTCTTCGATTTCTGCTGCAATTCGCCGGAGACGCTTCACATGGTCACGTTCGTATACTCCCCGTGGGGAATTCCGGCCAACTATCGTCAAATGCAAGGGTCCGGCGTAAATACTTACAAATGGATTAACAAAGACGGAGACGCCGTTCTCATCAAATATCATTGGGAACCGAAGCAGGGAATCAAAAACTTGACACAGGCGGAAGCCGAGGCGATTCAGGCCAAAAACTTCAACCACGCCACACAGGATCTCTATGAGGCGATTGAACGCGGTGACTATCCGGAGTGGGAGCTGTTCGTGCAAATATTGAGCGACGATGATCATCCCGAACTGGATTTCGACCCGTTGGATGATACGAAAATATGGCCGAAGGAAGACATTCCGTGGCTGCCGGTCGGGCGGATGGTGTTGAATAAAAACCCGCAGAACTATTTTGCCGAGGTGGAGCAGGCCGCCTTTGGAACCGGGGTGCTCGTCGACGGGATGGATTTCTCGGATGACAAAATGCTGCAGGGACGGACACTTTCTTATTCCGATACGCAGCGTTACCGCATTGGCGCGAACTACTTGCAGCTTCCGATCAATGCGCCGAAGAAGCGGGTGGCTACCAATCAGCGCGACGGTCAAATGGCCTATTATGTGGATGTCGCACCAGGCCAAAATCCGCATATCAACTATGAGCCGTCTTCGTTGAACGGCTTGAAGGAAGCGCCCAGAACGAACAAGGAGTACACGCCGCATGTCGAAGGGAAGCTGATGCGGGCCAGCATTGACCGTACGAATGATTTCAAGCAAGCAGGCGAGACGTACCGGGCATTTGATGAGTTCGAGCGCAATGATCTCATCTTGAATCTGGTCAATACCTTGAAGACCTGCAATACTCATATTCAGGAGCGAATGATCGAGCTGTTCACGAAATGTGATGAGGACTATGGGCGCCGCGTTGCGGAAGGATTGCGGAACAGCGCGAGTTCATCCGATCATGGCCCGATCGGCTCCACGCATACGGGTGAAGCGGTCAAGGAAGCTGAACGCAAAGGACATGAGACGGATTCGTATTAA
Organism: Paenibacillus dendritiformis; assembly: GCF_945605565.1. NCBI lineage: Bacteria > Bacillati > Bacillota > Bacilli > Caryophanales > Paenibacillaceae > Paenibacillus > Paenibacillus dendritiformis. The sequence goes on along the minus strand of NZ_OX216966.1, from coordinate 4,343,470 downwards.
CTGATTTGAATAGGAGAAGCCAGAAGCCGCTCAGGCAGAGCGGCTTTTTCCCTTTTGTACAAATGATAACAGCCGTTTCGATTTTATCCATTGTAATCCTGGATGATATTCAGTACTCTCAATAACAGATAATGAGAATCATTATCACAAAACATAGATCTTGGCATGTATCGGAGGGAACAATGTTGATGAAGTGGGGAAGGAAAACTGTGGCGGCGACGGCCTTAGCGGCTGTCATGAGCATGATGCTGCTGGGGTGCGCGAACGGCAATCAAAATGCAGGCCCGGCTGCAGCGGGACCGGATAAAGCGGCGGCGGCCGATGTGGCGAATTCGAATCAGACCGGAAGCAAGGAAGAGGGAACGGAACAGGCTTCGCCTCGAACCTATACGGATTACAAGGGACACACCATTGAATTGCCGGCATCCATGGATAACATCATTTTTGCAGGGGAGACGACGGGGGATTTGATTGAGCTCGGAATTCCGATGGCCGGCATTTTCGGAGATCATCTGGAAGGACGAAGATATGAGAAGGAAGCCTCCCAGATTGAGAATATTGGATTTCCGATCAATTTGGAAAAGGTCGCCTCCTTGAACCCCGATCTCATTATTATCGGCAGTGTGGATGAGAAAGAGTATGAGCAGTTAAGCAAAATCGCTCCGACGATCATGTTCGACACCTTCGCCTCGTTGGACGAACGGATGAAGGAGATCGGCATCATTTTCAACAAAGAGAAGGAAGTGGAGGATTGGCTTCAAGCGTATCATGACAAGGCTGCGAAGATGTGGGAGAACCTCCATGCCACGGTGCTGAAGCCAGGGGAGACGGCATCGGTCTTCACGTATTATCCCGGCGACCGTCTGTTCGTGATGGCGCGGGCCGGTCTTCCGCAGTTATTGTACGGTCCGGGGGGGTTGAAGCCGACGCCTCCGATTCAGGAGATTCTGGATGCGAGTGAGGGCTTCAGGTTGATTTCCCCCGAATCGCTTGGCGAGTTCGCGGGCGACCGCATCTTTATCCTCGATCCGGTTGACGATGAGGCCAAGCGGTCGACTGATGCGCTTCTGGAGAGTCCGATCTGGAAGGGGCTGCCTGCGGTTAAGAACGGACATGTGTACCGTCTGTACATTCAGGAGTCGGACTCGGATGCCTTCACCCGCTTATGGCTGCTGGACAAGCTGCCGGAAATGCTGGGAAACAACTGATTTTGTATGATGCACACTTCACTGAGAGGCAAGCTTTCAATTTTCGGATTGATGGCTTGCTTTTGTTTCATTTCTATTGAGCACCGGCTCATCGTAGGGGATAATAGAATAATAGGCTGCAGCCAAGTCAAGAACAGAGCGAGGAGACGGAATGCTGAAATACACATTATGCTTAATCAAGCAAGGCAGCAAAATATTGCTGTTAAATCGAGAGAAGCCGGCATGGATGGGCTGTTGGAACGGAGTCGGAGGGAAGATCGAGAAGAATGAACAACCAAGAGCTTCCATGCTGCGGGAAATCAGGGAAGAAACAGGGATTGAAGCTCTTGATCTTACTTTTAAGGGCTTAATTACATGGACTACCGGGGAGAGAAGAGATTTTGGCGGGCTCTATCTATATGCAGCCGCTATTCCGGAAGAGCAACGTTACCCGACACCCGTAAAGACAGCGGAAGGGATATTGGATTGGAAAGAGCTCCGATGGATCATGCATCCCGACAACGCCGGGGTTGCCTCCAATATTCGGAGTTGTCTTGAGCAGGTGCTGCATGATGAGCAATGCTATAATCACCATTGTATTTTTGTAGGGGATTCGTTGATCGAGCAAATAACGACACCGATCGATCTGAACATCGAATACGATGAAGCGGCAAGGATGGAGTACATCATGAAGTATATGAGCAGCATCTCTGAAGCAGCTGCGGCGATAAGTTAAAATATAGCGGAAATTCAAATGGCGTTGATTGTTGATCGAACTGAGAACAGGGCCCTCTTATTTTCTCCCGGGAAAAATAGAGGGCTTTTTTTATTTATGATATTGATAATCATTATCAACTAAGTTATAATAATTTTGTTTGCTGTGTAAAGGATGCAGGTGTGCTGTTTATTTGAATGCATGCAGTGCTGCGCCCATTTTTTTGTCCAAGTATTTTGACTGCAGCCCGTATTGTTACCTCAGTAAATAAAATGAATTCGTCATTGATACAGCGGGATATATAGAAAGGGGGCACTTGCAGAAATGGAGCATTCCGATCCATTAAAAAAACAAATATATGATCTTCGCTGGAAAATGATGCACTTGATCGAGCAAGAAGAGACCTGGGAAATCGCAACATTTCGCAAGAAAGCATTAGAAGAGGGACTAAGTGAAGGGGCATACAACTTCACCATTATTCACGTCATCGACTGCATCGGCCGTTATGAGCCAATCAATACGACATCGATCGCAGAGAAGATGGAGCTGTCGAAGGCCAGCATTACGAAGATGACGTCGAAGCTGTTCGATGAAGGATTCGTCAAGCGCACGCAGCTTAATGACAACAAAAAAGAAGTATATTTTCGCCTGACTCCCAAAGGCCGCAAACTCTTCGACCTGCACGAGCATTTGCACCAGGTGGAGGAGAATCGCTTTCTCCAGTTTCTTGATCGATATACGGCGGAACAGTTGGATTGCATCAAGCAGTTCTCGCGAGACCTGGTTGAGTATTACGAACAGAAACTGACAGAAGGTGTAGATGGATAGAAGGGAGCAGGAGCTGGCTATGTTAGCTTCCGACATTATGGTTCGGCGGGTCATCAAGGTGAAGGAAACCGATACGGTCGAAACCGCAATCGAGCGATTTGCTGCTTATCGGGTTAGCGCGCTGCCCGTTGTTAACGAGCGTAACGAGATTTCCGGGTTAATCAGCCAACGCGACGTGATGCAGTATATTCGAAATTTTGATATTAAGTTTTGGATATTCCAAACGTATATGCCTCTGCCCGTATATATCGATGAGGAAGCCATCGGTTCGAAATGGCAGCGCCTGGCCGGCCGCAATGTCATGGAAATTGCCGCGCGCGATGTGACAACGGTCCCAGTTGACTCTAACATTGAAGAGGTGGCCACGTTATTTTGCAATAGAAGAGTCCAAAAAGTCATCGTGGAAAGGAACGGGGTACTGGCGGGGATGATCAGCCGTGGCGACATTATTCGGTATTTAGCGGAATGTGCCTCTGCGGCTCACTGAAAGATGAGGTCCCGGTCTGTGAGTCAATGATTGCAGCGAATATCTCGATTGAGCAAGGTGAGGAACGATATAGGTTCTTGTCTTGCTCTTTTTGTTGCTATTTTAAGTTTAATTCATTTGTTATCATATAATCAGATACAATGATTGTAATTACAGGAGATTAAGAAAACGAGAAGAATTCACGGAGCGCGGCATGATGACGCCCAGTCCGCATTCTAAAATAATTGGGTTCGTGAATCAATGAATGTTAATTGACTTGGCCGCCAACACGAACGCGAGGTCGAGGAATAGGACGGAATAAGCCATTGATTAGGAGGAGGGAAAGGGAATGATTGTGGAGCGCGCCATTTTATTGACGGGCAATCCGTTGGAAACGAAATCGTTCTATCGCGATGTGCTGGAGCTTGAACTTGTCGAGGACCGGGACGATTCCTTTACCGTACAGGCGGGGGATACCCAGGTAACGTTTCAGACGACAACGGCGTTTGCCCGCCCTTTTTATCATTTTGCCATGAACATTCCAGAAAATAAATTCCGTGAAGCCAAAAGCTGGCTTCAAGCCCGAGTGACTTTAATCGAAGAAGACGGGGAGGATGAAGTATTTTTTACCTCCTGGAATGCCCACTCCGTCTATTTTGAAGATCCTTCCGGCAACATCGTCGAATTCATCGCCCGGCATAATTTATCCAACGCAATCTCGCATCCGTTCGGCAGTCGTGATATCAATGGCGTCAGTGAAATCGGAGTTGTTGCCAATGAGGTGATTCCTTTAGTCAGGGCCCTGAATGAAATGGGCGTGCCGAACTGGAGACCGGATAATGAAGGCCTTACTCCGGTTGGAGATGAGCACGGGCTGTTCATTGTCGTCAAGACAGGCCGAGAATGGTATTTCTCGAATCAAAAGCAAGCGGAATGCTATCCGGTGAAAGTGTTCGTAAGCGGGATCGGATGGATAACGTTCGCAGATGCTTCGAAGATTGTTTTTTAGCAAGTGGAGTACGGAATTGTGGAGGAAACATAAACATGGCAGCGCTTTTTAGAAACGGATACTTCTATGTCCTGGCAGCGGCTTTTTTCAGCTCAGCTTGGGTGCTGGATACTTTTTATCAGAAAGCATCCTTGTCCAACAGCGTTGCTATGGCTCTTTTTGTCACGGTTATGATAGGCTGCATGGCCCTATTTACATGGAAGGTCAAGAGTCCGTCTATCGTTATTAAACAGCCGGAGCGGGAAGCGCTTCTGCTCCTTCTGCTCAGCAATCTGAGAGCCGCTCTTCTGTCAGGAGCATGCTTCGGAGGGATGATGCTGATTACGACGCCCGGCGGCAAATATTTGCTGGGATTGGAACAGAGTGCAGGCGAACTGACGGCGGGGTTGGCTGTCAGCTTTCTCGTCGCTTTCTTGTTTGCCGGATGGTCACGACCCCATTATTTACCATCTTCCATTCCGGCTCTTTGACACCGGCTTTACGGGGGATTTCACGCATGCGATTGCCGTCTGTTTTACGGAAGGATTATTTGGCGGGTTGAGTGTTTATGCTGCGCAGAGGAAGCGGAAAGCGATGCAACAAAGTGCTTATTAAATATCATTTCCAGTAATTAGAGGCAGTGGTATATTTGTTTTATGCGCTTTATTTTCCAAATGGAAGGGATAAAGGAAATGGGCCCGTCCCTTACGAAGATAATAGGAGGGAATGATTTTGATCATTATTATTCTGATCGTGGGATTTGCCGGAATAATAGGAAATCAATACGCTGCATTGCGAAGAATGGAGTCCATACAGCATTCGATAGATGATATGAACCGTAAGCTGGAAGAACTGAATCGAAAAAAGGAGTAGTTTATAATGTGCAAAGGCTTCTCGCATTGCCTGCAAATTTTTCCGACACCGGATATGGCGAAGACAGCGGCCTTTTATGAGCATGCCGGCTTCAGAGCGGTGTATTATCTTGAATCGTCAGAGCCCCATGTATGCTTGTACAGAGACGCTATCGAGATCGTGTTGACGCAATCGCAACATGATGCCGTCGTCCCCAATCGCATCGTTCACGGCTATGGATATGACGCCTATTTCGTAGCCTATGACCAACGGGAATTGGAACGCGAGCTGGCTAGCAAAGGAATTAAGATCGTTCGCCCATTGGCAACGACGGACTACAACAATCATGAGTTCGTATTCGAGGATGTGGATGGCCGCTGGATCGCAGTGGGGAACAAAGTAGGATAAACACGACACGAAAAGATGGTGATGGTATGACACAGCCCATGGATTCGACGGGTTACAAGCTAATCCCGGCCGACGCTGGAACGTACTCCAAGCAGTTTGCAACCTATCGGAAAAATGTATGGTTCAGACCGAGCTGGGACGCGTTGCAGGAAATGATGAAGGAGGCGACGAATTGCTACTGGATCGTTGTCGACGGGACCAGGGTGGCCGGGGTTACGCTGACCGATAAAGCTATTGGCTCCTTGTTCCTGTTCCCGCCATACGAATGGTCGTCATCGATGGCCACTTTTCTCAAGGAACATATCGTCGGCCGATCTTCAGGCTCCGGCTCCATCTATGCTTATAACGTGCTTCCCGAGCATCTGTCCGCCTTCGAAGCCGAAGGCTTCAAGCCCCTCCCGGCCAGAAAATGCATGATCCGGCCTACGGAGCAGCAGGACCTCGCGCTGGCAAGCCCGTACATATGCATCCCGCCGGAGCCCACCCAGAGCATGGTGCTGGCCGAGCTGATGAAGGAGGCCTACCGGCGCGGGACGGATGAACGCCCGGATACTCAATATAAGGAAGATATCGATTATTATTTCAAGCATGTTACGCAGGAGACGCGAGATGCTTCCTCCATTCTTGTCAACCAAGACACGAATGAGATCGTTGGACTTTGCCTCGTATCTTTGTGGGAAGAGCTCCCGCTCATTTATGAGATTGCCGTCAGGCCTGCCTGCCGGGGGCAGGGACTGGGCAAGTATATGTTACGCAGAGCGGTTCATCAGTTGAATGATACCTATTCCATACTGCGCCTATTTGTCACATCCGGCAATGCGGCGGAGAAGCTGTACTCGAATCTTGGTTTTTTATCCGGCGATGAACTGACAGATATGATATACAGCATGCATTCGAAAGGATGAAGACCATGTCCATGTTATCGTTTGAGAAATCATCGGCGAAGCTAGTCGATGTCGAAGAAGCCATAATCAATTCCAACCCTTTATTTAATCTCGTATCCAGAAATAAAGAGATCATTTCAAGAGAAGAATTGCTTGATGATATTCAGCAGGCCCATCGCATCGGCGCTCAGCGGATGCTATTAAAAGATGATGCGGACTATATTGGCATCCTGGAATATTTGCCGATGAATCCGGCCGATCAATGCACATGGCTGGGGCTCCTGGTGGTAAGCGGCGACCTGCAGTCACAGGGATATGGCGGACAGGCCGTACAGTTATTTGAAGAGCTCATGGACAGCCAGGGCATTGGCAAATACCGAATCGGAGTCGTTACGAAAAATACGCGGGCCCATCTTTTCTGGATGCGGCAAGGCTTCAAAAGGATCGATACGAAAACAAACGGCAACAACAAAGAGATACTAATCTATGAGAAAAAACTACATCAAGGAACATAGGGATGAGGATCGCGAGACATGCCCGCGAAGGCAGGTGATTGGTAATGACAAGATTAGGACAGCGATTCCTGGAGCAGGAAGGCCTGCGTCTCGCCAACTATGTGGAAGTGGAGGAGGGGGCGCCTGAGTTGGCTGGCGGGATGCTCACCTTGTACCATTATACCCACGCAGACCGGCTCGACTCCATATTCTCGCCTGGCGGGGGGCTGCATGCCCAGCGGCCCGTAGCTTGTCCCCAGGTGCCGGCGCTCTATCAAGACCGTTATTTGGTGGAAGGCTTTCTCCAGCCGCTTCCGAATTGGCTCACGAATTGCCCTTATTACGGTAATCTAGGCTATAAGCTGATGCGCCAATATATTGGCGATGTGCTGCTGGAGGTTGTCCTGCCGGTGGATGAGTTCCTTATTGCCGTGGCCGATTACGCCCATATTTTATTTTGCAAGCAAAAGGAAACCGGCGACAGCGCGGGGTTGCCGTTAGAATATGATTGCCGCAATGGCAGGGAAACGACGCAAGCTTATGTGAATTCTTATATCCCCGTTAAGGAGTTCGTTGGGGGGCATATATGTCCGGTTGTCCAGGTCATGCGCAAGGGAGAGGGCTTGGCCATTCCGAATCGCTGTATAAGGATATCGAAGAGGCAGCCGCTGCAATAAGCGGCACGAAGAACAGGCAGCTTGCACTTATAAGATAAATAAATATGGGGGAAAATTACATGTCACAGCATGTAACGGATGATCAAACCTTATCCCAATTGAGGATACTTGGCGAGATTAATGCCATATTTTCATCGATTGGGGGGGAGTTTTGGTTGCGGGGAGGCTGGGCGATCGACTTTCTGCTTGGGAAGATTACGAGACCGCATGAAGACCTTGACCTAGTCACATGGGTAGAATATCGAGAAAGTCTGGAACGCGCCCTTATAGAAGCAGAGTTCGACAGGATGCCTGTAAGTGACAGGCAGACAGATTTCCGTAAAGGGACTGTGGACATCCAATTTCTTTATTTGACTCGTTCAAGTGAAGGACATATTATTCCGAACGGACTACCCGAATGGGTGTGGAGGGCGGATTCGCTTCCGTTACAGCAATACACCCTGAATGGAATATCGGCATTCGTCCTCAGTCCAACTCAATTACTTGAAGAAAAGGAAGTATTCGAGCAAATCGGCCGAACGCCACGACCTAAAGATATCGAAAGCAAAAAAATCCTCCGCAGCATCCTGGCAGAAGGTTGATTGTCACATAGCCATTCTTTGAAAAATGAGGTCGAGATATGGAACAGCAGACGGGAAAAACACTCATCATCCTGCTTCACGAAATATACGGGGTTAACGATCATATCGCTTATTATCGCCAACGTTTTGAAGAGCAAGGGTATGATGTGTTGACGCCGAATCTATTGGGCAGAGCGCCGTTTGCCTATGAGGAGGAAGCAGACGCGTATTCCTATTTTATCAATGAGGTCGGATTCGATGCCTCCGCCCAAGAAGTGCGAGCACTCGTTGAAGCGAGCCGCCCAGACTATGATGCAGTCATGTTGGCCGGCTTCAGTGTCGGAGCCACCGTAGCCTGGATGTGCAGCGACAGCGGCAGCCTTGACGGAGTTATCGGCTTCTACGGCTCAAGAATTCGCAATTACGCAGACATTGAGCCTTGTTGTTCTGCCTTGTTGTACTTTGCAAGCGAGGAGCAATTCGATGTCGCTGGATTAGCGCAGCAGTTGAGGGAGACAGAGCGGACACGCGTTGAGGTCATCCCGGGCGGACATGGGTTTATGAATCCTTTTCATCCGAGCTATCAGCCGAAGCAGGCGGAAGCGTGCATGGCGGGATGCATTGAATTTGTGCGCCAGGAGAGATATAAACTTCAAATTGCAGCAAAATAGTTCAGGTAACACCGAAATCATTCATGGGCAGTTCCGCTATGCCGAGATATGATAGAGGTGAATCATCTGGTTGCAAGCGTTCTCGTCGAATGCGATACAAGGATGGAGGGACGATTCATGACAAAAAAACGTGTTGGCATCGTTGGTTGCGGTAATATTTTTCCGATGCATGCCAAGTCTGTTGAGTTAAATGATCTCGCGGAATTAGTGGCTGTATGCGATCTCAAAGAGGAGCGGGCGCAAAAAGCGGCGAAGCAATACAACTGCGACTATTATTTGGACTATAAACAAATGATTGATGAAGCCGGTCTGGACGTTGTTCATGTATGCACGCCGCATCATATGCATGCGCCAGTCGTTATCTATGCGGCAGAGAAAGGCAAGCATGTCATCACTGAGAAGCCGATGAGCATTACCGTGGAAGATGCGGAAGCGATGATTGAAGCGTGCCGCAGCAACAAGGTTACATTTGGCGTCATCTTCCAAAATCGCTACAATCCCGGCTCGGTGCTGATTAAGGAAGCGCTTGACAGCGGCAAGCTGGGCCGCGTCCTGGGAGCCCGCTGCTCGGTTACATGGAAGCGAACGGACGAGTATTACAGCTTCAGCGATTGGAAGGGCACCTGGGATAAGGAAGGCGGCGGCGTCATCATCGACCAGGCTATTCATACGCTGGACTTGATGAGATGGTTTATTGGCGACGATATTGCGGCGATATCCGCTCATATTGAAAATCGTACGCATGAAAAGATTGATGTGGAAGACGTGGCTGACGGGGTGATCCAGTTTAATAATGGGGTCATGGCCTCCTTCTATGCCATGAACTATCACAGCTATGATGCTCCCGTCGAGATTGAGCTGCATTGCGAGAAGGGGAAAGCGTATATCCGGGCCGAGAAAGGCAGCATTTTCTATGACGATGGCACAGAAATCAGCCGCGATTCGGATCGCACCAACCTTATCGATTATGGCGAAGGGGTCAAATCGTATTGGGGCATAAGCCACATTCATCAAATCGGGAATTTCTACGATGCGGTCGTCAATGGCGCTCCGCTGCATATTACCGGGGAAGAAGCATTGAAGACGCAGAAAATGGTTGCGGCTATCTACCAATCCGGGAAAACGGGGCAAAAAGTTCACTTTTAAGGCGGATCCACTATGTGGCCAAAGGCTTTGATAACGCAAAGCCTTTGGTTTTTTTATTGAAGCAGGAAAGCGGGCTTCCGCCCGCAGGAACACGCTGTCTATGTCCGTCACTTTGAAAGATTGCTAGTCTAGGAACGCGCCACAGGCCACCAGCAATAAGAGCATCCCGCTAATCAAGGTCCCGAATTGCCCGACGGTAAATTTGCCGATGCGGACATGCGTCAGCCTGATGCCGAAGGCTACTCCGGCCCATACGGTGACGAAGCTGCCGACCGCCGCCAATATCGAGATTAACAGCGGGGAGAAACCGAGCAGACCGGCCCCGACGCCATTGGTCAATGCATTGGCTGACAGCGCGACGCCGAGCACCGCGGATTCAACGAAGCCGATGCTTTTGGGACTGGCTGCTTCCGAGTGGGTGCTTGGAGTTTGGTTCTTGCGCGGAACGGCCAGTAATATAATCCGCAGACCGATCACAACGAGCAGGAAGGCGCCCAGCACGACCGGAAGGATTCCGGGCAGCACGGTGGCAATGAACATCCCGAAATAGATTCCGCACATGCTAAACAGAAAACAGATTACTGCAATAAAGAGATTCGAGAGCAAATTGATGCGAATATTCCGCACGCCATAGGATAAGCCGACTCCCAAATTATCGATGCTCGACGAAAAGGTTAACGCCGCGATCATAAGCCATGATGTCATTTTTTTCGCTCCTTTTTTCATGTTGTCATCATCAATGCAAAGCTTCCTTTACGTTCTATTCTCACCACACCTTTCCTGTATCGGTCGAAAATAGCTTTTACTTTATGTTCCTCAACACCTCCCATCCATTTCCATCCAGTTATGAGCCATTATAATTCACCTTGTTGCAAAAAGTGCTTGCCCGATCGAAATTTTGTTGAAGAAAATGAAACAGATGCATCCTTTCCCTCACTTCGAACATGGGCGGGCTCACGCATAGATCCATCTTCTGTTGATGTTTCCTCAACGGATTGATGAGTTGATTACACCTTTTCTCAACCGTTGAATAAGGTGAAGTTCAAAGTATTGTAGAAGAAATGGAAACAGAAGTATGATAAAACTAAGCGATGCGGGGAACAACAAAAATCATCCAAGGATGATACGCATCCGTATCCCGATGAATCGAGTGGTGAATAAGATGAACAAGATTCGTATTGCTATGGTGCAAAGGATAGGCTATGGGGCATGTGCGCTTTCTATCATTCTATGGGTGCTATTAATAGGGGTGGATCCATATTTTGCGGGGATGGATCAAGTCAGTGCGGGAATCAGCTTGGCCATGCTGGCCCTTCCGGCCGTTCTCTGCGTGTCAGGCTTGATGCGGCTCCGGAGCTCGCTGCTGCTAATCGCATTCGTCTGGAGTCTCCCGTATAGCATGTATATGGTGCTGAATCCGGGTGTTTTTTCGTTGTTCGGCGCAACCAATCTGATGTACTTGCTGTGCCTCTGTGCCTTCCGTGCCCATGGCGTCAAATATTGAAATGACCGTACAGGAGGTGATGCAGGTTGACCTATCCGTTTGATTGTCTCACCGAGCTTGTCTTCGTTCCGGAAGAAGAGCCACGGCCTGCCGATATTATTCTGGTTCCGGGCGGCAGTCATACCCAGCCGATGGCGATCGCCGCGCAACTGTATCACGAGGGATATGCTCCATTGGTATTGCCGTCCGGAGGTAATAATCCGAAGCTGGATCGGACCGAGTGGGAGCACTTGCAGCAGATTGGCGTCTCGCTGGGGGTTCCCGAGCATGCCATCCTGCGGGAAGACAAGGCGAAAAATACGTTCGACAACGCGAGAAATTCCTGGAGCATCATTAAGGAGCACCAGTTGGAAGTGAATCGGGCCATCCTCGTATGCAAAGCTTATTTCTCGAGAAGAGCGCTAATGACGTATCAGGCTGTCTTTCCCCCGACCGTCCAGTTCTGTGTCCAGCAAGACAGCACGCGCGTGAACAGACACGACTGGTTCAAGGAGGAGGCCGGGATCAAGCTGGTCCTGACGGAAGCGCGTAAAATTGCGACATACTTCGAACCGCATATCCCTAGATGGGTGGAGCGGCAGGCATCATCACGATAACCCGCCGCTCTTTGCCTCGTCTATATATAAGTCATGGCCACTCGCAGCCCGGCGAGGAGCAGGCAGACCGCCGCTGACATGACCGCCCCCTTCAGGAAGCCGATGAGATGGAAACGGTAATCTTTATAGCCTGCCGCCCCCCGCGTTCCGGGAATCACAATAAAGCTCGGTGTAATCGCGCAAAAAATAAGCCAATCGAGAATAATCAAATCAGCCAAGCTGACCATGTTGAATACAAGATACAGATGAAGAAAAGCGCCCCAAAACGTAACGTCATTGCCATAGACATAAATCGAACTGACAAACGGAACGAAAATGAGCAGCATGACGATGGTTCCGACTGCCGTAAACTGCTTTTTCTCCGTCGGGGTGCGAGGCGGGGCCGCACGTTGAATATCTTGCGGATAATCCAGTAGCCATATCCGCGGGTTGTAGGCCAGCGAGAGAAGCAGGACCGCCAAAAAGACGGCAGATAATAAAGCCCCTTCGATCAGAATGCGCGGCAAATCCAGCATAGCGCCAACTCCTTTTTCCGATTCGTAGTGAATATAGTTCATCATAATCGAAAAATGTTTCCCTAACAACAAAATTTTGCATTAAGTAAAAAAAGATCATCTGCTGTTGGCAAACCTGAAGGCTCTTGCTCATAAAGTTGCACTAAGTAAAAATATTTAGATATATACAAAATATTTCCCTTGCTATATAATCAGAGGTGAATTCTGTTAATTAGGGAAAGGAGACGAAGCGAATGGAGCAATTCACTCTGCCGGAACTGTCCTATGGATATGATGAACTGGAGCCTTACCTGGATGCCAGAACCATGGAAATTCACCATAAGAAGCATCATGCGGCGTATGTCGCGAACTTGAACCAGGCGCTAAGCAGTTCCCCTCAATTCAAGAACGCTACGGTCGAACAATTAATCAGCCATCTTGACGATATCCCGGAAGACATACGGACCGCCGTCCGCAATCACGGAGGAGGGCATTATGGTCATAGCCTCTACTGGTCCATCATGAGCCCGACGGGAGGAGGAGATCCGAAGGGGGATATAGCGAAGGGTATTGAGAAGCACTTCGGATCCTTTGAGCAGTTGAAGGAGGATTTGACCAAGGCCGCGCTCAGCCGCTTCGGTTCGGGATGGGGTTGGCTCGTCGTCAATGGAGACAAGCTGGAAGTGATGAGCACGCAGAATCAGGATACGCCGTTGGAAGACAACAAGACCCCGATTCTGGTCGTCGATGTATGGGAGCATGCCTATTATTTGCAGTATCAGAACAGACGGCCCGACTTCGTATCTTCCTGGTGGAACGTCGTCAACTGGGAGGAAGTGAACCGCCGCTATAATGAAGCTGTTCGCTAATTCCGCCTGCAGAAGGGAGAAACCGATGCGACAACATCAAGCTCCTGAACGGGAACAGAAGACGAGACGGAAAATATTGCTGCTGCTTAAGAAGCATGGCTCGATCCGTGTTCAGGACATTTCGCAGCGTCTCGGGTTAACGGAGATGGCGATTCGGAAGCATCTCTATGCGCTGCAGGAAGAGCGGTTCATTGAGGCGGCCGTGCAGCGCCAGCCCGTCGGCAGGCCGATTCACGTGTACCGGCTTACACTGTCCGCCGAGGCACTGTTCCCGAATCAATACGATGCGCTGGCCGCCGATTTGCTTGACGAGATGAACGAGATGTTCGGGGAATCCGTCATCCGCGAGCTGTTCGAGCGAAGGCAGGGGAAGCTGGAGCAGAAGCACCGCGCTTCGATGTCCGGAGGCAGCCTGGAGGAACGGGTTGCTGGCCTGGCCGCCATCCAGAACCGGGAGGGATATATGGTCACGGTCGACAAGCTGGATGACGGAGCGTTCCTGTTCGAGGAAGCGAATTGCCCCATTGCCCGCATAGCATGCCGTTACCGTCAGGCATGCCAGTGCGAGCTGAGCTTGTTCCGTGAGGTGCTGGATGCCCAGGTGGAGCGATTGGAATGCATGGCGGACGGGGACGTTAAATGCTGTTACCGGATTGCGGCAAAGCCAACAGATGCTTGAGATTGTAATGGCCATAGATTCAGGCCCGGTGCGATGCCGGGTCTGATTTTTTCGCATGACGTGATTTTTTTACAGTAACAAGATCGGGAGAAGTCCCGGTATTGCTTTTTTTTGTCATGAGCTGGATCATCATGTCGGCTGAATGCTGTCATGGCCGCGAATCTCCTGTCAATTTCTGCGGTTGCCGGGGAAATAATATGAAGGAAATAAGTCCATTTCCCGCCAACAATTCATCTGAATTTCACATTGCGATCGTATAATGAAAGCGATCCGGCGGCGCGCAGCGGACCATGCCGCTACCCTCGCTACAGCATGCAGAAAGAAGGTACAGGCCATGTCACATCACATTCTTGTCGTTGAGGATGACGGATATATTCAGGAATTGATCAAGGAATTTCTCACTGCCCATTCTTATCAGGTGGATGTTGCGGATAACGGCTTGGAGGCATGGCAGATGATGGAGCGGACCGACTACGATCTCGTGATTCTGGACGTGATGCTTCCGAATATCGACGGCTTCTCGCTCTGCCGCATGATTCGCAGCGCCCAATCTTCGGTTCCGATTATTATGCTGACGGCATTAAGCGAAGAAAAGGATCAACTGAAGGCGTTCGAGCTGGAGGCGGATGATTATATTTCCAAGCCCTTCTCCTTCAACGTGCTGGTCAAGCGTGTCGAGGCGGTGCTGAGAAGAGCGAAGAACGGAAATCCGGCGCTGCCGGTCAATGATATCACGTTCGAACGTCTGCGCATCGATTTGAACAGCTATAAAGTGTATGTCGATGAGGAATGGATCGATATGACGATGAAGGAATTCGAGATTTTGCAGGCGCTGCTGGAGAACATCGGCCGCGTGATGACGAGGGAGATGCTGTTAGAGCGGATATGGGGCTACGATTATTACGGCGACAGCCGAATCGTGGATGCGCATATTAAGAACATTCGCAAAAAAATCGGGCTGCCCTACATTAAGACGGTGAAAGGGCTGGGCTATATGATGGAGAGGGAGAACGGATGAGGAAGCGGGGAATCGCCTTCAAAATTTTCGGCATCACGTCGGCCTTGCTTATCGTATCCGCGCTCATTCTATATTTGACCCTGTTTTTCCTCCTGCCCAATTATTACTATAAGTACAAGGAAGCGAACGTGAGCAGCAAAGTCCAATCCTTGATCGAGAGCTTGGACGCCGCGAATGCGGAAGAGGCGGCCAATCTGCTGATTCAATTCGAATTCGCCAACAACGTGCGCGTCGTGCTGCGCGATCCGGCGGGAGAGGTGGCGTATCCGGCCAGTCCTGGCTCGATGGATCCGGCGTTCATTGATGAATTGATGCGCGGGCCGAAGCCGCCCGGGGCAGACCCTTTCCGTCCGGATGGTCCGTTCCGGCCCGGGGAGCACGGGGGCAAGGATGGCGGGAACTTTATTTCGCTTCAGGAGACGGTGCAGTTCGCCGATCAGGCGAGGGAATACAAGCTGTTCGTCTATTCTCCCGTTCAGCCGATCGATGAAGCATCCCAGGTCATTCTGATGTTCCTGCCCTATATGTCCATTGTCATCCTCGGAATCGCGATGATTGGCGCGGCGATCTATTCGAAGCTTCTCTCGAAGCCGCTGATCCATCTGAACCAGGTGGCTTCCCAAATGGCGCAGCTTGATTTCACCGTACCGTCCACCATTCGTTCCAAAGATGAGCTGGGCGAGCTGTCCTCCAATCTGAACATTCTCGCCGGCAATCTGCAGACGAGCATGAGCGAGCTGAAGCAGGCCAATGAGAAGCTGCGGGATGACATTCAGAAGGAGCGGGAGCAGGAGCAGAAGAGACGCGAATTCGTAGCCACGATCTCTCATGAATTGAAGACGCCTATCACCGCCGTATCCGGCCAGTTGGAGGGGATGCTGCATCAGATCGGCTCGTACAAGGATCGGGACAAATATTTGCAGCAGTCGTATGAGATTATGAAGGAGATGGAGAAGCTCGTTCACGAGATTTTGAACATATCCGAGTTGGAGAGCTTTGATTTCAAGCCGCGGATCGGCAAGGTTTACTTGTCTGCCCTGATTCAGCGGAATCTGGACCAGTTCCTCTATTTCCGCGATATCAAGCAACTCGAATTCGATATCGATATCGAGCCGGATCTGTATATTCAAGCGGATGAGAAGCTTATCTCCCGGGCGGTAGCCAATCTGTTAAGCAATGCGGTCAAATATTCCGGGGATGGAGAGACGGTCGGCGTCTCGCTGCGGCAGAACGGCAGGGATGGCCTGTTGCTCAGTATATTGAATACCGGGGCGCATATTGAGCCCTCCCAGCTTGAGCGCATCTTCGAGCCTTTTTACCGGGTAGAAAAATCAAGAAACCGCAAAACCGGAGGCAGCGGCCTCGGCTTGTACATTGTCCAGAAAATACTGGACATGCATGGACTGCGCTATCACATCCGCAATGTGCCGGAAGGCGTGCGGTTCGACATCCATTTTACGTAAAAGACTCGGATATCCGGGTCTTTTTTATGTTTCTCGCAAAATTCATGCGCCCTTCACAGGAAATTCAAACGGCCTCTCTATACTTGCCCTATACAGACAAGGAGGTGATGGAAGTGGGAACTGCATTGAAATACCGCCAGGAGCAGAAGTTCTACGCCAACGCGCATCAATACATGGTCATCCGGCAGCGGCTGAAGAGCTTGATGCAGACGGATCCGCATGCCGGGCCGTCGGGCGAATATCATATTCGGAGCCTGTACTTCGACGATATCAACAACAAAGCCCTCCATGACAAGCTGGGCGGCATACAAAATCGGGAGAAGTGGCGGATCCGCATCTATAACCTGCAGGGCAATCGGATTCAATTGGAAAAGAAAATCAAGAGAGACGATTATATCGCGAAGGTGAAGGAAGAGCTGTCGCCCAGCCTGCTTCAATCGATCATGGAGGGCGATATCGAGGCGCTCAACCAGCCGGAGAGACCGCTGCTCTATGCGATGTACCGGGAGATGAAGCATCGGCTTCTCCGGCCGAAGGTCATCGTCGATTATGTGAGAGAAGCGTACGTCGCCTGGACCGGCAATGTCCGAATCACATTCGATAAGCAGCTGAAGACAGGACTGAATGCCACGGATCTGTTGAGCCGGGATGTGGCTGTCATCCCTGCTCTCGACGAGAACTTCGTCATTATGGAAGTGAAGTATGACGAGTATCTCCCGGAGTATGTGCGAGCCGCCTTGCAGCTTGAAGGCTTGAAGCGGCAGTCCGCATCCAAGTATGTGATCTGCAGGAAGTTCATCAAAACGAGTATATGGGAGGATCAGTAATGGATTCAACGACGAAAATAACGTTTTCCGATATGATAAAAAACAGTGTTCTCAAAAATTTTCAATCCGATATCAGCGTGGTGCAAATGGTGCTTACGCTGGCCATAGCTTTTGCGATCGGCCTATTTATTTACATGCTGTATAAGCGGACATTCAGCGGGGTGCTTTACTCCAAAAGCTTCAATATTTCGCTGATTGGCCTGTCGTTGATTACGTCGCTCATTATTATGGCGATTAACTCGAACCTAATCTTGTCGCTCGGGATGGTTGGCGCGTTGAGTATCGTGCGGTTCCGGACGCCGATCAAGGATCCGACCGATCTAATCTTCCTGTTCTGGTCCGTATCCGTCGGGATTGTAACCGGGGCCGGATTCTATACGCTGGGGATTGTCGGCTCGATTGTCGTCGGGCTGGTGCTGTTCCTGTTCTCGAAGAAGACATCGCTTGAGTCCCCTTATCTGCTCGTCGTCAACTGCGAAGGCGAACAGGCGGAATCCGAGCTGTACGGCTGCATGTCCAAGTCCGTGAAGAGACATAGCGTGAAGCAGAAGACCGTGACACCCGGCAATATCGAGCTGACCTTGGAACTGAGACTGGCCGGCAGCGAGCCGCGGTTCGTTAACCGCGTCACGGAAGTTAATGGCGTTAAGAATGCAGTGCTAATCAGCTACAACGGAGACTATGTATCATGACCGCGGGAGGTGGATGAACATGATTCGAAGATCATTCGTTCCCCTGGGGATAGCACTGCTCGCTTGGATGATGCTGCTCGCCGGATGCAGCACGGCATCGGATTCGAACGTGGTGAAGCTTCCGGAGGAGCTGTTCCCGAAGGACAAGGTGATCGAGGTGAACATCACCATCGATGCCGATGATTACAGCGACATGCTGGAGCATCCGACGGATAAGGAGGTGAAGGCGGCCTCCGTTCAATACAACGGCTATGAATTGGACAATGTCGGCATCCGAACGAAGGGGAATTCCAGCCTGACCGGCGTCGCTTCGTCGGATTCGGACCGGTATAGTCTCAAGCTGCTGCTCGATGAATATATCGACAGCCAGAATCTGCTCGGCGTGACCAGCATCAACCTGAACAATGGCTACAGCGATCCGTCGTTCATCAGAGAGTACTTGACGTATGAATTGTTGGAAGAGATGGGGCTTCCTACGCCGGAATTCGCTTTCGCCAACGTATCGATCAACGGCGATCCGGCCGGATTATTTCTGGCCGTCGAGCAAATTAATGAATCGTTCCTGAGCCGGAACTTCGAGACGTCATACGGTGTCTTGTACAAGCCGGACGGTCAAGGCAGCGATCTGAGCTGGCGCGGGGACGACATATCTTCCTACAGCGGGCTCAATCGGAAATCGAAATCATCCGATGAGGAGCTTACGATCAAGATGCTGGATGAGCTGAATAACGGGACGTATTACGAGAAATATCTCAATGTCGACGGCATTCTGCGCTATATGGCCGTCAATACGGCGACCGTCAACATGGACAGCTATCAGGGGAACTTCAACCATAATTATTACCTGTATGAAGAGAACGGCGTGTTCTCGCTCATTCCGTGGGACATGAATATGGCCTTCGGGGGATTCGGCGGGAGCCAGGATAGCCTGATCGGGATGCTGATGGATGAGCCGACAATGGGCGCGGTCGCGAACTACCCGCTGGTCGACAAGCTCCTGCAGAACGACACGTACAAGGAGCAGTATCATCTGTATATTCAGCAGATTATCGAAGGATATTTGTCGCCGGAGCGGCTGACAGCGAGGGCGCAGGAGATCGCGGACATGATCGATACGTATGTCGAGCAGGATCCGACGAAGTTTTATACGTATGAAGAATTCAAGCAATCGCTCACGAGCAACGTGAAAAATATCCCCGGGCTCCTTACCTTTGCCGAGGCTCGGGTCAGCAATCTGAAGCAGCAGCTGGACGGCACGCTCCCCTCCTATGATAAAGGGGAAGGCATCCAGGGAGGAATGCCGGGCCGGGGCGGCATGGGAGAGCCGGGCAACCGTGCGGGGGACAATCCAGGAGCAGCGGCGCAGGCGAACCCAGGCGGCGGGGCAGCGCCGGATGCGGGTCAGCCGCTGAACGGAGGAGAAGGGCAGGACGCGCAGAACGGCGCGCCCGGGAATCCCGGCGGAGGCGGGCAGGCGAATCCAGGCGGCGGGGCAGCGCCGGACGCGGGTCAGCAGCTGACCGGAGGAGAAGGGCAGGACGCGCAGAACGGCGCGACCGGGAATCCCGACGGAACGGCGCAGGCGAATCCTGATGGCGGGGCAGCGCCGGACGTGGGTCAGCCGCCGACCGGAGGAGAAGGGCAGGACGCGCAGAACGCAGCGCCGGGGAATCCAGGCGGAGGCGGGGAGGCGAACCCAGGCGGCGGGGCACCGCCAGAGTTCGGCGGGAACAGGCCGGATATGGGCAATGGCCAGATGCCGAACGGGGGCAGACCGGGAGGCAATCGCGAGCAAGAGGATGCCGCAGCGATGAACGATCGGGTTAACGAAGCGATAACGGTCGGCATCGTCCTGCTGCTGCTTATCGGAGCTATCTTCTTTGTCCGGAATTATAAAAAAAGAAGCTTATAAAACCGTGCTGCGCAGAGCGCCCTCATCCGTAGGGCGCTCCAGATCGAAGACAATGGCTTTGCCGAGATAGGCCGCCTTGTAGACGGTGTCATTCGTCAATTCCCTGATAGGCGGTCGATTCCATTCCGTGAGAACCAACTCCTTGTCAGACAACTCTTGCTCGGCCAGCAGCCTCATCTCCTGCGCAAGCATGTCCCGCAAATACACCGGATTCGGAGAGATCCCCATGAACTTTTCCAATATTCAGCAGTACCGATGCAAAGGGAGTCCCAGCGGAGCGGCCAGTTTGGCGTGAAGCACCTCCTCGATATGGTCATGCGGATAGAAATGAAGCGGTATGAGGCCCGGCAAACACGGATTGCTGCGGCAGAACGCAAAAAATTCATCATTCAGCCGCGGCGAGCGGATGGTGATGATCCACCCTGGCGCGCAGCCGCTCCGAAATACATCTCCATATCATCTTCCATTGTTCCCGGCCAGAATGTCTGCAGCTCCGGTCATCCACTCCACTAAAGCTGCAGTATCTCCCTCCTCTCCGGTCATCTGCTCCACCAATACTTGAGTATCTCCCGCGACTCTGCTCCACCAATACTGCAAGAATACAGCAATTTCATTGACACGAGGCTGCGAAAATACGATTACTGCAAAAATACAGCAATTACCGTGCGGCGAGGCATAAATAGCGTTCAAAATGGCCAAATAATGTAATTTTGCAGGATTTTCTCGGAATTTAGCCTCTTGAGGTTAAAAATGCTGCGCCTGTGCAGCAATTTCATGCGGGGAACAGCTTGCTTTATGCGCGGACCAGGTTGATTCTTGCGCGGACCAACTTGCCCTAACCTAACCTGTTCTGCCTTCCCCGGCCCGCCCTTCCTAAGAAAAAAGACTGTCGTCAGTCTGGAGCGCCCTCATCCGAGGGCGCTCTTGCTTGTATGAAGGAGACTATCCGCCGGTGAGAAGCGATTTCGGCCTGGGGGGATTTGTATAGTTTTGGTATAGCTCGGAATGGTAATCTATTGTTCGATTCAATGCTCTTCTCACGTTCCCCGACTTCTTGCCCCTGAACCTGCACAATTTATTTCCGCGCACTCGTCTAGCAAGCGCTGAAAGCCGTGCTTTGAGCGCATTTTGGCCGCCATGAGCAGCAGTCAACAGCGAAGACAGCTTCGCAATAATGATACAAGGAAGATGTATCCCATGATGTCACTGCGTAAACTAATTGTCATTATCGTACTTGTCGTGCTGTCGCTATCCGGCATTCGCCTTGCTTTTATCGCGATATTGTCGGATGCTTCCGGCTTGAGCCCGGTTCAAGGGCTGCTGGATCTGCGAGGGCAGGATGTCGATTCGATGCGCACCATTCCGTTGAATGGAGAATGGGAATTTATTCCATCTATGCTTCTGACGGATGACTATCGCGGTGCTGCTTCCTCCGGCGACGAGCCAAGCTATGTTCACGTTCCGGGGAGCTGGAAGCCGGTAACGGGATCGGCTAGCGGGTATGGTTCATACCGGCTGCGCATCTTAATGAGTCCTGTTCAAGAAAGGTCTTTCGCTATTCGTGTTCAGGGAATGCTCAGCTCTTCTGCGCTGTATGTCAACGGGAAGCTGCTTGCGAATGCCGGATGGCCTGGACCGAACGAGGCACAGACCGTATCGCGTGATGTGCCATATTCCGGTTATTTCGTGTCCGGCGGCGGGGAGATAGAGATTGTCATTCAGGTGGCGAATTATTTTGACGGGGCGGATGGAGGGATATTGCGCCCTCTTTATTTTGGGACTGCCGAGAGCGTGAACAAGGCGTCATCGATAAGCATCGGCTCGCAGCTTGTCGTCTGCATCGTGCTCATCATGCATTTCATCTATGCTGTCGTCTTATTTTGTATCGGGGTCCGGGACAAGAGCCTGTTCTATTTCTCGATGTTAATACTGAGCGCTATCTTTGCGACGCTGGCCGACGACGACAAGCTGCTGCTGGACTGGCTGCAGCTTGATTATGGCTGGAACATCCGGCTATTGAATATTTCCCTGCTTCTGGTGGCAGGCTTCATGCTTCAATTCGTCAAGTGTATATTGCCGGAAGGAGCCGGAGCCAGATGGTTCAGGGGCCATGCTGTGCTGAGCGCCGCGTCTGTCGCCATCATATGGCTCGCTCCGCCGTCGTTTACGCTCGAAGCGATGCCGGTGTTTGATATTCTGCTGTTTATTC
This sequence comes from Paenibacillus dendritiformis, assembly GCF_945605565.1. NCBI lineage: Bacteria > Bacillati > Bacillota > Bacilli > Caryophanales > Paenibacillaceae > Paenibacillus > Paenibacillus dendritiformis. The sequence goes on along the minus strand of NZ_OX216966.1, from coordinate 4,321,331 downwards.
CTTTTTTGGTCATGCCGATTCTGATTATATGGGTTGTACGGAGGAAAGAAAGCGACAGTATCTACCTGCTCATTGCAGCCACGGCATTAACCGGGAATATGATATGGGGCTTTATCAAAAATACAATGTGGAAGGAACTTGGGTATTATCCGATCGACTTTATCGTCACGTTTCTCGCCTTTGCTACCTTCTGGTTCAAGCGGTTTTACCGCACTTCGGCCCAGATGGCGGATGTGAATACGCAGCTAATCAAGGCGGATAAGGTGAAGGATGATTTCTTGGCGAATACTTCGCATGAATTGCGGACGCCGCTGCACGGCATTATGAATATGGCCCAGAGCGTGCTGGAGAATCAGAGCTCGTTGAAAGAGGCGAACCGCAAAAACTTGAAGCTGATCGTATCCGTCGGACGGCGCATGTCGCATCTGCTGAATGATTTGCTTGATGTCTCCCAACTGAAGCAAGAGAAGCTCCGGCTCAAGCTCGATCGCGTGCTTGTTCAACCGGTGGCGAACAGCGTCGTCGAGATGCTGTCCTTCATGACGGAAGGCAAGCCGATTCGGGTGGCAGTAAATATTCCGAAGGAGCTTCCTCCGGTCTTTGCCGACGAGGCTCGGCTCACACAAATTTTGTTCAACTTGCTTCACAACGCCATCAAATACACCGATGAAGGCATCGTCATGATCGACGCCTACGTCCTCAAGGGGTACGTGCATATTCGCGTTTCCGATACAGGCCGGGGCATGGACGAGGCGACGAAGAGAAGGGCGTTCCAGGCCTACGAGCAGGGAGAAGCGAGCGCGAGTGTTAGGGGTATCTGCCTCGGATTAAGCATTACGAAGCAGCTGGTCGAGCTGCATGGCGGAACGCTGAAGGCGGATTCGCAGGAAGGAGCCGGTTCCGTCTTCACCTTCACGATCCCGTTGGCCCCGTCGGCAAGCGCGGCCGGGAAGCGGGTGGAGCTGAAGCCCGCCTTGCTTGGAAGCCAAGGCATCCAGCCTGCTGACAGCCCCGAGCTGCCTGCTCTGGCGGTTCACGCCAGCTCGCCGGAAATCGCCGCTGCCGCAGACAACATCAAAATATTGGCTGTCGACGATGATCCGGTCAATCTGAACATCCTGACCAACCTGCTGATCGCGGAAGGGTACAGCGTCACGACGGCCGTGAGCGGCCGGGAAGCCGCCGTGCTGGTGGCCAAGGAGCGGTGGGATCTCGTTATCGCTGACGTCATGACGCCGCATATGTCCGGCTACGAACTGACCCGCGCCATTCGCGAGCGCTTCTCCATGTCGGAGCTTCCGATTCTGCTGCTGACGGCGCGAAGCCGGGCAGAAGACATTGATTCCGGCTTCCGGGCCGGAGCGAATGATTATGTGACGAAGCCGGTCGACGCCTTGGAACTGAAGTCGCGTGTGCGGGCCTTGACCGATTTGAGACGCTCTATCGCGGAGCTGCTGCGTATGGAAGCGGCCTATTTGCAGGCCCAGATTAAGCCGCATTTCCTGTTCAATACGTTGAATTCCATTGTGGCGCTGAGCAAGCTCGATACGGTCAAAATGCGCACGCTCATTGAATCGTTCAGTAAATATTTGCGGCTGAGCTTCGATCAGTGGAACGCGGAGCATCTGGTCCCGCTAGAGCATGAGCTGGATCTAGTGCGCGCTTACCTGACGATCGAGAAGACGCGCTTCGGCGACAGACTGGATGTTATCTGGGATGTAACTACCGGACTCCATGCGGAGCTTCCGCCGCTGACGATTCAGCCGCTTGTAGAGAATGCGCTCCGCCACGGCATTTTAAGCCGCTCCCAAGGAGGCATGATTCATATTCGAGTCGCTGCGGAGGAGAACGGAACGCGCATTATTGTAGCGGATGACGGAGCCGGAATGGATCCGCATATGGCGGAGCAAGTGCTGTATCGTGATAAGCCCCCGCATGGCGGCATCGGCCTGCTCAATACGGACAAGCGCTTGCGGAAGCAGTATGGCGAAGGACTGAACATTCAGAGCGTGGTGGGCGAGGGAACGACAGTCTCCTTCTTCATTCCGAAAAAAAAGTAACGTTCCGCGTAGAACCTAGAAACTTCTCATGCAGCAACCGTGTCCCAGAATGACGGCCGGGAAGCGGTTGTTTCTTTTCATGTAGTCGTTCGGCATGGGACCCCCCCGTCCATTTCCAAGTTGAGGTATAATGGTCAAGGACCTGTTCTTATCGTTATGGCGGCGGATTTGACAGATGGAAAGAAGCGCTATTTCGGCTTGATCGCGGGATGGGGCGGGCTCGATCACGACACAAAGAAAGAGAGGTCAGACATGGACCTGAACAAGATGATAAATGGAATGTCCGTACGAGACCAATTGCTGTCATATGGCGATTATTTCCGCAGCACGGACCAGCGGTACTATGAAATTACGCCACCGCATTATTATAAGTACGCCGATGCCGTCATCGAATTTCTTCGTGTTCTCGACGAAGCTGAATTTCTGATTCCCGGATTCGATTGGAAAGCCTGGATCATAGAGAATCAGCTCCAGGGCGTCGATAAGCATGGCAGCTTTATTGAGCGGGCCGGCATCGAGGATCTGCGGAAGCTGATGACGGCTTATGTGCGGCAGGAACGCTTCTGCGAAGGCTTCCTTGCGGACGTCATGAAGAGAGGATGGGTCGGCAAGGTGCTCGAGCGGCTGCGGGCTGTCACGGCGGAGTGAATAGCGATCGGCATTTTCGTCCTATCGCTGCTCATCCCCAGTAAAGTCAATTGATCCTGATCTTCCGTATATCACTGCAGAACCCAAAAAAGGTCTTGGCATATAACGCCAAGACCTTATGAATGTGAAATTTTACTTTCGAACAGCTTCAAAAGTGAATGTTTGACTTCCGTCTGTCGGCTGCTTTCCATATACATAATCGGTAGAGCATACGATGTCTGAGAAGCCAATGTTATCTAATACGAGCTTGAATTCCTCAATACCGTACCAGCGAAGCGCAAAACGTTGCAGCTCGGATTGAATTAAAGATCCTTCGCGCCACTTTTCGTATTTGAGATAGGATACCGAGTATTGATGGATCATATTAAATTCCACGAGCTTATTTTCTACAGTAATGACATCTCCTGAAGGGAACGTAAAGGTTGATGTTGAAATCGTCCCTATCTCCATGCGTTCGGGCAAAATAAGGTCAATAATTACCCGTCCTCCGGGAGTCAGGTGCTCGTAAAAACATGTAAGGGCGTTAATCGAGTCTTGACGATTATCAATCAAACAGAAAGACCCGGTTGGAATAACGATGGCATCGTATTTATGGGGCAGCGCAAAATTTTGTAATTCTCCTTCATACAACATTGGCTTTAGGTTTCGCTCTTCACAGCGTTTATGGCAAGAAGCCAACATTGCAGGGGAATAATCAATCCCGTCTACAAGCAGTCCTGCTTCAAGAAGGGGAATAAGCATACGCCCTGAGCCTACAGCCGCTTCCAGAATTCTACCGCTGCAAGATTGGAGTCTATCAAGATAATACTCGATATCGCCACCGATGGAGTGCCCGACAGGTTTGGTAAGATCATATACTTCCGTGCATAGATTACTGTAATAACTGAACATTCACTTTGTCCTCCGTTTCGTAAGATACGGAAGATGGCAGTATGGATGAATCGATATTATGCCTTCCGTACCTCTGATTTTGTGGTTGGTTTATTAGAGCTGACTGTCATTGTAATCGCCTCTTTCAGTTAGGATAATCCAAATGCTACCACACTCAGAAGCTATAGGCAACAATAGGATAGAACAACTCTCCTTGATAATAGATACTCTGGAAGCCGCATTTGTCACCCGAAATCTGTGGATTCACCAGAGCCTCAAGCGCGAGGCAGGCTGAAGCGGGAATGCAGATGCCAGATTAGCTCCCGCCGGCTGGCAACGCCAGTCTTGGCAAAAATCGATTTCAAATGATCCTGCACCGTGTAGGCGGAAATATGAAGCGAAGCCGCCAGTTCCTTGGTCGACAGCCCTCGGATGACGCCCTCCAACAGCTGCTGCTCGCGCTCTGTCAACCGATACGCCTCGGCGATGACGGGCAGCATGTCGGACGGGCGGGCCGGCTCGAACGATACCGCAAGCTGAATCTCGCCGCTCGAACCGTGCAGGCGGCTGGCACGGATCGCCAGATACGGCCCGTCCGGCATGCGGATGCAAGCCTTGGCCGCCGAAGCCGCGGCCGGAGCATGGAGCGCTCGCGTGCCCACGGCCCGAAGCGGACGCGGCAGCGTATCGCTGCCGATCCGTTCCCATGCCCGTAGCTTCCCGATCCAGCGATCTGCCGCAGCATTGGAGAAGAGCAGAGCCAACTGCTCCGACAGAATGGCGATGCCGGGCTCATCGCTGTCTTCCGTCCAAGCGGCATCGGCTCCCGGCAGAGCGAGACTGTAGGCGCGAAGACAAGAGGCAATCCCGGGTGCCGCGGAAGCGATGAATTCGCGTTCCTCAGCGGAAAAGACAGGCTGGCCCGTGCTGCGGTAGAGGGTTAAAAATCCCCAGCAAGCCCCGTTATATAGGAGCGCGGCGCGCAGCTCGTCGCGGAAGCCTGCCGGAAGAAGCACTTCCCGGTACCGGGCGCTTCGTTCCGGCTGTCCGCCGGTCGCCTCACATAAAGTGGCAACCGGAATCCCGGCATGAACCAGCTCATCGTAGGCGTTGACATCTTCCTCTCCGTACTCATTACGGAACAGATGCGGATGGATCGCCTCGACATTGTCTTCGGTTACGGCGCCTGTAGAGAGCAGCGTCTTCGGATCGACATGCGTGCAGCAGCCCGCATCGAAGGGGACCGCCTCCCGCAATAGCGACAGCAGGGAGGAACGGTAATCGGGAGAGGTAGCGGAAGCTGAGCCGAGCTTGTCGATCTGTAGTCGTATCAAGGTCATTTGGCGAATGGCTGTCATAGAGGCGCTCCTTAGTTCGATTAATGTAACTAATATTTAATGATATGAATAATTAAAACGGACTGGAATCCCAGAAATATGGGATGGTAAAATTATCCTGATCCTGTATAATTGAGAATGTTTCTTAATTACCCAATTATTATACAGGATATGGTGATGGAGATGCATGCAAAAGAGAAGATTGTTGTCGTCGGCGGCTACGGCCATGTAGGGAGGACCATTTGCGGGATTTTGGGAGAGCGTTACCCGGGCAAGGTGAATGCGGCCGGACGCAGCCGCGAACGGGCCGAGCGGTTCTGCCAATCCGCCGGAGGCAAGATCAGACCGCTGGAGATCGATATCCGGAAGCCGCTGCCGCCTGGCATCCTTAACGGCGTGAAGCTCGTTATCATGTGTCTGGATCAGACCGACACGGGCTTTGTCCGCGAGTGCTTCCGCACGGGCACGCATTACATCGACGTGTCGGCGAACGGTTCTTTTCTCCGCCAGGTGGAGCAATTCCGGGATGAGGCGGCCGCTCATGGGGCGACCGCGCTGTTGAGCGTGGGGCTGGCACCCGGCCTGACCAATCTGCTCGCGCTGGAAGCGCAACGGTTGTTGGGCGAAACGGAGCAGATCGATCTCGCGATAATGCTTGGGCTGGGTGATGCCCATGGGGAGGCGGCTATCGAATGGACGGTAGATAATATGGGCGCACGCTTCGAAATAACGCGGAACGGGGAGGCGGTGGAGGCGCTGAGCTTCACGGACGGCCAGACCTTCGACTTCGGCGCTGACCTCGGCTGCCGCCAAGCCTACCGCTTCCCGTTCTCCGACCAGATGACCCTTCCGCGAACACTGGATGTCCCGTCCGTCGCTACGCGCTTCTGCCTCGATTCGCCCATAGTCACCGGATTGCTGGCCGGGGCTAGCAGAACGGGGGCAGTCCGTCTGCTGCAAGCGGGCTGGCTTCGCAGGCGGATGGTCCGCAGCCTCGGAGCGCTGCGCTTCGGCGGAGACCGGTTCGCCGTCAAGGCGGAAGCTCGGGGAAGAAGCAGAGAGGGGGAGCCTGCCTTGGCAGAGTGCTTCCTCCACGGCAGGGATCAATCCGCCGTTACGGCCAAGGTCGCGGCTGCGGCTGCCTCGATGCTGGTTGATTCGTTCTGCCCGAGCGGAGTCTATCATATCGAGCAGTTGACCGAGATGGGAAGCATGCTGAAGGAGCTGGGACCGGAAATCACGTTCTATATCCGGCGATCTGTTCTTCCGCCGGAAGGGAGGGAAGCCTGTTGAGTGCTTCCGCACACGGCGTGCCCGGAACAACTGGCAAGCAGCGGGCGTGGATGATGACGGCCATTTGCCTCAGCGCTTTCCTGTCTCATTTTACCGCCGGGGTCGTTAACGTATCGCTTCCCCGGTTCATCACCGTGTTCCAGTCGGATATCGGGACCGTGCAATGGATGACGACGGGGTATCTGCTTGCCATTACGTCGCTTCTTCCCTTGATGGGCAAGTTAGGCGACCGTTGGGGGCATCGCCGCATTCATAACTGGGGCATTGCCCTGTTCACGATCAGCTCTGTCCTGGTCGCGCTCTCGCCCAACCTCGCCGTCCTCCTCGCGATGCGCATTGTGCAAGCGACAGGCGCGGCGATGTTCCAGGCGACAAATATGGCGCTCATCACGTTCCATATGCCGGGAGCGCACAGAGGGCGGGCTCTCGGGTTCGTGAGCACGGCCGTTGCCCTGGGCGGCATGGCGGGACCGGTGGCCGGCAGCTTCACCGCGGCCTGGCTTAGCTGGCAGTGGGCGTTCCTGATTCATGTGCCTGTGGCGCTATTGGCGACCGGGCTGGCGGTGCGCTTTATCCCTGCGGACCAGAAGGAGGAGAAGAGGAACTCCTCATTGGACCTCGTCGGAGCCATCCTGTTCATGGGCGGCATCGGTAGTGGAATCTACGTCATTGTGAACGGCGGCGCCTTAGGTTGGGGCTCCCCGAGCATGCTCATGCTCTACGTTGTATTGCTGATCGTCTGGCCGTTGAGCTGGCTGTGGCAGTCCCGGCAAGAAGAGCCTTTTCTGCCGCTCGCGGCCTTCCGCATTCCAGCCGTGGCCTGCGGCCTGCTTATCAGCTGCGCATCGTTCCTGCTGGCCAATATCGCGTTGGTCCTCATGCCGTTCTATATCTCCGAGACAACGGCAGTATCTGCGGCGGATATCGGCTATGTCATGCTGGCGTATCCGCTCCTCTTGGCTGTTATCGGTCCAATCGCGGGGCATCTCTCGGATCGGATAGGCTCACGGCGCTTGATGTGTCTTGGGCTGTGCGCCATGGCAGGCGGGTTTATGCTGTTCACCGGGTCCTTCGGGGAGCTGCCGCTGTGGGGAATCATCTGCACGCTGGCGTTGATCGGTGCGGGGATGGGGTTGATCGCCTCGCCGAACAACAGCTTTATTATGAGCTATGCCATGAAGGACGACGCAGGCTCGATCGGCAGCATGATTGCTTTGACGCGCAATGTGGGCTTGGTGCTGGGCGCCGCGCTGGGATTGGGGCTGATGGACGACGGCGATCCCGCCAAGCCGATCGAGGCTTACCTGAACATCTTCGGTCTCGGCGCTTGGATCGGGGCTGCCAGCCTGCTGCCGCTCGGATACAGCTGGTACGCGGGGAGAAGGATGATGAAGAGGCGGCATGGCGTCAGCGCAGAGAAATGACAGCGGGCGGGGGCCCACGTCATGCGGCGGTACTCCCGCTCACTCTTGACTTTCGCGGGAAATCGCGGTATGGTCAGGAGAAATCCAATGCAGAAGACAGGAAAAGCAGAAAAAGCAAAGACCAAAGACATGAGCGCCACGGAACGCATGCACAGAGAGGGGGCCCACGGGCTGGAAGGCTCCTTTTGCAGGTGGTCGCTTCCTCCTTTGCAGCTGCGGACTCCGGCAAGCGGCCGGCGCCGCCGGGTTACGCCGTTATGCGTAGAAGAGGAATGCCCGCTCCGGCAGGCGCGTTCGAATTAGGGTGGTACCACGACGCATTCGTCCCTTCGGGGGCGGGTGCGTTTTTGCATATTTCCGGGCCCGCCTGCGGAACGGCGAAGCGGAGTGCATTCCGCATGCCGGATGGCGTCAGCGTTCTGAGGTGCGGAAGTAACGGCTAGGCACAGCAATGGCGTTCTCCAGTGCTTGGTCGAAGATGCAGGGCATGCTTTTTTTGTCGAAAAGGGAGGTTATGGCATTATGCGTCAAACTCAATTATTGTCTCCAACACTGCGGCAGGCTCCGGCGGATGCGGAGGCGGCAAGCCACCAGATGCTCGTGCGGGCAGGATACATCCGGCCGCTGGCGTCGGGCGTTTATTCGTATCTGCCCCTCGGCTGGAGGGTGATGCGCCAGCTGGAGAGCATCATTCGGGAAGAAATGGACCGGGCCGGAGCCCAGGAGCTTCATCTCCCGGCGCTGCTCCCTGCCGAGCTGTGGAAGCAATCGGGACGGTACAGCGTGTACGGACCTGAGCTGATCCGCCTGCAGGATCGCCATGGGCGGGAATTCGCGCTCGGCCCGACGCATGAAGAAGCCATTACGGCGCTGATCCGGGATGAAGTGAAGTCCTACAAGCGTGTGCCGCTTACGGTGTATCAGATTCAGACGAAATACCGCGATGAGCGGCGTCCGCGCTTCGGCCTGCTGCGCGGGCGCGAGTTCCTAATGAAGGATGCCTATTCGTTCGATATCGATGCGGAAGGACTGGACGCCAGCTACCGCGCCATGTTCACGGCCTATCATCGCATGATGCGGCGATTGGGCGTGCGCTATCGCGCCATCGAGGCGGATGCGGGGGCCATCGGCGGGGATGGGGCCACGCATGAGTTCACGGTGCTGGCCGATGTCGGTGAAGACACGGTCGTATCCTGCACGGCATGCGATTATGCGGCCAATCTGGAGCGGGCGGAGAGCGGAGGCCCCGCCAGGAATGGAGACGGCGGCGGGCAAGGAGCCGGCAAGGACGGGAATCGTCCTGCGCCGGAACGCTTCCCTACGCCGGGGATGCGGACGATCGAGGATTTGGCCTCCGGCTTGAAGCTGGATCCGTCCGCAATCATCAAGACGCTTATCTATACGGCCGACGGTGCGCCAATCGCCGTGCTCGTCCGCGGTGACCATGAAGTGAACGAGGTCAAGGTGAAGAACTGCCTTGGAGCGGAAGCGCTTGAATTGGCGAACGAGGAGACAGTCGCCGCCGTGACGGGGGCGCCGACCGGCTTCGCCGGCCCGATCGGGCTGCGGCCGGAGGTGCGGCTGCTCGTCGACCGGGACGTCGCCGCGATGAGCGAAGGCATCGCGGGTGGGAATGCCGCGGACGTTCACGTGAAGCATGTCGTGCCCGGCCGCGATATCCCGCTCGACACGGTCGGCGATTACCGCAACGTCATCGAAGGCGAAGCCTGCCCGCATTGCGGGGACGGCCGCCTGCAGTTCCATCGCGGCATCGAGGTCGGCCACGTGTTCAAGCTCGGCACGAAGTACAGTGCCGCGCTCGGCGCCACGGTGCTCGACCCGAACGGCCGCGAGCAGCCGCTGCTCATGGGCTGCTACGGCATCGGGGTCTCGCGCCTGCTGGCGGCGATCGTCGAGCAGCACCATGATGAGCGCGGCATCATCTGGCCGCAGGCCATCGCGCCGTTCCAGGTCCACCTTATTCCGGTGGCGTGGAAGAATGAGGCGCAGCGGCAGGCCGCAGAGCGGCTGTACGCTCAGCTGCAGCAGGCCGGCATCTTCGTGCTGCTCGACGACCGTGATGAGCGAGTCGGCGTGAAGCTGGCCGATGCGGATCTGCTCGGCATGCCGCTGCGCATCGTCATTGGCCAATCGATAGCCGAAGGCATGGTCGAGTGGAAGGAGCGGGCGAGCGAAGAAGCCGAGACGGTTGCGGTTGAGCATTGCGCAGACAAAGTGCGGGACTGGGCGGGTCGGCCGGATGACCGAGGGAACAGGTGACTACGCTGGATTAAGGCAACAGCAGGAGCGCGTCGCGTAAACGAATTCCGGATGGGGTTCCGCGATGCGCTCCTTTTGGCTTCTCCTGTTCCTGAATGCCGAATTGATGATGGCTTTTGCGTAGACAATTGATCGATGTTGGTTCGGCTGCACAGGAATAATATTCCCATGAACATCTTTTCAAATAGGACAAAAGTCCGCTGACCCTTCGGTTCCGAGAACCTATAATAAACACATTCCCAATTTCTTAAATGGCGGTGACAATAACCAAAAATGGAACAACAAACGATAATGGCGACACTGGCGGAGGAAATCGCCGATGTGATGAACGAATGGTTCGACCAGATCGAGAAGAAAGATGCTGACTCGATTGTGCGCCGCACAAGCTTGCAAATTGGCATCCATAATTATGCCCGCTTCGAGTACATAAATGGAAAAATCAAAGTATTTTCCCATAAAGACGATTTCGGTTCGCCGGAGTTCCAACGCCAGGGCGCCAAGCCGGAGGAGCCGCTCACGAACGAACGGATCACCAATGAATTGCTGCCGCTGCTGGAAGAACGCCTGCTAAGACGGATTCGATCCTATGATGCCAGCCCGCTGCTCGATTATCGCTTCACGGTTGCCGGCAAGTTCGTTATGGGTAACGAGGCGTTGGCCGTTACGGCTGTAGACTATATTCATGAGGAAAAGAGAGCATTGCTGCTGGAGCGGATCGCCGACTATATCCAGAGCAAGCTGGAAGCCGGCGTTTATCCGACGGACCGGCTGGAGAGCTTTTTCCTGTCCAAGCATGTGGTGGACCCCGGATTATTTCCCGAGATGGACGCACAGAGCATAGTACATATTTACGATAGGGTGCTGGAGCTGAACAAGAACAACAAGGACAAGCTGGAGGAGCATCGCGCCACGTTCATACGTGCTTTGCGGAGGTGGGCCGAGACCGAGTTCCTGCCGCTCTATTACGATGTGACCAAGGAGAGTTGGGGGCTCCCCGTCTACACGAAAAAGGACGGAATCGATCTGTCCGCCATCGATCCGCAGCATATGGAGCTGGCGCTGCATACGGCCATCCTGATCTTGAAGCACGAGCCGAATTATAGCAGAAGCGCTGGTCTTGAATTGCTGGAGCGGCTGAAGGAGCTTGGCAATGCCAAAGTGGACAAGATCTTGAAGGAAGGAAGCGGAACGCTTGAACCCGCCGTTGTCGCGTATAAGGATGAACGGGTGGAATGCCGGGCGAATGACGTCTTCGCTACAATCACGATTCATATCAAGGACGAATGTGCGGACAGCTACGCGGCAGCCATCGATTTTATCGCCAATCTGCTGAACAAGGGCTTCCCCGCAAGCTATCAAATCAAGCTGAAATCGAAGGCGAAGCAGGCGCTGACCGTGCCGGGATTGGCCAAATCACAGACGCACCGCTTCTTCGCGAATGCGCTGGAATACAGCGAACTGCATCCAAGGCTCGAAGCGTATGCGCGCTTGGCCATGGTCGAGCACGAATGGTATGAGGATACGGAAGGGGAGAAGAACTGCATGCCCGGCACGTATGCCGTATTCGGCTTGGGGCTGGCCGGCAAGCAACACTTTCCGCTTGTCGAAGCGTATATGAGTCTCGTCGATCAAGAGCACCAATCCGTGCAGGAGTCGTTCACAGCGGCATTTATCAAGCAATATGGCATCGATGCGACGACGATCCCAACTGCTGCCGCGTGCATCCTGCGATGCAATGAAAGCAAGCTTGCCAAGTATCGGCCCGAATTCGAGCAAGACGCCAATATGCGGGCTCTAACGGCATATATGCAGCAGCTTGAGCCGTATGAGGCGGAGCATGCCGTGGCGATGATCTGGGGCAGCAAGGAGAAGCTTCAGGCAAGAGCCAAGAAAGAGAAGGGCGAAGGGCAGAACATGTTCACCGAGTTATTGGCATTGACCGAGGAGCGGAAGAAGCGATTCTAACGCAGCGAGGCAGGGGGGGCTGAATGTGGGAGCGCTTGAACGTGACCTTACCGGCCGCTCGCTCGATGTATGAGCAAGGCAAGGATCATTTGCCGGCGGAGCAGCCTGTATACGGAGATATTTCGATATGAGCAGAGCTGGAAGAGCCGCATAAGGCATTCCTATTTGGACTTTGGCAGGCTGGAGCAAGGAGAGCTTTGTCTGAACCGGGCCATCGAATCCGCGGACGCTGCCGGAGAGAGAGCTGTTTATATTCGGGCGGTTGTCTGTTATGGTGAAAAATAAAATTGATTCATCTGTATCGCGAGGCTGAGGTGTTGCCATCAATTGCAACCGGCTTCAATATGTTTCGAAGGATTCATTCCCGGATTCATCGTCCATAATATGGATTTGGCCCTTGCGTCTCTAATGAAGCGAGCTGCCAGTGCGCAGTGCGATGGAATGAATTGATCTGGCAATCAAATTTGAAAAGGATGTGTTGCATTGAATTTTGTAGCATGGGCAATTGTAGCCAGCGAGATCGGCTTCTGGGTCGTCATCCTGCTCGGCTTATTCGCACGCTATGTGCTCAAGAGACAGAAGCTTGGCTTGATCCTGCTCGCTCTCACTCCGGTCATCGATCTGATCCTCTTAATTACGACGAGCATTGATTTATACGGAGGAGCCACGGCGACAACGGCGCATGCCGTCGCTGCGGTATATATCGGGGTCTCGATCGCATTCGGCAAAGACATGATTGCGTGGGCGGATGAACGATTCCGGTACTATGTCGCCAAGCAAGGGTCGAAGCCATTGAAGCGGTATGGCCTCGAGTATGCGAAGCATTACTTGAAGAGTTGGATCAGGCATGTGCTGGCGTATCTGATTGGCGCCGGGCTGTTGTTCGGGCTGATCTATCTCATCGATGACGCCTCCCGGACCGAGGCGTTGAGCGGGGTGCTGCGGCTGTGGACGGCCATATTGGGCATTGATCTGATTATTACGATTTCCAATTTTATTTGGCCCAAGAAAGAAAAGGTATCGGAATCACAATAAAAGCAGCCGATGGTCCTGATGAATGGAACGCGTGGAAAGCCGGGACACACACGATCGGGCAGTTCCCCGGACTATGAAATATATCAGGAGATAGTGCGTGAGAGGAAGTCGTCTCAATGAAACCCCTGTGAGGCTTTCTATCCGTAATCAGAATGGAGGGCAAGGGATGGAAACGCATGAGAATTTGCAGTTTCAATCTATTTTCGAAGAGGATGTGGCCGGTCTGACAGAAATCATGACCCGGGCTTTTGACACCGATACGAAGCAATTTCTTGGCCAGGAAAAAGGCGGGCCTGATGGTTATGACACAGGCGAATTTATAAAACGATGGGCGCTGAATTCACCGACTCAATCTTATAAAGTAGTGTTGGACGAGAAGGTGATAGGAGCTGTCATTGTGTGGATCAATGAAAACAACGAAAATGTTTTAGAGTGCCTATTTCTCGATCCCGTTGTGGAGAATCGCGGAATCGGACTCGCCATATGGAGATACATAGAGCAGAAGTACCCCGACACGAAAAAGTGGATAACGGAAACCCCGGGGTATTCAAAAAGAAATCATCACTTTTATGTCAATAAATGCGGATTTAAAATCGTGAAAATAAAAGATCCGATGAATCGGGAGGACGAGTCCTACATTCTGGAAAAAGAAATGTAGTTTCGTCTGCGAAGGGGTATACCAGTGAAGCGGCACTTTACTGGTATTACCTCAGATTGGAAGAGGCTCAGCTACTGTCTTTCGGACTTCCATGACCGTGTTTTCATCTTTATCCTGTAAATGCAACCACTCGCGGGCCGCATAAGAAAAGCCGCTCAAAAGGCCAATAACACAAACGGCAACGGCCAACCTTTTCATCGTCAATACAGGGGCTTTCCCCGGATTAGGCGTTGCTCTTTCCAGTTGCGCGATCCGTTTCATTACGCTATCGGAAAAATCTCTTTCCGGGATAGTTGTCATCTCCATAACCTCTTTTATATTACGGATCATGCCCGCTTCCGCAAAAACATCATTATGTTTCATTGACGAGTCCATCCACTTGTTGAGACCAAAGCGATCTCAGTCTTTTTTAAGCCGCTCATATTTTTTGCGTCCGGTTGCTGCCAACGGTATAAGTTGAACGCCTTGTACCGGGAGATACGGTTTTTCACTATATTGATGCAGTGATTGTAAGTCGTTAAATCCTCCAGTTCATGCCAAATGTGGTATAGTAGCTTTATGCGCATGTGGCCGCTTAGGAAGACATCGATATCACTTTTGAAGAAGGAGTTATCGTTATGAGCCTACAGATCGTGGAAATTCATCCGGATCACAAAGAAACCTTTTTGAATTTGTACAATCTCTATTTATACGAGCTCTCCGCCTATACGGGTGAAGATATTCAGCCTGATGGAACATTTGATGTGAGCAGTACGCATTTGTATATGGAGCGGAATGAATTGCATCCTTATTTCATCACATACGATGATAAATTGGCCGGATTCATTTTGATTTGTTCGCCACCCTATGTGCCGAGCGGCATCGATTACTCGATTCAAGAGTTGTTTGTGTTGAAAAAATATCGTGGCAAAAATCTGGCATCCGAAGCGGTAAGTACGGTGTTGAACCGATTTCCGGGCAGCTACAGCGTGGAGCAATTAAAAAACAATATAGCCGCCGTGCGATTTTGGAAGAAATACTATAAGGAACAGAAGATTGACTTCCTGGAAAGGGAGGACAGCATTGAATTGGAAGGATTGCCCGGAACTTATGCTATGTTGTCCCAGACCTTCGTTTTCTCTAAAAAATGAAGAAGAAATCCGTACAGTTCCATTAATCGAGATGGAATGGCGAATTATTCAAAGGGCTCAACGGCAAATACAAGTTTCATTTTCTGGGGCAAGGAACGAATCAGATCAGAGAGCGGGTCATTGAGACGAACAAGGGACAGTATTTGAAATTGTCCGGCCGCAACGACCGAAATATAGGGAAAATCATCGCGTTCATCGACGAGAAAAAAGTTGAAGTCAACATCCCGGAGGAAGACTATTATTTAGTGCTCACGCCGATCGAGAGTACCGAAAAAGCGTTTGCGACAGGGATGATCGTGCTCGACCGGAATAGCCGGGAGATCGAAAGAATCCATGTGAATTAGCGCAAGCTGCTAAGCAAGCCGAACGAGCAAGTCCATTGGTCCTTGGGTAACTCAAGCAATAATAAATTCGAGGAGGGATTGGGATTGACAATGATTACTCGCTTTCATCATGCTCAGATCACGATACCGCGAGGCCAGGAAGAACAGGCCAAAGCCTTCTATTGCGGCGTGCTGCAGTTGAAGGAAATCGCCAAGCCCGACTCCTTGGCCGGCAGAGGAGGATTCTGGGTTCAAGTTGGCACGCAGGAGCTTCATGTGGGGACCGAAGATGGCGTCGATCGTTCATTGACCAAAGCCCACCTGGCATATCAAGTGCAGGACATCGAGGCGATGAGAGAACGGTTACTAAGCCATGGCATTGAAATTCTGGAATCAGTTCCGATTCCGGGGTATGAACGGTTCGAATTCCGGGATCCGTTCGGCAACCGCGTTGAGTTTATTCAACCTGACTAAATCAGAAAGTAGAGTGGAGACAGAAATGAATGCCTATGAAACGAAAATAAAAGAGTATATGGCTTTACATCATATCCAAGCCGAGCATCTCGTCCTCGAGCAATCCTGCCACTCCGTTCAGGAGGCGGCCATCGCCGTTCAGGGCTCAGCCGATCAATTCGTCAAGAACATCTGCATGATTGACGAACAGGACCGGTTCATCGTCGCGATTGTCAAAGGCGAAGACAGAGCAAGCACGACGAGAGTCGGCAAAGCTCTGAATATTGCCAAGCCGCGGCTCGCGAATGAGACGGAAGTGCTGGAGCGAACAGGGTATCCGGCCGGCGGGGTGCCTTCGTTCGGATTCGAAGCTCTGTTCCTGATCGATCCCAAGGTGACCGAGAAGGACGTAGTCTATACGGGTGGCGGATCTCCTCATTCCCTAATCAAAATAGCGGTAACCGAATTGCTGCAGGCCAGCGGGGGAGAAGTGGCGAGAGTACGGAAATAGGGCAGGGAGTTGAAATAATTCACATGACCGTCTGCGATCGATCGCATGACGGTCATTTTTTGTTATACAAATCAGCATCTGCGCATCCGGAACTCATCATGATGCCTGCCTTCAAGTTTGCAGGAACGGTTAACATTTTGCTAATTTCAGCTAAATCCATTGCGGTTCTTTCCTTTTACGATGAGAGAAGCATGCGGCCGAACCGAGGCGGCTCAGGCGGGTTGTACCGAAGCGGCGCCGCAATCCTGGCACAGAAGGAGGGGAGTTGGACTGCTGCACTAACGGGCAGGTATCTCTCGATGTGAAAGGAGAGTGAAGTTGATGTATGGCAGACAAGGGCTAGTTCTGATCATTGCGTTATGCATGTGCTTGGCAGGATTATCATCCACGGTGCAATCTCTTGAGCGGACCGGGCAAGCCGGCCAACGGATGAACTTGGCGATTGGTCATGTTCCGGTTATTCATAAACCGGACGCCGATGTTCAGTCTCAGCTGAATATTCCCGATACCGGCTCCCCCGCAACCGACGCCTATAAAATGACGGATGGCGTGCCCGCCAATGGGAACGACTGGAGCGATCCAACATGGTTCAAGTTCTATCGCGATTCGATGCGCGAGGTCATCGTCGACATGGAAGCGATCCATACGGTCGACAGTGTGTACATGACCTTTGCCCAGCGCAGCGATGTCGGCATCAGTCCGCCGCTCCATGTGCGGTACTACGCTTCCAATGACGGAGTCGATTATGCCTTTTTGGGCAAGGCGAAGCCGGACGTCCCGCTCTACTTCGAGCATGTGAAGCCGGAAGGAACGAATAAGGACGTTCACAAAAAGACGTACAAGCTCGATCGCATCGCAGGCAAGCCGATGTATATTCAGGCCCGCTATATTAAGATGACGTTCGTGGTCGAATTCAACTGCTGGGCCGATGAGATGGAGATTATGGGACAGCCGGGCATTGCCGCCGGAGCGGAGGTTCCCGTCTCCCAGCCGGATCCGGACAGCCCGATCGTGCAGGCGTACCCGGAGCCGGGCTCGGAGGCGGCTTCACGCATCCGCGATCAATTCCTGCTTCCGACGGGAGCTTACCGGGTCCCTGAAGTGACGAACTGGACGGTAGAAAAAATGAAGTCCGTGCTTGGATATAAGGACATATACGGGAACTATTCCGACTGGCTGTTCGATGATATTTTGTTCGCGACTGTAGCGGCCGTCATTACGCCTTCCGGCTTTGACGGGAACGGCATGGGCATCTTCGCGAACATGGCCGATTATCACTCGTTCCTCGACTTTTCGTTCCAGCGGGATACGCAGCTCGGGGCGTTGAACGAAGCGGCCGGCGAGCTGAATGCGCTGCTCGGAACGAACCGGAAGGTCCGCATCAACATGGTTATTCCGAAGCTGACGCCGAGCGCCGACTTCGGAGACGTGCGGGGCGACGGCAGCCGGTTCAGTCTGCTGCCGGCTGATTTCCGCGGCGAGGTGGCCAATCCGGACAGCGAAGCGGGACAGATGGAGATGGCGCGTCTGGCCTTGGAGAATCAGAAGGCGGCGCTGCGATGGTATATCGATGAAGTGGAGCGGCGCTTCCAGGAGGCCGGCTACGCCAATCTGGAGCTGAACAGCTTCTATTGGAACCCGGAGCGCCTCTTCGGCGGCGGCGATATCGAATTGATCCGGGGAACGGCGGAATATTTGAAGAGCAAATCCTATTACTTTACGTGGATTCCGTATTTGTCCTCCTTGTCACCGTACGTCTGGAAGGAGCTTGGATTCACATCCGCCTCCATACAGCCCAACTATGCATTCAATTTCTATAAAAAGGGCGTTCTCCCGGCAACCGCCGCATTCGCCAAAAAAGTGGGCGCCAGCGTCGAAATCGAGTACAACGACTATCATACGCTGGCTCAATATATGAACTTCGGCGTCACGTCGGGGTATATGAAGGATACCTTCAATACCTATTACTTGGCTACGACCCCGATTGTGGACGGGGCGAACGCCTTCGTTCCGCTCGATCCGGCCAAGCATGCGGACAGCATGTCGATGCTACGGCGATCCGTATATGATCGTCTCTACGAATATATCTCGGATCGGTATGATCTTCGGTATACGATGCGAGTGAACATGAATACGACGGAGGCGGGCAGCATCGTCGTTACTCCGGGCATTGCGCTGGCGAATGATTATGTGAGCGGCGAGTATACCGTTCATTACGATCCGGCCAAGGTGGCCTATGAAGCATGGTCGATCGCCGACAGTCTGGCCGGGCGGGGAAGCGCCGCCGTAGAGGAAGCGGAGCCCGGCTTGCTTCGCGTCCGCTTCCGGGTTCACGATGAGAAGAAGGCCTTATCCAGCGATCTGGCCAAAAAGCAGGACCCGGAGAGCAGCGCGGTGACGACGGTCAAGCTCGTTTTTGCCAAAAAACAAGGCGTGCCGGATGCGGAGGTTACCGGAAGGCTGTTCGTGATCGGGGCGGAAGGCCAGATGATGGACAGGGCAGGACGCGCGTACCGGAATTGGAGCGCGACCGGCATCGTGCCCGGATCTCCCGAAGATATTGTCGTGAAGGCCGACAAAGCCGTCAGAAGGGCGGAGGAGGGCAAGCGGCCGGCCGATATCGCCGCGGCACGCCAGGCGGCCGCTCTCCTGCCGGATAGCCCGTTGAAGACGAGTTACATCGGGCGACTGCAAGCGTTGAACGGCGGGAACGACGATACCCCTCCGGTGACGACGGCTCTCGTCACGCCTTCACAGCCGGATGGCGGAACGGCTGGTATCTGTCTTCGCCCACGGTTGAGCTGACGGCCGCGGACGATCAATCGGGCATCGCCGCGACGGAATACAGCCTCGATGGCGGAACGGTGTGGGAGGTCTATACGAAGCCCTTGACGCTGCCGGAAGGGACGCATACGGTGCGCTTCCGTTCGATGGACACGGCAGGGCAGACGGAGGAGGCGAAGTCGATTGTCGTGAAGGTCGATGGGACAGCGCCTGCCGTCTCCATACGGGAGCCGGAGGCAAGAAAGTATACGGTAAGCGAGACGCTCCGCACCGACTTCGCTGTGGAAGACGGCGGATCCGGCCCGGATCCGGCCGCCACAGTCCTTCAACTGGACGGAGCGGAGCGGCCCGCAGGCCAGGCCATCGAGCTGTATAGGCTGCAGCCGGGCCGTCATGAGCTGAGGATCAAGGCGGCCGATCTGGCAGGGAACGAGACCGTCCGTTCGGTTCCGTTCGAGATTGCCGTTACGTTAGGGAGCTTGAAGGAACTGGTGGCCCAGTTCGCCGAACAGGGATGGATCGGCAACCGGGGAATCGCGAACAGCTTGACCGTCAAGCTCGATGAGGGAAATCTGAAGGCGTTCATGAATCAAGTATCGGCACAACGCGGCAAGCATATCGGCATCGAAGCGGCTGATTGCTTGCTGAGGGCTGCCCGTCATGCGGCGGGCTAACTGTTGTACCACATGTCTTTGTTCTCTGACATAGCAAGTGACGCATTCCGCCATGCGGAAGCGTCACTTTTTTTTGCTGCGGTAGAAGGACGGGGGAACTCCCTCCCATTTTTTGAACGCGCGGCTGAAGGCGTGAATGCTTCCGAACCCGACACGCTCCCCAATTTCGGTTAAAGGGATATCGGTGAATTGGATCAGCCGCTTCGCTTTCTCGATTCTCGCCAATTGATGATAGCGGATCGGAGAGATGCCGAACGCATGCTTGAACAAGTGGATGAAATAGTAGGTGCTGAGATTGGCCATCGCCGCCAACTGCTCGACCGATATGTCCGTATCCAGGCGATGGTTCAAATAGTTTTTGACCGTGGTCAACTGCTGCCAATGGGAGTGCAGATGGCGGTTCTGGTTCCACTGGTGCTCCCGGAGCAGATGAATCCACAGCTGGATGAAGGAGCCTTTGGCGAAGATCTGGTTGTACGGAAGCGCCAGATTGAAATCATGGACGAGATCAAGCAGCATCTTTTCGAACGCAAGCGGGTTCTGCAGCCGGATATAGGTTGGCAGCTCGAAGGGCGGCGCCGAGCACAGGTCTTCCCGGAACCAGGACATCTCATGGGAAGCGATTTCATTTAACGGCTTGAATGACACCTTCACATCCGGGCTGTCCGGCTGGTAGTACAAATCGAAATGAATATGAGGCTGGCGCATCGGGACCGTTCCCCGGCTAAGAATGGAATGCCGCTGCTTCGGCTTGAACAGGAAAATGTCCCCCGGCTTGCCGTCATACACCTCGTCCATCACCGTAATGCGGGCTTCGCCCTCCTTGATGTACAGCAGCTCGTAATCGAACAGGACTCGTTCTTTGATCAGCCAGCCCGGATTCAGTTTATTATCCAGCGCGACCCGGATGTAAGGGGATAAGCGGTTCAGATCCAACGCCGTTCACCACCTTTGCACGGAATTGATTTCCATTATATTGGGAGGCCCGGACAATCGCAATACCGGTCAACGGCGAATCCGCCGAATTCGCAATAACGGTTAACATCTTGCTAATCCGGGCTAAATCCAAGCGGCAGCTTTTCGCTTAGCATAGGGGTAACACAATGGATGGAGGTTGACATGATACGATTATCAAGCGGTCTGGCATATCACTTGCCCGGCGCCGCGCTTCTGACGAATGGCCTGTCCCGTTCCATCTCTGCCGAGAATCCGACGGGTGCGAAGGGGCAGGGCGGAAGAGCGGCCAATCACTTGGGCGTGGGGCGCAAGGGCAGCCCGTTCATCAAGCTGAAGCAAGGGGAGACGGCGACCATCGCCGAGATCGAGGGGCCGGGCGTCATCCAGAGCTTGTGGTTCACGATTCCGGACCGGACGGGAGCAGGGGATTATGTGCTGCGCGATCTGGTGCTGCGCATGTATTGGGACGGCTCCGATCAGCCTTCAGTGGAAGTGCCGTTCGGCGATTTCTTCTGCAACGGATTCGGAGTGCGCTGCAACGTCAATTCGCTGCCGATCGCCGTTAATCCGACCGGAGGCATGAACTGCTATTTCCCGATGCCCTTCCGTTCAGCGGCGGTCATCACCGTAGAGAACCAGCATCCCGGGGACATCCCGCTCTTCTATTATCAGATCAATTATATGCTGGTCGGCGAGCTGCCGGAGGAAGCGGCTTATTTCCATGCGCAGTGGAGAAGAGAAAGCATTACCGCGCCGCAGCGTGATTTCATTATTCTTGACGGCATCCGGGGAAAGGGACAATATATCGGCACCTACCTGGCCTGGGCCTCGCTGGAGCGGTATTGGTGGGGCGAGGGCGAGATCAAGTTCTACCTGGACGGGGACGAGGAATGGCCGACCATTTGCGGGACGGGAACGGAGGATTATTTCGGAGGCGCCTGGTGCTTCTATGAGCAGCGGGACGGTAAAATGCACGAGACGACGTACTCGACGCCGTTCCTGGGCTATCCGTTCTCCTCGAAGTCCGATACGACGCGCCCGGGGCAGTTCCCGGAGGATGCGGTGCCGATGCACGGCCTGTACCGCTGGCATCTGCCCGATCCGATCTGCTTCGCGCAGGACATCCGCGTCGAGATTCAGCAGATCGGACATAACGGGCGTGAACTGTTCGAGCGCTCCGACGATATCAGCTCGGTCGCGTATTGGTATCAAGACCGGCCGCAAGCCGCTTTCCCCGCCTTGCCGGCGGCGGAGCGGCGCAGGCCGCGCTAAGGATAGGCGAAGGGAGGGACGGATGTGAGTTACGGTCAAGAAATGAAGTGCGACATCGCCGTCATTGGCCGCCTGCCGGATGGGCAAGCGCGTCGTCATGACGGAGGAGACGGCCTGGATCGGCGGACAGCTGACATCCCAGGCCGTCCCGCCCGACGAACACCGCTGGATCGAGCAGTTCGGCTGCACCCGTTCCTACCGACGGTTCCGCGATGGCGTGCGGGACTATTACCGCCGCCATATCCCGCTTGCGGCGGACGCCAGGGACGCGCCGTTCTTGAATCCCGGCGGCGGCATCGTGAGCGCGCTCTGCTACGATCCGCGCGTCGGCGTCGCCGTCCTGGAGCAGATGCTCGCCCCTTATATCCTGAGCGGTCGCCTGACGATACTGCGAGGGGTGGCGCCGGCACAGGCAGAGACGAGCGGTGATTGCATCGACGCCGTCACGGTGCGGGATAAGGCGACCGGACGGCGGACGGTTCTTCGCGCCGCCTGCTTCCTCGATGCGACGGAATGCGGGGATCTGCTTCCGCTGGCCGGAGCCGAATATGTGACCGGGGTGGAATCGGCGAAGGAGACGGGCGAGCCCCATGCGCTGCCCGGAGAACCGGAGCCGCTGACGATGCAGTCGTTCACCTGCTGCATGGCGATCGACTACAAGGAGGGCAGGGACGACCGGATCGGCAAGCCGAAGGATTACGACTTCTGGCGCGCCTGCCAGGCCCCCTTCCAGAAGGATTGCCTGTTCAGTTGGACGTGGGAGCATCCGCGGTACAGGAGCTTCAGCCTGCTGCCGGAGGAAGAGCGCTTCTCTCTGTTCCTGTACCGGCAGATTGCGGACCGCTTGCTCTTCGTCCCCGGCATGTTCGAGACGAGCGTCTCGATCGTCAATTGGCCGCAGAATGACTATTGGCTCGGCCCGCTGTACGAGGTGGGCGAGCCGGAGCGGGAGCGGCATCTGGAGCAGGCGCGCCAGCTGAGTCTCTCGCTCTTGTATTGGCTGCAGCACGATGCGCCCCGACCCGACGGCGGAACCGGATATCCGGGCGTCGGCCTGCGGCCCGATGTGACGGGAACGGCCGATGGCCTGGCCATGTATCCGTATATCCGGGAATCCCGCCGCATCCGGGCGGAATTCACTGTGCTGGAGCAGCATGTAAGCGCTCTATCGAGGGAGGGGCGCGGAGCGGAGCGGTTCGCCGATTCGATCGGCATCGGCTTTTATCCGATCGATATTCATCCCCGGACGGGCAACCGGGACGGCCTCGGCCTGGAGACCGTGCCGTTCCAGATCCCGCTTGGCAGCCTGCTTCCCGTCCGGCTTGACAATCTGCTGCCCGCCTGCAAGAACGGAGGCTTCACCCATATTACGAACGGCTGCTACCGGCTGCATCCGATTGAATGGAACATCGGGGAAGCGGCCGGGTATTTGGCAGCCTGGTGCTTGGATCAGAGGCTGCCGCCGCGGGCGGTTCGCAGCGATACGGAGCGTCTGGGGGAATTCCAGTCGCTGCTCGTTCGCGAAGGACTCGAGCTCGCTTGGCCGCAGCTGCCGTCCATGCGATCAATCAACGATGGAGAGGAGGAGTTCCGATGAAGGACAGCATACCTGCATGGGCTTGCAGTTGGCTGAAGCTGGGGGATGATCGCAATCTGTCCGTAACCTGGACGGAGCCGGACGCAGCCAATCGCGGAGAAGGGCGCTGGGCGGTCGCTTCGGTCCGCTGGGCGGGTCCGGCCGCCGAACCGGAACATGCCTTGCTGCGCATGAAGGTGGCGCCGGACGTCAAGCTCGTCTGGAAGCCCCACCTATGTCCCGAGGAAGGGATGGTCATCGGGGACGCCGTCTTCCGCTCTCCCGCCATCGTGTTCGAGCGGGGGATGGACACATTCGCGCTCATCCCCGATCTGCATCAGCTCGGGGCTTGGCGGCGGATCCCGCATGTGATGGACTTCGTCCTGCCGGAGCGCGAGCTCTTTTACGGATTAGCGCATTACGAGAAGACCGGGCATGTCTATCATCGGCTGACGCAGCGCCGCTGTCCGGTGGAGCAGGGCCAGGAGCTGTTCCGCTTCTATGTTGTGCTCTGGGAAGGATCCGGAGGCGGCCGGAGCTTGATCCCGGTCAGCCGCTGGCTGTGGGAGCGGTTCGCGAGGCCGGCCGCCGCCCTGCCCGCCATCCAGGCGGAACTCGGGAAGTCCTTGACCGCAGCGCTGCAGGAGCTGGAGCCGTATGCGAGGCATACGTATGACTGGGCGTTCCGCCGCTGGGCCGGGCTGGTATGGCAGGAATTCAACCTCGGCGGCACGATGGTCGGCGGCTGCGTCTTCATCGTGCGGGCGCGCCAAGCGCCGGGGCTTGGGATGGAGGAGCAATGGCGGGAACGGAAGAGCATCTGGAACCAGGCGTGGTTCTGCAGCCTGCGCAGCGCTTACGGCTATCGGCTGTGGGGGGAAGCGAACGGGGATGCCGACCTTGTCCGGCGCGCGAATCTGGCGAAGGAATTCGCACTCGCCGCGCCCCGGGAGAACGGCTGGTTCCCTGCCGTGTTCACGGCTGACGATCAGGCCGGCTGGGAAGACGGACGTTGGGGGCATTCCGACCGGCGGCCTCCGGGACATGACGAATATGCCCATCTGCTCGACATGTCATGGACCTGCTTCTGGATGCTGAAATGGCACCGGGACATGGAAGCGGATCCGCGTCTGCTTGACTATGCGCGAGCTTATGCCGAGCGCCTGCTCTCGGTGCAGCATTCGTCCGGGAGCTTCCCTGCCTGGATCCATCCGGCAACAGGCGAAATATCGCCCTTCCTCCGGCATAGCGCGGAGACGTCGATGCACGCCTGGCTGCTTGCCCGGCTGTACCGGATGACGGATCATCCGGATTATCTGTCCGCGGCCCGGAGGGCGATGGAATTCATCCGCAGCGGCATTATGCCGGAAGGCCGCTGGGAGGACTTCGAGACGTACTGGTCCTGTGCGGCCGAATGGGAAGGGAAGCGGCCCGGCATCAAGGATCGCCGCAGCGGGCTGTACAATCAATGCTCGTTCTCCATGTACTGGGCGGCAGAGGCGTTCAGGGAGCTGCATGCGGCCACGGGCCAGGCCGGCTATCTGGAGGACGGAGAGAAGGCGCTGGCGGAGCTGTCCATGTATCAGTCAGTCTGGAACCCGCCCTATATGGGCATTCCCGCGCTGGGCGGCTTCGGCGTCATGAATTCGGACGACGAGTGGAACGATGCGAGACAGAGCTTATTCGCGCTCACGTACTTCGGCTATTATGCCGCCACGGGCAAGCGGGAATATGCCGAACGCGGCCTGTGGGCCATGAAGGCGTCGTTCTACATGATGTACTGCCCGGAGAATCCGCTTCTCCGGAAGCTGTATGAATGGAAGCATCCCTTCTTCCATGAGCGGGATTACGGCTTCGAGATGGAGAACGCGCATCATGGGGAGGATGCGGATGGCATCGTCGGCGAGTTCACGATCTTCGATTGGGGAAACGGCGCGGCATCCTCCAGCTTGGCGGAGCTGCTGTTTCGCATACATTTGAATGAGGAGGGGTCCTATGGTTCGCGGAAGATGGGGCACATTGGCGATCTGGGTGCTGGCCGCGCTGGTTGCCATCAGTCTGGCAGCCTGCAGCCAGAAGGAGGAGGGCAATGCGCCGCCGAACGTGGAGGAAAATGAGAGCGGCAGCGGCAAAGAGGAAGCGCTTATGATCAATTGGCTGACGTATCAATACGGTCCGGTCGATGCCGATGCAGCAAGCAAAAAGCTGCTGGAGGAGAAATTTAACGTCAAGTTCAACATTTGGTACCTCGATGTTACGCAGAGAGAAGAACTGCTTGGGGCTAAAATGGCGGCCGGCGAATTTCCCGACTTCATGACGGTGTACAACGGGGCGGATCTGGCTAAATTCATCGATCAGGGCATCGCCGTGACATTCACCGAAGATGAGCTCAACACCTATATGCCGAACTACAAAAAGCTGGTCGATAAATATGATCCGCAAGCGTGGAAGTATGTCAAGCGCAACGGCGAATATATGGGCATTCCGAGCCTGAACACCGATGGTGTATACGGCTGGGCGGTTGCCTGGAGGAAGGATTGGCTCGACAAGGTAGGCATCGCGAAGGTGCCGGAGACGCTTGACGAGCTGAAGGAAGCGATGCGCCGCTTCCGTTATGACGACCCGGACGGCAATGGGCAAAAAGACACGTACGGCATGTCCAAGACAGGCATGCAGCAGGTGTACGGCGCCTTCGGCATCTATCCGGAATTCTGGACGGAACGCGACGGCAAGCTGGTATGGAGCGGCATTACGCCGGAAGCGAAGATGGCCCTGGAAGTGCTTCGGGAGATGAAGAAGGATGACGTGATCAGCCCCGAATGGGTGCTGCCGAATGGCGAGAATACCGGCGGCTACTGGGCGATTTCGAATGATTTCGTCAACGGCAAGATCGGACTCTCCTCGCATGGGGCGTACTATCATTGGACGCCACCCAACCCGGAGAAAAGCTTTCCGGGCGGAGATAACGTGAAGCTGCTGGCCGAGACGAACCCCGCAGCTGAGATTGCTTACGGCAAGCCGGTCAAGGGTCCGAACGGACAAGCGGGCGTGCCGGCTCCGGGCATGACGGGTTCCGTCTATATGGCGTTCGGCAAGGAAGCGAAGGATCCGGAATTGAAGCACCGGATTATGCAGATCTGGGATGCGGTGTACAGCGACTATGATCTGTTCATGAAGGTGAAGTTCGGCACGATCGGCGAGACCTACGAGATGAATGGCCTCCAGCCGAAGATGAAGGACGAGTACAGCAAGAACGAAGCCCAGGCGAAGCTTGGCCTGCATATTACGTTCACGCCGTTCGCCCAGCCGGAGTTCGCCGAGAAGTGGTCGAAGCCGGAGGAGCGCGAGGCGACGAGCAAGCTGTTCAAGTATGAGGACGGCTCCATCGCCAATGCGCTCAAAGCGCCGCTGCCGTCCGAATCAAAATATTACAAAAATCTGGTCGAGAAGCTGCAGCGGGAAACGTATGCGGCGATCATTAACGGCGACAAGCCGCTTGACGAGTTCGATCGATTCGTGGAGCAGTGGCTGAAGGATGGGGGCGAGCAGTTGACCAAGGAGGCCAACGACTGGTATCAATCACTGAAGTAAGTCACTACAGGGGGAGGAAGAACGGTCAATGGATCGTCGGCTGATTCGATTGATCGTTTTTCCTTGTCGGAAAGGGTGAGCATTCTGAGCAGCATCATGATCCGCAAGCCGCCCGGGGCAGCGGCCAGATTCGCCGCTTGGCTGAAATCATATTGGAAGAACCGCTATCTGTTTTACATGATGTTCCCATGCCTTCTCTTTTTTTTCATTTTTAAATATTTGCCGATGTACGGCATTATTCTCGCCTTCAAGGACTACCGGATCGTGGACGGCATTTTCGGGAGCCCGTGGTGCGGATTGGATAACTTCCGCGAGCTGTTCTCGGGGCGGGACTTCCCGCGGGCATTCCGGAACACGATCATATTAAGTGTATATAAGCTTATTTTCGGCTTTCCGGCTCCTATCATTTTGGCGATTCTGTTGAATGAGCTTCGCGTCATCCTATTCAAGAAGTTCGTTCAGACCTTGAGCTATTTGCCGCATTTTTTGTCCTGGGTCGTGTTGGCCGGCGTGTTTATGGAGATTTTTTCGCCTACCCGGGGCATCGTCAATTATTTGTTGACTTCGCTCGGCCTGGAGCCGATTTTTTTCTTCGGGGATCAGAACTGGTTCCGGACCTTGCTGGTCAGCACGGAGGTATGGAAAAGCGTAGGCTGGGGATCGATCATCTACTTGGCCGCGCTCTCCAACGTGGATCCGTCCTTATACGAGGCTGCCGTCGTCGACGGGGCCCGGCGCTGGCATCAGATGATCCACATTACGCTGCCGTCGCTGCTTCCGGTCATCACGATCATGTTCATCTTCGCGGTCGGCGGCATCATTTCCGATGATTTCGACCAGATCTTTAATTTCTACAATGAAGCCGTCTACGAAGTGGGCGATGTGCTCAGCACCTATACGTACCGGCTCGGGATTAAAGAGATGGAATACGGTCTTGCGACCGCATCAGGATTGTTCACCACTGTCATCGCGTTCGTGCTCATACTGCTCACCAACTTCATCGTCAAGCGGTTCAGCGATTACGGAATCTGGTAGGGAGGAGACCGGGACATGTCCATGACCATCGGCAGCAAAACAACAGGGGAAAAAGTATTCGACCTTTGCAATGTCGTGTTCCTGTCATTGTTCGCCTTTACGGCCGTCTATCCGTTCATTAATGTCATTGTCGTCTCATTCAGCACGCCGGCCGCGGCGAATCAGTACGGCTTGAAGCTGTGGCCGAAGGAAACGACGCTGGAGGCGTACAAGATTGTTTTTTCCAACAAAATGATCTGGACCGGCTATTTCAATACGATCATCCGGACGGGGTTCGGGACGGCCATGAATGTCCTGTTCACCGTGCTGTGCGCTTATCCGCTTGCCAAGCGGCATTTACCGAACCGCAATCTGTATACGTTAATCATCGTATTCACGATGTTCTTCAGCGGCGGGCTTATCCCGAACTATTTGCTGATCAAGGAGTTGGGATTGCTGGATAATCGCCTGTCGCTCATTTTGCCCGGCCTGATCGCGGCGTTCACGATGATTATCGTCCGCAATTTCTTCATGTCGCTGCCCGAAGAGATTGAGGAGTCGGCTAAAATCGACGGCGCCCATGATATCCGCATCCTGCTGTCCATCGTTCTTCCCGTGTCGACGCCGATCATCGCGACGATCTCGCTCTGGTATGCCGTCTCGCATTGGAATGCATGGTTCGATTCGCTGCTCTACATTCAATCCCAGGATAAGGCGGTGCTCGGCAACGTCCTGCGCAAAATCATCATCGAAGGGTCGCCGCAATTTCAGGAATATGACAACTATGATCCTGCCAAGCCGCAAAATCTGGTGACGCCAGACATCATCCGGGCAGCGACGATAATGGTGGCGACGACGCCGATATTATGCGTCTATCCATTTATACAGAAATATTTCGTCAAAGGCGTCATGATGGGCTCGTTGAAAGGTTGACCGCGAACTCCTATTTCATTAGGAAGGAAGGTTGTAAATTGATGTGCATCGTTGAACTGATCAGGCAGAGCCTGCGCAACGAAGCGAGCGCGCTCGACCGGCTAATCTCGGAGATCGGAGAGGAATATGCCGCTGCTGTCGACATGCTGCGGGAATGCAAAGGCAAGATCGTCGTAACGGGGATAGGCAAGTCCGGGCATGTCGGGAAGAAAATAGCTTCGTCGTTGTCCAGCACGGGAACGCCAGCCTTCTTCGTCCATTCCGCGGAAGCGGCCCACGGAGACAGCGGCATGATCGAGAAGCGGGACGTGGTCCTGCTCATCTCCAACAGCGGCGAGACGCAGGAAGTGTTGAATATGCTGGCTATCGTACGATCTATTGGCTCTCAAACGATCGCGATCACGAGCAATGGACAATCGACGCTGGCTCTCCACAGCGGTATTGCGCTTACTTACAGCTACGAAAAAGAAGCGGACCATCTGGGACTCGCACCGACGACGAGCGCCATGATCCAGCTTGCGATCGGCGACGCGCTTGCGGTCACGATATCTCGGCTCAAATCGTTCAACCGCGACGATTTCTATTTGTATCATCCGGGAGGAAGCCTTGGCAAGCAGCTGCAGCAAGAACGGAAGAGCGGAATGTGAGGGAGGGGCAGATTATGAATATCGTAGTCATCGGCAGCTTCATGATGGATCTGGTCGTCCGGGCCGAGCAGGCGCCGAAGGCGGGGGAGACGGTGTTGGGGCATGCTTTCGCCCGCTTCCCGGGCGGCAAAGGCGCCAATCAGGCGGTGGCGGCGGCAAGATTGGGGGGCCGGGTGACAATGGCCGGCATGCTGGGCCGGGACGAGTTCGGCCGCGAGATGCTGGCGGTTATGCAGCGGGAAGGCATCAACACCGATCATATCCTCTTCAGCGAATCTGATCCGACCGGCATCGGATCCATTGTGCTGGAGGCGAACGGCGAGAACCGGATCGTGGTCGTGCCTGGCGCCAACCTTCGCTATTCCGGTCAGGAGCTTCATGGAATTGAAGATCTGATCCGGTCCGCTTCCATCCTGGTGATACAGCTTGAGATGGATCCGGGGATGACGGAGGAGGCGGTCGCACTGGCCTCCCGCTATCGCGTGCCCGTGCTTCTGAATCCTGCGCCGGCCCGGCCGCTGAGCGGCTCCCTCCTTCGGCAGGTCACTTATCTGACGCCGAATGAAGCGGAGGCGGAGCTGCTGACCGGCATACCCGCCACTTCCATTGACGGCGCGCAAGCCGCGGGGCGGGCACTGCTGCACGCCGGGGTTCGCCATGTTATCATTACGATGGCAGACAAAGGAGCGCTTATCGTGGAAGACGGCGGCAGCGCAGTAATCGAAGGTTATCCGGTCACGCCTGTTGATTCCGTAGCGGCCGGCGATTCCTTCAACGGCGCGCTCGCTGTTCGGCTGGCACGAGGCGATTCCTTGCGGGACGCGGTCCGGTTCGCCAACGCCGTTGGCGCGCTTACCGTCACGCGTCCGGGGGCGATCCCTTCGCTGCCAACGCTGAACGACGTCGAACAATTCAGATTGAACCGCGCAAATTCATAGCTGCATGGACATGATAAAGCGGCTCTGCGATTCATCCGGCAAGTCCTTCCCAGGACTATGGAGAGAATCGTTAGAGCTGCTTAATTTTTATGATGATAGAGATCGTATGTGTTAATGCATTAGTTCTGGACCATGCATCCGCTACGGGAATCCGTTTCTACCCATTTTTCGGTTACCGTTTTGCCGTTGTCATACTTGCAGGTTTGGGAGTAGTGTTTCTTGATGTAGGTTCTGCCGTCGAGGCAGAATGTTTCCGTTTTCACCAAAATTTTCGGGCCGCATGTGGCGGCTTGGGATGGGCTTGGCAGCGCAACGAGGAGGCGGAAAATCATCTTTACATCAAATACCGGATTCGCTACGATGAAGAAGGCGCATCAAGATACTGGGAAAAGTGTGAGTTGAGGTTTTCTTGGTGTGGATCAAGAGAAGCACGAGGATTAGAGAGAAGGAGATATCAAAGAAACGGAAAGCAGATTCGCGACAATCATGAAAGGAATCAAAACGAGAATGTAAAGGACTTGAAGGACGCTATAAAGATGCTCCGCGCGGTGCAGCCAGCCTGTCAGGGTTCGCCAATAGAAGAACGTGAGATGCAACCAAGGGCATTAGGAACTTCGGTGGAGGAGGAAGAAGAGGTTCATGAAGAAAAAGAAGATTCTGGTGATCATGCTGTCGATCATGATGATCAGTTTGGCGGGATGGTTCATCTTTTATACATATACCGAGTTCAATGGATATCCGTGGAAGCATGCGGAAGTCAAGAGGGAAGCCGTCACCTATATGAAGGCCAAGTACAATATGGATGCCGCGGTTGCCGGGAGCTCTTACAACTTCAAGTTCCGTGAATATACGGCCAGTGTGTTCAACATACATGACACCGAAAATCGGATCATTGACGTAACCAAGCAGACTTTTTATGATGAGGCGATCCAAGGCAGGGGAGAAAGGCTGATAGATAACTATAGTATGGTCTACTGGGAGCAACGAATCGATGATGAGCTTCGCAAGCGGTATCCGAAGCTCTATGCGCAGGAAGACATTGAGTCCATCGCGGTAACGACCACCTACTTCACGATGCCGATAGACAGTGGCACCAGTTCTGCCGCAGATGACAATGGTGTGGCGATCCCTCTGGAGCCGAAGTATGAATATACGCTGGAAATGCACCTTCGAACAGATTCAATCTCCGAAGCGCTATGGCAGGAATTATATGCCGTCGTGCCGGACATCGCGGCAGCGCCTTGGGAGGTGGAGATATTCGTCAGAGGCAGGGACAAGGAAACGAAGGAAGAGAGCGCGGGAAGCGGGGGAGCGGTGAAGTGGATGGTGCTGCATCTTCCCTATGAGAAGCTGGAACATATAGCGAGCATCGAAGATATGAAGAAGGAAGTCGTGGAGTATTAACGAGCGTAATCAATACATCCTA
The DNA here is from genome assembly GCF_945605565.1 of Paenibacillus dendritiformis. NCBI lineage: Bacteria > Bacillati > Bacillota > Bacilli > Caryophanales > Paenibacillaceae > Paenibacillus > Paenibacillus dendritiformis. Next base: position 4,289,532 of record NZ_OX216966.1, on the reverse strand, counting down.
GAGTGTTGCGCAACTCGGAACTGAGCCGCAGGACACGTAATGAATGGTGTTAATGTTTTACAAATCCGGAGGCACTGGTGAAAAGGGGTTCCACTGGCATTGTGCTGGTGGGGCTCCTTTTTTTATTTGGCTCTGTTTGTGATATGTGTTGATATTCGAAAAATGAGAACTTACGTTCTGTAATAATTGTATAGATGCTTCAATTTTGTGGGGTGGTTTCAATGGCTACGATAGAACAAATTCGTACTGATATTGAACGCTTAGACCAATTTGGTAAGGAGCGTGTATTTGCGTGGTTAAAAACTACCCTTAGCATTATTTGAATCAAAATCCATATTTCATGGAGTAAATGAACGGAAAGCTAAACTATCTTGATCAGCTAAGATTTTAATAAAGAATGTTATGAAATGATTGTTTACGTGACAATAATAATAATGGAAAGTTCCGATAAATTCCGTATAAAAAATATCGAGTGAGTAATAAATTTTAACGATAATATGTATTTGTAAAGGAGGGAAATGAATGTTACAAGAATTCAATAATTTAATGGATTACATTGAAACACATTTAACAGAAGAAATCTCTGGAAAAAATATATCAAGAATTGTAGGACTATCTGATTATCATTTTAAAAGAATGTTTTCGTATATGGCTGGAATGTCATTGAATGAGTATATCAAAAATAGGAGATTATCAGTCGCGAATGTTGAATTAATAAACGGAGCAAAAGTGACAGATATTGCCTATAAATATGGCTTTCAATCTATAGAAGGATTTTCAAGAGCCTTTCGTGGATGGAGTGGTTTTTTACCTTCAGAAGTAACTAAAAACAAAATTCAAAAATCATTTCCCAAATTTTCATTCTTTATAGATATAAGGGGAGGAATATCCATGGAATTCAAAATTGAAAAAAAAGAGAAGTTTAATATAGTAGGTGTATCGAAAAGAGTGCCAATTCAATTCGAAGGTGAAAATAATGCTATCTTAGAACTAGCCCAGTCAATTACCGAACAACAAAGAAATGAAATGCATCAATTAGCTGATCTATATCCTCATCAAGTCTTGAATGTATCTTATGATTTTGATGATGGTTTCTTGGAAGAAAAAGGCTGCTTAACTCATATGATTGGTTTTGCAACTACACAAGAAAATCCATTCGATGATTTAGAGCAAATTTCTATTGAAGAAAGTTTATGGGCAATTTTCCCTAATCAAGGACCATTTCCTGCTACGCTTCAAGAAACTACCGCAAAAATTTATTCTGAATGGTTGCCTTCTTCAGATTATGAAGTAGCAGATATACCTGGAATTTCTTTTACAAAGCACAATGGTACCTCGGAAAATGTATATAGCGAAATTTGGATGCCAGTAAAGAAAAAAGTTAGCGATAAACTTGGATGATTATTATATTTACAAAAGTGTTATTCCGTTAAATCTTCATTTACCATATTAGACCAGTCAGTAGATATTGACTGGTCTTTTTGAATTTGATGAAAAATCAACACTTATCGGTAACAGAGCCTTTTATTTTCAAGTTAATATGCGGCTTTATGGGCTATAATCTAATGATAATACGGCAAAAGCCCCGGATTACTCCGAGGCTTTTTTTCTTATGGGTATACACGGGGAGGAGTCTCCAATAGGAACATCAATGTCTTTTGCACACTACCAATACTTTTTGACCTCGTCTAAGAATAATGGTGATTGGTCTACGACGTCTCATTCAAGCCACCTCCTTTCTATATTACAATATGAGAGATTGCTTTAAATGATTGTGCTAAAGTTGCGGGGATAGTGCTGAACTCAAGCTGTCCAAAAAGATAGTGTGAGAATTACCAGCCAGAAACCGGATATAATTCCTGCTTGAATTGCGAACGCATATTCGCGTGTGCTAAGTCCGATATATGTTCGAGGTAATCGGAATGAAGGACTGGATAGAGAATTACGGAGGACAGATCCGGGAGATATAAAGCCGAAAGATCCAGGCCTTTGCAGCTGCATGGCCAACATAAAGGGAAGATGGAGCGGCGGAGTGTACACCTGCCTCAGATGCGGACGACCCGTGTACGACGCGTTCGGGAAAAGATGAGCCCCGGATGCTCCGATCGTGACCATATTTTGACCATATTCGAAATTATCGGATGCAAAATTACAATCTTCCTGTTAATATAGGCATTATCTGAACTTATCGTTATTAGACATTTATGAGCGTAAAAAACTTTACCCAAATCAAGAAGGAGAGTCAGGAATGGATACAGCTTTTACATTTCAGGAATTTCCTCGCTTGGAGACGGAACGGCTGCTATTGCGGGCAATGGAGGAAAGGGATTGCAGCGATATATTCGATCTCTACTCGCTTGAAGAAGTGGTTCGATATACGCCGCTAGAGGCGTTTCAATCGATTCAGGATGTCATTCGGGAATGGAATTGGCATCAAGAAATATTTGCGGAACAGAGCGGGCTGCGCTGGGTCATTGAGGATAAATCATCCGCCAAAGTGATCGGAACTTGCGGTTTTCTTCAATATGAAAAGGCGCATCGCCGAACCGAGCTTGGCTATGATTTGGCACCTCCATATTGGGGGCGCGGAGTCATGACGGAGGCAGCGCAGCGTGTCCTGTCGTTCGGCTTTCGCGACATCGGCGTGAATCGGATCGAAGCGAAGATTGACCCGGAAAATATTGCATCTGAGCGGTTATTGCTCCGGCTCGGTTTTCAAAAAGAAGGCGTGATGAGACAACAGGAGTTCGAAAAGGGAAGATATGTCGATATCGCCATGTTCTCCATGCTGAGAAGCGAATATGAAGCGCAGCGCCTTGCAATCGGCGCTAAAGCCTGAACTTGATGAGACATTGAATTGCACACTTCATTGGAATCGTGTGACCCAACAGTGGATTGACAGCTTCTGCATTGAATTGCAGGGCTTTCTTTGTTTATAATAATGATAATCATTATCAATGGCAGGGGATTTCTTGTATCAATGAGGCGGGGCCACAGTTGCTACACGGAATGATGCGGGGGATGGAAGGTCATGGAGACTTTGATATACATACTGCAGGAAGCGCAGCTGCTTCAATGGGAAGCCGGCAAGGAGACGATGCAGTGGACGGCAGCTTATCCGACACTGCTAGCCGCTTCCGAACTCGTAGAGGTTGCGCATGTCCGCCAAGTCTGTCCGCTTCCGTATGGAACTATGATCTATCTAAGGCCGGGAGACGATGTGACGGTGCGGTATAAGGGGAATAAGGGGATGCAGACGCCGCATGTCTACAAAGTTGAATTCGATTGCTATCGCCTTGCTGAACGAAGCGACGACAGCTTGTTGTACTGGAGAGACAGGGAGAGTCTTCCGGAGAGCGGATGGAGAACGGGCAATCTCCCTTATCTTGTCTATCCGCTGCTGCGGGAGATGACCGAGCTGCCATTGCCGGAGACGTCCGGGGAGAGCGGCCGCAGCAGGATTCTGTTGGAACGGCTTCTGCGTCTCGCATTTGACGGAAGCGGGAGCCGCCAGGAGGAGACGAAGGAAGCTTCTATTTATGAGGCGTTAGCGTATATCCACGAGCATTATGACAGGCCGATCACCTGTTCCTCCGTGGCTCAGACGATCGGCTTCAACCGCAGTTACTTCTCGACCCTGTTCCGCCGGAGTACGGGTTGGGGCTTTTCCGAATATGTGAATCGGATCCGGATCGAGAAAGCGAAGGAACACTTGCTCACTTCGGACATGACTCTGCAGCAGATTGCCACCAAGGTCGGCTATGCCAGCGGATTGTATCTGAGCCGCAAATTCAAGCAGGCGATCGGCATAGCACCGGGTGAATTCCGCAATCGGCCGAAGCCGAGGCGAATCGCGGCATTTCAATTTGCCGGCCTTCTTCTGGCGCTCGGCATCATGCCGGTAGCTGCCGATGCGCAGCTTTTGCTCTACTCGCGGCCGCTCCGGAGGGAACTGAGCGATGTTCCGGCGGTAGTCCACCCGCATGGCCTGGAACAATTGCAAGCCTTGGACGTCGATCTCATTCTTGTCCCAAGCTACTATTACAATATTCCGGACAAATTGAAGCGATTGGAGACGATTGCACCTGTGGTCGCCATGGACTGGGGGGAGATGGATAGCCTGGAAGAGGCGCGGTTCATGGGCAAGCTGCTGGGCATGGAGCGGGAAGCGGAGCAGTGGATAACCCGCTATCTGGACAAAGTGCGCTTGGCCAAGCGGCGTCTCGAGAAGCATGTGAAGCCGGGCGAGACGGCGGCCCTGTATGAAATTCGGGAGGATAGGATCGGAATCTGGAATCGGACAGTTCGGGGCGCGTATAATTTGTATGACATGCTGGAGCTGCCGCCGCCCGACAAAGTGCTCCGGGAAGTGCTCATTCCCGGGAAGCACAAATTTATAACGGAATCGCAGCTGCCGGACTATGCTGCGGATCATATGTTTGTTGTGTTCTGTGAGGGCGGGGATTGCGAGTCGAACTTGAACCAGCTGCTGCGGGAGAGTCCGATCTGGAGCAGCCTCCCGGCGGCCCGGCGCAACCGGATATACCCGCTTGATCTGGAGGAGTGCTGGTGCTCCGATGGCCTGCTGCTGGAAAGGCAGCTTGCGCTACAGATGGATTGGTTCACGGGAAACATGGCAGCGAACATTTAGACATGCGAAAGAGATAACTTCTTGAAATAGACGGCATCGGGCAAAACTGATACGATGAACGAGCCTAATCAATAATGAGAATCATTATTGATTAGGCGATATCCATTTATTTCACGAAGGGGTAGAGAAGCATGGTTGGATGGAAAAGTGCGAAGGGCTGTGTTATCGGACTGGCCTTGATCGCGATGGTGCTGCTGCTGGCTGCATGCGGCGGCATCCAAGGAGGAGCGAAGGAAGGAAGCGGAGGAACCGAAGCGCAAGCTTCGCAAGCCGGCAGCGGGTCTCCGGCGGAAGCGGCCAAGACCCGTGTCGTGAAGACGGCCAAGGGAGAGATTGAAATTCCGGCGAACCCCCAACGAATCGTGGCCCAGGGGTATTTGGCGACATTTCTCGCATTAGGAGTGAAGCCTGTAGGGGCTCCATCGTGGGATATCGAGAGTCCGCATGTCAGACATCTCACCTCTGGTATCGAAGACATCGGCACGATTGACGCCAGCAGCGTGGAGAAAATATTGTCGCTGGCGCCGGATCTGATTGTCACCTTATCGGATGACCCGGCCATCTATGAACAGTTAAGCAAAATCGCGCCGACCGTCGCAGTCCATTACAATACCTTCGACGATACTCGCGACGAAATAAGAACGTTCGGAGAAATGCTCGGCAAGGAGAAGGAAGCCGAGGCCTGGATTGCAGACTTCAACGCGACGGTCCAGACCGCGAAGAACAAAATAAAAGGAATCGTCGCAGAGGGCGAGACCGTCTCGGTAATGGGCGGGTTCAACAAAGAGATCTTTGTATATTCCTTCGGCATTTGGCGCGGGGTACAGGCGGTCTATAAGCATTTGGAGCTGACTCCGCCGCCGGCTGTTCAAAAACTGATAGACCACCGGGAGGATATCAAATCTATCTCGCTGGAAAAGGTTCCGGAATATGCGGGAGACTACATTTTCCTCGACTCGGGCCATGACGGCCAATTTGAGCGTAATGGAGCGTTTTGGAACTCATTGGATGCGGTGAAAAATAACCGGGTATTCGACTTGGACGGAGATTACTTCTGGCCGTACGATCCGATTGCCATCAAGGCCCAAGTAGAAAAAGTGGCCGAGATGCTCGTTGAGAGGCAACAATCCTTATCCGGGCAGTGATGTCTGGCACCAGCATTGGGATAACCTTTCTCCATAGCTGCTCCTTCGGGGGCGGCAATTTTATTTAACCTGGTTCGGATTACGTGAAGAAACGCATCTGATTTTCTTAATATTTTCTTGAAGTTATTAACGATTTCTTGATTATAATTAATAGAACGTTTTGTGGTTTTTTTCCAATTCCTTCGCTAAAATGATGAGAGTGGGCATATATTCAAGTAATTACTTAGGAGGAGTTAATGTGAATATAAAAAAAGCTATCATCGCAACATTGACCCTATCCAGCATGCTGTCAACATTGGCAGGCCCGATTCCTGCAGGCGCCGAGGCAGCACAAGAGAAGCAGCAAGAACAGCAGCAATCGGATGGGAAGAAGGTTGAAATAGACAAGAAGATGGCTGCCAAGCTGCATAAAGCGGTAAGTCAATTTGCGGGGAAAGAGATTAAGCTTAAGGATGTTGCCGAAAATCCAGCGGACGACGTAGTAGAGGTTAAATCCATAGATGGAAAATATAGTGTTCATTTTATGCGTGAATTCGGGCTAATAATGAGCATAGAAAGCGAAACGACAATCGGCAAAATCAGCAAAGAGGATCAAGATAAAGTCCAGAAAGCGCTGAAAGAGCTGTATCCTAAGAAAAAATACGTATTTAATAAAGAAGTTCGCATGTCACAGTCTTATGATGATAAAGAGGAAAAACTTAAAGATGGCGTAAGTTATGCTTTGAGAGGAAAAGACTTCTCCGCCTCTCTGACCAAAAATGATTCATCGACGAACGTAAGTGGGATAGTGATCTATTTTGACAAGAAAGAGCTTGATCCGAAATTGTTAAAAACAGTAACGGAAGCGGCGAAAACGGCGTTCGATCATCAAATTGACGTGACGAAAGCTACGCTTATGAATAGTCCGGTTCTGAATAAAGGGAATATTACGTTGGAACCTAACTGGTTGTTGCAGGATGACATGGTAATGATTTATGTGGAAGTCAAGACAGGGGAAGTAACCAGCATGGAAAATGTACAGGGAAAAAAGGTGACGACTAACAAAGAAATTACAGAAAAAGAGGCGAAAGAAGCGGTCGCTCCGCTTGCCAAGGAATTATTCAATATCGACATTACAGGATTTGAAGTTAAATGGGACAAGAGACTTCAAGATTACTGCTTCATTCAAAATAAAGTTACGAAGGTGAGAGCCGGATTGGATGCCGATAAAAACGTGGTGCACATTAAATCGGGGAGCAGAGCAGCTTCGGGAAGTTAAGTCTCGTCAGTTATGAAGAAGACGGTAGGGAGGGGATGTCCGGCCCCAGCATTGGGCAAATGCGTGACGAGAGGGAGGTTGCGGAAATGATGCAGCCTCTCTTATTTCTTTTTCACTGAAAGGTTAGTTCCCAAGAACTAGTCTTTATCAACATTTTAAGGTTTTCAATCTCTTTAGCCCCTTGTGACTGCTTATTATTTTCAATAAAATATGTACAATCCATGATGTGGATACATCCTTTGATATCAAGACATATGTTCGTCAAAGGAAGCCAACAGGATATTAAGCTGTAATCGATCCTATCTCGCTGAGAAAATGATGATTCATGAGACGCAAAATGGGTTAATAACTTTTGTTTGCTGGCAAAGAGTAGTTTACAATCGACAGTCCTTTCCCAGGAAAGGACTTTTCGTATATTTACGAGATGCGACCAGCGGTGCAATATCTGCTATAATCTTCTGGGGGAGCGGTGTTTTTTCATTTCATCGTGGCCCCGCTTTTCGTGAAATCTGGATATGTTACATCCCGGCGTATGCGGAAAAAGGATAAATTCATCCATGCCATTTCATAACAAGGACACATTCCGCTGTCGAATTCCATATCGTATGATTCATAGGATTCAGAGGAGGGGATATGAAGTTATTTTTGATGAATGGTAGATAATTAATGAACTGAAATCTGCGTTCTGTATTATTTGATAGCGGGAGGCTCAGTAATGTCCTCGGAAGCACTGATGCAAGAAAATCAACGTTCGATGTTCGAAATGTTCTATGAGCGCGTCTATTCTACGGCGTACATGATTATTAAAGACAGCCATTTGGCTCAAGATATCACCCAAGAAACATTTATGAAAGCCTTTGCGCAAATACATACATTGCATGATGACAGCAAGCTGGGCGCATGGCTGCAATCGATTGCGGCAAGAACCTCGCTCGATTATTTGCGCAAGCGCAACCGCTGGAATGATATCGCCTCCGAAGATACGGTTCTCGATATGGAGCTGGCCAAAGACTTCGATAGTCGGTTGTCGGTTGAACAAAAGGTAGAGCTAAAGATCATTGTCGACGAGATCTATACTTATCTCAAAAAGTTGAAGCCGGAATATCAGAAGGTGATCATTCTTAAGTATATCCATCATATGAAGAATGCGGAGATTGCTGCCGCCACCAATGCGAACGAGAGCACGGTCAAAACGCGCTTGAAGCGGGCCAAAGCGATTTTGCGGCAGAGCATGGGAACATGCCGTGACGAGGAGACCGAACGGTGAAAAGAGGTATGTCGAATGGGAATGACCGGGAAGCTGCACCGCATCTCGATGGACACGCTTGAGGGAATGATCGAAAGCGCCATTAGTGTAACGGATTTCATTTTTGATGAAGAACAGGAACAGCATGCATTAGATATCGACAAAGCCTGGCATGCGATTCATTACCTGTTAAATGGAAGCGATTGGGAAGGGGAGCTGCCGCTGTTCAATGTCATTTTGGGCGGCACAGAACTGGAGGAAGACGCAGGCTGCGGACCGATTCGATATCTGACAAATGGAGAAGTGAAGGAAGTTGCGTCTGCTATGGCCGAGATAACCGCACATGAGCTGAAAGAGCGGTTCGATCCGGAAACGATGAGCCAATTGGAGATTTATCCTTCATGGGATTGGCACGCTTCGGAAGAATGGCCTTATATTTTTGACTATTATAAGGAAGTTCGTGATTATTATGCCGAGGCCGCGCGGAATAACGATGCGATGCTATTATATTTGATGTAGTCCGATATTGTGATCGTCAGGAGAATCTTGCTATGGGGAATGAACCTATCATCATGGGAGCTATATAAAATAAAAGCCCTGCCTTTTATAGAGTGGCGGGGCTTTACACGAAGGATTTAACGCCGCAATTATTTGGATGCCATGTTCGGGGACGTATTGAATGAGGTTACAGACTTTTTGAAGCGGAATCCGAGCGAAACGGTTCTGATACGCATTAAACAAGAACACAGTTCTGTGTCTGACCGCGTGTTCAATGATACGCTTCAGAGGTATATCAATAGCTATCCTGGCTTTTTTTGGGACAGCAAAAACGGAACGATAACAAACCCTGCACTAGGAGAGATAGGAGGAAAAATCGTTATCCTCCGCAATGTTGCCGGTTCGAATATCGGCATCGATTATGCGCATCAATTCGATATCCAGGATAATTATAACGTCTCAACGAATTGGGATTTATACCAAAAATGGCTGGATGTAAAAAAACAATTGCAAAAGGCCAATGAAAGCCATCAAAAAGGATCTCAAACCAAATTCATCAACTATTTAAGCGGGGGTAATATTGCGTATCCTTAGCGGGCACAGCAGCCCGGGAACATCGGCTCCCCGGCTTGCTACGGGGCTGACTATTCCCGGCTGGTCAGATTCCATCCGGATTTCCCCAGAACGGATTGCTTCATCGGGATATGCACCATTGCATTTGAAGGACGAATGTGTTGACAACCGATTATATAGCCAATCACAATGTGGAGTATACCGGCATTGTGGCAGCAGACTTTCCGGGAAAAGGATTGATTGAAAATATAATTCGAGCTAACAAGAGCCTATTTAAATAACCCTATTTCCTCTCGTCTATGAACATGTCACTTGTGCGGCCTCCCGGTATCGGGGGGCTTTTTTGGCGTTCATAGGTTGTTCATAGTTTTTTGCTACACTAATACGGCAATGAGACTTGCAGCAAGAACGGAACGCGGCAGAAGCGCGCCGCACGCATGAGAAGGGAGATAGGAGAGGGGAATTATGCGATCCAAATGGAAGCTGCTGCTGACAGCCGTCGTTGTCATCACGCTATGTATGGCAGGATATTATTGGTTGTACAAGCAGCCGAAGACAGAACAAACCGCCGCTCTGCCATCAATGGCGAGAGTGGTGAAGGGAGATTTGGAGGTGACCGTAAGCGGCTCGGGCACGGTATCGGCCCGCAATACCGCAGAGGTGAGGTCGGGAGATACGGGCAAGATTGATAAAATATTGTACGACGTCGGCGACCGGGTCGACAAAGGAGCGGTGCTGGCCACGTTCGAAAAAGAAGATCTGACGAACGAGATCGATAAGCAGGAGATTCAGCTGCAGAAGAAGGAGCTGGAGTTCGAAAATCTGAAAACGAAGTATAAAGAAGCGGATGAGGCGGCGAGACCGTCCATCGCGGTCGAAATTGAGAACATGAAGCTGGATCTTGCCTTGGCGCAAAAGGAATTGGAACAAAAGCGGGCCGATCAGGCCAAAGAAAAGGCGATCAAGGCTCCGATCAGCGGCACCTTGACGGCGCTGAACATTAGCGAAGGTTCGCAGTTGAACCAAAGCGGATCGATAGCCACGATCGTGGATTATTCCCAGCTTCAGGCCGTGATTCAAGTCGATGAAATGGATATACCGAGCATCAAGCTGAAGCAAAAGGCGGCGTTGACGTTCGACGCGCTAGCGGACACTTCGATCGAAGGGACAGTAAGCGCGATTGCCGATGAAGGCACGGCTTCCGGCGGGGTATCCGTATTCGATGTCACGATTCAATTATCGTCAAGCCAAGGCGTCAAAAGCGGGATGTCGGTCCAGGCCCAGATCGACGTGAACAGCAAATCGGATGTGCTGCTGGTGCCGATCGAAGCGGTTACCCAGCGCAGCGGGAAGTCGTACGTCACGGTCTGGTCGGATCAAGCCGACGATGCAGGCGAGGAAGCGCCGCAGCAGGACCGGTCGGAACGGCAGCGCGAGTCGGGAACGGGACAGAATCAAGCCGGCGGAACGGATAGTGCCAATAAAGCGGCACGTCCTGACGGAGAAGCCGCCGCTCGGGCCGGCCAGGGACAGACTGGTGTTCCGAGTGCAGGAGCTGGCAAGTTAACCGAGGTGGAGACAGGGATCAATAATGAGTCCTATTTTGAAATCGTGAGCGGCCTGAAGGAAGGGGATATGGTCGTATTGCCTACGGTGCGCGCATCTGCGAACAGCAGCCAGCAATCCTCGTACGGGGGAATGGGCGGCTTCGGCGGCAACGGCGGAAGAAACGGAAGCTCCCCGGGCAACGCCGGATTCCCTGGCGGCAACATCCGCATGCCTGGAGGAGGCGGCTGATGAGCAGGCAGGCGGTAATACATATCGAGAACATGTCCAAGGCTTACCGGATGGGCGGCGAAGAGATGCTGTCTCTGAACGAGGTTAGCCTGACCGTCTATGCGGGCGAGATGATGGCCATTATCGGCCCGTCCGGCTCCGGCAAATCGACGCTCATGAATATGATGGGCTGCCTCGATACGCCTACGAGCGGAACCTACTGGCTGGACGGCCAAGAGGTAAGCAAGTTATCCGGCAATCAACTGGCGGATATTCGCAACCGGAAGATCGGTTTCATTTTTCAGAGCTTTTACTTGCTGCCTGCGCTTACTGCGATGGAAAATGTGGAGCTTCCGCTCATTTACCGCGGCATGCCAGCCAAAAAAAGGCATGAGCTGGCGGTGCAGGCGCTTACGCAGGTCGGGCTGGAGAGCAAGCTGGATTTTTTGCCGCGGCAGCTGTCCGGAGGTCAGCAGCAGCGGGTCGCGATCGCGAGAGCGTTGGTCGGAGAGCCGCCGGTCATCCTCGCGGACGAGCCGACCGGGGCATTGGATACGAAGACGGGACTTGAGGTGCTCGCCATTATGAAAGATCTGAACCGCAAAGGCCACACGATCGTCTTGATTACCCACGATCCGGATGTGGCCGAGGAAGCGGGAAGCGTCGTGCGCATTCAGGATGGGCGCATTCAAGTCGTAAGGAGGTTCGCCCCGTGACATGGATGCAAGCATGGAAGATGGCCTGGCGCAGCATATTAGCGAATAAGATGCGCACGCTGCTGACGATGCTGGGCATCGTCATCGGCGTGTCCGCTGTCATTATCATGGTCTCGGTGGGCGAAGGCTCGGCCAAGCAAGTGCAATCCCAGGTGGCGAGTCTCGGGTCCAATCTGATCTCGGTCACGATAACGGGAAGAGGCGCGGTATCGTCGCTCACGCTGGAGGAGGCGCTGGCCTTCGAGGATATTGACGGTGTCGAGGCGGTCTCTCCGTTCATTAACGGCAGCGTCCAGGCGAAAGCGGGAACGAACAACGCGAATCTGCAAGTGGAAGGCATTACACCGGAATATGAAGCGGTCCGCGACTATCACGTGCAGAGCGGGCGCTTCATCCTCCCGATCGATATCGAGCTCTATCAGCGGGTGGCTATCATCGGAGCGGACGCGGCGGAGACCTTGTTCCCGCAAGGGAATCCGCTCGGGCAGCAGCTATCGCTGAACGGAATCTCTTTCCGCATTGTTGGCGTCATGGCATCGAAGGGGAGCTCGATAGGCGGGAGCAATGACAATAAGATCTGGGTTCCGTTAACGAGAGGCGAGCGGCTGCTGCAGTCGAAAGGGATTCGAACGGTCTACGTCAAGTTCGCGGACACGGAACAGGCCGATTCCATTATGGCGGAGCTGGAGTCCCGGTTATCTAAAAAATTCCGCGGGTCCGACAACAGCTACAATGTGTATAACCAGGCGGATATGATCGAAGCGCTCGGAAGTGTAACCCAGACAATGACGCTGTTGCTGGCTGGAATCGCCTCGATCTCCCTGCTCGTCGGCGGGATCGGCATCATGAATATTATGCTCGTGTCGGTGACGGAGCGGACGCGCGAGATCGGTATCCGCAAGTCGCTCGGCGCGAAGAAGCGCGATATTATGCAGCAGTTCCTGCTGGAAGCCGTCACGATCAGCAGCATCAGCGGCGTGCTGGGCATCGCAGCCGGACTGGGCGGCGCGTATGCGGGCAGCAAGGCAATGGGCATTCCATTCGCGGTCGCGCCTGACATGATGTGGCTGTCGTTCGCTTTCTCCGCCGCGATCGGGATCGTGTTCGGCCTGTTCCCGGCGAACAAAGCCGCGAATTTGAAACCGGTCGACGCTCTGCGTTACGATTAATAGGAGAACGGCCGTTCAGGCACAGGCAGAGTCAGAGGAGGAATGGCAGTGCAGAAGTCACCGCATATTTTAATCGTTGAGGATGATGCGTATATTTCGGAATTGATTGCCCTCTATTTGGACAAGCACGGCTATACGCATTCGATTGCGGAGGATGGAGCGGCGGCTCTGGAGCTGCTGGATGCGACGCCCCCTGATCTCGTTCTGCTCGATATTATGCTTCCAGAGCTGGACGGCTGGCAGGTATGCAAAGAAATCCGCGCAGAAGGGGATATTCCGATCATTATGGTCACCGGGAACGGGGAGAGCTATGACAAGCTGAAGGGATTTTCCAGCGGAGCGGACGACTATATTGTGAAGCCCTTCGATCCGAAGGAGCTTATCGCTCGCGTGCAAGCGGTATTGAGGCGCACCAATCCGGCCCTGTTCAAGGCTTCGATTCAGTATCCGGAGCTGTGCATCACGCCGCAGGATCAGAAGGTATCCGTCCGCGAGCAGGAAGTGGCCTTGGCCCCGAAGGAGCTGGAGCTCCTTCAAGTATTGGCGGGGCATCCGAACAAGGTGTTCACGCGCGAACAACTGCTGCGGCAGGTCTGGGGCGCCGATTATGAAGGCGATGTCCGCACGGTGGACGTGCATATCAAGCGGCTGCGGGAGAAGCTGGGCGAATCCGCCTATTGGAGCATCGTGACGGTCTGGGGCATCGGCTACAAATTCGAGGCAGCGTCATGAGGCGGAGCGGATGGCCGCATGCGAACGGCTTGTTCGTCAAGATCTTCGTGCTGCTCCTCATTATGCTGGTGGTCTCATACGGCTTGTTCGGCTTCATCACCGGGTTATTTTTCAAGGGCGATCTGATGAAAAGACAGCGCCTGGATGACCGCATGCAGCTGGACCGGATCGGACACTTCCTGACCGAGGCGAAGCAGAACGGCTGGAATGACGAGATGGTGATGGCAGGATTGGAGCTGACCGTGCCGAGACATGTCCGCTCCTTGTACATCATTCATCAGGCGACCGGGAACGTACGTTACAAGCTAGAAGACGAGAAGGGACCCTATCGTCTGGATGAAGCCCGCATTCAAGAGGTTCTTGCCGGCATTGCGGACGGCCGCTATTTCGGCGAGGAGACATTCGGCCGGGGCAAGGCGGTGCTCGTCGGGCAGACGCTGCGCGTTCCCGGTGAAGGTGACTTCGTCCTGCTCACGGCCTCCAACCTGTTCCAGCGGGATGTCCGCATATGGAACGAGCCGCTCTGGATCGGGATTGGCATTATGCTCTCGTGCGGGGCATTGTTCGCGTTCATGCTCTCCAACCATCTGTCGCGAAGGGTGAAGAAGCTGGAAGCCGCCTCGCGCGCCATCGCCAAGGGACAGTTCCAGATCGAGATTCCGGTTCATTCCCGGGACGAGCTCGGACGGTTGGCGCGGGCGCTCGAACAGATGGCGCAAGACCTGGGGAGCCTGGATCGGATGCGCAAAGAATTCGTCGCCAATGTGTCCCATGATATGCGATCGCCGTTAACGTCCATGAACGGGTATTTGGAAGCGATACTGGACGGCACAATACCGCCCGAGCGGATGGAGAAATATATCCGGATCGTGCAGGAACAGAACAAACGGCTTATCCGGCTCGTGAATGATCTGCTGGATATCGCCAAAATCGAAGCGGGACAGTTCCAGATCGTCCCGGTTGCTTTCAATATGACCGAGAAGGTTCGCCAGGTGCTGGCCCGAATGGATCCGCAGCTGAGCAAGCATGAAGTGGTGTTCGACCAAGCGGATTGCGAACATGATCTGTGGGTGGTTGCCGACCCCGATCGGATCGAGCAAGTCGTGGTGAATTTGCTGCAGAATGCCATTGAGTATTCCCGGCCGGGAAGCCGGATAACAGTGAAGATCTCCAAGGCGGACGCCAAGCATGCGGCTGTCGGAATTTCCGATCAGGGCATCGGCATGGAGTCGGAAGACATCGCACGCATATGGGAGCGATTTTACAAGACGGACAAGGCCAGGACGAGGAAGAACGGCGCTGGCATCGGTCTGTCCATCGTCAAAGCGATCCTCGATCAGCATCGGGCGCCGATCGAGGTGTACAGCATTCCGCAGCAAGGAACGACCTTCCTGTTCATGCTTCCGCTTGCAGAGCTTGCCCCTGAGCAGACGAAGGGGCAGCGGTCCGAATGAAGAAGGGGCTGTCCCATGAGTAGTTTTTCGCTACACTGAGACAACCCCACTTGCTTCTCACAGCTCGACTTGCCACAAAAACTGCGAAATTACAGCTTTGTCTTGTGAAGTTTTCTCTGTTCAAGAAATTCCTGCAGCTGGACCATTTCCCTAGACACGCCTATTCGTTAGGCGAAATCCGCAAAACTGCACGGTTTCCCTAGACACGCCTATTCGGTAAGCGAAATCCGCAAAACTGCACGATTTCTCCAGACACGCCTATTCGGTAAGCGAAATCCTGTGCAAATACAGCAATTCGATGTGGACGACTTTACCAGAAAGGTAATCCTGCAAAACTGCAGGAATTTCACCCGTTTTGCTTCGGCTTGAAGCAAAAGGGCCTAAAATGATGTAGATTTGCAGCAATTCCTCGGGATGTGGACTCATTGAGCCGAAATTCCTGTAAAATAGCAGCAATTCCCTTCACACGTTCAAGCTCAGGAGGCAACGATGCCTCCAGAAGGCAATGATGCTTCCTGAAGCCGATGTTGCCTCCAAAAGGCAATGTTGCATCCTGAAGCCGATGTTGCATCCTGAAGGCAATGATGCTTCCTGAAGGCGATGATGCCCCCAGGATCCGACGCGGTCTTTTTGGATCCCGTAAAATCAGGCCGTTGAGAAGTCTATGGGAATTTTATCCACTTCATTTTTTATATAGCGGATCTCGTCTTTCAGCAGAAAGAATTCTGAGTGCCAAGTTTTGAGCAGAAAAATGGACATCTCTACCCCTTCGGAAAAAACAGGGGTTTTCAACCAGCCTGCACATATGCAGGATTCGCTGCCTCCCTCTTTTCCGCCATCTCCACACTCGTCAATTCTCACCGCTGTCCTCGCCTCCGCAATTCGCCGCTGGCCCGTCTTGCCCCTCCTCATTTTTCAATGACTTATGGGACAGCCCCTTTTTCCGTTCCGCTATTTTGCCGAGCTAGGAGCCGGCGGGAGCGGCCGGGGCGCTCTTGTTGGTAGTGAAGGCTGGAAGCGTAACGAGGAACCCCGCGACAAAACAGAGTGCCGCCAGTTCATAAATAACGACTAAGGAAAAGACATCCTTGAGGATGCCGGCAAAGCTCATCGCGAGCAGCATCGCTCCCGTCATGAGCGGAGTGCGAATGCCGGTCACTCTGCCGATGTACGCCTGATCGGTATGCTGCATCACGAGCGTATGATTGCCGATGAAGATTGCCGGCTGCCAAAGAGCGATGAGACATTGCGCGGCCATCGTCAGCCACAGCTCGGCAGAGAGGCCGGACACTACAATTCCGGCTCCATTGACCAACAGTCCGATCATCAGGAACCGCTTGGGCGATATGCGGGCCGCCAGACGGAATGCGATGATGCCTCCAATGATTTCTCCTGCTCCGTAAGGAATCGTAATCCACTGCAAATGCTGGGCAGTCAGCCCCAGACGCTCGGTTACGAGAAAAATCGACAGTGGCGAGATGAGCCCGACCCCGAGGCCGACCAGCATAAAGCAGAGGCTCAGCCACCGCAGGATGGGGACAGAGACGACGTAGCGGATGCCGTCGGCTATCTCGCGAAGCACAGAGCCCGAGCGGGCGGCCTTGTCCGCAGGGAGCGGATCAGGGGGAATGCGCAGCATCGCCAGAGCGGACAGCCCGAAGGCCGTGCCGGTCAAGAAGAGGGCCAATTCAATTCCCGCTTGGTGGTACACCCATGTTCCCATTATTGGACCGATGATCATGAAGACGGAAGACAGGAGCTGCAACAAGGACATGCACAGGGGTGCTTCGGCATCGTTGACGTGAATTTTGAACAGCTTCATGCCGGATGGTTGGGCAAATTGCGATAAAATAGAAGAGCAAGCCACGGCGGCAAATACCGCTTCCCACGAACCGGAAGCGAGCATGAGAAATACGATAAAAACGGAACCGGCGCTTAACCACTCGCACCAGATCGTCGTCCGCTTGGGGGGCCACCGATCGGCGAAGACGCCGCCAAGAAATGAAAATACGAAAATAGGCGCGTATTCCGCCACGGAGATCATCGAGACGGCCCACGCATCGCCGCTGGTGATGTCCATGACATACAGCAGCACGGCGAAATTGCGAACCCAGATTCCGCATTGGGAGAACAATTGGGACATAAAGACGGCGCGTACAAACGGTTGGCGAAGCAGCGAAAATGAATGTGGCACTGAACCGGACATGCATGATACCCTCCTTGGTTGAATTCGGACTCATCTTACGTCCTCCTGCAAGGGAAGAGTCAACCAGGGAATGCGGGATGCTTGCATCATTCGTATCCGGCTTCGGCAAGGGACTTGACTCTCCTCCAAGGGGAGCCTGTAGCCTGAATTCAGAAAGGAGCGAGGACATCATGCTATACACGGTAAAGGAAGTATCGTCATTGACGAATGTCACCATCAAGGCGCTGCATCATTATCACAAGATCGGGCTCCTTGAGCCGCGGAAGATTAGCGAGGCGGGGTACCGGCTGTACGGGACGGAGGAGCTGGAGCGGCTGCAGCATATTTTGTTCTATAAAGAATTGGATTTCCCGCTGGAAGCGATTAAAGAGCTGCTCGAAGCGGAATCCGATCGATGGACGATGTTGATCCGGCAGGAGGAGCTCTTGCTTGCCCGCAAGCGCCGGCTCGACAACATCATTCAGACGCTGCAAGCCTCTAAGGACAGCCTGGCCGGCGGTGAACCGATAAGTCCTTCAGAGATGTTCACAGGGTTTGCCAGCGAGGAAGAATGGGAGGAAGCGCTGAGGGAGCAGCAGGAGCATGTGCAGGCGGCCTATGGCTTCGACATCTTGGAGAGCGGGACGATCGATGTTCCGCAGATGAATGAACAGGCGCAGGAAGCGGCGGCATTTATGGAAGACATGGCAGCAGCGCTGCGCGGCGGAACGAAGCATGATGACGAGGAAGTGCAGCGCGTTATCCGGACTCACCTCGACTTTTTGAACAGCCATGGGCATGCGGTGTCCGCGGCCGAATTTGCCGCGCAGACCCGTTTTTTCCTTCAGGATGATTTCCATCTCCGAATGCTCGAAGGGCAGCAGACCGGCTTGGCTTATTACCTTGCCGCCGCTGCGGCATCCTACGCCGCAGAATAACGGGAGCAGTGCCGAATGGGCGGGGAGATGGCCTTCCCGCTTTATTTCGGTCTCCCGCTCCGATTGCGGTTCAGGGGGTTGACCTTCCCCTTAGGAGGAAGGTTTATAGTAAGTTCGGAATATAGGCTTGTCAATGCTTGTCAGAAGGGAAGATGTCGGTGTTTAAGATCAGTGAGTTTTCCAAATTAAGTCAAGTCCCGGCAAAAACATTGCGGTATTACGATCAACTCGGACTGCTCCGGCCGGCCTGCAAGGACAGTCAGAGCGGTTACCGCTACTATACGAGTGAGCAATTGCTTCGTCTGCAGCGCATATTCGCGTTGAAGGATCTTGGATTTACGCTGGAGCAGATCAAGCAGATTCTCCACGATGAGGTGTCGGCTGCGGACATACGCCGTATGCTTCTCCTGAAGCAGGCAGAAGTGGAGTCCCTGATTCAATCGGAGACGGAGCGTCTGCTTCGGATTGAAGCAAGACTGAAGCAGCTCGAACAGGAGGGCGATAAGCTTCCCCGCCATGAAGTGCTGGTGAAGAAGCTGGAGCCTACGATGGTTGTATCCATTAGAGAGGCCACGAACAGAGTCCGGATTCCCGGCCTGCTCGCCGAAATCGATGAATATTTGCAATGGAACGGGCTTCCGGCAGCCAGCCGCCATATCGTAGTATGGCATAGCTATGCGGAAGGGGAGAACGGCGTTGAATTGGCCGTTGCCTGCCCGGTTCCTCGTCTCCTTCCGGACACGGACCGCTTCACAACGATGACGCTGCCCGGGATGACAGCGGCCTCGGTGACTCATATGAGCCGCCCGGGTACGGAATCCAATGTGTGCATCGACCTGGGGGCCTGGATCGAGCGGAATGGCTACCGGATCAGCCCGGAGCTGCCGAGCAGGGAAGTGTATGCGTCGCGTCAGGAAGGAGACGGCAGGATGTATGTGACGGATACGCAAATGCCGATTATGGAAGTGGATGCCATCTGCTGATGGCATCACGGCTCCGCTGTTATCGTCCTGCGGCTAACAGCTCCTTCAAGGTGGAATCGATGAACTTCGTATCCTCCGGGTTCAGCCCATAGCCGGCCAGATGGCCCCATATCGATTCGATCGGGCGAAATACGGCATTCGGGATATGGCTCGTCTCATACTTGCTGTCTTCCGAAGTAAAGTACAGGTCGGTCGTAACCGGCATAACGACCGTACGGGCTCGAATGCTGCGCAATGCAAGCGGCAAGTTCCCGTGATACAGCGGGTTCCTGCTAATATCGGCATGCTGCCATGTCCATAGCATCGCTAATAAATCGTTGGCGTCAGCGTCGATAAAGCTCTTTTCCCAGAAACCGGTTATGAATTCGGACAGGGAATCGTAGCCCATCGTTCTGTAGCATTCTTCTCGGTAAAACGGTTGGGAAAACCCCCAGCCTGCATATACGCGGCCCAATGTCCGCAGGCCGGTCTCCGGCGGCGCGGCGTATGTTCCGCTGTTCCATGCGCAATCCGCTTGAATTACCGCTCTCAGCCCTTCAATGAAGACTTCATTATGGGGCCACGTCTTGGCGGTACCGGCAAATGGCGCCAACCGCTCTACCATATCCGGATAGCTTGCCCCCCATTGAAAAGCCTGGATGGCTCCCATAGACCATCCTGTGACGAGCGCAAGCTTGGCAATTCCGAACCGTTCGGTGAGGAGCCGATGCTGCATCGCTACATTATCGAATATCGTCACATTCGGAAAATGGGCTTGATCATATGGGCTGGGTGTGTTGCTCGGGGAGGAAGACAGTCCGTTGCCGAGCATATTAGGGATAATGATAAAATAGGACTCTGGATCTAACGCCATATCGTTCCCGATAAGCCATTCATTATTATAATGCTGGTCCCCGAACGAGGTAGGGAACAGGATGGCATTGCTTTTCTCCGCATTAAGCGTTCCATAGGTCTTGTATGCCAAAAACGCATTGGGCAGCGTCACCCCCGATTGCAGTAATACATCGCCCAAGTCAAAAATTTCGTAATCCATGTCATACAGCGCCCCTTTGCTGGTTAAGGATAGATGCAACGACATGATACACCTTCCAGTTGGCGGGAAAGTCAAGATGAAAGTTGACAAGCGGATCATCTCTTATGGGAAAATGTGTTCAGGAGTTGTTATTTTTCTAAGGAAGGCAAGGGATTGGGAGGAGGAGAGAGAATAGTATAGAATGGCTTCTGGCCAACCTACTTGACAGGAGGGTATTCTGCTGTGCACACGAATTCGATTCCGCCCGTAATCGCCATTGCCGCGGTCTCCGGTGGAGGCAAAACGACGATAACCCGAAGATTGATGGAAAAATTGCCTCATGCCGCTGCACTTTATTTTGATGATTATACGTTCGAGGACTGCCCGGAGGATATTTGCGAATGGGTGGAGAACGGGGCAAATTATGAAGAGTGGAAGCTGGCGCCGCTTGCCCGAGATCTTCAATCCATGCTCCAGAGCCAACCGCCGCCTTCTTTCGTTTTTCTGGATTACCCGTTTGCTTATTTGAACAGCGCCTTGCGTGGGTATATTGATTTGTCCATTTTTATTGATACGCCGCTCGATATTGCCTTGGCACGACGCATCTTAAGGGATTTCTCCGATGGATCCATTGACGAAGTACGCGAGGATATTACGGGCTACCTCCAGGACGGGAGAATGGCCTACGCCGAAATGCTGTCAGCAGTGAAGCCGAACTCAGACCTTATCATTGACGGCTCACTGCCGGTGGATCATATCGTCGAGCGAATCTTGGACGAGGTAGAGGCAAGATTCAAGGTTCGGGTGAGGAATGACGAAGAGCGATAGAGCCGATAATGAGAGAGATGACAGGCAGGGAAGGTACAGCAGGACGCAGCGAAGGAGAGTTGATGTAGGCTGCCGAACGAAAGAGGAGGAATCGCCATGCAAGCGCAGGCAACCACAGAAGTAGAGAGTTTGTATCATCAATTGATAGATGCATGGAACAGCCGCAATGCTTCCGGGATGGCGGAGCTGTTCGCCGCGAACGGCGAGTTAATCGGCTTCGACGGCAGTCTGGCGAGCGGACCGGATGACATACTTGGGCATCTTCAGCCTATCTTCGAGCATCACCCGACAGCTCCTTTTACGACGAAAGTGAAATATGTCCGCTTGCTTGAATCGGATACCGCTTTATTGCGGGCGATTGCCGGCATGGTGCCGCCCGGACAGTCAGTGCTGAACCCGGATGTGAATACCCATCACACGCTGGTGGCGGTTCACGCCGGAGGACAATGGCGGATTGAATTATTTCAGAATACGCCGGCTCAGTTCCACGGCCGGCCGGAGCTTGTCCGGCAAATGACGGAAGAATTGACGGAAGTGCTAAACCGTACATAATGGTGCATAACGGCGGCAGAGTCACGCGGGCCCTGGCGTGAACTCTTGGCTTCCCTACCGCTTCTGCTTCACCAATTCGGCAATTCGCTGCTTGCCGTCCCCGTTGTACCGTCCGCCATGAAAGCAAATGACCTGTTGAATGTCATAATCGAGCAGGGCGGCGAGAGAATGCTGCGCCAATGCGTAGTCGATGCAGTATCGCGGATCAGGTCCGTATAGTTGGCCTTCTTCTACGATTAAGGCGTCTCCCGCGATGAGGGTGCGGCTCGGTTCGTGGTACAGGCTGATATGTCCGGGCGTATGTCCCGGCGTGCCGATGACGATGATTCCGCCGCAGATCGGCAAGCGCTGCCTGTCCGTGATCGTAGCATGCACCGGACCTGTGGGCGGGTTTTCCAGCGTATGCTTGAATCCGAGTCTCCATTGCTCCGGTACGTTGGCAGGCAGAGAGCTGACCGCTTCCGCTATCGCTGCGGGAGTCAGCTTCAACAGCTGCTGTTCTCCTTGGATGAACGGCTTCTCGATCGGGCTGGCCAGCACTTCGACCTGGGGGGCGAAGTGTGCTGCGATGGCCGGCAGGCTCCCGATATGATCGAGATCCTGATGCGTGATGATGACCTTGCTCAACCGATCGAAGGACAGGCCGGCGCGAGACACCTCGGCAGTCAATAGAGGAAGCTGACCGGGATAGGTCGTATCCACCAATACCAGCTCGTCCTCATCCCAGAGCACAGTCGGATGAATCGTCACGGCGCGTCCCATCATGTCCGCGGAAATCGTGAGCATGTAAATTCCACTCTTGCCAACTGTCAATTAATATCTCCTCCAATCCAATGTTCACACACATCGTATCAGATGAATATTCCTTTTGTAAACAATAAAATATTTTATTATATCATAAAAATAATTATTTGTCAATAGTGATTTTGTAGTACGCTGGAGGCGAAAACGATGGTTCGGAACGCAAGGGTATGCCCTTGCGTTTTTGGTGTAGTAAAAAAAGATGAAATGATCAAACTAGAATCGACGCCATTTCCAATGAAATTCCTAACTCAACCGGCAATTTATTATCAAAAAGGATGGCGCCGCTTGTTTGCATAACCAATCGAGTGAATTACGGAGTCCTATATCTTACCCGGAGGGCAGTCCATGAGCCATCACACCCGCATAAACGCCGATAATCCGATATTCGATTCATCCCGTACTGACGAGTTCGCCGATCGGCTGACAAGCGTCCTCGGACATCCGCCCGATCTGGTTGATCACTCGTTCGTGATTCAGCAGCCAGAGCTGGAAGGACGATGCTTATTTCTCGAGACGCTGGTGGATAAGAACAAAATTGAGGATAATGTGCTTCGCATGTTTGCCGAGCAGCCGCTGTCTCCTCCTTCAGATGGAGACTCGAATGTAGAAGAGATGGTGAAGCGGCGAATTCCCATCGCTACGATTTCCGTTGCCGAAGATCTGGCAACCTGCACGCAGCGGCTGCTGGAGGGCCAATGTCTGCTTGTCATTCCTGGGGCGACGCATGTGCTTGTGCTGGATGTGGCCAAGTTCCAGCATCGCGCCGTAGCGGAACCGAAGACAGAGACGACGGTGCGCGGGCCGCAGGAGGCGTTGAATGAGGATGCCGGAATCAGCATCGGCTTGATTCGGAAAAGAATCCGCACCTCCGACTTGTGCTTGGAGCAGATGATCATCGGCACCGCAACGGAGACGAAGGTGATCATGCTGTACATGAAATCGCTCGCCCCCGAAGGAATCGTCAACGAATTCCGCTCCCGGATAGGCAAGATTCATACCGACAGCATCCTGGAAGGCACGTATGTGGAGGAGTGGATTCAGGACAAGTCCATGACGATTTTCCCGACCATGGTAAGGACGGAACGGCCGGATGTGGCGGTATCGCATCTCCTCGAAGGGAGAGTCGCCGTTATGGTGGACGGAAGTCCGCTGGTTCTCATCGGACCGTTTACCTTTATGCAAAGCTTCACGTCGCCGGAAGACTATTACCAACGGGCGGATATTGCCACGTTTTTGCTCTGGATCCGGTTTCTCGCGTTCATGCTGGCCGTCTTTGTTCCGGCTCTCTATATCGCTGTAACCTCCTATCATCAAGGGCTGCTTCCCCCTTCGCTTCTCATCAGCATTTCCGCGCAGCGGGAAGGCGTGCCATTTCCGTCTTTTATCGAGGCATTTCTGATGATGACCATTTTTGAAGTGCTGCGGGAGGCAGGATTGCGGATGCCGAGGGTTGCCGGTCAAGCGATCTCGATTGTGGGAGCGCTCGTCCTCGGCGAAGCGGCCGTAACGGCAGGCCTTGTGTCCGCCGCGATGGTTATCGTGGTCGCCATCACGGCGATTGCCCACTTTGTCGCGCCATTTTACAACTTCGGCATTACGCAGCGGTTCCTCCAATATTTTTACATGATATTGGCTGCCGTCTCCGGGGGATTCGGGATATTATGCGGCGTGCTGTTCACCCTGATCCATCTTGCCTCCCTTCGGTCGTTCGGCGTGCCGTATCTTGCTCCGGTGGCGCCGACGTTCGTCTCCGACTGGAAGGATGTGCTTGTGCGCGTCCCGCGGCCATCGATGACGACCTTCCCCCGCATGAATAAGACGCAACGGAAAAAAAGGTGAGGTGCATGAGGCTCAATACCATTTTGCAGGCAGGCAAGCGAATCATCATCGGCATCTGCTGCCTCTGTCTGGCCGGCTGCTGGGATATGATCGAGGTCAACGAGTTGGCGATCGTCAATCTGGTCGGGATGGACAGGGATCCGGATAACGGAAAGTATACGATTTCTTATCAGGTTATCAACCCTGAGGGGGTCGCGACGCAGAAAGGGGGCGGCATGAAAGCTCCCGTTTACACCTACCGCATCGAGGCATTTACCCCGGGAGATATCACCGACAATCTGTATGACATCATCCCGAGGCGGCCGTTCTACGACCATTATCAGGGGGTGATTGTTACGGAGCGGTTTGCGGAAGCGGGAATGAATGAATTGATCAATTTTTTTGAAAAGCAGCCGGATCGCCGATCTACCATCTATTTGTTCGTCACCGATGCGCCGCTGTCGGACATCATGAACACGTATATTCCGATCGAACGGCTGCCGGGCCGCGCCGGCCGCTCCATTCTTGAACTCAAGTCCAGATATTCGGACCAGTCAAGCCAGCAGGCGAGGGCGAAGGATTTCGCAGAAAATATGGAAAACTTCAAGCTTACCGTCCTGCCTGTCATTCGCTTGTCCGCCTTACCGTCCGCCCCGACGGCAGAGAGATTCGACAGCATCGATGCTAATGAGGGGAATTTCCAAGTAAAAGGAGGCGCCGTATTCAAGCAGGATCGGATGATCGGGAAGCTGAAGGATTCGGAGATGACATGGTACTACTTGCTGAGCGGTCAGATGGGCATTCTGTATCAATCGCTGCTCGTCAATGAACGGCGCGTCGATGTCCAGGCCCCTGAACCGAAGGTGCGCAGGCAGCTGTCGCTCGTATCCGGCCGACCCGTGCTCCATATGGATATTAACGCGGAAATGCAGATTTTGAACAATACCCAGAATGAGCCGTTAACGATGCAAAATATGGAAGAAATCAAGCTGAAGTTCAAGCAGGCGGTGGAAAAACAGGCCTCTGATTTTTTTGATGAGACCAAGCAAAAGGGCTGGGACCTGCTCGGAATTGAAGCGCAAATCCGGAGCAGTAAAGGAAGAGAGTGGGCTGCGGCCAAGCGGGATAAGGAACTGTGGAAGAATGCGAAGCTGGAGCTGTCTGTGAAGAGCACCATCAATACGATTGGAAATACGATCAATCCTTACAAGAAGAGGGATAACGATGGAGAACGTACGCATTAGCGGGTGGCAGTTCTTTTTACTGGTGTTCAATTTTACGATCGGCACCGCTTTTTTTCTGAGCCCCGGCAGGCTCATCATTGCGGCTCGTCAGGATGCGTGGCTCATCCCGTTGTGGACGGGAGGCGCCTCTATCCTGATCGCTTGCCTGTGGCTGATGCTGGCGAGAGGCAATCCCGGCTTAAGCATCGTGCAAATCTGCACCAAGGTCGCCGGGAATAAGATCGGAGGGTTCTTTGCCGTCCTCTATATCTTCTTCTTTATCGAGACGGCTAGCTGGGTCACGCGCAATTTGGGCGATTTCATGAAGACGGCGCTCATGCCCAGGTCCCCGATATCGATGTTCCATCTGATGTTTTTGGCTGTCGTGTGCTACGCCTCGATCAAAGGGATACAGAGCATCGCGCGCGTGAACGAGCTGTGCACTCCTCTTCTTGTGCTTCTCTTGATCGCGATTTGCTTGTTCTCGCTGGCGGAATGGAAGTGGGAACGATTCGAGCCGATGTTCACCATGAACGTGTGGAAGACGATGAAGGAGACAAGAGCGTTTATGGGTTTTCCTTATCTGGAGGTTGTCTGTCTCATGATGATTGTTCCTTATGTCAAGACCCGGATAAAGTCCGGTCTTCTGCTTGGCCTTGTCCTGGCTACCGTCTTGCTGAGCGGCATTCTTTTCGTAACGATCGGCGTGCTCGGCGTTACGAGAGCATCTCATTTTTTATACCCGCTGTATGTCATTGTGCAGGAGGTGCGCATCGCGGAATTCATTGAACGGGTAGAGACGACCATCGTCATCGTATGGCTGATATGGATTTTTATTAAGCTGTGCATTGCCTATTATTGCGCCGTGGCGGGAATCTGTCAGTTATTCCGGCTGCAAGACAGAACCTGGATTGCGCTGCCGCTCTTATTGCTGATCTCAGGGCTCGCGCTTACATCCGGAGAAAATGTCGTGGAAAATATCGAATGGGGAATGCGGTATATGTTCGAATTTGCCAGTCTGTTCGGAGTCATACTTCCGCTGATGCTGCTCGTACTGACCTGGATTCGGAAGCGGCGGGAGGGAGAGGAGGAGACACCGGCATGATCGGATTTTTGGTCATCTTCCTGGCGGCCGGGGGCGGCGCACTAGCCATTCAGCTGCGCAAGCGTACGCCGCGCCGTGAGGTCGGGCTGTTCGCCGCTTTGTCTGTCCTCGGATGCATCGTATGGATCAGCATTTTTATGGACCGCAAGATCAATCCAACGGATTGGATAGCCTGGGTGCTGGACCGGGTGGGGTGGTGATCCCGCCGCAGCTGGGCCGTTGCGAAGGCCGCCCCGATTAGGTACAATTTCTACATCAGCGGGCTACATTCGTGAACTTGAACAGAAATGCGGTGAGCACATGAATTCGATTCGCATCCATGGCTCCGCCCCTTATTCGGTCGCCCTGGTGCATGGCGGGCCCGGGGCAGCGGGAGAGATGGCTCCCGTAGCCGCGGCGTTATCAAGGTATGCCGGAATATTGGAGCTGCATCAGACGAAGTACAACATTGAGGAACTGGTCACGGAAATGAAGGAACAGTTATTGGCATCAGGTCATCCTCCCGTGACTGTCATCGGGTATTCCTGGGGCTCCTGGCTCGGCTTCATCTTCGCCGCTCGCCATCCCGAGCTGGTGCGCAAGCTCATTCTCGTAGGGAGCGGACCGTTCGAAGAAGCCTATGCCCAGGAGATCATGAGCACAAGAATGAAGCGCTTGTCCAGCGAGGAACGGGCCGAATGGAACGCCATGATGTCGAGGCTCGGCGCAGGGGAAGCCCTGCCGGATCTGACGCGGCTGGATGAGCTCATGACCAAGGCCGATACATACGAGCCGCTGGAAGATGCGTCGAAGGCGGAGCCGCTTCACGTCAATGCCGATCAGCATGAGCGCATCTGGGCCGAAGCAAGCGCGCTGCGGAGTTCCGGGCGGCTGCTGGAGCACGGAAAGCGCATCGCCTGCCCGGTCGTCGCCATCCATGGCGAGCATGACCCGCACCCGTATCAGGGCGTATTCGCCCCGCTGACGGATGTGCTCAACGGCGTAACCTGCATCCTGCTCCCACGATGCGGGCATACTCCGTGGAAGGAACGGCACGCTTCGCACTCATTCTATGACATTCTTGGCAATGAACTAAATTCTTGATACGGAAAAGCGGGAGACTGCCATTCGCTAACATGGAAACGGGACGGTACGGGCTTCAAGAGGCCAAGTGCCGTCCTTTTGTTATTGGTTTGAACCAAAGGTTACTCTCCCCGCTGACGAACGTACCGATTGCCGGCTCCCTGGTTTGAAATTCCAGACGCACACTATGTATGATAGGAAATGTAATGCCGTCACCGGCCTATCGGTTGTTCTCTCCGCGACGCTTCAGGAAGCGCTGCACGGCATAGAGCATAACGACCGGGAAGCATTTGAAAACGGAATGAGAGGATACCTGGAATGATACCGAATCAGGAGAACATTAAATATTTATCGCAGTTTAATCTGCTGCATTCCCTGTCCGAAGAAGATTTGATCGAGATGGATCAATTAACCTCGATTACGACCATCCGGAAGAATACATTTATTCAAACGCCGGATTCGAGTCCGCAAGGGCTGTATTTCGTGAAGAGGGGAACGATCCGGCTGTTCAAGCTGACGGCCGAGGGCAAGCAGTTCACTCTCGATATTTTGCGCGAGGGCAATGTATTCGGGGAAGTGGATCTCATCTCGTTCGGCACGAGATATCTGTATATCGAGACGTTGGAGGAATGCGATATCTGCCTGATGGATAAAGAACGGTTCGAATCGTTCATCATCCATCGCCCCCGGTTCATGCTTAATCTCATCAAGGTAATGAGCGAGCGTATCATCGGGATGAGTGATCTGGCGCAGCATTTGGCTCTTGGCAATCTGCAAGATAAAATCATATACGCCTTGCTGAAGCTGGCGGATCAATTCGGTCTGATCGACGATCATGATTATTACCGGATCGACTATTCGATCTCGCAGCAGGAGATCGCGCATCTCGTCGGCGCCAGCCGGGAAGCCGTTACGGCGTCGCTGCAGGAGCTCGCGGCAGCGGGAGTTATCAAGACGGGATTCAAGACGATCTTCATTCATCGCGAGAAGCTTCGGGAGAGACAGCGCGGGTAAGCGGAAGTTGTAAGCTGGATTACATCTTTTATCATTCGACAAAACGTATCGTAAAGACATGGAAATCTTATACGATATGGAGGACAATACCGATGAAGCAAGAAACGAAAGGCCCTGTACCCGAGGCGATTATGCAGCGGACCGGGGCGCGCCGGGCGGGTGACATTCCGCCGGAGGTGCTCGAGCTGCTGCACCGCGGCCAGTTGGAGACTGTCAACTTGACGGAATGGCTTGCGGTCGATCACGAGAAGCTGCTCGGGCAGATCGTTCGAGAGCATGGACTGGAGCCTGAGTTAGAGGCGATCATGTCTCCTCTTGCCCGTCTGGGCGAAAGGAAGATGATGACCGTTATCCCGGCGGTTGCGGCAGGGTGGCTCGATCTGATGGAGCGTGTCTCCGCTCAGGACCGAGCGAGAATTTTCGGCGAACTGGCCGGACACCGGTCAGACAGCGTTCGCTGCTGGGCCGCTTATGTCATCGGCCTCGATCAGCGGCTCCGCCTTGAGGACAAGCTGGCGGGCATCCGCCCGTTCGCCGCGGATTCCCACTTCGGCGTGCGGGAGATCGCGTGGATGGCTGTGCGGGAGCCGATCGCTCGTGAATTGCAGGCGGCCATTGGTCTGCTGGGCGATTGGGCGCAGGACGCGGATGCGAACGTCCGCCGATTCGCCATTGAAGCGACGCGTCCCCGCGGGGTGTGGGCGAAGCATATTGCCGCATTGAAGCAGGATCCCGCCCTTGGGCTGCCGCTGCTTGAAGCCGTGAAGTCCGACCCGGTCAAGTATGTGCAGGATTCCGTCGGGAACTGGCTGAACGACGCTGCCAAGACGAATCCGGAATGGGTGCTTCGACTGTGCGATGACTGGCTCGAGGCTTCAGATACGAAGGCGACGCGGCGTATTGCCGCCAGGGCAACAAGGAGTATAACGAAGGGCCGGACCTAGCGTTGTTATGCCAAGATAATCCGCTTATCCCATCCGGAAGATAGACGGCCTGCAGCGATCGCTGCAGGCCGTTGTTCCCCTCCTGTTGCGGTTGCCCCGGCCGTTCCTGCGACTGGCTCGCGCATCTCGCGGCAGACGGACCGGGATGGAAGCCAGCCGCCGGAGGACCGGCGCGGCAGACGGCTACGGGGCCGGGCTCGGCTGCTGTTCCTCCGCCGATTCGTCCTGCGGCGAGTGGCGCCGGATAGCGAACAGCAGCTCCATGGCGAAATACAATACGGCAGCCGGGAACAGCCATTGCCAGTACGGCTCAGCCGCCCGATAGACGGCGACGAGAACAGGATGGATCCACCGCAGGCACAGGTAGGAGAGGAAGACCCAGCATAGGGAATAGGACAGGCAAATATGACCGTGAAGCTGCAGGGGCAGGTTCGAGTAATCCCACCATTGGCGCCCGAAAAAGGTCTGAAGCAGCCATCCGCTCACATATTCCACGCAGGTGGGCACGAGGAAGCAGAGCAAGAGGACGACAGTCCAATGCGTATCTGGCTTGGCAAAAGAGACAACGAGCAGCGGCGCAAAGCCGTACATTGGCTTGAACGGCCCCCATAGAAACCCATCCTTGAAAAAGACGCGCGTCGTAGCCAGACTATACACATTTTCCAGCAACCAGCCTAATAACGAGTAGACAGTAAAAAAGAATACAACGGCCGCCGCCTCATACAGGAACGATGAATGCGGCACCAGTTCCCCTGCCGGATGAAACATAGCGCGAAACCACCTCTCATGATCGTTTTCTCTATACTGTAGATTTCGCACCATATGTTGGAATTATTCATTATCAGGAAATTCCTCAACTTTTTATAAGAAAGTGCTGACAAGGCCGGAGACAGGCGGATGGGAAATGTTGTATACTAGGGGCACTATAATTGAAGGGGAGACATTCATGAGCTACAAAAATGCGCTAGACAGATACATTGAAGCGACCAACAGTCATGATTTCTCGAATGTCGGTAAATGGGTCGACAGCAACGCGGTTTACTGGTTCTCGGACAAGACATGCACGACGCCGGAAGAGATCCAGCGTTATTTTGAGAACGCATGGGAGACCGTGAAGGAGGAGAAATATTCAGTTACGGACGTAGTCTGGATTGCGGAAGACGAGAATTCGGCCGCTTGCATTTATACGTATCATTGGGAAGGGTTCATTGATGGCCGGTATGGTTCCGGCAAGGGACGCGGGACGAACGTCTTGGTGAAGCGTAATGACGGGTGGAAAATTGTTCACGAGCATTTGAGCGGGCAAGTAGCATGAACTCATTGCGATTCATGAAGCTGATGCTCATCGGGATGGTCTTGCTTGTGGCCGGATGCGGAGTAACCGGCGAGCAGCCTGACCAGGCGCCTTATATATTGTCCTATGAATTCAATTCCATTGAACCGGAGCATGAGGAGTTTATCAACGATTGGCTGGCAGAAGCCAAGGCGGAACCCGACACGAGGATTCATTCCTATGAGATGGAGGAGTATTCGTACAGCTTTGTGCGCGGTTACAAGGACGTGAACATTTCCTTCATCTACGAGAATGGGGAAGGGAGACTGAAGCAGCGGTTCATTAAAGGATCGGATCAGGATGAAGTGTTCGTTAAAATCAAATTCAATCCTTCGCTCTGCTGCATCGGTTCTATCTATGAGACGGATGATGCGGAAGCGGAGGGTGCCGGGAAGTAAGGGCAAGGGTTCTATAGCCAACGAAAGGAGCCGCATTGTACAATAAAGTGCAGTGTGGCTTCTTTGCGCTGTTCCGGCGGGAGGGAGACTCCTGCTCTCCGGCTTGCGGAATTGGTATATAATGCGGGTAATGCTAGCTGCCCAGGAGGTTCGATACGTGAAAAGATTGAACTTGCAGGTATATCAGAAGGTGATTATCGTGTTCGCGGCATTAGTCATTCCGATGACAGCGATAACGATCGCCGTCAATATGAATGCGGTGTCTTACCTGAAGGCCAAAATTCTGGAATCGACCCGAGACAAGGTCAATTATTACCGCGACCAGTTGAACAACCAGATTACGTTCATCCGCAACCAGCATCTCGCCTTCATGACGGACGCCAATCTGGAGGAGCTCAGCTTCAAGGCGGACGCCCTCACCAAGTATGAGGAACTGCTTCTGATCCGGCGGATACAAGATCGATTGCAAACGATGGCCAATTCAAGTGAATTCGTGCAGGATGCCGCGGTCTACATCGAGTCCACCGGGCGTGTCGTGTCGCTCGGGGACGGGATTCGGCCATTCATTCCGGGCAGCAAATGGGACGCGATCAGACAGATCGCGCTGGCGCAGAAGCAGCCTTTTTATTTGCATAACGGCCGCATGTATTTTGTCGAGACCTCGAAAAATGAGACGATCACGACCTACATCCAGATTCCTCAGGACCATATGCTCGCGTTATCCGAGAAGATGATACCGAAGCAGGGCGACAATGGATTCTTCCTGGCCGATGACCGCTTCCGATCGATTATCAGTTCCTCGCGCCGGTACGATATCGAGAGCGGAATTGCGCAGCATATGATGCAGCAGAAGGACGGCAGATGGCAGGAAGGGAGCTTCCGGATCGCTTACAATAATATGAACTACTTAATCATTTATGACCGTGTCAATGCGTTGGGCTGCACGCTGTACACCTATATCGACGAGAGAGAGATTACAGGCGTCATCAGCAAATACAATTGGCTTATCGGTGCGGCCGCCGCCGCAGCGCTGATCATTATTGTCATTTTTGCCATGTCGGTCAATCAGATGATTCATAAGCCGCTGCGCCATCTCATTCGCGCGTTCCGCAAAATCGAAATGGATCCGCAGCAGTTGACGGCCGCCTCCACATTCCCCAACAATGAGTTTACCTACTTGAATCACAGCTTCGACCGGATGCGGAGCGAATTGAGCGCTTCGATTCAGCTCAATTACGAGCATAAGCTGCTGCTTCAGCAATCGGAGCTGCGCCAGCTGCAATCCCAGATCAATCCGCATTTTCTGTATAACGGGTTCTATAATGTGTACCGGATGTGCCGGGCGGAGGATGTGGAAGGGGCGGCCGAGTTGTCGCTGAAGCTGGCTACTTATTATGAATTCATCACCCGGAGCGGAAGCGATGAGGTGCCGCTGGAGCGGGAATATGAGCATGCAGAGGTCTATTGCGACATTCAGCGCATCCGCTTCGCGCGCTCCGTCCATATCGCCATCGAGCCGCTTCCGGAAGCCGTTGCGAAGCTTCCTGTGCCGCGGCTCATCATTCAACCGATTGTCGAGAATGCGTTCAAGCATGCGTTCGAGCGGGAGAGGAAGCGGGAGACATGCTTGCTTGCGGTAGAGTACGAGGCGGAAGAGATCGCGATTCGGGTGGAAGACAGCGGCAAAGCGTTGACCGATGAGACCATTGAGGCATTGAACAAGCAGTTCGCGAACCCGGCTGCCGTAACCGAGAAGACAGGGTTGATTAATGTATGCAACCGCTTGCAGCTCCGATATGGCGGCAAGAGCCGCATGAAGGCGAGCCGGAGCCGGCTGGGCGGCCTATGCATTGAGCTACTCTTGCCTGCACATCCAGAGGGAGGGTCTGAAGATGTACCGTATCTTGATCGTCGATGACGACGCCATCGTAGTGGAGGGATTATCGCAGTTGCTTGCTGCGCATTACAAGGAGGAGCTCGATATTTGCAAGGCGTACGGCTCCGAGGAAGCGTCGGATATGATGAAAAGAACGAAGCTGGATATCGTCATCAGCGATATCGACATGCCGTGGAAGTCAGGGCTCGACATGGCGGATGACATCATGCGCTATTGGCCGAAATGCCGCATCATTTTTTTGACCGGCTACAGCGACTTCAATTACATTTACAGCGCGATGAAGAAAAGAGCCTCGCATTTCATCCTGAAGACCGAGAATGACGAGCATCTGCTCCGTGTCGTCCAAAGTGTGCTCGATGAGCTGGATGGAGAGCGGAAGAAGCAGGATGTGCTGCGGCACGCGCATACGGAGCTGGAATTCTTGCGTCCGCTGCTTACGAGAGAGTGGCTTCAGGCGCTGCTGGAGCAGCCGGAAGCGGGACATGCCCTCATGGCCAAGGGCGGCGGGGAATGGGCGATTCAGGCCGGGAACCCCTTTCTGCTGCTGGTCGGCAGCGCCCGCTGGAAGGAGGAGATCTCGTGGGAGACGAAGGTGCAGAGCTACGGCTATGTGCTGAATGTGTTCAAGGAACTGCTTCCTCCGCTGCTTGCGGCGAATGGCTTCGTCATGCATGACTCCTTGTTCGTCTGGCTGATTCAGCCCCGGAAGGAGGATGCGGCGTTCCGGAACACCGACGGCAGCGTCGCTTGGGATCAGGTTGCCGATTATTTAAGAGGGACGCTGGAGAACATCCAGAATGAGTTCATCTCCTTGCTGAAGCTCGAAGTATCCTTCCTCTTCCACCGCCAGCCATTGGGATGGGACACGTGGAAGCGGGAGCTCGATTATTTGCAGCAGAAGGTGCAGCGCTGTATATCGGGGAAGGTTCATCTGACGATAGCGGACGTCGGGCGGCTGCAGCAGGATGACGATACCGAACGCTGGGTGCAGGAGGTGCACTCGTTCATCGCCAGCCATCTGAGCGATGATCTGTCCCTCGTCCGCATTGCCGAGAAGGTTCATATGAATCCGAGCTATCTGTCCCGGTATTACAAGCAGGTGACCGGCCGCAATCTGTCCGAATATATTTCGGATACCCGGCTGGAGGCCGCGAAGAGATGGATAGTGGAGGAGCGGATGAAATTCCATGATATCGCCTTCCGTCTTGGCTTCAATTCCCCGTCGTATTTTACGACCTTCTTCAAAAAGCTGACTGGACAGACCCCACAGGAATACCGGGAAGCTCATCTTCCGAAATGAGGTAAACAGATCGAAATCAATGTCAACAAAGTGAAATTGAAAGCGCATACAGAGGGAGTTACGCTTAATGGTGTAGACATTGCGCACCGATTTTCGAAGAGGGGGATTCGCATGAGAACACGCTTGAGCAACACCATATTTATCTGGACGCTGCTGCTATCGCTTGTCTTCGTCTCCACACTGGCCGGTTGCGGAAGCAGGCAGGGGGCCTCTCCGCCAGGGGGCGAGACGCCGGCCGCGGCAGTAGAAAACGAGATCTCGGCCGATCCGCTCTGGAAGTACCCGGAGCCCGTCAAGGTTACACAGGTTATCGGCTATGGCGCGCCGGAGGATCCGAAGACGCCGAAGGGGACGACGCCGGCGACGAATGCGTACTTGAAGAAGCTGAAGGAGATGCTGAACATCGAGGTTGAGTTCCTCTGGCAGGTGCCGAGCGATCAGGCGCAGCAGAAGTTCTCGCTCGCCATCGCGTCAGGCGACTTGCCGGACGTATTCGAGATCGGGATTACGGATTATGAGAAATTCAAGGAAGACGACATGCTGGAGGACTTGACGGAAGCGTACGAGAAGTATGCTTCGCCGGAGCTGAAGGCTTATGTGGAAGCGGATGGCGGCAAGACACTTGAGATGTACAAGAGCGACGGGAAAATATTGGCGCTGCCGAATTTCGAAGATCCGTTCATGTCGGCCCAGATATTGTGGCTGCGCAAGGATTGGCTCGATAAGCTGAATCTCAGCGTTCCGCAGACCATGGACGAGCTGGAGAAGGTCGCTGAAGCGTTCGTCAATCAGGATCCGGACAGGAACGGCAAAAAGGACACATACGGGATCGCGTTCAATAAGGATCTGGTCTCCTGGGGCTTCGACGCGCGCGGCTTCTTCTATTCGATGGGGGCTTATCCGAAGGCCTGGATCAAAAATGCGGAGGGCGCCCTCGTGCCGGGCGAAATTCAGCCTGAGACGAAAGCGGCGCTGGAGCGCATGAATCAATGGTACAGCAAAGGCCTGATTGACAAGGAGTTCGCGTTCAAGGACATTGACAAGGTCGTCGAGGATGTCGTCGCGGGGAAGGTGGGGATCTCGTTCGGAGAATGGTGGTATCCGAATTGGCCGCTCAACATGAACCTGGATCAGAATCCGGAAGCCGAATGGATTGCGGTCCCGATTCCGTCCTATGACGGCAAGCCGGGGCAGACGCTGATTCCTAGCCAGCGGCTGAGCCGGATCTACGCTGTGCGCAAAGGGTATGAGCATCCCGAAGCGATCATCAAGATGGCCAACTTCTATCTGGAGTTGGAGAAGCCGAAGTACAAGGATGAGGTCAAAGCTGAAAACGGCTATGTCTATAACTGGTATCAGCCGCGCTTTTACAATCCGTTCGATTTTGAGACCGCTTACACGGAAGTAAATGAAGCGTTGAAGAACAAGAAGGAGCAGATTGATTCGGATAATCCGACCTCGGTGGAGGTGTTCGATGCCGCCACGAAGTATTTGCAAGGCGACAAAGCCATGTGGGGCATGTACACGAGCCGTGCCGCGGAAGACGGAGGCTGGGGAATTACGCGCCAGCTGCGGGATAAACCGTATGTAGTCAATGAATTCTATGGCACCGCCACCCCGACGATGACGGAAAAGAGCGCCTCCCTCAACAAAATGACGGATGAGATGTTCACGAAGATCATTATGGGCTCCGCCCCCATCAGCGAATTCGAAAAGTATGTAGAGAGCTGGAAGAAGCTTGGCGGGCAGGACATTATGGACGAAGTGAACGAATGGTACGCCAACAAGTAAGCCATGGCGACAATCCGGGGGAGAGGGTGCGAAGCGCGCTCTCCCTCGCCGTTACGGGAGGAAACTGCGAATGTTGAATGCAACGAAAGCTCAGATTGCCGTTACGCCGCGTCATAAGCGGCGTATCCGTACCTTGCCGCTCCATCTCATGCTGCTTCCCGGCGTAATCATCACGCTGATTTTCGCTTACGGTCCGATGTTCGGCATCGTCATGGCCTTTCAGAAGTATACGCCGTCGAAGGGCTTTTTCGGCTCCAAATGGGTCGGCTTCAAAAACTTCGAGTACATCTTCAATATGCCGGACTTCTATCAGGTGCTGTGGAATACGATTATCATCGCGGTTCTGAAAATTATTTTCTCGCTGCTTGTGCCGCTGCTATTGGCTTTACTCCTTCAGGAAATCAGGAGAAGCTGGATCGTCCGAACCGTACAGACGAGCGTATTTCTGCCGTTCTTCCTCTCCTGGACGATATTGGCGGGGGTCATTTTCGAGATTTTCTCGCTGCATGGTCCGCTTAACTCGATTCTCGCTTACTTCGGGGCGGAGCCGATCATGTTCATGGGGGACAAAAGCTGGTTCCGCGGCATCCTGATCGGTTCGGACGTATGGAAGGGGATGGGCTACAACATGATCATCTTCCTTGCTGCGATTCTCGGCATCAATCCCAATCTGTATGAAGCCGCGGAGATTGACGGTGCGGGAAGATGGAAGCAGGTGCTCCATATTACGCTGCCGGGCATCGTGCCGATCATCGTGCTGCTCGCCACGCTGAGTCTGGGGTCCGTGCTGAATGCCGGCTTCGAGCAGATCCTGCTGCTCTATAACCCGCTCGTGTATGAGAGTGCGGATGTCATTGATACGCTGGTGTACCGGATGGGGCTGATTGATCAGCAATTTTCGCCGGCGGCGGCTTTTGGGTTGTTCAAGTCGGTCGTCTCGGTTATCCTCGTATCCATTTCTTATTACTTGGCCTATCGCTTCACGAATTACCGCATATTCTAGCGAGAGGAGACGTCATGCATGCATTACAAGCCATCGCCCTCCAGAGTGGCATTTCAAATCATTAACGGCATTGTGCTGGCAGCCATTACGCTGCTCGGCATCATTCCGTTCATTCATCTGTTGGCCGTCTCGTTCAGCTCGAACTCGGCCGCCGTGGCCGGTCAAGTCCGGCTGTGGCCTGTGGAGTTCACCTGGGATGCTTATGTCTATCTCGGGCAAAAGGCAGAATTCTTCCAATCGCTCTGGGTCTCCATGCAGCGCGTCGTGCTCGGGACGATCATCAGCATGCTGCTGTGCGTGCTGTCAGCCTATCCGCTATCCAGGGAAACGAGCGACTTCAAGTCCCGCACCGCTTATGTATGGTTTTTTGTCATCACGATGTTTTTCGGCGGCGGGCTGATTCCGACGTACATGGTCGTCAAGAACGCCGGCTTGCTGAATACGATCTGGGCCCTCATTATCCCTGGGGCGCTGAGTGTCTGGAATATGGTCATGCTGCTGAACTTTTTCCGCAATATTCCGAAGGATCTGGATGAAGCGGCGATTATGGACGGTGCCGGGCACGGGTCGCTGCTGTTCCGGATTTACTTGCCGGTCTCTCTGCCCGCCATCGCCACGATTCTGCTGTTCACGATTATCGGCCACTGGAATTCCTGGTTCGACGGCATTATTTACATGAATTCTCCGGACAATTATCCGCTGCAGACGTATCTGTCGACGCTGATCACCTCTTCGAATAAGGAGAGCATATCTGTCGATGAGCTGGCGACGATGCAGAGCTATGGGGAAAAGACGCTGCGCACGGCGCAGATCTTCCTCGGGGCGCTGCCGATTATGGCGGTCTATCCATTTTTGCAGAAGTATTTTGTGAAAGGCATTACGGTAGGCAGCGTCAAAGGTTGATGCCGCTTGTGCTCAGGACGGAATATGGAGGAGAGAGCAGAGATGAAGAAAGTGAAGCTGGCCCTGATCGGGGCGGGACTTCGGGGAGTCAACTACACGAATTATGCCCTCGAACATCCCGGCGAGGTCGAAGTCGTCGCGGTGGCCGAACCGGTGGAAGACAGACGGATGAGCTTCAAGCAGGCGCACCGGCTGCCGGATGAGATGTGCTATGCGGATTGGCGCGAGATGCTGAATCAGCCGAAGCTGGCGGATGCCGTTCTCATCTGCACGCAGGACTATATGCATTATGAGCCGACGATGCGGGCGCTGGAGTGCGGTTATCATGTCCTGCTGGAGAAGCCGATGTCCCCGGATCCGCTGGAATGCATCCGAATGGGAGAGCGGGCGAGACGATCGGGGCTCGTATTCTCGATCTGCCACGTGCTGCGCTATACCCGATTTTTCGGCACCATGAAGCAGATGCTGGAGGAAGGCCGCATCGGACGGCTGATGTCCATTCAGCATAATGAGAATGTCGGCTACTGGCATCAGGCGCACAGCTTCGTGCGCGGCAATTGGCGGAATGCGGACGAGACGAGTCCGATGATTCTGGCGAAATCGTGCCACGATATGGACATTCTGCTGTGGCTGGCCGGAGATTCATGCACGAATGTCTCTTCCTTCGGCAGCTTGAGCCATTTCACGGCCGAGAATGCGCCGGCCGGCGCCCCGAAGCGATGTCTTGACGGCTGCCCGGCTGCGGAGGATTGCTTGTATTATGCGCCGAAAACGTATTTGACGGACGAAGACAACTGGATGAAGCTCGCCATCAGCGACGATCAGAGCTATGAAGGGCGGCTGAAGGCGATCCAGGAAGGGCCGTACGGGCGCTGTGTCTATCACTGCGACAACAATGTCGTCGACCATCAGGTGGTGAGTATGGACTTCCGCAATGAAGTAACGGCCGTGTTCACGATGTCCGCCTTCACGAAGGAATGCTCGCGGACAATCAAGCTGATGGGGACGGAAGGCGAGATTCGCGGTGCAATGGAAAAGAACGAAATCGAACTGATCCGCTTTGACCGGAACGAGCCGGAGCTGATCTCCCTGGAGACGCCTGGCGGCCATGCCGGCCATGGGGGAGGCGACGAAGGCTTGATCCGCGACTTCATTCGTCTCGTGGCGGACGGCGGCATGGCCCAAGGCCTGACATCTGCAGATATTTCCGTGCAGAGCCACATGATGGCCTTTGCGGCGGAACAGGCCAGAGTCACTGGCCAGGTCGTTCATATGCCTGCGTACCTGGAGCGATTCGCATCCGCCACAACCTAAAATTGTGCAGCCGTATCGTTCATACAACCAGCCCGTTTCGCTTATTGCGAACGGGCTGAATTTATTGTGAGATGACGGGGGATTCTCGGCTCCAACGAAGGTGAACGCAAATATGTTATGTCCGAAGCTTCTTATGAGCAATTTCCCCAAGGCTCAGAACGGCGCAATAGTGTGGAGAACCTTATGATCAAATCTCCCAAAGACTCAGAATAGCGCACAAATGGGGGGATTCCCAGAACTCATGAAGATGGAAGATGGTACAGAAGGAAGTGTGAGTACCTGACCAATTGGGATATTGGTGAAAAGAGCCAAAAGAGTGGTGCTGACCGATTGGGATAATGCCACAAAGAGTGGAGGATGTTCGGATTTGACTGGCTGGGAAAGAGGCAGGCCTCTACGCCTAATACCATAGCCTGCTGTCCGGCAATCCCTATGTATCGGCTCCACGATGTGTGCTAGTCGCAATTGCCTACAAATCTGACTCTGGACGTAGAAGGCGATGTTAAGCCGTCGAAGCGCCAAGAATACTGATTACTTGCCGTATCCACATGGTTCCGTCCGATTTCGTGTACATACTTCTTCGGATACGTAATAACTTGACTAATGAGGAAAAAGGAGGTAAAAATATAAACAAGGCCAACGTTGGTAAAAAACAGCAACAACCCTATTAAACACGTCATTTGAGAAAATGAGGAATTGAGGGAAGCAGCTTTATTTAAGAAAAGCAAAGGTTAAAGGAAAGTTAATTTTTCAGATTAGGGGAAGGATTCGCTCTCCCGCAATTAACAATTGCAGTACATGACCTGTCCGGACTCTGTGCTTCAATACTGCTCTCCAAGCTATGGAGGAAGCAAGTGTATAAAACACTGGAAGGCTGCGAAAGGCATGGCGGTAATTTTCCACCTTCCTAGGGGCGACCTGACAGTAAAGTTTTATACCAGAACTAGTGTGCATTCATGACGGAAAAGATGAAAAAATCCCCCCGGTGCTGGGGAAAATCCTCGATTTTTTTGGAATTATGCTTGACGAAATACAGGATAGATCGATAGTCCTAAGAACCTGAAACAGAATATCCAAAGGAGTCATGAAAATTGAGTGAGAATGCAATTAAATTGTTCCCTTTAACTCATGCGCAGCAAAGAATATGGTATACGGAATTGCTATATCCGAATACAACGACATGTATGCTCTCCGGTACAATTACGATAAGAGGGAATATAAATCTGGAGCTTTTGGAGCAAGCCATCCAGTTAGTCATTCAACAAAACGAAGCTTTTCGAATAAAAATTATGCAGAAGAACAGCGAACCAATGCAATATGTCGATCCCTATGTACATAAAGCAATCGAGTTTTTAGATTTCTCCGAATACGATGAATCGCATGTAGAGGAATGGTTGAATCTTCATAATAGAAAGCCAATAAAGCTGCTTCATTCGGACTTATATCAGTTTGTTATATTAAAAATTAACAATGAGGAATACCGATACAGCTTCAAAGTGCATCACATTATATCTGATGGCATATCCATGAATCTCGCTATTAATCAGATTTCCGAAAATTATGTAAGGCTCACAGAAGGAATTTTATCCGCAGGGGATGAAAAAAAGCCTTACACCGATTACATTGACACGGAACAGGACTATGAGAGATCAGAACGTTACCAAAAGGATAAAGCGTATTGGTTGGAGAAGTTCCAGTCTCTCCCTGAGATAACAGGTATGAAGTCCTATAATCCTCTGGTGACAAGTACAGCTGCAAAAAGAAAAAGCCTAATCATAAGCAGCGTACTTTATCACAAATTGTCGGAATTTTCTCGGCAAAATAAAGTCAGTGTGTTTATTTTCTTTTTATCCGCTATGTATATTTACCTGCATAAAGTAAGCAACCAGAATGACATAACGATTGGGAGCGTTTATGCAAACCGAACAACGAAGAAAGAAAAAGAAACGATTGGCATGTTCGCCAGTACAGTAGCGGGGCGGATGTCCGTGGAACCGGAACTGGAGCTGCTTTCATTTCTTCAAAGGGTGGCCAAAGAACAGATGACAATTCTGCGTCATCAAAAATATCCTTATAATCAATTAATTCAAGATTTGAGGGAGAAGCATAACAACAAAGATATTCAACGGCTGTTCGGTATTGCAGTGGAGTATCAAAACATACGTTTTCTCGATTTTGATACCTTTAGTGTACGAAGTAAAGTTGAGTTTGGCGGACATGAAGGGAATGATTGCGTACTTCATATTAAAGAAATGTCGAATGAGCAGCAGCTTGTGCTTGATGTGCATTATCGTACGCACATATTTGAAGAAAATGAAGTACAGCAAATGCTTGAGCAGATCATAGCGATTGCCGAACATATGATTCATCGTCCATTTGAAAAAATAGTTGAGGTATCTCTAATTAGTGAGCAAGAGAAAAATACGATACTTAACGTATTTAATGATACTTGGGCAGACTATCCGCACAACAAGACGATTCATCAGTTGGTTGAGGAACAGGCGGAGCGTACGCCGGATCGGGCGGCTGTCGTCTACGAGGGAAGCCAACTGACGTACCGCGAGTTGAACACAAAAGCGAATCAATTGGCGCGAACGTTACGAGCCGAAGGGGTGCGGCCGGATCAGCCCGTCGGCCTCCTGGCCGAGCGTTCGCTGGAGATGATCGTGGGCCTCCTGGCGATCCTGAAAGCGGGAGGCGCCTATGTGCCGATCGATCCGGAATATCCGGAGGAACGGATTGGTTATATGCTCGAGGATTCGGGAGCCCAGTTGTTATTGACACAGAGCCATTTGCAGAAGGGCGGCTCCTTTGACGGCAAACGCTTGATGCTGGATGATGAACGCATGTACAGCGCCGAGGGAGCGAATTTGAAGCCGATGGCCGGGCCGGATCATCTGGCCTACGTGATCTACACGTCGGGGACGACGGGCAAACCGAAAGGGGTGATGGTCGAGCATCGCGGCCTGTGCAATCTGAAGCCCCTGTTTGAGGACACGCTGCACATCGGAGAAGAGGACCACGTTGTCCAATTCGCCAGCTTGTCCTTTGATGCGTCGTGCTGGGAGATGTTCAAGGCGCTCTTTACGGGAGCGACGTTGTATATTCCTGCGAAAGAGACGATTTTGGATCCGCGGTTATTTGAAGACTATATGAGACGTCATCGCATTACGGCCGCTCTTTTACCGCCGGCTTATGCGGCTTCCTTAACTCCAGGCAACCTGCCGGGCTTGAAAACGTTGATCACGGGCGGCTCCGCCAGCTCCGTGGATTTGGTTCGGCAGTGGCAAGACCGCGTGTTGTATATGAACGCCTATGGTCCGACAGAAGACTCGATTGTGACCACGATATGGCCGGCCACGGCTGTCGCTCCGGCCGGGAAGCTGGTGCCTATCGGCCGTCCGATCCCGAATCATCGGGTGTATATCGTGGGTCAGAACGAACAATTGATGCCGGTCGGTATCGCCGGAGAACTCTGCATTTCAGGCGCGGGGGTGGCCCGCGGGTACTTGAATCGTCCGGAGCTGACCGTGGAGAGGTTCGTAGAGAACCCGTTCGAACCGGGCGCGAGGATGTACCGGACGGGGGATCTGGCCAAGTGGCTGCCGGACGGCACTATCGCGTATCTGGGTCGAATCGACCATCAGGTGAAGATTCGGGGATACCGGATCGAACTGGGCGAGGTGGAGGCGCAGCTGTTGAAGATA
Source organism: Paenibacillus dendritiformis (assembly GCF_945605565.1). Lineage (NCBI taxonomy): Bacteria > Bacillati > Bacillota > Bacilli > Caryophanales > Paenibacillaceae > Paenibacillus > Paenibacillus dendritiformis. The sequence continues at coordinate 4,246,200 of NZ_OX216966.1, read as the reverse complement.
GCTTCGGTTCAGGAAGCGGTCGTGATCGCTCGGGAGGACGGAGACGGACAGCCGTATTTATGCGCCTATATCGTCGCGGACAAAGAGCTGACGGCAGGCGAGCTGAGAAGCGCGTTATCTCAAGCGTTGCCAAGCTACATGGTGCCTTCCTGCTTTGTGCAGCTGGAGCACATGCCGCTGACGTCCAACGGAAAAATCGACCGTAAAGCCCTTCCGGCACCCGACGGAAGCATGCAAACCGGAGCCGACTACGTGGCTCCGCGCACAGCGTTGGAAGCGGAGCTGGCGCAAATCTGGCAAGAGGTGCTTGGACTTTCGCGCATTGGCGTGAAGGACAACTTCTTTGACATCGGCGGACATTCGTTGCGGGCAACGACTTTGGTGGCCAAGCTGCACAAAGAGATGGGGATCGAGATGCCGCTGAGGGAGGTCTTCCAATACCCGACGATTGAGCAAATGGCGGAAGTGATCACGGGCAAGGAACATCATGCCGCGTATAGGCCGATCCCGATCGCGGAGGAGCGCTCCTATTACCCCGTCTCATCTGCGCAAAAACGATTGTACATTTTGAGCCAGTTGGAAGGCGGGGAGTTCAGCTACAATATGCCAGGCGTCCTGGAGATGGAAGGAGCGTTGGATCGGGAGCGGCTGGAGGAAGCGTTCCGCCAACTGATTCGTCGTCACGAGACGCTGAGGACCGGCTTCGAACTGGTCGGCGGTGAAGCGGTGCAGCGGATACACCGGGACGTGGAATTTGCGGTGGAGTACGTACGGGTGAAGGAAGAGGAAGCGAACGCTCACCTTCGGGAGTTCATGCGGGCGTTTGATCTTCGTCAGCCGCCGCTCGTGCGAGCGAGACTCCTCGGACTGCAGCCGGATCGCCATCTGTTGCTTTTTGACATGCACCATATCATCTCCGATGGAGCTTCCATGGAGCTATTCCTTCGGGAGTTGGTGCAGTTGTACGAGGGATCGGAGCTGCCGCCGCTTCGCATTCAGTACAAGGATTACGCGGCATGGCAGCAGGGAGAAGTGCAGCGTGAACGGATGAGCAAGCAGGAAGCGTATTGGCTGGATGTGTTTGGTGGAGAAATCCCGGTGCTCGATCTGCCAACGGACTATGCGCGGCCGCTGGTTAGAAGCTTTAAGGGTAATACGTTCGAATTTGTCATTGATGCACACAAAAGCGAAGCATTAAGGCAACTGGCCATGCAAACAGGAACGACGCTGTACATGGTTTTGCTTGCGGCGTACACTACTTTGCTGTCCAAGTACAGCGGGCAGGAAGATATCATCGTGGGAACGCCAATCGCAGGAAGAACGCATGCGGACCTAGAGCCGATTCTGGGGATGTTCGTGAACACGCTGGCGATACGCAATACGCCGGCGGGGGAGAAGACGTTCCAGGAGTACCTGCATGAAGTCAAAGAACATACGCTGAGCGCTTACGAGAACCAAGACTATCCGTTCGAAGAATTGGTCGGCAAGCTGGATGTGTCAAGAGATGTAAGCCGCAATCCGCTCTTTGATACGATGTTTGTTCTGCAAAACATAGAGCAAGGAGAAGTGAACATCGAAGGGCTGACCTGTAAGCTTTACCCGAACGAACATCACATCGCCAAGTTCGACCTAACCTTCAGCTTGACCGAAGGAGCCGAAGGAATCGCAGGCAGCATCGAGTACGCCTGCTCGCTGTACAAGGAAGAAACGATCGAGCGGATGGCCGGGCACTTCCAGCAGGTAATAGACGCCATTGCACGTGATCCGCACAGGAAGCTGTCGTCGATCGAGATCATCGGCCCGGAGGAGAGAGCGCAGATTCTGGAGACCTTCAATGACACTTGGGCAGATTATCCGGGCGGCAAGACGATTCATCAGTTGGTTGAGGAACAGGCGGAGCGTACGCCGGATCGGGCGGCCGTCGTCTACGAGGGAAGCCAACTGACGTACCGCGATTTGAACACCAAAGCGAATCGATTGGCGCGAACGTTACGAGCCGAAGGGGTGCGGCCGGATCAGCCCGTCGGCCTCCTGGCCGAGCGTTCGCTGGAGATGATCGTGGGCCTCCTGGCGATCCTGAAAGCGGGAGGCGCCTATGTGCCGATCGATCCGGAATATCCGGAGGAACGGATTGGTTATATGCTCGAGGATTCGGGAGCCCAGTTGTTATTGACACAGAGCCATTTGCAGAAGGGCGGCTCCTTTGACGGCAAACGCTTGATGCTGGATGATGAACGCATGTACAGCGCCGAGGGAGCGAATTTGAAGCCGATGGCCGGGCCGGATCATCTGGCCTACGTGATCTACACGTCGGGGACGACGGGCAAACCGAAAGGGGTGATGGTCGAGCATCGCGGCCTGTGCAATCTGAAGCCCCTGTTTGAGGATATGCTGCACATCGGCGAAGAGGACCACGTTGTCCAATTCGCCAGCTTGTCCTTTGATGCGTCGTGCTGGGAGATTTTCAAGGCGCTCTTTACGGGAGCGACGTTGTATATTCCTGCGAAAGAGACGATTTTGGATCCGCGGTTATTTGAAGACTATATGAGCCGTCATCGCATTACGGCCGCTCTTTTACCGCCGGCTTATGCGGCTTCCTTAACTCCAGGCAACCTGCCGGGCTTGAAAACGTTGATCACGGGCGGCTCCGCCAGCTCCGTGGATTTGGTTCAGCAGTGGCAAGACCGCGTGTTGTATATGAACGCCTATGGTCCGACAGAAGACTCGATTGTGACCACGATATGGCCGGCCACGGCTGTCGCTCCGGCCGGGAAGCTGGTGCCTATCGGCCGTCCGATCCCGAATCATCGGGTGTATATCGTGGGGGCGAACGATCAATTGCTGCCGGTCGGTATCGCCGGAGAACTCTGCATTTCAGGCGCGGGTCTGGCCCGCGGGTACTTGAATCGTCCGGAGCTGACCGAGGAGAGGTTCGTAGAGAACCCGTTCGAACCGGGCGCGCGGATGTACCGGACGGGGGATCTGGCCAAGTGGCTGCCGGACGGCACTATCGCGTATCTGGGTCGAATCGACCATCAGGTGAAGATTCGGGGGTACCGGATCGAGCTGGGCGAGGTGGAGGCGCAGCTGTTGAAGATGGCTTCGGTTCAGGAAGCGGTCGCGATCGCGCGGGAGGACGGAGACGGACAGCCGTATTTATGCGCCTATATCGTCGCGGACAAAGAGCTGACGTCAGGCGAGCTGAGAAGCGCGCTTTCGAAGAAACTGCCGGGGTATATGGCACCTTCCTGCTTTGTGCAGCTGGAGCACATGCCGCTGACGTCCAACGGAAAAATCGACCGTAAAGCCCTTCCGGCACCCGACGGAAGCATGCAAACCGGAGCCGACTACGTGGCTCCGCGCACAGCGTTGGAAGCGGAGCTGGCGCAAATCTGGCAAGAGGTGCTTGGACTTCCGCGCACTGGCGTGAAGGACAACTTCTTTGACATCGGCGGACATTCGTTGCGGGCAACGACTTTGGTGGCCAAGCTGCACAAAGAGATGGGGATCGAGATGCCGCTGAGGGAGGTCTTCCAATACCCGACGATTGAGCAAATGGCGGAAGTGATCACGGGCAAGGAACACCATGCCGCGTATAGGCCGATCCCGATCGCGGAGGAGCGCGCCTATTACCCCGTCTCATCCGCGCAAAAACGCTTGTACATTTTGAGCCAACTGGAAGGCGGAGAGCTCAGCTACAATATGCCGGGCGTTCTGGAGATGGAAGGAGCGTTGGAGCGGGAGCGGCTGGAGGAAGTGTTCCGCCAACTGATTCGTCGTCACGAGTCGTTGCGGACCGGCTTTGAGCTGGTCGGCGGTGAAGCGGTGCAGCGGATACACCGTGATGTGGAGTTTGCAGTGGAGCATGTACGGGTGAAGGAAGAGGAAGCGCAAGCGTACCTTCGGGAGTTCATGCGCGCGTTTGATCTTCGTCAGCCGCCGCTCTTGCGAGCGAGACTCCTCGAACTGCAGCCGGATCGCCATCTGCTGCTTTTTGACATGCACCATATCATCTCCGACGGAGCTTCCATGGGCGTGTTCCTTCGGGAGTTTGCGCAGTTGTACGAGGGAGCGGAGCTGCCGCCGCTTCGCATTCAGTACAAGGATTACGCGGCATGGCAGCAGGGAGAAATGCAGCGTGAACGGATGAGCAAGCAGGAAGCGTATTGGCTGGATGTGTTCAGCGGAGACATCCCGGTCCTCGATCTGCCCGCGGACTATGCCCGGCCGCTGGTCCGAAGCTTTACGGGAAATACGTTTCACTTTGTCATCGACCAGCAGAGAAGTGAGAAATTAAGGCAGCTTGCCATGCAAACCGGAACGACGCTGTACATGGTTTTGCTTGCGGCCTATACCACCTTGCTGTCCAAGTACAGCGGACAGGAAGATATTATCGTGGGAACGCCGGTTGCGGGAAGAACGCATGCGGAGTTGGATCCGATTGTGGGGATGTTTGTGAATACGCTGGCGATACGCAATGCGCCGGCGGGGGAGAAGACGTTCCAGGAGTATGTGCAGGAAGTCAGAGAAAATACGCTGAGGGCCTATGAGAACCAAGACTATCCCTTCGAAGAATTGGTCGGCAAGCTGGATGTGTCAAGAGATGTGAGCCGCAATCCGCTCTTTGATACGATGTTTGTCCTGCAGAATACGGAGCAAAGCGAAGTGAACATCGAAGGGCTAACGTGCAAGCTTTACCCGAACGAACATAATGTGGCCAAGTTTGACCTGACCTTCAGCTTGACCGAAGGAGCCGAAGGAATCGGAGGCAGCATCGAGTATGCGAGTTCCCTGTACAAGGCAGAGACGATCGAGCGGATGGCCAAGCACTTTACGCAGGTAATAGACGTCATTGTCGATGATCCGTACAAGAAACTATCGTTGATCGAGATCATCGGCCCGGAGGAGAAAGCGCAGATTCTGGAGACCTTCAATGATACGGCTGCAGACTATCCGCGAGACAAGACGATTCCTCAGTTGGTTGAGGAACAGGCGGAGCGTACGCCGGATCGGGCGGCTGTCGTCTGCGAGGGAAGCCAACTGACATACCGCGAGTTGAACACAAAAGCAAATCGATTGGCGCGAACGTTACGAGCCGAAGGGGTACGGCCGGATCAGCCCGTCGGCCTCCTGGCCGAGCGTTCGCTGGAGATGATCGTGGGCATGCTGGCGATCATGAAAGCCGGAGGCGCCTATGTGCCGATGGACCCGGAATATCCGGAGGAACGGCTTGGGTATATGCTCAAGGATTCGGGAGCCAAGCTGTTATTGACACAGAGCCATTTGCAGAAGTGTGAATCCTTTGACGGCAAACGCTTGATGCTGGATGACGAACGCATGTACAGCGCCGAGGGAGCGAATTTGAAGCCGATGGCCGGGCCGGATCATCTGGCCTACGTGATCTATACGTCGGGAACGACGGGCAAACCCAAAGGGGTGATGGTCGAGCATCGCGGCCTGTGCAATCTGAAGCCCCTGTTTGAGGACACGCTGCACATCGGAGAAGAGGACCACGTTGTCCAATTTGCCAGCTTGTCCTTTGATGCGTCGTGCTGGGAGATGTTCAAGGCGCTATTTACGGGCGCGACTTTGTATATTCCTGCGAAAGAGACGATTTTGGATCCGCGGTTATTTGAAGACTATATGAGCCGTCATCGGATTACGGCCGCTATTTTACCCCCAGCCTACGCGGCATCCTTAACTCCGGGCAACCTGCCGAGCTTGAAAACGTTGATCACGGGAGGCTCCGCCAGCTCCGTGGATTTGGTTCGGCAGTGGCAGGACCGCGTGTTGTATGTGAACGCCTATGGTCCGACAGAGGACTCGATTGTGACCACGATATGGCCGGCATCTGCTGTCGCTCCGGCCGGGAAGGTGGTGCCGATCGGCCGTCCGCTCCCGAATCATCGGGTGTATATCGTGGGGGCGAACGATCAATTGCTGCCGGTCGGTATCGCCGGAGAACTCTGCATTTCAGGCGCGGGTGTGGCCCGCGGTTACTTGAATCGTCCGGAGCTGACCGAGGAGAGGTTCGTGGACAACCCGTTCGAATTGGGCGCGCGGATGTACCGGACGGGGGATCTGGCCAAGTGGCTGCCGGACGGCACTATCGCGTATCTGGGCCGAATCGACCATCAGGTGAAGATTCGGGGGTACCGGATCGAGCTGGGCGAGGTGGAGGCGGAGCTGTTGAAGATAGCTTCGGTTCAGGAAGCGGTCGCGATCGCCCGGGAGGATGGAGACGGACAGCCATATTTATGCGCCTATATCGTCGCGGACAAAGAGCTGACGTCAGGCGAACTGAGAAGCGCGTTATCTCAAGCGTTGCCGGGCTACATGGTGCCTTCCTGCTTTGTGCAGCTGGAGCACATGCCGCTGACGCCGAACGGAAAAATCGACCGTAAAGCTCTCCCGGCACCCGACGGAAGCATGCAAACCGGAGCCGACCACGTGGCTCCGCGCACAGCGGTGGAAGCGCAGCTGGCGCAAATCTGGCAAGAGGTGCTTGGGCTTCCGCGCGTCAGCGTGAAAGACAACTTCTTTGACATCGGCGGACATTCGTTGCGGGCAACGGCTTTGGTGGCCAAGCTGCACAAAGAGATAGGGATCGAGATGCAGCTGAGGGAGGTCTTCCAATACCCGACGTTGGAGCAAATGGTGGAAGTGATCACGGCCAAGGAACACCAGGCTGCGTATCGGTCTATCCCGATCGCGGAGGAGCGCGCCTATTACCCCGTCTCATCCGCGCAAAAACGCTTGTACATTTTGAGCCAACTGGAAGGCGGAGAGCTCAGCTACAATATGCCGGGCGTTCTGGAGATGGAAGGAGCGTTGGAGCGGGAGCGGCTGGAGGAAGTGTTCCGCCAACTGATTCGTCGTCACGAGACGTTGCGGACCGGCTTTGAACTGGTCGGCGGTGAAGCGGTGCAGCGGGTACACCGTGATGTGGAGTTTGCAGTGGAGCATGTACGGGTGAAGGAAGAGGAAGCGAACGCTCACCTTCGGGAGTTCATGCGCCCGTTTGATCTTCGTCAGCCGCCGCTCTTGCGAGTGAGACTCCTCGAACTGCAGGCGAATCGCCATTTGTTGCTTTTTGACATGCACCATATTATCTCGGACGGAGCTTCCATGGGCTTGTTCCTTCGGGAGTTTGCGCAGTTGTACGAGGGAGCGGAGCTGCCGCCGCTTCGAATTCAGTACAAGGATTACGCGGCATGGCAGCAGGGAGAAATGCAGCGCGAACGGATGAGCAAGCAGGAAGCGTATTGGCTGGAGGTATTCGGCGGAGAAATCCCGGTCCTCGATCTGCCCGCGGACTATGCCCGGCCGCTGGTCCGAAGCTTTCAAGGAAATACGTTTAGATTTGTCATCGACAAGCAGAGAAGTGATGAATTAAGGCAACTTGCTATGCAAACCGGAACGACGCTGTACATGGTCTTGCTTGCGGCCTATACCACCTTGCTGTCCAAGTACAGCGGACAGGAAGATATTATCGTGGGAACGCCGGTTGCAGGAAGAACGCATGCGGAGCTGGAGCCCCTTCTGGGGATGTTCGTGAACACGCTGGCGATACGTAATGCGCCGGCGGGGGAGAAGACGTTCCAGGCGTACGTGCAGGAAGTCAAGGAACATACGCTGAACGCGTACGAGAACCAAGACTATCCGTTTGAAGAATTGGTCAGCAAGCTGGATGTGTCAAGAGATGTGAGCCGCAATCCGATCTTTGACACGATGTTTGTTCTGCAAAACATAGAGCAAGGAGAAGTGAGCATCGAGGGGCTGACCTGTAAGCTTTACCCGAACGAACATCACATCGCCAAGTTCGACCTGACCTTCAGCTTGACAGAAGAAGCCGAAGGAATTGCAGGCAGCATCGAGTACGCCTGCTCGCTGTACAGGGAAGAAACGATCGAGCGGATGGCCGGGCACTTCCAGCAGGTAATAGACGCCATTGCACGTGATCCGCACAGGAAGCTGTCGTCGATCGAGATTATCAGCCCGGAGGAGAAAGCGCAGATTCTGGAGACCTTCAATGATACGGCGGCAGACTATTCGCGCGACAAGACGATTCATCAGTTGGTTGAGGAACAGGCGGAGCGTACACCGGATCGAGCGGCTGTCGTCTGCGAGGGAAGCCAACTGACGTACCGCGAATTGAACACCAAAGCGAATCGATTGGCGCGAACGTTACGAGCCGAAGGGGTGCGGCCGGATCTGCCCGTCGGCCTCCTGGCCGAGCGTTCGCTGGAGATGATCGTGGGCATGCTGGCGATCATGAAAGCCGGAGGCGCCTATGTGCCGATGGACCCGGAATATCCGGAGGAACGGCTTGGGTATATGCTCACGGATTCAGGAGCCAAGCTGTTATTGACACAGAGCCATTTGCAGAAGTGTGAATCCTTTGACGGCAAACGCTTGATGCTGGATGACGAGCGAATGTACAGTGAAGCCGGATCGAACTTGGAGCCGGGTGCGGGACCGGATCATCTGGCCTACGTGATCTATACGTCGGGAACGACGGGGAAACCGAAAGGGGTGATGGTCGAGCATCGCGGCTTGTGCAATCTGAAGCTCCTGTTTGAAGACACGCTGCACATCGGAGAAGAGGACAACGTTGTCCAATTCGCCAGCTTGTCCTTTGATGCGTCGTGCTGGGAAATTTTCAAGGCACTCTTTACGGGCGCGACGTTGTATATTCCGGCGAAAGAGACGATTTTGGATCCGCGGTTATTTGAAGATTATATGAGCCGTCACCGCATTACGGCCGCTATTTTACCGCCAGCCTACGCGGCATCCTTAACTCCGGGCAACCTGCCGAGCTTGAAAACGTTGATCACGGGAGGCTCCGCCAGTTCCGTGGATTTGGTTCAGCAGTGGCAGGACCGCGTGTTGTATGTGAACGCCTATGGTCCGACAGAGGACTCGATTGTGACCACGATATGGCCGGCATCTGCTGTCGCTCCGGCCGGGAAGGTGGTGCCGATCGGCCGTCCGCTCCCGAATCATCGGGTGTATATCGTGGGGGCGAACGATCAATTGCTGCCGGTCGGCATAGCCGGGGAACTCTGCATTTCAGGCGCGGGTGTGGCCCGCGGTTACTTGAATCGTCCGGAGCTGACCGAAGAGAGGTTCGTGGACAACCCGTTCGAACCGGGCGCGAGGATGTACCGGACGGGGGATCTGGCCAAGTGGCTGCCGGACGGCACTATCGCGTATCTGGGTCGAATCGACCATCAGGTGAAGATTCGGGGATACCGGATCGAACTGGGCGAGGTGGAGGCGCAGCTGTTGAAGATAGCTTCGGTTCAGGAAGCAGTCGTGATCGCGCGGGAGGACGGAGACGGACAGCCGTATTTATGCGCCTATATCGTCGCGGACAAAGAGCTGACGGCAGGCGAGCTGAGAAGCGCGTTATCTCAAGCGTTGCCAGGCTACATGGTGCCTTCCTGCTTTGTGCAGCTGGAGCACATGCCGCTGACGTCCAACGGAAAAATCGACCGTAAAGCCCTTCCGGCACCCGACGGAAGCATGCAAACCGGAGCTGACTATGTGACTCCGCGCACAGCGGTGGAAGCGCAGCTCGCGCAAATCTGGCAAGAGGTGCTTGGACTTCCACGCATTGGCGTGAAGGATAACTTCTTTGACATTGGGGGGCACTCTTTAAAAGTGCTGCAATTGACTCAGAAGATTCATGCAGAGATGGAAATCGATATTCCTCTTCGTGTCGTATTTGAGATGCCTTCCATAGAAGAAATGGCTATTGAGCTATTACAACGAAAGTTTAACAAGTTTGAACAGCGAAATGGAAGCAATATTATAAAACTAAATAAAAATGGATTAATGAATGTTTTCTGCTTTCCTCCTGCGCTGGGGTATGGCATTGCTTTTTCCGAAATGGCCAAACATCTTGAAGACCACTGTGTAGTCTACGCTATCGAATTTATAGAAGGTAACTATGCTCACACAGATATGCTGGATCAATATGTGGATTCTATTATAAGTATTCAAGAGAAAGCGCCTTATGTATTTTTGGGTTACTCTGCGGGAGGCAATCTGGCGTTTGAAGTTGCTAAAGCAATGGAAAAAAGAGGATACGAAGTATCGGATATCATTATGGTAGACTCGATGAAACGAAAGAGTCGGAAAGAAGAATCGGCTGAGGAAATAGATCATCAGATCACGCAATTATTGGAGGTTGTTCCTGAGCATTTTAAACAAGTTCTAAATGCACCAGTTACAAGGGATAAAGTAAGAAATAAAATGCGTGCTTACCATATGTACTGGAATGAACTCGTAAATACAGGGGTCGTCCAAGCGAACATCTACGGCTTGGTTGCAGAAAGTTCACCAATCAGGGAAGCTGAAAATCACGATGTTCTATTATGGAAACAGGCAACCTCAAAATGTTATGTCGAGTATGAGCTGCACGGCCAACATATGGAGGTGCTTGTACCTGGTTTTGTCGAGGAGAACGCGAAGGTCATTCAACGCATCATAAATGAAATATTCGAAACAACCCATTTGGCATATCGTTTTTAGCGGAAAATGAAACATCGCAAAATGGCGCCGAGCTGATTGTTCAGCTTTGGCGCCATTTTGTGTGGACGAATACAAACAATGGCATGATTGCCAGGGAAGCGTCAACACTATCTGGGGATGAGCGTATAAAACCCTCTAGAGAGAGCGGCGGGGAGCGCGATGAAAAGAGGAGGTTGTGTAAGCCCCAAGAGGAATATATTTCAAAGAAACCTCTTTCTTGGTACAATAGCGGAAGGCAGTGGGCTGAATCACTTTTATCCGAGATAAATTGAATGGTTGGGAGAGGCTCGACGTGAAACTACAAGGCGAAAGAATTGAATTAACTTTGAGCACGGAACAAGACTTGGACTTTCTGTGCCGAATGGAATGTGATAAGGATTTATGGCATTTTGAAGAATCGGTTCCGAGTGTGGAAGAGGCAAGGGAGAATTGTCTTGAGAAATTCGCTGTAGATGAAGACGAGGAAGGGGCAAGCTATGATTTCGTCGTCAGACTGGCCTCGGATCAGACCGCAACCCCTATCGGGATTGCACAGATTTGGAGCTATGTCGATTGGCGGAAAAGCTGGGAAATCGGGTTCGCAATTATACCGGAATACGGGGGACATGGATACGGACGCGAAGCGGCGGAGCTTCTGCTGGCGTTGGCGTTCAACAAATTTGGCGCTCATAAGGTCGTCGGCATGTGTAATGCCCATAATCATCGTTCGTCAGCGCTGATGGAGCATATCGGGATGAGAAGGGAAGGCGTTTTCAAAGAAGAGCTGTACTGGAATGAGCGTTGGACGGATCAGTATTTCTATTCGATCCTGGATTCGGAGTATGCCGCACAAGCCAAATTCGGTATGATGTATCGTTCATTTTTCGTAAGCCAGCATGATCAAGATTATCATCCGGAGGTTGCTTGCGGGGTAGCCAGCCTGTTGATGTTGCTGCGTTATCATCAGCTTGCGGATGAGGTGACGTTTCTTCTATTGGCCCAAGAGCTGCGGTTGACCGATCCACCGGCTATCAAAGGCTATCAAGCAACCGATCCTCCGATTGGCGTATATCCGGAAGACGTTTACCGGTTTTTATTGGACAGGAAGATTTTGTTCCGGGTATCTTTTTTCAAGCATGAGTGGGAAACCTGTCTGCTGAGCGGGCCTATCATGGTGCTGATGAGAGACGATGGAGACGAATTTGAGCCGCACGGGCACTGGGTTGTCGTCGTAGACAAGGAAGGGCCGGTATTCACTTATTTGGACCCTTGGTATAAGGGAGACAGCGGAGAATACGTGAGGCAGATCGAGGAATCGGCATTTTTCGAATGTTTCACGGGCTGCGCCTGTCAAATTATTCAGAAGGGTCACGGGGTTACGAAGTTCATCCCGGTATCTGAAGGAGAGCGTCAGCTATGATCATCCGTATGGAGACAAGAGCGGATCACGAAAAGGTGTACGACGTGCATCGCCAGGCTTTTGGCGGCAGGGAAGAAGAGTCGAAGCTGGTGGAGCGAATCCGCCGATCGGATCAGTTCGTACCGGAATTATCGCTCGTGGCCGAGATGAACGATGAGATTGTGGGACATGCGCTGCTAAGCGTCGCCCATATCGTGAACGGGGAAGACCGGCACGAGGTGCTTGCGCTCGCCCCAATCGCGGTGAAGCCTTCGCATCAAAGGGAAGGAATCGGCGGCCAGCTTATCGATGAAGGGCTGCGCAGGGGCCGGGAACGGGGATATGATGCGGTATTTGTAATCGGACATCCCACGTATTATCCCCGGTTCGGCTTCGTGCCGGCCGGACCCCGCGGCTTCGAGCTGAAGCAATTCGAAGTCCCGGAGAACGTATTTATGGTATGCGAGCTGTCGGATGGAGCATTGTCGAATATAACCGGAGAACTGGTCTATCCCCCGGCGTTCATGGAGTAAGGGGGAGGGCGAAGCAGGGCATCCGGAGCCGTTGGGTCAACGGCTCTCCGGTTGCCCCGTTGCGGTATCGGGACCGTGCTCCGGATGTACCCAAGAGGCTGTCGACGCATCTTGGAGGACACGGACGAGAATGCGCAATTCATCAGGTTCGTACTTTTGCAGGAACCGGACGACCCCAATTTCCAACTGCCGATGCAGTGCTTGATGAAGCTGATGAAGCTCGCTGCCTAGCGGTGTCGTGCGGAACAGAATTTCTTTTTTATTGCCGGGGAGGAACTCCTTTTGAATCAGATTTTTGGCAGCCAGTCTTCGCGTAATTTTCGATACGGTGCCTTTGAAAATTCCGAACTGCTTGGAAATGGTAATGCCATTGACCGGCTCCAGCTGCCCGATGGCATCAAGAACATGCAGCTCCATAATTGTCATATCCCGCAGATGCTCGGCAACGGCCGGATTAGAGCAATTGCGCAGCATCCATTCTCTCTCCTCATCTTCCTCTGATTCCGCCCGCTTCTGCAGGGCGGCGATGAGGCGCAGAATCTCTTCAATCATTGGCTTGCCTTCCTGATGATCTTCGGACTGAGCGTGATTATCGGCTGTATCTGTCATGGAATGATCTCCTTAACCCTTCATTTCTCATTTTAGTATAGCAAGAAATAGGCGAAAGACAATGTTTCCAAGAAACAATATTGACAGCATTCTACGCCTGCGGTAGTATAGTTTCCAGGAAACAAAATAAAGGAGAGGAGATTGCACCATGAACATGAAGGCGATTCGAATCCAGGCTTACGGGGGACCCGAAGAGATGCGGCTGGAGGAGCTGCCGTTGCCAGCGCCGGGGCCGGGCCAGGCTCTTGTGCGCGTGCTGGCCGCGAGCGTGAACTTCCTCGATGTTCAACACCGCCGCGGCGAACTTGTTGCGCAAGCTTTTTATAAGAAGGAGGGAGCCGTGGCTGCTGATCTGCCGGCTACGATTGGAAGCCAGTGCGTAGGGATTGTTGAAGCACTCGGTCCCGGCGAGGGTCATGTGAAGGTAGGCGACAGGGTTATCTGCGGCGGAGGAAGCGGGACGTATGCCACGCATGTGATCGCGCCGGCGCGCCGGCTGATGCCTGTGCCTGACGGGATTAGCACCGAGCAGGCTGCGGCGGGTCTGACGCAGGGCTTTCTGGCCTATGCGCTTACCCATGCCGCCTATCCGGTTAAGCCGGGAGATTGGTGCCTTATCCATGCCGCTGCTGGAGGAGTCGGGCTGCTGCTGTGCCAGATGGCGAAGCTTCGCGGCGGGAAAGTAATCGGCGTAACCTCGACGGAGGCGAAAGCGGCGGCCGTCAAGGAAGCAGGTGCCGATGAGGTCATTGTGTCGACGCAGGCGGATATTGCAATGGAAGCACGGCGCATATCCGGTGGGCGCGGGGTGAACGTCGTGTACGATGGTGTTGGGAAGGACACGTTCGATGCCAGTCTGGACAGCCTTGCGCCTCGCGGTTATTTAGAAATTTTCGGACAAGCGAGCGGATACATTCCCCCCTTCGATCTGATGCGGCTGCAAGAAAAGGGATCGTTGTATATTAACCGCTTCTCCGGACTCTATTATATGGAGGAGTGGTCTCAATACATCCCGCAATTCCTGGAGTGGATGAAGGAGGGGCGTCTCTCCATCAAGATCGAGCGGATGTATCCGCTGGCTGAAGCGGCCAAGGCGCATGCCGCATTCGAGCAGCGGCAGGTGACTGGCCGGCTGCTGCTGATTCCGTAAGCCCCTAACAGCATCGATTGGCGTGCTATGCATACTTTGAACCGGACAGACGATGGACCATGTGTTCATTGTCTGTATTTTTTAGTGCCGACGGCGCCGCAAATGTAGCGCAATCGAGTCCCAGATATAGGAGAGCCGCCTGAACGGAGCTCTTGAGGTTCGCAATCAGGCGGCGTATACTCAGAATAGCGGAGCATAGAGTCTATCAAGTTGGACGGAGGCGGTTTTTATGATCGAGATCGATTGCTTGGGTGAAGTCTGTCCGGTGCCCGTGATGATGCTGAAGAAGCATCAGGAAGCGATCCGCGGCGGAGAGAAGGTGCTGCTCGTCACCGATCATAGCTGCGCTAAAGTATCGATAGGCGAGTACTGCCGAAGCAACAACCTGGTTTGCTCCGTTCACGAAGTCATTAATGGCGTGTGGGAGATTACGATAGAGGCGTAAGAAATGCCTTTTATAAAAATGTTGAGTTCGAGTTGTATGTAGACCGCATACAACTCTTTTTTGGGTTGAGGAGAAGGCCGCTGAAGCGGGAGTGCGGAAAATAATAAGGCCTGCGCAAAAAAATTACGCAGGCTTGTATTGAAATTTTCAATGGGTTTGTCGAAAAAAGTAAAAATGGGTAATTCATCTTATGTAGGAAATAAAACACTAGTGTTGTTCTATGATTCGTTAGGTAAACTAACTTCGTACAATATGTGTTGTTCGACATGTTTTGCTATTATAGTATTCAATTCTACATTCAGGTCCCAAAAAATAGTATAGATAAAATTAACCATTTGATCAACCCCTTACAAGTAAGTTTCATTTCATCGCAATCGAATCAGCTACGAAATCGGGAGCGGCCTTCTTAATTTGCTGCACCGTATGCAGATAACGTTGCGTTGTATTAATATGCGTGTGTCCAAGAGATTCCTGCACTTGCTGCAAGGAAGCGCCACGGAGCAGAGCAAGCGTCGCATTGGTGTGCCGAAGCCAATGCGGCGTTACTTTTTTCTTCAAGCCGCTTTGTTCACGGGCTTTCTGGATGATCTTTTCAACGAGTCTTACGGAAATAGGGAAAATCCGCTTGCCGTCCATATCCTTATTTTGTTCCCGGTATTCGCATAATAACCGCCATAATAGTTGGGGAACCTTCACTTCACGCTGTTTATCGCCTTTGCCGCTTATCGTAACCCACATCGATGTCTCTTCGGGATCGGTGTGGAAGTCCCCCCATTCCAATGCAATTAATTCCGATACCCTCACCCCGAGCAGCACAAGCGTCATTCCGATCACATAGTCACGGAATCCCTGGATTTTTAATTGTTCGAGCAGAAGGCGGACTTCACTCACCGTTAAATAATGATTTTTGCTGTTCACCACGATCTTCGGCACACGAACGCAAGTTGTCGGATTGGATGGAAAGAAGCCTCTATTTTCGTCACTTCCCCAATTGTATAGCGAGCGCAAGGGCGCAATATGAGCAGCGATCGTGGCGGGCGCCATCGGTTTCTTGTTTGGACTTAAAAAGCCTTGAGCCAGGCTGATTTTATAGACCTCGATTTCTCTCCACGTCACATCCTTCAACGCTTTATTCCCAATAAACAGACGGAATTTGTTAATCGCGTTCCGATAATTGCGAATTGTATATGGAGAACGGCTGCTTGACGACAAAAACATATTGATAATTTGTTCGTCGGAGCAAGGTTCAATCATTTCGGAATAGTTGGGCAGTAACCGTAAGACTGTCTGAAGCATCGTTTGAATTCCTCCTTATTGATTCTGCGAACAACACATATTGTACGAAGTTAAATTGTAATGGAAAAATCAGAGAAAGCAAAACCTGGAAATGGTTATTATGCCAAATGAGTTGTTCGCAAAGGAGGTCAAGCATTGCTGTCCCGACTCACGAAGCGGATATTTGACCGCCAGTCAGCAGAGTTACGAAAATTGCGGCGCATCGTCCATCAGATCAACTGCCGCTATCACGAACTGTCTTCTTCTTCGGATGAGCAGCTGCAGTCGCTATCCCGGCAATTGCGCTCCCAAGCGGGAGAGGACAGGAGTTCGCCTCATGTGAAATTCGAAGTGTTCGCGCTGGCCAAAGAAGCCGTTCGCCGAATATCCGGGAAGACGCTGCATGATGTGCAGCTGATGGGCGGATGGGCGATGACCGAGCGCAATATTGCGGAGATGGCGACTGGCGAAGGGAAAACCGTAACTTCCATACTCCCCATATATTGGTTCGCGTTGCAGGGGCACGGGGTGCATCTCATTACGGCGAATGAATACTTGGCTGCACGAGATTATGCGGAGATGAAGCCGATTTTCGAATTTCTCGGGATTCGTGTCGGATTAAATCTTGCGGGCTCAAGTGTTAAGGCGAAGCAGGAGGCTTATCAGAAAGATGTGACTTACGGCGTTTGCAGCGAATTCGGTTTTGATTATTTGCGGGATCATTTGGCACGGAAGCCGGAAGAGCGGGTTCAACGCTCTCTAGCTTATGCGCTGATTGATGAGATCGACAGCATCTTAATCGATGAAGCGCGCACTCCGTTAATCATAGCTGGAAAAACGAAGGCATCGCCCGATCTGTATTACGTATGCGCCCGGTTTGTCGAGCGGCTGCAGGAGAATCGAGATTATGAAGTGGATCGCGAGCTGAATCAGGTTACGTTTACGGACAGAGGCATTCAAACGATTGAAACGGTCTTCATGATTGATAATTTATACCATTTGGAAAATACCAACGTCTACCATTATTTATTGCAAAGCCTGCGCGCCAAAGCATTAATGAAGCGTGATGTGGATTACATTGTCAAGGATGAAAAAGTAGCCATTATTGATGCCTTTACCGGACGTATTTTGCAGGGCAGGCAATATAATGACGGCTTGCAGCAAGCGATCGAAGCGAAAGAGGATGTGCCGTTAAGTCCGGAAAACGTGACGCATGCGGTGATTACGATACAAAAGTATTTTAGCTTGTATACATACCTGACCGGGATGACCGGAACGATACGGAGCGAAGCGGAAGAAATTCAGAATCTATTCGGATTGGATATCGTCGCCATTCCAACGCATAAGCCCATTCAGCGCAGCGATGAAGAAGATGTATTTTTCATGACGAGACAAGAAAAGTACAGCGAAATCATGCGTGAAGTTAAAAAACGGCATGCCATTGGACAACCGGTATTGATCGGAACGACGTCGATTGAACAATCTGAGGAGGTTGCCTCTCATCTGCAAGCATTAGGACTGCCCTATCAGCTTCTGAACGCCAAAGAGGAGGAAAAAGAAGCCTCTATTATATCTGCTGCTGGATTGAAGGGAGCGATAACGATCGCGACCAATATGGCGGGCAGAGGTACGGACATCGTGCTGGGACCGGGTGTAGCTGAGCTTGGGGGGCTGCATGTCATCGGGACGGAGCGGCACGAGAGCCGCCGGATAGATAATCAATTAAGAGGCCGATCAGGCAGACAGGGAGATCCGGGCTCATCCTGCTTTTATATTTCGATGGAAGATGAACTGATTGAGAGATTCGCTTCTGAAGAAGCTAGGCAATGGCGCAGCACAATCCAATGGAGAAAGATCGGGACGAGGGAACCGGCGCTTATGCGCTGGATTGAACGAGTTCAGAAGAGGATTGAGCAGCAAAATCATGAAATTCGCACCTTCGTCTATGTGCTGGATTCGATTGTGCACGATCAAAGAGTAAGCTTCTACGAGCATCGAAAAGAAGTGGTAGATGGTCAGGATATCCAGTATTTTCTGCGTGGGCATCTTGTACGTTATGTCCAGCAATGGATGGAAACGCATGCTCCTCGTGAACAGTCGCCTGATGAATGGGATATTTCCGTGTTGTCTCGCGAGTCTGGCTTGCGGCCAAATCTCTTTGCTTCGGACAAGAAGCTTGCCAACGGGTTGGAGCTCGCGCAAATCATCACCTCATATTTTGATGCGAAGCTGGAAGACTTGTTCTCATTAGAGAATCGAAGCCAATGCTGCAAAAAATGGCGAAGCGTCTATTTGCAAATTCTCGACAAAGCATGGATGCGTCATTTGGAGCAGTTGGAGTTGCTGAAGTTAGGAATTCAGTTTCGGAAATACGGCAAACAAGATCCGGTGCAAGCCTATAAGGAAGATGCTTGGAAGCTATATGGCCAAATGGAAGAAACGGTGAGAAAAAAGGTATATGATGCCGTTTTGAAAGAGAGGCTTCACAAAGGGCGGCAGTTCAGCGGAAAGGTAGGGTAGCTAGATTGGCAATGAAGCAAACTTTTATTTCTCTTATTCGTGAAAAGTTATGTAAGAGAGAACCAGTTCCTGAGAAAGACACCTTGATCGAACAGCCGGAACAGCCCCAGGAAAATGAAACGGTGCAGAACAAGGAAGTCATTGAGCTGAGCGAACAGCTTCGCATGATCACGCTGGTCAATCAGTATGCGGAGGAGTTTCTATACCCGCATATCAAGCCTGATCCTGCTTGGTCTAAAGGGTTTGCCCTGCTCAATGAAGTGTTCGTCACGCAAGGCGAAGATCCGGTCTACCGCTGCAACATGGAAGTGTTCTACCAAAATCAATCAGGCGAAAAGAAAGCGATGTATCTGGTCAGTCTGGTGCGGTTCAGTGGGGATTCGTGGCGCGTATTTCAGGTAAAAGAGGTGATGCCATGTTAAGAAAGTAGAATCGAATCCATCGACCAAAAAAGGAATGGGAAGGAGAAAAATATTTCAATGACACAAAAAAGAGAAGAACGTAACGAAGAAATGAAAGATTTGAATGTGCCGGGAAGCCGCAAAGCAACAGCCACTGTTCTGGCAGCGGCTAAAGTGTTGGCGGCCACGACGATGGCCGTCGCTCCGGTTGTTGCTGTCGTGCCTGGAACGGTATCCGCGGAGGGAACCAATGAGGAAGATATTCCTGTGGAGGATATTGAAGCAGGGACAGAGCAGGATGGTGGTGGAGTAGAGCCAGGTACCGACGAAGAGCAGCCAGGTACCGACGATGAAGAGAAGCCAGGCAACGACGATGAAGAGCAGCCGGGGAATGACGATGAAGAGAAGCCAGGCAATGACGACGATGAAGAGCAGCCAGGCAGCGACGATGAAGAGCAGCCAGGCAACGACGATGAAGAGCAGCCAGGCAACGACGATGAAGAGCAGCCAGGCAGCGACGATGAAGAGCAGCCAGGCAACGACGATGAAGAGCAGCCGGGGAATGACGATGAAGAGAAGCCAGGCAATGACGACGATGAAGAGCAGCCAGGAAGCGACGATGAAGAGCAGCCAGGCACCGACGATGAAGAGAAGCCGGGCAATGACGATGAAGAGCAGCCAGGCAATGACGACGATGAAGAGCAGCCAGGCAATGACGATGAAGAGCAGCCAGGCAATGGCGACGATGAAGAGCAGCCAAGCAGCGACGATGAAGAGCAGCCAGGCACCGACGATGAAGAGCAGCCAGGCAACGACGATGAAGAGGAGCCAGGCAACGACGATGAAGAGCAGCCGGGCAATGACGATGAAGAGCAGCCAGGCAATGACGACGATGAAGAGCAGCCGGGCAATGACGATGATGAAGAGCAGCCAGGCACCGATGATGAAGAGGAGCCAGGCACCGACGATGAAGAGCCAGGCACCGATGATGAAGAGCAGCCAGGCACCGATGATGAAGAGGAGCCAGGCACCGATGATGAAGAGGAGCCAGGCACCGACGATGAAGAGCCAGGCACCGATGATGAAGAGCAGCCAGGCACCGATGATGAAGAGGAGCCAGGCACCGACGATGAAGAGGAGCCAGGTACCGACGATGAAGAGGAGCCAGGTACCGATGATGAAGAGGAGCCAGGTACCGATGATGAAGAGGAGCCAGGCACCGATGATGAAGAGGAGCCAGGAGATGGCCAAAATCCAGGTGATGGACAAGAACCAGGCGATGGCGAAGAGCCGGGTGACGAAGATAAGGCTTACGCCATCGAAAATGGAACGATCTCTCTGGATGGCGGCATAACCGTCTCCGTCGATGTCGCTCCGCAAGGAGAGGGACAAAATGTCGTCGTCGTGTTCCAACTGGTTAAGGATGATACGACGCCGATTAGCATTGTTGCTTTGGAAAGAAACATTTCCGAGCTTGAAAAAGTAACCGCTCATTTTAATGTGGACGGTTCAGGCTATTCCGTTAAGGTGTTCGTCTTTGACGAGTTCACCAGCGATCCGGGGAAAGCCCCAACCTCGTTGGCGAAGGCTGTCATTTTAAAATAAGAACTCTTTAAGTTGATATCATGCTCATAATCGAATCCGGAGCGTTCCGGATTCGATTATACTTGAAAGCGAGGTAAGCAGTTCGTGATTAAAGGATTCCTGAGAAACATAACGATTGTGGCCGTGCTCTTGACCATTTTCCCGTTGTCCGCATTTGCTGCTGATGCTATCACATTGGAGCAGATAGCGAATAAAAAGCCCGGGGAAGCGGTCGAACTGAAGGGAAAATCAACTTTAAAAGAAGTGAGCGTTAAAGTCCTTCGTCCGAACAAGACGATTCTCTATGTAGATGTGGCGGACATCGGTGCAGAAGGAGCATTTGTGGTCACCTTCCATCTTCCTTCCGACGCTGATCTTGGGGATTATACGGCAGTAGCAGGCCAAGGCTCGGACACGGCCTCCCGAACATTTAACGTAACGGCCAAAGAGGATAACGGCGGCACGCCAGGCGGAACCCCAGGAAGCGGCGGCTCTGGCGGCGGTGGCGGAGGAGGGGGTGGAGGAGGCGGCACTTCTTCGTCTTCATCGACAACGCCATCCAATACTCGAACGATCAATGCAAACAGCGCTTCCTTTACATTGAACGGAGTCAAGTTCGATATCCCTGCGGGCGCGGCGGCAAAATCGCTGCAGCTCAAAGTGGAAAAAGTCAGCGGCACTTCCGGACTGAATATTCCGGCTCATCTGCAATTGGCGAGCGAGGTGTTCGACATCACGGTCAGCCCGAAAGAGAAACTTGCGAAAAACATGACGATCGCGCTGCCATTCGACATCTCCAAGTTCCATCCGGATAAATACGAGCTGGCGGTATACCGGTTGGACGCAGATAAAAAGGAATGGATCTCACTGGAGAACATTGCCATCAACGCGTCCGATAAGACGGTAAGCGGGGATGTCGACCAATTCGCGAAGTTTGCGGTATTGGCCAAAGCCAAAGAAACAAAGACAGAAGAACCAAAAACTCCGCAAATCCTGCTGAAGGACATTAATGGACATTGGGCAGAGAAGAACATTCTCGCATTGGTTCAAAGAGGAGCAATTACCGGATATCAAGACAACACGTTTAAGCCAAAAAATAAAATCACGAGAGCTGAATTCGCCACGATTCTCGTCAAAGCGCTCGATCTGAAGGGTACCGACGGCAAAGTATTCAAGGATACGGAGAAACACTGGGCGAAAGATAACATTGCCATTGCGAGCGCGCATGGCATTGTGAATGGCTATGATTCAACCACCTTCGGACCTAACGATCCGATTACAAGAGAACAAATGGCCGCAATGGTTGTCAAAGCGTTCGATTTGAAACATGAAAAACCGAATGCAAAATTGAAAGACCAGAATAAAGTATCCAAGTGGGCTGTGGAATCTGTTGAAACGGCAGTTGCTCAAGGCATTATGAGCGGTTACAACAACAAGATTAACCCGCAAGAGAACGCCAACAGAGCAGAAGCAGTCACCGTCGTTGCCAATGCATTAGGTCTATAGCCAACGCAAAGCGCTCCCGAAGCAATCGAGGCCTAGACGGAGCTGATTAATGAACGAAGACGCTTCCAAAACCGCAAAACAAGCGGGGACGGAAGCGTCTTTTTCTTCCAGGTGCAACCAACCCCTCAACAAACCGTATCGACCAGTCTCTTCTCGATATAGCGAATTAATTGCCGGGTCTCCTTATCGCAGCGCCGGTGTTGTTTTTTAATCATGTGAATCTCGTTGTAGACTTGAAAATTATCGATATGGATGATGCGGAGCTGTTTGCTGTACAGCTCTTTTTTGATGGACATGTAGGGGAGAAAGGCGGCCCCGTGTCCTTTGACGGCGGCAAGCTTGACGGCTTCGATCGAATCCAGATTATAGAGAATGTTCAAGAGCGGCTTGCCCTCCATCGCATTCAAGGCCCGCTGCACGCAGGACAGCTGGGCAGACCAGATCAGCGGGAACCGCGGGAGCTCGCTTAATGCTATGGTATCGGGACGCAGGGCGCTGCTGCTGGTGACGAGCATGACCTTGTCCGAGAATACTTTGCAGGAACTCAATTCGGGATTGGTCGAAGGCCCTGAAATAAATCCGATGTTGCCTTCCTCAAGCAAAATATGCTTCTCAATCTCCGATGTAAAGCCTTCATTCAAGGTGATCAAAAACTCGGGAAAATGCTTCTTCATTTCATACAGTGTGCAGGGAAGGGCATAATTGCACACTTCCGGAATGGCGTAAATGGACAACTGGTGCGGACCGTGCTCCAGATGCTTCATTTCCATCAGCATATCATCGTACAGCTTGCAAATTTGAACCGCGTATTTCTGCGCGATCTGTCCCGCTTCGGTGAGCTGGGCACCCTTGTTGCTTCGTTGAAGAAGCTCGGCCCCCAACAACGTTTCCCATGATTTGACCTGCTGGCTAAGCGCCGATTGCGTAATGTGAGATTTATGCGCCGCCTTTGAGATACTCTTGAGCGCCGCGATGTCCAGGAACAATTTAAGCGTTTCCACATTCATGCGTGACTCCTCCTGTTTACCCGCTTAGAACTTGTTGAAGCCTCTTCTGTTTATCTCTCCTGCCATTAGCAAAACTTATACAGTATAAACAAAGCATATAACCACGGCACGTATAAGTATGTTAATATTTTCACAAAGTTAAAAAACATCTTATTGCTGGAGGTGCTGCAAGATGGGACAAACTCCGAGTCCCGCGACGAAATCGACCCGAATCCGGGCACCTAGAAAGCCAAAGAAGAGCCAATTGCCATTTGCTTTAATCGCAACCGCTCTCGTCATTGCCTTCGGATTCTACTTGAATCAGTACAATGACAACATGGTCGTCTATCTGCTGTTCGGTCTTTCGTTTGGCGTCATTTTGCAAAGATCGCGATTCTGCTTCACCGCTTCGATGAGGGACCCGTGCATTACGGGAAGCACGTCGGTTACGAGAGCGGTACTTATTGCCTGCTCCTTGGCCACGATTGGATTCACGGCCATCAAATATTCGGCCTTCATGCAAGGGAATCCGATTCCCGGCATGGACAATGTGGGACAGATCAGCTTCGCCCTCGTCATCGGCGCTGTGCTGTTCGGCATCGGAATGGTCATCGCCGGCGGCTGCGCCTCGGGAACGCTTATGCGCGTAGGGGAAGGCTTCACGATGCAAATGATTTCACTGTTTTTCTTCGTACTCGGCTCTCTCTGGGGAGCACATGATATGGGCTGGTGGCGGGCCCACGTCATCAAAGATGCGCCATCGGTGTTCCTGCCGGATGTATTCGGATGGCTTGGCGCCTTGATCGTCCAGTTCCTCATTATATTGCTGCTCTATATCGCTTCGGTCAAATGGCAGGAGAAGAAGATGGGCAGCGCCGAATAATGCGGCATTAAGTTCTTTTGTTCACAAAGTTTTTCTTTTCATAAAAATAATGAGATAAAGGTGGTTATCAAGATGGCTGAATTTACACTTGATTGCATGGGAGAAGCTTGTCCGGTACCTCTAATGAGAACGGAGAAAAAAATGGCTGAACTGAATGTCGGTGATGTCCTGATTGTCTCGATCGACCATAGCTGCGCGATGAAGAATGTTCCGGAGTGGGCGAGAAAGCAAGGGCATAACGTGGAAATCGAAGAGATCGAAGACGGGGAATGGGAAATCGTAATCGAGAAGACCAAGTAGCCTTTGGTGAGGAAGAAAGGATGGGGTGTAAGCGGTGAACGCATTTTGGTTGAAAATCACATCGAACCGCTTTTACAAACGTCTGCTGAAAGAACCGTTTACGTATGTGACCGGAGCTGTGCTGCTCGCGATTTTCGCCATCGCCCATTTAGCCGTTTTCTCCAAAGGATGGGGCGTCACGAGCGCGTTTGCGGACTGGGGAGCATGGCTGTATCAGCTCGTGGGCGGCAATGTTGACGATTGGGCTTATTTCAGCTCGGAAAAGGCGCAGAAAACATTAACCGGCGGATTCATGAACGATGGCGGCTCGATACGCAATCTTGGCATTATTTTGGGTGCGCTGCTGGCTACGCTGTTCGCATCGGAATTCAAATTGAAGAAAATCAAATCCAAAAAGCAAATTGTGGCTGCGGCATTAGGCGGTCTGCTAATGGGCTATGGCGCGAGATTGGCGAACGGGTGCAATATCGGCGCGTTGTTCACCTCCATTTCTTCGCTGTCGCTGTCCGGCTGGATTTTCTGGCTGTTCTTGTTCGCCGGAGCCTTTGTAGGCAGCAAGCTATTGGCCAAATATTTTATGTAGGCGAAAGAGGGCTGACGAGAGTCAGCCTCTTTTCATAAACGATTATCGCGAAATACAGGAGGAGCGAAGACGATGGAGAAGAAAACGGAACAATATGACGTTGTCATTATTGGGGGAGGGGCCGCGGGCTTGACTGCGGGAATCTACTGCGGACGCGCG
This sequence comes from Paenibacillus dendritiformis, assembly GCF_945605565.1. Lineage (NCBI taxonomy): Bacteria > Bacillati > Bacillota > Bacilli > Caryophanales > Paenibacillaceae > Paenibacillus > Paenibacillus dendritiformis. The sequence continues at coordinate 4,221,349 of NZ_OX216966.1, read as the reverse complement.
CGCTTGAAGACGCTTATTCTGGAGAAATCGCTTGTAGGCGGTCTCGCCACCTACACGAATGAGATAGAGAACTACCCAGGCTTCCCGGAAGGCGCGACCGGGACAGAGCTGATGGGGTTGTTCCACAAGCAGGCGAAGAAGTTCGGCGTTGATTTTAAAATGACCGACGTCAAATCGGTATCCGTCGACGGCGATGTCAAAATCGTCGAGACGTTCCGAATCCGGTACGAATGCAAAGCGATCATTATTGCCAGCGGCGGCAAGCCAAGGCTGACCGGAGCCCAGAATGAGGACAAATATTTGTATGACAAAGGCATTTCCTTCTGCGCGACCTGCGACGCCGCCTCGAATACGGGCAAAACGGTCATGGTGGTCGGAAGCGGCGATGCAGCCATTGAGGAGGGCATGTTCCTGACCAAGTTCGCGGATCGGGTCATCGTATCGGTCATGCATGAGCACGGCAAAATGGACTGCAACGAAATCGCCAAAACCGAGGCGCTCGAAAACCCGAAAATGGAGTTCATCTGGAACACGGTCGTTCATTCCTTCGAAGGCGAGGAGCGGCTGGATACCGTCGTGCTGAGGAACGTGAAGACGAATGAGCTGCACAAGGTTCTGGTCGATTCCTGCTTCCTGTTCATCGGCTATGTGCCGAACACGGAGATTTTCACCGGCATGATCGACATGAACCGGAACGGCTATATCCGCATCAACGACAGAATGGAGACGAACGTGCCTGGCGTCTTCGCTGCGGGCGACGTATGCGACAAATTCCTGAAGCAGGTGGCGACGGCCGTCGGCGACGGAGCGATAGCGGGGTATGGGGCCGAGAAATATATATCGGAATGTGAAGTGTATGAGAATCAGATTCTGAATCATGGCAAGCCTTCAGTTGTCTACCTGTGGAACGCGACGGATGCGGCGTGCCGGGAGCTACTGCCGGTGATGGAGGCATTCGAGCAGGCGCATTCAACGGAGTTCAGAGTGACCAAGGTCGATGTCTACAAATCGCCTGGACTTGCGGCCAGATTGGGGATCGATACCGTTCCGGCCATAGCCTATGTAACAGAAGGGAAGATACGGCGGGTCATTACCGAAAATATCAATGAAGCGTCGTTGGCCAGCCTTTTATCATAAGTGCGGAAAAGCAGGGGCATTCAGCGTGCGACTCTGCTGCGCCTCGTATGTATCGCCGGCATCGTCGGCACCATCATCGGCTTGAGGCTGACGGTATAACAATATAACAAGCGGTCAAACGGCAGCTTGGAACGATTCCATTCCAGGCTGCCGCTCCTTGATTATTCGCTCCGCGGGCTATTTTTACGCTGCCGCCGGGGCCAGCGGTACGCTTCGACCCGTTCCAGCATCGTCTGGAACACGATGCCCCATTGGCGCTCATTCAGCGCGCAGGCCGGGATATCCCGGCTTACGCCGAGGCATCTGACCAGATGCTTCATCTGCGGCGGCGTGAATATTCCTTGCAAGGCCGCACTCAACGGAAGATCGGGGCGCTTCAGCGCGTACTCGGCCAATGCCGCGAACGTATGGCTGTGCTTGGGCGCGACGAGAGGCTGCGGTTTCCGCCGAATAAGGACCATCGCGGTATCCACGCTCGGCGGAGGAGCGAAGTGATGCTTCGGGATCACCTTAACCAGCTCGATATCGAACCCCATTCGCCACGTCAGCAGGCGAGGGCGGCGAATGAGCCGGGCGGTCAAGCCCTTGGCCGCGCCGTAATCAAGGATGAGCGCCGCTCGCTGGAAGGAGGCCGCAGGCGAATCCATCAGCATGTTGAGAATTGGCGTCGTAATGGAAAACGGGATGTTGGCCACAACGCAAAAGGGCTGCTTCGGCAGATACGCCTTCCGGATATCCCTTTCCACGATCGTAATATTCGTACGCCCCTTCGACTTGCGCCGCAGCACGTCTGCAAATTCCGGATCGTTCTCAATGGCGATCACATTGCCGGCCTTCTCGGCCAAGACGAAGGTGAACGCGCCGGTTCCGGCTCCGAGATCGACCACGGTGTCCGCTCGGCGAATTTTGGCCTTATCCATCATTTCGTGAACGATCCGCTCGTTCAGGAGCAGGTGCTTCCCGCTGTAATTGGGATCAGGTCCTGTACTTCGTCTGCCGGCATGCCGCTTGTCTTGTCTATTTCTATTCATCGATGTCCCTCCGTTACCCGCAAAAAATGAATCGATCGGCTGCTGCCGTATGCGTGCAATCGAAGAGAACTCTGCTTGAGATGGGCAAGGGATGAGACGCCCTGCCGACAAATGGGCATGCCGCATGATCGCCCGATCCGGGATGAATCCATCCGGATAAGCGGATCGGAAGGCTTCGCAATGTGGAAGCGTACCTCGAAAAATGGGCAGACCAGTCCTGAGTCCTCTGCACGCCGGCAGAGCCTTTGGCAAAAATCTTCATGTGCGCAAAGTTCGAACTCAGATGTACTGATCTACCACACGTAATCCTCCTTCCCTGATGATGGCGGGCCATTCCATGGCTCACAGAACGCAAAAAAACACAGGCATGACATCTGCCTGTGTGACTGTTCGGAAGAGGACAAGGGAACAAACCGTAAGGAAGCAATGCCTCCTTGCCGGTTAGATCGGGCCTAATCATCGGATGCGCATGGAATGCTAACGGCAGGGAGCTTAAGGCTCACCTGTCCGATCAACGCTTCTGTTCATCCTGTATAAGATTACGATTTGGGTTACCTTGAAAATGGCAGACCAATCCCGAGTCCTCTGCCGCAGGCAGAGTCTTTGCATTATCCGATTAGATGCAAAAAGAAAAAACTCGGTTGTTATCTACCACACGTAACCCTCCATTCTTGAAATTACTCCCAACTTATCACATAAATTTGGTTTTGGCAAATCTTTTTGGTGCTGTTAACTTGGCAGGGGCCGTGGTAAGATAAAGAAGTCTGATCCAATATAAGCCAATCATGCTGGAATCTATAGGAACGAGCGGGGCTTGCTCGTCCTGTTTATTATAAGCGGCGTCATGGTGTAGATTACGTGCCGCCATTATTTCGTAGAGGAGTTGGTTTGCATTCTGCAGTGAACAAGAGGAAGGATCATGTTCATGAAGAGAAGAGAGAAAAACAAGGGAGGATGCAAATCATGATTAGCATCAGAGAGATGGAGCTCGAGGAATACCGCAAAATTAAAGAGATTGACCGTTCCGAGCAGATAAATTTGATTTACGTCAATCAAGGGGATTCGATCGTAGAACAGTCGGCGGGCCATGAATGCCCGACATGGAATCAGGCTGAATTGAAGGAGCTGGAAGAGAGATTCCAGTATGAGCTGAAGCATGGCGGTTTGGCGATTGGCGCTTTTGACGGGGACAAGCTGGCCGGATTCGGTGTACTGGCCCATCGATTAAGAGGTCCCGACAATGATCGGATTCAGGTCGATCTGATGTATGTATCCAGAGCATACCGCCGGCAAGGCATCGGAACCCGGATTATTCAGCTGCTGTCGGAGGAGGCGAAGCGCCGCGGAGCGAAATATTTATATCTTTCCTCGACGGAGACCGAATCTGCAGTCCAGTTCTATCAATCCTGCGGCAGCAAGCTGACTCAGGATAAAGATCCCGAGCTGTTCGAGAAAGAACCTCATGATATCCATATGATTATTACGCTATAACCCCGCCGGATTGGGCTGGAGCGCGCAGGGGCAGACTCAGGCGACGAGAATAAATATGTGGATGATCTGAGGGAGCTGCTGCGGGCTCTCCGCCTCGAGCCGATGACCCGATGGGGATACTTGTTATCCCCATTGGGCATTCCCCGCCTGATGAAGCTGTATATCGGGGCGCAGCGCTTACCGCGGGCATTCCATCCCTATTTATCAGCCTGACGCCGTCGTGAAGGCGGTCATGGAAATATGCAATCAGGCCGGATGGAACGTCCGCCGGTCTGCCCCGGCCAGCGATATGGATGTTGAAAGAGAGCCTTCTAATAGGCTCTTTTTTCTGATATGGTAAAGAAAGACAGCGGTTGCAAACAAGGGGGAAGGAGGGACATATGGGCAGGACAGTCAAGCTATTCATTACGATGCTAGCCTTCTCAGTGCTGTTCCTGAGCTGCCGTTCAACGCAGCCGGAAATGGGAAGCGGCATCATCGCGGAGGTGAAGAAGGAGGAGGATATCGCCTATACCCGCACATTTGAGGAGCTTCGTCTCGGTCATCTCTTCAACTTCGATCTTAATCTGCCGCAGGCCGATCGAAGCTGGGTGACGCTATGGGTGGAAGGATACCGTAGAGGGCAGCCGCTTCTGACCGGACAGCAGCCGCTGGCCGAGTTATCCTTCGGCGCCTTTCCCGGGGAACGGGAACAAGGGCCAATGGGCTTCGCCATGATCGATGCGAAGGAAGGGGAGACGGAGCGCAGCTGCCTGTTCCTCTATGCGCCCAGCGTGCGTACCGGCAATATCACCGTCGAATTGCTGGAGGGCCAGGCGAACACGGTCACGGCAACGATGCGGGAGTACACGATAGGTGACGAACCGGTGCGGCTGCAGTCCGGCGAGACCCGGTTATTAGCCATATACAGACTCATCGATTCCCATTTGATCCCGACAATGGATACAACGAATGAGGAAGAGATTCGGCAGGCGATGGACACGGATGCCGCCATTTTGCTGTTGAAAATCAAGGTTGAGCGGAAGGAGCCATAATATCGTAATCATCTCGCGGACAAGAAAGGAGTAGTTGGAATGAAGGATCGTCATCTGTTTCTATTTGGCGGAGGACCGCCGTTCGGGGAAGAGCTGGGAAGGAAGTTCGCGGCAATCGCTTCAGCCAGGAAGGGCAAGACAGCGATATTATTCATCGAGAGAGACGGATGGCGAGAGTATATGCCTCTCTACACAGAGGTGATCGAACGGACCGGATTGACCGAATTTATGTATTTGGCGCTAACTCCCCAACCTTCGCGCACGGCGATCGAGCAGTTGCTCGGCTGCAACGGAATCGTCATCTGCGGCGGGGATACGGAGCGGTACCGGAGTCATATCGTCGGTACGGTGCTGGGGAGCGTTATCCAGGACATGTACGGCAAGGGCGTCCCGGTGGCGGGCTTTTCCGCCGGCGCCTTGATCAGCCCGGCCGATTGCGTCATCCCGGCGATCGATAACGCCAGCAATACGAATCTGTTCCTTCAAGGATTGGGCTTGCTTCGCAATGCGGTAATCAGCGTCCATTACACGCAATGGAATGAGGAGGAGAACCTGAAGGCAGCGGTTCTGCGGACCGGGGCATCCATTGGGTACGGGCTGGATGACGGCACAGGCGTGCATTTCATGAACGAAGAGCCTGTGCAATCGGAAGGCGAGGGGCTGTACCGCTTCGCCCGACAGGATCTGCAATCGTAGGAACAGCTACAAGCGCATTCCTGCTGGAATGCGCTTGAATCGGAACGCGGCCGCTGAACTATATGAGCCGCAGCAGCGCAATGACGAGCACGCCGGCGACCATGGCCCAGAGCGGGCTTTTGCTAAGCCAGGCGGTCAGGCTGGTCACGACGACCGCTACATAATACATCCATTCGATCTGGCCGTCGACGGTCGGGTGATAGAAGATGGCTGGAGCGACGAGCGCGGCGAATACACCGATCGGCACATAGCGGAAGCCGCGTTCGATGCCGGGCGACATCTTGATGTACCGGGCGAGCGCCATGCTCGGATACCGCGTCAGGTAGGTCGCTGCGGCGGCAACGCAGATGACGATAAGGATCGGCAGCGAGATCATTTGGCATACACTCCTACGGCAAATGCGGCCGCCGCTCCGGCGAACACCGCTCCGGACGTGCCGAACCAAGGATAGGCCAGCACGGAGGCGGCAATCGCGAGTCCGGCTGCCGCGGCGTGGCTGCGTCGCTTGAGCATGACGACAAGCAGGCCGAGGAAGGCTGCCGTGAAGGCGAAGTCCAGGCCGAACCGGGCAGGATCCTGGATGAATCCACCGATCTGGTACCCGACAGCCGAGCTCAGAACCCATGACAGGAATACGGTGCAGCCAGCGCCTGCGACGTAGCCGACACTGAGCTTGCCGCGCTGCGCCTCCATCATGGACACGCTGTAGCTCTCGTCCGTAATGATGTGGCACAGCCAGAGCGGCTGTCCCCGGCGGCATGATTCAAGCTCGCGGCCCACGGACAAGGTATAAATGATATAACGGGCATTGATTAGAAACGTGCTGAGCGCAATCGTCCACAGGGCCGCATCCTGCTGGAGTAAGGACAGGATCGTGAATTGCCCCGCGCCAGACACGACAAAAAAGGACATCGCAATCGTCTCCAACCATGTGAAATGATTGGCGTTGTTGGCCAGCGCGCCGAACGCAAGACCATACGTGAACACGCTCACCGCAAGCGGAAATACATCGAAAACGGCTTTCGTAAACCCTTTTCGCAGTGGTATAGTCTTTGGTATTGTGGATGATACATAGCCCGACATTCCGGTATGCTCCTCTAATATGTTATCGTAAGTCCCGAGATATAATATAACATACCGGCAGGCGGAATCAACTACTTTTCTGTCTAATTTTTGTCATGTTATTGTGAAAGTGTTTGAATTTTGAACATCTCTGCATCTTGGGAGGAAGCTATGGAAAAAGATTTAATCTCAGATCGGATCGGCAAGCGTCTTCGTCACTATCGGCAGCAGTTGAACCTGACGCTGGATGATCTGGCGGAGCTAACGGGCGTAAGCAAGCCAATGCTTGGCCAGATTGAGCGCGGCAGCTCGAACCCGACGGTCGCTACGCTGTGGAAGATTGCTTCCGGCTTACAGGTGCCGCTCACGGCGTTCATATTCGAGAATCCGTCCCTGAAAGTGGTGCGGGCGGAGGAACAGCCCCAGTTCCGAGAAGACAACAAGCGCTTCGAGGCGTACAACACGTATGCGGCGCCTGGCGTCTCGCTGGAGACGTTCCGGGCCCGGCTGCTTCCGGGCTGCTCCTATCAATCGGAGCCGCACGGTCTGGGGGTGATCGAGTCGATCACCGTATTTGAGGGCACGCTGACGATCGAGATCGGGCCGGAGACGAGCACGTTAAGCAAGGGCGATGCCATCTCGTTCTCGGCGGAGACCGGACATATTTACAAAAACAACACCGATGAAATCTGCGAGATCGCCGTATCGATTCTGTATTCTAACGTCTCCAGCCCCAAGACGTCCATTTAGGGCGGGCTGCGCAGCGCTCCCGTCTTGCGCGGAAGTTCGCATGTTCCGGCTCCGAGTACCTTATCCTCTTGCGAAGGAGTGTGTAACATGGGCGAAATGCAGGCCGTATTTATCGATCGGGACGGCACCTTGGGAGGCACGGGCCACTTTATTCATCCGAGAGACTTTACGCTGTACCCGCGCGCATTAGAAGCGATCGCATTATTAAAAGGGTCCGGGCTGCGAATCTTCGCGTTTACGAACCAGCACCGGATTGCAAGAGGAGAAGCCGCGATCGAGGAATTCGAAGAGCAATTCCGGACGTACGGCTTCGATCAAGCCTATATTTGCCCGCATAGCTCCGAGGCGGGCTGCGCCTGCAGGAAGCCGGGCATCGGCATGCTGCTTCAAGCCGCCGCAGAGCACGGACTCGATCTGGCGAGATGTGCCGTCATCGGCGATGTCGGCGACACAGACATGATCGCGGCCCATAGGGCCGGAGCGCTCAAAATTTTGGTTCGAACCGGCTGGGGCGAGGGGTCGCTGACCGAATTCAAGCACAGATGGCCGGATATCGAACCCGATTATATCGCCGCTGAAATATGGGAGGCGGCGAGGTATCTAATCAATCGATAGGCAGGGAATAACCAAGCAACTCTCCATTCATGCAGATATCCTATAATACGTTACCGTACCGTTATCCAATCCGAAGGCCGAGGTGATTCCATTGTTCAATTCTGTCTCCACAATCGCATAACATCGAACGGACTAGGATGGAGGATGTCGAATGGAGACGACACAAGGCAATCAAGCATCATGGAATGCCCATGCCTATCAAGCATGGCTGAATCGCTTCGGTAAGCCGGAAGAAGCGGCGGCCCGGATCAAAAAAGACCCGGCGAAGCGGATCGGAGAATTATATAAACATGCAGGAGATATTCGACAGAAGAGGATCATCAATCTTCTCGGTTCAAACGGCAGCAAAGCGGTGGCCCTTGCCTTGCTGGGGGCGGAGGTCACGATCGTCGATTTCTCAACAGACAACGAGCGCTATGCGAAGGAGCTGGCTGCGGAAGCGGGCGTCCGCATTCAATATATCGTCGCCGACGTGCTGCATCTGCCCGCTTGTGAGCTGACGCAATCATACGATATCGTGCTGATGGAACAGGGGATTCTGCATTATTTCCAGGATCTGCGTCCTCTGTTCGGAGTGGTCTCCTGCCTGTTGGCCCGGGGAGGCTGGCTGATTCTGCAGGATTTCCATCCCGTATCGACGAAGCTGATATAATCCAGAGGAACGACCGCGAATATACGTAAGCATAAAGTGACGGGAGATTACTTCGATACGTCGCTGATTGAAAAAGAAGTCGCCTATACCAAATATCTGGATAGGGGCGCTGTCCCGGATACAACCCGCAAGGTGCGGCTGCGGAACTGGACATTGGGCGAAATCGTGACCTCGATCGCGGCGGAAGGGCTTTACGTGAAGTCGTTGGAGGAACTTCCGAACCTCTCTTGCGATGTTTTCGATAAGGGCATACCGAAGTCTTATATCATCATGGCGGTTAAGTTCTAGCGTCGGAAGCGCATCCATGCCTGTTCACGCAGAGCTTCTTCATAGGGCAAGCAACTGGCCCGGCAGCATGCCGGGCCTTGTCGCGTTACAGCAATGCGATGGCAAGCAGGACGAATAAGCTGAGTGTGATGATATCGTTGCTGTAAGAGTAGGGGTAGAATCCGGAAGTCTTGACTTTGCCGCCTCTCGTCTCAGGACGCAAATAGACATTCTCTCTATCCACATTCACAATCGTTCCGACATATTCTTTGCGGTCCACGGTTAGAATGCGGACTTTTTTGTTCATGCAATATAAGCAATTATAATAAGCTTCCATTGGTGCTCCCCTCCTTTATCATTACACTATGATGCGCGTGCCGGGGAGGCACGGCGAATTTACACCCCGGCTTGAGGATATTGCCAGGGCTTGATTTCGCTTGGGGTGCTGAGAACCGGAGCAACGCGTCAAGCCGATCGACAAGATTGAAGCGTGCCTGAACTGCGGCAGAAAAATCATTAATGATCATAATTATTAATTACGTTAAATAAAATGGAGGAATGATTCTGCTGCCGGATCAGCAGTGCATTCCACGATAAGGAGGTTCGTTGCGCGATGAGGATAAGAACCGCTTCCGCAGACGATGCGGCAGCCATCGCTGGGGTTCATGTGGCTAGCTGGCTGACTACATACTCGGGCTTGGTGTCGGAAAAATATCTCCAATCCCTGCGCGTAGAGCGCCGCAGGAAGATATGGGACAGCATATTGACGCAATTGCCCCCCGATCAGACGCTTATCGTCGCCGAGACGGAGGAGCAGGGGATCGTCGGCTTCCTTCATGCCGGCAGCAGCCGGGAGCCGGAGTGGGGTTATGACTATGAAATCTACGCCTTCTATTTATTGGCGGATGTCCAGGGCAGAGGCTTGGGCCGAAATCTGTTCGGGCGGATGGCGGCCGAGATGAGAGCGAGGGGGCGAACCTCGCTGCATTTATGGGTGCTGGAAGGGAATCCGGCCATTGCCTTTTACGAGAAGATGGGCGGCAGGGCGCGGCATACGAAAGAGATACAGATTGGAGAAGACAGGCATACCGAGATTGCGATGGTATGGGATCAGGTGCGTCAGACCGGCGATGAAGCAGCGATCGTTTCTTCCGCGGCCGAATGCGCCCGCGTGTTCCCGGACAAGCGCACGCTTGCTTCGTTCATCGCGGGCTTGAATCGGGATCCGAAGCATCATATCGGTTATTGCGGGGAGGATGCGGATGAGATCGAGCATACGCTGGAGCATGAATTCTCCGCTCTGGATGCATCATTCGCCGTACAGATGGAACGAGGCGAGCTGATTGGAGCGCTTGGGTTCGATATCGATGCGGGCGGCCGATCTGCGGAAATATGGGGGCCGTTCCTGAGCTGTCCGCAGGATGAATGGCAGCAGCGAGCGATGCAGCTATGGAACCGAATGAAGAATGAACTGGAGTATCAGGTAGATACGTTTTACGGCTTTTATCATGAGATGAACCGGAATGCCCAGCAATGGATGCTGCAGCTTGGGGCGGAGTTGAAGAGTACGGAGGTGGTGCTCAAGGCAGAGCGGCCGCTCCCTCTCAGCCATGCGCCCCCCTCCGTGCGGGAACTGTCACCGCTCCGCTCAGGCGAATTCCTTCGCCTGCATGAGGCCGCATTTCCCGGAACGTACCGGAGCGGCCCGGACATATTGGAACGAATGAACGCAAATTATCGCGTCTTTATGTATGAAGACGAGAATGGCCTGCAAGGTTATATTTACGTGGAGCGGGAGCCGGAGTTCGGCGAAGGCCGGATTGAGTTCATTGCCGTCGCCCCTTCGGCACGGGGGAGAGGAATCGGGCAGGCGCTGCTCCAGCGGGGGCTGGGTTATTTGTTCGAAGACCCTCGGATCGAAAATATTACGCTGTGCGTTCGGGCAGACAACGAGCAGGCGCTGCGTTTGTATCGCAAAGCCGGATTCCATGAATTGCACCGGCTTCGCTTTTATACGATTGCGGCTGCCAATTGGACAAGCGAATGAGGGGGGAGCGGCCCTCATCCCGCTAGCCGCGATAATGGATTCTAAAAAGCAGACGGGAGGAAGGAAGCATGACATTACCAATTAGCGAAGTGCAGCTTGCGGACATGAGCGGCATTGAGGTGAAGTATTATATCGGAGCGGCGGCGAACCGCACCTATGATAAGATCCTGCTTATTGCTTATGCCGGCCAATACGGCTTCGGCTCCTCCGGCAACAGCGATGCGAGATTCATGAGTGCGATGGGAGTCGCCGCGATGGAGGCATGGGATCCGAGCGGCGTCATTCTCGACTGGTCGGAGCTGCATTATGAGTGGGGGGATATGCTGGACATCGTACTGGATATCGGGAGCGCCAAGGATGTGGAGGAGCCCTTTCCGCTGGCCGTCATTGTCGGACCGCATTGCGAGGAAGCGGTCAGAACCCTGCTGCTCGGCATTCACAGCACCGAATCGCTCGACAAGTTCGATTGGGTTCATCGGGACAGGGAGAGCGCCTGGCGCTACATCGAAGCGCAGCTCGCGGCATACGCTTAGCGTTCCATCGGGAGTGCCGTCAAGCCGGCGGTCCGAGGTTCCTGTCCGGCTTTCTCCAGCGTGAATCTCTCGCCGAATGAAGCCCGGAAAATAATTGGCCAGGATATGTCCCTTTTTCCTTCGCTGAAGTGTTATAGCAAGGTAGAGAGGAGGGTCTAATTTGTGGACGGCATCGAAGAGAAGGTCATTCAAGTTCAGGCCGGGAACGTGCATGAGTATGCCTGCATTGTAGAGAGGTTCCAGGAGCCGCTCTACCGGTATTGCACCCGCTTGCTCGGGAACCGGCAGGAAGCGGAGGATGCGGTGCAGGAGGTGCTGGTCAAGGCGTATGAGAAAATCCATCTGTACCAACCGCTGGCCAGCTTCTCTTCCTGGTTGTATAAACTCGCGTATCACCACTGTCTCAATCTGCTGCGGCGCCGCCAGCTTCAGCACAAGATCATGTGGTTCTTCCGCCAGGATGACCTGGCGCCGAGCGCAGAACAGGCGATGACGGACGAACTGTTCGACGAGCCGCTGGCATCGGCCTGGCTCTCCTTGTCGGGCGAGGAGCGCAGTCTGGTCGTGCTGCGCGTCTTCGAGGAGAAGTCGTTCGAAGAGATTGGGGCCATCATGAATAAGAACAAGGAAGCCGTGAAAAAGAGATTTGGAAGGGTCAGACAGAAGTTAAAGAGCGTAATGGGTAAAAGCGAGGTGAGCGAGACATGCGTCAATGCCGCGGCGGCCTTGCAGATGAGAAGAAGATAGCCAGTTGCCTGAAGCCGGATCCGGCCGCTTCTTCCTTCAATGTGCGCGAGCAGGTAATGGAACGGGTCTACCGGATACATAAGGAGAGCCATGCCAAGGGAAGTGGAGCCCGCCGGATGACCCGCAGGACATTCATAATCGTGACGGGCATTATCGTGGCATTGACCTCACTTACCGGCTTTGCCGCAACCCGATATTTTCAGATCACTAATGAAAAAGGAAGAGTGCTGATTCAAACAAAGTCGTACGAAGACGAGGCAAAGAGGAACCGTAAATATCAATACTATCAAAACAAGCTGTCAAGGCAGCTTGAGAAGTACGAGCCGCAAATAGAGAAACTGAAGGAGCAGCTTCGTCCCGGGGAAATTATCGCTTATTATATGGACGATGACGTTATAAATACGCTGGATACGTCGGGCAAAGCCAAATTTGCGTATAAGCCGCTGAAATATACAGATTACGGCCAATATATCTCGCGCGTAACCGAGGAGAAGAAAACGCGACCGGTTATTCCGGAGCGGCTGACGGATACCCTTGTCTTTGAAGAAGGAATTCTGAACCCCGATTTCATGTTTGGCAAGGATGTCCACGAGAACTTCGCGGAACGGATGAAGCTGGCCGAAGAGTTCGAACAGGAAGCCAAAAAGGCAAAGGGCAATCAGAAAATTTTTACGAAGAAGATGCCTTGGATTGTTGGGGAAGAAGGAACCCTCAGCGTGCTCTATGGCGACGGACAAAGCTCGTTGCGGCTTAATGTCAGCAAATTATCAAGTACTGGGAAGGTGCAAACCTACCCTACTGACGGAACGAAAGTCGACATAATTGAGCTTAACGGCCAAGAGATACTTTTCCATGATGAATCCAAATCAAAGAAATCCCGCCTGAACTACATGGCGCTCTGGTATGACGAAAAGAGCAAGTACACCTATACGCTTATAGAGAATAAAGAGAGCAAGCTGTCCAAAAAAGAATTCGTGCAGGCGCTGGAAGCGCTCGTCATCAAGCCATAATCCCTCCCCTTCAAGAAGGCCGTAATCGCGGGCCTTTTTCTTGTCAATGTCCCTTTTGCGCAGCCAGATTGGTTATACTGATGAGCGAATTCGAAAGGGCAATGCCCGAAAGGAGATTAAGGAATGTTAACTAAGAAAAACATTGCTGCCGCGATCTCAGGTTTGATGCTGCTAGGAGCACTCTCATCCGGAGTGACAGCCGCGGCTCCCGCAGCGGCGTCGGCCGCAGCGAACAAGATGGAAGCGCCTGCCGTGAAGAAAGCCAAATGGGAAACGGTGGATGAAGCGCTCAATTGGATGAAGAAGAACAAAAAGTCGGAACAATTGCTGGCACTCTATGATCCTGCCGACGGACTGGTCTTGTTTTATGAAGGCGTGTATAAGCTAAAGACCTACAAAGAATTTACGAGGAAGCAAGCCCAATACAATGGCCCGGCTATCCCGGAACCCGACGCTCTGCCGGACGGCTACCGGTTCAAGTTCGGGACGGTTCATTCTCAACATCCTCAATTGTTCAGCAAGGAGTACAAGCAGCTTCAGAAACAACTGAAGAAGGAGGCGGCAGAAAAGGGAGAAATCTATTATTTCAAGGAGCTGAATTGGGATGCGTCCAATCGCTCTGCACTGACCTACGAAAAGGGAAAAAACTATATCTCGATTATCGCGGAATATAACGAAGAGCTTCATGAAGGGGTTACCCAATTGCCGGAGAAGGGAGTAAGCCGGGAAAAGCTCGAAATCGGCGGGACCGAAGCGGTATATGTGACGTATGACGGTAGGAAAAACGGAGCCGATCGTCTGGAATGGAACAGCGGCGACGGCACCGTCAAGTTCCGGATCAATTCATTCGGAAGCGGCTCCGTCAGCAAAGAAGAGATGATGGCCATCGCGGAAACGATCATTTCGGCGCAAGTAAAAAAGAATAAAAAATAATTGTTAGATCAGCTACCGCGAGCACCGGCATTATGCCGGTGTTTTTTTGCATATGAATGGCAAATGAAGGGAATACATTGGAAACGGGAGCGCAATTACGTATAATGTCTGTATGCGCACACGTAGGCAAGCGCATATTTTGGATAAATACATATACTGTACAACATCGTGTAATGGTTACAGGGAGGTCACAATGGGCAGCTATCATTTTATTGGGATAAAAGGAAGCGGAATGAGTGCGTTAGCACAATTGCTGCATGATCTCGGACATCGGGTTCAAGGGGAAGATGTCGAGGAGGCGATTTTTACACAGACCCCTTTGGAGGCACGGAATATCCCAATATACGCTTTCGGTGAGGCGCCGTTGGCGAACGATATGACCGTAATTGCATCGAATGCTTTCGATGATGCGCATTCGAGCTTGGAGCAATGCCGGAGACAGGGGATGACCATCCAGCGGTACCATCATTTTCTGGCGGCTTGGATGAAGGACTATACGAGCATCGCGATCACCGGATCGCATGGCAAGACCACGACGACGGGGATGCTGGTGCATGCGCTCGGATCCTCCTGGCCGACCTGCAGTCTGATTGGAGACGGGACGGGATCCGGCACGGCTGATGCCAGATTTTTCGTCTTCGAGAGCTGTGAATATAAGCGGCATTTCCTGGCCTATCAGCCGGATATCGCCATAATTACGAATATTGATTTTGATCATCCGGATTACTTCCGGGGGGTAGACGATGTGAGACATGCCTTCGAGCAGATGACCGCTACCGTCGGCAAGCAGATCGTCGCTTGCGGAGATGACGAGCAGGTGCGCTTGCTTCAGTCCGCGAAGCCTATCCTCTATTACGGGTTCGGGGATCATAATGAATTGAGGGCTGATTCCATCTCCGTGCATGCCGAAGGCGTCAGCTTCGATGTTATCTGGCAGGGGGCCAAGCTGGATCGGTTCACGATCCCGGTCTATGGGCGCCATAATGTGCTGAATACGCTCGCTGTCATCGGCGTCGGGCTCGTGCTCGGGCTGGATATGGCGGCGATCCGGCAGCGCGTCTCTTCCTTTGGCGGTGTGAAGCGGCGCTTCACGGAAACGGGATGGAAGAGCAATATCGTGATTGATGATTATGCTCACCATCCATCCGAGATTCGGGCGACGCTGGATGCGGCCCGCAGCAAATATCCGGATCGGCGCATCGTCAGCGTGTTCCAGCCGCATACCTTCACCCGCCTGGAACGGTTGATCGATGACTTTGCCGCATCGCTGATCGCCGCGGACGATGTGTTCCTCTGTCCGATTTTCGGCTCTGCGCGCGAGCGGGCCGGAAGCGTGTCGATTGAAAATCTGCGTGATCGGATTCCGCATGCGCAGCTTCTGTCCGAGAGCTCCATCGGTCAACTGGGTTCCTATGAGGATTCGGTGCTCGTCTTCATGGGGGCGGGCGATATCCAGAAGTACCAGAGACGACTTGTGGAGCTATGATGAAGCAGGGCGGATAGGGAACTCCGCCCTGGTTCGATAGGGAAGGAAGAGAAGGGGCATGAACGAAGAGGAAGCTTGGGAGCAGCCCGGCATCGTGTCCCTCTGGGTGGGCCGATGCGACTCGGAACAGGAGCTGGAGCGTTACTTGACGTATACATACACGGCAGCTTCACCCTGAACCGTTCGCGGAGGAGCGGAATACGGTTATTCTGCTGTATAATTTCGCATATCACGGTCAAGTGCGGCATGCCGCGAATGAACGGTTGACCTTCGAGTATATAGGCTCGATCCGGTATGAATGACCTAGGTGGCATCCAGACTCTTTTGTCCCTCGAACGGGATGGAAGAGTCATTTTTGTCAGAAGGGATAAAATGGGATATTGTATAGGAGAAGGGACGAACAAAAATCGAAGGGGGAGATGCAATGGAAGCGGAAGCGCTGGTTGAGCGTTTTTTGGCTTTTGTGGAGGTGCCGCGGGGCGAGGCGGATTTGGCTCTGCTGAACAAGCTGATCGATCGGTTCCAGCGGAAGGTGCGATGGGAGAACTTGACCAAGATCATAGATTACGAGACGGGCGCCGCGAGGAAGCAGTTCATTCCTCCTATCGATGTCTATGTCGATCGTATGGTGACGCATGGGTACGGCGGCACCTGCTGGACGATAGCCATCGGCTTCCACTGGCTGCTGCGGCAGCTGGGCTATAGCGCGCATTATCTGTATATGGACCCGGGGCATCTCTGCTTGCGCGTGGATCTGGATCAGCCGTATTATGTCGATCTCGGTTATGCCGCCCCCTTGTTTCAAGCCTACCCGCTGCATCAGTCGTTCGTTGCGGCGGACGACAGGGAGACCTTCAACTATACCTCGTCGGCGGAAGGAATTACAATCGTTCGGCAGCCGGGCCCGACCAAAACATTAAATCCCGAGCCAGTCCAACTGGAGGATATGGTTCCGTTCATCAACCGTTCGAATGATTGGAACACGTCGCCGATGCTGCGGGAGCTGCTCATATTTGGTTATATCGGAGACATCCCGACATCATTGACGAACGGCACGCTGAAGCAGCATTTCCCGGATCGGAAGATCGAGCAAGAACTGGGGCCGGATGAGCTGAAGTATTGGATTACAGACAAGTTCGGGATGGATTTTGCCTTGTATGACCAAGCCAGCGACATCTTCCGGCGCAGACGGTCTCAACTGGACTGCGCACTGAGACTGACCAGCAGAGAATGAGGAGGGAAGCCATGCTGTACCATTTCAGTGAAGAATCGGACATTAAGCGGTTCGTCCCGAGGGAGAACCCGAATCGCGAAGGTTTTCCTCCGGTCGTATGGGCGATTGATGAGGAGCATCAATTTACTTATTTTTTTCCGAGGAATTGTCCCCGGATTGTCGTCAGGGCCACACCGGATATGAACGAGGAAGACCGGGAACGATTTTTCGGTCAGTCGCTGGCAACTACGATAATTACGATAGAGAGCCGGTGGTACGCCCGCGTCACGGACTGTACGATATACCGGTATTCGTTCGAGGAAGACCTGTTCGAGCTCTATGATGAAACGGCGGGTTACTATATTTCCTCTCATACGATCATTCCCGCAGCCGCAACTCCTGTGAACAGACTTGTCGACAGGCTGCTTGAAATGGGAATCGAGCTCCGCGTGACACCGAATCTGTATCCGCTGCGCGACGCGATTCTTCGCTCCTCCTTCCAAAGCTTCGGCATTCATCGCTTCAATCAGGCCGTCAAGCCGTGACTGCTCTAAAAATATAGGTCGAACCGAATCCGCTCCGTTGCGTATTAACTAGAAAAGATGAATATTGCCGGGACAGATGGGCGACAGCATCAAGGGAGAGGAGCGATGCGGGAATGAAATATTTCGGATTGGCATGTATTATAAGTCTGTTGATTACTGCACTTGCGTATGCGAGGGGCGGCTGGGAACTGGCGGCCGAAGCGAATGCGTGGCCTGGGGGAATCCTGGTGATTCTCGCGGCAATCCTATCCGGGACGCTCGTAAGCGGGGATCGGTCGCGAGCCAACTTCCACTCTAGCTCAACAGAAGAACTGCGCGCCCGTACTCAATGGTCGGGGATTGTGTTCCTAAGTTCGATTCCGTTTTTGGTAGTAACCATCGTATATTTTATAACGAAATAGGCAGTTTGCTATTGCGGCCTTCATTCACGGGAATGAAGGCTTTTTGTCGTTGTGGGGCGAGAGGGTGAAGCAGCGGGAAAAATAATTAATTTCACTAAAATAAGTTGGACAAAGGAAAGTTATAAACGGCTGGTAATGTGGAAAAGTGCCTGTAAGATAAGGATTTTTCATGGGGAAGAAAAATGGATAGCAGCATAAGAAAGCGAAAACAGCTCCAACTCTGGCAAATTGGGCTCTTGACAAATAAACCTTGGGAAACTAATTTTATATTTAGCATTAAAGTTGCACTAGGTGAATATTCTTGCCCGCACGCATACTATAGGTACCAGTGCTGCATGTAAATGATGGAGGAGGAATAGGAAGTGAAGCAGGGCAAAATTCGAGGGAAGCTGATGAGCGTCATGATCTTGGCGCTGTCGATCATTGTATCGGCATGCGGCTCCGGATCAGAGCAACCGACAGCAGCAGCACGGGAAGGGAAAATCAATATCGTTACGACCATCGCCCAAATCGCGGAGCCGGTATCGGTCATCGGCGGGGACCGGGTGAACGTGCAGAGCTTAATGGGCCCGGGGGTAGACCCGCATCTGTACAATGCCACACAGGGAGATATTCAGAAGCTGGAAAGCGGGGATATCGTGCTGTACAGCGGCCTGAATCTGGAAGGCAATATGGGAGAGGTCTTCGAGCAAATCGGCAAAAAGAGGCCTGTACGGGCCGTGGCGGAAGCGATCCCAGCCGAACGCTTGTTGAAGGACGATGCGGGGGCAATCGATCCGCACGTCTGGTTCGATATCGAACTGTGGAAGCTGGCGCTCGGCGCGGCGACCGAGGAGTTGAAGCGGTATTCGCCAGACGATGCCGATTATTTCGAGGCGAACAAGGCGAAGTATTTCGAGCAGTTGGATGCGCTTCAGGAGGAATCGAAGGGCAAGCTGGCGCTCATCCCGAAGGAGAAGCGCGTCCTCGTCACGGCGCATGACGCGTTCGGCTACTTCGGGCGCATGCACGACGTGGAGGTGGTCGGTCTCCAGGGGCTGAGCACGGAGGACGAGATCGGCATCTCCGATATCGACGATACGATTGCGATATTGCTGGAATACCGGATTCCTGCGGTGTTTGTCGAGAGCAGCATCAACCAGAGCTCGATCAAAGCCGTCATCGAAGGAGTGGCGAGCAAGGGGCTTCAGGTCAAGCTGGGCGGGGAGCTCTTCTCGGACGCAATGGGCGATGCGGGTACGCCGGAAGGTACATATCTCGGAATGTACCGCCACAATGTGGAGACGATCTATCACGCATTGACAGAGAGAGGTGAGTAATATGTCCGTTCTGAACGTGCAGGGCGTAACGGCATCTTACCGCAAAAATCAAGTGCTTCACGATGTCGCCTTTGAAGTGAAGCAAGGCTCGTTGACCGGAATTGTCGGCCCGAACGGGGCAGGGAAGTCGACGCTGCTCAAGGTGATGCTGGAGCTGCACCCGAAGCTGTCCGGCACCGTCTCCTTCTTCGGATCGACCTTGGCGAAGATGAAGACGCGAGTGGGCTATGTGCCGCAGCGCGGATCGGTCGACTGGGATTTCCCGACCAATGCGCTGGATGTGGTGCTGATGGGCTTGTACGGACGGATCGGCTGGCTCCGATGGCCGGGCCGCCGCCATCGGGAGCTGGCGATGGAATCGTTGGCGAAGATGGGAATGGCCGATTATGCGGAACGCCAAATCAGTCAATTGTCCGGCGGCCAGCAGCAGCGGGTGTTCCTCGCGCGGGCGCTGGTCCAGGATGCGGATCTGTACTTCATGGATGAACCGCTGGCCGGCGTCGACGCCGCGACGGAGACGGCGATTATGACGACGCTCAAGGAATTGAAGCTGTCCGGGAAGACCGTAATGGTCGTGCATCACGATCTGCAGACGGTAGAAGACTATTTCGACCATGTTCTGCTGCTCAACCGGACAGTTGTCGCTCATGGCAAGACCGGGAAGGTCTTCACCAGGGATAATGTCCACCGCGCCTACGGCGGAGCGCTGCGCTGGATGAAGGAGGCTTAAGCATGTTCGACGCATTGTTGTCTCCGAATGCGCAGTGGGTCCTGTTCAGCACGCTGATTCTCGGCATGGCGTCGGGGATGATCGGATGCCTTGCCTATTGGAAGCGGCAGAGTCTGATGAGCGATGCGCTGTCCCATGCGGCGCTGCCCGGAGTCGTCATCGGCTTCGCCCTCATGGGTAGCAAAAATTTGCCGGTGATGATCGCCGGAGCGGCCGTCAGCGCGCTGCTGGGGGCCAGCCTGATTCAATGGATCCGCTCCTCCAGCCGCGTGAAGGAGGATACGGCGATGGGCATGATCCTGTCCGTATTTTTCGGATTCGGGATCATGCTCCTCACCATCGTCAATCGGACCGGCGGCGGCAACCAGAGCGGGCTGGACAACTTCATCTTCGGTCAAGCCGCGTCGATGGTCCGCAAAGACGTGTACACGATGCTCGTCGTCGCACTGCTCGTCATGCTCGTCGTCATCATTGCTTTCAAGGAATGGAAGCTGTTCCTGTTCGACGCCAATTTTGCCGCAGGCTTGGGATTGTCGGGCAGGCTGATGAATGCCGTCTATTTGACTGTGCTCGTGCTCGTCATTGTCATCGGCATCCAGGCCGTCGGCGTCATTCTGATGGCCGCGCTGCTCATCATTCCTTCGGTCAGCGCGCGCTACTGGACGCATTCCTTCAAGTGGATGATGATCCTGTCGGCTCTCTTCGGCGGCGGTTCCGGCTTCTTCGGAACCGTGATCAGCACGCTCGGCAAGGGGTGGCCGACCGGACCGTTCATCGTCGTCGCGTCCTCTTCGCTCTTCCTCGTGTCGCTCGTATTCGGCGCCCAAAAAGGACTGCTCGTCAAATCCCTGCAGCTGCGCGCCCAGAAAAAGCAACTGGCCGGCTCCTGGACGGGGAAGCCGCTTGGCAGCGTGCTCGAGGAGGGGAATTGAGATGAGCTATACAGCGTGGATATTATTGACCGCCTCCTTGGTCGGCATGTCTTGCGGATTGGTCGGCGTCTTTCTGATTCTGCGCCGGATGGCGATGATGGCGGATGCCATCAGTCATACCGTCCTGCTTGGCATCGTAACGGCTTTTCTCATTACGCGGGAACTAAGCGGCATTCATATGCTGATCGGCGCGATTATTGCCGGACTGCTGACCGCTGTGCTGGTGCAGTGGTTCCATTCCCGGGGCGTGCAGCAGGACGCCTCAATCGGCGTCGTCTTCACGACGCTGTTCGCGATTGGCGTCATCCTGATTGCGACGCAGATCGGCAATGCCCACCTGGATGTGAAGCACGCGCTGATGGGGGAGATTACGTTCGTGCCGTGGAACACGGTCGACCTGCCCGGGCTCGGGTCCGTACCGGAAGCGACGCTGATTCTCGGCATCGTGCTGCTGGTTGTGCTGATTGCGATATTGGCATTCTACAAAGAGTGGAAAATTACGACCTTCGATCCGGCGCTGGCCGCGAGCATCGGAATCCCCGTGGCGCTCATGCACTATCTGTTCATGGGGCTGGTGTCGGTGACGACCGTCGCCTCGTTCGATGCGGTCGGAGCGATTATGGTCGTAGCCATGCTGATTACACCGGCGGCGGCCGCATACTTGTGGACCGACCGCTTGTCCGTCATGCTCGTGCTGAGCTCTGCCTGCGGCATTCTCTCCGCAGCCGGAGGCTACTATGTTGCGGTATGGCTGGACACATCGATTTCCGGTTCGATGGCCTTCGCCACCGGCATTGTATTCATGATTAGCTTTATCGGATCGCCGAAGCATGGGCTGCTCTCGCGTTATGTGCGTCCCGATGCGGTTGCTGAATCCCGGTAGAGCGGGCGTGAGACTTTGGTCTGATATCGAAATGGAGAAAAATAAGCCAGAGGGCGTAAGGCTCTCTGGCTTTGTGCGTCTGCCTGCTCCGTCCGCACTGCTGCCATTGACTCAGAATACGGGATTGCAGACAGACGTTTACTATTCTATGATGAAGACAAGGAAAAAGTGGAGAAGGCGAAAACATGCTCGAGCGTCATTTTTGGAATACGTCCGATCTCGAATCAACAATGCGGACGCGGGAGGGATAACTCTGTATTACAAAATATTCCGCTACTACATCCAAGCGTCCCGGACGCAGGCCTATCATCAGCTCATGGCGCGTGCCGACGCTGTATATCGGGCACATCTTGATTATACGCTGCATTATGCTCCCAGCTCCGATGAGCCCGGCCTATGGATAGAGATTCAGATCTTTCCAAGCGAACAAGCCTACCGGGATGCGGCGGGGTCTCTGTATCGGGATCCGGAACTGGACCTGCTCTATGAACAGTTCCTCACTTTGCTGGATCCGGGCCGATCGTCGATTCAGGAAGAGACGTATTCGCATGACTCCGGGCGGGAGGGACGTTGATTCGAGCCGTTTTGGATTCACTTGGCACCTGTTTTCCAAGGAAGATGGGCTGCGGCACATTTATTTAATGATGTTAACTAAATACGTTCACAGATGGAGATCGGCTCTTATCACGGTGTCTGTGATTCCATCGCGGGAAGATACGCTCAGTAAAGGAGAGAGAGAAGAACATGAGCAAATATTGGAGCGACCTGACAAAGCGGCTTGTCCCCTATGTGCCTGGGGAGCAGCCTAAGGATAAAACCTATATCAAACTGAATACGAACGAGAATCCGTATCCTCCATCTCCCCGTGTGCTGGCTGCCATCCAACAGGCGGTTCAGGCGGATCTGCGCCTGTATCCGGATCCGGCATGCCAGGAGCTGAGGCAGGCCGCGGCAAGACGGTTCGGACGAAGCGAGCGGCAAGTGTTCATCGGCAATGGCTCCGATGAAATACTCGCTTTCTCATTCGCCGCATTTTTTACGCCGGGAGCACCGGTTCTGTTCCCGGATGTTACATACAGTTTCTATAAAGTCTATGCGAATTTATATGGCTTGCCGTATGAGACGATCGCCCTGGATGAAGAGTTTCATGTGCGGCTGGATGCATTTCATCCGGAATGCGCGGGAGTTGTCATCCCGAATCCGAATGCGCCGACAGGAAAATACGTTCCGGTCGATTCCTTCCGCCCGCTGCTGGAGGAGCATGCGGAACACGTAGTCATTCTCGATGAAGCCTATATTGATTTCGGCGGGGAATCCGCCCTGAAGCTTATCGATGACTATCCGAATCTGCTTGTCATTCAGACGCTGTCCAAGTCGCGGTCGCTGGCCGGCATGCGGGTAGGCATGGCTTTCGGACAGGAAGACTTGATCGAAGGGCTGGAACGCGTCAAAAATTCGTTCAACTCCTATACGCTGGACCGGATGGCGCTCGCGGGCGCGGCGGCGGCGCTGGAGGATGAGGACTACTTCCAGGAGACTTGCCGGAACGTCATCCGGACGCGGGAGTGGACGGTCAAGCAGCTCGAAGAACTAGGGTGCTCCGTTATCGAATCGAAGGCGAACTTCGTCATGATGACCCATCCGGCGATTCCGGCGAAGCGGCTGTTCGAGGAGCTGCGCGAGCAGGGCATATTGGTCCGTTACTTCGCTCAGCCCAGAATCGACAACTATTTGAGAGTATCGATCGGAACGGATGAAGAAATGAAGCAATTTGTCGATGCGGTGAGGAAAATAGGCGGTATAATATAATTAATGACATTAATCATAAATGCGATTAATTCATAGGCGCGGTTTGATGCCGACAGGGCGGAGCGCTTGCAGGCATCGATATGCAACGGCTTGCCGCATGCGCTGCGCAACGCCGAAATATACAAAGATAAAGGGTGGAAAATGTGGCAAAAAGCAAAATCATCGTGACCGCGGGAGCGATCATCCGCGATCGTGCCGGCAGAGTGCTGCTGCAGAAGCGATCGGATTACGGCAACTGGGGGCTGCCCGGGGGCGGCATGGAGCCGGGAGAAGCGATCGAGGACACCATGATTCGGGAAGTCTATGAAGAGACGGGGCTTGTTGTCGAGCAGTATGAACTGTACTCGATATACAGCGGCGAACGGATGCATTATACATACCCGGACGGCAATGAAGTCGTGTTCGTCATGTTCCTGTTCCATGCGGCAGTGAATCTGGAAGGGAAGCTGGAGAAAGACGGCAAGACGCTGCGCTTTCGGGACGAGGCGGGGGAATCGGCGGCGCTGGAATTCAAGCGTCTGGAGCAGATCGATACCTCGCAGATCAGCACCGTTCAGCGGCCTGTCTTCGAGGACTTGCTGCTGAAGAAGAGCGTTCTGCTTCGAAAATAAGGATTTTTTGGCCATCCAAGCGTGTATGCGGGATGGCTTTTTTGATCCGGAAGGAGATGGCCCGTGCCACAAGCAAATGGAGAACGCATGATCCTTCCTATCGGGCGTCTTTAGAATTTTTTTAGTTTTTCCGCGGGGAGAACTTCAATTTTTTGCGATAAGATAAGGAAGGAAAGAGGGGGATAGGGAGGAGCATGGCACTCGATCTGTCCTATGGGCTGGAGGTTATCTGGATCGTATTCGTATTGTGAAGCGTGATGTTCATTCTAAAGCATAAGGATGGGGTAAGGCATGACGGCGACCATATTAGTCGTGGATGACGACCCGGAGATTCGGGATGTCATCCATGTATATTTACGCAATGAAGGTTATCAAGTTCGTGAAGCTTCCGACGGCCTGGAAGCGCTCGAACGATTGAATAGCGAACCGGTTAACGTCGTTATTCTGGACGTGATGATGCCGAATATGGACGGGATTCGGACCTGTATGAAAATAAGAGAAACTTCAAGTGTTCCGATTATTATGCTGTCCGCCAAGGAAGAGGATATCGACAAAATCAACGGACTGACGACCGGAGCCGATGATTATGTGGCGAAGCCATTCAATCCGCTGGAGCTGATGGCCCGGGTGAAGGCCCAGCTGCGCCGCCAGAAGTACGCGGAATCTCAGGCGCCGAACGAGGAGATAATTCGCGTCGGCGAACTCGTCATCGATCGGGTTCAACACGAGGTTACGGTACGAGAGCGCGCGGTCAGCTTGACACCGATTGAATTCTCGATCCTGGAGCTGCTGGCGAAGCATCGCGGCCAGGTGTTCCATGCCGATCGCATCTATGAGCGCGTATGGAAGGAGCCCGCAGGGTATTCGGACAACACGGTTATGGTGCATATCCGCAATCTGCGCGAAAAGCTTGAGCTGAACCCGCGCAGCCCGCAATATATTAAGACCGTCTGGGGAGTAGGATATAAAATTGATAAATAAACTCGTGACTCTATTCCATATCCGCAAAAGTATCCGGGGCGCGATATTGTGGCGGTTCGTGCTCAGCTTATTGTTGACGGTGCTGATTATGATTTTATTTAACCACATTAAAAATCATTATCCGATCGCGCCGTATATTGCCGTGCTCGACATCTTTATATTTGCGGGCCTCTTCACGGCGCTGTTCTTCTACTTCACCCGGCCGATTGTTCACGATGTGATGACGCTGGCCGAGGGGCTCCATGTCATCTCTCAGGGCGATCTTACTTACCGGGTGCCCGCGGAGCGGGAGGATGAGCTGGGCAGAGTAGCGGACAGCATCAATGCGATGGCGGAGGCGCTGATGCTGCAGCAAGCGAATGAACGGGAGCAGGAGCAAGCGAAAATGGCGCTGATTACGGGGATTTCCCATGATCTGCGGACGCCGTTAACGAGCATTATCGGGTACCTGGATCTATTGACGAGCAAATCGTATCAAGACACGGAGGAGCAGGAGCGATTCATTCACAATACGTACAAGAAGGCG
Source organism: Paenibacillus dendritiformis (assembly GCF_945605565.1). Lineage (NCBI taxonomy): Bacteria > Bacillati > Bacillota > Bacilli > Caryophanales > Paenibacillaceae > Paenibacillus > Paenibacillus dendritiformis. The sequence goes on along the minus strand of NZ_OX216966.1, from coordinate 4,195,908 downwards.
ATTCATCTGAAATATTTGATCGACGATTTGTTCGAGTATACGCGCCTGACTTCAACCGATGCGAAGCTCCAGAAGGAGCCGGTCGATCTGCGGGAGCTGCTGGAGCAGCTCCTCGTGGAATTCGAGCCGATTGCCCAGGAGTATGGGGTGCACATGCATTGGCAGCTTGAACCGGCGCCTGCCCTGGTTCAGGTGGATAGCGAGAAGATCATCCGGGCCCTCGACAATCTGCTGCTGAATGCCTTGAAATTTTCGATCAAGCCGGGCGATATCTATGTTTCGTTCCAATCCGGGAACGGCCATCTGAGGGTTGCGATCGAGAACGAGGGCAAGCCGATTACGGCGGAGCAGGAGAAGCATCTGTTTGAACGCTTCTACAAGGCCGATGATTCCCGCACGGCGCATGCGATTCAATCCGGATCCGGTCTGGGACTGTCCATTGCGAAGAACATCGTCGAGCTGCATGGCGGCACGATCACGCTTCGGCATGAGCATGGACACTTCACCTTTACGGTACGGCTGCCGAAGCCGTAACCTGTTTTATTGCCCATCCGGGAAACGGTAGAATACAATAAGGCAAATACACAGGATGTCAAACCGCTATGTTCCTCGTTATGCGAAATGCTTCCAGTGAGAGCGGGATATGAAGTTTTCATAAATAATATTATGTAAACTATTATCTTCGCGATGGCTGGCGGACATTCCATCCTATCCATATCGGAAGGGAATTCGCATGTCCGACGCCTGTCAGCAGGGTATCATGATGATTGGACAACGGGGTGCGGGATGGGGGTAGCTGATGAAGAATAAAAAGATAGTATTAACCGGAGGAGGCTCGGCAGGTCACGTTACCGTCAATGCCGCCTTGATTCCGAAGCTGCTGGAGCGGAATTGGGATATTCACTATATCGGGTCGTACGAAGGAATCGAGAGGAAGATCATGTCGTCCTTCCCTGAAGTGGAGTATCACGGGATCGCGACCGGGAAGCTGAGGCGCTATGCGGATTGGAACAATGTGAAGGATCCGTTCAAGGTCTTAAAAGGTTGTGGCCAAGCCTATGCGTTATTGAGGCGCATTGGGCCCCGGATCATTTTCTCCAAGGGAGGATTCGTGTCCGTGCCGGTCGTCGCGGCCGGATGGATGCGGCGGGTGCCGGCCGTCATCCACGAGTCGGATATGACGCCCGGCTTGGCGAACCGTATCGCCACTCCGTTCGCAACCCGGATCTGTGCGACGTTCCCTGAGACGCTTCAGCATATCCGCAGCGGGAAAGCGGAATACGTCGGCGCAATCGTCCGCGAGGAGCTGCGGCTGGGCAATGCCGCCAAGGGGCGGCTGCATTGCGGATTCCCGGCAGGGAAGAAGGTCCTGCTTGTCATCGGCGGTAGCTTGGGCGCCAAAAGCATCAACCAGGCGATCCGGGCCAACCTGCGTTCTCTGCTCGACACCTTCCGGATCGTGCATATTTGCGGCGCAGGCCAGGTGGAAGAAGCTCTGCAGCTTCCCGGATATAAGCAATTCGAATTCGTCCAAGACGAGCTGCCCCATCTGATGGCAATGTCCGACATCGTCATCTCGCGGGCCGGATCGAACGCGATCTTTGAATTGCTGTCGCTGCGCAAGCCGATGCTGCTGATTCCGCTGCCGAAGGGGTCCAGCCGCGGGGATCAGATCCTGAACGCCAGATCGTTCGCGGACAGAGGGTTCGCCGAGGTGCTGGATGATGCGGACGTGTCGTCGGACGCCTTCCTGCACATGATTCACAGGCTGGGAGAGAAGCGGGAGGAGTACGTGCAGCGGATGGATTCGCGCTCAGGCGATGCGATCGGCACGACGGAGAAGCTGGCGGACATGATCGAGCGATATGCCAAGCGGTAGAGGGTAGAGGGGAGGGAATCTCCTCTATCAGGGACGCCGCCGGAAAGCAGCTTAAGACGGGAGCACGCCCATAGATAAGGGCAGGCCTGCTTATGACAGACCTGACCTGTGGCGGAGCCTTATTTTTTGCTTTTGCGGGGAATCGATAATGTGCTCCATTCCTCGGAGCGAATCTGCTTCGCGACGTAGACAATCTGGCCGACATGATATGAATAATGCGACATCTGGCGCTCGATCGCTTCGAGAACGGTATGAGCTTCGTTCCGGATTGTGACCGTCGCCAACAGATCGTCCGCGGTCAGGGAGCGAAGCGTATTCAGAAATACGTCCCAGCCTCGATTCCATACCCGCAGCAGATCGTCTTTGGAACGAATCGAATCGATGAACTCATCGTCGCGGTTGCGATCCGGCTTCTCCCCGTCGCTTGTCAGGAAGTCGGTCCAGCGGGAAATCATATTGCCGCTCATATGCTGGATGATAACGGCGACGCTATTCGAGTCCTCGTTCATTGCCCAATGGAGATCCTGCTCCTGAAGCTGAGCCATCGCCCGCTCGGCATCCGCTTTCAGGCTCGTGAATTTGTCAATGACGACCCGCAAATAATGTTGAGCTACGCTCACCTTCGAATCTTGCGGCATGATATATGCACCTCCGGCAAAGGAATTGATAACAGTATACATATAAATAACACGGCAACCTATACCCTGGAAGAAAAAAAGGAACAGGCCGCGTTCGCAGTGCGGCCTCAGACCTGCTCCTCGCCGTATTGCGCCAGCAGCGCCTTCGCTTCCGCGATGACCGCGGCGCGCAGCTCGGCCGGCGCAATGGCCACCATCCGCGGCCCGAAGCGGAGAATCGTCTCGGCGGCCGATTCCAGCGTATGGAATTCGACCTCGGCCTCGGACCATCCGCCGCCTGCGGCCCGGACCGGACCGACACGGACGTACCGGTCCTGGGACAAGCGCGCCAACACATCGTCGCGCAGCCGTATACGCGCCGGGTAGCGCGGCAGGCTCGCGGTGAACTGGGCCGTCGATTGCGCCCAGTAGGAGGCGAGGTCGAAGCCGGCGGGGCGCGCGAAGGTCTCGTCCAGCAGCTCGGCATGCCGCAGCCGCGACAAGCGGTACGTGCGCAGCGAGGCTTCGCCGGTCTCCGCGACGAGATACCACACATTCCGCTTTGCCACGAGCCCGAGCGGGTGAAGCGTCCGGGTCACGACGCCATCCTCGCGTTCATATTCCACGAACCGCCCGCTCTTCCCAGACGGCCTCCTGCAGCAGGGGCAGACAGGGCGACGAGTCCTTCGTCGACTCATGCCAACCTGCCCCGTCGATATGGAGGCGCTCCCGGGCAAATTCCGCGTCCCGCCGCTGCTCGGCGGTCGTGGAGGCGAGCAGCTTCCGCAGGGCGCTGTCTCCCTCTTCCCGAAGGCCGAGATCATCGAGCAGGGAGGACGGGATCAGCAGCAGCGACAGAAGCTCCGTCGCCTTCATCCCCGTCAATGTCGTGCGGTATCCCTCTGCCAGCATCCAGCCGCCGTTCGATCCGCGATCCGCGTACACCGGAATGCCGGCGGCGCTGAGGGCATCCATGTCGCGCATGATAGTCCGCTCGGATACCTCCAGCCTCCGGGCCAACTCCTTCGATGTCAATTTGCCATAATTCTGCAGCAGCAGCACGATGGATAACAGCCGATCCGCGCGCATCCTATCATCCTCTTTCCCGTGTAATCTATTTCTATCTCCGTTCATTTGCAGTGGCTCATCAAATCTCATCATATCATATCAATATGACAATAGATGTCATATTGGGTCGGGTACACTAGGTTCGTAGTCAAGAATTCAGAGAGGATGATGAGGAATGAAGCCATTGGATGGCAAGGTGGCCGTCGTAGCGGGAGCGACGCGGGGAGCAGGCAGAGGAATCTCCACGATGCTGGGAGAGGCTGGAGCCACCGTATACTGCACGGGCCGTTCGGTTCGCGGCCGTCAGTCCGACATGGGCCGGAGCGAGACGATCGAGGAGACGGCGGAGCTGGTGACGGCGCATGGAGGCCAGGGCATTCCGGTACGTGTCGATCATACGGTCGAGGAGGAAGTGAAGGCGCTGTTCGAGCGGATTCGGGCCGAGCAGAACGGTCAGCTGGATATATTGGTGAACGACGTATGGGGAGGCGAGTCGCTGACCCAGTGGGGAGCCGCCTTCTGGGAGCATTCGCTGGCCAACGGGCTGCGGATGCAGCAGCAGGCCGTCCATTCCCATATGATGACGAGCTATTACGGCGCGCCGCTCATGGTGGCCCGGCGGCAGGGCATTATCATCGAGATTACGGATGGCATCGATTATCGTTACCGCGGCAATCTGTATTACAGTCTGGCCAAAATATCCGCCATTCATCTCGCCGCCGCGATGGCGGAGGATCTGCGTCCGCATGGGGTAACCGCCGTCGCGGTTACGCCGGGCTTCCTTCGTTCCGAGGAGATGCTGGATCATTTCGGCGTGACGGAGGAGAATTGGAGAGAGGCAGGGAAGAAGGAGCCGCATTTCCTGATGTCGGAGACGCCGGTCTATATCGGCCGGGCGATTGCGGCGCTGGCAGCCGATCCGGACAAGCTCGACCTGTCGGGCAAGAGCCTCAGCACATGGGGGCTGTCGGAGCGGTACCCGTTCACCGATGGAGACGGAAGCCGTCCGCACTGGGGCAATTATGCCAAGGAGCAGGGCATCGGGTAAGCGGCCGTGCTTCAAGCCTGGCGGGGAGAAGAACCGGGAACCGGAACATCCCGGTTCACGGCTTCTCCCGGCCGGAGAACCGCCGTGGAAGTTCGGCTAACGCTCGCTGCAGCCGTTTGATTCCTTCCCGGATCTCCGCCTTCGCCAAATGCCCGTAGCCGAGAATGAGCTGGTTGGCGCGCTACTTCTTCTCAATCACAATCAAGCAGGTGCTGTCCGGCAGGCGTGCAGGCTCCCCAAGTTCATTGAACAAGCTGATTTTCGGCGCCAGCGCCTCGGCATACCCGTCCTGCAAATAATGATCGCAGCGGAGGATCGCCGCCCGCTCGCCCAGGGTGCTCTGAATGAACTCCGCATACTGCGTCGGCGTGAAATAGCCGAACTGCTCCTGCACCTCGTGGACGTATGCTTCGGGTCCCCAGGTGTAGGTGTACAGAAATTCCATCGCGTCATTAATCGGCAGCTTCGCCTCGAATGGGGACAGGCGCTCGAACGAGATGGGCCGCCCGGCAAAGTCTTTGGCGTACCGCTCCAGCCACGGCATGCCGTCCGCGTTCCGGAAGCGGATCATCCGCATCTGCTCTTCCGGCTCGCTCATAATGCCGTCGCGAATGATGATGCGTCCGCCTGGAGAGAGCACATCGAATGCGCTGCGCAGGGCGGCGGCGACCGTCTTCGGATTGAACCGCTGTCCTTCATATTCAATATAAGAATACAGCTCATGCAGAATCGAAGAGAAGATCACCGTATCGATGCTCTGCGGAGCAACGTACTGCTTCAAATCGAGGGCATCGCCCTTCATGACCCGCCAGCGCCGGTTCTCCAATTGCTTCTTCCGTTCCAGAGCCTCTATGACATTTTGGGAAATGTCGATGCCGATCGCTTCCACTTCCGGCAGCCGTTCTTCGAGCAGGTCAAGCATCACGCCGCCGCCGGGCCCGATATCGATGACGCGCGAGCCCGTCACGTAGTCGAGGATGACCTGCTTATAATCGGCCGACCCGTTCATATCGGACAGATACGCCTCCTCGTTATGGAAGCGGTCATAGGCGTCGCGCCGCAATTCGAACAGATCGAACAGCATCAGAATGGCCCGTTCGTAGAGGGGGGTCTTCTCGGCCTCGATGCAGAACTCAATCAGCTTCTCCGCGGCTGGGGAGAAGACGAAGTTCACGTAGACGCTGTCGGCCATCCCGTCCGCCCGTTCGATGCGCAAGTCCAGATGCGGGCTGTCCGGCTTCGCTCCGTTCGCAATGCCGTCGTAGGTCAAGGCGCGAAGCGCCTGCTCGATCATCCGCTTTTTATAGACGTTCAAATGCTTCCGGCCCCGGTAATCATAATACATCCCATTCATCAGGCGCTCGAAGCTGATATGCCGGATGTGGGGTCCCATCTCCGGCGCTGCCAGCGCCAATAGGAAAATCTTCACGAATTCCTCGAACGTACACTCATGGAGCGCGGCTTCCACATACCAAAGCGTCTTCGGCTCCAACGCCTGGAGCGATTCCAGCGCCCGCGGCTGCTCCGCCAGCTTGTCCAGCTCCGCTTCGGTATTCTCGCCGCGCCGCCCGGACATCGCCCGCAGCCGGCGGATGCGATCAGGAAGGGTGAACCCTTCGGCGAAGCGACCGCTCACAATCTGGTCGATGACGAGCTCGGTATCGGCCTTCAGCGCATTCCACAGCTCCGGGGATACCGCCCCGATAATGCACTGGTTCAGCGGCAGGAGCAGATCACGCATTTCCTGGGCCGAGACGATGCCTCGCTCGATGAGATGATAGAGCGGCGCATTCTCCGCCAGCGGAACCTCGCCGCGCAAATATTGGCCGATAAGGCCATGCGTAAGTATGAGCGTATGGGTGAGCAGCACGCGTTCCTGCCGCTGATTCCGCGTGTGCTGCCCGTACAGCTGCGCCGAGCCTATATTATGGGCGAACAAGGAGATGCCCTGCTCCTGCCAGGCGATCCGTTGCCGAACGCTCCCGCCCTTGGCCGTCTCCGACCATTTCAATACCTCTTCGATCGTCTCCTTAATCCAGAACGACAGCGGCAGCCCATCCAGCACCTGCAAGGTACGCTCCACGTAATCCAGCACCGGATTGGAGTTCGCCAGCTGCTGCAGCGACTGGATCCGCTCCAGATTGACGATGCGCTCCTCGGCCGTAACGATATATTGCAGCCAGCGATTGTCCGCGAGCAGCGCCGGATCGCCGCGTCCTTCCCTGTAAATGCGGATGTGTTCTAATGATGTCAGCATGGCCTTCACTCATTTCTTTGGATTGATGCGATAAGTATCTGTTATTTTACCATATTGAAAATGGCGCATCTTCTTTTCATCCACTAAGATAAATGATTATAGTGCGAGTCGCATTATTGAAGAAGAGGGAAGGGGGAACAGAGATGAAGGATCGCTGGAGCATTCGCGCCTGGAGGGGGAGCATGACGAGGAGGAGCGTTTTTTTGACCCTGCTTCTGTCGTACCTGGCTATCCTGCTGCTGCCGGTGACGGTGGCAGGCGTTTTTTACTACCGCACGGAGGAGATTATGATCAATCACGCGATCAGGACGAACATCGGCCTCCTGAAGCAGCTCAATCAGATTACGGATTCCAGATTGAAGGAAGTGGAGCAGTTGACGGCCCAGGTGGCATTCAATCCCAAGGTCAGGTGGCTGCTGAACAATGCCGGCAGCGAAGGGCTGGAGAAGCAATTGAAGGTGATTGACGCCTTGAAGGAGTTGAATAAATACAAAAACATCAGCAGCTTTATCCATGATTTTGCGGTCTATTTTCAAGGGAGCGATATGATTCTAACCCCCGAGATGAAGACAGATGCTTCCCTCTATTTCTCGCGCATCGCCATCTACACCGCCCGCAGCGGCGAATGGGTCCGCCATCAGTTGCTGACGGGACTCCATCCGAAGCAGTATTTGCCTTCCGAATCCGTCAGGCGGGAGAATGTCCAATCCAACATGATCACCTTCGTGCAATCTCTTCCTTATGAGTATGTCTCGGATATAAAAGGCCAATTGATCGTTCAGATCGACGAGCAGCAGCTCAGGGCGATGCTGACGCAGATCGAAGGCGTCAATGACGGCTCGCTTATGATCCTGAACGAAAAGCAGGAGGTGCTGATGTCGACGGTTCACGGCGATACGGCCTCCGCCATTCAGCATCATCTGCAGCAGGATAGCGGCTATAACGAGATGCGCATCGACGGGCAGCCGATGATATTGTCGCGCGTCAAGGGAGGCAACGGCTGGGAATATGTCTCGGTCATTCCGAAAAAGGTGGTCCTGCAGGAGGTCCTCATCATCAAGCGCTGGGCGCTGATCCTTCTGGTGGGCTGCCTCGCGGCGGGGATCGGCGGCTCCTATGCGATGGCCTACCGCTCCTATCAGCCGATCAAGAGCGTGGTGAAGGTGTTAGCGCAGCGGGAACGGTCATCTGCGGAGACGTACCGGGATGAATTCGATCTGATCAAGCAATCGGTCATCCGGACCTTGGAGGAAGAGGATAAGCTGCGGCATACATTATCCGAGCAAGCGCCCGTGCTGCGAGCGAATTTCCTGTCGCGCCTCATTCGCGGCCATGTCGACTTGTCTCACGGGATGAGCGAGACGCTCCACTTCATGGATATCCGGCTTGATCACGACTACTTCGGCGTTATTCTGATCGATGTCGCCGATTGCTCGCAATTCATCCAGGGGGATACCGAACGCGAATGGGGGCTGGTCCGGTTCGTGCTGACGAACCTGGGACATGAGCTGTTGCAGAGGCGGGGCTATATCGTCGAGCTGGAGCGCGATCGGCTGGCCGTGCTGTTGAATGTGCCGGAATCGTCAGCCTCCGTCAGCGCGATCCGGGACGATCTGCTGCTGCCGCTGAAGGAGACGGCGCAGCTTCGCTTCAAGCTGTCCATCGTTTGCGGCGTCAGCTCGATTCACTTCGGGATCGATCGGATCGCGGCCGCCTACAGTGAGGCGCTGATGGCACTCGATTACCGGATTGTGCACGGGACGGAATCGACGATGGTGTATGAACAGATTGACGCGGGACAAGCTCCGCACTATCACTATCCGATTGAAACGGAGATCCAGCTGATGAACGTCGTCAAGAGCGGTGACGCGGAACAGACGGCGAAGCTGCTGCAGCATATTTTCGAGCTGAATTGGCAGCGGGAGCAGGTGACTCCGGATCGGATTCGCTGCTTGACGATTGAGTTGTTAACGACGTTAATGAAAATCACGAACAGCATTCAAGTCGATGATCGGGAGGTGTTCGGCGCGCCGATCGACCCGGTGGGATTGACCACACGGCCCGTAGCCGGGGAGGAGATGCAGGAGCGGATTATGCGTCAGTATGACACGCTCTGCCAGTACATATGGAGAGAACGCAGCGATTATCATGAACGGCTGCTCCGCAAGATGACGGTATACATCGAGGCGAATTACCGGGATCCGAACTTCAGCCTGAACGCGATGGCGGATGAGTTCGAGATGACCTCGCCATACATCTCCGCTTTCTTCAAAAAATACGGTGGACGCAACATCACCGAATATATCGCCAAGCTGCGGGTCGAGGAAGCAAAGCAATTGCTGACGGACAGCCGGCTGACGATCTCGGATATCGCGCAGCGGGTCGGCTATGCGAGCGACGTCGGCTTCCTGCGCTTCTTCAAAAAACACGAGGGCGTCACGCCCGGCAAATACCGCGAGATGCTGGCCGGACAAGACGATCGGAAGAACGGTTAACCGATCTTAACAACGGTATACCGGCAATCATACCATCCGTTAATCAATCTTGAAAACGTTTACTTACAGGCCGCTGAACGGATCGCTATAGTGGAAGCAGGCTTTCGCCAATCACCGAAATGGAATACCACATTCGATGGGAGGTCATGTCATGCAACAAATATTATGGCGACGAACGATTCTTGTGCTGCTGTCTCTCGTGATGCTGACGGGAATGCTGGCCGCATGCAGCGGGAAGACGGAGCAGGCGGCGGAGCCTGCGGCCGATACGCCGGCGGGTGAAGTGCCGTATCCCGCTTCCTTAACGTACTGGGCCCCGATCGGGAATGCCGGGACCGTGATGAAGAGCTTCAGCGAGATGGGGGCGTATCAGGAGTTGGAGAAGCGGACCGGAACGAAGGTCACCTTCCAGCATCCGCCCGCCGGGCAGGAAGCCGATCAGTTCAATCTGATGCTCGCTTCCGGCAAGCTGCCGGATGTCATCGAGTACACTTGGGGCGGCGTCGCGAAGGGGCCGGATCAAGCGATTAAGGAGAAGCGAATTCTCCGCTTGAATGAGCTGATCGACCAGCATGCCCCGAATCTGAAGGCGGTGCTCGATGCGCGGCCCGATCTGAAAAAGCTGGTCACGACCGATGAAGGCAATATTTATGTCTTTCCCTTCCTGCGCCCGGATGAAGAGCTGTTGACATTCATGGGGCCGACGATCCGGAAGGATTGGCTCGACAAGCTCGGCCTGCAGGTGCCAGCGACGATCGAGGAGTGGGAGAAGATGCTCATCGCCTTCCGGGACGGCGATCCGAACGGCAACGGCAAGAAGGATGAGAACCCGTTCCTGCTGCGCGATATCAATGTCGCGTTCGTGGGCGCGTTCGGCATTACCGACGGATTCTACCGGGAAGGCAATGAGATCAAGTACGGGCCGATCCAGCCCGAATATAAGGATTACTTGACGATGCTGAACCGCTGGTACAAGGAAGGACTCCTGGACAAAGATTACGCCACGACCGACGGCAAGCTGCAGGATGCGAAGATGACGAGCAATGTGCTGGGCTCGCTCGTTACGTATAATGGATCGGGGGTCGGGCGGTATACGAATCTGATGAAGGGCTCCCATCCGGAGTTCGAGCTGGTCGGCGCGCCTTATCCGACCGCCATTCCGGGCAAGAAGGCGCTCGGCCAAGCCGATTCGCCGTTCGCGGGCATTGGCGCCGCCGTCTCGGCGACTGCGCCCAATCCGGAGCAGATCGTGAAATGGATGGATTATAAATATGGCGAGGAAGGCCATCTCCTGTTCAATTTCGGCGTTGAAGGCGTGAGCTATCAGATGGAGAACGGGTATCCGAAATATACGGACGAGATTATGAAAAATCCGGAAGGCTTGCCGGTCGCGGAAGCCATGGCCAAATATATGCCGGTGAACTGGTCCGGGCCGTTCGTGCAGGACAAACGCTATATCGAGCAGTATATCGAGCTGCCGGAGCAGAAGCAGGCGATGAAGAACTGGCTCGATGCGGACCGGAGCAAGCTGCTCCCTCCATTGACGCGGACGTCGGATGAGAGCTCCACTTATGCTTCCATTATGGCCGATATCGATACGTATAAATCCGAAATGTTCTATAAATTCGTCATGGGCGCCGAGCCGCTGGATCGGTTCGATGCTTTTGTCGAGACGATTCAATCGATGGGGATTGAGCAGGCGATCCAAATTCAGCAAGCCGCGCTGGATCGGTTCAATAAGCGATAAAGCACAGGGTTCGTGCCGGGACGGATAATCGACCGGCACGAACCGTTGCATAGAAGGAGGAATCGGCATGCCCACCCCCAAGCAAGCGGCGGCGCGTCCTCGCTCGCGCGTGAAGCGAAGTCCGGATGCAAGAGCGGACCGCAGCTTCCTGCAGCGGGTCATCCGCGATGCCAAGCTGAACAAATATGTCTATTTGATGCTGCTGCCTGTCGTCGCCTATTACGCGATATTCCATTACGGCCCGATGTACGGCATTCAGATCGCATTCAAGGATTACTCTCCGGCCATGGGCTTCCTGGACAGCCCATGGGTCGGCTTCAAATATTTCGAAGAATTTTTCCACAGCCACTTCTTCTGGCGCATCGTCCGCAATACATTGCTGCTTAGTCTGTACGAGCTGATCTTCTCGTTCCCGGCGCCGATCATTCTCGCGCTGATGCTGAACGAGCTTCGCCATCAGCTGTTCAAGCGGGCGGTCCAGACGATTACGTACATTCCGCATTTCATCTCGATTGTCGTCATTGTCGGGATGATGGTCGATTTTCTCGCCCGGGACGGTCTGATCAACAACATTCTGAGATGGTTCGGCGTGGAGGCGGTCGCTTATTTGCGGGAGCCGGGATGGTTCCGGACACTCTATATCTCATCCGGCATCTGGCAGGGCGTCGGCTGGGGGACGATCATTTATTTGGCGGCGATCTCCAACATCGATCCTTCCCTGTATGAAGCGGCGAAGGTGGACGGCGCCTCCAAATGGCGTCAGGTCGTCCATATTACGATTCCGGGCATCATGCCTGTCGTGATCATTCTGCTTATTCTGCAGATGGGGAGCATCATGTCCGTCAGCACCGACAAAATATTACTGATGTACAACTCATCCACCTATGAGACGGCCGACGTCATCGGCACCTATGTATACCGCAAAGGGCTTCTCGAAGCGAACTACAGCTACAGCACCGCGATCGGCCTGTTCAACTCCGTCATCAACTTCGCGCTGCTCATTCTCGCGAACACGGTCAGCCGCCGGACAAGCGATTCGAAGCTGTGGTGACGACCAGCGGGCTGCGCATATGATGCAGATTCATTCCGATACAAGGAGGTTATGCGGTGAACAACATGTCGCTCGGCGAACGCATCTTTGAAGTGTTCAACATTCTGTTCCTTATCTTGTTATGTCTCGTCACGCTGTATCCCTTCATCTACGTCCTGTTCGCTTCACTCAGCGAGCCGGCCTGGGTCGTCCAGCAGCGCGGCTTGATCTGGCATCCTTCCGGGCTGAACCTGGAAGCGTATCGGCTCGTATTCGACAACCCGATGATTACGAGCGGATATCTGAACACGCTGTTCATTGTCAGTGTAGGCACCTGCCTCAATGTCTTCATGACGGCGCTTGGCGCCTACGGGCTGTCCCGGCAAAACGTCATGTGGAAGAACCCAATCATGTTCTTCATCGTATTCACGATGTTTTTCTCCGGCGGGCTCATCCCGAGCTACCTGCTCGTGACGGGGCTCGGCATGCTGGACAGCTTGTGGGCGCTCATTATCCCGGGAGCCGTCAGCGCCTTCAACCTGATTATAATGAGGACGGCGTTCCAATCGATTCCGCACAGTCTGGAGGAATCCGCCAAGCTGGACGGCGCGAACGATTTTACCGTCATGATCCGCATCATCCTTCCGCTCTCGATGCCGGTCATTGCCGTCATGATCCTGTTCTATGGCGTGGGGCACTGGAATTCCTGGTTCGGCGCCATGATCTACCTTCGCGATCGCGAATTGTACCCGCTGCAGCTCGTGCTGCGCGAGATTCTGATTACGAACAGCACGGACAGCATGCTGACATCGGCGGGGACGGCCGACAAGATGCCGATAGGGGAGACGATCAAGTACGCGACCATCATCGTCGCTACCGTTCCCATTTTGCTGCTATACCCGTTCCTGCAAAAATATTTCGTCAAAGGCGTCATGATCGGTGCCATTAAGGAATAGGAGCGAGCCGCTATCGCTTGAACCCGGCTTGACTTGGCCTGGCTTGTCTGTCAGCCTGATGCATGCTTGTGCATCGGGCTTTTTTCGATGCCCGGGAGTACATATAGGTTAGGGGTAGAGCTCCTTACATGCATTCTCCCATTCGGTCAGAAGAGTGCAGATGCTGGTTTACTTAGCAACACTCTCTCAATTGGTCAGGGTAGTATGTTATGTACAACATCTTATGCGCAATCTCCCATCCGGTCAGGGACGGAAACACGCCGAATCTGTTAACACCATTCTCCCATTCGGTCAGGGGCGGCAATATGCAGAGCCTTTACAACGTTCTCCCATTCGGTCAGGAACGGTACTATGTAGAGCTACTTTATACCATTCTCCCATTTGGTCAGGAACGCGTGTATGCACAACCTCTTACCAATACTCTCCCATTCGGTCAGGGAGCAGAGAACATATCCATGCGAAGCTACTTGGCATCATTCTCCCCGTGGCTCAGTATCTTTATCTTGGTCTTGCCGTCCGGGACGAGAGCGGATTGAGTGAATGGCCGAGTTAGAGGGGAAAGGGATACTGCCTAGTCAAAGGACCGCGGTAGATTAGAACGAGCTGACGGAAGGGGGTATTGGCCAAAAGAGACGGAGGGCGGCAATGCTTCTGAATGAAGGGGATATTGGGCAAAAGAGACGGAGTGCGGCAACGCTTCTGAATGAAGGGGATATCGGCCAGAAGAGACGGAGGGCCGCAACGCATCTGAATGAAGGGGATATTGGCCAAAAGGAACGGAGGACGGAGACGCTTCTGATTAGATGGGATAGTGAAGCAAAGGGGAGAAGAACAGCCTGACTGGGGTGGAAGAAGGTGGTATAATGTATGAGCGCGCCATGTCGTGCGATACAGGATGAAAGGATGAACGACCGATGAATGATGCGCTGCAGCGTGCCACTGATCTGAGAGCGGCCGGACGGGCGGAGGAAGCGATTCCGCTGCTGGCCGATTTGCTGGAGAAGCAACCGGACAACGGGGAGATTCTATGCCAGCTCGCTTGGGCGCATGACAATCTCGGCCGGGAACGGGAGGCCGTCCCGTATTACGAACAGGCGCTGCGCTGCCCGCTCAGCGATGAGCACCGCGCCGGAGCCCTGCTTGGCTTGGGCAGCACCTACCGCACGCTGGGTCGGTACGCCGAGGCGAAGGAGACGCTCGGACAGGGCATGCGCGAATATCCTGATCGCAAGGAATTTGGCGTGTTTTACGCGATGGCCCTGCATAATCTCGGCGAGCACGCGGAGGCGATACGGCTGCTGTTGACTGCGCTGGCGAACACTTCGGAAGATGAAGGCATTCGCGCCTACAGCCAGGCGATTGGCTTCTATGCCGACAAGCTGGACCAAGTATGGGATTAAGCGGAAGCATACCGTAAGATGGAAGTCCAGATGCGACTTGGCGGAACGCTTGCCTGCAGAGGGCATAGCGCATGCCTGCAGAAGGCATGGGCGGAAGCATTTCGTCAGGAGCGCGATGCATTGCATTCCGAGATGAATGGGAGCTGAGTTCATGAAGCACATCATCGACAGGGACGACAATGGGATTGAGGCACTGAGGAGGCATCACCAGGTGCCGGGTGTGGGCATCGCCCTGATCTGTAACGGGCAGTTGGAATGGAACGGCGGCTATGGGGTGTTGGAAGCCGGATCGGCGCGCAGGGTGACCGCGAACAGCCTGTTCCATGCCTGTTCCATAAGCAAAATGGTTACGGCGGTTGGCGTTCTCCGCCTTGTGCAGGCAGGCGTGTTGGATCTGGACGCAGAGGTGAATCGTTATTTGCGGACGTGGCGGCTTCCGGACAGCCCGCATTCGGCAGATGTGAAGGTTACGCTGCGTCATCTGCTTGCGCATCAGTCGGGGATCGTGGATCCGCCTGGAAGCTTCGGCATCTATCGGACGACGGATCCGCTGCCTGCCGTGAAGGAGATATTGACGGGCGCTACCCCGTATCATTCTGAACCCATACATATCCAAAATGTGCCGGGGAGGCGATTCGATTATTCGGATGCCGGTTACTGCGTTATTGAACAGCTGATCGAGGATGTGACGGGAGAGCCGTTCGCGGTTGCGATGGAGCGGCTCGTCATGACGCCGCTAGGCTTGAAGCGGACGTTCTATTGGAATTATTATGATTCGAAAATTGGACGCGCGGAGGAAATCAAGGCGAAAGCAAGCGCTTCGGCCGGACATGATCAAGCGGGTCATGTCGTAGAGGGATCACGGGCGTATTACCCGTGTCTGGCCGCAGCCGGCCTGTGGTCGACGCCGACGGAGCTCGCCCTGCTGGCGCTGGAAGTGATGGCAGCCTGGAACGGGGACACGGCCTCGATTCTGCAGCCGGAACTGGCCCGGCAGATGCTGGCGGGCAGCGGCTGCGCAGACGAGGTTGGGCTGGGGGTCTTCGTTCCGTCGGCAGAAGGAGAGCCGCTTGTCGTCTCCCAAGGCTGGGGAGTCGGCTTCCAGTGCAAGCTGGTGGCGTACCCTCGCCTGCGAAGCGGAATCGTCGTCATGACGAATTCCGATCCGGGCAAGCTGCAGGACGAGGCGTTGACAGGCGAACTGATTCGCCATATCGGGAAGCCATATGGCTGGCCGGGACAATAAATGCAACAGGGAGAGAGCGCAATGAACAGCAAGAAAATCAGAATGGCGGTCATCGGACTGGGCCATATGGGACAATATATGCTGCGTCTGGCGGCACAGCCGGAATTCGCGCAAGCGATAGAGATTGCGGCTATCTGCGAAGCGAACGAGCAGGCCCGCGAGCAATTCCAGCATACCTATCAAGACAGCTTCCCGCATGCGGCATGGTACTCGGACTACGCGGCGCTGCTAGAGGAGACGGACGTCGATCTGGCATATATCTCTGTGCCTCCCGCGTTCCACTATGAGATCGCCATGGAAGCGCTTCGCAGGAAAATACATGTTTTCTGCGAGAAGCCGCTGGCGAATAGCGTGGAGGAAGCGTGGGAGCTTCTGCAGCAAGCGCGCGAGGCGCAGGTCGTGCATGCCATTCACTTCTCGATGCCGCATGAACCGTCGGTGGAGCGGGTGCGGAGCATGCTGGAGGAGAAGGCGATCGGCGAGATTCGGAAGCTCGACCTGATTCTGCAGTTCCCGCAGTGGCCGCGGTCATGGCAGCAAAATTCATGGATTGGGACACGGCAGCAGGGCGGCTTCGTGCTGGAGGTCGGCGTTCACTGGATTCATGTCATTCAGAAGCTGCTCGGCCGCATTACGCATGTGCAGAGCGAGCTGGAGCTGCCGGAGCAGAGCGGGCTCTGCGAGACGGGAATCCGCGCTGGCTTGCGGCTGGACAGCGGAATTCCGGTTCACCTGAGCGGCATTTCCGGGTTCGCGGGGGAAGAACGGGTCTCTCTCATCCTGTACGGGACAGAGGGAACGATCGCGCTGGAAAATTGGGACCAGCTGTATACGGGAGCGGTGGGCCAACCGCTGGAGCCGGTTCAGGTCGAGGATTCGGCTGATGCCCTTCCGGTGCTTAGACAGGTGATCCAAGCGATTCAAGGCAAGCCGGCCCGATATTTTACGTTCCAGGACGGATATGATGCGCAGGCCGTTCTGGAAGCGCTCCGTCATCCGGCCTCTTCCGGATGGGAGGATATTCGGCCGGAGTATAGCTGAGCCGATATGTGAAGACGCCGGTCCATGATGGAAGGGAGGGATGGAAATGGATGCGCGCCAGGAGCTGATCGCACGCGCGGAAGCGTATGTGCGCGAGCAGGTGGAGTCCGACAGCAGCGGCCATGATTGGTGGCATATTCATCGTGTGCGGCGAATGGCCGTCCGGCTCGCGGAGAAAGAAGGGGCGGATGCCGCGATCTGCGAGCTGGTCGCCCTGCTGCATGATGTGGCGGACGCCAAGTTCAATCCGACGAAGGAGGCTGGCTGCGCCAGGGTGCAGGAATGGCTTGTGGCGAACGGCGCCGATGCGGCTGCGATATCCCATATCATGGATATCGTGTCGAACCTGTCTTACAGCGGCGGGCATCATTCGCCGATGAAGACGTTGGAGGGGCAGATCGTGCAGGACGCCGATCGGCTCGATGCGATGGGCGCGATCGGGATTGCGCGCGCGTTCGCCTATGCCGGCTGGGCCGGCCATCGGATGCATGACCCGGAGGAGCCGCCTGCTGCATTCCGGTCGGAAGAGGAGTACCGGAGCCACAGGGGCACCGCCATCAATCATTTCCATGAGAAGCTGTTGAGATTGAAAGACCTCATGAATACGGACAGCGGCAAAGCTCTGGCCATGGAGCGGCATCGCGTAATGGTCGATTATTTGCAGCAATTCCATAAAGAATGGGAAGCGGAGGATGACTGATGAAGCGACTAACGGGCATTCTGCTGTTATTCATGATCGCACTGATTGCCGGCTGCGCCTCTGCCGAAGCGGAACAATGGCAGTTGAGTCCGGTGTTCGATGTCAAATTTACGGATAATCAAGGCAGGGAACGGGCATTTACCTTCCGCGGCGTAAAGGGAAAAATCGGGATGCCGGACGCCCCTCTCTATGTGGATGTGCCCCAAAAGATCGTGTGGCATTTCTGGGATGATCCATCCCGTCTCGAAGGCGCGTTCACCGTTATCGGCACGAGCCAAAAGACCGGAGAATCAAGGATATTGCTGAAGGAGCAGATGCCGGGACCTACTCCGAACCTCGGAGCCAATGCGACGCTGCCTTCCGGGCTCAAGCTGACAGCATCCGGAATGTGGAAGCTCGATATCTATATCGGCGATCTCCGCTATGAGACGTTATATGTCGAAGGCGTGGATGAGAAGCAGCCATCCTAGCGGGGAACGGCGGCCTATCTATAGGTCGCAAGCAGAGCGCATGGGAGCCATTACAGGCTGCTAACGGTCATGGCTCCAGCTTTTTCAAGGCCTCTGCGGCGGAGAAGATATCCTGCTTTAGAAGTTCCCTTTTCTGTTCGTCGCGAAATACAGCGGATGGATGATAGGTCGGCATGATCCGGATTCCGTCCTTCTCCACCCACGTTCCGCGTATTTCCGTAATTTTCGCTTTGCGATCGACAAGCGCCTGTACCGCTATGCTCCCGAGACATACGATGATGGCCGGATCGATCAATTCGATTTCCCGCAACAATATGGGCAGCGCTTCGGTAACCTCCGATGTTTTCGGCTTCCGGTTGCCGGGCGGCCTTACTTTGATGACGTTCGTCACATAAGCGTCTTCCCTGAGAATATCCGCTTTCTGCAAATATTTATTCAGCAGTCTTCCCGAATTACCGACAAATGGCCGGCCGCTCTCGGCTTCTTTGGCGCCGGGGGCCTCTCCAAGCAGGAAGAGACGGGCATGCTCCGGTCCTTCGCCGAATACAAGCCGCTCTCCAGGCTCCGGCACAAAGACACGCTCACAGACTCCGCGCAACGCATCCAGATTGCCGATCGCTTGCAACTCTTCCGGCAAGGCGGTACCAGCGATCATGTGGGAACGACCTCCTCTTTCAGCATCTCGCGCAGCATCCGCCCGTTGATGACGGCCTGCGCCCGGTAATGATTGTTCATGCTGACGAATGTCTTTTCCGTTCTCTCGGCAAGCTTGCGAATATTCGGAACCCAATCCGCAAGTTCGTTCTCGTTGTACAAATAGTCATACCGTTCATGCGTCTCTTTATGATGCCACCATTTTTTATAATTCCGTCCGTGGAACCGGATATAACCGATTGGGCCGGTGGCTCTGATGATCGGCGGAACGAGCGTTTTGAACTGTGGCTCGTCCACGCACACATAACCCAATTGCTCTTCCTCCAGCAGATCGAAGATCCGTTCGTCGATCCATTCTTCATGCCGAAACTCGACCACGACCGGAATGTCGCCCATCAATTCCTTGAATTCCTTCAAATAATCCCGGTTCTCATCCCGGTTCCGGAAGCTGGTAGGGAACTGAGCCAGTACGCATCCCAGCTTGCCAACCTCGATTAATGGCTTCAGCGCTTCCTTAAAATCGTGAAAATGTTGTTCGTTATCTTCCCGTTTATGTGTCATTCCACGGTATGCTTTGATGACAAACTGGAAGTGATCAGGTGTTTTCTCCCGCATATGATAGAGCATAAACCGGTTGGGCATCGCGTAAAACGATGAGTTCACCTCGGTAAACGGAAATTCCCGGGCGTAAAAAGAAAGCCGTTCTTTTTTGTCCAAGCCTTCCGGGTAATAAACCCCTTTCCAATCCTCATAGCTGTAGCCAGCCGTTCCGATGAGCAGCATAGTTATCCTCCAAGCGCCTTGATTTTGTCCGCCACGATGCGCGCCTGCCCGTTCTGCATCCGGACATCGCCTTCCAGTAATATGCCCTTCGGATTCAATTCGTATAAAAAAGACTTGTACGTTGCCGGAGACAGCACGACCTCGATCATATCCGTGTCATCCTGCAGGACGAGCATAAGCACGTATTCGCCGGATTGGGTCGGATACCGCCGGCTGTGGATGATAGTTCCGCAAATGCGGACACGCGCATTATCACTGCATTCGGATAGCGCCCGGATCGGAACGATGTTAAAGCGCTGCACAAAATCATTCCATTTCCTCGATGCAGATGGCTGCAAAGAAAAACCGAGCAATGCCTTTTCCATCTTTCTTTTTTCCGCCTCGGTAAAATCGGGAACCGCTTCGGCCGAAGCTCGGACGCCGGCTTCCTGCGGCAATCCGTTCACATGGGCGATCATCTCCTTGCGGTGGAGGCCAAAACGATCGCAGGCGCCCGCGGCGATCCAGGCTTCAAGCACCGGTCTTTTGATCCGGCTCGCTTGCATCCGCTCCACCCATTCGGGAAACGTTCGGAATTCCCCGCAGTGGATACGGGAACGCAGCATCGCGATCACCGATTCCGGCCCCGAGCCGTGAACGGCATCCAGTCCGCAGCGTATGCCTTCCTCTTCCGCATGGAAACCGAGCCCGCTCCGGTTCATATCGGGTCCAAGCAAGGACAGGCCCATTTTGAAAATCTCCCGCAAATATACTTTTTTGTCGTAATACCCGCCCTCCATGCTTAATAAGGAGGCCATATAATCTTTGGGAAAATGCGTTTTTAAATAAACGGTCCAATAGGCCAGATAGGCATAGGACACGCTATGGGCTTTGTTGAAGCTGTACCCGGAAAACTTGACCAAAAAGTCAAAGATGGCCAAAGCTTCCTTGTCTGTCACGCCTCGTGCTGCCGCTCTCTGAAGGAACTGCTGCTGATGGCGGGACAGCGCTTCGACTGATTTCGCGGATAGAGCGCGCCGCAGCGAGTCGGCTTCCCCCATGGTGCAGCCCGTAACCGCTTGAGCAATGGCCATCACTTGCTCCTGATACAGGATAAGGCCATATGTCGGCGCAAGAACGGGCTCCAATTCAGGGAGCGGCAGCTTGTAATTCTCTTCGCCCCGATGCCGGCGCAAATACGTGTCAACGATTCCCTCATTCCATGCACCAGGCCGGTACAAGGCGAGCAGATCGGCTAAATGGCTGATACTGTGCGGCTGCACGCGGCGCAGTAAGCGGCGGATTCCCATGCTTTCAAGCTGGAAGCAGCCCAATGTATTGCCGCTGCCGATCGTCTCGAACGTATCCGGATCGTCAAGCGGGATAACGCTCACATCGATCTGTTCCCCCGTTCGTTCGTGAATGGAAGAGAGCGTATCATGAATGATCGTCAGGTTGCGCAGACCGAGGAGATCAATTTTCAATAAGCCCAGCGCTTTGATATCTTCCTTCGTAAAAGAGGTCATCGGTTCTCCGTTCGGCCGCCGCTGCAGAGGAATGGTCCGGGCCAATTGTTCATCTCCGAGTATGATTCCCGACGGGTGAGCGGAATGCTGGTGGGGCATTCCTTCCAGCCGTTCGGCAAGCTGGAACAGCGAGCTGAAAGGCTCTTTGCCGGCCGGCAGCTTGCTCAGCTCCGGCAGGGTGTCCAGGCTATGGCGGATTCCGCCTCTCCCGCTAAAAGAGGGGAGCAGCTTGGCCAGCACATCGACTTGTTTTTTGGGCAAGCCCAAATAAGTTCCCGCTTCGCGTACCGCCCCGCGTGAGCCGAACGTGTTCAATACGCCAAGATGCGCAATCCGGTCTTCTCCGTATTTATCCTTCACGTATTGAAGCAGCTCGTGGCGCCTTCTCTGACAGACATCGATATCGATATCCGGCAAGTCGGCCCGATCCGGACTCAAAAAACGTTCAAAGGACAGGCCGTGCAGGAGCGGATTCACCTCGGTGATGCCGAGCAGATACGCCACCAGGCTTCCGGCGGCCGAGCCTCTTCCAGGTCCTACCGGAATGTTCCGGCTCCGCGCGTACCGTACGATATCCCATACGATCAGGAAATAGTCGGAGAGCCCTCGCGCCGTAATGATGTCCAGCTCGTGGCGCATTCGCTCAAGCGCACGAGTGTCACCCGAACGATCAATAACCGGAGCAGACGAACCGAACCGCTGCCGCAACCCATCCAGGCATAACTGGCGCAGCGCTTCATCCGCGCTTTGCGGAAGCTTCTCGGATTCGTTGCCTTCCGCCCCGGATCGATCGCATGAAGGGCTATCTGCGCTCCATATGTGAGATACGGGGTAGGTTGGCAGCCTGTTCGTTCTGCGCTCCTGTTGGAACCGGCAACGCTCCGCGATGCGAACCGTATTGGCCACAGCGTCCGGCAGATGGCTGAATTTCGCCTTCATGTCATGAGGGGAAGGGAGATAAAACGGTCCGGTGGCATCGGGAACAGCCGGATTCGGCTCTGTTTTTCGTTGCCGGATCATGTGCAGTAAAGGAGCGTCTTCGGGATCGAGATAATGCACGTCGTGGGTAGCCACTAACGGAATCTTCATTTCCCGGGCCAGGTGTACAGTTCGCTTGAGCGCCTCATCATCGTCTGACAGACCGTGATGCTGTGCTTCCAAAAAGAAATTTTCATTGCCGAACCACTCTATATATTGTAGGGCTTGCTTGGCTGCTTGTTCCGTCCGTCCGCTCGCGAGCAGACGGTGAATGCTTCCGGTTCTGCCGCCGCTCAGTACAATAATATCGCCATGAGAGGCCGGGGGACGAAAAGGAGCGCCGTTCAGTTGCTCGACGATGTGCTCGTAGCCCCGATTAGTGGCGGCCAATAAAATGAGCGTGTCTTCCGAATCGCCGACCCGAATTTCACAGCCGACAATCGGATGAATGCCGTATTCCGCCGCCAGCCGGCAGAAGGGAATCATCCCGTTGATTGCCCCTTTATCGGTGATGGCCAGCGCATCCATATTCCACGATGCCGCCCGCTGCAGCAGATCTTCCAGGCGGCAGGTCGCATCCATCAGGCTGTATTCCGTATGAACGTGAAGGTGTACGAAGCTTGTCCCCAGCTTTTCCATGACAGCACTCCTTTGTACGGGAACATTTGTTTCTATCATACGGTTAGGAACGGTTGTTGTCTATTGGAGGTTATTTCCGATGAAGGAGTTGTTCAGGGAATAGCATTCGGGGACGGGCCGCCTTGAACCATTGCCAGCAAA
This sequence comes from Paenibacillus dendritiformis, assembly GCF_945605565.1. NCBI lineage: Bacteria > Bacillati > Bacillota > Bacilli > Caryophanales > Paenibacillaceae > Paenibacillus > Paenibacillus dendritiformis. The sequence goes on along the minus strand of NZ_OX216966.1, from coordinate 4,173,254 downwards.
ACAGCGAGACGAGCATAATCTCGATCGCGTCGCCGCCGTAGTACATTAGCATGCTGCCTGCCTCGGCTTGCGCCGCGGGCACGCCTGCAGGCGGACGGGCATAAATATACTTGGACAAGACGGCATGCCCGCCCATCGCGGTCACTAGCACGATCGCGCGGTACATGAGGTTTGTCCGGTAAGGTGTCGGATCGATATAGACGATGGACACGGTGAACAGATACCCGGCGAGAAAAAGATGCAGGTGAACGAGTGCATGCACGCTGACATGATGCTGCATCCATGAGTAGATGTCCGTCGTATAGAGGGCCCATAATCCTCCCACATTGAGTACGGCGGCAATCACTGGATCATGCAGCAGTCGTATGGGGCGGCTCTTCAGGATACGGGCAATCCGGCGCGAATAGGCGACAGGCAGCGTTCTCAGGAGAAGCCGCATCGGGGAGGCCAGCGCGATTAGGAGCGGGGCCAGCATGCCCAGCAGCAGATGGCCGATCATATGCGCCGTGAAATCGTCATGCGCGCGTTCGGCGATCGGTCCGGCGATCGCAGCAGCGGCGCAGGCGAGTCCCGCGTGCCAGCAGAGATGACGATGCAGCGGCCACGGCTTGTGCTTGCGGCCGGATATGACCGCAGCCGCACTGTACAGTAACGCCAGGAGCGCCCACAATCCGGTTACCCACAGTTCAAGCGTCCAGCCGCTGTCAAGATGATGATGAGAAGGCAATCGAAACCATCCTTCCTATTCTGATGTCCGGCGTCCGCGAATGAGGAGAATAACGCCGGCGATGATCATGGCTGCTGCGATGATATTCCAGATCCAATCATAGATGTACACATTGTCTACGTACCGAATCTGGTGAAGGCGCATCAGCTTGTGCTGAATGATTCCGTCGTATAATTGGAATGCGCCGCCGCCCAGCAGCACGCCGCCCCACCACAGGCCTGCCTGCCAAGCTCTTTGCCGGTGCAAAGCGACCAGCATGAACGAGCTCCCGATCGTAGCGAACCAACTGAAGGCATGGAACAGGCCATCCGAGAATAACCCGATGCCGGTCGTGGACTTGTCATAGAAATGGTGCCAATGCAATAATTGGTGAAAGACCGTGTCATCCAAAAAACCGACCAATCCGAGACCGAACAGGATGCCTGACCAGACATTTCGTCTCGAAGCGGAGGAGAGGGGCTGGGATGAAGCCGGTCTGATTTGTTTCGCTTCCATATTATCTCCTTTGGATTTTGCATGATCTTGTCTTCAATATTTCCATTTTGCCGCCGGCATAACCGAAGCGGCAGGTTTCCCGATCAGGAGGTGTGCATGACATATGATTATCGATTCCCGGTTCGGCCGTCTTGCTGACCACTATGCGATAGGACGTTGGGAGCGGATCGAACCTGTGGCGCAAGGTACGACCTCAGATGCCAAGCTCGTCACGACCGATACGGGCCGATATATATTGCGCAGGCTAAGAGACGCGGAGCAAGGGCGAACCGAGTATGAAATTTCCCGGCGGCTCAGGCCGCTTGATATCGCTCCGGAGGTGCTTGTTACGAAGGATGGTCTCCCTTACTTTAAGTTGGAGGATGCCTGCTATAATCTGCAGCGGTTCGTCGAGCATGAACCGGATGGCGAGCGCTGGAATGATGTCGAACTGGGTAAGACGTTATCGCTCTTCGAGAGGTCCATGACAGATATCCGGAGGCTAACCGGGCAGAGAGATCGCTTTGATTTGCGGCGCATGTGGGACGAGGCGTCCGCATCGCATGCCAGGGACGCTGTCATTCGGCTGCTCAAGGAGCCGGTGGAGCGATGTCTCGGCCATGCCGGGAAGATTACCGGTTATATCCATGGCGACCTGGGCGCCTGGAACCTGCTTCTGCGGAAGGGACGAATCTATATCATCGATTTCGGCGAGGTCCGCTTGGGCGACCGCCATTTCGACGCGGCCGCGGCGCTTGTGTCGACGGCAGGGGGCCATGCGAGCGTAGAGGAGGCGGTCACCCGATTGGAAGACTTCTGCCGCGGATATGCGGCGAACGCGGAACCGCTGGATCTGGACCGGTTGCGGGAACAGATTCACCTCTGGATCGTTCGCGGAAGCGTGGCCGTCGTCCGGTATCATGGCGTGAACGAACGGACAAGCCGGTATTGCCGCCAGAGCATGGCGACGATGGAGCATTTCGACAGAGTCATCGACCGATGCCTCGGCCGCTGAAGAGAGCGGCCGTCAGAGTCCGCTCTCTTCAGCGCCGGCCGGAGCCGCCTCCCGTGTGTCCCCCATTAGCCATTTATCCGCCTGGCTCATTCAACCTCTTGTTCCAGGCATGCCTCACGATCCAATACACACTCCCGGCAACCATGATCAAGGCCGCGGCATAGAGGCCGTATTGGTACAGCAGTTCTCCGACGGCTTCCACCCGGCTCCCCAATGCCCACCCTATACTGAAGAACAGCAGCGTCCATACAAAGCCGGCCGAATAGGCATATAGGGCATACCGCTTGAATGTCATCCTGTTCACGCCGACCAGATACGGGATGACGTGCCGGACGACAGGAAGAAAATAACTGAGGCAGATCGCAAGGCTGCCATATTTTCGAATCAAGCCTTCGGCTGCCTCGAGATAACGCTCCATTCGGCTTCTGCGCCGGAGCCGCTCCAGAATCGGGACGCCGACGCCTCTCCCAATCACGAATCCGACCGACAAGCCGGACACGACGCCGAGATAGGTCAGGACGAAGGCGGGCAGCGGGAGCAGAATATTCATGCCCGAGACGGCTCCGCCCGTCATGACGATCACTTCGTCAGGAACCGGCATCCCGACGATGCCGAGCCAAAGCGCGAAGAATAAAGCGGCATATCCGAATTGCCCGATCCAATGCAGCAGAAGATCAGCATTCATGGAGATTGCTCTTTGTTCGGCAAACGTATACGAAGGCAGGGGGCAGGTTGAGCAGAACGAACTTCATATCTTCGATTTCGAAGCGCGCCGCCAGCTGCTTTTTCATCTGAAGCGAATATTGAAAGGCGACGAACCATCCTCCAGGCGCGAGCGAGGTCTCGATCTGGCCGAGGATCTGATCACGCACCGTCTGCGGGAAATTGAAGAAGGGCAGGCCGCTCAAAATGCAGTCCAGATGAGAGACGCCATGCTTGCGGATAACCGTTAGCATCTCTTCCGCGCTCGGGTAACATAAAAAAGCGGGATAGTTGCTGGCCAGCAGCTCGCGCATAATCTGATCCTGCTCGAATAAAAACACCATCGCAGAAGGAGCCGCAACCTGCCGGATACGATCCGTAATAGCCCCCGTGCCGGCGCCCAGCTCTGCCGCATACCTCACCTGTTCCCATGGAACGGCATCGGTCATGGTGCGGGCGAGCAGCGTTGAGCTTGGAATAATGCTCCCGATTTGTTTTGGCTGATGAATGAATTTTTGCAAAAATAACTGTTTTTCGTGTATCATGATTGCTCTTGTCTCCTTTTCTTGAGTAATTCCCGGTAGTTCGCCCCTGAGGCGAGGATGACTCCGGCCATCCAGTACGTGAAGACGGCGACGAACCAGCCGGCGAACAGATCGGCTATCACATGCTGCTTCACAAAAAGCGTAGACAAAATAATGACCACGGCGGCGAAGCGGACGAAATGGCGCGTCCTCGGCCGGAACACAAACGAGCTTCTGTACATGAGACAGCTCGTCAGGACATGGATGCTGGGGAAGCAGTTGTAGGGCCTATCTGTCCAATAGATGATTTTGACCAGCGTATCGAACAATCCCGTGCCTTCAATGTCCGGCCGCGCTACCATGGTCTGGAAGAAAAAGTAGGTCAAATAGCAAAGGACCAGTCCAAGACAGAGCGCCAGCAGCGTTCGATAATAGACGGAGGGCCGTCGGCGAAACAGAAAAATCAGCGTTAGCACGATAAAGGGATACCAGCTGATATAGGGAATGATGAATGCCGATACGAAAGGAATGCGATCATCCCAGCCGGTGGTCAGCGAGTAAGTGTTCGGCCCGGGCCTGTTCTGAATTCCGTAGAAAATGTTCAACACGGGGATGGCCAGCATCCAGAGCAAGGGTCTGTATTGGTTCCGCGTTGTATTCTGTCTCATAACAATCCCTTCCTAACCTATATGATGTACCCTAAGGTTCCCCGAACAAGCGGGGATCATCCAAGCATTCGCTGTTGAAGGAGAGGAAAGCGAGTCCGGCCGCACTCTCCCGCCTCTTCCTGATGCTCTTATCGTATCCGACAGAGTTAAGATCCCGCTGAAGAAATTCTGAATGATTTCTAAAGATGAAAGCCGCGCCGGAGGGCAGCCCGATATACATCGAGGATAGCAGCATTGGAAGCAGTGCCTTCAATGTCCCGCTTGCGCCCGCTGAAGTGTTATTTCTGATGAGAAGAAGGCTGATTTTCGAAAGGTTCGGAAAGGATTCGACAGTCAGAGGGAAAGCGGGGATGCCAATGAAATGCTTCGCAAGCTTGCGGCATGCCGTTCGCCAGGTGCAGCCGCGTCAAAAAGAATGGGCGAAAGTGTATTCCGGTCTTGTCCAACCCGGTGATGCATTCGTGTTCTATGACGGGGAAACGACCTTGACGCGGGACGGCTGGATTGAATTTGCCTATTATCCGATTACTTGCAAGTCATGGGAGAGTCTGTGGAGGGAGCTTGCTTCTTATCCATTTGTGAATTCAATAAAGTCGCGGCTGTGCCCGAATGATTGCCGGCTGCTCTATGCGGAAATTATTCCCTGGTTCCCCGCGCCCCATTCCGCGTCGTACCTTAAGCTGCTGCGGGAGCTGAAGGAAGAGTCGCAGGGGAAGCGGTTCTATTCCCGGCGTCTGGAAGCAAGAACAGCCGGCAAGGTAGTATGCCATCTGAAGAAGAACGGAGATTCCGTGAGAATCAGTACGGATCTGCAAGGGAGTAAGGTTAAGCTTTGAAAACAAACAACACCGGCATATACCGGTGTTGTCAGCAGATTGTCTTTCATTATACAGGCCGGACAGCCTCAAATACATAGGCCTGCCTGGCGTTGACAGGTTCCTGCCCGTATACGAAATCGGCGGATAGTGGACTTGCTAATTAATGGCTCCGCAGGCGATGCGGTCGCCCGAATTCCCGGCCGGATCGGTACTATAGTCATCCGCTTTCTCGTGGATAATTAAGGACGTGCCGCCCGGACGGATAAGCGAGTTCGGCTTGCCTTGCACAAGCGTAACGGCTGTCGTCGACAGCGTAACCTGGACCTTGCCGTCTCCGCCGACCTCGATGTTCGGCAGATCGCCGGCATGGAACCCTTGTGGATTATTGAAGCCGTGATGCTTGTGCTTCGGATTGAAGTGAGCTTCCGCGGTCTTGAAATCCGGCCCTTCGCATCGGCCAGCGGCATGGAAGTGGAAACCATGGGGCCCTGGCGGCAGACTGTGGGCCTGGAGCGTTATCTGCACCTTGTCTCCAATCTGGACAAGATTCGCTGTTCCGATTTGCTCGCCTTTGCTGTTGATCATATTGACAGCGGCCGATGGCGCTTTTTCTTCGGCGGATGCCGCTTGGGAGCCACAGGCGCTGATGAGCAGAGCGCTTCCCAGCATACATACGAACGCAAGTTTTTTCATTGTGACCTCCTTGTTAGATACCGGCGTTATTAGTAGTGTGTCACAATAATTAGAAAAAGATAACAATCGCATGCGCAGCAGCATCCATATTTGTTCAATCATTGCATTGCGGCAAAAAATACAGAATGATCATAAAAAAGGGAAAATAGAGCCGAAAAGTTCATGATCATTCGCCTTTGCCTGTCGAAGTTTGCGCTTCTGAACAGAAACTGCGTATAATAATCATTATACGCAGTTATTTGGACGCTGCGGAATGACGATAAAGGAGTATAGATCAGCAATGAATCTGACCCGTCATGAACTAACCGCGCTGTATGAAGAGCCGCTGGAAGGATTCCGTTTATGGATGGCCAATGCGGGTTATACCGAATATACGCAGCGCAATTACATAGGCGATGTGAGACAGTTCCTGCGCACGCTGAACGGCAAGCCCATCGAGGAAGTGACGAAGATGCAGGTGTTGGCATTCTTCGCTCAGGTCAAGGCTTCCGGCGTCAGCGATTCGACCCGGAACCGCAAACATTGCGCGTTGACCAGCTTCTATCGGGCGCTGAACGAACTGGAATGGACAAGCGTCAATCCCGCGCTCGGCGTGAAGAAGTCGAAGACGGAGATGAACCGGGCCCCCGTCTATTTGGAGCCGGAACAGCTGCGAAAGGTGCTGACGCACGCGAGGGGCAAATACTATAACCGGAATCTCGCCATTTTAATGCTGATGGCCTATGCCGGCCTGCGGGTAGGGGAGGTGCACCGGCTGAATGTGGGCGATTATCACCCGGAGCGGCAGACGCTGGAGGTGCTCGGGAAAGGTCGCAAATGGCGGACTGTGCCGCTTCCGGCTGCGGTCGCGGAGCAGCTCCAACTCGCCCTGGAAGAGCGGTTGACGCCGTGGCGAGCAGGCGAGGAAGCGCTGTTCATCTCGCAAAAAGGACGCCGGCTGTCCATCCGCAACATTCAATATATCGCGGAGCAGGCGTTCGAAGGATTGACTGCGGATGATGGCGTCATAACGACGGGGCGCGGGCGATCCTATTCCTGTCACAAGCTGCGCCACTCGTTCGCGACCCTGCTGCTCCGAAGCGGCGCGGATATCCGCACCGTGCAGGATATGCTCGGACATGCCTCGATTCAGACGACGACAGTCTATACGCATGTCTCCGATAAGCAGAAGCAGGAAGCGGTCGAGCGATTGCTTCCTTATATAAGAATGAAGGGAACGGAAATCGAGCATGATGGAAATAACGGATAAGGAACAGAGTGATGAAAACTCCGCACCGGATTCGGCCTCGCTATCAATTAAGGACATAATATATATTATGTAAACTATCATCCGGGAGGAGGAACACGATGAATTCGATCAAGCTGCGCGCGCAAGCCTTGCTGCGGAACAAAAGGCTGATGAATATCTTAAAAATTGTGTTCCCGATCGCTGTTATTGTTTTTGTCATCTTCCAGGGCCAGAAGGAATTGGCTCATTTCTCGATCAAAAAATCGCTGCATGCGATCCGTTTGTTGTCCGGGGATTATTTTACGGGTTTAATTGTTGCCGGCGGCCTGGCCGTTTCCTGCATGTTTTTCTATGATGTGCTGCTGCTGCGCTCCATCCGGGTGCCGTTGCGCTGGGGGAAGGTGTTCCGGGTCTCCTGGATCGCCAACACATTCAACGGCATCTTCGGCTTCGGCGGCATTGCCGGCGTCGGCGTGAGGACGATTCTTTACCGCGAGTCGGTGGGAGAAGTGGGACGCCTGCTGCTGGCGATCGCGTGGATGGCTCCGTCGATGATTAGCGGATTGTCGATTCTTGGCATTCTCGTTATGCTTGGCATTTTTCCCGCATACAGCCTGCTCGCCGTCAAAGGGTGGCTCTGGATCACGCTAATCGGGGTGGCGCTATTCTTCCCGGCGTATATCCTATTCTCGCAATGGAAGGGGCGGCGGCATGCCAATGCGAAGATTACCTTGGGCTATACGCTCGTCTCGTTCGCCGAATGGCTGGCGGCAGGGTCAGTCGCTTACCTGATCTTATATCTGCTGGGCAGCGACGTCACGTATCCCGAGGTGATCGGCGTGTTCACCGTGAGCGCGATAGCGGGACTGATCAGCATGGTTCCCGGCGGCTTCGGAACCTTTGATATTACATATCTGATCGGGCTGCAGGCGATTGGCGTGGCCGACAGCACCGTCTTCACGGCCTTGCTGCTGTACCGCATTGTCTATTATTTCATTCCTTTTGCCTTGGGGCTTATCTTCGCCGCCTTCGAATTCGGCGGCGTGGCCGTGAAGCGGTTCGAGGATCATCCGACGATCGGCTCCTATATTGAGACCGGAAGCATCATCTGGTTCATACAGCGCTCGCTGTGGAATTCACTGTCCTCCTGGTCGGTCGTCATTCTGATGTTCATGACCTCGTTTTTTCTGGCTCTCTACACGCTCACCGTGCCGGAATGGGAGCGGAGCGCGTTCCTGCTGCCGCTGATCTACGGCGATCATGGGGATTTCTACCCGCTGGTGAACGGAATCGTGCTGGGGGCGAGCATTTTGATGATGGTTATGCTCAAGGGGCTGTTCGAACGGACGATCCGGGCCTATTTCGTGACATTGCTGTCGCTCGGCCTATGTACGGTATTGACGTTCCTGCTCGGGACGACGATTCGCCATACGCTGTGGCTGGCCGGGATGATTCTCGTCCTCGTGCTGCTGCGTTCGCAGTTCAACCGCTACCGTTACCCGCTCACGAAGGCGACGATTATCGTCACCGGCATCTTGATGACCCTGTTCCTGCTCAGCTACGCGCTTATGGGGTATCTGCTCGGCGAGATTCATCTCGAGCCGGCGTATGCCAGCGTCACATTGAGCTACGCTCAATTTACGACGACGCTGCTGACGGGGCTTGTGACCGCGCTGCTCCTGTACTCGATCGCTTATTTCGCCTTCGAGCGCCATCTGCGGGAGCCGCTCGGGCGAGCCTGGATTCCGGAGGATGATGCGCTCCTCCAGGGACCGAATGGCTGGCTGTACCGCCGCTTGCCCGGCAAGCGGGTCTTCAATGCCAGCACCGGCAAGCTCCCGCTCCCGTTCCTGGTTCGGAACCGGAGAGCGATTCTGTTCGGATGTCCGCCGTCCCGGCGTCATCCGGAAGCGATGCAGCTGTCGCTGGCCGACCTGTACGAGCAAGCGGATCGCTACGGCCTCGATATCGTGTTCCTGCAGGCAAGCGTGGAAGAGATGCCGATGCTGCATGATTTCGGCAATGATTTTTTCAAGATGGGGGAGCGTGCGTGCTTCGATATTCCCGGTGCCCGCATCAGCCTGCCCCATGCGCAGCATGAGCTGCTGCCGCTGCCGCTCGATGCGCAGCGCCTTCGGGAGCTGACGCATGTCGTCCAGCATCAGTACGAGGCGGTGCCGCCGGGATATCTGGCTTCGCTCCGGCGCCTGTTATGTACAGAGGACCCGGATCTGCGGCTGCTTTTGCTGCATGGCGAACCGGATCGCTGCATCGGATATGCCGTCTACCGCATTCACCCGGCCGGGAAGGCGATGATTGTCGAGGATATCCGTACCCGATTCAGCGTGGCGCGTCCCGAGCATGAAGAGCCGCTTGGCCAGCTGCGCGATCTGCTGCTGTGGCAAGGGCAGCGCCATCATTGCGTCCGGCTCGTATCCGGCCTCGTTCCGCTCTCCCATGTGGAGACGAACCGGGCTCCGCGCCTCTGGTCCGAGCGGGCCGCCACCGCGATATTCCGCCGCATTCGCGATCTGTATCCGCTGTCGCAGCAGCGCGCCTTATGGGAAGCGTTCGGGCCGGTCGTCTGGGAACCGCAATATATCGCTTTCCTGAAGCAGCGGCAGATGAACTGGACGATATGGCGCATCACGCGATCGCTGAGCCAGGTGCGGAAGGGACCGTCCGGCGGCAGGCAATGAAACCTTTATGAAAATCACTCAAAAGGACTGGGAGCGCCTCCCGGTCTTTTTTTATGGAGAAAACCGCTTACAACGCCGCTTTCCACCTGCATCTGCCCCTGGGCGGTTCGAGGCTGCTTTGCTACAATGGTAAAGAAAAGACATCATCGGTAGACGTTAAAGGGTGGTTTTTGTATGCTTGGATTTGCGATTTTGCTTGGATTTCATCTTGTGGGGACCGGATTGCATGCGCTGCTTCATCTGCCGCTTCCGGGGAACGTCATTGGTCTCATCTTATTTTTGATCTCGCTCGGCTTCGGCTGGGTGAAGCTCGAATGGGTGGAGCAGTCGGCCCAGTTCCTGCTTGACCATATGCTCTTATTCTTCATTCCTTATGTCGTGGGTGTCATCGCCTTCCTTCCCGTGCTTGAATCGCATGGATGGAGCATTGCCGCAGGCATTGTCGGCAGTACGCTGCTCGTCCTGTGGGTGACCGGCTTCACCGCCGCGAAGCTGCAGAAGCCCGTGCAGAAGCCCACCCGCCAGGAAGTTCGAGTGAACGGGAAGGAGGAGACGGCATGACCGATGTGATATGGTCGCATCAACCATTGTTCGGCATCGCCGCCACGATCGTCGTCTATGCGCTGGCCCGGCTGATTCACTCCCGGGTATCCTGGGTGCATCCGATTCTGTTCTGTTCCATCGTCCTGATCGGATTCCTCTGGATTGGCGGCATTCCGCTGAGCGATTATCAGGTGGGCGCCGATATGCTGTCGCTTCTTCTCGGGCCGGCCACTGTCGCGCTCGGGGTTCCTATTTACAAGCACCGGCATATCGTGAAGCGGCAGTTCAAGGCGATTGTACTCTCGATTACATGCGGCTCTCTCGTCGGCGTCGTCAGCGTGGCTGCGCTGATGGTCAGTCTCGATGGGGCGCGCGACGTCGTGCTGAGCATGCTTCCGAAGTCGGTCAGCTCTCCCATCGCCGTAGAGATCTCGCGCACGCTCGGCGGCATGCCCGAGCTGTCTGCCGTCTTCACCGTCTTCACGGGCGTCATCGGCAGCATGTTCGGGATGCTGTTCCTCCGGCGGACAGGGATCAAGGATAATGTCTCGCTCGGCTTGGCGATGGGAACGGCCGCCCACGGCTTCGGCACCTCGCGCAGCCTGGCTGAATCGGAGATGCAGGGCACATTCAGCGGCCTGGCGATGGGGCTGGCCGGTCTGATTACATCGGTGCTGTTCATTCCGCTCTATTTATTTTTGTAATTCGCAGTCCTTCTTTTGGCGGCTTGTTTTTGGCGGGCATTGACTTTTAATAGGATGCAGCTTGCGGGAAAAGGAGACGGGGAAGAGCATTGGAAAAGGGGAAAATGGAGCTGATCGCATGGCGGCTGCTCGAACGTTCCGGCCTGCCGGTTACGATCTCGATTGAGCGGCGGTTCCCAGGAAATCGTCTTGTCGGCGGCAAGTACAGCATGAATGCCGGCGCGATTACGATGTATTCTGAAGTCATCGCGGGGCGCAATGCGCCCAGTTATTCGGCTCGCTTGACCGGGCCGAGGATTATTTCGCCGTCGTCGTGGCCCATGAGCTGGGCCATGCCGCGGACGGAGATCTGGAGAGGCTGTCCGCAGCGATGGATATGGGCCGCAGCCCGGCGGATATCCGGCGGATCGCGCTCCGGATCGAAGAGAATGCGTGGGCATATGCGGTGTCATTGCTCCCGGAGATCGAGGATGCCTTCATTCAGGCCATTATCAATGAATCGTTAAGGGCGTACCGTGAACCGGACGAAGCGCGAACCGCTTAGCATGGCGGAAGGCGTGAGAGGGAGCTTTGTCGCATCATTGAGGGTGTTCCATAGGCTGTGCGCAAGGATGCGGGGCAAGGCGGGATGTACAGATAAATAGAAGCAGGAAGATGGCGGGAGGAAAAACGACGGAATATGGACAGGTTGAGACGAGGCTGTGTGACGGAGCTGGTGAAATGAAAATCCTGCGTGAATGCAGGAATTTACGCTATTTGTGGCCATATTTGATTAAATTCCTGTAAAAGTGCATTATTCTCGCCGATTTTTGTTTTCTATCTATGGCAAAGCTAGAAATTCCTGCACTTTTACAGGAATCCCTCTCACGGGCGACACCTCATAATGGAAAGCTGTATTTTTGCATTATTTCTGCAAGTCAAGCTTGTAGAATGAGGGGGTTGTCTCATCACTGCAGCGGAAACACTGCTGATGGGACAGCCCCTATTTTTATGGGCTAGGGAAACTGGTGCCTGCATGAATGTGAAGAAGCTTGATTTTTTTGCGGGCGGATGTTTCTGCCGCGGCCGTACCGGGTAAATAGTAGGTGACGTGTCATCATTTTTCTTAAAGATCAGAAACTGATCGGGGGGTGGCGCGTATTATTTTACATAAAGGAGCTGAAGCTGAATGAAAGCAACGTTATGGGCATGGGGAATACTGCTTGGACTAAGTCTCCCTACGATCGCCGGGGCAGCCGGCAACTATTCTGCGGAAGAGGCGTTCCGGGATCCGAATACCGGAGCGATCTATTATAACGTAACACGGACAGACGACAAAGGCTTCGATCAGCGCGTCGTCGTCAAGACGACGGATGGGCAATGGAAGCGATGGGACGAGAAGATTCGCCGCATGTATACGGCTGCGGAACAGAACGAGCCGCTGCTGGACACTACATATCAGGACAGTGTGGAAGGCGGGATGCAGTATGCGTTCGACCCGAATGATCAAGAAGTGGTGAAGGGTAAATGGTTCGAAACTTCGCCGAACGGCGAATGGGGCCTGCATCAGCGCAAATATACCGTCACCGGCGAGCAGGGTGGAAGAAAACCGGTATACAGTTATCTGTTGAAAAATAATAAAACAGGCGCGACGAAAGAGTGGCTGCAAACGAATCAACAGGCGCAGGCCACCTGGCTGCATGACAACCGCATCGTATACAGCCACATCAGCGAGAAAGCGAAGCAGGAAGTAATTTTCGTCTATAACCCGGCGAACGGCAAGACGGAAAGAGTGGTGCACGGCAATCTGAGGGGGATTCACCCGGATTCCGGCCTGATCGTCTACTCGGAGAACAAGCCGGAGCGGCCGCTGTTCCTGTACGACTTGAACAAGGGCGTATCGAAGCCGATCAAGGATTGGGCGGAAGCGGAGACGTATTTGCCGAAGCCGGCGGAAGCGAGAGACGCGACGGCCGATCTTCCCGAGGATTTCGACCTGGATGCGATTCCGGTCGAGAAGCTGCCGGTGAAGGTCCGCGCGGCTTATACGGTGGTGCTTGACAATGCGAAGGTCGGCGTGCCTGTCGCGTTCGAGGAGCAGGGGCAGATGCGCATTCCGCTGAAGCCGCTCGCCGAGAGCCTCGGCTGGAGCATAGCGAAGCTGCCGGCGAAGGCTCCCGACTACCGGTTTAAGGTTACGAATGGAAGCAAGTCGGTCGTGCTGAACAGCGGCAACAGTCTGCTGCAGGAAGGATCGCTGTATATGACGCCGGAGATCATCGGCAAGCTCGGTTATAAGTCGGTTCAGGTTCAAGAAATTCAATCATGAAGCAGCATCTTGGATGAGCGGAACGCCTCAACGTGGTTGGGGCGTTTTTTTGGCATGCAGGCAGTCAGTGCCGGAATGGATTGCCGCGGCCCTCCGCAAGCTAATATGAATCCGATTGAGAAATGGAGATGACTTGGGATGCAAAAAATTACGACCTTTTTTATGTTCGAGGGACAGGCTGAAGAGGCAATGAATTTCTACATCTCGTTGTTTTCAGATGGAGAGATTGTAAGCCTCGTTCGCCATGACGGCAGTGGGGGAGGCCAGGAAGGGAAAGTGCTGCACGCGGTCTTTGCGCTGAACGGACAGACCTTCATGTGCATCGACAGCAGCATAAAGCATGAGTTCGCCTTCACGCCTTCGATGTCGCTGTTCGTGAACTGCGAGACCGAGCAGGAAATCGATGAGCTGTACGCCAAGTTGTCGGATGGCGGGGAAGTGCTGATGCCGTTGGCTCCTTCGCCGGCGAGCAAGAAATTCGGTTGGGTGAATGACAAATTCGGCGTCTCCTGGCAGCTGAACCTGGCCAACAACGGATAAAATTATCGGGATCGGAAATAGAAGCAACTATCTCCGATCTCTTTTTTGAGATTGTGATTTATTTCACATATTATTGTGCAAATTCATGTTATAGTAGAACCATAAAGAAGAGGGAGTGAGAACGATGAGAACCTTCAAAACATTCGACGTTCATAAGCATACCGATAATGTAACCCGCAACTACCTCCAACTGTGCTATATGTGCGATGATAAGCATCGCTGCACGACGGAGAACGAGTGCAAGCAGTGCTGGGAAGAGAATGGAGCCGTTCCGGAGCAAGAAGACGATACTCGCGATTTGCTGCAAGCTTACTATGCGTAATCGAGGCTGGATCAAGAAATGATAGCTTTGAGTACCCAACTATGTGAAAAGAATAACTTTCCAATTGCGAACCCCCCTTTTTGAAGGCCAACCTTTGCGCTTCCCGCCAGAGGCTTGGCCTTTTACCGTGTGGATCGGGAAAGGGCGGGCCGCTGCGGAATGGCGCACGGCTTGAAGATAGTGATACAATATAAGGAGAAGAGCAACGAAAGGAAGGATCCCGATGCGCCAACGGAAGCAGCTTGAAGTATACTACGATGAATGGTGTCCGTTATGCGCCGCGATCCGGCGCCGGCTGGAACGCTGGGACTGGCTTCATGCGCTCCGGTTCCGGTCGATCCGTGATGGGCAGGCGGTATCCGATATGGTATCGCGAGGAATCTCGCCGGAGGCGTTGGAGGCCCGGATGCATGTCCGGTGCTCCGGAAGCGGGAAGATCGATTCCGGAATCGCCGCGGTGCTGAGGCTCTGCTCCCGCGTGCCGCTGCTTATGATATTATGTCCGGCTATCTGGGCGACGATCAAGCTTGGCTTCGGCGAGCGAATGTACGATTGGATCGCGGCCCGGAGGATGATTGTGCCTGCGGGCGGGTGCCTGGAGGACGGCTGTAGCCTGGAGCGGAGGACATCTTCGTAACTTCCTGCCGGACGGCGGGAGGACGAATGTTGAGCAGGAAGATAAGAGTGCGGCTCCAGACGCACTCCTTGCGGAAGCAAAGAGGACGCATGGAGCCGCGCGAAGTAAAGACTAGAGCGGAAGATAACGCTTTCTTTTCGATGCAAATCACATTTCCTTTTTTAATTGGCTAATCCTTCCCTGGCTTACCCCAAGGATTTTGGCGAGTTCCTTCTGGCTTGCTCCCGGATGCTCTTCGAACGCTTCTCTCAGACGCTGAATCAGTTCGGATGTTTTGGCTCGCTTCTTGGCCTGGGGCTGAGGGGCAATAGGTGCCAAGTCTTGGGCTCCGGCGAGTTCCTTCAGACAGGTAGAGCAAATAAACTGGTCCTTGTAGTAAGACACACTTTCCATACTCCGGCAGAAGGTGCATTCCGTCGAAGTATATTTTCGCAGTACGAGGATATGATCATCCAGCACAAAAAACTCCACTGCATCTCCAATCTCAATGTTGCGCGCGTTGCGAATTTCAACCGGAATAACAATGCGGCCAAGGCTATCTAAGCTACGAATCATACCCGTGTCCTTCATCAGGCACCCCTCTCGCTTCTGGCTATCATTTTTTAATAGTATAACAAATAAATGATGGTAAAAAAAGGCTTATTATCCTGTCAAAAAGTGCCATATTGACAAAAGAAGAATAAATCGTGATGAAACAGTGTGATTCCATGCGCAAAAAGAGCATTAGGGACAGGCGGGAAATGGGCATTAGAGGATGGCTGTTCGGGCAAATTAATCCTATTCATAAGAAGTGGGAGGCATATGTGCATGAAAGCAAAGATTACCCCTTATCTCATGTTCCGGGGCGAGGCGGAAGAAGCGATGAACTATTATATCGACGCGTTCGGTTCCGGCGAGATCGTCACGATGAACCGCTATGGCGACGCGAGGAGCAATGTGGAGTGGAACATCGCGGAGGAGGACTACGACAAGCTCATTCATGGGGAGTTTATCGTCGGCGGCCAGACGATCTACTGTGCCGACAGCACGGGAACCGGGCAGCATGCGGAGGAGCATCGCGTCCATCTGACGATCGCCTGCAGCAGCGAGGAGGAAATAAACCGGCTGTACGAGCGGTTGTCCGCAGGGGGACGTATTCTGATGCCATTGGGGATGACCTTCTGGCATTCGAAGTTCGCGGTTATCGTGGACCGATTCGGCATTCACTGGCAGTTGGACTTGCCGCAGGATTCCGCGAATATAGTTACATAATAAATATTATGTTAATTAATGATGTGCGCCCTATATTGGCCCTGAGCCGGAAAAAAGTTCGATTTATTTGTATTGCGGCAGCAGACTGAGGATATTGTCCAAGTCCTATGCCCGGGAAAAGGGCCCGAAGAGGTAAGCGCGGGTGCCATTCACGGACGCGGCTAGGGCGGGAACAGGCCCGAAGAACGGTTCTCCGGGCCTTGTCTAGTTCTATGTGTTGGAAGGCTTCAATATGGCGCCGTCTGATAGGCGAATAGGGGGGATACTTCTTCGTTGCTGTACGATTGGTGGAAAATATGCGTCGCCGCAGGCGACATCGGCGGGATCAGCCACGTCCAATCGCCGGTCAGGGGACGATTCGCTTCCGCCTCCTGCTGCTCGAAGCGCTTGAACTGCTGGGCCGCCGTATGATGATCGACGATGCTGACGCCAGCTTCCTTGAAGGAATGCAGCACGGCCGCATTCAGCTCGACCAAAGCCCGATCTTTCCATAGAGTCGTATTGGAAGCAGTATTCAGCCCCATGCGCGCAGCGATGGCAGGCAGCTGATGATAGCGCTGCTCGTCCGCCAGATTGCGGGCTCCGATCTCCGTGCCCATGTACCAGCCGTTGAATGGAGCCGCCTTGTAGTCAATTCCTCCGATCTCGAGTCTCATATCCGCAATGATCGGAACCG
Organism: Paenibacillus dendritiformis; assembly: GCF_945605565.1. Lineage (NCBI taxonomy): Bacteria > Bacillati > Bacillota > Bacilli > Caryophanales > Paenibacillaceae > Paenibacillus > Paenibacillus dendritiformis. Next base: position 4,156,725 of record NZ_OX216966.1, on the reverse strand, counting down.
CATACCAACGGAGACCCAGCTCTGCGAACCAGGCATACTCCGGATGTGTCAGCGGGACTTGAAGCACTTCCTCCGGCGCCAGTTCTGCCCATTGCGGCGGTTCGCTGCCGACTTGAACGACAAGGGGCAGGATGTCGAACGGGGTGCCGGCGCCCTGCCAGCCCAGCGACTCGCAGATCCGGGTGAAGCGGAGCGAATGCGGATCGCCCCAGCGGCGGCCGTCTTTGTCATACCCAGCATAGCGGATTAACTGGTGGTTCCAGATCCGAATCGGCTCACAGCCGGGCTCATCCGCCCGGAACACCGTCACCGTCGGCCGGATCTTGCCTCCATTGGTAGCGAAGGCGATATGCCTGCGCATCGCTTGCAGCACTTCATCGGCCGTGGACGCTTCCCGCTCGTCGATGACCTGCAGGGACGGCCAGAACAAGCGGCCGATACACCGGTTGCTGTTGCGCCAAGCCATTTTGGCGCCGTGCTCCAATTCTTCGAAGGTATGCGCGTAGGTGCCCCGGGAGGCAACCTCCCGCTCAATCTCGTTCATGCGCCGCTTCACCGCGGCCTCATCCTTGCCGATCTCGTGATAGCAGCGTGCGATGAAGCTGGCTGCAGCCTCGATAAGCTTGTCTTCCCGTGTTCGTGTTCCTGTCATATCTATTGCTGTCCTTCCTTCATTCCGTCGTCAATACCTTCAGCATATCATACCCGCTGCCCCGATCCGGCGGCCGTTTCCGACATTTTCTTTACGGCTTCCGAAGCGGCTGAGGGACCGCGCGCGGCTCCAAGCGCCGTATGGCGTTGTATGACGGCGGTCGACCAGACGCACCCCAGGGCAGGCGGCGGGACAAGCGGAGAAACCGGCCGCAGGCGGGCGCTTCGTGACACCGGAGTCTCAGATTGTCACGGTTTGATCTTATTATTGGTGACATGCAAGCTGTCACCAATGCCGTGATATAATGCAGACATCAGCAGTGAAAAGAGCACAGCAAGAATCGGAAGGAGAGTCCGCCATGAAACGTTCGGACCGTCTGGCCGCCATTGTGATGGCGCTGCAAACGGGGACGGAGACCGCCCAGTCGCTGGCCGATAAGTTCGAGGTGTCCAAGCGAACGATATTGCGCGACATGCAGGCTTTGAGCGAGATGGGGGTTCCCTTGTATGCCGCGAGCGGTCCTGCCGGAGGGTACCGGCTGATGGATGGCTATAAGCTCCCGCCATTGCAGTTCAGTCCGTTGGAGGCGATGACGGTCTTGTGCGCGCTCCAGGGCATGACCCAGCTCGCAGATACGCCGTTCAACGCCGAACGGTGGAGCGCCCTGGACAAAATCAAGCAGGCGCTCCCCGAGCAGGTGAGGAGCGAAATCGAGCCGGTGCTGGACAAGCTGATCTTGTCGATGCCGAAGCGGAATTACCGGGTGCCGATGCTGAACCGGCTCATGAACTGCGCGGCTGAAGGCGTCTGGATCCGGGCCCATTACCGATCGGCCAGCCAGGCGCGCTGGCTGCGGCTCCGTCCGCTGCGCATCGTGACCGCGCACGGCTTCTGGTATTGCGAAGCCTTCTCCCTCGAACATGGGGAAGAGCGCACCTTCCGGGTCGATCGATTCCAGGAGATCGAGCGGATGGAAGGCGCGGCGGAGCTGGAAGCGGCCCGGCTGAAGCGCAGCCGCGTCAAGAAGACGCGGGATGCCGCCGGGGACGAGATACCTATCCGTGCCCGCCTGACGTACCGGGGCGCGCTTCTGGCCGAGCAGGACGAGCATATTGGCGATCGGGTGATCCAGATCGGGGAAGAGGAGTGGGCGGTCGAATTCGCTTGCCCGCGAAGCGAATGGGCGTGGGCGGTCCGCTTCTTCTACGGGCTGGGGCCCGACGGAGAGGTGCTTGCGCCGGCAGCGCTCCGCCGGGAAATCCATGAGCGGGCCGCACGCATGTGCCAACGGTATGCGGCGGATGAGCCGGCCGGGGAGCACAAGATTCAACAGACATCGAAGGAGGAAGAACTATGAAGCAGCCAATGATTGATACATATGAAGAAGCGATTGAAGTCGTCCGGGCCTACGGCATCCTGCCGCTGGCGCCCTTGATCCCGGACTATCCTTCCCTCTCCGGCAATACGCTGCCCGAGCGCTGGCATTCCGACTCCGAGCAGGACCCTTGGCGCTGGCGCGTCCGGTTCCCGGGCGACAGCGTCGCGGCGTACGGCAAGTTCGTGAAGAAGAAGGCGATCTTTGTCGCCAGCGATCTGATTCCTTCGGTGAAGGCGCTGCTCGGAAGCAGCCGCAGCATCAGGGAGCGGTATGACGACGGCCTCGTGTCGAAGGCCGCCAAGGAGGTATACGGCAGGATCGAGGAGGAGCAGGGCATCGAGACGCGCGCGCTGCGCGCCGCGGCCGGCATGAAGGCCAAGGAGAGCAAGAAGGAATTCGATCAGGCATTGGCGGAGCTGCAATCCGGACTCGATATCGTCATCTCCGGCGTCAGGGCGCCGCGGAACGAGGCAGGAGAGGTGAACGGCTGGAACAGCACCTGCTTCGAGACGCTGGAGCATTGGATGGAGGGCGCAGGGATTCCGCTCGCGCCGATGACCGCAGACGAGGCGAGAAGCCGCCTGCAAGCGCGGCTGCAGCAGAACAGCAGTCCGCAGGCGATGGCTTACTTCGCGAAGTTGTTCGGCTTTTGAGCAATAATATTAATGATATTAAATATTAAGGAGGTTGATTAAGATGGAGAAAAAATCTGGCTTGGAAGCCGCGTCCTCATTTCTTTATGCCAACGGCCGGCTGCTGGATCGGCGCCGATTCGAGTATCATTTTGCGGGCGGCCGGGCCGAGGATGTGCTGGCCGCGCTGCGGGCATATCAGAATGAGGATGGCGGGTTCGGCCATGCGCTGGAGCCCGATATCCGCTGTCCGCACAGCCAGCCGGTGCCGACGGAGATGGCGCTGGCGCTTATGGACGAGATCGGCGTCGCGGATGCGGACATATTGGCGGGCATCGTGCGGTACTTGCGCAGCATCGCCGTTCCGGACACCGGCGGCTTCCCGCTGGCGTTCCTGCCGGTGAATGATTATCCGCATGCCCCATGGTGGACGATCGAGGATGACAGCCGCGCCTCGCTGAATCCGACGGGACGGATTATCGGACTGCTCATGAAGCAGCCCGCGCTGGAAGCGGTCAAGGAAGAAGCCTGGTTCCGCCAAGCGGCCGAGTTCGTATGGAGCCGCATCGGACAGCCCGAGCTTCAAGGCTTCCATGATCTGATTCAGTGCGTTACCTTCCTGGAGCATGTCCCGGATCGGGACAGGGCGGAGCCGCTGCTGGAGCAATTGAACCGCGTCCTGCAGCAGCCGGGCGCCATCGAATTGGATCCGCATGCGGAAGGCTATGTGCACAAGGCGCTGGACTGGGCTCCGATGCCAGAGAGCTACTGTGCGCGGTTCATAAGCCCGGAGGACATTCGACGGCATCTGGACGCGTTGGAGGAGGGGCAGCAGGAGGACGGCGGCTGGACGATCAGCTGGCCGGCGGTCAGCGAGGCCTGCGAGCTCGAATGGCGCGGCAGCGTCACGGTCGACCGCTTGCTGACGCTTTGCAGCTTCGGCAGACTGCCCCGCTCCTGATTATAACGGCGTCCCCTGCCTTGAGAGGGCAGGGGACGAACCATGTTATGGCTGCTGCGAATTGATCCGTTCCAGCATGACGGAACGCAGCTTTACTTTGTCCGCCTGCCAGATCTCGATGAACTTCGAATTGCGATCCTTGATCAGACGGGAGGTCAGCGTCAGCTCATAGGTGCCGGGAGCCGGAATGAATACCTCCGCCAGCCGGGAATGCACCTCCTTGTAAGGATGCTGGCATGCCGGGGATTCGGCGATGATCGAATCTTCCTGCGGCACGGCCTCGATCGTCTCTCCGGCGAACGTCAGCCGGATCCCATCGGCATAGGAATCGGCGAGCCACGCGTCGGCGCGCTTGAAGCTGATCAGCGAGAGCGCATAGGTGCCAGGCTCGGTAACTGCAATGTCCCAAGCCGCGCGCCGTGCCGCCATGGTCCAGTCGCCAAGACCATCCCCCTCCGTCACGTCTCCTGACGTTACGTCAACCTTCAGCTTGCCGGACGGGAGCACCGTGAACCCGGTATCGAGATCGTTCACGTCTTCGACTTCGAGCACGACAACGGATACCGCCCGATCCGGAGCCGTGTCCGGGAGGGACACGGATAGCGTATGGCGCTCCGTGCCGCCATGGTAGGTGTGGGTGAGGGGAAGCTCTCTTTTCAACGGATCGGCCAGCAGGTATGCCTTGACTACGCGGCTGCACATCCCTTGCATCTTCAACGGGCCGCGCGGCCACTTGTCATTGCATATGTGCAGGTAGAGGCGTCCCTGCTTCGCCGTCACGGCTCCCCAATCGAACTCATACGGGAAGGGGCTCGCCGATGTTCCGTAGATCGCTTCCGCATTCCGTTCCGTCCATTCCCCGATCTCGCGCAGCCGTTCCACCGCCGGCTCCGGTATCGTTCCTTTCGGCGAAGGACCGACATTTAATAGCAGATTTCCTCCCTTGCTCACGATGGTCACCAGCTTGCGAATGAGGAAGTCAGCCGGCTTCCATGCTTGATCCTTCGGACAATATCCCCAAGTCTCATTCATGGTCATCGGCGTCTCCCACGGCCGGGATTCCTCACCGTACATTGGCGTCTCGTTATCGCCCTTGGATTCATAATCGCCCATTCCTCGGTAATGGCTGACCCGGCTGTTAATGAGACAATCCGGCTGAAGCCGGCGCACATGGGCAACGATGTCCTCGCTGTCTTTCTTCGACAGTCCGCCCGCCGTATCGAACCAGATAAGGCCGATCGGGCCGTATTCGGTGAGCAGCTCCTTGATTTGCGGCTTCACGAGCTCATTCCAATACGTATCGAATTGCTTCTCTTCCATTTTGTAATCCCATATGTTGTTGGCGGATTGATGCACCGAGTGGGGATGGTGCCAGTCGATGACATGCGAATAATAGAAGCAGAGGCGGATGCCTTCCTCCTGGCAGGCCTTCGCCAGCTCCTTCATCGGATCGCGCTGGAACGGCGTCGCATCGACGATATTGAACGGTTCGGCCTCGGAACCGTACATCGCGAACCCGTCGTGATGCTTGGCGGTGATCACGATATATTTCATGCCCGCCTGCCGGGCCAGCCGGACCCATTCCTTCGCGTTGAAGCGCTCGGGATTGAATTGCTCTGCCAGCGATTCATATTCGGCGACCGGTATTTTCGATCCGTACATATGCCATTCGCCTTCTCCGGGAAGGGCATACAGTCCCCAATGGATGAACATGCCGAACTTCGCTTCCATCCACCAGCTCATCCGCTCTGCCTGCATGCGATTCGATTGTTGAACCGCCCCTGCCACATTCATTCCACCGCCTCCTTGACATGGATTAGGCATCGTATGGCCATGAATGGCGATTGTGATGCCTCTTTCCATCATAAGTATTCGCTCTTCGCCGGTATCATCACTGCTGCGTCGCGATGCCCGGACCATTTAGGTTCGATTGCCTGCACAGCTTTTGCGCAATTCATCTTCTGACGAGATTGCTTATTGGGGCAAAACCGAACGGCCGCATGTGCCTGCGCGAGGCCGTCTGTCAAGGCGGCAACAATTCATTGCATGGAAAAAATACGGACGCAATATAATGACAAAAAAACGAAAGGAGGCAAAAGGATGGCGCGTGCGCAAAACAAAAGGGAGCTGCTTATCGTACTGCTGCTGGCGCTGCTTATGAATGCGGCGTGCGCAACCGTTACGGATGACAGCGGGGCAGCTCCCTCTTCTACCCAAGTCGATTCGGCAGGCCAAGAGGCAAGCAGGGAAAAGGCAACGGGCGGCGAGGAGCAGGAGGAGGCTGCGGCGGTGCCGGATACGATCGACAGCCCCGTGACGTTGAAATTCATGGCCCCGTGGGATGAGGAGAGCTTCCACGCGAGAGTGAAGGACCCGGTCGAAGCGCATTTCCCGAACGTGACGATGGAACTCGTGTCGGAGGTGGTAGACAGCCAGCCGCTGCAGGAGACGTTCGCCCAGGGCATCGTGCCAGATATTCTCCTGGCTCATCGCGGCTTCGCCGTGTTACGGGATGCGGATATGCTGTTCCCGCTTGACGATCTCGTGCAGGCGCACCAATTGGATCTGAGCTCCATCCGCAGCGGCGCAATCGATCTCGTGCGGGCGCGCGATCCGGAAGGGAAGAGGCGGCTGCTCGGTCTGCCTATGGAGGAGGTTATGAATGCCGTCTTCTATAACAAAGCGATCTTCGATCAATTCGGCGTCCCTTATCCGACGGACGGCATGACCTGGGACGACATCATCGATCTGGCCAGACAGGTGACCGGGCAGCGGGACGGCACAGCGTACCGCGGACTCGTATTCAGCGCCTTCCAGACGACGGTTCCGCTGATGCAGCTATCCGCCCAAGGAGTAGGCCAGGACGGCAGCGTGAACTTCGCGTCCAATCCCGACTTCGCCGAATACTATGAGCTGATGCGCAAAATGAAGGACATACCCGGCAACTACCCGCCGGACTCGAAAGCGACGTTCGCGAATCAGCAGGTCGCCATGCTGGTCACCAGCATCAACTCGTTCGAGACGTATATTAAGGAGGAAGGTCTCGATTTCGATGTGGTATCGCTACCATCGTGGCCGGATCGTCCGGGTATTGGGCCGTTCGCCAATCCGTTCAGTTACACGATCAGCCCGCACAGCGAGCATAAGGATGAAGCCTTCATCGTGCTGAAATACCTGCTCTCCGAGGAAATGCAGACGTCTCTGCACCGCGCGGCGTCGGGAACCGTGCTTGATAAGCCCGTGCTGTATGAACAGTTCGGCGCGGACAAAATTACCGACGGCCGAACATTCCATTTCCACAACGTCTATCTGAAGCAGGCGAATCCGCCGGAGTTCTCGCGATACGATCCGGAATCGAAGTTCTATGCATTCCTTCGCGACAAGTTCGCCGAGTTCCTGAGGACAACGGATGATACGAATACGTTCCTGAGGAAAATAGAAGACGAGTACAGCGCGCTCCTGAAGGAGCAGCTTGCGGCGCAATAGGGAACGAGACGCAGTCCCAGCTGCAGTCCCCTGACTGTTGAGAGGAGGCAAGGGGACCGTTCCTGCGTGCCGGCCGGGGCGGCTGGATGGAGCGGGCACGGCTGTGCTACCCCTTCAACATCGTCAGCAGCATGTAGCCGGCCATTCCCCATATCAAGACGGCCGACCCTTTGTTCAGCCAAGCCAGGCGCTGGCCCGTCGTATCCAGCTTGCGCATTACCCTTCCAGCGATCGCCAGGGAGATGAACCACAACCAGGATACGAGCACGGCAGCGGCTGCAAATACAACCCGGTCCGTTCCTGCATACTGCAATGAACTCGTTCCGATGACTCCGATCGTGTCCATAATTGCGTGCGGGTTCAACAATGAGACCGAAGCGGTAAAGAGCAATTGCCGCTTGATCGTATCCGCGCGATGCTGCTGCTGAACGCCGTCAGCGGCCGACTTCCACAGACTATACCCGATATAGATGAGAAACAGAAATCCGGCGGCAAACAGCACATTTTTCAGCCAGATCCATTGGAGGAGCAGCAGCGACACGCCTTGCACCGCCAGCACGATGAGCAGCGTATCGCACAAGGAGGCGGTAATGACGGCCGGCGCCGCCTTCCACAGCCGGGTATGCAGCGCTCCCTGATTGAAGATGAACACGTTCTGAACTCCTAACGGCAGTATTAGTCCGAATGCCAGCAATACACCATGTACAAAAGGTTCCCACATCTGTTCCATACTCTTCCTTCCTGTTGCTTGTTGCGTCTTGCGCAGGACAAGGTCTAGCATACCTGCCCGCCTTCGGGTTGTCACCGACCATTTGGTTGTGTCCGAGCCCAACCAAAAGCTATAATGGAACTGCGACTCGCAGGCTTCCGGCCTGCGGACTGGCAGGGAAGGAGAGCGGCTGATGCCGAATACATATAAGGCGGGCTGGAAGCCGGATCCCCGGCTTCCACTGCCCATCTACAGACAGATCGAGCAGTATGTCCAAGGGAGAATTCGCAGCGGAGAATGGAGCATCGGCATGAAGCTTCCGCCGCAGCGGGCGCTGGCTGAAGCCTTCGGCGTCAATCGAAGCACGGTTGTCACCGCGATGGAAGTGCTGATGGCGGAAGGTTGGATTGAAGGCCGGGGCCGCGGCGGCACCCGGGTCATCGGCATTCCCGACGAGCGTGTCCGGCGCACGATGAACCTCCCGGATTGGAACGCCTATGTCGAAGAAGGGGCGCATTATCCGAATCTGCCGATGATCCAGAGGATTAACCGGCTGGAGTTCGATCGGGATATCATCCGGCTCGGCACCGGCGAATTATCGCCCGAGCTTCTGCCGCAGGAGCAGATCCGCGAGCTGTTCGCTTCCTTGGCGAAGCGGCCCGTCTCCCTCGGCTACGAGCAGCCGCAAGGAGATGAGGAGCTGAGGCGGCTTCTAAGCCGGGAGTTATCCCGACAAGGGATCCAGGCGTCGCCGTCGGCCATCCTCATCGTCTCCGGAGCGCTGCAGGCGCTTCAGCTCATCTCGGCCGGGCTGCTGGAGCGCCAGTCGGCCATTCTGCTGGAGAAGCCGTCATACTTATATTCGATTCATGCCTTCCAATCGGCCGGCATGAAGCTGGTTGGCTTGCCGGTGGACGAAGGAGGGCTGCGGCTGTCCGAGCTGGAGCGGTGCTGGCGGACCTATCGCGCCTCGATGCTGTATACGATTCCGACCTTCCACAATCCGACCGGAACGGTGATGAGCGAGTCACGCCGCCAGCAGCTGCTGACGTTATGCGAGACAATCGGGCTGCCGGTACTGGAAGACGGCGCATACCAGGAACTATGGCTCGATCGGGAGCCTCCGGCGCCGTTGAAGTCACGCGATGAGCATGGAATCGTCCTGCATGTGGGCACGATGTCGAAAGCGGTCAGTCCCGGCTTGCGGATCGGCTGGGTGGTCGGACCCGAGCCGGTCATTGAGCGGTTGGCCGACATCAAAATGCAGACCGACTACGGCTCCAGCTCCTTGTCGCAGCAGGCAGCCAAAATGTGGTTCGCGTCCGGCATGCATTTGCCGCATTTGGAGCATATAGGGAAGCGGCTGCGGGAGCGGCGCGACGCCATGCTGGCGCTGCTGGACGCCCACTGGTCGGATATTGCCGACTGGTCGAGACCGGAGGGGGGCTTCTATGTCTGGGTGAGCCTCAGATCGCCGATTCCGGTGCAGCGGCTGTTCAACCAGGCTTTGAAGCACGGCATTTTATTGAATCCCGGGGTGCTGTATGACCGTTCCGCCGTCCGGCAGCTGCGCTTGTCCTATGCCTATGCGTCGCTAGCGGAGCTGGAGCATGCGCTGAAGCTGCTTCCGCAGCTGATTCGCAGCCGGTGAACGCCAATGGAGAGAACATAATAAATATTATGTAAACTATATGCTGTTAATATGGGTTCCTATTCGATACCGCCATGAGCAATCCGGCAAATTTACAACTATTAATGACGTTAATTATAATTTGCTTCGCCGAATTGAACGATGCGCCCGGCTCTCTCGTATCATCTATACCATGCAATGATGAGAAGGAGAGACTAGCCCATGATCATCGTCACTACAGAACGACCCCCGAACTGGAAAGTGAAGGAGGCGATCGGCCCCGTCTTCGGCCTGACGGTCCGATCGCGCGGCATCGGCAAAGATATTGCCGCCGCCGTGAAAAGCCTGGTCGGCGGGGAGATTCGTCAATATACCGAGATGCTGGAAGACGCGCGCAAGCAGGCGCTGGATCGGATGGTGGCCAACGCCCGGATGATGGGCGCCAACGGCATCGTGATGGTACGCTTCGATTCGGGGGAGGCGGGGAACAGGATGAGCGAGATTGTCGCCTATGGCACAGCGGTGATCCTGGAGGAGGAGACGCCATGCTGAAGTGGATATTGGCGTATTTCGGCTTCCAGCTCATACTCTTCCTTATCCTGCTGCTGGTTGCCAGGAAGAAGGACCGCAGACTGCATCTGGAACAGGCGGAGGAGGTGCCGGACGGCTGCATCCCGACACGGGAAATATCCCGCGATCCCTCGACCGGGCAGATTGTTACGGTGTACTATGATCCCGCGACAGGGAAGCGGTATTACCGGCAGGAGGCCGCCGAATCGAAGCGGGGAACGCTGTCGTTTCATCTGAGAAAATAATTATATGATCAAATCTTTAGAAATAAGCTGTTTCACTCCGCTCCGCAATGGGTAAGTTGATCTATAACCCTATTTTTACTTCACATCTTCTGTGAGCATAGGGAACATTGAAGGAGGTTGTTATGTCATGAGTGCACACGGCAATACTTCTCAACTTACCGCAGAACGGAGAACGGATTTCAATCGTTCCTCCATCCGGAGCCTGCGCAAGAGCGGGCGGATTCCGGCCGTTGTCTACGGTCCGTCCATGGAGGGAGTTCCAATACATTTGGATGCGAAGGAAGTCTATAAGTTTGTGCGTACGAGTCGTTCCGAATTGTTCCACCTGAAGGTCGAAGACAAGACAATTCCTGCCGTTATCAAAGCGGTGCAAGAGCGCTGGGGCAACTGGATCCATCTCGATATCCAGCAGGTGTCCGAGAACAAGCCGCTGCGCGTCAAGATCGCGCTGGATTATCAAGGGGTGGCAGCCGGCACGAAGGTGGGCGGCGTATTGCAGACCCAGGAAGTGGAGCTTGAAGTCGAAGGTCTTCCTTCCGCTCTGCCTACCTCGATTCCCGTCGACATTTCTCATCTGAATGTGGGGGATAAGCTGACAGCCAGCGAATTGAAGCTGCCGGCAGGCATTCAGTTGGCCGGAACGGGCAGCGAGCTGCTCGCCTCCATTATTCTTCCGCGCGGCGCCACGGCGGCGGAGACGGAAGAGGAGACCGCCGAGAGCGCCGCGAAGTAGCTTAACGCATTAGCCCTTATCCATATAGAGAAGTACACAGCACCTGACAGCTATTGTCCAGGTGCTTATCTTTTGTCAAAGAGATTTCATGGTTCCGGCAAAATGGTGCAGACTATCTAATGACATCATTATGCTCGCATGGTAGAGCATTGCCAATGCAGGAAGGAGCCTTGAACGTGTCTGGTAGAGCTTTCATATGCATCCTCTGTTGCAGCCTGTTCTGCGCCTTGTGCTTCGGCTGCAAGGCTCCCTCGGCCCGGACGCAAGCAATCGAGCTGCAAGCGTCCGGCCAAGCCGGTATTCGCGAAGGAGAGGCGTCCCCGCCGCCAGCCCCGCCATCCGCAGTAGAGCGGGAGCAGCCAGCTGCCAAGCCAGCCAGCCGCCCCCTTGCGGAAGCGGACAGCCCGGGGGTTCTCGTCAATAAGCGGCATGGACTTCCCCCAGGATATACGCCGCGCGATCTGATCTACCCGCAGGTGCGGACGCTTACCGGAATCAAGTCGAAGCGGTATTTGCTCCGCCGGGAAGCGGCCCAGGCGCTGGAACGGCTGTTCGCCGCGGCCGAGCGGGAACATATCTATCTGGCCAGCGTCTCGGCTTACCGCTCGTCTGCGGCACAGGCAGCGGTCTACCGCCAATATGTCCATACTGAAGGTTCCCGGCGGGCAAGCGCATACAGCGCTGCGCCGGGCCACAGCGAGCATGAGACCGGCTTGGCCGTCGATCTGTCCGGCAGCGATGGCCGGTGCGCGGTCCAGGACTGCTTCGCGGATACGAAGGAAGCGAAGTGGTTGGCGAAGCATGCGCACCGCTTCGGATATATTATTCGCTATCCCCGCGGGAAGGAGGAGATAACCGGTTATCAGTATGAACCGTGGCATCTCCGCTATGTCGGCCGTGATCTGGCCGGGCGGTTAGTGGCAGAGGGGATGACGCTGGAAGAGTATTATGGAGCGGATTTGCGGTAAAGGCGAATAAGGAAAAGCATTGGCCCCGTACCCGAAAGGTAGGGGGCCAATGGCGCAGCCGCTCAAAAATAATCCGAGAAATAAGGCGTCTGGCGATCGATCAGCTTCTCCAACTGCTCGATCGTCGCCTGGTGTGCCTGGAAGCGGCCCGCCCGCGCCAAATAAGCGGGACGCTTGTAGCCCATCAGCATTGTCGTCAGCGTCTGAATATCGAAAGCCGCCGCCGGGGTGCCTCCGCCCTCTGTCAATTGGCCGCGGCCCTGCTCATCCACCTTCAGCGTGAATTTGCCCTGATTCCATTCCAGCATCGGATCGTGAAGCGTGAAGGTCAGTTGGCATTCCGCCGCCTGGGGCAGGAACGGATATTGCTTCACGAAGCGGTGAATATCGACGATGCGCGCCATGTAATACGGGGAGATGGTCTCCTTGATGTCGCTGTCTTCGAGCAGGAAGGCGAGAGGTTCCGTCGTGTAAATATGGCCTTTGACCCGCGTAATCATCGAGAAATGGGCGCTGATGAAATTCCACAGCCCCGCGCGGGCCTCGCCGTCGATGTACACCATTTCCTTCATGTGGAACACTTCTTCCGCAATCCAATAGAGCAGGTAGCCCTGCGGCTGCTGATCCTCGTCATAGTAGACCGCCACCGTCAGATCGTCCAGATCCCAGCGCAAATATTCTTCCCATGCGAGATCGCTCCGCAGCATCGCCCCGTGATGGGCCAGAGCGAAGCGTCTGTATATGTCGCGAATATCCGGGTGGTCGATCGAGAGACGCTCCACGCTGCCGGGCACCGTCTTGAGCTTCGGAAGCTGCGTATCCTTCACCTCGAACGAGATTTTGTCGGAAATGATCTCCCAGCCCTTGCGGCGGTAGAACGGAATCGAATACGGATACAGATACGATATCGATTGCTCACGTTCGCGCATATTCGCGAGCGCCTGGCGCATCAATTGGCTCATCAAGCCAAGATTGGCGTATTCCGGATAGGTGCCTACGCCGGTCAAGCCGCCCATCTCATAGATCTCTCCGAAAATATTGACCTGAAACGGATAAACGGCCAACTGGGAGATCAGCTTGTCGCCATCGAACCAGCCGAGCACATCGGCCTCCTTCAGAACAGGCAGCTTCGCCTGCGCGATCTCGCGGTTCTCCCAGCCGAACGTCTGCAGATCCAGGTTCGTGACTTGGAATACATAGCGAAGCAGGTCATTGAATTGGTCTCCATGCTTCGGTTCAACCTTTTTCATTTTCAGTCTGTCTTGGAGCTTCTGGCGGCTCATCGCATGTCCCTCCACATTTTGTCTTTACCGTTATTATGTAGTGTATCCAAGCATTCTTATGAATGCAAACGGGAATGGACTGTGGCCATGAACCCTGGTTGACATGCCCGCCTGCGTACATATATAATCGGAGTAATCGAATAGCGCTTTCTTCATTGAAGGGGAGTAGCTACTACAGTAAAGTCGTCATTTCGGGCCTGTCACGCCCCGGCTTTATTGGCAACGCCAGCGTTGTAAGCAAGACCTTTACCGCATGTCCAGGGTAGAGGTCTTTTTTGTACACATGGAGGCCTTTACCATCTAACGGTAGAGGCCTTTTTTCGTTGTAGATTCTGTTGGGGGGTGATTCGCGGAGCTCACGGTTACGGCTTATCAGCTTGATGAATGTCAACTTAGAAGATACACGGTAATACTATCGAAAAATCTGTTGGAGGGATGACACATGAATTGTCCAATTTGCAATGATGTCCGGATGCGTGAAGTGGAGAAGGAAGGCGTAACGATCGATGTATGCCCGAGCTGCAAGGGCGTCTGGCTGGATCGGGGGGAGCTGGAGAAGCTGATGTCCGACGTCCGAAGAGAGCGACAGGAATATCAGGAATGGGAGCGCGACCATCGTCCGCATAAGAGCGATTACGGCCATTACGATTCGGGCCATCGCCCGCCATCCTACAAGCCGCATAAGAAAAAAACGGTGCTCGACCGGCTGGGCGATCTGTTCGATTGATTAGCTTCATAGCTCCGGCTTACGGTCCCGGAACGACAAAAACACAGGCCTCGGGCCTGTGTTTTTGTGCCGTTCAGGCACGATTCTTCGCTTTTTGAGCCAAGTTTGATGTGAATGTTCCGAGGGCTGTGTTAATATAATGTAAAATTTACTCTGATATGACACGGAGGCAAGAATGAAAAAAGCACTCTGGGTTGGACTCTTTATACTTGGCGTCATTGCCGCTATGTCCGTCGTCGCTTGGGATATTTCCATTGCTATGAAGTTATCCGGTTATGTTGGATTGGCTGCCATACTATTAGCCGCTCTTTGTTCTGGCGCTTTTATTGGCGCCGATTCCAGACGTGTGGATATGGCGACCGAAGGCAAGGAAGCCATGAATCGAAGATTCAAATTATCTACTTTTTTCTTACTGGCCGCTTTACCGAATTTACTTGCGTGCATCATCCTCTACCTCGGTTCGAAATGGTTTGAGCAATGACGTAGTTCGCTAGCCCCTCCACGATCAATCTCCACATATCGAAGATCGGTCATTGGCCGGATGCAGTTTCCAAATCGATGAATCCTTTACCGGACCATAAAAAAGCTTGTCTTATCAATCCTTCTTTTTCAAAGCCGTTTTTGAGGAAAACTTTCTTTGACGCCTCGTTGGCAGGCATGACCTCTGATTTATTTGTTGCATTGACTCTTTGGAAACATTCCCCGCTTTACTCTGCTTTTTTTCTGGTAATCCCTCTCAAAATGGTGAATCATTCGTAATCTTTGACATTCCACAAAATGTATGATCGCCGGGGGTATGTTACAATGTTTGTGCTGATTCATACATAACGCGAAGCGGGAGGGGAGCCGATGATAACCCGGCCGAAGCCGAGATCGAAGCTGCGAATCACACTGGGCATGATGTATTTCCGGGGCAAAAGGCATCTGGAATGGATATTCGGCAGGACCCGTTATGCCAGTCACAAGCAGACGGAGCTGCTGCCGTACGAGATTTGTCGGCATGAGACGCCCGTGTACCGGAATCTGCCCCGGGTGGACCGATGGCTGCAGGATAATAAGAAAGTCAACCTTCAGCTTGCGTTAAGGAAGCTGAACGGTATTGTTATTCATCCCGGCGAGACCTTCTCTTACTGGAGGCTCATCGGGAAGCCGACCCGCAGAAAAGGATATGTGGACGGCATGGTCCTGTTCTATGGCGGGTTCAAGACGGGGATAGGCGGCGGTCTGTGCCAGTTATCCAACCTCATCTATTGGACCGCGCTGCACACGCCGCTCCAGGTGACGGAGAGGCATCGGCACAGCTATGATGTATTTCCCGATTCGAACCGGACACAGCCCTTCGGCAGCGGTGCGACCTGCGTCTATAATTATTTGGACTTGCAAATCTGTAATCCGACCACGGAGCCGTATCAGCTTCAGCTTGAGCTGGAGAAGGATATGCTTGTCGGAAGGTGGCGAAGCGCGGCGCCTCATCCGTACCGGTATGAGATTGTCGAGAAGGAGCACCGGATTACCCAGGAGCATTGGGGCGGTTATATCCGGCATAATCGGATCTGCCGGCACCAGTTCAACGGGAATGGGGAAAAGATAGCGGAACAAGATGTTGCCGAGAACCATGCGCTTATGATGTACTCTCCCTTGCTGGCTGCGGAGGCGCGGAGCGGCAATAGCGGCTGACAAGTGCGGCGGCTTGCGGCATTCATGTTATGATATGGATAACGTTGACACGACCAAGGGAGGCACTGAACGTGAGCAACCCGATTCACGTGGATGAGCGGCATGCGTTTCAAGTCATTGCCGAGACCATCAACCGCTCGACCGATCTGCCGGAGCTGCTGAACAATGTGCTGCGCACGCTGGTGGAGATAACCGGGCTCCAGACCGGGTGGATTTTCCTCATGGAAGATATGCCGAACTATACCCTGGCGGCCGATTACCGGCTTCCGCCCGCCCTGGATGCCGAGGAGAAGCGGCGCTTGAACCAGGGAAGCTGCTGGTGCATCGAATGGTACCGCCAAGGGGCAAACTTCCGCGCCGAGAACACGATGCATTGCAAGCGGCTGGAGGATGCCGTGAAGTATGCGTGGGGAGATACGGCCGGCATTACGCATCATGCTACGATTCCGCTGCATGCGGGCGATCGGCTGTATGGCTTGCTGAACGTCGCGGCGCCGGGCAAGTCGCATTACGATCCGGACGAGCTGACGATGCTTCAGTCGGTCGCCTATCAGATTGGTACGGCGATCGAGCGGACGCTGCTGTACCAGTCCCGCCTCAAGCAGGCCGAGCTGTTGCAGCGGATGGGGGAATTATCCGGCGAACTGGCGGGAATTGCCGATTACCGGGACATTCCCGAGCGGATTGCCCGTGCCGCAGGCGAGCTGCTGAACTGCCGCAGCGCTGCTGTGCATATGGCGGAGAGCGGAGAGCTGGCCTGCATCGCTTATTGGGAGGAGGGCCGGCTCTCGCACAAGGCCATGCGGACGAGCGCGCTCACCCGGCAGCGGATCAGAAGCGTCTATGCGGAGAAGTCCGACCAGCGCTGGAATCCCGCCGCCGCAGCGCCCGGCAAGCGCCGGAACCGCCCCCGCCAGGCGGAGCGAATCGCAGCCGCGGCTGCCGTTCCGATTCTGCTGCGGGACCGGGCGATCGGCGTTCTCTATGCGGATAGCACGGAGGCGAAGCATTTTGACCCGGTCATGATGGACATGCTGCATCGTGCCGCCGAGCTGCTGTCGCGGGGGCATGAGGCTGCGCAGTACCGGGAGCAGCAGCTGAAGCTGGCCATGTGGCAGGAGCGCAACCGGCTGGCGCAGGACTTGCATGATTCAGTCTCGCAGAAGCTGTTCGCGCTGCAGTTGACCGCACATGGAATGGAGAGCTTGCTGGCTTCCTCCCGGACAGCGGACGCGCTCGCCGCTCTGTCCGAGATGCGGGAGCTGACGAAGGACGCGGTATGCGAGATGAGATCGCTCATCTGGCAGCTCCGCCCGGCCGGCCTCGAAGAAGGTCTCCTGACCGGTCTTGTGCGCTACGGCACGACTCAGGGAATCTCCGTCGAGGCGCGGGCGGACAGCCTGCTGGAGCTGCCCCGCCACGTTGAGGAGACGCTGTTCCGCATCGGACAGGAAGCGATCAACAATGTCCGCAAGCATGCGAAGACCGATATCGTGCGAATCCGGTTGTACAAAGAAGGTACCCATGTTCGTATGGAGATAGCCGATGATGGCATCGGCATGGTGAAGCTCCGGAACAATGCCGGCCTGGGCATAACCGGAATGCGGGAGCGGGCAGGGACATGCGGCGGCACGTTCGAGCTGGAGAGCGTGCCGCGCAAGGGAACCGTCATTCGCGTTCAATTGCCCTGCCGGAAGGGAGGAGAGGAAGGATGAAGATCAAGGTGCTGCTCGTGGATGATCATGCGGTCGTGCTGCGCGGGCTTCAATTTTTTTTGAAGATGCAGCCGGATATTGACATCGTCGGCGAAGCGATGACCGGAACCGACGCGATCCAGATGGTAGAGACGCTGCAACCCGACGTGGTGCTGATGGACCTGATGCTGCCGCAGATGAACGGCATCGAAGCGACCCGGCATATCCGCCGGCATCATCCGGACACGAAGGTGCTCGTCCTCACGTCCTTCGTGGACAAGGATTACGTCGTGCCCGCGGTCCAGGCCGGCGCGAACGGCTACGTCATGAAGGATATTATGCCGAATGAGCTGGTTCAAGCCATCATCGATATTCATAGGGGACAGGTCAAGCTTCATCCGAATGTGACGGAGCAGCTGATGTCGCATCTCTCGGCACAGCCGGACGAAGCGCCGGAGGCCGGCGATCCGCCGCTGGAATTGCTGACAAGCCGCGAGGTGGAGGTGCTGCGGCAGATTGCCCGGGGCCGAACCAATAAGGAGATTGCGGCCCACTTCAACATTAAGGAGAAGACCGTGAAGACGCATGTCAGCAATCTGCTGGGCAAACTGGGGATGAACGCCCGGACGCAGGCGGCGGTATACGCGGTCAAGCGGGGATTGGCAGAGTGACAACTACATCCAAAGTCGTAGAAAAGCCCGATCATCGATCGGGCTTTTTTGGTATGCTCGTCCCGGGCTTCCTGCCGACGCGCTTCGTCGGGAGTCTTGTTATGCTGAAGACGGAAGCCCAAGTATTAGAGATGCGCAAAAGGAGAATGTCAAATGAATCAAGTCTTATTCGTCAAAGCCAACTGCCGTTCCCTCTATCAATCGGTAAGCGTAAAACTATATCATGCGTTTTTGGATACTTACCGGAAAGCCAATCCGTCCGAACGGGTGATTGAGCTTGATTTATACCAGGAGGATCTGCCTTATTACAACGATGTGATGCTGGACGGGATGGCCAAGCGGCGTCAAGGAGCAGAGCTGTCACCGGCGGAAAAGGAAGCGGTCGACCGCGTGATGCGTTTCCTCGATCCGTTCGTCGCAGCGGACAAGATCGTGTTTGCTTTTCCGATGTGGAATCTGACGGTTCCTGCCGTTCTGCATACGTATATCGACTATGTGAGCCAGCCGGGCATCGCTTATCGTTACACGCCCGAGGGCCCTGTCGGCATGCTCGGCAACAAAAAGGTCGCGCTGCTGAATGCCCGCGGGGGAGTCTATTCCAGCGGTCCGGCGTCGGATCAGGAGATGGCCGTGAACTGGATGATTCACAACCTGGAGCTGTTGGGCATTCAAGACATCGTCACCGTCATCGTGGAAGGCCATGATCAATATCCGGAGCATCGGGAGCGCATGATTGACCAAGGCATAGCGGCCGCGATGAAGACGGCTGCAGCCTTCTAGGAGGAGGAGTAGAGAGATGATGGCCTACCTGGACGATTCGCTGCTGTGGCTTCTGCTGAAGCTGGGCAGGGAAGATGAGCCGGTTCCCGCCAACCTACTGGCTGCTAGAGATGTCGCGCAGATGGGAATCTACCATCGCATGTATTAGCCTAAAATAAGGACAGAGCCTTCATGATTCGTCATGAAGGCTCTGTCTCGGTTAGGGCGTCACGCTCGTGAATGGCGGACGAACTGCTCTACGAAGTAACGCGGCTGGAGCGGTTCTCCCGTAGCCTCCCGCAGCTTGTCGTTCCAGGACAGCGCCGCCCCGCAGGAGAAGAAGCGCGCCTTCAAATAAGCGCCGGTCTCCCGAGTATACATAGGCCGTGATATATTGGCCTCGATATAATGCTGCACTTGAGACGCAGTCAACTCTCCCAATATGTAATTCTGATAGCTGAACGGAGCGAGCGAGAAGTGCATCTTCGCCGCCCAGTCCGGATAATGGGTATGCTCGGGCGGCTGGAGATGCTGAATCCGCTGGACAAGCTGCCACCAGCGCTCATTCAGTTCCTTCCCGCTGCCGGAATGCTCGTACAGCTCGCGCTCGAACAGGGTGAACACGAGGTACCAGCGCATGCTGACCAGCATATCCCGGCGCAGCGCCTGCTCGATCGAGGCTTCCTCCCTCATGAATGCGGCATGCGGGCGATTCTCGAAAATGTACCGTTTAATCCACTCGGACTGCTTCGTCATTCTGCCGAACAGCATCGCGATCCCTTCGGTTGTCAGCGTATGGGCAGGCTTGCGCAGCAGGAACGGCAGCGACGGATCGATATATTTGTCATACGCCGCATGGCCGAACTCGTGCAGCATCGCGCTCAGCCAGAACTCACTGGCATCAATGCTCATCATGATGCGGGGCTTGCCTTCCCGGCCCATGCTCGTGCAATAGCCGAACGGGTATTTGTTGTCCCGCGGATACAGATCGCTGGCGTCCATAATATCGCCGATCTCCAACCCCATATCGCGGAACGTGTTCAGGACGAAATCCTCTAACCGCCGTCCCTGCAGTTCGTCGTTCATGCTCCATTGGCCTTGGGGCGGGGCGCCTTGGAAAAAAGGATCCGTATAATGCCATGGCCGAAGCTGGTCGCGCAGAATGCCGAACCGGCGGCAGGTATCTTCGTCAATCTCCCGCTTCACGGACTGATAGGGCTCCTCGCTTAACTCCAGAAGCTCATTGAAAATCGCGAACGATTCCTCCACATCCAGCTCCTGCAGCGCATAGCTCATCTGATAGTAATTGTCGTACCCAAGGGAGCGCGCTTCCCGATTGCGCTGCTCCACCAGCGCAAGAAGCTGGTCTTCGACCCGGACCGCAATCTGCTTGGTGGCCAGCCAGGCCCGCTTGCGCAGCTCCATATCCGGGCTGTTCTCCAGTATCGATCGCAGATCGTTGTTCGAGACCGGCTTGCCGTCCAGCGTGGGACGGTAGTTATTGAATACATCGACAAGCTCTTTCGTCATTGCAGCCGATTGTTCGGCAAGCTCCGGCTCCAGCTGCTGCTTGCCGAACATGGCGAACAGCTCATCGAGCTGGCGGCGCTGGAGCGGGGACAGGTTCGGAAGCGCTCTGTACTTCTTGACTTCCTGGAATTGCTCCGTGTCCGAACAATAACGGCTCCATTCGTTCTGCGCTTGCTCCAGCCGGTCATTCCATTCCTGATCGCCGGTAGATGTGACTTTCCAGCCCATTTCGTAAATCCGGGAAAGCCGCTCATTCACCGCTTCGTTCTGTCGTTTTAAAAAAGCTTCTAACTCCATCAATGGACCTCCATTCGAGCGATAAGTAGAGTGCCTCCCTTGTCCCGCACATCTGGGGGAGAATGGGAACCTGATCGGAACGTAATCAAAACTCCAATATTTCCCTTTATATCATACGAAGGATGGGCGTTCTCCGCTGAATTTTGACTTTTATGTGAAAGAGACAAGAATGCCAAATAATCGGAAAGTTATTATAGCTGCGTAAGCTGTTAGGCCTGTGCTTGATGGTCTTGGCGTTAAGCTTGCGCAAGGACCGATTGGAGTCTTGGTCAAAAAACGGATTGACGCACGATGAAAAGCGATCTAAAATGAAGCAGTCGTTCAGTCATTTAGTAAATTAGTGATTAAGTTATCGAGTAAATGAAAAGGGGGAAGGAAGATGAAAATACCAACGACTTTAAAAGTCAAGCCTGTTGTTGTGGCAGAAAACGATGAGCAGGTTGACGGACGACTCGCCCGAGACACGGATGTAAAAGGTCGCTGGCTCATTTTCGCGAAGCATCCAAATATGAGCATTTATATGACTCGCAGGACCCCGTCATCGACCGGGTTGGCCTGCAAGGGGATGTCATGACCGTGGCGATATGCACTGACAATGAGAGGATAAATGAAGATATTAAGCTGTTCAGCCAAGCTCTGAGCGACGACGATGAGATGATTGGCGAACGTTTGCGCACGTTATCAAAATTAGTAAAGGATATGGGGTATTAACATGTTTGCCAATCGTTATGTTCGAACAATTATCTTTTCCCGGGCGCTGCTGCAGTTGGGAATTTGGATCCGGAATTATGCGGTACTTCTTTATGTTACCGAATTGACGAACAATAATCCGGTATATGTCTCCCTGATTTCGGTTGCGGAATTCTCGCCGATCTTTCTCTTCGCCCTTATCGGAGGTACCTTTGCCGACCGATCGCGGCCGAAGCGGACCATGGTATGGAGCGATCTGCTGTCCGCCTTGTCCGTTGTGGCTGTGCTGCTTGCTCTTATGGGCGGCGGATGGACTGCGCTTCTCATCGGCTCATTTATTTCGGCCAGCCTGTCCCAATTTTCTCAGCCTTCGGCCATGAAATTGTACAAACGGCATGTACCCGTTGAACAACTGCAGGGCGTGATGGCGATGTCCCAGACGCTTGTCGCTGTTTTTACGGTCTTGGGTCCGGTCATCGGCACGTTTATTTTTATACAGTTTGGAATTAAAGCTTCCCTGATTCTGACGGCCGGTCTGTTCCTGGGATCTTCCCTTGTATTAGCGTCGCTTCCCCGTGACGCGGAGGAACCGAAGTCTGGGGATACCGGCGGATTCATGAAGGAGTTGACGGCCGGGCTGCGCTATATCGGGTCGAGTCCATCCTTAAGAACCCTTTGCTTGACTTTTTCGGTTATCGGATTGGCGTCGGGACTAACTCAGCCGCTTCAGATCTTTCTCGTCATTGAGAAATTGGGACAGGAGAAACCATTTCTGCAGTGGATGGTGATGACCAATGGGGCAGCCATGCTGGCAGGCGGAATTGCCATCATGGGGATAGCCAAAAAGGTGAACCCACAGTTGATGCTCATGTTGGGCTTGCTTGTCACTGCCGTCTGTACGATGGGAATAGGCGCGTCTACGATGATCTGGCTGACCATTGTTCTCTTGGTAATCAGCGGATTGGTATACCCTTGCATTCAGGGCGGAATCCAGACGCTTATTCTACGGAACACAGAAGGGGCATTTATGGGCCGGGTATCCGGTGCGATCATGCCTGTATTTATGGGGATGATGGTGACTGGCATGTTCCTGTCCGGCTATCTGAAGGATATGTTTTCCCTGCTGGCGGTGTATGTGATGAGCGGTATCTTGATTATTGCCGGTTCGATTTTGCTGCTCCCTATCGTTTTTGAGAAAAGAAGAAATGTGGAGAGAGGTCCGCGATCATAACGGTGAAACGAGCAGTAATCGGCGCCTTGCAAAATGGATGAGGCAGAAAAATCCTGCCTAAACGGTAAAACCTACGGGAACAGGAATATAATGCGTAAACCAGGCTGTTGGAAAACCCCTGTTTTTTTCGGAGGGGTGATTACCTAATCGAAACTTGGCATTCAGAACGTCATCGCCTTCTGGAGACATCATAATCTCCTGGGGTTTTAACGTGTGGAGGGAATTGCTGCTATTTTACAGGAATTTCAGCTCAATGAGTCCACATTTCGAGGAATTGCTGCACAGCTACATCATTTTTGGACCTTTTGAGCTAAGTCGAAGAGAAAGGGGTGAAATTGCTGCAGTTTTACAGGATTCCCTTTCTGGTGAAGTCGTCCCTACCGAATTGCTGTATTTTATACGAAAATAAAAACGTTGAAGTAAGCACGACAGCCCTTTCAAAATGTATGAATAGAACTTTTTCGGGCCATTATTACTCTAAGAAAGCAAAAAAAGACTCACCCCCCGAAAATGATCACATCATTTTCAAAATTTAGCTTGTTTCGTTTTCAGTTAGTTGAAGTGCAAAGCCCAGCTCTTGGAGTTTCTTTACGTAAAAATTAGCTGTTCTTTGTTTAGACATGCGTACCTGCATGTCTATTTCTTTGTATGGCGTTCCTTCTTTCATCATGGCATAAATGATCTTAATTAAGAGATGTCCGGTTGCTACGCTTGCTGTTTTTTCGCCTCGTCGTTTCCGTATCCGTCTAAAGTGCTCACCTATTCGATTCCTTGACCTGTAATTTGCCCATGCCGCTTGCGTTATGCTACGTTTCAGATACTTGTTCCCTTGCAGGCATTTCCGGCTTTTCTTGCGCCCCGCGCTCTCATTATTACCTGGAGATACCCCTGCCCATGAGGTGAATTGCTCGACCGTGGGAAAACGCGTGGCGATATCCGGCCCCATTTCTGCAAATATAGCGGAAGCGCAAGACTTGTCAATTCCGGGAATGCTGTCTAAACACTCAATCTCTTTTCGATAAGGCTCAAGCTGTTCGTCGATTAATGATTCAATTTCTTGCAGTTCTGCTTCCTCGAACAGCAGGTGCTTCCAGTGTGCACGCATCATAACACGATGATGTCGCCGTAGCTGACCATTCAGAGCTTCAACTAACTGAGGCACTTTTGTTTTTAGCTTGGTTTTGACAAGTTCGCGTACGTCATCTTCTACGAGCACTTCTCCGTCCATGAGCTTTTCCAGAAGCAGACGCCCGGATACGCCGAACAAATCGCTCATAAAACTCGTAAGCTTGATGTTTCCGTCTTGAAGAATTTTATGGATACGATTCTTCTCAGAAGCAATGGTCACCACGATTCTCAGACGATACCTCGTTAGATCTCGTAAATCCCGCAAATGCTGCGGCAACACCACGCTTGGTTGAATGAGACCACAACGATGAAGTTGTGCAATCCACTCCGCATCTTTCTTGTCTGTCTTACGCCCTGGTGTATTCTTGATTTGTTTAGCGTTTGCCAACACTAAATAGCAGCTAGACTCTAAAATATTCCATACCGGTTTCCACAGCACACCTGTGCTCTCCATGGCTACTTCTTTACACTCATGTGCGTTAAGCCAATCTTGAAGTCGGAGTAGTTCGGTAGTCGTTGTTCCAAAGCTTTCGATGACTTTCTTGGGCTTGGATTCTAAATCCCCGTAAAGGATACAGGCAACTACTGTTTTTTGATGGACATCTAATCCGCAACAGCATTCGCGTACGGCATCCATGCTTGCACCTGCTTTCATGTGTACTAACAAATCATGCGATCTGAATAAAGAAATTTTATACACGCACTTGGGTGTGCATTGGGCGGTTCTCGCGATCGCAATTGGACGGTTTGTGCAACAGGGTCGTACCCCAATAATACAGTCGTCCTTGGATTTGTTAGTCTCATGATTACCATCTACAGTAACTTTAAAAGTTTACATCTACCTATTTTCATTCTGGGGGGTGACGTCGTAGACGTCATGGGGGTTTGTGCAGGATTTTGCCTACTGAATCAACGTGTCTTGAGAAACCGTGCAGTTTTCAGGCACTCGATCAGATAAAATTTTTCTACTGAGAGACAAGTCCTGATGAAGTGCCCAAAAATCCTCTGGACTTTCTCAACAGCCTGATTTTCGCAGTTTTCGGCAGCTCGATCCATGGAAGCGGGGTGGATGACCGAGACAAGTTCATTTCAGTGGAGATTCCGATGTTCAAGCTTGTGGTCGTGACCGGTCCGTCGGGTTCCGGGAAGTCGACCTTGGCGATGGATACGCTGCAGCGGGAATGTCAGCGCCAGTATATGGAATCGATAAGCTGCCCGGAACAGACTCGGGCAAGGAAGAAGGACCGCCGCAGGGGGCTCTAAAATATGAAGCAACCGAGGGAGGAAGTCGAACGGCGGTATTGAAATAAAAGGTAATCATGATCGGCAAGACGATGAATTTTTATCCGTTTTTGTGACGTAAGTAATGATAATGAAGCGGGAAATAGATTACCATTCAATATTAACCAACTTTTTCTGAGAGGAGTGAGATGCATGGTTCGTGCGCAAGTCTGGCCCGAGTGTGATGAGGATATTAAGAAATTCGTGCTAACGCTGGTTGAGCGGCTGCGAGAGGAGCTCGGAAACCGGCTAATCGGGATATATTTGCACGGGTCGCTGGCGATGGGCAGCTATTACCGGCCCAAGAGCGATATCGACCTGATTGTCGTCGTAGATGAGCGACTAGAAGCTGCCAAGGCGGAGGCTGTCGGTCTTGCTATCGCGAACGAGGCATCCAACAGCCCTGTGGCTGGCAAGCCGGAGCTCAGCGTCATTACGGCCCGCACGGCCAGGGACATCCCGGTGCCCGTTCCCTTTGAAGTTCATTATAGTGCGCAGTGGCATGACAAGATTCTCAATCAAGATGTGAACTATGATGGAGAACGGACCGACAGTGACCTGCTGTCGCATCTCACGTATGTTACACAGCGCGGCATCTGTCTGTATGGAACACCGATATCCGCTGTGTTCGGAACCGTAGAATGGGCGCATTTTATGGAAGCGGTGCGGGATGACCTCAACTGGATTCTTGAAGATGAGCATATCGTAGATACACCGTTTTATAGCGTATTGAATATATGCCGCGTGTTCCAGCTGTACGATGAGAATAGCCAGACCGTGCACAGCAAGGATGAGGGCGGGGAATGGGGGCTGAAGCATTTGCCGCTAGACTATCATCCATTGATTCAACAAGCGCTTGATGTCTATCGTTCCGCGGAGCCGGTGAGCGATGAACAGAGAAAAACGGGCGGAAAGGTATGGAATCGCGCCAATCTGCTTGCATTCCGGGATTATGCCTGCGCTGCGCTCCAGGACGGTTAAATTCACGGCGTGACAAAACACGGTCCATCCGATATGATGTTCGATGTTCGCAAGTACGGCAAATTGCTCCCTGGATCCTTCCAGGGAGCAATTGCTTTGTCCGGGATTGCGGAGGGAGTGCTACAGCGGAAGAGTGAAATAGATCCCCAAGCCTCCCAGCGGATTGCGGTACGCGTGAATTCTGCCGCCGTGAGCTTCAATCATGCTCTTGCATGTGGCTAAGCCCAGTCCGCTGCCGCCGCCAGCGCGGGAGCGGGATGGATCGACCCGGTACAGCTTGTCGAATATCCGTTCCAGTTCCTCGTCAGGCACGCCTTCGCCATTGTCCTCGAAAGCGATGCGCAGGCTGCCGTCCTGAAGCTCGCAGCTCAACCGGAGATGGACCGGTGGACTGACGTAGATCAGCGCGTTATGCACGATGTTCGCAAACACCCGTCTTATTTTCTTCATATCCAATTCCACCTGGACATCCTCAGGCACCTGACAGGTCCATTCCAGCCGGGCTTGATGCGCTTGCAGCTCTTCTTCATACTCTGTGCAGATGCTCTGGATGAAGCTCCGCACATGGACGCGCTCCGTCGCGATTTTGAGCGTGTCATGCTCCATGTCGCTGAAGGCGGAAAAATCCTCGACCAGCTTTTCGATATCTTTCGCTTTCCGGTGAATAATCCGGTAATAGTCCTCTTTTTTGGCCTCGGTCAGCGTCTTGCTTCCGGACAGCCGTTCCACATAGCCGATAATGGAGGTGAGCGGCGTCTTGATGTCATGGGAGACGGCCGCGATCATATCGACCTGTTCGTTATGCGACGTTTCCAAGCGTTGTCCCATTTCCGCGAAATCCTTCATCAGCTCGCCGATCTCGTCCTGGCGCCGCTCCAGCTTGGGAAGCTTCATATTTTTGAAATGAAACGTCTTCATATAGGTATGAAGCAAAGTGAGAGGCTTGACGATGTGGCTCTGCAAATAAAAAATGAGCCCGATTACCGAGAGTACGAGTACGGCAATGACCAGCAAGAGCAGGCTCTTCATCGGCTTCACCTGCTCGTACCAGTCAGGGTATTGGAAGTCGATCAGATAGACGGCTTCGCCCTGAATCCGCACGACTTCCTTGGTTTGGAAGAGAGCGATGCCTTCCCTTTGTTCCGCCGCAGCCGCGATTTCCCGGCCATCGATATCCGTCATCGTCATCTGGATGCCTTGCGTCGCGGCTTCCGTCCGGATCAAGGAGGCGATGGCTCTCTCGTCGGGGTACAGCGCCACGATATCCTCCATCAGCTGTTGCCGATATTGGGCATTTTCCTTGCCGATGATCTGTGTGCTCTCCATAAACTTATCCGCCAAGTAGAATTGATAATAACCGAAGGCGAAAGCGCCGTTAAGCAGGGCGACAATGAAAAAGGCGAGAACGATTTTGGTTTTGATGCTGAATGTCAAGGAGCCAGTCCTCCCGTAAATTTATAGCCTACACCCCAGACCGTAACAATGAGCCGGTTCTCCGGATCGATTTTGTTGCGGATATTTTTGATATGGACGGTGACGGTATTCATATCGCCCAATTCGCTCTGTCCCCATACGGCGTCATAGATTTGCTCCCGGGACAGCACTTTATTGTGGTGGTCCGCAAGGTAAGACAGGATTTGAAATTCTTTGGTGGACAGATCGATCTTTACGCCGTCCTTGATTACCTCGTAAGTGTCCTTGTCTATGATAAGATTTCCGTAAATTCGCTCCTGCCGGCGCGCCTGGCTGCGATGGTCTCTTCGGATATGGGCCTTCACCCGGGCCACCAGTTCATCGATGCTGAACGGCTTCGTAATATAGTCATCCGCTCCGATCTCGAAGCCGACGACCTTATCCAGGTCGCGGCTCTTGGCCGTGATGAATACGATCGGGGCCGTCACACGGTCCCGAATGGTGCGGCATATCTCGATCCCGCTCCCGTTCGGCATCATAATATCGAGCAGCAGCAGCGCATAGGAGCGATCCTTCGTCAGCTCCAATACGTCCTGCCCGGAATAGGCCTTGACGGTTGCAAAGCCTTCGTCTTCCAGGCTGTCGGCAATCAAATCGACGATCTCTTTATCATCATCGGCAATTAATACGCATGGCTTCGTCATCTGTTATTCCTCACTTTGCAGCTATCCTTTCCCCTTCTTACTGTAAGCGATAAAACTATAAAAAGAATAAAGCGATAATGAAGAATTGTGAAACGGGCCGGGGCATGCCTTCATAATTTTTCACATTTCTTTTATTCGGGCTTCAGAAAAAGTTGCTATTGTTGTATTGTACCGCAACGGGCAGGGGATAGCGACTGCCCTGCGGCACCTGACCATTTCACATAAAAACGGTTCTCTTCTGATTGCAATAATGTTATTTTAAAATATAGCTGGCATGCTGGCCATATGACGATTGGATCTGTGGGATAAGTCATAGTCATGGTGAAGGGGAGCCGTCTTCCTGATTCGTCTATTGATTCGATCGCCCCGGATCCGCGTTAGGTTACCTTTCCATTCCGAAGAGATCGAATAGAGAGGAAGGATAGGGCGGAGAAGGATGCAAGCATAAATAAGTGGATTTCCGGATAGGAGCAAAGTATGTTTCAGCAAATCATTGATTTCTTCATGAATTATGGAGCCTGGGGATTGTTCATCCACTCGTTCGCCGATGCGGTTATTTTTCCGATACCCGCTTTCTTCCTGCAAGTGTCGCTTAGCTTGCTCGATCCGTCTAACGCGCTGTGGCTGGCGACGATCGGCTATATCGCCTGTCTGCTCGGCACGCCAATCGGCTATCTGATCGGCAAGGGGCTCGGCCATTCCATTATGTACAAATTTCTCAAAAAGGAATGGGTCGATTCCGCGACCGAGATGTTCAAGAAGAGAGGAGAGGCGGCCATCCTCATCGGTTCGTTCACGCCGATTCCTTTTAAAGTGTTCACGATTTTGTCCGGCTGCCTCAAGTTCCCATTGTGGCGCCTTATCGCTTATGCTGCGCTCGGAAGAGCGGTCAAGTTCTATGCCATCGGCTTATTGTTCTACCTCTATGGCCGTTCGGCAGAAGGGATGGTTCATAAGGTCTCTCTGTATATATTCCTTATCGCCGTCCCGATCATTGTCGTATTTCTGCTGCTTCGCAAAAGGTATCTCAAAAGAAAGGAAGCGGCCGCTGCGCAAACTATCGAGCAATCGAGCAACAATATCTGATAAAACATAGCCGGCACCGGATGTCTACCGGGAAGCCGGCTTGTTTGTTTTATGTACGAGGAAGGCTTAGAGCCGCACGGAATCGTCGGCGCGCGATCAGAACGGCTGCCATGCTCAAGGCCGCATAGATGAGCAGCAAAGCGGGCAGTGACAGCAGATCCAAGGTCATCCCCGTGAAGATGAGCGAGACTTGAATGGTCGTCGTTTCGATCATCCGCTTGAAGGAAAAGAATCGGCCTAATGCGTCTTTTGAAATCAGGACCTGGGCTTCCATGTTGGACAGCGGGATGAATAACCCGGAGGCCAGTCCAAACAGCGCAAATGCGGCCAGTTGGAGCGGCATATTCGCAGGAATCAGGGCAAGCATACTGACAATGACCGCAAATGCGCCGGCAAATAAAATATTGCTTTTTCCCCATCTTGCGGTAAGCCTCTTCATGAATACCCCCGCCACGAGAATGGAGGTACCTTCCACCGCATAGATAATGCCTTTTAAGCTGTCCATCTGATGCTGCTCGCTGATCTCTATCGTAAATAAGTTCAGGCCGCCGATGAACAAAAAGGGAATGCATGTAAGGATTAATATGTTCGGTACGGCAGGCTCTGCCTGCATAAGCTGAAACAGCTCGGAGAAGGCCGGCTTTTGGCGGTTCTTATTCGTATGCGGATGGGGAGCATGCTCCATGCGCAGCATCAAAGTTAATGCAATTAATAGGAGATAGATAAGGCCGGACAAAATAAAGATATGCTCCAGCGAGATGAACGTAATTAAAACTCCGCCCAGAGCGGTTCCGAGTATTCTGGCCACGGTAGCCAAGTTGAAATTGAGCATGTTGGCTCGCATGAGCTGCCGTTCCGGCACGAGAGCGGGAATGACGGCATTGATCGTTGGAAAATAAAACGTTGACGCGATGACGATGATCATTTGAAAGGCAACCATAAACCAGACGTTAGAGCTCCAAATGGCCCACATCATTAACGCGATGGCCAGCATTCGGATGATCCCGCTGAACAGCAAGATTCGCTTGGGATGAAAGCTGTCAATGATTCTGCCCGCATAGGGGGACAGGAAGATTCCGAATAGGGCTCCCGACACCAAAATCGCGGATTGGTAAAAGCGTGAGTCCAACGTTTCGCTTAAAAACTGCAGGCTGCCGATGGTGCCAATCCAAGCGGCTGATTCCGATACGAACACGCCGCTGAGAAGGAGCCACATATTTTTGCTGGATGTCATGAACCTTCCTCTTCCTTTCCGAACACAGATGGACTGCTGTCTTGCCGTTGAAACGCGATGAGCGTCATCATGTACGGTTTCGCATCGGGTCCTGGCGTCTGTTCACTTCCCTTGAAATGCTTTTTATATAATTCTTTAAACTCCATGAGAAAGCTGGTGAAGTCCGCCTCCGTCGCATGGAAATGATAGGTGGATGCAATATTTTTTCGGATCTCCTGATTATTTGCGCTCAATTGAAATGTCTCGGGCGGCGCTTGCTCAATCTCATTGCGGGTCGTTAGCACTGTCTCTAAAAATACTTGTCGTGATGTCTCAATCAGCTCGTGGCTCGGAAGCAGGTCGTCGCTTGGAATAAATCTCCGGGCGATCGAACGATAAAATTTCTGCATAATCCCGTTTTTCTCTTCCTCTTTCACGATTTCGATAATCCCGTGCTTCTCCAATTCCTTGAGATGAAAATAAATTTTCGTTTTTGGGATTTGAAGCAGTTCTGCCAGCTGCTGCCCGGTGTATTCTTTTTTGATCAGATTCATTAATATTTTGGTTCGCAGCGGATCGCTGATGATCTTCAGCTTCTCCAGCGAATCAATGATAAACAGGTCCTGCTGTGTCATTACATTCACTCCTTATTAAACATTCAAATTTATTTGACCATTCAAAAATAACATACAACCATGTTGGGATCAAGCTTCTTGGATTCATAAAAATACCCGTGAAGAAGCTCACTTTGGTGATCAAAGTGTTCCTTCACGGGCGTCGATCGGTTTAGGCTGGATGAGTATGAAACGCGTATGGTATGATGGGCTTATCTTTGACAGGAATATATACGCTTTAATTTATGCGCCGAAAAGTGGGTCTGAGGTGGATGGGCCGCCTGGTACGGAGAATCGTGACCGGATTATGCCGATGGCGCGGCGTTGTGAGGCGATTGGCTTCGAGTCGGCTTCAGCTTGCTGAGCAAGTAGCGATCAAGACCGAAGCGGCCTGCGTTCGTATAGGCGACCAGGATGAACATCGTTAGGAGCATCATCACCGGGTTGATGCTGATGGAGCCGCTTAGCAGAAATGCCGTATTCATCATGATGCCGAAGAAAGCGGAGGTCCGGGTCAGTACGCCCAGGATGAGTCCAATACCTACGAGAAGCTCACCCCATTGCACCATAAGGCTGAACAAATTGGCATGGGGGAGCGCAACATGCTCCAGGAACGACGCCCACCAGCCCTGAACGACGGGACTTTCTCCGCCGGCTTTCGCTACGGCGCTCTTCAAAAATCCGCTCGCGTCAAAGCTTCCGGCAAATAGCTTGTGAATGCTGGCCGATATCCAGGTGTAGCCCACATATATGCGGATTACCAAAAGCAGCACGGATGCCCACACGTTCCTCCTTAAAAATTCGATCATCAACAATTCCTCCTTCAAATTTTGGGAATATGCCATAAATAGGCTACATAAACACTTTAAAGCGCAAGTGTCAAAATTTCAAGATTCAAGGGGGCTATTTTGCAAAAAAATACGTCCAAATGTATTACATATTCATCGTGTAGTGCATGAATCAAAGAGGTTGACTTTTTTTGGGGTTGTAACTATAATGGTTACATCGGGCCGTAAACAGCGGCTGTTCTTTTTCGGTTAGTTGTAACTATAGATGTTACATCAAGAGATGTTCAGAAGGTGAGGGAACGATAATGACGGTGAAAATCAAAGCATATTCCGATTTTATATGTCCATTTTGTTATCTGGGAAAAGGCCCGTTGGATGAAATCGTAAAAGAGAAGGATGTTGAGGTAGAGTGGATGCCATTTGAGCTGCGGCCAGCGCCTTATCCGAAGATCGATCCGTGGAACGAGCCGGATAAGCTGAACTCATGGGATGCCTTTATTTTGCCGACCGCAGAGAAGCTCGGACTTGATATGCGCTTGCCTCGCGTGTCTCCGCATCCGTACACTTACTTGGCTTTTGAAGGATACCAATTTGCGCAAGAGCAGGGGAAAGGCAACGCCTATATGGATCGCGTGTTCGCTGCCTTTTTCCAGGAGGAGCAGAACATTGAAGATATCGAGGTGCTGACGAAGCTCGCAGGGGAAGTGGAACTGGACACCGGCGCCTTCCGCGAGGCTCTTATCTCCCGCAAATACCGGGAAGCTCATCAAGAGGCGATCAAACATGCCTATGAGGAAGCCCGCATTACGGCCGTGCCGACCTTCATTATCGGCGACCAAGTCATTCAGGGACTTGCCAGCAAAGAGCGATTGGCCCAGGCCATTGAGCGGGAAGCATCGAGGCAGCCAGCTCAATCCATCGAAGGATTGCAATGCAATGTAGATGGGCATTGTTAATCATATCAATTTTTGCCTGCATTAAACTTTCACCTATTATATTGGAGGAATTCACAATGACAACTGCTGCAACGTTAAAAGACGCTATCATCAACCGCCGTTCCATCCGCAAAGTGACGAAAAATGCCGCGATCACTTCGGAGCGCATCGCCGAGATTTTGAAGACATCGCTGCATGCTCCGTCCTCGTTCAATATGCAAAGCGGGCGCATGGTCGTTCTGATGGACGGCGAGCATGAGAAATTGTGGGATATCGTCAAGGAGACGCTTCGTAAGCGAGTTCCGGCCGAGAATTTTGAAGCGACGGCGCAAAGACTGCAGGGCTTCCGCGACGGTGCAGGAACGATCTTGTTCTTCGAGGATCAAGCGACGATTCAACGGATGCAGGAAAATGCCCCTAGCTACAAGGAGCAATTCCCGTTCTGGTCCCATCAAGGCAGCGCCATGCTGCAATATGCGGTATGGATGTCGTTGGAAGCGGATGGGATCGGTTCGTCTCTGCAGCATTATAACCCGATTATCGATGAAGAAGTGAAGCGCACGTGGGGGATTCCGCAGGAATGGAGCTTGATCGCGCAAATGCCGTTCGGCGAGCCGAACGAACAGCCGGGCGAGCGCAGCTTCCTGCCGTTCGAAGATGTCGTGAAGTTCCATCAATAAGGGCAAACACATACCGATTAATGGAGTATTGAATATGTCGAATCAACCAAACAATATCGATATTATCCGCCATACCTATGACGGTCCCGAGCATCTCCTGGCCGCTCTGAGCGACCGGACGGAGTGGACCGAGGCCGCAGGGTATCCCTATGGGGGCACTTATTATGGCGTGGACAGCATCAAGGCGAATGTATTTGACCGCCTCGGTACCGAATGGGAGGGCTTTACGGCCACCGTGCATACGTATCATGAGGTGAAGGACAAGGAAATCGTCATTGCGGAAGGCATCTATACGGGTGTCTATAAGGCTACGGGCAAATCTATCCGCGCAGATTTCGTCCATGCATGGGAGCTGGAGAACGGGAAGATCGTCCGATTCAAGCAATACGTAGACAGCCACATCGTTGTTCGAGCGATGACAATGGAATAAATCGATGTGCAGCGGGAGTGTCTCATAGGCATTGCAAAATGATTGAGGTGACGAGTTAACAGAGAGTGAGGATGCGGGAAAACAGCGACGCGCAGACCGGTGGAAGATGGATGAAGCAGTGAAATGCTGCGTGGATGCATCAATTTCTGCTCTTTAAGCCGCTATTTGGTGAAATTCCTGCAAAAGTACATTATTTTCATCGATTTTTGTCTTTTATCGATTGGATAGTCAGAGATTGATGCCGTTTTGCAGGATTCCCTGTAACGGAGTACACATCATAAAGGAAAGATGCATTTTTGCAGTTTTCGGCGAGTCGAGCTTTGAGATTCAGGGGGGCTGTTTGCGATTGCTCTTGTAGATAATCCCATCCAAACTCTTGATACGTCATGTTATTTTTCAACATGTAATATATTATTCGCGGCCCAAGCTGCCTGGCTAAGAACGGCTTTTAAGCTCCTGTTTCCCTTCATGGTTCGGGAGCTTTTTTTCTTGCCCGCATTTTCGTTGTTCCCCGGACTTAGCACCTTCTCAGCGTTCACAATCGATTCGAGTAAGACTCTTCCGGATAATCCAAGCTGCATCATTTGGGACCGCCCCATGTTGGATATACAACATTTTATAACATATTTAGCTATTGATTGTAATCGGTAGAAATGGTAAATTAAATCTAGTAATAGAATAATTTGCTAGATTTCTAGGGCGGTGATGAGTCTTGAGTAAAAAAATCATGGTTCTTATCATTCTTTTCATCGCAGCAGTGATCACCACGTTATACTTTCAAGCCAGTAATTCCACGTTGACTCGCACCGAAGATGTAACGCTGCAAGAAGCCCTTGAGCTTGGAATGGCGAAAGCACTGGAATGGGATGCGTCGGCAGTGCCTTTTTATTTAACCAGTGTGGATGATGAATTCGGAACGATAAGCGGGCAACAAGGCAGAAGAGAACGATGGAATTTACAAGTAGGAACTCCGGATAACAAAAGAGCGGTTATTGCCATTCGTAAGGGCGATGTTGAAGGACTCTATCCCGGTGTCGGACCGTTTGTAGACACACATGTAATCAAGAGGGAAGAGGTGGTGTTCGACAGTCCTGAATTACTGTCCAGAAGCAGGACAGAGCATGATCTGCTGCCGGGCAAGGATTGGGCTAATGGCTATCACTTTGTATTGCAAGTGTTGGATGGCAAAGCAACGATAACGGTAATTGGCTTGGATAAGACATTACAACAGCAAAAAATCGTATTTGAATCCTCATCAAGTGTAACGATGAATTAAACGAATTTTGATTGGGAGGGAATGTAATGAAAAAAAGTCTAATGGCCATTCTTCTCGCTGCTATTGTAACTTTATCGCCAACCACTTCAGCCTCCGCTGCCACGACGTATACGAATCAAGATTTCACCGCTTATCTTGGTCCATCCGGAGTCAGCAAGCCCGTGTTTGCCAGCGGCGCTTCCGCCTATATTGGCGGGGTAGCGGTCCATCCATCCTCCTGGGGGAGCAGCAACTGGAACAAGCCCATTTATCCCTTCGGCACCATGTTGGTGTTAACTGGGAATAACCGGATCGTGACTCCGGATGGTTCTTCCTTGAACACGTTTATTGTGGAAGACACCGGGGATCTTAATAATACGAAGGGACTCTCCTATCGATGGGTGGATGTGTATTTTGGAAAATATTCTACCGCCAACTACAAGGCTGCAGTTCAATTCGGCAAAAAGAAATTTAGCTATACCGTAATTGATTAGGGCACTTTGGATGCCTACCAACGCCGCTGACTTCCACGTGTGGGAGCATAGCGGCGTTTTTGGTTAAAAAATACTGTAGTCGATCTCGTCGCCGGTTGAAGTCGATAACTGAAAATAGATTGATTTACCGGGGGCTGGATTATCGATCGTAACGATGTTCAGGCCGGAATGCACGGGCTTTCCTTCAATGACAACCTGCCGGTTATGAAACCTTATCTTTTTAATTTCGGTATTCATAACCACGACGAGGATTTTATCCAGTTGCAGCGAAGATAATTGGTGATAAGCGTTCTCCATCTCTTTAACAATGCCCACGTTATGTATAAAGTCATACAGAGCGGAAGCGTTGGTGGGAGACGTAAACAATCGATGCTTGGCGAAGTGGATTCGATTGGGAACGTACGACCAGCGCCCATAGGTGCTGTGCCAATAAGGCAAATAAGACGGTCGATTCCATTGAGGAAGATCGGCAATCACGTCATAGGCGATTGGCTTTCCTTTCTTCAAGACATCAGAGATTGGCAGTAAATTTTCGGGTGGCTGTGACTGCTGGAAGGGCGGATTAGGCAATGTAACGGGAGATGCAGGTTCAAGGTTCTCTAATTGTTGTTTATCATGTGGAGAATACGCATAGGACAAAGATCGAGGCGTTAAAGCAGCAAACGTAATGATCATGATGAACAGAAACGATTTTATGTTTGGTTTCATGGGCAGCTCCTTGTTTGGATTTGCTTTTAGTTTACATATTTTAGGGAGATTTATTCCGGGGACAATGATGGTGGAATTGTGAGAGGGGGGATGGCTGCAGGCCGGGAAGGATAGAATTAGGCCAGACGGGTTCGTATTTTCAAGCAGAAGGGAGCAAAGTTTATGATTCATAAACTCGGTCAGATTATGCTGTATGTAAATAACCAGGATGAGGCCGTAAAGTTTTGGACCGAAAAAGCAGGCTTTCGAGTGATTTCTGAAGAAAATAATGGTCAAGGAATGAGATGGGTTGAAATTGCCCCAACAGAGGGCGCCGAAACAAGCATCATTCTGCACAATAAGGAATTCGTTGCTAAAATGTCCCCTGGATTACATTTGGGAACCCCTTCATTACTATTTTTTACGGAAAATCTCGACGAATTACATGGAGAGTTTTCTACTAAAAATATCAAAGTCGGAGACATTGTAGACATGCCATCCGGCAGAGTTTTTAACTTTGCCGATGACGAA
This sequence comes from Paenibacillus dendritiformis, assembly GCF_945605565.1. Classification (NCBI taxonomy): domain Bacteria; kingdom Bacillati; phylum Bacillota; class Bacilli; order Caryophanales; family Paenibacillaceae; genus Paenibacillus; species Paenibacillus dendritiformis. The sequence continues at coordinate 4,119,982 of NZ_OX216966.1, read as the reverse complement.
GATAATTACTTTGCCGTAATGGAAAAAAAGTAACGGCATACCTCATGAACAGTTCTGACGAAGCTGCCAGCATGATCGGCAGCTTCGCTTACGTTTACGGGGGTTGTAATAAAGGACGGAGTAGAGGAACGAAGGCAGGATTCGCTATAATGGATACAGTGATTGAGGAAAGGGACGTGTACATGAAGAAAGTCATCGTCATCGGAGCAGGGATTCTGGGGGCATCGACAGCCTATCAGTTGGCAAAAATGGGGGCGGATGTCCTTATCATTGACCGCAAAGATAAAGGACAGGCTACGGATGCCGCGGCCGGCATTATCTGCCCCTGGCTCTCACAGCGGCGCAATCAGGCTTGGTACCGGCTGGCCAAAGGCGGCGCACGTTATTACCCCGGGCTGATCGAAGAACTCACCAGCGAGGGAGAAACGGAGACCGGCTATGCTCAAGTTGGTGCTGTTAGCATCCATGATGATGTGGAGAAGATCAGCAAGATGGAGGAGCGGGCACAGTTGCGAAAGACGGATGCACCGGAAATCGGTGACATCACCCGGCTGAATGAACAAGCAACCCAGGAGCTGTTTCCTCTGTTGGCGGAAGGGTATCATTCTGTACATATTAGCGGGGCAGCCCGTATCGACGGCCGTGCGCTGCGCGATGCGTTGATCCGATCGGCAAGAAGAAACGGGGCTATCCTGATCGACGGAGATGCTGCGCTTCAATATCAGTCGAACCGTGTAACAGGAGCAGCTGTTGGTGCTGAAAGCTTCTCGTCTGACGAAGTCATCGTGTGTGCAGGGGCGTGGGCCAATCAACTGCTGCAGCCTTTAGGCATTCATTTTAAGGTAAGTTATCAAAAAGCGCAGATCATGCATTTGCAGGTTCCGGATAGACAAGACACGGGGACCTGGCCTGTAGTGATGCCGCCATCTGATCAATATCTGCTGGCTTTTGACGCAGAAAAGATCGTGATGGGAGCGACGCACGAAGATGACATCGAAGGCTACGATACAAGGGTAACAGCAGGCGGAATCCAGGAAATCCTGAATAAAGGCTTAGGCTTGGCGCCGGGCTTGGCGAACAGCACGGTTCAAGAGGTGAGAGTCGGTTTTCGTCCTTTTACGCCCGGCTTTCTTCCGGTGATAGGCGCTGTTCCTGGCTGGGATGGCCTGATCGCGGCCAACGGACTTGGAGCGTCCGGGTTGACGATGGGCCCATTTATTGGATTCCAGCTCGCCAAGCTGGCATTAGGAATGGATCTGGATATTGATATCCATGATTATGATCTTCGTAAAGCAATGGATGAATGATGGATGAATGCATGCCGGCAACATCTTAAACCGAACCTTATCATAAAGAACTCCCGCGGCTGCAATACTCGCGGGAGTTTGTCTTTTTTACTGAATTTATATAATCCATTTCAAATCCTCCGAGGTGATAACTGCATATCTGATATTTAGTTTTGATAATTTTTGCGGTTTACAGGTTAAACTTTATGCTCAACGAAAACTTTTTCAAATAACTACAGCAACAGCCCTTGGCGGTTCAGGATCTCGTTAGCTGGCTATATTTTTTAGGCATAGTTTCTATGCACAATATATATTTCTCGATGGGAATGACGGTATGTAAAATAAAGGGAACCGCAGTATGCAGCGGCACAATTGTCGGAGGGATACGATATGAATAAAACCGGAAATGGTCAAGTCGAGAACCGGCACCGCGCACTAGGATTATCGGATCACCATGCTCTTGAAATGTATCAGAATATGGTTTTGGCACGAAAAGTAGATGAGCGGATGTGGATTCTCAATCGTGCGGGAAAGATCCCTTTTCTCGTGTCTTGCCAAGGTCATGAAGCAGCACAGGTAGGAGCGGCGTATGCGTTGGATCGAACGAAGGATTTTCTATGCCCGTATTATCGGGACATGGGGATGGCCATTGTGTTCGGGATGACGGCAAAGGAATTGATGCTGTCCGCTTTTGCCAGAGCAGGAGATCCCAACAGTGGCGGACGCCAAATGCCAGGGCATTACGGGAGTAAAAGACTGAATATACTTTCGGGGTCCAGTGTCGTATCGAGTCAAGTGCCGCACGGAGTTGGAATCGCTTTATCTGGAAAAATGCAAGAGGAAAAGCTTGTCGTGTTAACAGCCTTTGGGGACGGGGGCAGTAATCAAGGAGAGTTCCACGAAGCGGCGAACTTTGCGGGGGTGCATAAGCTTCCTGTCATTTTCTTGTGCGAGAATAACAAGTATGCCATTTCTGTTCCCTTTTCAAAGCAGGCGGCTTGTGAAAGTATCGCGGATCGGGCAAAAGGTTATGGATTTCCTGGCATCAGTGTGGATGGCAATGATCCCTTAGAGGTATATAAGGTCACGAAAGAGGCGGCCGATCGAGCACGAAGAGGAGAAGGGCCAACGCTTATCGAGGCGGTCGTCTATCGTTTGGTCCCTCATTCCAGCGACGACGATGATCGAACCTACCGTTCTCGTGAAGAAGTGGAAGAAGCCAGGAAGAAGGATCCGCTCGTAACCTTCAGCACTTATCTGAAAGATGTGGGGCTATTAGATGAATCTGCAGAGAAGGAAATCCATGACCGGATGCTCATGGAAGTCGATGAGGCTACGGATTATGCGGAGAATGCCCCGGATTCGGCTCCGGAAGATGCCCTTAAGCACGTGTATGCAGAATAGGGGGAGTGAGAAATGGCCGTAATTTCTTATATTGATGCCGTAACGCAAGCTCTTCGGGAGGAAATGCAGCGAGATAACAGGGTATTTGTCCTAGGAGAAGACGTAGGGGTCCGCGGGGGAGTGTTTCGGGTTACACAGGGATTCTATGAGGAATTTGGGGAACAACGGGTTATCGATACGCCGCTATCCGAAGCGGCCATTGCTGGTGTATCGGTTGGGGCAGCCGCTTATGGATTGAGGCCTGTAGCAGAAATTCAGTTCGCCGAGTATATCATGCCTGCCGTCAACCAAATTGTGAATGAAGCCGCCAAAATGAGATACCGCTCGAACGGAGATTGGAACTGTCCCTTGGTCATTCGTGCTCCTTATGGAGGAGGCGTTCGCGGCGCCCTCTATCATTCGCAATGCGTCGAAGCCATGTTTTGCAACATACCGGGCTTAAAAGTAGTCACACCTTCCACTCCTTATGATGCCAAAGGACTGCTAAAAGCAGCCATCCGCGAGGAAGATCCTGTTCTTTTCTTTGAACATAAGCGATGTTATCGATCGATTAAAGGAGAGGTGCCGGACTCGGACTACATTGTTCCCATCGGGAAGTCGGATATTAAGCGGCAAGGAAAAGACTTCACGGTTATTTCTTACGGACTTGCCTTGCATTTTGCGTTGGAAGCGGCAGAAAAACTGTCCCAAGAAGGATACAGCGCTCACATTCTGGACCTGCGTACCCTCTATCCTCTGGATAAGGAATCGATTGTAGAGGCTGCCCGTAAAACCGGTAAAGTGCTGATTATTCATGAAGACAACAAAGAGGGAGGCGTTGGGGCGGAAGTAGCAGCTGTGCTCGCAGAGGAATGCCTTTTTGAATTGGATGCTCCGATCAAACGCCTGTGCGGTCCGGACGTTCCCGCTATGCCGTATAGTTCACCAATGGAGAAATTCTTCATGCTCAATCCGGATAAAGTATATCAGGCCATGAAAGAATTGGCGCAATCATGATCCGAACGGGAGGAGAATATGGCTGAGAAAATCGTTATGCCCCAGTTAGGGGAAAGTGTAACGGAAGGAACCATCTCCAAGTGGCTCGTGAATATCGGGGATAAAGTCAAAAAGTATGATCCCGTATGCGAAGTGATTACCGATAAAGTCACTGCGGAGGTTCCTTCTGCTTTTAGCGGCACGATAGCCGAAATTGTCGTTGAAGAAGGCGAAACGGTAGCGGTAGGAGCTATGCTCTGCCGTATTGAGGCGGAAGATCAAGCGATCGCGCCGGTTGAATCCAACACCGCCGCCCCATATCAGGAAGCCGATGCTGCGACAACGCAAGCAGCCATGAACCAACGCTATTCACCGGCCGTGCTTAAGCTGGCGCAAGAAAACAACCTGGATCTTTCCCGTATCGAAGGATCAGGCGTTGACGGACGCATCACCAGAAAAGACATCTTGGAGATTTTGAATTCTCCGTTACATCCAGCCGACGAGACGATCCCGGTTACCGGCATACGCAAAACGATTGCCAAACGAATGCTGGAAAGCAAGCAGGAGATCCCCCACGCTTGGATGATGGTTGAATGCGATGTCACCAATCTGGTACGTTATCGCGACCTGATCAAAGAGGAGTTTCAGAAAAAAGAAGGCATCCCTTTAACTTATTTGCCGTTCTTTATCAAGTCGGTTACCGAAGCCCTGAAGGAATTCCCCATCTTAAATTCGCAGTGGGCAGATGATCGCATTATCGTCAAAAAAGCGGTTCACATCTCGATTGCCGTTGCCACCGATCAAGCGTTATTCGTTCCCGTCATTAAGGACGCCGACCAACAAAGCATTTCCGGTCTTGCCAAAGCAGTGGATGAATTGGCCAAGAAGACGAGGGAGGGCAGGTTAACGCAAGAGGATATAACCGGAGGAACTTTTACCGTGAATAACACAGGCTCTTTCGGTTCCGTTCTGTCAGCCCCAATCATCAATCCTCCGCAAGTGGCCATTTTGAGTGTGGAAGCTATCGTAAAGCGTCCGATCGTCATCGATAACATGATTACGGTCCGCGATATGGTGAACATCTGTCTTTCCCTGGATCACCGGGTGTTGGACGGTCTGGTGTGCGGCCGCTTCTTGAAGAGAGTCAAGCACAAGATGGAAGGTTACGGCACGGATACCGACACAGGACTCGATTAAAGGAAAGGGGAGATGAAATCATGCATTTTGATTTAACCGAAGAACAAGCGTTGATAAAGAAGACGATGCGTGATTTTGCGGAAGGCGAGGTGGCTCCGGGCGCAGATGAACGGGATCGAACAAAGGCATTTCCGGAGGATGTTTTCCATAAATTAACGAAGCTAGGGGTCATGGGTCTGCCTTTTCCCGAACAATACGGCGGCGGGGGAGCGGATACGATAAGCTTTGCTATTGCTGTAGAAGAGTTAAGCCGGGTATGCGCCTCCACAGGCATCACCTATTCGGCCCATATTTCGTTAGGCGGGGCGCCCATCCATTTATTCGGAACGCACGAGCAAAAGGAAAAATACTTAACCCCCCTGTGTACAGGAGAATACTTGGGGGCGTTCGGGCTGACGGAACCGAATGCCGGTTCCGATGCAGGCGGAACCCGAACGACAGCAAAGCTGGATGGGGATCAGTGGATCATTTCCGGTTCCAAATGCTTTATTACCAACGCAAGCTTTGCCAAAAATCTATCGCTCACCGCCGTATCGGATCGCTCCAAAGGGACGGATGGAATCAGCGCGTTTATCGTGCCTACCGATGCGCCAGGATTTACGGTCCTTAGCAATTATGAAAAGATGGGCCTTCACGCATCGAATACAACGGAGTTAGTTTTGGAAAATGTAACCGTTCCCAAGGAAAATCTCCTGGGGAAAGAAGGACATGGATACAAGCAATTTTTAGCTACGCTTGACGGAGGGAGAATCGGGATCGGGGCCATGGCGGTCGGGATCGCGCAAGGGGCTTATGACAAATCGCTCCACTATGCCAAAGTAAGAAAACAATTCGGCCACAGCTTATCTGCCTTTCAAGCCATCCAGTTTAAACTGGCCGACATGGCCATGAATATTGAACTTGCCCGCAACATGGTGTATAAAGCGGCATGGCTTAAGGATCAAGGAAGAGGATTTAAGAAGGAAGCGGCGATGGCCAAATTATTTGCTTCGGAAATCTGTATGAAGGCTTGCGATCAGGCCGTTCAGATCCATGGCGGCTATGGTTATATGAAGGAATACCAGGTGGAGCGGTTTTTCCGGGACGCCAAGCTGTTAGAAATCGGGGAAGGAACTTCGGAAGTGCAACGAATGGTGATTGCACGCCAGATCGGCTGTTAAAGGGGATTGGTTATATGTTCAAGAAAATTCTAATCGCGAACCGGGGGGAGATTGCGGCTCGAGTGATCCGTACTTGCCAATCGCTGGGCATTGCCACCGTCAGCATATACTCGAAAGTGGATAAGGAAGCCCCGCATGTCAAAATGGCGGATGAGGCCTACGAGGTCGGAAATCCCAAAGTAACAGACAGCTATTTAAAAATCGATAAAATTTTAGAAATCGCCCGTCTTTCAAAAGCGGATGCGATTCACCCCGGATACGGCCTTCTCTCGGAAAATGCCGAATTTGCCCGCCGCTGTGAGGAGGCCGGTATCGTATTCATCGGTCCATCCGCGGATGTCATCTCCCGCATGGGCAGTAAAATTGAATCCCGGAATATGATGGAAAAAGCGGGTGTGCCTGTCGTCCCCGGCATTTCCTATCCATTAGCGGATGCGGAAGAAGCCGCACGGGCAGCCGATCGTATCGGCTATCCGGTCATGCTCAAGGCTTCGGCCGGCGGTGGCGGGATCGGCATGCAGATCGTTTATAACGATTCGGAAATGAAGCAAGCATTTGAAGGGAACCAGAAACGTGCCTCTGATTTCTTCGGAGATGGGGCCATGTATATAGAGAAGGTTGTGGAAAATCCCCGGCACATCGAAATTCAGATTTTGGCCGATTCCTATGGGAATACCGTCCACTTAGGGGAACGGGAATGTTCCATTCAACGCCGTCATCAGAAAGTAGTGGAGGAAGCCCCTTCCGCCTATTTGGATGAACAGACACGAAGCAAAATGGGAGAAGCGGCTGTAAGGGCGGCGAAATCCATCGGATACCGGAATGCAGGAACGATCGAGTTTTTAGTTGACGGGAATAAAAATTTCTATTTCCTTGAAATGAATACTCGTCTACAGGTGGAGCATACGATTACAGAAGAGATTACCGGCTTGGACTTGGTTGCCGAGCAATTGCGAATTGCGGCCGGACTTTCCTTGAATTTTGGTCAATCCGATGTGACACGCGACGGTCATGCGATTGAAGTGCGGATTTATGCGGAAGATCCGAAGACGTTCTTCCCATCTCCGGGAGTGATTACGAAGTTGGCTATACCTGAAGGAGACGGAATCCGCCATGAGTTGGCTGTACAGGATGGTTCCATGGTCACTCCTTTCTATGATCCGATGATTGCTAAGCTCATAGTCAAAGGGAAGGATCGCGACGAAGCGATTGACCGGATTCAACAGGCGCTGGCCGATTATCAGGTTGAGGGCATCAAAACAAACATCCCGATGCTGCAAAAAGTCATCGCGCATCCCGCATTCCGTTCAGGCGATACGACAACGAGTTTCGTTGCGAAATATGTAATGGAGAAGACATGACTTGATCGGATAGGGCCTTGGCGAGCTACCGAAAGGCTATTCGTAGAACAGGAGGTTATTCAGATGAGCAAAATCGTGGCGGTTATGGCGGGGAATGTATATCAAATTCTTGTCAAGCCTGGGGATCAAGTCGAAGCGGGACAAAACGTGGTCGTGTTGGAATCGATGAAAATGGAGATCGCGATTACGGTTGGTTCCGGCGGGACGGTAAAGGAAGTCATCGTGAGCGAAGGCGACTTTGTTAATGAAGGAGATCTATTGATCGAGCTGGAGTAAACGTATGCTGGGGGTTGGGGAGATGAACTGGCCGGCGAGTGTGACGATCAAAGAGGTTGGTCCGAGGGATGGATTACAGAATGAGAAGGTCTTTGTTCCAACAGAGGATAAAATCGCTTGGATCAACCAATTGTCCGGCACCGGACTCAAATCCATTGAAATCACTTCGTTCGTGAATCCCAAGTGGATCCCGGCGCTGGCTGATGCCGCTGAAGTTGCGACAGGAATTGAACGGATGCCTGGCATCATTTATTCAGCTCTCGTTCCGAATCGTCAAGGTCTGGAGCGAGCGCTGGAAGCCGATGTGGATGAAGCAGCCGTCTTTATGTCTGCCAGCGAAACCCATAATCACAGGAACATTAACAAGTCGATTCGCGCTACCTTTCCCATTCTAAGAGAAGTGGTACAAGAAGCGATTGCAGCAGGCAAGTCAGTCCGCGGTTATGTGTCCACCGTCTTCGGTTGTCCCTATGAAGGTCCTGTGTCCGTCGACGAAGTGATCCGGGTATCGGACACGTTGTTCGACATGGGGATTGACGAGTTATCTCTCGGGGATACGATTGGCATTGCCAATCCGAAGCAGGTGCAAGAGGTATTGGATATTCTTTTACAGCGTTTCGATGCCAAAAAACTGGCCCTGCACTTTCACGATACGCGCGGGACGGCGCTGGCTAATATTCTGATGTCCATGGACATGGGGATCACGACGTTCGATGCCTCCGTCGGCGGTCTAGGCGGATGCCCGTATGCGCCTGGGGCCTCGGGCAATGTGGCTTCGGAGGATTTGCTTTACATGCTGGATGCGATGGGGATTCACACGGGGGTAAATCGGGAAAAGCTGCTCTCCGCGGCCCGTTTTATTCAGGAAAAGATAGGAAGAGAGCTGCCAAGCCGTAATCTTCAGGTCGGCAACTCGAACGGATAGGCAGGCTCATGATTCGGTTCAGGGAAGGAGGGGGAGCATGGAAAAAGCCGTAGTGGTCTCCAACATGGGAAATGGTATTGTGCTCATGACGTTAAACGGGCCGGAATCCGCCAATGCGCTGTCGATAAAGATGCTGGAACAATTGCGGGATGCGGCCGCGTCATGTAAATTTGACCGCTCTGTTCGCTGTATCGTGGTCACAGGGGCAGGAGAGAAAGCCTTTTGCGCAGGCGCCGATTTAAAAGAGCGCGCAGGAATGGACATCAACCAGGTGCGCAGGACGGTTTCTTTGATTCGCGAGAGCATCAATGATGTAGAAGCCTTGCCCCAGCCGGTCATTGCCGCCGTGAACGGAGCCGCTGTGGGCGGGGGAATGGAATTGGCGTTGGCCTGTGATATTCGGATCGCCTCCGAAACGGCCACATTCGCCCTTACGGAGACTTCGCTTGGCATAATTCCCGGGGCAGGCGGAACGCAGCGGTTGCCGAGGCTGATCGGGAAGGGGCGCGCCAAAGAGCTTATTTTCACGGCAAGAAAAATCGATGCCAAAGAGGCTTGGGACATGGGGCTGGTAGAGGTTGTGGCGCCGCCTGAATCCCTTCTCGATAAAGCCCTGGAAATAGCGGGCCAAATTGTTCGAAATGCTCCTATCGCCGTGGCGGAGGCCAAGTTCGCCATCGATAAGGGATGTGACGCGGATCTGAGCACCGGGCTTGCGATTGAGCAAAATGCCTATGAAGTAACGATTCCGACCAAGGATCGCTTGGAAGGACTGCAGGCATTCAAAGATAAGCGTCCCCCCATATTTAAGGGCGAGTAACAAGCATTTGGAGATAAGGAGGAATAGGGGATGTCGATAGAAATAAATCCGCAGGAGCTGCAGGAACGAGTTGCGCGGATCCGCCAAGGGGGGGCGCCGGCTTATCATCAGAAGAATGCGGAGCGAGGAAAACGATTTGTTCGCGACCGTTTGAAGCTCTTGTTTGATCCGGGATTCGAGCTGGAGGATGCGTTATTTGCCAACTGCGCGGCAGAGGACCTTCCGGCGGATGGCGTGGTTACGGCGATTGGCAAGATTAACGGGAGAATCGTGTGCGTGATGGCCAATGATTCCACCGTAAAAGCCGGTTCTTGGGGATCGCGGACGGTAGAGAAGATCATTCGAATCCAGGAGACGGCCGACAAAATGAGAGTGCCGTTGATTTACCTCGTGGATTCCGCAGGCGCCCGCATTACGGACCAGGTCGAGATGTTCCCCGGCAGGCGCGGGGCTGGCCGTATTTTTTACAATCAGGTCAAATTGTCGGGTAAAATCCCTCAAATTTGCCTGCTCTTCGGTCCTTCGGCTGCAGGCGGAGCATACATTCCGGCATTTTGCGATATCGTCATTATGGTGGATGGAAATGCATCCATGTATCTCGGTTCCCCGCGGATGGCGGAGATGGTGATCGGGGAAAAGGTTACGTTAGAAGAAATGGGCGGCGCGCGCATGCATTGCTCGGTATCCGGATGCGGCGATGTGCTGGCCAAAAACGAAGAAGAAGCCATTTCGATGGCAAGACAATATCTTTCCTATTTTCCCGCCAATTTTTCCGAAAAACCGCCGGTCGTGGAAGCAGCGGCACCACAATGCTTTGAGAAATCATTAGAAGAGATCATTCCGTCCAATCAGAATGCCCCGTTTAATATGTACGACCTGATTGACCGGATTATTGACGAGGGGTCATTCTTTGAGATGAAGAAGCTGTTTGCCGGCGAACTGATTACGGGATTGGCCCGAATGAACGGAAAACCGGTTGGGATCATTGCCAATCAGCCGCGGGTGAAAGGAGGCGTGCTGTTTCACGATTCGGCGGATAAGGCAGCCCGATTTATTACTCTTTGCGACGCGTTTCATATCCCGCTTCTGTTTCTCGCCGACGTTCCCGGTTTTATGATCGGCACCAAGGTGGAGCGGGCAGGAATTATCCGCCATGGCGCGAAAATGATTTCGGCCATGTCCGAAGCGAGCGTGCCTAAAATCTCGGTGATCGTACGTAAAGCATACGGAGCAGGCCTGTACGCGATGGCTGGTCCTGCATTTGAACCGGATTGCTGTCTCGCATTGCCTACGGCTCAAATTGCGGTGATGGGGCCAGAAGCTGCGGTCAACGCCGTCTATGCCAATAAAATTGCGCAACTGCCTGAAAACGAGCGGGCCTCTTTTATTGAACAAGAGCGGGAGAAATATAAGCAGGACATTGATATTTACCGGTTAGCCTCCGAAATGATTGTTGACGGGATTATTCCGGCCGATTCGTTGCGTGACGAGTTAGTGAACCGATTCGAGGCTTATTCATCAAAGTTTGTTGTCTTCTCTGAGCGGAAGCACCCGGTATATCCGGTTTAATTCGCTGGCATTTCCGAACAGCACCAAGCGTTTAGCGGCGCGCCGGTGCTGTTTTTTGCGTGGACGGCATATCATAATGTTGAGCCAGAGGATGAATGGTTTGGATGGCTACCGCTTTGCCTGTAGGGGAAGGAGGCAGATCCGGATCAGATGGATATTCGACAGCTTCATTATTTTACAGAAGTAGCCAAGCATAAAAATTTTACAAAAGCTTCGCAGGTCCTATATGTTTCTCAGCCATCCATCAGCAAGATGATCAAAAGCCTCGAAGACGAATTGGGAGTGATTTTGCTAGACCGTTCCGAGAGGGAGATTGTGCTCACGGATACAGGAAAGCTGGTTAACGAGAAGGCTTTAAAAATATTGCAACAGCTAGAGGAGTTATCTTCTTCTGTTAATGAGCTGGTTCAAGTACAAAGGGGAAAAGTGAAGATGGGAATCATGCCTACAATCAGCGCATTGCTCTTCCCCAAAATCATTGCCGGCTTCAAGAAGAGATATCCCCGGATTGAGATTCACATGGTAGAATACAGCGCGAAGCAGGTAGAGACGCAGATGGAGCAAGGAAATATCGATTTTGGGGTTACGGTGCTGCCGGTGAACACTCGGCTGTATCGAACGGTTTCCTTGTTATCTGAAGAACTGGTTGTGATTGCAAGCAGCAGCCACTGGCTTGCCGGAAGAAAAGCGGTCAGTTTGGTTGAATTAAAGAATGAGCCGTTTATTCTGTTCACCAAGGAATTCGCCCTTCATGACGTCGTGTGGCAAGCATGCTTGCGGGCCGGGTTCGAACCTGAGGTAGCTCATATGACCTCCCTGTGGGATTTCTGCTGCGAGATGGTGGCATCTCAATTAGGAATTTCATTGATCCCCCGATCGATGGCGAACCGTTTGCATCATCTTGCCGTTCATGCCGTTTCGATTTCCCATCCGGAGATTGCTTGGGAGCTGGCGCTTATTTATCCCCGGGATAAATACCTGTCTTATGCATCCCGGGAGTTTATTGCCTATATCCAGGCCAATCCGCCGAATCAGCCGGGATTATGAACAGCGCCGGGTTCCATCATGAATGAGAATCCTTGTATGGAACCCCCCATAAGTTAAAGTCAATTCGCTTATACTTCGAGTTGCACTTCTTCTTATATAATTCATCTTTTTGATATAATAAAAAGCAGTTACACGAGGCCATTCGCTTGGACAAGCTCGGTTTTGATTAGAGCGGGTTTGATAGATGAAACGATAACCGCAACTGGCAGGTGGTCGGAGCGGTGTACTTTGTTATGAAAGGTGATGACTATGGCACGCGTGTTGCTAATCAATGGAGGTTCCGAAGGACATATCAACCCAACCCTTGGTGTGGTTCAAGAACTTATCCGTCGTGGCGAAGAGGTGGTTTACTTTGCCGCGGAACAATATCGTGATCGCGTCGAGCCAACGGGCGCAGAGGTGATCACATTCGATGGCGGCAAATTTGTGGAGGCGTTCCTTGCCGGAGGAAGAAATCCTTGGGCGCGAGTGGGTGGACTTTTGCGCACCGCCGACATCGTCATTCCTAGTGTCCTGGAGCAAATCAAAGGAGAACGCTTTGACTACATCATTCATGACTCGATGTTCGGCTGTGGGCGTTTGGTTGCCCAAATACTCGGCCTGCCGGCAATCAACTCATGCACGAGTTTTGCAATTCAACACAACAGCTTTGACAATCTGCAAGATCGCCTTTCGCGCCAATTTCCAGCAGACGTAAATAAGCGTGCACAACAAGAGTTTCAACAGCTGGTCAGTAACGTGCAATCGAGATACAATGTGCAGATTAGCTCCGGCTTCGAAGTTTTCTGCAATCCCGCGCCATTGACTATTGTCTACACGTCGAAACGCTTTCAACCCGATGGAGATAGCTTTGATGAGACGTATAAGTTTGTTGGACCGTCGATCGTGCCGCGCTCTCACCGTCAATTTGATTTCTCTAATGTGGACACGGATCACCTGATTTACATATCACTCGGTACGGTTTTCAATCAAGCAGAGGATTTTTACAAGCTCTGTTTTGCGGCGTTCGCCGAAACGAAGTACACCGTGATTTTATCCGTCGGCAGACAAACCCGGATTGCGGAATTGGGAGACATTCCTGCGAATTTTATCGTTCGAAACTATGTTCCGCAACTCGAAGTACTCCAACACGCCAAATTGTTTATCACACACGGCGGTATGAACAGCACCAGTGAGGGCCTATATTATGGGGTGCCGCTGATTGTGCTTCCCCAAAGCGCCGACCAACCGATGGTGGCGCGCCGTGTGGCTGAAATCAGTGCAGGCATTTACCTAAATCAAGAAGGCTTACTCGCGGGAGATCTCAGAGAGGCGGCAGAGCGCGTGCTCAAGGATGCGTCAATTCGAAAGGCATGTGTTGAAATTGGCGATTCGTTCCGATCTGCAGGCGGGTATCATCGAGCCGTCGAGGAGATCTTCGCGTATAAACGAAGTCTAGGATTGAATAAGTAAAATAAATTGATTCCCTAAAGCCGATTTTTCCTCCCTTAGAGCAGGAAAAATCGGCTTTACTTTTCCGAACTGCGTATGTTTTGTCGCTTTATTGACGGTACCCATCTGGACAGGGCAGTCGCCATCGACATTCTGCAGTCTGTACCCTGTTATCAAATAACAAATTTCCATATCTCATATTTAAAAATGGAAATACGCAATCCATTCAGTCCTAGTATTTTTGGAAATATCGTGTTTCATATCCGATTTCAGGATTAACCGGCAAACCCAAGAATTGGCCTATATTACGCAAGATGCTTGAATTCACTCAAAAAATTATAAGTTGTGTTATAAAGGTTACGGAGCTTTGTAATTTTTCTAGAAATCTCATAATTTTATGCCAAACGACCGATACAATTTTTACATAAAAGGAGGAGATCTTTATGAGGAAATCAAAACAGAGGAAATCAAAATATGTGAAAGGAACAAAAGTGCTCGCAAGTCTATTAATTAGTTTGCATGTGTTCACTTTTTCGAGCATTTCCTTCGCTGCAACAAACGAACTCAATGATATTGATGCCGGGATCGCTAGCCTAAATTATGATCGCAATGAAGTTTTGGCCGTAAAAGGCGATCAAATCAGCAGTTTTGTTCCCAAAGAAGGCATTCATTCCAACGATAAATTTATCGTGGTTGAACGGGAGAAAAAATCACTCACAACCTCGCCCGTAGATATTTCAATTATTGATTCGATCACGAACCGTACTTATCCGGGCGCAATACAGCTTGCAAATCAGGATTTTGCGGATAATCAGCCTGGTCTCGTTATGGCCGCGAGAAAACCATTAGATATTACCATTGATTTACCCGGGTTGAAGAGTGAAAATACAATCACCGTTCAAAATCCAACTTACAGCAGTGTTTCTAGTGCCATTGATCAGCTCGTGTCGATTTGGGGTGAGAAGTATTCCGGCACGCATACACTGCCTGCGAGATTACAGTACGCAGAATCCATGGTTTACAGCCAAAATCAGATTGCCAGTGCATTGAATGTGAACTCTAAAGTGCTTAACGGTACGCTCGGAATCGACTTTAACGCGGTCGCAAGCGGCGAGAAAAAAGTGATGGTTGCCGCTTATAAGCAAATCTTTTATACCGTAACTGCAGCGCTTCCTAACAATCCATCGGATTTGTTTGATGACAGTGTGACGTTTGCCGAATTAGTCCGTAAAGGGGTAAGTAATCAGTCTCCGCCATTGATGGTATCTAATGTAGCTTATGGCAGAACCATTTACGTGAAATTGGAGACGACCTCAAAGAGCAGCGATGTACAAACCGCATTTAAATTATTGCTCAATAATCCGAGCATACAAGCTAGCGGACAGTACAAAGATATTTATGAAAACAGTTCGTTTACGGCTGTCGTATTAGGCGGCGATGCCCAAACACATAACCAGGTCGTCACGAAAGACTTCAATGTCATCCAAAATGTAATCAAGGACAATGCAGAATTTAGCACCAAAAATCCAGCTTACCCTATTTCATATACCAGTGTCTTCTTGAAAGACAATTCCATAGCTGCGGTTCACAACAATACAGACTATATCGAGACAAAAACGACAGAGTATACGAAAGGCAAAATAACGCTTGATCATAGCGGTGCATATGTAGCTCAGTTTGAAGTGTCTTGGGACGAGTTTACCTTTGATGAGAATGGACGAGAAATCATTACTCATAGAACTTGGGAAGGGAATTGGCAAGATAAAACAGCCCATTTCTCGACAGAGATTCCACTTCCGCCTAATGCCAAGAACATCAAAATTTTTGCAAGAGAATGCACAGGTCTTGCCTGGGAATGGTGGAGAACCATTTTAGATGAACCTAACGTTCCGTTAACCAGCAATATAAATGTATCCATTTGGGGAACCACGTTACATCCGTCAGCATCCATAAGTCATGACTAGTCATTTCAGAAAATCTTCCCATTTATATGGGGAGATTTTTTTTGGTATCTATGATTTTCTCCACAAGGAGTGCCTTCTTCATTTCTGCTTTCGTCAATGTCATTATCTCCTGTCCCATAGTAACATTAGGGTGAGATATCACAGAAGAACCAAACAATCGGAATAAAAATAGTTCTGGACTAATCGTTCCCGAATGTATCTGAACACCGGCACACGATCTTGATGAATGCTCACTCTCCATTAATTTTCTTCGGGCTTCCATCGAACCTTTTCGAATGAACGTGGCAATATAGATTGTAAGCTTACTAAGGAGGGCCCTTTTTTCATGGAAGACATCAATATAGAGCATTGGATTGAACGGATGAAGGAGGGGGATCCATCTGGATTTCGAGTGATTTATGAATGGTCATTCCCCGAAATCTACCGCTCCGTTGTCTTTTTGATGACGGAAAAAAATGAAATCGAAGATGTAATGAACGAAATTTATTTTCAGTTGTGGCGGTCCATCGACAATTATGATGCAAAACGTCCCTTCCGATTCTGGATGCATGGCATCGCGCTGAAGCAAATACAGAAGTGGAGGACCAAAAGCTGGAGGAGGTTCCGAATCTTCGAGAAGAAGCGGCTCTTGGAGGTGGAAGAGCATATTTTCTCGGATCGTCAGGTCCTTGAGGCCGAGACCCATCAGGAGATGCTGACCATCGTTCATCAGTTATCGTACAAACTTCGCACGGTCATTATTTTGCGCTATTATCACGACTATACATTCGATGAAATCGCTGAATTGCTGAACATCCCCGCAGGCACGGTCAAATCGAGACATCACGCAGCACTGGAGAAGCTTCGCAAGCTCAGCCCATATTGTGAAGCAGAAAAGGAGAAAGAACTTTATGTCCATTGAACAACAAATCCGCGATAAGCTGCAGGATTGTGCGGAAGCAATGGAAAATCCGTCCGAAATGCAGAAGCGCATTCAAGAAGTTGCTTACGAACGTTATCGCAATGAAAAATATAAAGCAAAATCAAAGCTGAAAGTTCGCATGGTTGCATGTATGCTTGGGGCTATCCTTCTCGTGCCGGTTGTCATTTATACCGGGCCTGCCGTAGCGGCGCAGATTCGAGCCCTTCTCAATCTATCCGGGACGGAAGATCTGCGGAGCTTCATCACCAAAGATAAGGATTCGGATTATGTCACCAC
The DNA here is from genome assembly GCF_945605565.1 of Paenibacillus dendritiformis. Lineage (NCBI taxonomy): Bacteria > Bacillati > Bacillota > Bacilli > Caryophanales > Paenibacillaceae > Paenibacillus > Paenibacillus dendritiformis. Next base: position 4,103,369 of record NZ_OX216966.1, on the reverse strand, counting down.
GAACTTGTATGCGGATGAGATTAGCGGCAATCAGACGGCACAGGAAGTGCTTGCGCGCATATACCGCGGGTTTCCTGAGACGAAGGACTTCAACATCGCGAGCGCGCAAATTGCCAAGGGCATCAATGGAGGAAGGCAGATTCATCAATTTAATATCATTCTGATCGAGAATGGAAAGACATTCGAGGAACCGCATAAAGAGGTTGTAGCGAATGTCGATGTGGAGACAGGACAGCTTCATTTTGTTCAAACGATCGGTTTAGAGCCATTTGCTCCGCATGCTTCGCAATTGCAGGATTCGGAAGCGATCGCTATGGCCAATGCATTCTTGAAGCAATTGGATGTGAATATTGATGGATATCAGCCTGAAGTGACAAGAGCCCATGGGGATGAAGCGCAAGGAAACGGTCAATCCATCGTCATCTACAAGGATGCAGCGGATGGCAAGGAGGCGTTCCAAGTGAACCTCCAGGAAGGAAGTACAAGTGTTGCATTCTTCTCTTCGGAGAAGCCGGGAAGCCATGATGCGGAATCGTCTCAGCCGTAGAGAAGGGATGGTGGCCGTAACGTTCTTGTTGCCGAGCGCCGTTGGCTTTGCCTTATTCTATCTCATTCCGTTCGGGATGGGGCTTGTCTACTCGGTATTGGACCGGACGGTGGGCGGTTCGTTTGTTGGACTAGCGAATTATCAGGAGCTGCTGAGCAGCGATTCCTTTCGCAAAGCCGCCTCGAATACGTTCTGGTTCACGGCGGTGAATGTCCCGCTGATGCTTATGCTGTCGCTTGGAATCGCGCTCGTGCTGAACCGGAATCTCTATCTGCGTCAATTTCTTCGGATGGCTTATGTCCTGCCGTTGGTTGTGCCCGTAGCCTCCGTCGTGATGGTGTGGCAAGTGCTTTTTGATTGGAATGGATCACTTAACGCTTGGATGCACGCTGCCGGGCTTGAACAGATAGATTGGATGAAATCGGCCTGGGCGCGAGGGGTGATCTCCGTGTTCTACCTATGGAAGCATATCGGCTACAACATCATCTTATTCCTTGCAGGGCTGCAGAGCATCCCGCGGGATTACTATGAGACGGCTGAGTTGGAGGGTGCGGGCAAATGGCGTCAATGTTACGGAATTACCCTTGTCTATCTTACGCCGACGATGGTCTTTGTCGTCCTGATGTCGATAATGAATACGTTCAAAATATTTCGTGAAACGTACCTGATCGCAGGAGATTATCCGCATGACAGCATCTATACGCTTCAGCATTATATGAACAATATGTTCCTCGCGATGGATGTACAGAAGCTGTCTGCGGCTGCGACGCTTATGGTGATAGGGATCTTTATCATCGTGGCTATGCTTCTTCGGCTCGAGAAGCGATATACACAATTTATGGAATGATGCGGGAGGAAGTATGAAGAAGAGGGGGTTCATTCGGAACCTGGCGGTCACGCTGGTGATGGCATGTATCGGGCTCATGATGCTTTTCCCTATTGTGATTACTTTCACAAATTCACTCATGACGGAGCATGAAATTCGCGGCAATTACGAGCTGGTAGGTAAAATGCCAGTCGCTGCGCAAGGGGAGCCTCCTGCATTCGTGAATCTGAAGCTTATCCCGGACTGGCTGTCCTTCGAGCAGTACAGGAACGTATTGCTGGAGACGCCGACGTATTTGTTCATGTTATGGAATTCCGTCGCGATGGTCGTGGCGATCATTGCGGGACAGACGGTAGTAAGCGCACTAGCAGCGTACGCCTTTGCCAAGCTCCGGTTCAAGGGGAGAGAAGGCTGGTTTCGGGTGTACTTGATGACGATGCTCATGCCTTTCCAAGTGACCTTGGTTCCGAATTATATTATTGCTGACAAGCTGGGATTGATGAACACGGCTAGCGCGATTATTTTGCCGGGGATATTCGCGGCCTTCGGTGTGTTCATGCTGAGACAATTTATGCTATCGATTCCGTATACGCTGGTTGAAGCGGCTCAGATGGATGGCGCCGGTCATTACCGTATTTTCTATCAGATTATGCTGCCTCTGATGAAGCCGGGGATTGCGGCGCTGATCGTCTTGCTGTTCGTTGATTATTGGAATATGGTCGAGCAGCCGTTGATTTTTTTGGAGGATGCATTCAAGCAGCCATTATCGCTCTATTTATCCAGAATTCATAAGGAAGCCCAGGGCATCGGCTTTGCCGCATCGCTGATCTATATGACGCCAATGGTTCTCCTGTTCCTGTATGCGGAGTCTTACTTTATCGAAGGGATTCAAATGTCGGGGATTAAAGGGTAGCTCATGAGAGGAGGGATAGGATGGCTACAGGGTTCACCGAAGCGCTGGATGCAAGAAAAAAACGAAACATAGCGTGGCTCTCCGGCCTGTTCTTCAGCTTGCTCCTTTTCCTTACCCTGGCGAGCAATACATTGCTGACGTTACATCTGCCGAAGGTGCGAACCGAACAAGGGAGGGAAGGAGCGTTAGTCACTACGTGGCGCGGGACGGCCCGGCTAATGCCTCGGCAGCATATCGACTTGTCGAACAAGGCGGAATGGTTCATTAAGAAGGTTCATGTAAAAGAGGGGGATCGCGTAACTCAGGGACAGACGTTAATCACCTATGAGAATCCTGCTGCTGAGCAGGAAATCCTGGATGAACAGGCGGGACTTGCACAACAGCGGCTATCGTTAGTTGACTTGCAGGATGCTTATATTGAAGCCGTACAAAATAACGACGAGATACAGGCGCGCCGATCGAAGCGGGAATTAAAAAGTGCTCAATTAGCCATTGGTGTCCAGGAGCGGAAATTGAGCACGATGCAGTCGGAGGCGATTGATCGCAGACGCATTGTCGCGCCTTTTGACGGTGTCGTGACACAGGTGCGTGCGACGCCGCAACTGCCATCAGGGAGCGGCGGGCCGGATATCAGCGTAGCGAGCAGGCAGCAAGGCTATCAATTCGAGATTGTCATCCCGGATGCCATGGCCCTGACATTGCGTACCGGGGAGAAGATGAATGTTCAAATCGAGCACGAGGGGGAAAGTATTCCGGTTGAAGGGATCATTGCTGACATTCGTCCTCTGACAGGCGTTGATGAAGGGACTTCTCCCCAAGAGGGAGGGGAAGGGAGTGCCTCTCAGGCGACTTCGACTCAACGTGTCGTTGTGAAGGTCCAGCATCCGGGTGTTCAAGGGAATGAACTCGTGAGCGTGGAATTGACACAATCGGAGAAGAGCGGTGGAGGCATGCTCGTACCGAACGAAGCGATTCGTCATGAAGGGAAGGACAGCTATGTCCTTGTCATCGAGGAGCGTTCCGGCCCGCTGGGCAATACCTTCATTGTTCGCAAGGCTCCCGTCCGACTAGGAGGGACGAATGGCCAAGAAACCTTGGTGTTGCAAGGGGCATACATGAACGATCAGATCATTGTCGAGAGCAGTGAGCCGCTAACAGAAGGTCAACGAGTAAGGGTCTAATGCGCTTGGTCCGCATCGATCGCATGGAGAATGGAGAGGAGAGGGATAGGATGAAAAAAAGTGCTGTACTTAGTCTGATCATGGCAATAACGATGACATTGGCTGCATGTGCCGGCAAACAGGCAGATGAGGCGAAGCAAGAAGGGCAGCAGGGACAGAACGGGAAGAAAATCGTTGTCTTATCCGTATCCCAAGCGGAGCCTGTGTATTCTCAGGCTGAGAAGATGTATGAAGCGAAGCATCCCGATGTGGATATTCAAATCAAGGAATACAGCCAAGGGGAAGGATCGAATCCTGAAGGTGATCTTGAGAAATATGTGAAGACCACCAATACCGAGCTATTGTCCGGCAAAGGGGCCGATTTGATTGCCCTGGATGTGAGCGGGCTGCAGGTTGGGAAATACATAGACAAGCAAGCGCTTGTGAACTTGAGCGATTTGATGAAGGAGGACCCTTCCTTTGATTCCGGTTCATATGAGATGAACATCCTGGACGGGGCCAAGATGAAAGGGGGGCTCTATTCGCTGCCTCTGCGGTTCTTCTTGGACGGTCTTATGGGCGATGCCAAGGCAATTCAGCAATCCGGCGTAAAATTCGATGACAGCACCTGGACATGGGGGGAGTTCACCGCAGTAGGCAAACGTTTGGCGGCAGCCGGCGGGCACACGTATTCGCTGGGGAATACCCCGCCCGAGCAGATGTTGAACATTCTATTCGTCGATAACTATACTCGCGTGGTCAATGAGGAAGAGCGCCCGGCCAGCTTCGATGCCAATGCATTCGTTGGACTGATGGAGCAAGTGAAGACGATGTATGCGGATAAGGTGGTTACGGATGCGGAGGTGGGCGCAGGAGATTCTTTTTTTGCACCTTCTTTGATCCTTTCTCCTGAAGATTATTTCGAAGGGCCAGGGCTCTTTTATGAGCAAGGAAGGATCTATCGCAAGCCGCTCGCGGCTGGGCAGCAGGCTGGAGGCACCTTCTTGATGCATAAGGTATTAGGGATAAACCGGAATTCGAAGGTGCAGGCGGAAGCGTGGGACTTTATGAAGTTCTTATTGTCCGAGGAAGTACAGACGATGCCTGGACTGCAAGGGTTCTCTGTCAATAAAAAGGTGAACGAGAAGACGTTCAAGGATCTTGCGGACAAAGGCGCTATCGAGTTGCCAACGGGATCCTCGATCCCGATTCAGAAGACAGACATCGACATGATCAAGCAGATGCTGGCTGATGCGGCCACGCCGCAAAAGAACGAGTCGAAGATTCAAGCGATTATCGAAGAAGAAGCGAAGGCTTATTATAGCGGTCAAAAATCGGCCCAAGCGGTTGCGGAATTGGTCGCAAACCGTGTGACGACCTATTTAAATGAATAGACGCGGATGGGGGTAGATGCAAATGCGAAGAGACAGGGATCGAAACAGGTTGAAAAAGTGGATGGTTCTATTGGTGCTTTCGGTAGCAGTCAGCATTTCTGCTTGCAGCTTCTTAGGCAGCGAGGAGAAGAATGCTGGTGAGCCCAAGAGGGTCTCTTTGACTCCGCAGCAGGAGGAGCGGGAGCAAGGGCAAGAAGAACAAGATAATAAGACTGCGGACACTGAGGCTCATGAGCAAGGAAGAATTAACGTGTTCTCGAATATGATGTCACTGAAGCTCCCGCCGGGTTTAGAGGTGCAAACGAATGAGACATCGGACTCGAAGCTTGTCTATACGGATAGCCACAACAAAGTTAGGCTCGAGATGCTACATGATCAAGAGCAAAGGGTGACCGATGCTGGAATCGATGGGGCACGATTGAAGATGAAGTCGATCTTGGAACAAGATAGTGAAGGAGAAAAGCTAGAGTGGTTGAAGAATGAGACGATGCTCGTGCATGGGAAGCACATTGCGATCAATGAAGTCATCATTCCATCCCAGAAGGGTGACACTTATCGTCTCGTCGGATGGACGGAATTAGATGGGGCACATCTTGAAATTAAATTTGTTGCTCCAGCCAATGAGAAAGACGAGTGGCAGACGGCTGTTCAAGAGATGATTGAGTCGATTCAGATGTAGCATAATGGACCGTTTAGCAGCGCGGCTAAGCGGTTTTTTTCTTAATATTATACAATTTATAAGTTTTCGGGGGTGGAAGCGGGTCTTTCGCCATCTATTGCAGGGAATTGATGCGATTTTACAGGAATTTCGGCTCAGTGAGTCCACCTTCCGAGAAATTGCTGCACAGCTGCATCAATTTAGGCCCTTTTGAGCTAAGTTGAAGGGAAACGGGTGAAATTGCTGCCGTTGTGCAGGATTCCCTTTCTGCTGCAGAAGTCCATATCGAATTGCTGTATTTTAGCAGGATTTTGCTTACCAAACAAGCTACCAAACAAGCTACCGAACAAGCTTACCGAATCGGCGTGTCTGGAACAATCGCGCAGTTATGCGGATTTCGCCTACCGGTTCCAGGGAAATTGTGCAGTTTTCACAGAAAAAATTAGGCGACCGATCACCGGTAGAATACCCGGAATCGCTCGCCGTGTAAATTAACTCATTTTCAACTGTCTACTTGACGGGGATATGACCAGACGGGAGATGCTTTTATCATCAAAGGTATCTTGTTGGAGGGAGTCGGATACTATAGTTTTCTTGCTTTGATTACAAAAGTAACAGGAAGCATCTTTGCTTTTTTTGCAAAATCGCTGTTATCGGATTGCATAATTTCATCATCGGATTGCTCAATCATTTGCTCAATTACAAATCCCGCTTTTGCCAACGCATTCACATAGGTTGATAGCTTACGGTCCGATAATGTCAGCGTACCTTCATCAAGGGATACCGAATACCAAGATTCATCGAAATAACATTTTTTAAAAACAAGCATATTATTTTCTGCACCTACACATTTATGGATAGGGTGAGACCAACTAAAAATAAATACGCCATCTTTTTTAAGATAAGAAGCGATACGGCAAAAAGTGCCCTCAAGGTCGGTGGTCCAGCCTATGGCATAAATCGAATACACAAAGTCAAAATAATTCATTGGTATGCCGCATTCTTCTTCCATGGGAGAGCAGATAAATTTTGCTGAAAGGCCGCATGCCGTCAAATGTTGCTTTGCCTTTTCGATTTGTTTTTCTGATATATCGACAGCCCATAGTTCAGATGCTTGGCGTTCCCCGAGATATTGCAAGGATTGACCGTTTCCACAGCCTATCTCCAGCATCTTTTTCCCGGAGACATCGCCAAAAAGCTGCAATTTTTCTTCTGAGACAAATGCTCCATAAAAAGGAAGCACAATTGCTCCCAAGAAGTCATTTCCTTTTGTATCCCAATAGAAGCTGTTTGTTCGATACACCGAATTTTGGTCCATATCGATCGAGATAGCGCTGCCAACCTCGCCAGCGCCTATAATGTTAGTTCGATACACCGAATTCTTGTCCATGCCGACGCCCTCCCCAACTATAAACTAATATGAGCCTAAACGTATATCCCGACTTGCGCGTTATCCCAATAACACATATCGAACACGAACACTTTGCGCTATTGAGCCCAAAACAATGTAACATTTTTCAAAAAACAAATACAGTTAAAATCATCCATCCAGCGTCTATATGCCATATAGCGAAGAAATGAAGATAAGGACATTTCGTTTTTTTTATTGTTTCTTAAGATTATATTCATAGAAAGGTAAGTTAAATATTGGATATTGCATGTTAGTATAAAAAAAGGATGTTCATACAATGACACAAAGGAGACAATAATATGAATCTAAAAAAAGCTATTTTAGCGACTATGATCGTATCTAGTATGGTTATAACCTTGGCAGGCCCGATTCCTGCAGGAGCTGAGGCAGCGCAAGAGGTGCAGAAAGAACAGCTATTGGTCAAGAAAATTAAAATCGACAAAACGATGGCTGCCAAGCTGCAAAAAGCAGTAAAAGAATTTGCGGGGACAGAGGTTAAGCTGAATCTGCAGGATGCTTCCCAACACATAAGCGGTCTAGTGGAGGTTAAGTCGGCAGATGGAAAATACGGCATTGACTATCAACAAAAAACAGGAGAAATCATTACTATTACCGGCAACCAATCCATCGATAAAGTCAGTACGGAGGATCAGAACGAAGTTCTGAACGTGTTAAAAGGGTTGGATGCGAAGAAAAAGTATACATTTGATAAAGAAGTTCATGTCAGTCAGTACAATAATAATAAAGGAAAAAAGACGCCTTTCTACACATATGTGTTAAGAGGGGAAGGATTCACTGCCTATTTATGGAAGAATAATCCGAATCATTCGACAAAGACTCGTGTAGAGGCCCAAATCGAAATGGCCAAGGACGATCTTGATCCAAAGCTTCTGGAAAAGGCAACCAAAGCAGTGGAAACGGCATTAGGCCGTGATTTTGACGTAACGAAAGCGCTGCTTAGGGGTGACACTAAAAAAAATCAATGGCAGCTCCGAAGCGATGATGTTATGCTGGCTTTGGATGCAAAGACAGGGAGAACAGAATATGTCTATGATTTGTCGCGAGAACGGGTGATGTCGAACAAAGATATCACGGAAAAAGAAGTGAAAGAAATCGTTGCACCGATTGCGAAACAATTGTTCAATATGGACATCCAGGGACTTGAAGTGAAATGGGACAGCTTCGGAGATTTCTGCTTCAAGCAAAAAGAAGATACGAAAATGACAGTGGCGCTGGATGCCGATAAAAACATAGTATACATGTTTCCCGGAATTAGAATGAGTCTAGCGAATGTGAAGTGATCGCATTTTATTCGTAATGTGCTGGACGCAACACCAAAAAGTCTCAAGGAAGAGTGCACCGTGCAATCCGAGGCATTTTAGATGCTCCAGACTCACATTGTCAAATTACAAAAAACCTGTACTTTTTTATCCATGCAGATAAGAAAGTACAGGTTTTTGTATATGATCTAACCTCCGAAAGTTTCTCATTCCAGAGCAAGCAACGACGAGTGCTAACGCATCACCATGTCGGCAATAGGGTAATCCGGCTGCATGCTTAATACTTGAATATTTCGACGCAGGCGGTTATAGCGCAGCGAGCAGTAATCCAGGTAATCATCCCCCGTATAATGGCGCAGCAGGGCCCATACCGTCCATAACAAATCCTGGGCCATCATATAACATTTGACCTTCATCAGATCATCCTGCGTAAACGTATTGCCGTAATAGGCTTCAAACAGTTGGTCAATCGCCTCTGCTGTCAAACGCGATTCGATGATATACGCGGCAATATCAAAGGCCGGATCGTTCATTCCGGAATATTCCCAATCTATCAAATAGACACTGCCATTCCCATCTACAAGAAAATTCTCGGGAACCGTATCATTATGGCAAGGTACGGAAATGACATGCTTGACATTCACTTCCATAAAACGAAGCAATTGCTCTTTTAAGGAGGCGTAGTCAAAAAACAATTCTCCGTTGATTTGCGTGACAATGGCTTCATATTTGGCAAGTTCACTGAGCCAATCAAACTGGTTAGGGAAGTGCTTGGGACTGCCATGAATCTTCTTCAGTAAAGAAGAAACGGCCTTCAGGCTTTGCAAAGCCAAGGGGCCTGCCGCGGCTAGCGTTTTGCTATCGGGAATATACTTGCTGATCTTAATGCCGCTTTCCTCATCAAAATATATACATTCCGAATTCACGCCAAACTCCGAAGCGATGCAGTTGTTCACACGTTCTATCCTGCGGTCGATCATTTGATCCGTCAGGTTACCGGGCTTACGAATCACATACTCCGTTCCGTGGATATTCATAATGTAGTTATAATTGGTCAACCCGCCCGCAAAACGAGATTTGTCAAAAACAATACGATCATCTTCAAAAAAAAGACGTAGTTTTTGCTGCACCAGGTCTTCCATATTTATTTGTTTGGATAAAAAGTCGTTTAGAGGTTTCATGATGACCTTTTCTCGGCATTCCATATGCATGCGTTAAACATGGCACACATTCGCCGCACAGATTTTGCCACAATTATAGCAAGATAGGCGGAGAAATTCAATGAAACGAACGAGCTTGAGGGCATTCTGGTACTTGTGATGCAAGAAAGACGTTTTTGTACCAGATTGTTGGTAAAAGGGGCATTAGAATACTAAAATCAGCTACCGAATCTTCCATAATAACGGGTCGATCCTATGTTAACCTGCAAGTAGGAGTTGAGTATCTGATATTACAGCGGATTCACAAATAGAAATTACCCAGGTGAGGTGAGGTTCGAATGGAATACCGGGGAGAAGAAGCTCTCGGGCTTGTGGAAACTTTGGGCATGGTTCCTGCCATCCAAGCGGCGGACGCTATGCTTAAAGCAGCAGATGTTGTTCTGGTATCCTACGAGAATGTTGGTTCCACGCTCGTAACGATAATGGTAAAAGGTGATGTCGCGGCAGTTCGTTCGGCAGTAGAGGCTGGCGCTGAAGCGGCAGCGAAGATTGGCAAGGTCACTGCCCATAATGTGATGCCGCGTCCGCTCCGTTCTATTGCAGGAATCGTGAAAGCGCATGCAATTAACGCATAATTGCCGGGAGGGGAGACAGGTTCATGAGCAAGCATGATGCACTGGGTTTCATTGAAACCTTTGGAATTGTATTCGTCATGGAAGCGGCGGATGCCATGTGTAAAGCGGCCGATGTAGATTTGATCGGTTACGAAAACGTGGCGTCCGGTTATATATCTGTCCTTGTTCGTGGAGATGTAGGGGCTGTAAGGGCTGCAGTAGATGCTGGTGTCGCCGCTGTACAGGCGATGGGGACCGAGGTTTACTCTTCAAACGTTATTCCCAACCCACACCCGGACATCGAAAAGATCATTGCCCGGTATGCCCTTCCATCTTAGGGGCAGGTTATCTGCAGAAATTCAAGGGAGGTGCCCGTGATAAACGACATCTTTGTTATGAAATCGAAGGTATTTTCAGGCGAACAGTCACTGAAAAAACTAGCGGAAATTCGAGGCACGAAAGCCTGCATCGTATCCGATCAGATGATGGAGAAGCTGGGATATCTGGGTCAGGTGGTTGATCTGCTGCAAAGCGGTGGAATCTCCACTACCGTGTTTACCGGTGTTAAGCCCGATCCGAGCGTGAGTATTGTGGCTGAAGCGCTTCAAGTGTATTGGGAAAGCGGCGCTGATGTGTTACTGGCGCTGGGCGGCGGCTCCGTCATTGATACAGCGAAAGGTGTTCTGTACTTCGCCCGGCAATATGCGCAGGAGAAAGACGAGCCTTTTGTGAAACCATCGTTTGTCGCCATTCCATCCACCAGCGGCACCGGATCGGAAGTGACCGACTTTTCGGTGATTACGGTGGATGGAGACAAAATTGTGATCGTGGACGATTTTATCGCACCGGACATAGCGATTCTCGATTCCACCCTTACCAAGCAATTGCCAAATAAAATCGTGGTGGACACCGGAATGGACGTTCTTACCCATGCGCTGGAGGCTTATGTCTCTACCAAAGCGACCGACTTTACCGATGCGTTAGCCGAAAAAGCCGTCCAATTGGTATTTGCTCATCTGGAAACGCTGTATCATGATCCGGCAGATGCTGAGGCGCGGGATCGGGTTCAGAATGCGTCCTGTATGGCGGGAATGGCATTTACTAACGCTGGTCTTGGTATCATTCACAGTATGTCCCACGCCTTTGGCGGAACGTTTCACATTGCTCACGGACGGGTGAATTCCCTGCTTCTAGAGGCGGTAATGGAGTATAACGCCAACCTGGGCGGAAAAGTCATAGACAGGGTTTGCGAACGCTATGCTAGGCTCGCTTCGCTGCTGCACTTGCCGGCACGGACCGCCCGTGAAGGAACCGTAAGTTTGATCCAGGCAATTGGCAAGCTGAAGCGTTCCATCGGTATCGAACACGGAATTCGTGAGCTTGGGGTTGACCAGGATGCATTTGACGAGGCGTTGTCCCGCATGGCACAGACCGCGATGGCTGACCGCTGTACGCCAACCAATCCTCGTCAGCCAACAGCAGAAGAGTTGGTGCACATTTATCGTAAAAGCTTTTAAATGCGACCTCTAAATGATAATCTCACAAGATTGCGAGGGAATAATATTGAACATTCACGAGTTTTCAAGCAAATTTGCTGAAGCAACGAAGGCCATGGCTCCCCAAGAACGAGCCGCGATCATGAAGCTGTTCCAGGGAATTTCAAAAGAGCTTTCGGATAAAGGGGCTAAGCCGCAGGTTGAAAACAGCCTCGGCCAGCTTCATAAGGAAGAATGCGCATACCCGGAAGGAATGACCGAGCGTTTGCGGGGTTTGAAAGAACATTATTTGACCGCTACGCCAAGCATTACAACCTATCGTGCCAGAGCCTTTACTCAGGTATACAAGGAAAATCCAGGTCTGCCAGCGATTATGCTGCGTGCCAAGGCTTTCCGCAAAGCGTGTGAAGAGGCTCCGCTGCTCATCCAGGACAACGAGTTGATCGTTGGTCATCCTTGCGGCGCGCCGCGCGCGGGCGCTTTCTCGCCTGACATCGCTTGGCGCTGGACCCGGGATGAGCTCGACACCATTCACAACCGTCCTCAGGATCCGTTCTACATCTCCGAGGAAGACAAGCGGATTATGCGCGAGGAGCTGTTCCCGTTCTGGGAAGGCAAATCGGTGGATGAAATATGTGAACAGCAATACCGGGATGCTGGTCTTTGGGAGTTTTCCGGCGAAGCATTCGTCAGCGATCTTTCCTATCATCAGATCAACGGCGGCGGAGACTCCAATCCAGGCTACGATGTCATTTTAATGAAGAAAGGGATGCTGGATATCCAGCGGGAAGCCAAGGAGCATCTTGCGAAGCTGTCCATGCAAAACCCTGAAGACATCGACAAAATCTATTACTATAAATCCGTGCTGGATACGACTGAAGGCGTGATGGCGTATGCCAAACGGATGTCTGAATACGCATACCAGCTGGCCGCTAAAGAAACCAATCCGAAGCGCAAGGCAGAGTTGCAAAAAATCGGCGAGATCAACGCACGCGTACCGGCTCATGCGCCGACTACATTCCATGAGGCAATGCAATCGGTCTGGACCGTAGAATCTTTGCTCGTGGTGGAAGAAAATCAGACAGGCATGTCTGTCGGCCGTGTGGACCAATATATGTATCCTTTCTATGAGGCGGACAGAAAAGCCGGCCGTCTAACAGAGTTTGAAGCATTCGAGATTGCAGGCTGTTTCCTAATCAAATGCTCGGAAATGATGTGGGTTTCCAGCGCGGGCGGCTCCAAGTTCTTTGCCGGCTACCAGCCATTCGTCAATATGTGTGTCGGCGGGCAAAAACGAGAGGGCGGCGACGCCTGCAACGACTTGACTTATCTGCTCATGGATGCAGTTCGTCATGTCGGCGTTTATCAGCCTTCACTCGCTTGCCGTATCCACAATAATTCTCCTCAGAAATACTTGAAGAAGATTGTGGATGTCGTCCGTGCGGGTTTGGGCTTCCCGGCCTGCCATTTTGACGATTCCCACATCAAGATGATGCTGATGAAGGGCTGCAGTATCGAAGATGCCCGCGATTACTGTCTGATGGGCTGTGTGGAGCCGCAAAAATCCGGACGCTTGTATCAGTGGACCTCCACCGGATACACCCAGTGGCCGATTGCCATTGAGTTCGTCCTTAACCGCGGCAAAATGCTCTGGCACGGAAGCACGCCAGGATTGGACATGGGCGATTTGAACAACTTCAAGACCTATGAGGAATTTGAAGCGGCGGTGAAGAAGCAGGTAGAATACATCACCGAGCTGTCCGCAGTGGGTACTGTAATCAGCCAGCGCGTTCACCGCGATTATGCGCCGAAGCCGCTTATGTCGATCATGTATGAAGGCACGATGGAGAGCGGCCGCGACGTGTCCGCCGGCGGCGCCATGTATAACTGGGGACCTGGCTTGATTTGGTCCGGTCTGGCAACTTACGCCGATTCGATGGCTGCCATCAAGAAGCTGGTTTACGATGACAAAAAATATTCGCTCGAGCAAATCCGTGACGCGTTGCTGGCCGATTTCGAAGGTTATGAGCAGATCCACAGGGATTGTCTGGACGCGCCAAAATTCGGAAATGACGACGATTATGCCGATCGCATCGCAGCCGATATTACTGGATGGACTGAGAACTATCATCGCAAATTTAAAACGCTGTACTCTACCTTCAGCCATGGCACGCTTTCGATTTCGAACAATACGCCTTTCGGCGAGATGACCGGTGCTACCGCCAATGGGCGTAAAGCTTGGTTGCCGCTGTCCGACGGTATCAGCCCTACCCAGGGCCATGATAAGAAGGGACCGACGGCTATCATCAAATCGATAAGCAAGATAGATGTCGAGGCCATGAATATTGGCATGGTGCATAACTTCAAGCTTTTGCGCGGTTTGCTGGAAACACCTGAAGGAGAGAACGGACTGATTAATCTGCTCCGGACGGCCTCCATTCTCGGCAACGGCCAAATGCAGTTCAGTTATGTGGATAATGAAACGCTGATTAAAGCGCAGCAAAATCCTGATCAATACCGTGATTTGATTATTCGGGTCGCCGGCTATAGCGCATACTTTGTTGAATTGTGTAAAGAAGTGCAGGATGAGATCATCAGCAGAACGATGATTGAGCATTTCTAAAATAACCCTGTGCCTCTTCTCCGGCGCTGCACGCCGGGGAAGAGACATACTGGCATTTAGATATGCGGCAAAGGAAGGAGCCACAGCTATGGAGTCAGGTATGCCGGAAAGGCAGGCACGTATTTTCAACATTCAAAAATATTCCATATACGACGGCCCCGGTATCCGGACGCTTATTTTCTTCAAGGGATGTCCCCTGCGCTGTCAGTGGTGTGCTAACCCGGAGGGTCTGGAAAAGAAATATCAGGTCATGTACCAACGGGATCTGTGCAACGATTGCGGCGCATGTGTTGCGGCGTGTCCTCGGGAAATCCACCGTTTGGACAATTCCGGCTCGCAGGAGCCGTCCAAGCCGCAGCATGTGGTTGACCGGAAAATCGAGTGCATGGGCTGCCGGAAATGTGAGAAGGTTTGTCCCGCGCGGGCGCTCTCTATCGCCGGGATGAATATGACAGTATCGGAAATTGTGGACATTGTAGAGCAGGATATGCTGTTCTACACGACGTCCGGCGGAGGCGTCACCCTGGGCGGCGGCGAAGTATGCTCGCAATCCGAATTTGCGGTCAATTTGCTCAAGGAGTGCAAGCGCGCCGGAATCCATACGGCCATTGAAACCTCTGGGCATACCAAACCGGAAGCGATTTTGGCCATGGCCGAATTCACCGATCTGATATTGTACGATCTGAAACATATGGATTCATACCGCCATTATCAATTGACGGGTGTACGCAACGAGCGCATTCTCGAAAATTTGCGGGAACTGATTACCCGCAAACATAACGTGACGGTGCGGATGCCGCTGATGAAGGGGCTCAATGATGATGCGGACACCATCCGCAAAACGGTGGAGTTTCTGCTTCCCTATAAGGAATACCGGAATTTTCAAGGCATCGATTTGCTCCCGTATCACAAGCTGGGAATTAACAAATACAGGCAATTGGATATGATTTACGGCGTTGACCGCGATTTAAGCCTGAATGAAGCCGATCTGGAGCGTATTGAACGTCAGATCAGCCAATACGATCTCCCGGTTCGGGTAGTCAAACATTAAGCGGATGCTTTCGAAGCCAGTTTTGTTCGGTAACGCTAGCGCTTTGCAAACTCGCAAAACTTTGAGGAGGAGGCGAGGTCGTTGATGCAGCAGCCTGCTGGGCCAGATCTCGGCCGGATTATTCAGGAGTCGGTGCCGGGCAAACAAGTGACGCTGGCCCATATGATTGCTTCACCCGTGCCTGACATGTATGAAAGACTGGGCATCGATGAAGCGGGGGCTATTGGCATATTAACGCTGTCGCCCAGCGAAACCTCCATTATTGCCGCCGATATCGCCACCAAGGCGGCAGATGTGGAAATCGGCTTTCTGGATCGCTTTACTGGTTCGGTGCTTCTCACCGGAGATATAGCCAGTGTGGAAACAGCGCTGCGAGCCATTATTGAGACGTTCTGCAATAGTCTGGGTTTTGCGACGGCGGAAATTACACGGACATGAAAAAACGTATTTTGCTGATCGGCCCTACAGGCTGCGGAAAAACGACGCTGGCCCATGCGCTTGACGGCACGGATCGCCCGTTGCGGAGGACGCAGGATATTATCTACGGGCCGAAGACGATCGATACACCGGGCGCGTATGTCGAGAATACCTGGATGTACAGCCATTTGATTGCAACGGCGCAGAACGCGAGCCACATTTTGATATTGGTGGATCAGTCCCGGCATCTGGAAGTCTACTCGCCCGGGTTTGCGTCTTCTTTCACAAAGCCGGTTGTCGGTGTAATCACGAAAACTGATCTTGCGCTGGAAAATGAGAATTACGGTGTACAAGTTTTAAAACGTACCGGGATAACCGAACCCTTTTTCCGCATTAGTCTTCCCGTGGGAAGGGGAATCGGGGAATTGAAACGTTATTTGTTCGGGTAATAAGAGTGGAGTTGATACCATGAAATTTATTACCGAAATGGAATTGCGCAATGTGTACAGGATAGAGCCTTTTACATCCTACATGGTGGAGCATGGAAGCCGATTGACGCCGGAGGCGCGCCAGTTTTTGACGGATCGCCAGATCGCCGTGTCCTATAGTACGCAAGAGCAAAATCAAGAACAAAAGCAAGAGCCGCTCCCCAATCCGGAGCAACAGGCGGAAAAGCGGGATTGGCGGCGCGGGAAGCTGCGCTGTCAGATGCAATCCGTCTCAGCCCTGTTCTTGTTAACCGGGCAGGAGCTGCTGGAGCGGGATGTGCTGCTCGCCCAGAAGGTGCTAGAGCTGTCGAGGCTGTTTTCGGCCCTCCAGAAAGGGGAAGGAGGCGGCGCGTCCACTGCCGATTTATTTTTCCAGGGTTGTACCGGCATTCCTGCCGATGTTCTTTTTGAGGATGCGGGAGATTGCTTTGAGGTAACCGAGTTTCACATTCAGTTGGAAAAGGGCAGAGAAATTGCTTTGCTCCACCGTTTGCGCTGTGCTTTGCGGGAGCTTGGGTTTGCGGTGTTGGAAGCCGCAGCAGGCAGTCCCCATGAAAAGCCGGAGAAACCTGTTATTCCTGGAATCAACTATATAATTAACGCATTGAGCTCGCTTATTTGCAGAACTACGGGAGGTAGAACATGCCAGAGACAAAACCCTTTGCATACTGCGATCAACTCCTAAAGCAATTTGAAGCAGTTATCCAGAAACCGATTCCAGGACGGTCTTCGTTCTACTATACCGGTGTGGATCTGGGAACGGCCTGTGTGGTGCTTACGGTGTTAGATGACACCCGGAAGCCGGTGGCGGGAGCTTACCGCTACGCCGATGTCGTCCGCGACGGAATGGTGGTGGACTACTTGGGAGCGATACAGATCGTTAGGGAGCTTAAAGCACAGTTGGAGCAGCAATTGGGTACAGAACTTGAATATGCGGCTTCGGCGATTCCTCCTGGAACCGATTTACTGGATGCTGGCGCCATCAAGCATGTGCTCCAGGGTGCGGGTTTTGAAGTTACGGCTTTACTGGATGAACCTACGGCGGCTAATGCCGTGCTGCAAATATCCGATGGAGCCATTGTAGACATTGGCGGCGGTACGACGGGCATTTCGATTCTGAAGGATGGCAAGGTTGTCTATATCGCCGACGAAGCAACGGGTGGCACCCACTTTTCTTTAGTCATTGCCGGGGCATACCAGATGAGTTTTTCAGAAGCAGACTGCTTTAAGCGCGACCCTGCCCATCACCAAGAATTGCTGCCGCTGCTCCGGCCGGTCATCGATAAGGTTGCCTCCATCGTCAACCGCCATGTTGCGGGCCATGAGGTCAAGGAATTGTACTTGGTAGGGGGCACCTGCTGCCTGTCCGGGATGGAGACGATCATGGAGCAAAAGACCGGCATTGCTACCTATAAGCCTAGCAACCCCCTGTTTATCACACCGCTGGGCATTGCTCTGAATTGTACACAGGAGGCGATGTGAGTGGAATTTCGGATTATTAAATCTCCTTCCAAGGGGACGCTGGACATTTTGCTGCGTCGCAGAGGAGCGCCCAGCAGTCGGGAAGTTCCCCAATGCGACGCAGTCGGACTGGTGCAGGGAAGGCTGATTGATATGGTATGGGCTGCTGATGTAGCTGAAAAAGTGGTGGGCGTAACAGTGGAGGATATTCGCGGCAGCTGCCCGCAGAACATGATTCTTCTCGCCATTTTCGGTGACACCGCTTCCGTAGAGGACGCCATCGCCGAGATTAAGCGGAGGAGCGGAAAAGCGGGGAGGAAGGACTGCTATGATTGCGGCTGAATTGATTCACAATATCTGGTCTACCCGTAAAGCAGATTCCCTTGTGGGAATGAAACTGATGCTGGCCGAGGTGATTGGTGGAAGCGACGACGGGCGCCGCTTGATTGTAGTCGATACGATCGGCGCTGGAATAGGCGATCGAGTGATTGTCTGCACCGGCTCTTCGGCCCGCAAAATGCTGCATACAGACGATGTTCCTGTGGATGCCGCCGTCGTCGGCATCATTGACGCAGACTGCGTGTTCGAATAAATATTCGAACAGAAATCGAATGCAGCGAGAAGGGGCGAGAACTGTGAAAAAACTGATATGCGCTGCGGATGTGGAGGAATGGGTGGCTTCCGGACAGAAGCGGTGCTGCATTGACAGTAACACGATTGTGACACCGGCGGCCCGAGATAAGGCAAGGGAGCTGGGGATGGAGTTTACCCATGAGCCATGTGGGACTTTGAGTTCCGAGGCCACAGGCTGCGAAACTCAGGATGATCTCGACATGAATGCCATTTTTAAATTTTTCAAGTTGTTATCGGAAAAAGGACTGGTTGAAAAGCTGTTGGGAACGGCTCTTGAGCCACCTTATCAGGCGGAAACGGATCCGACTGGCTTGAAACTTGTGCGGGGCCGGACAGTAAAAATGGAAGCTTGCGAAACGGGAACATCTGGTGCCAAGGTATATCGTCAAGAGGTAATCGGGAAGCCGGATTGTTCCATGAGCGCAGGATTTCTGACTGTCGATCACGATAGCTTCTCGCAGGTGACGGCCCGCGAAGAAACTTATATCGTGTTGGAAGGCACGCTTGATGTCACTTTGAACGAGAGAACGTTCACCGCCCATGAGGGGGATGTGCTCTTCATCCCCAAAGGGGTGAAAGCGACCAAGGGATCGTCGGCCTGCGCGAGGATGTTTTATATGACGTATCCGGCGGGCGAGCCTGATCGGAAGCTGCAGTAACAGGAGGTGACAGCATGCAGGCGCTTGGATTAATTGAAACGCGGGGTCTTCTTCCGGCGATTGAATGTCTGGACATCATGCTCAAATCAGCTCAGGTAGAACTGATAGAAAAGTGCAATGTGGGCGGCGGGCTAGTGACGATCGCGATTACCGGCGATGTCGGCGCTGTTCAAGCATCCGTGGAAGCAGGGGCCTCCGCGGCGCAACAATTGGGCAGTGATGTGCTGGTCAGCCAGCATGTCATTCCAAGACCCCACAACGACATTGAGAGCCTCATCGGCCGGCGCAGCGTTTCGAACCTTGCCAAGGAGAAGGACGAGCCGGCGCTGCCAGTGCAGCATAATCAGGCAGCAGAACAGTTTGCGGAGCAGATGCCCGAGCAAACGACGAAGCAGACTCCGGAACCGGATGCAGCGTCTGATGTTCCATTGGATACGGCTCTCGATATTCCATTGAACACGCTGCCCGATGTCTCAATCAATAGCGGTGGTGAAGAAGGCTTCCCTGTACTGGCGGCCGATCCCGCTCAGGATCTTGCGTCTGAAGACGCCAGTCCGGAAACGGACAATGAAAATCCGGCAGATGGAGACCAGGCAGTGCTGGACAGTCCATTCAAACACCAGATTGACGTGCTGGTAAAGGAAGCCGGGCTTGACAAAGCAATGGAGCAACTGGAATCGATGACAGCCGTGAAGCTGCGCCGACTGGCCAGAGAGTGCGGTCCTGCGTATGGGATGAGCATGACGACCATTTCCAAGGCCAACAAGGTGAAACTGCTCAAGCGGTTCCGGCATTATTATCAACAGTAAGCAGGATTCGAGAGGGGGATATTTCATTTGGAAAATTTTGATTATGACTTGCAATCGATTCAGGAAACGCGGGAATTGGCCCGTGCAGGAAAAGCCGCCACCGATATCCTTGCAGGGTACAATGCTGAACAGATTGACAAAATTGTACAAAACATGGTGCGGACAGCGGAGGTCAATGCCGCGGAACTGGCTGCGCTGGCCGTGGAGGAAACCGGATTTGGCAAGATTGAGGATAAAATCTTCAAAAACCGTCTGGCTTCCACGGAGCTGTATGAATCCATTCGGGATACGAAAACGATTGGGGTTATCCGCGAGGATAAGACAAATCAATTAATAGAGATTGCCGAGCCTGTTGGACTGCTCATGGGCATTATTCCATCGACCAATCCGACATCCACTACGATTTTCAAATCGATCATTGCGATAAAGGCTCGTAATGGAATCATCTTTTCGCCGCATCCTTCGGCTAAGAAATCCATCATGCGGGCCGCAGAACTCATGCACGCAGCCGCTGTCGAGGCAGGGGCTCCCGAAGGAATCATTGGCTGCGTTACCAAGCCTTCTATGCCAGCGACGCAGGAACTGATGAAGTGCGATGAAATCGCCATGATTATCGCCACAGGCGGCTCGGCGATGGTGAAATCCGCCTACAGTGCGGGCAAGCCGGCGCTGGGGGTAGGACCGGGCAATGTACCGGCCTATATTGAGCGCACCGCTGATATTCCAAAGGCAGTAGCAAATATCATTGCCAGCAAAACCTTCGATTATGGTACAATCTGCGCCTCTGAACAGGCGGTTATCGTAGAGGAATGCATCCGTCCTCAGGTGATCGCGGAGTTTGAGCGTCAGGGCGGTTACTTTATGAATCAGGAGGAAACTGCCAAAGTCGCGTCCAAGCTGTTTGTAAAAGGCCATGCCATGAATTCAAGACTGGTGGGACGTTCGCCTCAGGTGATTGCAGAAGCGGCCGGCATTCAAATTCCAGCAGGGGTCAAGGTGCTGTTGGGCGAACAGCAGGGCGTGGGAGAGAAATTCCCGCTGTCCTATGAAAAGCTTACTACTGTATTGGCATTTTACACTGTACAGGACTGGCGTGAGGCTTGTGATCTAAGTGTCCAGCTGCTGCGTAATGGAGGAATAGGCCATAGCTTCTCCATCCATACACAGAATCACGATATGGTCATGGAATTTGCGCAAAAGCCTGTATTCCGCATTTTGGTAAATACAGGTTCCACTCAGGGCGGCGTGGGCGCAAGCACTGGGCTTGCTCCGGCCTTCACTTTGGGATGTGGAACCTGGGGCGGCAGCGCCACTTCAGATAATGTGGGACCACAGCACTTGATTAATATCAAGCGTGTGGCTTATGGCATTAAGGACTGTACGGCACAAAGCCCTTATTCTGTTTCCTCTCTACAACCGCCGAAGCAACAGGAGGATGCGCTGCTGTTGAATCTGGTCGATGAGCTGATGTCTATTTTGCAGAAAAGCGGTGACAGCTGATGGGGAACTATGAGCAAGTGCTTTCCTTGTTAATGGAGGTTGTATCCGGTGCTGGCAAGGCGGAAAAGGAGACTCGCTCCATCCCTTTAGGGATTTCAAACCGCCATGTGCATCTTTCTCAGGCTGATGTGGAGACGCTCTTCGGAGCCGGATATACGCTATCCAAAATGCGTGATTTGTCCCAACCTGGTCAGTATGCATGTAATGAGACCGTTACGGTCTGCGGTCCCAAGGGGGCCATCGAAAAAGTGCGTGTTCTCGGCCCAGTGCGGAGACAGAGCCAGGTAGAAATTATGCGGGGAGACTGTTTTAAGCTGGGCGTGAAAGCTCCAGTGCGCTTATCCGGGGAGCTTGAAGGCACACCGGGCATCACGTTGGTCGGGCCTAAGGGAAGCGTATATATTACCAGCGGCTTGATGGTTGCACAGCGCCACATTCATATGACGCCTGATGATGCCCTTTACTTTGGCGTAACCAACGGAGAAATGGTCAGTATTCAATTTGATGGTCTCCGGGGCGGAGGGTACAATCAGGTCGCAATCCGAGTTAGCAGTGACGCCGCTCTCGACTGTCATATCGACGTTGAAGAGGCTAACGCGATGGATCTCACATCGGCGTCTGTTGTCACAATCATAAAAAATCGCTAGGAGGAAATGAACATGAGATCGGAAGCTCTTGGTTTGGTTGAAACAAAAGGACTGGTCGGTTCTATCGAAGCAGCGGACGCTATGGTCAAAGCGGCCAATGTCACCTTGATTGGCAAAGAGATGGCAGGCGGCGGCCTTGTTACCGTGATGGTACGAGGCGATGTAGGTGCTGTGAAGGCGGCAACGGATGCTGGCGCCGCGGCCGCGAAGAATGTAGGGGAACTCGTGTCGGTACATGTGATTCCTCGTCCCCACAGCGAAGTGGAGATCATCCTTCCGGCTGCTAAGGAATAATTAAAAAAGCTATAAAATAAGCCTATGCTTCCGAAGCAAGTTTTGTTCGGTAAGCTAGCGCTATAATCTTACAAAACTTTTAGGAGGAATGTAACATGAAATCGGAAGCATTGGGTTTAATTGAAACAAAAGGTTTGGTAGGTTCTATCGAAGCAGCAGATGCAATGGTCAAAGCGGCCAATGTCACCCTGATTGGCAAAGAGATGGTAGGCGGCGGCCTTGTTACCGTAATGGTACGTGGCGATGTAGGTGCGGTGAAAGCGGCAACGGACGCTGGTGCCGCAGCCGCACAGCGCGTAGGGGAACTGATATCCGTACATGTGATTCCTCGTCCTCACAGTGAAGTGGAACACATTCTTCCCGCTGGTAAGCAATAATTTATTTCGATGCTTTGCACAAGGCCAAAACCCGGTAAAACGGGTTCTGGCCTGTTTATTTTTGTCTGCGAGATCCCGGTTGTAGTCGTGGTGCATTTCTCTAAATAGGGTTTTGAGGAGGAGGGATGTACTATTTCCAAACAGGTTGAAAATTGCTATAATAGAGATGATATATTGTGAAAAATTTAGCATGAAACATCTATTTTCCCGTTCATTTTCGGTGAAAGGGTGCAACGAGATTATGCTGAAAACCAATAGTCCGATCGCAACCAAAGTATACGCACGATACAGCGGCATCCTGTCTCTATCCAAGTTCTCGCTGCTGCTGCACGATAACAATGGGGACGTGTTGCTGGAGTTCAATCCATCCCCTGATTTCTGCAGGCATATTTGTTGGGAGAATCCTACGCGGCCTTGCGCGGATTATTTGAAGCGCTTTACTTCAGGCGAACAGGGGCGGTTCGTTTGCTGTTACGGCATGGAGAATATTTTGCTGCCCATTATAGTCAAAGATGAGGTTGTTGGCTTCATATCGGGGATGCAAGCGTATTCCCAGGAGAGGGAATTTCAGAAGTATCTGATTAACACGGCGGAATTGGCCGAAATGAAGGGGCTGGATTTGGAGTTTGTCGCGAAGGCGATATCGGCTTTTCCAACCATTGACAAGGATCAAACAGATATTCACGAGCAGCTTTGCCATCATATCGCAAGGAATATTGCGCTCGACATCGCTGAAAGCGAGCAGGACAACACAGGGATTATCAATCGTCTGTCTGCGGAAAAGGAAATACTAGAGAAGAAAGTGATTGACTTAGAAGCCAAAAATATGTCTCTCGTCATCAATCCGCATTTCCTGTTCAATACGTTGAATTCCATTGCCCGCATCGCCTATTTCGAACACTCCCATACGACGGAGGAATTGATCTATTGCCTGTCCGATTTACTGCGATACAATGTGAAGCAGGATAATCAGCTTCATACCATCGCATCTGAAATGGATAACATTGAGAAGTATTTGTATATACAAAAAGCGCGTTTCAAGAACCGTCTACAGTATGAAATCATTGTTCCTAATGAATTAAAGGCTTATCGCATTCCGAATATGGTGATTCAGCCTATTGTGGAAAATGCAGTAATTCATGGAATTACCCCTAAGCGGGATGGAGGAACCGTTCGTCTGATTGCCGAAAAGTACAAAAATGATATCACCATTTCTGTTATCGACAATGGCAACGGGTTCTCGCCGGAGGTACTAAAGCTCATTCATCAGCCGGACAGCAAGATCGGCGTGGGTTTCCGGAGTACCGATAGCCGTTTGAAGCGTTATTTCGGAGAAGAGTATGGGTTATCGATCGTGAAATCTGATTACAGCGGGAGCACGATTAACATCCGCATCCCCACCCAACCAAATGCGAGGTGATGATGCAATGAGCATAGTTATGTTTGTTGAAGATGAACCGATAGAACAGGAATTTCTTCAATCCATCGCGCAGGAAATGCTAGGTGCTGAAGATAAGCTTCTTATTTGCGATACCGGTATGCAAGCGATTAAGCTCGCCAAGCAATATCGGCCGGATATTATTTTTATGGATATCATGCTGCCTGAAATGGATGGAATATCCTCGTTACAGGAAATTCGCCGCTTTCTCCCTAACGCCTGCGTGACGATTTTGTCCGCCAGCTCGGATTTCTCCTCTGCACAGGCGGCAATCAGTCTGCAGGTACACGAATATCTGCTTAAGCCGGTCAAGCCGGAAAAATTGCGGCAAATGATTCGTAAGGGGCTGGAGAAGGCCGCTCAATCCGAAGAAAATGGTGCAACCGAAACTTATCAGATCGAATCGGCTCAAGAATGTCAGCGCTTTATTCAAGAAGCCATCGATTATATTCAGCAAAATTACAAAGATAAGCTGACCCTGCAAATGGTGGCGAGTCATGTGTACATGAATGCCCAATATTTTAGCCGCATATTCAAAAGGGAGCTCGGCGTTACTTATACGGATTATGTGAACAAGCTCAAGATTGCACATGCCTGCAAGCTTCTTGAGACTACCGGGTATCCCGCCTATCGCATCTCTACAGAATGCGGCTTTACCGATCCGTCTTATTTCAACCGGGTATTCTACAAGCAAATGAATATGACGCCGAAGGAATACAAAAAAAGCGTTCTGGCTCGAGTTTAAAAAAAACGCTCTATAGACAGAATCAAGGAAACTTCCCCCGACGAAGTGTTGGGTGGGAGTTTTTTTATTTTTCGATGTCGTCCTAAAAGTACGAATAGTACCAGATTGGAGAAAAAAGTGATTCAGGAAGTCCAACAAGAGGTACGGTTAGTAACAGGCGCAATGGCCGCTTTGCTATACAATGAAGATACATCTACGAAGACAAATCTACTTAACAGAGGTGTATGGATGATGAAGGAAGCAGTGGCTTCGGCCGGCATGCTGAAACAAAAGATGAACAGTCGTTTCCGAAGAAATGGAATCGCTTACGGACTGATTTCCGGGTTAACGTTCGGCCTTTACAGTACTGTTGTTGCCCTGGCTATGGTGAGAGAGCCTTTTCTGGGGGTCGTAGGAGCGTTTGCGGCGCCTATAGTGGCATCGGCGATCAATGATGCTTTGGCGGCAATCTGGCTTTTGATCTGGAACTTCAAGAAAGGGATGATCAAAGAAATCGGCCGCAGTCTGGTAACCATACCGGGGTTGATGGTCGCAATTGCCGCGGTGTTTGGCGGTCCAATCGCCAACGGGGCCTATCTGGTTGGAATTGATATGGCTGGAGCGGCGGCTATTCCTATTTCGGCGCTTTGTCCTATGTTTGGTGCTATTTTCGCGCGAATGTTCCTGAAGCAGAAGATTGATAAACGGGTGGCCGTCGGCATGTTCATCTGTGTTATCGGAGCGGCGCTCATTTCTTATGTCAAGCCTGAAGGCGGAGTGGATAATTTCACACTAGGCATTATTTTTGCTCTGGTGGCCGCACTTGGCTGGGGATTGGAAGGCGTATTTGCTACTTTCGGGATGTCTATGCTTGATTCCAATATCGCCATTACCATTCGCGAGGGCGTTTCCGGACTCGTATATATTGCTGTTCTGATACCTATCTTCAGCGCGACAGATCTCTTTACTTCCGTACTTGGCTCCGTGTCGCCTATGCTCATTATTGCGGCTGCGGCCCTGTTTACGGCAATCTCTTTCCTGACATGGTATATGGCCAATAGTATGGTTGGCGTTGCTGTCGGAATGTCGCTCAACATTACCTATGTACTGTGGGGGGTTGTCTTTGCCGCTATCTTCCTCGGTAGTTCGTTGACTCCTACAATAATTGCCGGCGCAGTTATTATTACAATTGGAGCGCTTTTAGTTTCGATGAATCCAATGGATCTGTTCAAAAAGAAGGAGGCGTAAGCAAATGCCATTGTTGCCGATTCGCTCCCGGGTGCTGCTTTTCATGTCCACTGTGCAGCAAGCAAATATTGATGATGCAATGGACGCTTTGAAAAGCGAATACGGTGGAGAACGTCAATTTACAAGAGCAAACTTTCTGGATCATATGCTGTCCTTGCAGGCAAACGGACTGATTGACGAGGTCCATTACGAGCTGGATGCTAACGGGGAATTATGTATGTACTATGCAATCAACAATGAGGGAATCCATACGATCAATAAATATTTGCCTAAAAAGTGGACGCAAAACGAAGAACAATCTCATACAACCCGGCCTTAGGCCGGGTTCAGATTGAAGACGAACTCCCGTGAACAACTGTACCGCGGGAGTTCTTTATGTTTTATAGTCCATTTTTTGCTATTAATAGGGGATATCAATACACAAGATGCAAGTTATTATTTAGTGGAGGGGAAAGTTGTGAATTTAATAAAGACTCATTATCAAAAATTTTCGATCAAATTCCCGAGCTCCAACTTGAAGAGCAGCTCGTATCCTTATATAAGGAGAATGCTAAGTCCAGGTGGGGGAGCATCGAAAAATTGCTGCCACAGTTTGCTTTATTTCAGGCCGACCTCCCAGTAAAGATGAAGACTCCGAAGTCCAGGATCCGATGAAGTTCGCCATTGATAGTTTGATACAGAATGGCGAAAGGGTATCTTATAGAAGTATTTCGGCAAAATCAAAAGAATTAGATATTGATGGAAAAGGCATCCGCCCAAATACTGTAAAATCTAATCCAGAATTGCATTCGTATGATTTATTACATTTTAATTCAAAAAGTCCATTAAAAAAGAAAGCAAAAATCGAACTTAAACGTACGAGAAAATATAGGAATTATTCAAAGTCAGAGCTTATTGAAATGTTAATTCATGCAGAACAATATATTGCCAAAAACAATCAAGAGTGGCTAATTAAACAGTTTGAAAGCAGCATTAATATTAATTAATGTAGAAGTTATTATCTAAGCAATAAATGCGAGTAAAAGGTAAAGAATTAATCGTGGTCAATGTCTCCGGCATTTTTCGGACTGTCTGTTTCACAAAACCCGTATTTTGTACATATGTCTATAAATCATGAAAAGCCCTTGTTAATACTCTATCTTAGTTTAGTGTCATACATTATATAGCTCTATTTTCACTCTGTTTTTTTATAAGTTCCTGTATCCCACTAACCTTAACTTGATGCGGTTAGCTGACAAAGGCAGCTGATCATTTTCTGTGACCAGCTGCCTGTCTTCTTACAATTATTTTTTTGATGTCCCGACGGACTTAGGGGCTGGATGTGGTCACTCGCTTCTCAGTGTGACCCGGAGCGTCAATATGGTGTTAGCCGAAGGAAGTTCTGGAAGCAGCCATTGCATTTAAGGCGTTCTCAAAATAACAATACACTTCATCTGCAATTCCCAGAAACTCTTCAACAAGTACATTACTATCCAAGTAACAAGCATACAGATAATCAACTAAAGCGGAGTCAATCTCACAATAATTTAATATGGCATTTTTCATCATAATAATGTCATCTTGCCATACACCTGTATCTTCTAAAACCAAAGAGTATAATGCACGAATTAATCTCTTAGAGTAACCTTTAATATATCTAGTTTTCAATGAGTTATCACTAGCATTAGAAAGTAAACCTCTATGTACACGATCTACTTCCTCCTTGGTCTCTGTATTTAAGTCTAAAATGAACTCGGGAGAAATAATTATCGGTGGTACTTTTTCACCAACGTCATGACCATATACGCAAACACAAATTATCTTAACCCAAAAACCCCACTCATTTGGTTTACTTAATACATCGTCAATCGAGCAAATTATCGTATCAATCTTAGTTAATATTGGATATTCCTCCAAAAGCCTGCCTTTAATATTTGACAATCTTTCGTAATCAATATCTTTGGGATTTACACATACAATAGTAAAGTCTGCATCTGACTTAAAAGGTATAGCAGTTCCTTTTGGAATCGAGCCACACATATAAATGCTATGAATCTTACCTTTAAATTCGGTAAGTATACTATCTATATACTTATCAACAAAATCCTTATATTCACTTTGTATTACAATTCTATTTATAACTTTTTCTAATATCATATAGACTCCTCCTAAATTTAGAACTTCTTTCGGCTAACGTCCTGGTATTCACGAGACCGATAGGCTTATGTGACCGTAGGGAAAGGGTCGTCAGACTTCAAGAATCATTTTATTTGTTTACCGATGAATAGCGCACATTTGGTGGCTCAACAGTGCCGACAATCTCATAATAAAATTGAGCTGTATGCGTGAAGAGATAGATTGAACTATGCCCCATCGACGTCGCTACTAACTTAGCTTCTCGCATAAGTTGATCTCCTACCCCACGCCCTCACAGAAATTCAATTTTTCAAAAGAACTCCCCCATCAATTATTAATTATTTTTGGAAAATTACAAATATTCATGCAAGAAGAAATAAAACAAAAAAGCCCTAAGCTGACATATTTCCTTGTCAACTTAGGGCGAACTATTATGTCCGTGTTACCACCTAATTTCAGATTTCTCTGCACTCTATCAATACGGGATATCTCCGATATTGTTTCCTGAATAACGGTGGAACTCCGTTGAAGCCTACTAAGATTCCTCTGTTCGGTTCACAGCTCCGAGACTGCTTCAGTATTAGATCAATGAAGATTCGCACCAACCATCTTCTCTCTGTGAGATCCCTAATACCTACTATTTCTCATCATAGCCTTTTCGTTTTAAGTTAAACCTATGCTATCACACTCAAATTGCTCCGTCAATTAACATTTATGTTAAATTCTTAAAAGGGAAGAATTAGTTAATCTGCCCTTTTCTTTGAAGGTTATTGTTTGTTAAAGAGATAGGATTCATTCGTTGATAAACTTCTCAAATTCACTTTTCAGCCAATGCTGATTCTGATATGCAATATACTGTTCCATCCGAATCAGTAGATCAACCAATTCTGGCTTTGTTAACTGCATATAACGCTGTCTGACTCGATCTATGTCGCGATCCTGTTTTATGTGCCTGAAAGCATCCAGATCATTATCTAAGGGCTTAGATGACCTTTTGCGTGGATTATAAACCTTGGTTGTTCTATACTGAAGAAAATGATTATGAAGTTCTTGGTTCTTACGAATTGTGTTTTGATGGATACCTATTCCTTCTGGATCAATAACCTTTGATTTGTCCGAAACAGTTCGGTAAGAAACCGTTTTACCCTCTTTAATAAGCGTATCAATCGCTTTTACACCAAGCTCAAGTGAACGGTTCTTCTTCTTGTCGTAAGATGCTTGAAGCCATTCCAGTTCAGTTGTTTGAGGTGATACGGATTTCCGGCGCATATGTCTCATCCCTTTGAGATTTCTCTATCAGTTGTATTTCCTTAAGTTCATTTTTAGCTCTATTTTTTGCGATCTTCATTTTCTTTGCTTCAAGGAGTAGACCCAACTGCTCAAATCGTTTTTCACTCTCCTCCGCCCAATTATAAAAGGCAGCTATTTCGTCTTTAAATTCCGGACGCGGAACTTTTGCTCCACATCCGACACAAGCCATTTTAGTCGGGCATACAGAGTCAATAGTACATATACCTCCCACTACCTTTGACATGGTTCCTACCTTTTCGCGGTAATCTTCATAAATCTCTTTAAGCTCTTCCGGTCCCCTAAGAATCCCCTTTTGGATATCGACATATGAAATCCAGTTTTCGTGAAGCGAGTTTATTGATTCGGAAACCTGTTGAGCTGTGGGTGCAGAATAGTATGAAGTCACCTCAATGTCCTTTTGATGGAGCAGCGTTTTCACAATGTCGACCGGTATTTTTTCCGTTTGAACCGCATGTGTAGCAAATGCATGTCTCAACAGATGAGCTTTCAAAACAACTTGATTGCCTTCTGCAGATTGAATCACAATACCATGCAAAAGAAAACGAAGGATCGCATTAAGTGTTATAACGTTAACGTGTCTCGATTGGTACTGAAAAATATATCTCTTCGGTGGCAATAGATGTTTTCTGCTATCAACATCATACTCGACCTCTGGAATGGAATCGGAACTATAGGATTCCTTGAGCATTTTCAGAATTTCAGACATAAACCTAAAGACTTCTTCTGGCAAATAATAGTTCTCTGGTTCTTCCCTGCCTTTAGGGATCAATCGGAAAATGTAGTTTTTTCTTGGCGGACTAACACTTTTATCTACCGTCACCACACAGCATTCTTTATCATAACTAATTTGCAGAAGTTCATTAATTCTGGCACCAGATGATGTTATAATGTCGAGTGCAAATCTTGCGAACGTACATGCCACATAGATTGGCTCGATGTTAATTAGAAGCTTATTCGTAATCTTGGCAGTTCGTGTTACGTCAAATCCTTGAACCAGTACTCCGGGGTTTCGAGTAGAAAATGGAGAGGGTATTTTCCCGCCTTCTTCTATCTCGTATCCCCAATTATTAAGATAATCAACTATTGCTTCTCTGCGTTCATCCGAGACTTGATCAGGGGCCCAGTTACCCAGCAACCTTAGCCTTAGAAGCTCTAAAAACCACGGCCCCTCACCTTCAGACCCGTCCTCTAACTTTTCCGCTTTAACAAATTCAAGAATACAGTCCTCGTCTTTAAAATCTCTGTAACGCTTATTCTCACCCTGGGACTGGCCAAAGCCTTTAAGATCTCTAAGAATAAAATGCCATCGTTCACCTACATATTCTGATTCATCGTAATGAAATTCTATTGGAAGTGCCAATCGCTGCTCTCTAACGTTCATAATGGCCTTACGGTAGGCTTCACGCAGCCGGCTCACTTGATTCCATCTAAGATGCCCCTCTGCCCTTATTTCAGGCAATAAAGGTGTTACAGCCGAAGTGTCTTCTTTTCGCTTGGTTTTTGCATTAGTAATGGCCTTTGTACGAACACTAAAATCTCTATTATCATAAGGAAGATTAGGAAGCAGATACGCGGAAAGAGCAGTCTGCTTTTCATCGTTAAACTTCGTACCCAACCATTTTTTCAGATTAAACATAAAGGTGTTGTAGCCTGTCAAAATCGATTGCCGCTGTCGATCAGAATGATCAGGCAGAATTTGACCTGTTACGTACTGTTCTATGTGTGTTGGCAAAAACTCCCCCATGGCCGACAGCTTAAAATGATCGAATAAATCCCGAAATCGAGCATTCAGAGAACTCGTAATATTCATAATCGATTGTGGTGTTAAATTTCGGTCGGACAAACATATAAGCGCTAATGCAAAATGGTTTGCCCACGGATGAGCTGCACATTGCCGAACAAAATATTTGATATTTTTCTCCTCAACTTTATCCCAGTAGTAATCTCCGTTTGGATCAGACAAAAGTAACAGTTCCTCCGATATTTTACCGCTAAGAAGGGCTCCCCAGGTTTTGTCTTGGATTTCCTCTTGTAATTGCACTGCTGTAGACACTACGGTTCCATCCCTTCAAAAAATTCATTTAACCAGTCTTGTTTCTCCTCGGAGCTCTTAAGCTCAAAAGCCGTAAGTATTTCAGGTGTTTTGACCACTGAGCGCTGCTTAGCTGATTTGAAGTACTCTTTCTCGCGTTGCATGTAGCTCTCCTGAAGCTTCTCATGTAAATCTCGGAATTTCTGTTCATCGTAATAATGCTCATACACGCTTAATGTCTCTGGGTCTCGCCATTTCATATATTCAATAAGCTGCTTCTTCTTGTCTTCGATTTGGGCAGCTGTTTCAGATTGCTCATAAATGCCGCGCAACATGGAAGTCACAAACCAATGCCTTGCTTTATGTGGATTTAGTTTGATCCCGGCATTTTTGGTGATGGTAGACCAATTTGAATAAAAAGCTGAGTATGTGTATGGAGTACCCCTGGTTGATAAAAATAATGGTTCGCCATCAGGCAAGTCGTTGAATTTTACTTGTGTGCTTGCGAAATGACGTCGCTCTGAGTTCACGTATTTTATTAATAACTTTAATGTTTCAGGGGATATCCGAATGAACTTGATTCGTCGCTTAAAGCTGCCTTTATTGGTAGCGGCTAGTTCATGGATATCCGATCGTTTTCTGTAATCTCCAACGGTAAGTTCTAATATCTCAGATATTCTCGCCCCTGTTTCAAACATAAACCGGGTTATTACTTCATCCCTTAACCGCCATCCCTGAGTGTCCCCAGCCTGATAAATGCGGTATGGCAGATCCCAATCCCCAATGATCTCAGGTACCCATTCTTCATTGATGATCTTAAAATAAGAATCCGTTTGCTTTCTGAAAGATAGCGGTTCCTCGGTACCTGCCTCTTTTGGCATCCTTGGTCTGTTCCCCCTTTCCCCTGGTTGTTCAGAAACACTATCTTTATATTCTAAATCGATAAGTGGATTGGCCTGTGTATACTTCTTTAAGCGAATCATGGTCTTATAAAAACCTTTTATAGCGGACAGAAACAGTTGAACAGTTTTGGAGCTTTTACTCGTTAAGTACACGCCTTCATGCCCGTCTCTGCCACGAATCTTACAATGCATCTGTTCTATTAAATATTGCCTTACCGCTTCCTTAACAGCCTCTGGATCATCATTCCAAGAGACCTTTCTGGCCTTGTAGTAACTTTTGTACTTTAACCAAAAAAAGAATGGTTCTAAGGTGTTTAAATATGCGATTACGGAACTCTCACTGATTCTGTTGACCTGATCGTGATAAAACTCTGTAAGAGGAATGAACGCTTCCTTCTTATCGTCAAAAACAATGAGACGGTATTTACTGTTCACTCCTTCAGGACAATATGCATGAAAAAACGAAGCCATTTCCTCCACAACCTCCACCTTCATTTACACAAAAAAAGGACATTTCCGTTTCAATGAAACGGATGTCCACATATGATGTGTAACACTATATGAAAATACAGCAGAAACATAGACTCGTCAACAGAACTTAGAAATTAATATTATATAGTATTTTGTACATATGTCTATGATGAGACAATATCCCTTGCATATCAAGGGTTTTTATATGATGTTGTCGGAGGACAAGAACATGTACCGTTAAAGGACAAGAACTTGTACCGATAAAATAAAAAAGTCGCTAAAATAGCGACTTCAATGGGACCATGTTCTTGTCCCTCGACAATTTTCGTTTTATCTTCACCCTCTTTTTATGATTTAGATTTACCCATTTCTTCTGCATACTGATTTGACTGCAACCTTTTCTCTATGGATAACTGTTTGAATCTGTAGAAAGGCGATTCAGGATGAGTATGTTTTGGTGGATCGGCAAACAACCAATGTGAATGCAGGCATTCGCCATTAAACCATTCAAATATAGCAGCATACCCATCTTTCGTTTCAAAATGATCAATAAGTCTAATGAGATTCGGACGTTCTAATGTCTTATACACCGGCACGGCAACCTTTAACCTAGAAATTGCATCTCTAGGGTTTCCGGAAAACTCCAATGGTCTACAACCCGCGTATTTAACAAATAGCTTTTTACCGTTCTTTTCGATTCCGAAACTAATGTTACCAGAATTTTGCTGATCAAACACACAAAAAACATTACCAATAGATTGAAGCCATGTGAAATCGTGCTGATCCTGAAGTTCAAAAGATACATTGTCAATCTTGAACTTAATCAGCTGTTGATTCATATAATCGTCCCTCAACTTTGGGTAAAACGCGGCTGCCGATATATGCCGGCAGCCGCGTTTTAAGCTATCGTGTCCCGTTACTTGAATTACTTATATTTCATATTTTTAATGCGATTACCGTCGCTTTTTAACAAAATGATTTGTCTATTTATCTAAAGAGGAGTAAACAGCTTCAAGGTAAGCAACTGAAACTTGTTCCGCCTCTTTTTTATATTCGATATTCCCTACATGTTGACGAAGTTGTTGATATAGCCGAATGGTCATTTGTAAAGCGTGGTAACAACTCTCTGTACTATGGTTTGGAACAGTTTCCTTTAGTTCTTCAAGTTCTTCGCTCACATATTTTTCGAGTCTTCTTACTCCTGTTGGAAGTTCACCGTTTTTGATAAGAAACAGTGGTCCAAGCGCTGAGCTTCGCATATAGGTAAGGTGATCGATTAACTCGAATAATTCTCCTCTTCCCAGTTTTGTCGCACCATAATGCACCCATACCCAAAATCGATCCTCGATCCATTGGGGACTAGAGTATAGATAGCTCGGTGATGTTCTTTGAATTAATTCACTTATTTCTGCGCCTCTCTCCCAAAGGATAATTGGATTCTCAACCCTTTGTTCAAGTTCTTGAACAGTAACAAACTTTAAATCAACGTGTAATGGCGGCGCTCCATACAAGCAAATAATTAATCGTGGCTCTCCCACATGTTCACCTGTAAAGGCAGACAATAAACTTCCTAGTTTCTCTGCAATTTGAATGCGGTAATCCATTATCTCTTCTCGGTATCTGGCATCGTATACAACAATTAAATCCAAGTCGCTGTACTCATCCATAAAACCTGTAATCATGGAACCCCCTGCAAGAAGTCCAAGTAAACGATAGTCCTCACGAAGTTTTTCTTTGGCTAGGTTAATAAAATCTTCATGCATTTGTAAAGGCATGGATATCACCCCTAAATTATGACCCTGAAAAGGGTATTACGCCATCTTATCAAATGTTCAATCACCAGTCAAACAGTATTTTAAACAATCATATTATACCGAAATACAATTGGATTATAACTCAAAAGTATAGAGTCTCATAATTGTGATATTAAGGATGCGTTTTTAGACAATGAACATCATTCACAGTTATGTTCAACTACCCTGCCCGTTAGCGCAACGAGGAGATTCCTCCCGTTGATATCCCTACTTATCGACTATATTAACCGTTAGCGGGAAATAGAGCTGCCACTCGGCAGCCCTTTTTTTCATTGAACTATCGTTTCCCGTTAGTTCAATGCCAATCCCATTCCGAGTAATGGTGATTATTAGGCCCCATTAAAGCCTCGCGAACGTGATGTAATCGACTTGGACAGGCTCTGCCGATTCGATCCGAAGTGCCCGGTTGATCGTCCCCGATGATATTGCCCATGTAAGAGGACCTGCAACAGGATGTCCCGGACGGACGTTCGGAACGGAACCCCGCTCTGGTTCGCATAGTCGATCATCTCGTCCAACTCGGATTCCTCGAGTCCTTCGATATAGACGCGATATTGCTCGACGTTTTCTTCGAACATCGTCCGGATCGCCGTCAGGTCTTCCGCTTCCTCCCACAACGAATATTGCGCGCTGCTTTTGCTCTGCAATCGGGACAGCCAGACTCGTTCCGCGACTGCTAGGTGCCGAACCAGCTTCAGAAGGTCCTTGTTCTTCGTCTCACTCTCCTTAAAACGCGTCCAAGATGCATCCGTCCGCCCAGTACAGGTGGTCCATCATGCACTTGATCGTCTTCATTTCGGTTTCCCCCTCTTCGTCTCATTGATTACTTAAATCTACTGTTTCCCGTTAGAGCTTAACAATTCATTGCAATTCTCGTCCTATCTAAATTGTTATTGATCCTTTTCACGTTTAGCCGGACCGTTATGAGCCAAAGACCATTCCACGATATGATCCGACAATATGTCATGGAGAGAACGGCGACTATGGCCGTCTCACGCCGGCCAGCGCAGCGAACGAAACGGCCGGATCTAGAGAGCGATCGAATCACCTAGTTGAGGTGGTGGCCGCAAGTCAGGTCCACGCTGCGCGACGGCAGAACGAGCGGATCCGGAAGCGCCGATCGGGGGCAGCTCTACGTACATACCGTAAATGTTTCCTTTATGTGCCGTCTTAAGCCTGTTTTCACGTGAAAAATTGACAATGCCAACTAATTTGTTACTGTCGTCAAAACATCCCAATGTAAATTGATCTTTTGTATGGTGTATCCTTTCTATAATGTGCCCCAGTGGTTTAGTTTCTTCTTGCTCATACGTTGATCCGAATGCATCGGGGTCATTTTTTCAATGCACGCAACCTTACTTCTCTATACACTTGGGCATCAGAGTCATTCAACATACGAATGTTCATTAGTCACTTCCGATCATTTATCAAATTGTTCTAAATAAAACTTGCGGATTGAAGTAAACTACCCGTTATGTTAATCCGCCCTCAATATGGAATTATTCCACATTAGACCGATAAACCCTCCATTCTCTCAAATGACAAAGTTCCGAATATATTTTTGTAAATGGAACATTGGGATTTTTGAAACTTATATTGCGCCGGTAAAAAGTCGGTTTTGTCATGCCACTCTGCCGCATGGCCTCCGTTGCCGTTATTCGGCCTCCCTTCCTGATAAGCTCGCATAAACTTTTCATCAATTCCTTGCCTGGGTCGGCCGAACGTCACACCGTCTTCTCGGGTGATCTAACAAAAATGATTTGAGCCGCTTGACACCGGTACTGTACGGTAACACATTTTAAGGTGACTTTATAGTCACGTGACAACACAAACGGATTTGTTTGTCAGCCGGCGGCATGCAAATCGAGTTATAAATGGGGAACGACTTCAACATCACAGAAACGCATTTCCGCTTTCCGCTACGTTGCGCTTCTCATACGGATCGTCCTTGATGATGAGCGACTAATGAATTTATCAATGCGATTATGAATAACCGCGGTGAAGCTTTTCGAAGTAAGTATCGAATTATTGATGTTCTATTGGTTGATGACATTCAATTCATTGCTGGTAAAGAACAAACGCAAGAAGAGTTCTTCCACACATTTAATTCTCTTTTAGAGGAAGGCAAAGCTATTATTATCTCAAGTGATAGGAAGCCTAAAGAAATTCAAACATTAGAAGAAAGATTACGATCACGCTTCGAATGGGGTCTATTAACAGATATTCAGCCTCCAGATCTTGAAACGAGAATTGCAATTTTGTTAAAAAAAGCTCAGGCAGAGAATGATTCATATTCCCTATGAAGCAATGGTATACATTGCAAGCAATATCAACTCAAATGTTCGTGAGTTAGAAGGTGCTCTCATTCGTGTTGTTGCATTTTCTACTCTAGTTAGCCAGGAAATTAGCGTTGAATTAGCAGTAGATGCTTTAAAAGATATTATTCTCTCCTGTCCCCCACAAGTTGTGACAATTCCTAAGATCCAGCAATATGTAGCAGAATATTATGGGTTGCGACCTGAAGTATTGAAGGAGCGCAAGCGAACAAAAGCAGTGGCCATACCGAGACAGGTTGCAATGTACCTCTCCAGAGAACTCACAGATTCCTCATTACCGAAAATTGGGGAAGCATTTGGAGGACGTGATCATACTACAATAATTCATACACATGATAAAATAATGAAGTTAATTCTTCAGGATTCGGAACTTATTAGAATTATCAATACTTTGACCGAGAAAATCAAAACACAATACTGAAGGATTATTCTAAGGCCCCCATATAAACTTAAAAGGACGTTTAAGTATTTTTGCAATTTCTTAACATTAGCTAAACTGCCCGTTAGCTTAGCGACCAATAAACTAAAACTTCATTCGATAGACCCCAGCCTCACCGAGAAAATCTTTCCTGGTCAATCCTTTTTCTCCAACTTAGTATTCGTGCTCGATCGATCGCATAGAAATACTCCTCTCATTTCATACAGTCACTACCTGTCTCCAACAATATTGACGATATTACCTTCCTAGTCCTCAAACGAAGCATACACTCCGCCTTCGGCAATTTCAGTTATTTGTGTAATGATTATACATTCGTGACCTCTAGCACCTGATAGATAAAAAAGAAACTATTCCTTCAAATGTTTTAAAAATAAAACTCTATCTTGATTTGGTCCATCAGGAAGCATTCCAATAGGTCTTAGCAACCAGATATCATTTACGCACGCTATCGTATACCGAATCGAGATATACTATCGCAGCTTGCTCAGCTTCTTCCTTGCGTATCAGTCCTTCGGTATCTTGACGCAATCTTCTATAGATCTCTCCACATTCGGGCCACATCGGCTTCCATGTACCCTGCAGCAACAGCACGTTCCGTCACACGGTAGATACCAAAAATTTTATCCGCCTCGGAGACGTCCTCGAATACGGTCGTGACGGGTATCACCTTCGCAACATCGAAGCCAGAACGCTTCGCCATCCCGGCAAGTTGACGCCCGATGCAAGCATTCTGTACGACGATGTCTGTTACAAAACGAGTATAGGCTCGCGCTACCAAGAGGTCGGGATAGTCAATAATTAGCGTATCCCAATCCGGCTCAGCGAGGACAATTCTCCCCCCAGGGCGAAGCACCCGGTGGATTTCAGCCAGTACTTCTCCTGGTCTGGCGACATGCTGCAGTACACGGTCTGTGTGGGCGCAGTCTATCGTGTTGGCGAATCTCCATTTAATACCACCTGATTTATTTTTTCTGTAGAGGCTATTATTGACTAAACAATATTATTAAGCTTCCCGAAGAACAGCCTTTTTTGTTTTCGCTAGACGTTCAAGCAATCGTACCGCTTCCATTGCACTATCATGGGAAGCAAAATCTGACTGAATGACTTTTGCTTTGCTACGATAAGCTGGCTCTTTTAGTACCTTTAATATAGCTTCCTTTAATTGAGAACTGCTTGGGGTACTGGTTTTAAGATTAACCCCTGCACCGAAGTATTCAATACGACCACACACTTCGGGTTGATCGGATAGAATCCCTGCCGCCACAAGAGGAACGCCATGGGATAGTGCGACCTTGACACCATTAAATCCACCATTAGTAACCATAACATCAACATAGGGAAGCAGGATAGAATGTGGGATCATGCGCTCTACACGTACATTGCCCGGTACGTTCCCCAGTTTTTCTGGATTTGGCGTAGTAACGACAACAAGTACATTCTCATCCGCCATTGCCCTAATTGTCGGCAGTGTCAGTTCTTCAACATCCGTAGCAACCGTCCCTTGAGTTACATGAACGACAGGCTTGCCTGAGCTAAGCTCTGACCACCATTTGGGAGGTATGAAGTCTGTGGGCATTGGAGGTAGCATAGGTCCAACATAGTGAAGTTGAGATGGGAGTTCCTTATATGGATATTCAAATGCTGCTGTTGTGCCATGTAGATGCAAGAATGGAGACATAAGACAATCAAAAGCGGTTTTACCTTTAGGGATGTCAGGCCCTTTTATACTTCTAAGATCGTTAATCATTTTTTTAGTAACATCTTTTAACATAACGTGTGTCCCGATCCAATTTATTATACGATTGTTAAGCCTTCCAAGAGCACTTTTAGCGGGAGGTTTTCCAGATCCATGCATGGCGCTTTCTTCGGTTCTCAAAGGAATCATTCCTATGCTTGCCCAAACCGGACCTCCTTTTTCATGAAAAAGGTAAGCTCCCAGACTACACATGTCAACAATTAATACATCTGCAGGGAAGTCTTTTATAATCTCCTGATAATCTTTCATCTGGCCAAGCATGGGGTCGACGAATAAGCTTGTCACAGCAGCATTTGCTGCAGCAAGGCCCTTTTCCTGTTTATCTACCGCACTTTCGATAATATCGGGCGTATGCTTGAATGGAACAAAACTTGCTCCGGTGGCTTTTATTTTCTCTTCCATTGCCGGTCCTGAATGCCATACTACTTGATGCCCTTCTTCAACCATTTTCGTTGCAGTTGTCAGGATTGGATTTACATGTCCAGTAGCAGGCATCGTACTGATTAAAAATTTTGCCATTGCTTTACGACCTCCTATTTGAGTCATTTTAGACAATATTTAATTTTGACTGCAGCGGGTATGCAGTTCATTTTGCAAAACTCCTTAATATCCTGCAACATATTCTTCATCCGCATTTGCAGACGCATCAAGCTTCGATCGTCCCATATAAAAGGAGATGAAAAATGCAAGAGCAGCGGGAATAATCGCCCATGCGAACGTATGCGTAATCGAGTCGGAAAGCATGTTCTTAATTTGGTCCAAAATTTCGTGCGGAATGTGTTCACGCGCTTCCGGTGAAAGCAGTATATGCGGGTCTTTCATGTCAAGACCTTTTGGCAATCGTGGATCTTTATCACCCATGGATTGAAGATAATTCGCCAATTTATTCGAAAACAGCTGGCTTTGAATAATGCCGAACGTCGTTATTCCGATAGTCATGCCAAGCGAACGAATAAATGTAAGTGTGGAGTTCGCAGTTCCCCGTTGTCTCGCCACTACTCCGTGAATGACAGCATTGCCAAGCACAGAAAACGACGATCCGATACCCGATCCAATTAAAATCATGCTTAATGTAATTAACCATCGTGTCGAATCACTCTTAAGGGTCGATGCAAGCACAACACCGGCGACTAACACAAGCAAAGTTGAAATCATAACATTTCTATACGGTACTTTAGTTATCACAAAACCGCCAATCATTGCAGTCACGACAGAGGCAAGCATCATAGGGAGCAGCACAAGTCCGGAATCCGTTGCTTTCCCCCCAAAAACACCTTGAATAAAAATTGGCATGTATACTGAAGCGACGATGAACGCTGCACTGCTAAATAAGGAAATTAGGATGCTTGTTGTATACAAACGGTTTTTGAACAAGCTGTACGAAATTATTGGTTCCTTTACCTTTGCCTCGGTAATAAGAAACGCAATCGCTAACAGGATAAACCCGGCGAATAGTCCCAAAATAGCAGCGGAGTCCCATGCATACTGTTTGCCCCCAAGCTCCAGCGTGAATATCAGGCAGACGACTGCACCAATAAGTGTAAACGCACCAACCCAATCGATTGGTTGCTTCGAATGCTCGTGCGATTCTTTGTAAAAAAGCACAATCATTAAAACCGCCAGTACGCCTACAGGCAGGTTAATGTAGAATATCCATTGCCATTTGATATGGTCGGTAATGTACGCGCCGAGCAGCGGTCCAAATATGCTCGATAAACCGAAAATGGAACCAAAGATGCCACCAAATTTGCCGCGCGATTCAAACGGAACAACGTCAAGCATGATTGTAAAAGCGATTGGAATGATGGCTCCTGCGCCGATACCTTGAATAGCGCGGTATAGCGCCAGTTCCGTTATGGAACCCGCTGTCCCGCACAAAGCCGAACCTATCATAAATACTAAAAGACCAAAAACGAAAAATCTTTTGCGACCATACATATCTGACAGCTTGCCGAATATCGGTACGCCGGCCAATTCAGCAATCATATAGGCCGATGTAACCCAAACAAATTTGTCTAACCCTCCAAGCTCACCGACGATAGTGCCCATAGCAGTTGCGACTATGGTGTTATCCATTGACCCCATTAAAATACCAAGTAAAAGTCCTGCAATGACGATGCCTAAGTTACTCTTTTTTCGTTTCACGATAGTGCTCCTCCGAAGTAGGCTTGTTATATGACCTTTACATGATCAAGGTTTGCTTTATTTCCTTTTAGTATCGCATACGTCACTTTTTCCATCGTTGCACCATCAAAAATCACTTTTTTTAGTTCCGATTTGAATGATACATTGATTAAAAAGGCATTTCGGAAAGATGCGTCTTTTAAGTCGGAATAATCAAATTTAGCACCTTTCAACGTCAAGTTATCAAAACTTATGCCGGATACATTGCACATCCATATCTTAGCGTTGTCTAACGTGCATTCTTTAAAGCTTGCTCCCCTCAAGTCGGATTTATCGAATATAGCCTCATTCAAATTGGCACCATCAAATACAGCGTCCTCCAAGTTACTGCATTTAAAGGAACACCCTGTTAAATCAGATTGACTAAAATCAGTTGCTTTCAGATTACTATAGTCAAACTTTCCGTATTAGGTCTGTTGCTTGAAGATCAGAATTTTTCAAGTCGCTTTTGGTTAAATCCATTCCTTTGCTGTTACATCTTTGTTTATCATGCGAAACTCCTCCTTAATAATTCTCTTCATTTTTTGAAAATTACTCCTCTTTGCTGGTCAGTCGCTCCGAAATATCACGGAGCCACTCATCGTTCCAGAAGAGGGAGCCATTCCTGATATCCTCGCTGGCAGAACGAACCCATTCCAATTCTGCTGCTAATACCGCCTTTTGATATTCAGATTCCAGCATAAACAGTCTTGGAATGATACTCTTGTAGGTTTGGAGATTATTATCGATCTGATGTATTGTTTTTTCTAATACATCTAACCTTTGCTCGAGTTTCTCTAGGGCATCTTGCGGTGACAATATACTGATATACGATATTGCAACTGGGAAATTAGGAAACTCCTGTATTGGTGTAGATAGCACCTCACGAAGCCATTCTATTAATATTTCTCTTCCTTCCTTAGTTGCTTCATAGACAGTTCGATCTGGTTTTCCGGTTTCCCGCAACGTTTCTTTAACAGAAATCTGTCCGTCCCGCAGTAGACGCTCAATGGTTTGGTAAATACTCGTACGCTGGCGAACGTTAATTATTTGATCCTTTCCTCTTTCTTTGATGAGCTGCTGTATTCGGTACGGGTGCATGGGTTCTTCTGCAAGAAGTGCGAGTACGGCCATGGCTAGTGGGGAACGTTGTGTTTTTATTAGTTTTCTCATAGTCATAATATTACTAGTTATAATATAACTATGTCAAGAGCCATGCTCAAAACCCCCTTGAAAACATACCGAGTAATCGGTTTGTTTTAATCGAAATCAAATGTCGAGTATAATTCGAGTGAATTTTCAGGTGGCAAAGGAGGGAAACTCTCAGTCAATTGGGCGTGTCTGCTTGCGTATTAATGATGCAAGAGTTCAAACATCGGTTCCATGTCAATGACACAAAACAATCATGTTGACGAAGACGCAGCAGCAGCCCTGGAATTAAGGTCCTAGGCTGCTGCTGTTTTATTCCTCTATCGTATCCTGTTAATCCTCTGGATTTTCCCAATTCTGCTCCAAAACATAAAACGTAACTTCTTCTTTGATGCGAAATCCATTCTTGGCCAGATCGATACTTTGACAGAAAGATCCTGGAGCAGGTAAGTAAATAAATTTACTAAAGAAACCGCAGGATGTATGACAGGAATGTCATACCTTGCGGTTTCCTTTATAAGAATCACTTCTGCTGCCAGAAGTAAAGTATAGTAGGAATGGTTGAAAATATATTCCAGGAGGCTACTGCCATGTCACATGAGATTTGGATTAACCTGCTGGTCAAAGATGTTGAGAGGTCAACTGCTTTTTTCAATGAGATTCGATTCCATGCAGTGAGCGTTGGTAACGAGAGAGCCAAACTTGCCATTCTGCTGTTCCCGGATGCGGCGCTTGAGAAATTCAGAGGTTCGAAAACCGCAGATGCTTCCCATAGCGCAGAAGTAATAATTTCCATTGGCGCTGAAAGCAGAGAAGAAGTAGATGCCTTTATTCAAAGAGCTATGTTAAAACTTGTTGTTGATTTTTGTTTCAAAAGAAAACCGCCCACAAAAAGGCGGTCATTTACATAGTTCATTTTAATGAAGTATAAACATGATCCGTATACTTAGTAATGGCTCCATCGTAATCTGGATACTTATATCCGAGACTTTCTGACACAGCTGTTGAATATTTTCCAAATTACTCATAGCAAGTTAATAAAGACTGCCACATTTTCTGGTACCTATTCTCAGAATAGGTTGATAGGAGTTTTTCCACGGCTGTGGTAGTTGTTGACATTCTGAATATGGTACACACCTTTACACGCTGTTTCCCGTCGGACTTAAATCTAATTACTTTTTCTTGCATATCAGCTGAAAGCCCGCCAGTAATCTGTACATAGTACGACAGATTCAGATAAATGAGTACTAATAACCTCGTCCAATTTAGTTGTGCGAATTCGCCCACTCCTAAGAACGCCAGAGTATGTCACCTTCAGACGGTCACGAGCCACCAGTACGCAAATTCACTATTTAACGGCACGCCGAATCGCTCGTTGATCTCGTGACAATCAGTGCCTCCCGATTGTTGAGTGAGGATGTAGCCGCCATCGATGATCACCTGCCGAACCTCCCGCGGCGAATAAGCTTCGTACTTGTTCAGCACCAGATTGAACTGGCTGGTCTCAAAAGGAAGATGCTCATCATCTTCCATAGAAAGGACAGTCACACCTAGATGCTCCAAACGTTCCTTGGCGACGGTCAAATTCGGTCGATAGCCTTCGGTAGCGCAAACGGATTTCGGCCACGGCCTCAACCTCGACAACAGTCTACAAGTCCCTCCAATATCGTGATCTGTAAATCGAATAGTACTCCATTTACAGTTACCGTCCGGTGGGCCACGCGCATAAGGAGATAGGACTTAGTATTTGTGTTCGATCGATCGCATAGAAGTACTGCTTGATTGGTTGGGGCTTTTTCTTTACCCGCCCCCAAACTTGACGCCCCGAGCCTAAAAATTTGATCTACTTGTGATACGGTTCACCTCGCATGATCTT
Source organism: Paenibacillus dendritiformis (assembly GCF_945605565.1). NCBI lineage: Bacteria > Bacillati > Bacillota > Bacilli > Caryophanales > Paenibacillaceae > Paenibacillus > Paenibacillus dendritiformis. The sequence goes on along the minus strand of NZ_OX216966.1, from coordinate 4,059,177 downwards.
AAAGTATCCTGCCCGTTAGCTTAATGAGATTGCATGGAAACATAGTTAGATACTTATCTAATCGGTAATCGGCTCATGTTCTTGTCCATTACGGTAATCGGTACAAGTTCTTGTCCTCGACTCGGGACAAGAACTTGTACCGATAAAACAAAAAAACCGCTAAATTAGCGACTTTCAATGGGACTATGTTCTTGTCCCCCGACAGATGTGGCCACATTATATGTGTTGTTTTTCCCTGCTTAATCAATTACCCCTTCTTTTATGATCTTTTATGATGTGTCACATTATATAAGTTTTTTTTGCTTTAGCTTAAAGCACTTCCAATGAAAAAGCAGCCGCTCGATGTGATCGGCTGATACGGTATTCATAATAAGCTATCGTTTATTCGTTATCTTGCCTTACCCGATTATCATAGTCTGGCAGTTAATAGAGCTAATCTGCACGATACGTCCATGCTATTCACGCGGTACCGAAGAATTTATTACGTTCTTCATGAAACATTAAACATTTTTCAATCTTTTTCCACTGACAGTTGCCTGACTAATTCTACAAAGTGATGCCCACGCTCTTCAAAGTTTCGGTATTGGTCAAATGCAGTGCAGGCAGGGCTCAACAGCACAGTGTCACCCGGTACGGCCAACTTGTGCGCTTGCTCCACTGCCTCAGCCAAGCCTTCACAGCGGATAATATGTGGGCAATTCGGCACTTTGCGCGCCTCAATCTCGATTTGACTGGCTGCTTCGCCGATCAACAGCAAAACCTTGACATGATCGGGCAGCAGCCTGGCCATCTCGTCAAACGGTACCCTCTTATCTCGTCCGCCGGCGATCAGCAATACTCGGCCCACGTGAGCATGCAGTGTGGAGACGGTACGGGCGGGGCTGGAACCGATGGAATTGTTATAATAATGCACGCCGGCCACAGTTGCAACCCACTGATTTCGGTGCTCCACGCCAACGAAAGTACGAACCGTCTCTAGGATTGCCTCGTCCGGCACAATCCCCTGCATAGCGGCCACGGCAGCCATGACATTTTCCACGTTATACCACCCCGGCAAACGAATGTCATTGATTGGGACTAGACCGTCGATCACGCCATCGCGGATCGTGTGACCTCCGAAATACTTGGTCCGCCCTCGCCCACGCAGTGAGGCGGTCACCGGATTATCACCGTTGAGAACGGCAAGATCGTCATCATTCTGAAAATTCAACAGGCGGCGCTTCGCGGCGGTATATTCATCCATGTCGCGGTGCCAGTCGAGGTGATTGGGAGAGATATTGGTAATCACCGCTACATGGGGAGAACACGTCATGTCCATCAACTGGAAGCTGGACAGCTCGACCACGCACGTGTCCAGCGGCGACATTTCTCCCACGTGTGCCAGAAGTGGTGTGCCAATGTTACCGCCCAGATGCACCGTATGTCCCCCATTACCCAGCATATCTGCGATCAGTGACGTTGTTGTGGTCTTACCGTCCGAACCGGTCACACCGAAAATGGGACAGGGACACAACGCGAAGAACTCCTCCATCTCACTGGTCACACGGCTGCCGCCGGCGCGGGCCGAGTCCAACGCCGGATGGTCTGGACGTATGCCTGGAGTGCGAAACACTATATCGCCCCCAACTCGATCTAGGTAACTTTCCCCTAGGTGCAACTCGACGCCTAGTTCGTCCCACTCATCCCGTGGCAGGATTGGATTACGGTCGCGTACGATTACGCGCGCCCCGGCTGAGCACAGCATGCGGATCAGCGGTGAGTTGCTGACGCCGGCCCCTATGACGGTCACGTCCCGTCCGGCAAGAGATTGGATATAGGTGTTAAACGTAGGATTCATAAGCACCTCAACTTAGAAAGTATCACTACATCAAATATACCACATTCTGGAACCATTCTACTTGTCTCTTACGGCCACTTGTACAGCTTCTGGTTCATCATTCCACTCCACTATTCTGCCTTGATACTGGCTCTTATGCTTAAGCCAGTAGAAAAAGGGCTCTAATACATTGATATATGCAATAACAGAACTCTCACCAATCCTTGTGATTTGATGATGATAATATTCGGTAAGCTGTATAAAAGCCTTTTTTTTTCATCATCGAACACAATTAGGGAGTATTTACTGCTTGCTTCTTCTGGACAGTATTGATGAAACAGCTCCCCATAGTTCCCCCTAACTGCACCATTCATAGGCAATAAAAAAAGGCTCTCCCGAAGATAATACCGGGAAGCGCCAATATAATGTGACACATTATATGAGAATATAGAGTCGAATCAAGGCTTTGTCAATCAAACTTATAACTAAAGAATATCTAGGGCTTCATTATATAGAAAGCTGTCGGAAGGGAAACAATAATCGTTCCTTATTCCATTAAAGGGCCATTTAATATCTCAAGCAAAAATATTTTTGATAACATTGGTATGAAGTTTGTGAAGCATTACATTTAAACAAGTTATCACTAATGTTATAATTTATATGTCATACATTTAAAACTACTCAAGTTAGTAGGATTATACGAATTAAGGATTGTTAAGAAATATATATTTAATGGAGAGAGTTACAATGAATAATGAATTATTGAATGATTTGATTTTATCTGTAAATAGTAAGAATCTTCATGTTCTGAATGTAATTGTTAGGCAAAATGGAAATATAATTGCAAAACATGATTTTGAAGAAGAAAGGCCTGCTCTTTTATATTCAGTAAGCAAAACCTTTACATCAATGGCAGTCGGTATTGCCATTAGGGAGAGCTACTTTAAAATTAATGACCATGTTATAGATTTTTTCTCAGATATTCAACATGACCCAAATCATGAATACCTAAAAGAGATGACTATTCATGATTTGCTTTGCATGGGAACTGGACATGCAGAATGCCCAGTTATGAAGGCTGATTGGAGTAGTGGTCAGGAATGGGATATTTCACAATTATTCTTTGATGAACCGATTGTATTTAAACCAGGTACTCATTTTACATATAACAATGCCGCAACCTATATGCTTTCAAAAATCATAAGTATTACTACAGGAAGTAACTTGGATGAATACTTAGATAGAAGAATATTTAAACATTTAGACATACCAAAACCTAAATGGGAGACATGTTCAAAAGGAATTCCACAGGGATTCTCAGGTTTATATTTAACAGCAGAACAATTATCCAGATTCGGGCAATTAATTCTCGATAAAGGTGTCTGGAAAGGTAAGCAACTGATTCCTTCAAGTTACATTGAACAAGCAACATCTGTCCAAATAAAGACCAACGATTTTATTCCTTATTTTGCTACGGCAGACCATCATCAAGGATACGGCTATCAAATATGGATGAACTCTTGCTCTAATTCATATCGTATGGATGGTTTATATGGTCAATATGTTGTAATGTTGCCAGATAAAAATGCAGTTATAACATATATTTCAAATGAACGACAAAATATGACAGGTGTTCTTGAACTTACATGGGAGACATTAATCGATAAACTATAATCTTATCGAGGATTATGTGTTGTTATGCCATTAAAGGGCGCTTTAACGGAATAACGAAAAGAACCTAATTTCTCAATACAAATGTTGAGAAATTAGGCTTTTTAATATGGGAAATTCCTTAACATTGTAACTGATTCATCGTAATGAAATTCTATTGAAAGTGCCAATCGCTGCTCTCTAACGTTCATAATGGCCGTACGGTAAGCTTCACGCAGCCGGCTCACTTGATTATCTAAGATGCCCCTCTGCCCTTATTTCAGGCAATAACGGAGTTACAGCTGAAGTGTCTTCTTTTCGCTTGGTTTTTGCATTAGTAATGGCCTTTGTACGGACACTAAAATCTCTATTGTCATAAGGAAGATTAGGAAGCAGGTACACGGAAAGAGCAGTCTGCTTTTCATCGTTAAACTTCGTACCCAACCATTTTTTCAGATTAAACATAAAGGTGTTGTAGCCTGTCAAAATCGATTGCCGCTGTCGATCAGAATGATCAGGCAGAATATATGATTCAACTTCTTGTCAAATGAAAATGACGCGGCTTTTAAGCATATACGTTCTTGTCATCCGACATCTTTCGTATTACATTTTTCCTGCGCTCTATTGAATAATGAAGCATTCACCTTTTTCCCGCGATAATTCACGAAATAAATACTTACAACTACTAATAACAGCCCTACGACAAGGCGGTAAGTTACCGGTTCATCTAAAAACACCGTACTGATGATTACGGCAATGATCGGTACAAGAAACGTGAAGGTCCCGACTTTGCTTGCCTCCCCAGCATTAATAAGTTTATAGTAAATGATATAGGCCAGTGGAATGCCGAAAGTGGAGCCGTATCCGAGTCCAAGAAGGTACTTGCCATTCCATTCAATTGCTGACCAGTTTTCAACAATGGTTCCAGTACCTATTAGAATAACTCCACCAATTATAAACTGCAAAGACACCATCCAGAAAGCATCTACTTCGCTGCTCACCTTTTTCACATAAACCACACCAAGTGCCCAGCTAAATGCCACAAGCAACCCTAAGACAACACCAATGCTCGATACATGAACGGTTAATCCGTCCACACTGACAACTACAATTCCAATAAATCCGATAATCATACCCATAATTTTAAACAGCGACATGTACTCTCCAAGCGAAATCCAAGCAAACAATCCAAGTAGAACGGGCTGAAAATAGACAAGCACGGAAAACAATCCTCCTGGCAAATAACTAAGCCCTACTGTCTGTAACCCAAAAAAGAGAATCGTATTAAAGAATGCTGAAATACAATATTTAGACCAATTTTCTCGCCAGTTGATCCTGTTCCTCATTTTATATAGGAGAGCTGCAAGGATAAGGCCCCCAATTACTGTACGCATACCTGCAAATAATAACGGGGGCGTATAAGGCACAGCCATTTTATAGATTGGCCAACTTCCACCCCAAATAAAGACTAATAATAGTAAGGCACATGTCGATTTTGTAAAGACCTTCCCCAATTGCCTATCCTCCCTTCAATAGTTGAATAGGAAACTAAGTCATTGTCCATTCTCCAACGAATTCAGCTTCATCATAAGAATAGAAGTTTTTCAGAATCTCCTCCCGATTATCAGAGAACAGTTGGTCTGCTATAGCTGAAACGAGTCTAGGTATCCCATATCTCATTCCAGGGAGCGAAGAGGCTGAGATACCACAGCTAACTATAGCTGAATAGTTAAAAACAAAAAGCCCATGAAGAAGCTTTGTATCCTTTTTGTCCCGGCATGTGAAAGTAAAGCCAGGGCCAAGGTAAGGATACGCATCAAGCTTATGGTTGGCGATCTCAGCAGGTGCATGATAATAGTCGTCCCAACGTGCAATATGGCGTTCGAAGAGCTTTAACTCTGGACGTAAAGAATGATCAGTCATAAGACCAGTGGAAATGATTAGAAAGTCAAAAGTGAAATTACCTTGTGGAGTAGTGACAATAGCCTTCTCAGCTTCATGCTGTACGTCAAGCCATGGTGCACCTAAGTGTAATGTAAAGCCTGGATGTGAAGCTGCACGTGCAAACGTGTCATTTGTAGGAGGTTGATGCTTAAAGTAATGGGCTATAACGGAATATTTATCAGCATCAGATAGAACATGAAAACGTTCTATTAGACCTGATACCCCCATTTGTCGAAGTGGGTTAATGCGCGGCAACTCCGTGCGGCGAACAAACACATGAGCCGAACCCACGCCTTCAGATAATGCAAAATTGGCATTGTCAAAAGCTGAGGCCCCACCGCCTAAAATGGCCACCTTCTTGTCTTTAAGGGTCTCAAAATCAATGTCTTCTGAGGTGTGTGCATAGAGGTGACGAGGTAATGTTTCGGAAATCATAGATGGTACGTGCCATTCCCCTCCGCCTTGAATACCAGTAGCTAAGATAACCTTGCGGGCCAGCAATGTATGAGAAGATGCTCCCGCTCCTTCCATATGCAGTCGATAAACATTTTCCCCTGCAGGCTCAATAAGCTTCACCTTTACCTCATTAACAACAGGTAAGTTAAGAACCTTTCGATACCAACGTAAATAGTTCATCCAATCGTTCCGTGGAATCTTATCGATGTCCTCCCAACTTTGTGGTCCAAATTGCGCTTCCCACCAGGAGCGAAATGTCAGAGAAGGAACTCCAAGATCAATGGATATCAAATGTTTAGCCGTACGCAATGTCATCATACGAGCGTAAGTTACCCATGGCCCTTCATATCCTTCAACGTTTTCGTCGATGACAAGGATATTAGATATTCTTTCACGCAAAAGCCCAAAGGCCACACCTAAGCCACACTGGCCCCCTCCTATAATCACGGCATCGTAGACATGCCCCTCAGGATGGTAGGTTGGGCATACCCAGTCCTCTCCCCCAAATGCAAGATAAGAAAGATCCCTTTTTACTTGTTCATTTAAAGCTTCTAAACTCATAATTTTTCATTCCTTTCAATATATGGCTTATTACTTTATCTGAATGGTGGCTTTTTCTTGTACCGTCTTATGAGCAGCATTGATGGATTACAACAATTTTCATTAAAACTTTCTGACATCATCTACATTGCCTCACCTCCTTAATTTTACAACCAATATACCCTACCCCCCTATAGTATGTAAAGGGTTATTATAAAAATTTTAATAATTTTTTTAAGGCTCTCCATTAAACGAAGGAACTTCTTTGGTTGGAATCAAATAGCGCCCGCCTGCCGGATTCACCAGTTACAGCAACGTATCGCTCCACTTGTTTTGTTCGGCACCAGCATGTTTGTGCCCGTCTTTAGCATCCTCCCGCCCACGCGCTCCGCGAAGGCCGGGAGCTTACGCGCCAGCCGGCGCCGACTCTACAGGCGCGGATTCCTTAGGCATCTGCGAGTACGCCCTAGATCTCCCCAAGCTCAATCCAGTAACCCTGCGGCTTCACCTGTGGCACGATCCGAAGCAGCCAAACCGAAAAGTTAAGCGGGATCAAGAAGCAGTTACAATAGCGTGAGGTCCCGCCTCTCTGCGGCACCTTCAGCCCAGTCGTTAACATGCGCTTGCAGCCCTCGCTGCAGATGGCGAACACACTGCACCTGGGCCGGCTGCTACAGCTCCTTGTGGTACCGCGCTTGGGTCAGCACAAACCATGCTCCACTATTGACGGTGGAGCATATAATGCTTGCGCTTCTCTGGAGGCCGCGGATCGATAGGCGTATATGCCGCATCGCTTGCCTCGGCATAAGGCTCTTGATTAGACATTCATCAACTCGGCAAAAGGACCAAGTTCTTGTCCTCAGCTCGGGACAAGAACTTGGTCCTATAAAACAAAACAAGCCGCAAGCTGGCGTCGGTACTCAACCGGCGTCAGCTTCTTTCGTTTTCGTTGCGGTCTTCTGTTGTTGTAAAAATGAATACGCCATAAAAAATGCACCCCTTAGAATTCATCGGATTAACCAGGGGTTTTTCCAATGTCTATTCTAAGGGGTGCACTTCAAGTTTGTCAGTTCCCCTTCATACGTATCCTCGAATATAAACCGCTTTTCCTCCGGCGAGTAGAAATTAGAATGTTACGCTTGTTCTGCCCAGTTAGCCGGATATGTTACATAGATAAATCGTGCATATTCTGGCACAGAAAATTGAATCTTACTTCCTTTTGGAATCAGGATCACTTCTCCTGGACCAGCTGACACCTTTGTACCATCAATGATAACATCCAGATGTCCCTCAATCACATAATCAATTTCATCATAGTTAAGTGTCCAGTCAAAGGTTGTTTCTTTCATCTCCATGATACCGCAGCCAAGTCTTGGACTTTCCTTTAGCGAAAAAAGATCTTTACAATAGACGATATCATTAGGGTTGCCTGTATCGAGACGATCCTCTTCTGTTACTTTCATATTTGGCACTTTAACAGAAGTAATCCCTCCAGGACCTCTATGAACGTTCTGTTCAATAGCATCAGCCCCTACTTTTTCCATGATGATTTTACGAACCATCTCTTCAATCATCTTTTTATCGATACTCATAGGTATCCTCCTCTAGTTCTTAGATGCAATTTTTTGGAACCATTTTACTTGCAATGAGCATAGCACCATTACAGCTGTGATACACTTTTGAACATCGATTCTGTTCTCGGCTAAAAGAGGTATGAAACAAATTTCAATACGCTATATGACTACTTTCTCCGTAATCACAATACGCGGAACGGAAAACGATGACGCCATATTCTGGATATAAAATTTGGATAGGTCCTCATTTCCCATACCAGAGAATAAACACAAAGAGGCCTAAAGTTATACCGCTTCCTATCAAGTAGGAATGCTATAACCTTAAGCCTCTTTGCTTTAGTAAGACTACGCCTTTGTAGTCCTCTATTACATTTTAAACGTGAATGAAACTGTTGTTCCACACGCTGTAGATTCAAATTGCATGCTCCCTTTTAGTTTATCCTCTAACTAGCTATTTACAATAGATAAACCTAAACTATTTTGTGAACATTCTTCAACGTTGAATCCTTTGCCTTATTTATTACTCCAATCGTGCAAAAGCCGTTGTTGGAACTCATAGAATAACGATGTCTCCATGCTCACAATCTTGAAAATTGTGTCTCACTTTCTAATTCATTCAGAAATAGGTTACACGTCTTAATTTGATTGATTTTTACACGAACTTTTCAGCTATTTGCTTCTGTCTGCTTCTTTGCAAGAAGATATCTTCGGTATTGCACAGGATCGAACTTGTTTAATCCGTGAAAGCTAGGTCTCGTGTTAGCCTCGATAAACCATACCTTTCCTTTCTTGTCGATCCCCATATCCAATCCGACGATTCGAAGGGGGAAACGAGAACCCAATTTACGTGCGATTTTGTAGGAAACACCGCTTAACTCTTTCAGAACTGTGGGTACGTTTAGCTGTTGGTCGGCTCCTCGAAGGACTTCCATTATCTTTGCATCGCGAGCTCCTTTTGCCACATTCGTGACGATGGAATTGGATCTAGGCGCGACTTTGGCGCTCATCCAGGTAAGCAACCACTGGTTGGATGGTTTCTGCAGCACAATCCGCAGATCAAAAGGTTTCTTTCGATAGGTCGCTAGTGGAATCCCTTGCTGGATAATGTACTTTTTTCCGCGGTGCATTCTCTTTGCTACTTCGGATGCGATTTTTGTATTGGGGTACTTTTTGGACGATGCCTTGAATGAGACCAGACTTTCGGAGTTATTAAGCCTCTTGACCCGGATAATCCCCGTTCCTGAGGAACCTTTATCGGGTTTGATATATAATACAGGGAAGGATTGGAGCATCTTGGTAAGAGTCGCAGCATGATACCAATGGGTTTCCGGAACGTGACGAGATAGGACGTGATCCTGTGACAAGGGCTTTCCTTTTAGCATTTTGCTATTGATGAATTTATGTCTCATGTACTCACCTCCATCCTACATTATTCTAGCCCCTTTATCTGGATAACGGCTTATATCCATTCTGGTTTAATATTACGCGGATCATAATCTATACATGTTCTTGTCCTTCGACAATACGATGTGTCACATTTTATAAATGTAAAAAACGACCTATTTTTTATTTGAGTTTTTTGTTCTCCTAAATACGGCCATCTGCAGCATTTCAGCTGCAAATGTTCCTTTTTCCTCTGAGGATGAAAAAGCTCCCTTCACAGTATCAGGTTTTATTATTTCACCTGATTTCTTTATGCCGCGAGCTTTCCTCTACGTAAAAGGGCTCCCACAGTCGGATGCATCGGTTATCTCTCCCGGAAGGCCGTTGCTCATATGCAGAATATTTCGGCACCCTGCTTCTCGAAAGCCATATCGATCCGTTCGTTTCTGCAAATCGCCATACACGATCGTCACGCGGTATTGTTGCTCAATCTGCGGGATTGCATCGATCCATCCCGCTTCCGGAAGCCCGTTTATCGTATTTATGGCTTCCCTGAGCTGTTCTTTCGTTTTGTAAATATAGTATTTCGGCATAAACAGGTTCGCCAGCAACATAAACATGACGAAAATGAGCAAGACGGAGACTAAGATGCTTATAAACAGCTTGCGCCCCAGCTTATTCATCGCCCGCCTCCACGCTGTAGCCAAGCCCCTGGTGCGTTTTGATCACATCTTCCCCCACCTTCTCCCGCAGCTGCGTACATGGGTATCCACCGTTATCGGATCGCAAAAATAATCGAGTCCCCACACCAAGTCCAGCAGTTGCCGACGTGACAGAATCTGGCCTCTGTGACGGACAAAACAGCACATAAGCTCAAATTCCATTTTTGTTAAGTGCAGATCTACGCCGTCTTTATATATTTTATTGCCTTCCGGATCAATCGAAGCGATTGATAGTGCAGTCCCAAAGTCTGCTCGCCGTTCCACGCCAAAGCCGTAACGCAGGAAATGACGGCATTTAAGGTACTGACACCGGATTGGCTTGTTCAATCCGCAGAGTACGGTCCTAACTTGAAGGTCATAGTGAACTTCTCCAATAAAGATGTGAAGCATGGCCGTGACAAGATTAAGGCAAAGTCTGCATTAATCTATGACGGAAAGAAACAGCAATATAGCCGGCTGGTCGATCGTATAAGGGAACTGCTGCCGGCGGCGCGCGTCTACGTTCTGTCGATTACGCCGGTAGATGCCGCATCGCCGGTCGGTGCGTTCATGAACCCGCAGATTGAAACGTTCAACGCAGCCCTGCAGAAGATGGCAATAGAGAAGGGAGTAGACTACATCGACCTTGCCCCCATTTTCCGGCAGCATAAGATTCAATACGATGAAGACGGCTCTCATTTCACGAACGCATTCTACCCAATCCTGCTGGGCTAATCCATGAAGCGCAAAAATCAGCGCTTCAAACTTCGTCATCAAGTTACTTCTGCACTATCTGAATTAGGTTGCCGCATGTATCGTCGAAGACAGCTATTGTGACCTTGCCCATTTCTGTCGGTTCCATAGTAAACTTCACGCCTTTTTCCATTAATCGTTTGTACTCTTTGCGAATATCTGCAACGCCAAACATTGTTACTGGGATGCCTTCGGCAAACAGCTTCTTTTGATACTCCTTTGCGGCTGGATGGTCATTCGGTTCGAGTAAAAGCTCGGTACCCTCTTGATCATCGGGAGAAACAAGCGTTATCCATCTAAATTTCCCCATTGGAACGTCCTCCTTTTTTACAAACCCCAGTTTTTCTGAATAAAACTCCAGTGCCTTGTCTTGATTTTGTACGAATATACTGGTAACAATGATTTTCATACTATTTTTGCCTCCTTTGATAATTATGACGATGGTACTGACAGGGTTGCTTCCAGTAAACCGCTCCCCTATCCCATGCGATGCGTTTTCGCCAAGAAGAACAATCCGCTTGTCCTTTATAGGTCGGTCAATGTGCAGTCAAAGTCAACCTGCTGTACATCATTCCGGATAGAAATTGCTGAACTTGGCTATTATTGTGTGTAATGATCAGGGAGTAGTTCTTTTCCCAAGGCTCCAAATAACGTGAACTGGTGAAAAAATTCCGCTTGATAACAACAGAACAGTAAAAACAAATAACCAACAAAGTTATTATACCCGCCTGGGGATATAAAATAAAAAACCGCGATTTACGCGGTATGTAATGTCTTTATGCTTTTGTCAGCCGGGAACACGAGAAAACTGCCCAAGAAGAAGACGCTGATTGACCTTATTTTATCGAACCGTTTGAAGATATTTTCTTATTTGTTCTTCGTGATACTTGTCATGGTTAATAAACATTTCTTGCAAAAAAGTTTCCAGCGTATACGCGCTATTATGGAATTGTCTGACGAATGCTGATTCAGACACCATATTGAGTTTTACTGTCAGTTGTTTGCGTTGGGAAATTGCTTCCTGTAGTAAATCTTGCAGTTTCATTTTTCTGCCGAAAGCAACCGATGCTTCATTAAAGGCCTGTACATCGTGATGTTCTTCCAGTTTTACTTCTTCATTGTTTATAACCTGGTTAAGTGTCTTACTAAAGTTTTTGTCCCAACCCATAATATGACTAATAATGTCCCGAATCGACCATGTACCAACTATTGGTGTGCATAGAACATCATCAGAGTAAGGGATTAAATTAGAAATAAAAATTGTAAATCTCTCTAAGTCCTGAGACACCTCTGCAATCGTTACCACATTGCATTCCTCCAAATGATGGTTTTGAAAATCGGCAAGCCTTTTCATTGCTTAAAATCTAAGGAAAAATCAATCAAGATGGCGGATCGATTATAGCACGTATGTTCGCAGAAATCCATCGCCCCGTAGGTTACCGTATGCCTTGCCGAGCTTCAAATCGTTCTGCTGAGGGCCCTTCAGGATACCTCTTTTTAAAGGGTACATCGATTGACTAACAAGCTCTTCTGCTCGTTCCCGTATAATACCTTGAACAACAACTTTCCTATATGGGTTATGAATTTCTTATTGCGCCTCTTAACATAGCAGAAAACGGCTGCCTTCTTCACGGCAACCGCTTCTCTTACCTGTCGCAAATGCATTGCGGCAGGCATTGTATGTTAAATTTCAAACGTCGACTACTCAGTTCGGTATAGCTGACCACATGCCGCATTAATGTCTGATCCGAATTGAGTTCGGACCGTAACGTTCACACCATTTATTTTCAACGTCCGAACGAACATTTTGATCCTTTCGGGGTCAGATGGCAAGTAGCTTTGAGGCGTCACTTCTGTCGAATTGTAGGGAATTAGGTTCACGTGGTAAAGATGTTCCCAAGCTCCCCTTCCCCTCAACAGGGCGGCAACCGCTTTCGCATGCTCCGCCGAATCGTTGAACCCTCGAAGAAGAATATACGCGATATACACCTTTCTTCCCGTATGCCGGATATGGCGATCCAATGCATTCAGCACGTCGCGGAGCGGAAACCGCTTATTGATCGGCATCAGTTCGCTCCGTTGATCGTCGAACGGCGAATGCATCGAGAAGGTTAGATTGACCTGTGGAAACTCGCGCGTCAACCTATCGATTCCTGGCAACAGGCCGATGGTGGAAACCGTAATTCTTCGATGTCCTAAACTGAAAAGATGCGGGTTGGTCAAAATCGCCAGCGCATCGAAAAGGTGCGGGTTGGCGAGGGCCTCCCCCATGCCCATGAAGGACACGCTGTCCAGGGCGTGGCCGTTCACGTGAAAGTGAAGCAATTGGTCGGTAATTTCGTCGGCGGTCAAATTCCGTTTCAGGCCGATGGTACCGGTCGCGCAAAAGCGGCACCCGAACCCGCAGCCGCACTGGGTGGAAATACAATACGATTGCCACCCCCGTTTATAGGAAAGTCGTACGGCCTCTATGCGTTCGCCACCCCCGATGGCAAACAGCACCTTGCTGACCTGCTGCGATGTGAGTTCCTTTACCGGAATAACGCTGGAGACATACGGACCAAGCGTCCGGGCCAGCTCTTCTCGCAAAAATTTAGGCAGTATGGTGATCCGTTCGTATTCAGCAATTTTTTGTTTGAAAATAGCGTCCATAATTTGCCCATACCGGTACGCAGGCTGCTTGAAGTCGGACAAGATCTGCCCAATCGTTTCATATTTCGAGGTTGGTTTCATGTGTTCTCCTTACCGCCGGAGAAAATGCAAAAAAGCAACCGCCGAACGGCGCTTTAATGCGTCATTAACCAACTATGCAGGAAAAAACACGATGCGTTTGCGGACATAATCGCTACGTGCATCTGTCGATAGATTGGTAAACCTCCGGCAACAGATTTATTTTTTTGTGAACCGGGTCAACCGGAAGGAACCGGTTCACATAATCATCTACAACCTCAACCTCAATGATCATCGCTTTCATCCTCCTAGAGTGTGTTAAACTTTCAGTTCCACAACTTTTGTCGCGATATGTTTACAAAACTCGCTGTCGTGCTCCACAAAAAGGATAGTCGGTGAATGCTCCAGCAGCAGTTCTTCGATTTGCATCCTGGAAATGACGTCGACAAAATTAAGCGGTTCATCCCAAACATGCAAATGAGCGCGTTCACAGAGGCTTTTCGCGATCAGAACCTTCTTCTTCTGACCGCCGCTAAACGAAGCGATGTCCTTTTCGAATTGCAAGCGCGAAAAATCGAGTTTTCTCAAAATCGCTTTGAATAAGCTTTCGTCAATCTCGCTGGATCTGGCGAATTCCGACAAATTGCCCCGCAACTGCGAGGTATCTTGTGAAACGTAAGAAATTTTCAACTGGCTCCCTTTTCGAAACACGCCTGAATGAGGAATCTCCTCGCCGCAAATCAGTTTGAGCAAACTGGATTTGCCTGAGCCGTTCGGACCGGAGAGCACGATGCGATCCCCTTGCTCGACAGTAAAGCTGATGTCGCGGCAAACGTTCTTCTCTCCATAATGAATCGAAATGCGGTCAAGCTCGACCAATTGGTGTTTATGATAAGTCATCTGCGCTATTTTCAGGCTTTCCGAGCTCTCGACGTTTCTCAGAAGCTGGGATCTTTCCTCGATCGCGGATTGCTGTCTTTGCTCGATCGATTTGGATCGTTTCATCATTTTGGCGGCCTTGTGACCGATGTATCCTTTGTCGACCTTGGAGCCGGAGTTACGGGTGCCGTTTTTCGTTTTTTCTACTTCGTGCGACCAGTTGCTCGTCCGCTTGGACGCTTCGGACAGCCTCTTAATGTCCTTCCTCAGCTTTTCGTTCTCGGCCCGTTCGAAATGGTCCTGTCTTTGTTTATTCTCCCACCAGTCTGAAAAATTTCCGTTCTGGATTTCGATATTGGTCTTATTGATCGAAATAATGTGATCCACACAATTGTCGAGAAACGCCCGATCGTGTGATACCAATATAAACCCGCTCTTGTCGTTCAAATAGTCACTTACCAGCTTCCGAGCATGCAGATCCAGATGATTTGTCGGCTCGTCGATAAGCAAAAAGCTGTTTTCCTTCAAAAACAGGACCGCCAGCATTACCTTCGTCTGTTCTCCATTGGACAACGAGTCGAACGGCCGGTACAACACATCCTCTGATAACTTCAGCAGCGAAAATTCGCGCATGAGTTGCCAGTGCTCATAGTCGGGATAGATGTCGGCTACCACATCGAATGTATAATTTTCCTTGTGTTCGACGTGGAACGGGAAATACTCGAAGCTGACGTTAGAGGAAATCGTTCCGCTGTACTCATACTTGCCGAGCAGCAGATTGAGAAACGTCGTCTTGCCCCGGCCGTTCCTCCCCGTAAAGCCCAATTTCCAGTTGGTATCGATTTGTAAACTTACATGCTCAAAAATGTTGTCGTAACTGCCGTCATAGGCAAACGTCAGGTTAGTTACCTTGATCAATGACACTCCAAAAACCTCCTTGGTTCACAAATAAAAAAGAGCTGCAAGAAAGTTGACCTTTCTTACAGCTCAAAAAAAATAAAGCAAATCCAACCCTACGCAGAGTCAGATAAGGACATATTTTTTGAGTGAAAAGAATAAGGTAACTTTCTTGCCAATAAAGAACAAAACAGAACTTGTTTTATTCTTTAAACGTAAGCAAGAAATTTTACATTATCCTCTTCAACTCCTATCATAAGTGTTAGCGCAATATTAACATACCAGTTATTTCATTGCAACTAACTCTTCGATTAAGACATCATTGCTTTTAAGCCTTCGACTTTGCTCGATAAGCCGGCGTCTTCTCTCGACTTCCTCGTTAAACTATTCTTTTACGTAATTAATTACGATCGGCGCCGCTCGGCCCAGTTTACTTTGAGTTTCCCTTTTAATTTTGGTCTAAATTAATCTATTGAGGGTAACTTTGGCCTCTCCTCCAAGCAAGATGGTAACTTTGTGTCACAGTTACTCTAATGAGGGGGGCAACTTCTCCAACTATGTTGGGAGTGCCCTATCTCTATGCCTTCTTCTATTTTTGATGTATTTCAAAAAGATTATTCACTCCTTCAACAATTACGGTTGTACCAAATGAAAGGAGGATCGTTATTATGACTACTTTACTCATACCCTTTATTGTATCTTTAGAACGAGGTACTAGTTTTTGTGCGCAAAATCCGATCGTAGCGCCTAATGTATTAATGAAAACATCATCAATATCAAAACTTCCTAAATGTGTTATCATTTGTAGTATTTCAATCATAAAAATAGACACACAAAATAGAATAATAAATCGTAAAAACCGGCAAGGAAACAGTAGCGGGATTAAAATCCCATAAGGTAAAAAAGCTGCGAAGTTGGCAAAGTTAAAAAACCAACTTTGAAAGTCTCTACCTAATGGAAAATACAAAGGAACCCCATTTGGTATTAGGTTATACCAATACTCTTGGTTATGAATACGACTTGTTCTGTCAAAGGCGAAGAACAGGAAGTAGAGAATCACAACGGTATAAGCTGCTAGCAAGGTGATGGTAACCTTACGAACTTTTCCTTCAAACATAAAAAATCCTCTCATTTCTATCTTCTACTCATTATTAGTCCATGATGTGTAAAAACCATCCAAATGCTACAACAAGTCTCAAATTAACGGAAGAAAAAACGCCAAGCCGGCCATATCCGAAGGCTTAGCGTAATATTTTCGTTAAAATGTTGACGGGCTCCGCGGTGACAGGAATATTGTGGTATAACAATTTCATGCTATTTGGACTGAATTGACTTAGCAATAAGCGAAGCGTATGCTTTAGCTCCTTCCGGTTGCGGGTGAACGCCGTCCTCCGCAAACCATTCAGATTTGTCTGCGCTAAGCGAGTGCCAGTCGATCAATGTGACATTGGAACGCTCCTCGGCCGCTTTGGCCAATGATTCGTTTACTGAATCCTGCCAGTCTCGCGGCACACGGGAGTTAACGAGATAGATTTGCCTATTCTCACCGATTGTATTGAGTAGTTCTTCGAGTTTTTCGGAAGAAAATGGCCCATTCGTGCCAAGCTCAATAATGACAATCTTTCCTAACTTCTCTTTCGAATCGAGTTGTGCCACGACATCCTTCGCTTCAGACATTTGCCGACTTACCTTACCATCTATGTCAATGTCGGGTATTAGTTCTTTCAGATAAGGCGCTACTCCGACCAACACGGAGTCACCAATTGCTGTAACTTCTACGGATGACTTAGAGGGCTTCTCATCCTTGGTTGTTGACTTTGTGACTTGCGAGTCGGCATTAAGTGACATCGATTTTGAATTATTCAATGGTGCCGATTCAGTTTGTTTCGAATTTTCGATGGAATTTTCGCTTCCTGCCCTTGCACAAGCTACACAAATGAAGATGATCATAACGACGGAAAACAGCATAAACAAATGTTTGATCGGTTTTGATTTTTTCATATATCTAACCTCTTTCCTTAATGGGTTTGTCTTCCCGTTCCGAATGGGCTCCTCTACAAATCTATAGGACAGCGCGGCTAATACAACAGTTATCATTAGTTGGGCTAGCTGGAGAAGAAGATTCGGACTCACGTTTGGATCTGCAGGTCCCGTTAAGACAATAATCGGATAATGCAACAAATATATGCCATAAGATCGGACTCCGATCCAGCGAAGGGGTTTCCAGGCAAGCAGTTTGCCTACTGCGCTGAACGGACTCGCCGCAGCCGCAATGACCAATGCAGATGCTGCGGAGAGGACGACCATACCGCCGCGGTATAATGATTCATCGTATTTCCCGGTCTTTGTCAACATATACATCACGATGCAGAGACCGACAACGCCAAAAATGTTAACCCAAGCGTTTCCCTTTCGCGAAAATGGTTCAGAAAATTTGTGGCTTGGATATATGATTGCAAGTGCTGCTCCAATCAACAGCCCAAAAGCCCTTGTATCCGTTCCGTAATAAACTCGGCTCGGGTCTGTGCCTGGCTCATACAAAAATACCATCAATGCAAACGAAACGGCTGCTCCCGCAAGAATTAGCAAAAAAAGTTTGCCGCGCGTTGGGGCAAAAGTAGAAATCACGATCATGAGAAGAAACGGCCATATCAAGTAAAATTGTTCCTCCACAGCGAGCGACCAAAGATGTCCGATAGGTGAAGGGGGACCAAAGCTTTCAAAGTAGGATACATTATGGTAAATTAAATACCAATTGTTCGTATATGTTAACGATGACCAAATATCCCCGCGAATCGAAGACAGCCTTCCTGGATCAACAATCGTAAGATAGACGGTTAGAATGCACAGCATAAGTAGCATGGCCGGCAACAGTCTGCGCATGCGCCTCAACCAGAACTGTTTCATGTTGATTCGACCCTTCCTCTTACGCTCTTCCATCAGCAAATCCGTTATGAGGTAGCCTGAGAGTACAAAGAAGACACCTACTCCCAATAATCCCCCCGAGGCCACGCCCCAGTTAAAATGATAAGCAATTACAGCGAGAACGGCTAAAGCCCGGAGTCCATCCAGTCCCGGCATATAGCGTCGTTTGTCTTTCATAACATCAAGATGCCTGTTCGAATGAAGCTTATCCAACCTACCCATCGTTAATGACATTTCACTTCCCCTCCCTTTTACTAAAGTAGTTTTTTATATGGTTGGTGGGACGAGGCATTCCCCGGATACATTGACAAAATCTCATCCACATATCGCTTATTTCCTATCACTACTGCCGCCGGTGTTTACGCTGCCCTCGTCGTCTTTCAACAGCACTTCCTGCACATAGTCACGAAGCTTCTCGTTGTTTTTCACGCCCAGAACAGAGGCGCCCCTCACTGACTTGCCGACGAGCAGATCCATCGGTGGAATTTGCGCGGATCCGGCCATGTGGCTCTCCGCACCGAGCGCAGCCAGTTTCAACATGTCGGAGATGTCCAAGTTTGTCTTGATGTAAGGCGCCACGCTTTCTAATATTTGCTTCATCCTTACGAGATTCCAACCGGACTTCAACTTATCGGCTACGGCCGAAAGCAGGTTGCGCTGCCGTTCGGTGCGGGTGAAGTCGCTCATTGCGTCATGACGAAAACGCACGTATTGCAACGCTTTATCGCCATCCAACTTTTGCTGTCCCTTTTTCAAGTGAATATCGTACCGGTTCCCATCGGCTTTATCGGTATAGGTCATGTCTTTCTCAACATAGAAATCGATGCCGTCGATCGCATCAATAAGTGATTTAAATCCTTCGAAATCAGTATAGACGTAGTATTGAATGTCAAGGCCTAACAAATCACCAATCGTTTTCATCGCAAGGTTCGGTCCGCCTAGTGCAAGGGCCGTGTTGATTCGTCCTTCGCCATGGCCTTCAATCCTGACGTAGGTATCACGCAGAATGGACAGCAGATGCGCTTTTTTCGTGACAGGATCAAAAGTTGCAAGTAACATAGAGTCGGAGCGAGCCTTCTCGTTCTCCTTTAACCCTCGATTGTCACCACCCATCAGCAGGATGTTGACTCGTTCAGTGCCTTCCCATTTGACGGGTTTCATTGACTCATCTTCCTTATACTGGCCAATCGGTACCGTGTCCTTCGGTTTATCCAAACTATCGAGTGCATTGAAGGCCCCAATGGCCTGATAGGTAAAAAGGCAGGCGATGCACAGTAATAAAACGCCAATGCTGATCGAAGCGTACATCCATACCTTCTTTTTTTTAGCTCGATTATTTTGATTTCCTTTTCCAATCCCAATCATGTTGCTCCTCCTAATCATTTTCCTTTAGAGGGTGTTAAACGTTTTAGGAGCAAAATTCCATTGACGAGCCCCTCTGACGCCCCCTCCCAACGCTAAACATTGTTAATGGCTTAACATAAGCATAAAATGTAACTATATGATAAGTAAGATGGAGTTGTAATGAATTTGTAAATTGTCGAATTTTCTCGAGTACCAGTAGGCTAGCTTGAAGGAAAGTGACGTTTGTATCTATGGGCAACTTGCCATGAGAGTGCGAATGAAGATTGAGGGAATCTTTTAATGGTAACACTGTCAGGACAGCGTAAAAAAAAGACCAGTTGCTTTTGAGCAACTAGTCTAGTTTCTGTAATCTTGCCAGTATTGGTAGTTTGTCAACCCTGTATAATATTTGAGCATCGCCAGGATATCCTTGTTAAATCCAATCACCTGCATTTCTTCTAAATGAACAATGACATGATATTTTAATTGGTTATTTTTACTCCAATAATACACTTCTGCCGTATCCGAGAGGATTGTTCGAAAATCCATAGTCAGATCAGACAAGTTATAATTCTCCTTTTCTTGAATAAATTTATTTGCAGTTTTTATTATTTGTTCAATGAATCTACTTCCATCTATACTTTTATTACGGTCAAGATTCAGTTTATAGATATTAAGCACATCGCCGTTTCTTGCATTAAGGACGATATTATATACTTCATTGCGTTTGGAAGAAACAGTTAATGTCAAATAAAATAGGCCACCAGGAGTTTTCTCCAGCTCTGTTTCGAAATCCTCCCTCTCCTGCTGAGACAGCCGCTGGTTGATGCCATGTTCTACTAGACCTTTCAAATTTTTTTGATCTATCTCCATCAACTCGATTTGGACATCGTCTCTCGATAGCTGTGTATCGAAATATTTGTTGACTGCATTCAAGCTTAGTGTCTTTGCGGTATCTTGAGATAGCACCTCTTCGTATTTTACTTCATTGCTTATTTTATTTTTGCTTACTTTTTTAACCATAACAATGTCTTTTTCGACTGTGTCGTAGAATCCCACACATCCCGTTGTCAAGATCATGAAGGCTGCGGATACAATAAGGATGCTGAGCTTGTTCATTGTATCATCTCACCTTTCGCTCTCTCTGATCGAAGATGACCCCGATCGTCGTGCCCTGATTCTCTTCACTACTCACTTCAATGACGGCATGATGTATGCTTGCCACGCTCTGACATATCGAAAGGCCTAAGCCAGCTCCATTGTTGGCTCTCGTTCTAGCTTTATCCACCATGTAGAACGGTTCGAAAATTTTGTCTTGATGCTCCTTGGGAATACCGATGCCTTGGTCGATTACTTCAAGAACGTAACGGCTTCCGCGCCAGTGAGTACGGAGCGTAATGCTTTGCCCTGCGGCAGATGCCTTGAGGGCATTGTTTACCAGATTGAAGATCATGATTTTTATCAAATCCTTTTCCAGCAGCAACCTACCCTCTTTGCAGTCAATGACAATCGTAACTTGTTTCTCCTTGGCTTTCATCTCTAAAGTTGGTTGGATCTCTGTGATGATAGTCCTCAGATCATACTCTTCCATCTGATAATGGTCCTCCTGAAGCAAAATCAAGTCCATCAGCTTCATTGAAAGCGACTCCAGACGCTTCCCTTCGGAGTAAATAACATCCAACCCGTCTAGAAACTGCTCTTCATTATATTTGGTGATTCTTAGGAAGTTCGCATATCCGATAATCGACGTCAGAGGTGTTTTTAGTTCATGGGTAAGATTGTTGATGAACCTTTGTTTCTCTTGATTGTGCCGCTCCAGTTCATTGATTTTTTTTTCAACAACCGAAGCCATATCGTTGAAATTACGTGCCAGGATACCTATTTCATCCTTCGATTTCAGATGAACACGTTCCGAAAAGCCGCCCTTCG
This sequence comes from Paenibacillus dendritiformis, assembly GCF_945605565.1. Classification (NCBI taxonomy): domain Bacteria; kingdom Bacillati; phylum Bacillota; class Bacilli; order Caryophanales; family Paenibacillaceae; genus Paenibacillus; species Paenibacillus dendritiformis. Next base: position 4,037,716 of record NZ_OX216966.1, on the reverse strand, counting down.
CAATGACTTGAGCCGTTCGGTTGAGGCGATTGATTGGATTCGTTAGCCCTTTACTTACGAAAAACATAACAAGCATATAGATTAAACATGTGATCAAATCTACTCCAACGAAAAAACGGTACTGGTCCGCACGCTCCCGGTACAAGAAAGTAATGTCTTTCATATAGGTGAACACGTAGCTTTTATGATTAATATCCGTAACATTTGTTGTAAACAATATCGTACGCTTGTTGATATCCCGCAAAATATATTTGATTTCATCCGTAGCCAGCTTGTCCAATTCCTCGCGATGTATCGGCATCATGAAGTCTGCATTGTTGAAAATCTCCTCTTTGCTATCGTTCAATATTTGCAAATAAATGCGTTGGTCATCGCTTTTCTTCTCCACAAATTCTTTGGCGATGTTCGTTAATACGGCTTTCTCGTAATCAATGGAATCAAAGATGCCGAAGACCGGAACGATCGCATCAACGCTAGAATGAATGTTCATGTTCTGACTCAATGTACTAGTGATTTCCTGGTTCAGCATTTTGCTATGATTTTGCTCAATGACCATGATGGAAGCCGCATTAAAGACAAGAACGAAGGTCAGAATCGTAAACAAATAAATTTTTTGCCAAAGCTTCATCGATTAATCCTCCAGCCGGTAACCGATTTTGTAAATGGTCTTAATATGGTCCTTTAGCTGAAGCTTTTTACGCAGCGATTTGATATGCATATCAACCGTTCTTGTCTCACCGTAATAGACGTCGCCCCATACTCTATTGAGTAACTGCTCTCGGGAAAGTGCGATATTCTTGTTTTTTAGCAGTACGACAAGCAAATCGTATTCTTTTGGTGTCAATTCAACAGGCTCGCCATCGAGGGTTACCTCTCGTTTGTCCAGGGTGACTTGCACGTTTCGATACTCCATCATGGTCTCTTCTTTGCCGGATCTACGTAACACCGTTTCGATCCGCGCTAAAAGCTCGATCGCTTCAAAGGGCTTGACCATGTAGTCGTCTGCCCCCAGCTTGAGTCCGTTCACTTTATCGTACACAGAGCTTTTCGCGGTGAGGAAGATAACCGGTATGCGGCAAGGCTGAATTTTTTCCATTAAAGCAAAGCCGTCCAGCTTCGGAATCATGATGTCCAGCAGGATAAGATCAAACTTCTCTCGCTTTACTGCTTCCAACGCCGCTAATCCGTCATGTACCTCGGTCGTTGCATAGTTGACGAGGTTTAGATTCATTTTAATGATATTGGCTATGTTAACATCATCTTCGACGATTAAAATTCTCCTTTTCATCTTTTAGAGCTCTCCTTACTTGAAAATCTGTACTAATTATACACGATAAGTACAGAACGTTTTATAGGTGGTTCCATGACTTATCTAAAGCACAACCCTATTAACGCTGCTACTACCACTGAAAAGTCAACACCTGATAGGTAGAAAATAGTAAGCCGATCAACTTCAACGTTGAACTTCATGTCCACTGATATCGCTCGGTGTTGTAAAAGTGAATGTATTCATTAATGCGGGCACGAAGTTCGTCTATGCTTTTGTAAACGCAAAGAACCCGAGAGAGGGCTCTTTTTTAAGTGTCCATCTCTCGGGTCATAGTTCGCTGCTAAAAAACTTGCTTAGCGTACGTTTTCGTTAAGATGTTGGCGATTATAGTGCTGATCCCGAAATACTCATCCGTCAGGTACCAAGCTATATCTCGGAACTCCTCCCCGTAAGACGAAAGCAAGAAGGTCAGAAAGCCGTCGTCGAGGAGGAACGCTTACTCGAGTACGGTGATGTTCGGGAGGCGCTGAACGCGCGGTCGAAGTGTCTCATCAATGACTCGATAGGACCGAAAGGGAGCCGCGCGATCAACCACCCTGTCACCAGCGTTGCGGCCGCAACGAGAAAATCACCGTATGGAATCCCTCCAAGACCATATTCTATCCCCGCCAGTTCGAGAGACCAAATCACGACGAATTGAACCGCATACATCGTCAAGGCCACGCGTCCGACTGCCGCGAAAGGCAGTAACACTACAGAGTTCTTCTTCGGTACGAGACATACGAGTCCAAGCACGAGGAATGAGCCCCCCAGCCCAATCAGCGTCTGGAACGTCGACGCACTGTGCGGAGATGTCCAGAGAAGCATGTTCCACAGCGGCGGTTCCGTGTTGAGCGGCCAGATTGCATTCGGCTCCGGCATGGTCGGCACGGCACTTACCGTGCCTTGAAGGCCAATGAGCCACGCATCGAAGGAACGGCTCAGCCCGGGAATAACGAAAGCGCTCAGCATCTTACCCACGGCGAGCGTGAGACCGCCACCGCCCGCGAGTGAGAGTGCGGTACGCACCTTGGTGAGGTCAAGGCGCCCGATCGCCATACCGGCGACGAAAGCGGGTGCGATCGCGAGCGCGGACATCGGACCGCCCGCAATATCACTTAGGACGTCCCCTCCCCCTAGGACACTCATCCCAAGAATCATCAGCGGCGGGGCCACCACGGTCAAAGCGACTGCTGTCGTAACGAGTACCCGGATCGAACGATGAACCAGCACCAACGCCAGTACGAACATTGCCGCATAGGCGGGCAGGATCACCCCGTACGGAGTATTTAGCAGGATGAGGAGATACCCGATAAGATCGACGAACACTGCACGGGCAAGCATTCTCGCCCGGAATGTAGTCGACTCTGCTCCTTGATCCATCATGCGTCGTGCCATGATAGAGTAGGAGATGCCGCCACAGAGCACGAACAGCAGCGTTGTGTTCCCGGAAACGATCGCAGAAATTGTTTCGTTCGATCCGAAGTGCTGCAAATACATCCCTATGACCGCTAACCCCCGCGTTGCATCAAGTCCCACGAGGCGCCCCGCCCCCCGCGAATTAGCTCGTGCGTTCCTTATTTCGGCAGAATCCCGGTTGGCGACGCCAACTTGCTCCCCGTCCTGAAGCGGAGCCGGTACATCTACGAACATCTGGTTTGATTCGCCTAAAACCGCATTGTTTTTCAGTCCGTTGTTTTTGGAATCCGCTACATGCTTGGCGGTTGATTCTGTTTTATTTTCACTGCCGGACTCGTCCGGCAGCCTGATACTGACTGACAATTAGCATTCCTCCTCAAAATGGTTATTTTATAGGTGTTCTACAATTCCTTGCAAATGGCGGTTATTCTGCTTATTCCGCTATAGCTGGCAGATGTCGCAAAAGTTTGATCAACATGTAAACAAAATGTCACTCTATGTCCCTATTAATAAGACTGATCATGATCGGCAAGCAATCGACCCATCGTTAATATACTAATTGGATATATAAGAAGTAAGGTCGAGTTGTAAAGAAGTTGTAAAATCGCTACAAAACGAAAAAAATGAAGTGATCGACAAAATAACAATACTGAATTTCAGATGTAACCCTGATCTCATTGAGGTGAGGATATGAGCGAGAAGAAAGGGATTCATGTGAACCACTATGCCGTGCGCCGCAAGAACGTCTGAATCCCGGCGATGACTTACCTACCATCCGCACCGACAACGGGCCTCAGTTTGTCAGCAAGCTGTTTGGTGATACGTGCGAGAGCCTGGAGATCGTCCATGAACGCATCCCGCCGCGCAGCCCGAATATGAACGCGTACATTGAGCCATTTCATAGCTTACTCGAATGTGATCTGTTCAGCCTGAGGGAATTTATGACACTTGATGAGGCCTATGAAGCACTTGATCGTTATATGGATTTCTACAACAACCGCAGAATGCATGGTAGCCTAAAGAGCATGTCACCATCGGAATTCTCTAAGTGGGTCATGACGCTGGAAGACCGATCAAAATATCATCGGGCTAATCGGCATTGGCATCATGTTCTTGTCCTTTACGGCAAAGGAATCAAGTTCTTGTCAAAAACGGAAATGTCATCACCTTCTTGTTAAATGAAAATGACAAGAAGGTGATGACATCAAATAAAAAAACCGCATGTTCGAAATTGAAGTTTGGGTCCTTGTCGTTAAGAAGCCTGGTGCTTAGAACAGAGAGCAACACGAGTGCCTGTCGCTACGTGTTGCTCTCTTCATATTTCACAGATTGCATGTAATGCCGTCCATTATGACAAAGGCTCTTACTTGACGTATTCAGTCATTACAATATTTCGATATACCCTTCTGTTCCATGCACGCGAATTCGTTGGCCATCTTTTATCCGCTTGGTGGCATTCTCCACTCCGACAATTGCTGGTAAGCCATATTCACGTGCGATAACTGCTCCATGGGTCATCAGTCCGCCAACTTCGGTGACCAGGCCTTTTATCGATACAAACAATGGTGTCCAGCTAGGGTCAGTAAAGGAGGTGACTAATATATCTCCATCTTCTAGATCAGCATCTTCCATGTTCAAGATGACACGTGCGCGTCCCTCTATAACTCCGGAAGACACGGGTAGACCTATAATAGCTTCGTCAGGCAGATTTTCTCGTTTGTACTCCCCTGAAATGATTTCACCATCAGACGTGATAACACGTGGTGGAGTTAGTTTTTCATAATAGTTGTACTCGTCTTTTCGTTTGTTAATGATTTGGTAATCCAGTTTATTGGTGCGTACGACTTCGTGAAGTTCTTCAAGAGCGAGATAGAAGATATCTTCCTTTTCATGAATGATGCCCGCTTGTACGAGTTGTTCGGCTTCTTTCAGCAAAGCCTGCTTATACACGAAGTAGCGATTAATCATGCTGTATTTTGGATATTCCCTAAACCCGCTGAAATTCCGGATGAAGTCGATCTTTTGTTTTGTTTCTTTAGCTTTTTGTTCACCATCAGGCAATTGCTTTAATCGTTCTAATAACTCTTGTTCTTTTTTCAAAGCTTCTTGATGCCCTTGCTCAAATTTCCGCTGGCTAGCATTAGGCTCAAAGTTTTTGATGTTCCCAAGGATCAACGGGACAAGCGTAGTTGGTTTCTCGCTCCAACGCCTTCTAGTTATATCGATTTCTCCGGCACATCGCATTCCGTATTTGTCGAGATAAGCATAGATCGCGTCTCGGGTTTCCTGCCCGCCTTCAAACGTAAGCAGTTCATCTAAAAAGCGCTCATCTTTGACATGTTGCAAATATTCAATGATCTCCGGATAAGGACGGATCACATCAGCGACATCCAATAGCGCCAGTCCCATTTCCGAAGTAATATTGCCCGGTACAGATTGAGAAAGTGTATCTGCTGCGTGTTTTTCACCTAACCACTCGTTCATGTTTTCATTGATCCATGTTGCTGCATCCATTGCAGCCAGAATCACATCTATACTTTGCGGATCAAATACAATCTTCTTTAATTGCTGGAGATCTTCAAGAATAAAATCAAACAGCTCCGATCCTGATTTCGTTCGGATATTTTGTTTCAACGCTTCGATCGATTCTTGATTACGCTTAATCGAATCAGGAACGATTGACGGATTGTTTTCAATTTCATGCATTTTGTCTGCATTGCTTTTGATCGGACTTGGTGCTGTGTTATCATCTGGCAACATCTTTATAAAATCTCGCTCTATTACGGTTATCAGTGCGTCTCTGATAAGCGGATCGGATCGTCCCAGGTAATTTAATATATTGTCTCTGCTAGCCAGCATAGGTGTCACATCAACAAACAACCTACCACCGGCTTTACGCATGGGTGCTGTAGTTGTTAACTGGAAAAAAGACAATCCCAGCGGTTTCATGGGATCGGTCATCATTTGTTGGTGACCGACAGATACATAAACGCGATTTTCCTGATCATTCGCTTCAGGAATCGGGTATAACGTCGTGATTGGCCGACTCTGGATAATATAAAAGGTATCATCAACCAGACACCATTCGATATCTTGCGGGCAACCAAAATATGCTTCGATATGCCTTCCGATGCGTGCTAATTGTAAAATTTGTTGTTCAGTTAGGGTTTGAGTCTTTTGCTGCTCAGGATCGATCTGTTGTGTCTCTGTTCCCCCTTCTTTTCGTCCATAGACTGCCAATTTTTTGGCCGCGATCCTCTTATCGACGATCTCCCCTTCCTTTACTTTGTAACAATCGGCAGATACCAGGCCAGAGACCAGTGCTTCTCCAAGTCCAAAACTGGCATCGATCGATATCACCTTTCGGTTAGAAGTAATCGGATCAGCGGTAAATAAAATCCCCGAAGCTTGTGGGAACACCATCCTTTGAACGATAACGGCTAAATAAACGTGACTGTGGTCGAATCCATTTTGCATACGGTAGATTACTGCGCGATCCGTAAATAGGGAGGCCCAGCATTTGCTGATATGCTGCAGGATGGCTTCTTTGCCGATAATATTTAAATAGGTGTCTTGTTGACCAGCAAAAGAGGCATATGGCAAATCTTCAGCAGTCGCACTAGAACGTACGGCATAAGCATGCTCCTCGCCAAACTGGGAGAGATATTGAGTTACTGCTTTCACAACATCAGAAGGAATTTCTACTTCCAAAATGATTTGTCGAATCTTCCTGCTGATTTCACCAATTTGATCTCGATCTTCTACGTTTAGCATAGTTAGTCGATTGAGCAAAGCATGATACGTTTCGTTTTGCTCGATTGCTTTTTGATATCCCGCTGTTGTAATACAAAATCCTTCTGGTACTTGTATTCCTTCAATTTTTGATAACTCCGCTAAATTCAACCCTTTTCCGCCAACGTGCAATAGCTGCGTGTTTTTCATTTCCTGAAAACCGAGAACCAAAGAACTCATTCCATATCTCTCCTAACCATATAATTGAGACAAACATTTGATATGTATGTTTATATGCAATAAAGAAGAACCAGATAAAACTATCCAGGTTCTTCTTTGATTTCATTAGAAGAATGAGTCTGCAAGCCTGATTGAAGATATGCTGAAAGAACACATACCAGCTGGCCAAGCATCTAAAGAGGATGTCGAAAGCGTACTGCTTGAACTAGGCCATCCGAATGAGCTGGCCGCGAAGTATCGCGGGTACGAGCGTTACTTGATCGGCCCGATGTTGCTAGACACCTACTTGACTACGCTAAAGATTGTGTTGGCCTAAGACTACCTATTTCGTTGCTCGTATTCAAAAGGCTCTTCACAAGAGAAAATTTCATGGAAAAATCCATAATACGGGATATCGTCTTCCATGCATATTATAAGATACGACAGCTCCTCATCACACTCGGGCTCTTCACCGCTGTTCTGCATATCCTCGAAGGAGGCAACGATATTTTCCATGACACATACCTGAATAAATAAAGGCAACTGATCCAACATCGAATCTTCGAGATTAGTCTCGGATCTGTAACCCGCGAGAACGGTTTTAAAATAAGCATCCATAAACGTTTTACGTTTACCAGCGTCGGGTTCAAATCGTGTCCAGCCCACCCCGCCTCTCCAGAGGTCTGCCAGGTCATACATATACCAACCGAAACATGAATTATCGAAATCATATACAGTTAGTTGCCCGGTATCAAAATCTATCGAATAATTCCCATCGTTATAATCAAAATGGATCATACCGTAAGTCTCACGGTTTCTGTCCAATTCTTCTAAGGTGTTAAGAAGATCTGCCAGCTTCTTCTTAAGCAGAGATAAAGAGTCGGGAATCAGTTTATCGATATATTCGGCATTGTATTTATCAAAAAAACTATACCGGCGATGGACAGGAGTATACCCTTTTGATATCTGGTGCAGTTTCCCCAGGGCTTTACCGCAGTTATAATAATATTCGGTAATAGGAACTCCTTCCCGGTACCGATAATGATTTTCCACCAGCATTTTTCCCTTGGCCTTTACAAACAGGCAGACAAAAAAGGTGTGATTATTATGAGTGATCTCTTCCAGCAGATTCCCCTTCCGGGAACTGACTACATCCGAGACACTTCCGCCATGCTCGAATAAATACCTGATATACTCAACTTCGGCCAGAAAATCTTTCCGGCTTCTGTCAGGTAAGAAGGCGATTCTGAGTATTTTTGCGTCGGCGCCCTCTTTCTCACAGGTATATACGACATTCCGCCCTCCGTCATGTGCCGGAATCCGCTGAATTTCATATCCTTCTAATCCGAACAATTCCGATACTACTGCAAGTAAATAGGTATTGCTGATTGAAACAACTTCGTTATAAGTCAAAATATTTTCTTTGGTTTGCAATCTCTCTGTGCACCGTCCTTCTACTATAGATTTAAATGATTTATGTAACAAAATTTAAATTTCAAAGTCGAGCGATGGTATTTGTCTCATTCAATGTATCTTTCTACTTTTTTAAATCTTGCCTTATTTTCTGACCTTTTCTCGCCATCAAAATGCACCCCTTAGAAATCATCGGATTAACCACGGGTTTTATCCAATGTCCATTCTAAGGGGTGTGCTTCATTAGTAACGCAGGGGTTTTCCGCTGGCATGATACGCATTTCGAAAATGGTCGTCGATCTCCTGTCTCGTTCGCCCGGTCTTTTAAGGCATCACAACCACTTTCTCTTTACAGGATGCACAATACTTCGCATACTGGATGCAAGTCTCCAAGGAATCGTCCGGCTCCATCGGCCACCAGCGGATCGCCCCCGCAGGCGCTTGGGAAGCGAAAAACTCCACTTCCTTGGGGATACGGCCCACAACGATAACCTCGGTGTTCTTAAAGCCCGACTCCATCCCCCTTTGGAAGGTCTTTCTTAATTGAGTATGCTCCGTTTCCGGATGAGAATAAGGAATCGGGAACAATATCGAAGCTCGGGAAGTGTCTTCATGAATGACATGAGCCGTTTTACGGGCGGGATCGTGTACGGAGGTCTCCCATATACGGCTGTACGGCAGATGCTCCGGCAGCTCCAGCTCGGTCAGCCTCGAATGAATTCTATCGTGGTAAACCCGTTCCAGTTCTCTGACCAAGATCTGAATCTGCTTATTTCTTAGAAACGTGGTGTTGTTTCCTCTTTCGTTCCGATACTGGATATAGAGTAAATCAGGAACGGCCGCAAACTTGGAACAAAGAAACGTCCGAATCAGCATGTCGTAATCGTCGGCCACCAGCAACTCATCGCGATGACCCCCGACCAGATGATAACAATCCCGAGACCATGCGCGGGGATGATTCGGCAACCCGACCAAGTGGCGTACGGTATTGCCGTTGATCGTCGTATGCCTGTGCGCATTTTGCCAACGGTTCATTTCACGCAGCCACACCCGATAAAATACGCTGTATCCAAAACCGCAATCCCAGCCGTACCAATGCGCATGAAGGTTCTCTGCGTACACCTCGGTGCAATCCCCGTAAACAAATCCGCATTCGGGATTTTGCTGAAATGCCCGGACGATCTTCTCCAGGCAATCGGGCATCAGGTCGTCGTCATGATCCACCTCAACTAAGATTTCCCCTGTACAAAGGCCTGCGGCATACCTTTTGAGCGCCCCAATATAGCCATTGCGGGAATCCTGGCGATATCTGCGCACGCGAGGGTCTTTCAAAGGAAGCAAGTCATTCTTGTACGTCTCCTCGTTATCTCCGGAATCGTCCACAATGACCCATTCCCAGTTGGGGTAAGTTTGATTTAAAAGCGATCGATAAGGACGTTGAATTCTTTCTTTTGACCTGTAGCTGGCCGTGAACACGGATATGAGAGGCGTCTCGGAAGAAAAACGGGTAGGAGGAACGGCTTTGTTTTCAGGGAGAGGATCCGTTGCTCTGATCCAGCAATAAAACAATTTATGCGATTCGAGTTCGTCCGGCGAATGGAAGTGCAGCCAACGTTTTTTTTCCTGAATAGGCAGCGATCTTAGGGTTGCAAAAGGTTCCCATTCATCTCCTATGGACACATAGACACGCGGTTTCCGGGGGCCGGCATCGACTAATGGATCATCAGGTCCATACATTTTCACGGTGATGTGGTTTTCTTCCAACTCCAAGATCGGTTCTTTCAATTTATCCTTCGAAATCTTGTCTGTCAAAAACAGATGAACCGTCAATAAAGGAATGAAGTCCGATGACAAGAGTTGATTCCCCTTTCTCAAATGTCGAACGCAAAACTGGAGCCAAGTGACGAACCATTCTCTTCTTTCACATACGCAGTGTATTCCGCTGCTCTCCTATTTGTCCACCCAAAAGCCTTATATGAACGCACAATTCGCTTGAGACCGAATAGTCTGAGAGGTAGAAATCCGATCGTACAAAGAGGGATACAACTCATTTTTAAGAAAGGTGGAGTTATCTTGGCACATCCGTTGGTTAGTGTCGTGATTCCCGCTTATAACCGGCCCCATACGCTAAAAATCGCCATCGACAGCGTACTTGAACAAACCTACCCGAATATCGAAATCGTCATTTGTGACGACAGCTCCAATAACGAAGTGCAACAAATGCTGGAAGCAGCTTATCTGCCGTCTTATCCCCAGATTAAATACCATAAAAACGAGAAAAACCTTTTTCTTGAAAACTGGCACAAATGCTTCGACCTGGCCTCGGGGGAATATATCAATTACTTGATGGATGACGACGTATTTCATAAAGAAAAGATCTCCAAAATGCTTTACTTTTTTAACGAATTCGAAAACATCACGCTAGTCACGTCCTACCGGCAAACCATTAATGAATCGGGGAGCTTTCTTCCGCCTATCGCCGCAACGGTCAGACTCTACGAAGAGACAAGAGTGATGGATGGAAAAACGCTGGGGAACATCGCATTAACCCGATGCTTAAATATGATCGGCGAACCGACGACCGTATTGTTTAAAAAAGCGGACCTTACCGAACGGTTCGGAGTATACCGCGGGAAGCAATACTCGCTGATCAACGATATGGCTGCCTGGTTATCTCTCTTGTCCAAAGGAAAAGCGGTTTATATTCCGGAAGCGCTCAGCTATTTTCGATTACATGCCAGCCAAAACAACAACGCGCTTGGTTTTAAAGCGTTCAGCGAATGGCTTGATATAACGATCGCCTCCAGAGAGGAGGGCTTTCTGGAAACGGAGGAGCTGTACAAAACCGCTCTTCTTGCTTACCGCGTACGCGTGCAGGGATATCCGCAATTTGCAGAAGACATTCAGCGGATCGATACGATCTTGAATACAGTAGAATGAGGACTGTGAAAATCGGAGAGCCAGGTAAGGTATTCGCCGTTCCCCCCCCGTTCATGGGGTTCATACTCTAAGGTACACACATTGATTGGAAAAAGGATTCCAGTGAGAAGAGGGTGCCTCATGTATGAAATTCCGTTCTTGCGACCGAATTTAGTCAAAAAGGAGCGGTTGCTTTCTTATTTTGAAAAAATAGAAGCAAGCCGGATTTACTCCAATTACGGACCCTTAAATCATCTGTTTGAAACGCGCGTGATTGCCCAAATGTTCGGCGGCATCGGCGCAGCCGTGACGGTGCATAACGCTACTCTCGGGCTGATACTGGCGATTTCGCAAAGCAAGCGGCCCCGGGGCAAATATGCGGTGATGCCCAGCTTTACTTTTGCAGCGACCCCTCTTGCCGCCGAGTGGTGCGGGCTTGAGCCATATTTCCTGGATATTGAACCGGATGATTGGCAAATGAACAGAGCACAAGTGGTGGAAACGGTTGAGCGGCTGGGCGAGCAGATCGCGGTCATCGTCCCTTACGCCACTTTCGGTTCGGCTATCGATTTATCCATATACGATAAACTGCTAAAGGAAGGAATTCCAGTCGTCATCGATGCGGCTGCCAGCTTTGGAACGACCGTTCCGGAGGATGCCGCACAATTCGGCAAAGGCTTCGGCGGAGCCGTGGTGTTCAGCTTTCACGCGACCAAAACGTTTGGCGTCGGAGAAGGCGGGCTGGTGTATAGCGCGGACCAGGATCTCATTCAGCGAATCCGCCGGGCCGGCAACTTCGGCTTCTCCAGCTCCAGGGAATCCGTATTGTTAGGCTTAAACAGCAAAATATCGGAATATACCGCCGCTATCGCCTTAGCCACTCTTGAAGGGTTCCAGGCAGTACAGGAGAGAAGAAAAACGATCATTGGCTATTATCATCGTGAACTGCAGCAACAGGATCTAATGCAGCGGGGATGGTCTGTCCAAAAGATGCAAGGCCGGGTGCCCCTGCAATTTTTCTCTATGCTGAGCCCGGACCCTCCCGGCAACCGGGAAGTCATCCGGCGGTTAGCCTCCCATTCGATTGAAGCCCGGACTTACTTCTCCCCCGCATGCCATCAGCAGAAGCAGTTTCAAAGCTACCCCCATTCCGATCTTCAGGTGACGGAACGGATTGCAGACCGTATTATCAGTCTGCCTCTCTGGGAGGAAATGAATGAGGCCACCGTTGGGCGGATTGTGAAGGTGCTTGGAAGCATTACCGAGGGGAATGCCATATGAGAAAGATCATCATCTGGGGATCGGGCGGACACGCCCGCGAGGTCAACTGGCTTTGCGAAGAGATGGGAGTGCAGGTGCTGGGGTTCCTGGACGAACGGCCTGAAATGAAAGGTCAACTGGTGAATGGAGTTCCCGTATTGGGAACGCTTGATGATATTGAAGCGATGCGGCATGAGATCGAGATCGTTTGTGCCGGGGTCGGAGCCCCGGCATTAAAGAAGCGGTTCGCTTACGATACCATCCGGTCGGGATTCCGCATCGCAGACCCGCTAATCCATCCGCGTGTCCGTGTGTCGAGGAGAAATATCGTGGGGCAAGGCAGCATGATCTGCGAAGGGGCCATCCTTACCGATAATATCCGGATCGGATGCCATGTGATCATCAATCGAAGCGCCAACATCAGTCATGATACGGTCATTGACGATTATGTCACCATCGCCCCGGGTGTGAATCTGGCAGGTAATGTAGCCGTAGGCGAAGGAGCCTACATCGGCATCGGCTCCTCGGTTCGGGAGAAATGCCGCATCGGCTGCTGGTCTATGATTGGCGGCGGAGCCTTTGTCAAAGGCGATATCCCTGACTTTACTATGGCTGCGGGGGTGCCAGCCGTCATCAAAAAACGGCTTGATAAGAATTAGGAAAGGAGAAAAATCATTGGTTGACCATCTCAAACATCAGGGTCCTTACTATTGTCCTTATTGCAATAATACGATTGTACGGTTTCACCCGTGGCCGGATATTTACGATTTTCCCAAGTGCCAGTATGAAATGTGGAACAAGCTGACCGCCATGTGTCCCGTGTGCTCCTCTTTCGACAGGGAAAGGTTGTATAAATTCTATATCGAAAGGGAAACGGATTTGCTCGTAAGGCCGCAAAAATTACTGCACATTGCACCCGAGAGAAATTTAAGAGAATGGTTAAAAGGATATCCGAACATTTCCTATATATGCGGCGATTTAATGCCTCAGGATTCGGAAATGGAACGGGTGGACTTAACGGCTATGCCTTACGCTGACGAAACATTCGATGCTGTTATTTGCAGCCATGTACTGGAACATGTTATCGAAGATCACAAAGCAATGGGAGAAATCTACCGCGTATTGAAACCGAACGGCTGGAGCATTCTGCAAGTGCCGATCGCTTTAAACTTCGAGGAGATTCTAGAGGACCCGGCGGTGACCTCGCCGCAGGCAAGAAAAGAACACTTCGGCCAAGACGATCATGTACGCATTTATAATCGTAAAGGATTCGTTGGCCGATTGGAAGCGGCCGGGTTTCATGTCGTTTTATTTAATTTGGCGGAAAAATACGGTGTCAAGGAAGCACACCTGTACGGTTTGTCCGAGAAAGATACGCTGTATATCGGGACCAAGCAGACTGTTCCTGCACCATGAATAGACTGTCCCCCAATTCCGATTAAAAGTAAAGAGCCGGCTGCCGCTTGGGAGACGGCTTTTTTTGCGGGTGAACGATCGGAAATCTTGGTTGCTTCAGGGAAGCAACAGCCCCTTTCCCGATAGGTAAAAGCCCCTGATGCGCGTGAATGATATCGGCGCATAGCCGGGCGCATCCTTGCGGTTTGTTACTCCGGAATGTCGGTTCAAGGCAACGTCCATCCCTTGCTCAACTGACTGGATGAACGGAATCAGCTCCCCGTCGAAAGTGACCATGTCTCCGTCGAGGAACAGCACGATTTCCTCTCCGGGCTTCTTTGTGCAGATGCTTCTGCAGACATTGTGACCGAGCGCTCTCCCAAAGCTGCTCCCTTCGTGCCGGCGTACTTTTCTGGTTAAAAAAAGCTTTTTTCGGCCATTTCACAATATACGATTTCACCTCTGCAAGAGCCGAGGCTCGCCGCGCATTACCACATACTATATTAAAGGCTTCACTATCTGAAGTTTTTTGGGAGTGGAGCTGCATCAGAATACGGAGGTGACATCAAGTTGGCCGAATCCGCATTTAGAGCTCGTGCGAGTGCAGATCAAATTATTTTAAACCCAGGACCGTTCAATTTATTCTTTCAAACCGTTGAGTATGATTTGAACGGCGAGTACAACCCAGCGACTTCTACCTTCGTCGCCAGCGAGGGTGGCGTGTATACGATAAGCGTCAGCCTTTTGCTTGTGGCGAACCCTCAAGTGGAATTCGTTGCACTCGTATTGGAAGGACCTAACAACTCCGGAAGGTTATTTATCCGAAATACGGATAAACCTGATTTTCCTTTCACAGTAAACTTCACCGCTCAAATGAATTTCAATCCGGGTGACAGTATGAGGGTATTTCTTGTACCCAACGCCGGAGTGGTTAGAGTAGTAGCCGATCCCATTTTGAATCATTGGGAGGCTACACGGACAGATGGAGGAGTTGGACCTCAAGGACCTCAAGGACCTCAAGGACCTCAAGGACCTCAAGGCGTTCAAGGCGTTCAAGGGCCACAAGGCGCTCAAGGACCTCAGGGCGACCAAGGACCTCAAGGCGACCAAGGGCCACAAGGCGACCAAGGGCCACAAGGCGTTCAAGGGCCACAAGGCGCTCAAGGACCTCAGGGCGACCAAGGACCTCAAGGCGACCAAGGGCCACAAGGCGACCAAGGGCCACAAGGCGACCAAGGACCTCAAGGCGACCAAGGACCTCAAGGCGACCAAGGGCCACAAGGTGACCAAGGACCTCAAGGCGACCAAGGACCACAAGGCGACCAAGGACCTCAAGGCGACCAAGGGCCACAAGGCGACCAAGGACCGCAAGGCGACCAAGGACCTCAAGGCGACCAAGGGCCTCAAGGTGACCAAGGACCGCAAGGCGAACAAGGACCTCAAGGTGACCAAGGACCACAAGGCGACCAAGGACCTCAAGGCGACCAAGGGCCACAAGGCGACCAAGGGCCTCAAGGTGACCAAGGACCGCAAGGCGAACAAGGACCTCAAGGCGACCAAGGACCTCAAGGCGACCAAGGGCCACAAGGCGACCAAGGACCTCAAGGCGACCAAGGACCTCAAGGCGAACAAGGACCTCAAGGCGACCAAGGGCCACAAGGTGACCAAGGACCGCAAGGCGAACAAGGACCACAAGGCGACCAAGGGCCACAAGGTGACCAAGGACCGCAAGGCGAACAAGGACCACAAGGCGACCAAGGGCCACAAGGCGACCAAGGGCCACAAGGCGACCAAGGACCTCAAGGCGACCAAGGACCACAAGGCGACCAAGGACCTCAAGGTGACCAAGGACCGCAAGGCGAACAAGGACCTCAAGGTGACCAAGGACCTCAAGGCGACCAAGGACCTCAGGGTGACCAAGGACCTCAAGGCGACCAAGGGCCACAAGGCGACCAAGGGCCACAAGGCGACCAAGGACCTCAAGGCGACCAAGGGCCACAAGGTGACCAAGGACCGCAAGGTGACCAAGGACCTCAAGGCGACCAAGGACCTCAAGGCGACCAAGGACCTCAGGGTGACCAAGGACCTCAAGGCGAACAAGGGCCACAAGGCGAACAAGGGCCACAAGGTGACCAAGGACCTCAAGGCGACCAAGGACCTCAAGGCGACCAAGGACCTCAAGGCGACCAAGGACCTCAAGGCGAACAAGGACCTCAAGGCGACCAAGGACCTCAAGGCGACCAAGGGCCACAAGGTGACCAAGGGCCACAAGGTGACCAAGGACCTCAAGGCGACCAAGGACCTCAGGGTGACCAAGGACCTCAAGGCGACCAAGGGCCACAAGGCGACCAAGGGCCACAAGGCGACCAAGGACCGCAAGGCGATCAGGGACCTCAAGGAGCAACTGGCGCTCAAGGGCCTCAGGGTGACCAAGGGCCACAAGGTGACCAAGGGCCTCAAGGCGACCAAGGACCTCAAGGCGACCAAGGACCTCAGGGTGACCAAGGACCTCTGGGTGACCAAGGACCTCAAGGGGCAACTGGCGCTCAAGGGCCTCAGGGTGACCAAGGACCGCAAGGCGATCAGGGACCTCAAGGAGCAACTGGCGCTCAAGGGCCTCAGGGTGACCAAGGGCCACAAGGCGACCAAGGGCCGCAAGGAGCAACTGGCGCTCAGGGACCTCAAGGCGACCAAGGGCCTCAGGGAGACCAAGGACCGCAAGGAGAAACTGGCGATCAGGGACCTCAAGGCGACCAAGGGCCTCAGGGTGACCAAGGGCCTCAGGGTGACCAAGGACCGCAAGGGGCAACTGGCGCTCAAGGACCTCAGGGTGACCAAGGACCTCAGGGTGACCAAGGACCTCAAGGCGACCAAGGGCCTCAGGGTGACCAAGGACCTCAAGGCGACCAAGGACCGCAAGGAGCAACTGGTGACCAAGGACCTCAAGGCGACCAAGGGCCTCAAGGCGACCAAGGACCTCAAGGTACTCAAGGCCAGCAAGGACCTCAAGGGCCTCAAGGTACTCAAGGTCAGCAAGGACCTGAAGGACCGCAAGGGGCAACTGGCGCTCAAGGACCTCAGGGTGACCAAGGACCTCAAGGCGACCAAGGGCCGCAAGGAGCAACTGGCGCTCAGGGACCTCAAGGCGACCAAGGGCCGCAAGGAGCAACTGGCGCTCAAGGACCTCAGGGCGACCAAGGACCACAAGGGGCAACTGGCGCTCAAGGGCCTCAGGGCGACCAAGGACCTCAAGGCGACCAAGGGCCGCAAGGGGCAACTGGCGCTCAAGGACCTCAGGGTGATCAAGGACCGCAAGGAGCAACTGGCGCTCAAGGGCCTCAAGGTGAGCAAGGACCACAAGGGCCGCTTTAAGCCGAAACTGACGTACCCGGGCCATAATGATCTTTATTTAGAACAGATAAGTTCCGCCAATTTAAACTGGCTGCCGAGGGCTTCTATCGGCAGCTTCTTTTTTATCCTATAGCTGGAAACTGTAAAAAAGCGAGGATACATCGTGTTCAATCCTATACCTTCATCACTCGAAAAATGATAATCCAAAAATTAGGTGCTCCAGTATCCGGATACGGATAGGTAAGCAAAATGGAAGCGCGTACTTTTTGCATAGTCAAAAGATTGTGGTAAAGACCTAAAATACATCCTGATGTATTAAGATAAATGTGACCCCATGTTGTACTTTATTTTCTCATCGAATATTCTAATCTCATTTAATCCCTTAATCCCTTTCCATTGAGAATTTGCTGCATACATTTTTCAACTCTTGACTCTCGAGTTTTGGATTGTTTGGGTTCGGAAAAATAAAGAAGGTATGCTCTTTGCCGTCCTGGCGTCAATGCTTCAAAAGCAGTTTTCAAGTCAGGGCTTTCATTGAGTTTATTTTGAAATTCTTCAGGAACTATGAACTCTGTATTCTTTTTATAATTCACTTCCAAACCGGCTTTTTCAACTTCAATGGCTTCATAAATATAGGCTTTCAAGATGGCTTCCATTTCAACTATTTCTTGAAGATTGGTGAACCGAATCTGGCGCGCCGCCTGTACATTCTCCGTTTGTTGGATTAGAATCCCATGGGCATCCTGTAACAAGGCACCTTTGTGAAACAGAAGCGCACAATAGTCTTTAAATCCATGTATTAAAACTATGTTTTTTTTCTCAAACGTGTAACAAGGATGCATCCACTTAAATTCTTCGGTCAGCTCACAGTCAAGAACAATATTTCTTAACTTCTCATATTCTTCTCTCCACTTTTGGGCTTTACTTACATATTCATCAACCTTTGGATTCATTCTACTCTTTGTCACCAAGGAACACCCCTCTTCATGTTTACGATCATCTGACCATTTTAACTTTACTCACTAGTCTTGTCTAACGCGGGACGAGAAAATCAAAGGATAATGATAAACTCACACAAGAAACCGTATGCCACAAATGCGGCATTTTTTAACGAAGACATATGTTTATTCTTTATAAAAGCCCACTTTAAACATCTGATACCAATCTTCTAGTTTGTTTTCTTGCATTACCTGCCAATATGTAAGAATTTCTTTAGCAAATTCAACCGCTGATGTTCCGTTAGCAGTAATCAATCCATCTTTTGAAACAACTTGCTTTTCAATAAAGTGCTTCGAGCCTTTGTAGTTTGGTGCATACTTCTCTAAATAGACTAGTGAATTGCCTGTATGCTCTTTATCATCTAAATATCCTTTATCCGCCAAAAAAGTACACGCATCACATATCGCCGCAATCGGAATACGTTTTTTAATGCATAAATCAACTGCTTGCTTTACATCATCATTCTCTCTTTTCAGCCATGAAGTGCCCCCCACTAAGATCAGCATATGAAAATGTGTTGGCATTTCAGCAAGTGAATAGTCTGGAACAACCGTGAAGCCACCCATTGATTTTATTGGCTTTTTATTAACTGCCAATGTTTTAATGATGAATCCTGTTTCGGGTTTATTCAGCTCTGCACAAATGAAAACGCTTTCCCAGTCTGCATAGTTATCCGAAATAAACACAAGTATTTCTTTTTTCATGTTTGTAGTCCCCTCCCCTTTCTAGACCTAATTTTACAGGTCAATAGATGACAGCTATATGTCATCTTTATAGGAGGTAATCCATTTTTCAAGTTTTTTCTTCACTGTATGACGTAACGATGTTGGTTGAATTGCACGAACCTTCCCTTGAAGGCCAATAACTAAATCCGCGACCCAATCAATGTTAGAAGTATAAAAGCGAATCAAGCATGTTTCAACTTCACTAAATTTTGTATTGAGTCTTCACTTTCAATGCTTCTCAATCCATTTAATCCGACATATAGGTTTTTGATATCTTCTTCTGATAAAATAGTTCTATTTACCTTATATCCCTCTGATACTGCAATTCCGCCTCTAATCCCCGGAAAAGAAACAATTGGAATTCCAGCCATGTTTAATGTATCTAAATCACGAAATATTGTACGTTTAGATACTTCAAATTTATCCGCTAATTCTTGTATAGTGACTCGTTCTTTATTTGTTAATACACTAATCATGCTTATCAACCTATCGATCTTCAAAAAATCACCTTTTGCAAGCATTAACGTATCGAAGCTGCCGATCGTGCCGGCAGCTTCGTCCATATATCTTATTCAGCTTTCGTTAGTTTAATAAAAAGTCCTTCAATTGTGCAGCAAAACCTGGGCCATTTCTTTTGCTTCAATCCGAATAATGTTCCTGTGATTTCAGTATCTTTTCATGATTAATTGCCGCATAATGATGTTCGGTCTCCACGCCCCAATCGTGGATGTAACGCATTAGTGCAAGTATCTTCCCGTGATCGACTGCTCCGCATGGATGATCTTCGTAGGTGTGCCTTCGAACACCACCTGGCCGCCCTTGCTGCCTCCGTCCGGTCCCATATCGATGATCCAATCTGCTTGGCTGATTACATCAAGGTTGTGCTCGATGACGATCACTGTATTGCCTGCATCCACGAGGCGGTTCATGATCCCCAGAAGGTGACCGATATCGGACATATGCAAGCCGGTCGTCGGCTCGTCCATCACGTAGATGCTGCCCTTCTTATGCAGCTCGCTTGCCAGCTTGATGCGCTGGCATTCCCCGCCCGATAGCGTGCTGAGCGGTTGGCCAAGCGTAATATAGTTCAGCCCTACATCGCTCATCGCTTGCAGCTTGCGGACAACCTCTTTTAGCTCAAAAAAATCCAATGCCTGCTCGACCGTCATCTCCAGCACTTCTGCAATTGATTTGCCGTTCAGCTTGTACGCGAGCACCTCTTCCTTGAACCGTCTGCCTTCGCATACTTCGCATGGCAGCTTCACGCTTTCAAGGAATGCAAGGTCTGTATACACAACACCCAGCCCTTGGCAGTTCTCGCAAGCCCCCTTGGAGTTGAAGCTGAACAAGCTTTGGCTGACCTTGTTCGCGGAAGCAAACGCCTTGCGCACATCATCCATAATGCCCGTGTAGGTCGCGGGATTCGAGCGTGTTGACACTCCTACCGCCGATTGGTCGATGACGATCGCATCCGGATGCTGGCTGAGGAATACTTCGTTAATCAGCGTACTCTTGCCCGAGCCGGCGACACCCGTAACTACTGTCAGCACTCCGGTTGGAATATCTACACTCACGTTCTGCAGGTTGTGCAGAGTGGCATCCTTGATGGACAGCTTGCCGGATGGCTGCCTGCAATCTTGCTTCAGCTGGAGCGGCCGCTTCATATGGGTGCCTGTCAATGTACCTGACTCCAGCAGGCCTTGGCAGCTTCCTTCATACACGATGGTACCTCCGCGGCTGCCGGCGTAAGGCCCGACGTCGACGATATGATCCGCCACCTTGATCACATCGGGATCATGCTCGACGACAATCACGGTATTGCCTTTGTCGCGCAGCTTCTGCAGCAACTCATTTAACCGGTGTACATCACGGGGGTGCAAGCCAACGCTGGGCTCATCGAAGATGTAAGTGACATCCACCAGACTGCCGCTCAGGTGCTTCACCATCTTGACGCGCTGCGACTCGCCGCCGGACAATGTATCCGTCTCACGATCCAGCGTCAAGTAGTCAAGTCCGATATCCACCAGATGCTGCAGCCGCTCTGTTAGCGACTTTATAATCGGCGCGGCGACAGGATCGTTAATCTCCCGAATGACGCGGATAAGCTCCCCGACCTCCATGGAGGACATCTCCGCAATGTTGAGTTCATTGATTCTACAGCTGAGCGCAGCCTGACTGAGTCTCGCACCGTGGCAGCTGGAGCACGAACCTTCGGTGATGAACGGTGCAACGGCTTTTTGCGTGCGCTCGGACTTCGTCTTCACATCCTGCTTGATGTATTTGTTGCTGAACTTCTCAATGACGCCTTCCACAGTAATATTCGTTGCCTTACCGGCGAAATCCATCTTCACTTTCCTTGCCTTGCCGTACAGCAGTTGCTCCAGATCCTCATTCGAATAATCGCTTAGCTTTTTGTCAGGATCGAAGGACCCCGACTGTACGACAATGTTCCAGTCCCAGCTGTTCACCGAATAGTCCGGCAGCATAATGGCCCCTTCATTCAACGACTTTGACATGTCTACCGCCTTGCTCATATCCACGCCCAGCCTGCGACCGATCCCGTTGCACTCTGGACACATGCCTTGCGGATCGTTAAACGAGAACATGTGTGCTTGTCCAACATAGGGCTGACCCACTCGGGAGAAAAGAAGACGGAGAATGGGAGAAATATCGGTAATCGTGCCCATCGTGGAATGGGAACCGCCGCCCAGCCGTTTCTGATCCACAATAACAGCCATGCTCAGGTTCTCGATCGCGTCCGCATCTGGCTGCGGATAGCGCGGCAGGAAATTACGCACGAACATGCTGAAGTTCTCATTCAGCAATCGCGTGGATTCTGCTGCAATCGTATCGAAGACGATAGATGACTTGCCGGATCCGGATACCCCGGTGAAGATCGTGATCTTCCGCTTGGGAATGCGCAGGGATACGTTCTTGAGATTGTTTTCCCTCGCAGCCGAGATTACGATATATTCCTGATTAGATTCGCTTATGACTAACATCCCCTTTGCTCGAATATTGAGGGTGTGTCCGTAAATTATAATTTTGATGATGTGAGATGGCAACCCCTCATGCTCTCCATGTTTCAATCATTTAAATAGTTAGCACCGAATGCGGCTATTGTTCCAACACTTTTTCAAGCTTGCCGCACCATCCACTCCAGCCATACTTAGCACCTTCGAGTCCTTGCGCAGTTGAGATTCCGGTTTGTTCGAGATGAAGGTTAACCTTCCCGTCCCCTACATCCTGCAGCGTCCAGGTGACCGAGTGCTTCTCCCCTGCGCTGGCCCAAGTGTAGGACAACCGGCTTGGTGCGTCCACGATAAGGACTTCGCCCTCAATAATTCCATTCCACCATTCGGTCGGCTGCGTGCGAAACTGAAAACGGTCGGAATCGGATCGACAGCCTTTGCTGGTGGTTAACTTAAACTTTTCCGCTGAAGGTCATAAGGTTCTTCGGATCAAAAAGCGCCCCCTGGTCAATGAACCTGTTGGGGCGCTTCCTTATCCTGCAACTATATTACCGACTTTAATTACCGGTCCGGCTTCATTAAATATTGCACTATTTTTTGTTCTTCCGATCCCTGGCCCTGGAACGATCCCTTGCCTTGGAACACAACTTGGTAACAAACCTGGCCGTCCAACCAGAAGTAGCTGATTAAGCTAAGATCGTCAGAAGCCTTAGGTGAACCATCTAGATTATATGGCTCTGTACGAAGCACTTCCTGCCCCTGAAGAGTTTTATGGCTTTGAGCTTTACACTGTTCCGTTCATCGTCAATTTTCGTAAAAGAAACCCGGCCGTTCTTTTTCATCTTCTGATACATATCCCCGTTTAACATCTGCTTAAATGAAACGCTTTGGATGCCGGAGGCAGCTTTATTGTTCCGATCGCGATCGTCTCGGCTATAAGAGACCGCAAACAGCTTGCGCATGGAATCCTCATCATTTTCTACATGATTGAAATTCGTTTTACGGGAAACATAGGAACGGTTAGCCACAAAATCTCCAGGCAGCTTACGCGGAAAAGCGGCTTTAAAACTAACCAGATCCTGAGCGCGCCGGATATCCTCGGTGTCATACAAAGAGGTCAAGATTTTCCCATGATAATCATTATCTACATGAAGTTGGTTCACATTCGCATCGGGAAATTTCATGGAAGCGATGATTTGCTCCATTTCATTGCTGGACAAGATGTAGGAGCTTAATTCATAGCTTATGCCTTGATCCTTCCAGATATAATAATATCTTTCCGGCTGTCCCTTCCAGGTGGTCATGCGATTTCCCGCTATCCTCCTGATCGGTTCCATCTTGCTCGATTTCGAAAATCTGCTCATATTGTTTCTGGAGATCAGCGCCTGGCTTGATTCTCAAGCTGAAGTTGCCACTACTTTTGCTTATTTTAGTCTCGTACGATAGGCGGACACTCGGCGTAGCATCGAACTGAATGCTCAAATCCCTAAAACCATAGCCTTCTGGAAGCAAAGATGGAACTTTAAATGTAAACGGTGCCACCTTCGCCCCTTTTTCAAGATTATCATATACCTGAAATTCTTCATTGGGAAACAGCATTTCATTCCCGCCGTCTTCGGCATGAACCCAAGCGGAAGCTCCCGCTTCAGATGCTCGCGCATTTGTTAGCGTTGCAAGTCGCCAATTGGGCGACTTAGTTTCCTTCAAGATAATTACAGTTGGATAAGCATTTACTTTACGTTGTTTGAGTACAGCTAATACTTCCCTCTGTTCGATGCAATAAAATTTGCCATCTTTATAGTGAATAAGAAGCGGTGGAAGTGAAAGCATTCATTGTAACCTTAGCCGCCTGTGCAATCAGTTCATTATTATAGGTAGCATCTTTCTTATCTCGGCTGGACAGAATCGCGATGATAATAGGTGCACTATTCGGTGGCCAAACGATAGCTATATCATTTCGTGTTCCGTAGCTCCCGGCTCCTGACTTATCACCAACTTCCCAGTCTGTTGGTACGCCACCGCGGATGAGTTTGTCTCCTGTAGCATTTCCACGCATCCAATCCGTAAGTATTTTACGTTTGTCAGCCGGGAGCGCATTTCCGACTGTGAAAGCCTTAAGATCGGTAGCAAGTGCTTTGGCTGTACTTGTATCACGAATGTCACCAGGAATAGCTTCGTTTAACTCTGTTTCAAAACGATCTGCCTGAGTAACCCGATCACCAATTTGTCTGAGCGCTTTTTCAAATCCTTTAGGTCCATCTAGCTCTTTAAATAAAAGGTTCCCTGCCGTATTATCACTGTAACGAACAGCAGCCTCTGCAATTTCTCCAAGTGTCATCCCGGCAGCTACATGTTTCTCTGTAACAGGTGAATATTCAACTAGATCATCTTTTGTATACGTGATAACTTCGTCAAGTTGATCATTTGAGTTTTGCTGTAACAAAGCTCCTGCAGCCAGAGCTTTGTAGGTAGATGCATAAGCAAACCTTTCATTAGGTCGATAAGCTACTGTCTGGTTTGTACCCGTATCGATCGCATAGACGCCCAGCCGAGCATCAAACTTTTTCTCAAGTTGAGCGAACTCTCTATGAGCTGCATGATTTGCATGTTTGAGTTGCTCTGTTTTTTCGTTTGCTTCTATCTGTAATGATTCACCTGTAAAGAGGTTTACATTTGCAACACTTAAACTGAGTATCCCGACACACATCCCTATTTTTAGTATCCTGATATTTTTCAAAATGATCATTCCTTTCCTAAGAAGTTTGTCCCGCTTCAGGTGACTTCCTATATTGAATCCATTGTTATATTTCTTATTAAACAAAAACCCGGAGAACACCCACTCTTTTTCAAAAGTGTCTATCTTCCGGGTGAATGATTTTATTTTTTGCTATCTACAGGAATCGAAATTTTCTTATTGTAGGTTTTAATATAATGGAATCCGTCCAGCAGCAGGAACTCCGGTTTGTCCGTTGTGTTAAAAGAATACGTCTGCTCCCTTAGAATGTTGCCGTTCTTCAAATCCTACTGTCGTTCTTCGGAAATCGATGATACAGGAATTACTTTGCCGCTAGCTTGTATGGATAAATTGTCCGTTTCCAAGAACGTAAATTGTTTTCTGGCAATGACGATATCATAGCCTGTATCGGTTTTCGTAACGCTTCGAATCCATAACTTTTCATCACCTACTTTAATGGATCGATCGGATGGTGACGCAAGCGAGATGGGTTCTTGTATTTTGTGATACCCTTCAAAATTGACGAGTTCAAGCTCAATGGACTGAATATTGTCTGTAGGGAACGGATTAAATTTCAATTGGAAGTCTGGATTACTTCTCCCTGCTCTAGTCAATCCAACTTCTGTTCCATTCACATAAAGCTTGGTTTTTCCTGAAAATCTTCTTGGGTATTCCTCTAATTCATAATGCCCCTTCACGATGGTGGAAGTTGGCGAAGCCGTAATGGAGTCATAGTGAATCATGCCTTTATCGACAGCGATGGATTCAGAAAGATCCTCTTTAATGATACTCTTCATCGCTTTGTTCGCTTCAAACTCGAAGGAGAGCGGATAGGATATCTTCTCCCCATTATCCAGCCACTCATTGAATGTAAGGGTTAATGTTCGAGAAAATGGACTGACTGGCTCGAATTCGATGTATCCCACGAACTGGCTCTTGTTTTTGCCGGGATTGCCGCCTCCTCCTAGCGGAGCTGAATCAGTCAAGAACCCATTCACTCGTTCAAAGATATAACGTACAAAATCATGGTCAGTATATTCGGTGCCTGCAGGCCGATCAATCGTGTAATACATGCGAAATACATTATCGTCCGCAATCACGCCATTAATGGTAAGGACAGTGCCATCCTTAAGCGTTGTGCTTTTGTTTACCCTTTGTCCGAATCCCTGCCCCATCACTTCAGCAAAGCTGAGAGAGTTCAAGCTGACGCTATTAAACAACTTGCTTCCGTAATAAGCTAAGGCCGGATACTCATATACTCCAACCATGAGAATGAGCGCAGCGGCAACTGATGCAACCCATGCCCGAGCTTTATTCTTGTTTCTTTTTTTGGCGGGAACATTGTGAAGCGCATCTCGAAGTCTGCCTTCAAGGTCTGACGGAGCCTGTATCTGATTCAAGGTCTCTTTATGCTCCTGTAACTTCTCCTCGATCGTTATCATTGCGATCACCTCCGATCATGACTTTCAGTTTTAGTATTCCCTGTGAGATTCTTGACTTAATTGTTCCAAGCGGCGCGCCGGTCATGTCCGTAATCGTCTAATACGGAAGATCATGAACATAACGAAGCTCGATCGCTTCCCGCTGCTGTGCATTTAGATGAGATAGCAGTACTTGCATGTCCATCTCGGACTCTGTATCGCGATATGGATTATCGTTGGTTAATGCAGCAAGTGATGGTGCTCGCTCGTCTTCCAGTGGAAGAAACCGCTCCTTTTTGAGAAGTAATGTTTTGCACCGATTGACGAGAATGGTTTTGCTCCAGCTGTAAAATGCTTCGCCATTTTGCAATTGATCAATCTTTTCATAGAGGGCAACTATCATGTCCTCCATCGCATCCATGGCATCATGCTCGTTACCCATGTATGCATAGGCAAGACGATAATAAGCGTCCTTATCGGCCATGATGAGTTGTAATAATGCTTCCTTGTTGCCTTTTTGGGCGTGTTTGACAAGATGGCTTACTCTCATGTTCACTCCCCTTTTCATAGATAAGAGATCGCAGAGGTTATAAAAGTTCATTTTGTACACAAAAATTAACGATAGATTTGATGACATAAAACAAAAAAACCGCATTCTATGCGGTTTCAGTTGCATGAAGTAAGTTAATTATCTGATAGAGTCTGTACGCCGAGATCCGCAATTTGCCCATTGTCCTCCCAGGTACATGCTGGCGGCGCTGGCCAGGCGGTTGTGCTCAAAAGAGCCGAATACCGCCCAGTGATCCAATTCCACATAAGCGTCATCCAAGTCTTGTTCCGAGACGGAGGACTGGAACTCGGCGAAAACCGCATGATGGCGACAGTAAAGACTTCATCACTATAGAGGACGTCTCCGTTCAAAAATTGCACCCGCCAAAAGTCAGTTATCGTTTGTGGAAATAAAGGCATATGCAAATATTGTAAATAAAATCATTTACTATTTCAATGCTGCAGACTCTTATATCTATTTTCTGTATAAATTTACGTCATCCATTTTATTCGTACTGGGTTAATCATTTAAATGGAAACACTTGACCTTAGGTCTGACCTAAAGTGTATCGTTGAGATAGCAATACGAACTGCAAGTCTTAATAGAGCGGGTTACAAATTCCGAAGGAGGATATGATCATGAATGCGGCGCGGATAACGATTGAACCGATGCAGGCCAAGTACAATCCACAGGTCGGCCGCCTGCTTGTTCACGGGTTTCGCGGGAAATTTCAACACCTTACGAACATGAGCGATGAAGATCTTGCTCTTTTTTTCGAGAAGCTTCTTGAACACATTCCCGCTGAACCGGCAAGTCGAAGGATTGTCGCTCTGGAAGAGGGAGAAGTTATCGGAACATTGTCTATCAAATGGAATGCGAATTCAGAGATAAAGGAAGAAAAGAAACAGCTTCCTTCGTGGAGAAGTTTTAACAGCTTTGGAAAATGGAACTTGCTTAAACTGTTCATCGGGTTATCGTTATTAGACCATAAACCGCAAGCTGGAGAATGTTATATTGCTGCCGTTGTTGTCCATCCCGATCATCGAAGTAAGGGAGTTGGAAAATTGCTATTGGAATGGGCACAGCAGTTTGTTCAAGCAGAGCCAAGCCTGAATATACTAAGCTTGCACGTTTCAGGTAAAAACCCGCGGGCCAAGCATCTGTACGAGCAGTTATCATTCTATACTCATTCGCAAGAAAATAGTATACTAAGTCATTTTTTATTTGATGAATGGAAATGGAACTATATGGTCCTGAGATTGAAATAACTACGAATTTTTCACAAGGAGAAATAAGATGAAAAAGAAAATAACGATTGCCATTATGATCATCGTCCTGTTAATTGGCGGTGCAGGACTTTATATTTTGAAGCAACACAGCTTTGACATGGTTGACCAAGCTGTTGAGATCCAGACGCCCCAGGGCAAGTTGACCGGTACTTTCGTACTGCCTAAAAACTACTCGGACAAGCTGGGATTGGTTTTGTTTATTCATGGCGACGGCCCCATTGACGCCTCCCATGATGATGGCTATAAGCCGCTTTGGGAGCGGTTAGCTTCCCTTGGTTACGCCTCTTTGTCCCTTAACAAAAGAGGAATTAACGGGTCTGAAGGCAACTGGTTGCATCAGAGTATAGATGATCGTGTAGAAGAGGCGCGTCAGGCCATTGCATGGGCAAAAGAGCAGCCGATGATTGACGAGAAACAGGTTGGGGTTTGGGGGGCAAGCCAGGCAGGCTGGGTCATTCCCAAGCTTGCCGAGAAGGAACCGCTCGCATTTAGCCTTCTTCTATCGCCCGCCATTAATTGGATAAGTCAAGGACAATACTATACACGCAAAGAAATGGAGAAAGATGGGTACTCCGAAGCGGAAATTCAAGACAAAGAGGCGTATGACCGGCAAGTGCGCAACCTTTTGGAAAAACATGCTTCCTATGAAGAGTATGTCAAAATCGCTCGCGAAACTAGCCTTATGTCGAAAGACAGATGGACATTTGTCAGCAAAAATTTCTTGTCGGATGCCACCGATGATCTCCGTAATTTCAATTCGCCCGTGCTATTGATTCTGGGTGAAGAAGATCTGCAGGTCGATGTGAAGGATACGGAGCGGGTATATCGCGATATCGTAAAACCCGAGCTGCTGACCGTAGCTGTCTTCCCTGATGCCGATCATTCCATGTTAAGCAAGCAAACGGCGAATTCGAATCTGCGGGCATTTTTCATTAGTCTCTTCGCTCCGAGACAGATTACAATACCGGGTTATATGGATGAAATCGAGCAATTTCTAAAGAATTCAAAAGGATTACGTGAAAAAGCAAGTGTATTATCTAAAAAGGGCAATTTTTAATGAGTGGTAATCATACAGTGTTAAATTTTTCTAAAACGGATAAGGTTACTAAGGGTATCCGTAAAAGAAAACGATAAAAGGCAAATTATCGATAAAAATCAGCAGGCTAACGATGTAAGTTCTTGTCCTTTCCCCGGGACAAGAAACATCGTTAAAACAAAAAAGCCGCGATTTCCGCGACTTTAAATGCGTATATGTTCTTGTCCTCCGACAAACATCTTCCATCTGACTTTTTATATTTTAGCCATGATGGATTTATTTTCTAGAAAAGATGTCATTGACTGCACCCATTAGTGCAGATGGGAGTAAGGTAACGGCGAAAAAGGCCGTAAATGAATTAAATTCTGGTTGGTTATATGGAGTGAACCATTCTGTAAATAGCGTCGAATGAACAATTTTACCCCTTTTTTTCTGTATCTATCATTTCACGGGCTCTCCTTTTTTATTTATCGCTTTGGCCATACAACTGTGCGGCCTCCTGCCTATTATCTCTTTTCCGTATAAAACGCTTCGCCCCTAGGATAACGAGTGAAACAACGATGCCCCCAACAATAATCATACTGACAGAGATTAACCAGGCGAGTCCAGGCTCTGATTCGTGGAAGGTTATGATTGGTCCGCCATATTTATGCGGGAAGATGACAAACCTGATGATTTCTAAGTAGGCAAGGTGAAAACCAATCGACGCCCAGAGACTCCCGGTCCATAGACGGAGCAGCTGCAAACATGTTCCAAAACTTAGAATTAATGTGACATAAAAGACGTTAATGGTGTTTCCGGGAGGAAATCCACAGAGCACTTGAAGCCAGGTAGCTGTAACAGGGACAAGTATAAATAGAATAATTTGAAATAAAACAGCTAGCCAAGCCGCGAATCGATGGCGTAAGAGATCATACAGCATGCCTCGCAATCCTAATTCCTCTGGTAAAGCTTCATATAGAAAAGCAACGATAACATTGGTAATCAGCGCAGCTAGCCACTGATCGGGGGTATGCCATTTTTCAATGACAACCCACCCTTGAGAACTGGCTATGATGAACCCTAATGAAGCCAGTGCAGTTGCCAAGAGAACCCCAGTCATAAAGTGAGGAAGCCTTTTCCAGGAGTATACTGATGGTTTGGATTGAACACCAGTGATCTTATAGACATGCGGATACAAATACAAAATTATCGGAACAACCAGCCCGCTCATTACAATACCCTGAACGAACGTTCGAGAATTTCCTGATAGGCCGAGCAACTGGTTAGCAGCATCACCGGCAAGACCAGCTAGGAACAGACTCACGACTAATGTTGACCATCCGGCCAGCACCAAAAGTATCCATTTTTTATCTTTCATTTGACGAGTTCTCCTTTTTTTATCACCTTGTCCATACAACTGCGCGGCCTCCTATAAGTCCTTTCTCGTGAACAGCTGTACAGTTACGTAATAGGAAGCAATGAACAACAGTAAGATACCGATCAGGATTAGAAATAACGTTGGGTCACTGCTGAAGCCTCTCTCGTTTATCATATTCATAAAAATAGCCGTAGGCTGACTAAGAGCAATTAGAATTATCAAGAATACGACATTAATAATAGTGTTTCCTTTTTTACTAAGTGCGTAAAAAAGCGGCAAATAGATGGAAGCTAGAACAAGCGCTATGCCTACTGGGCCCAGTATGTCCATGACTGAATAGTCTGGCTTGTTAAGCTCTGGGACTGCTAGTTTGACGATAGAGTGAATCCCGTAAGAAGCAAGAACTCCAAAAAGTGTATAAATGATGGCCGTTATGTATTTGGCTTTAATAATATGCTTGCGGCTAATCGGCAGCGTAACCAGAAAATTATGATTATGGTTTTTGATATCGCTCATCGTACCGAGACTAAGGGTGGCGAAAGCGGTATAGATACCCACAAGGTGAATAGACGATGAAAGACTTGGTATAAAAGCGGCACTGAATACAGCAAGATACATGAGACTCATCCATAGTGAGCTTTTTAAAGCGATGAAGTCTTTACGAAGCAAGTTAAGCATAAATGCGTCCTCCCTTGCGTCCTCCCTTGGCGGTGAAATACATGATGTCTTCTAAGGATGGTGTGTCAAAAACAGCATAATTCCCGAACAATTGTTCAGCCTCCTGTCTATTATCTACTAAACCCTCAAAGCCAACAGCCGTTTCGCGAATCCCGACAAATTTGTTTCGAATATCCGAATCGAGCAGCTCTGAGTCGCCTTTTACGATGGCGTATCTCTCGAGCACTTCATCTTTTGCTTCATTGAAAACGAGCTTTCCACGATTGATGAAAGCAATGTAGTCGGCAATCCGATCCAGATCCGTTGTGATATGGGTCGAGAAGATAATCGAATTTCTCTCGTCCTGCATCATATCCGCAAGCAGATCGAGCATTTCCCTTCGAAACACAGGATCCAGTCCAGAGGTAGGTTCATCCATGATTAAGAGCTCTGCTTCATGCGATAAGGCAACGGCAAGGGAAAACTTGACTTTCATCCCCTTGGATAACTGTTCGATCTTCTTCTTGGGGGACAACTCGAATTGTTCAAGATAGCTGTTAAACTTCTTTTCGTTCCACTTCTTATAGAAAGGTGCGATCATCTTCTTCGTGTCACGAATCGTCAGATGCTCATAATAGAAGCAGTCATCCGACACAATGCCAATGCGCTGCTTAATGTCAACTTCTTGTTTAGGCATATCGGTGCCCAGTATTTTGATGCTCCCCGAGTCAGGACGAATGATGCCAAGCATCATCTTGATCAATGTGCTTTTGCCAACGCCATTCGGACCAATCAGACCGGTAATGTAGCCTTGTTTCACATCCAAAGATATATTATCGACAGTAAATTGAGAGTATGTTTTTGTTAAATTGCGTAATTCTATTGCATTCATGGTGCCTCTTCCTCCTCGAACAATAAAGTCAGATGATCGATTACATCTTGTTGACTCATGCTTAATTCCTTGCTTTCCTGAATGAGTTCCATCATTTTTTCTTCAAGTTGTTTCATGCGCTGCTCCCGAATAAAATCTTTATTTGCTCCCGATACGAAACAACCCTTGCCTTTGACAGAGTCGATTAGCTTCTCTTTCTCCAACTCTTCATAAGCACGCTTGGTCGTAATGACGCTCACTTGCAAATCCTTGGCCAGCTGCCTGATGGAAGGGAGGCTGTCGCCTGCACGCAATTCACCGCTCAGGATGCTCTGTCTGATCTGGTTCCTAATCTGTATGTAAATCGGATCGTTCGATGCATTGGATATGATGATATTCAGGTTCCCTCACCTCGCTGCCGTCAATAGAGTGGCTACTGTATATATATACTATATACACTATTCACTTATGCGTCAATTGAAAAATGCGCAACCATTGCTTACCGCCATCTTTATATACCTGCAAAAATAGGCCAACCAGAAATTCTGATTGGCCTAATCATACGAAAAGCCGCGTTTTACGCGGCATGTAATGTCTCCATGTTCTTGTCAACCGACATCAGTATTCCTCCAGCTGCCCATTTTATCGGGTCAAGTGCCCTTTTTCCAATCTCGGCATATTGTAAATTATTCCGAGCGAAGGCTTCCAAAGCGAGTTTTACAAGAAGAGGGTTGTTCACAATGCATTGCCCCTCAAAAGATTAGGAGGAAAACCAACCATGACATGCCATCAAACTTACGTTCAACCGGTCGGCTTGCAGGGTTCCGATCCGTCCGAGCAAGCACTCGAGCAGTCGAATATTCAAATTAGACCTCGCGATGACGTATTTCACGAGTCCCATTCTACCTGGCACCATATTCCTCATCATCACGGACACCATCCCGGAATGTGTCATCCTTGGGGGGACGAACAGCAAGCCGTAATGGCTCATCCCGGGGAG
Source organism: Paenibacillus dendritiformis (assembly GCF_945605565.1). Lineage (NCBI taxonomy): Bacteria > Bacillati > Bacillota > Bacilli > Caryophanales > Paenibacillaceae > Paenibacillus > Paenibacillus dendritiformis. Next base: position 4,005,085 of record NZ_OX216966.1, on the reverse strand, counting down.
AACGTGCACTTTCCTGCGATGGTTCAGCCCCTGGAGCATGTGCACCCCGATATGGTTCACCCCTGGGAGCATGCTCACTATCCGTCCATGAACCATCCTTTCATGCAGCATCCATGGGATCCGCATATGGATGACTACCTTCATTCTTATCTATCTTCCGGGTGGGATTGCTGCCCTGTCGACTACCATCATGATTGGTTCCATCCATGGGACCATCCCCACGCGCATGGCCATCATCCGTGGGATCACCATCATTGGTAAGAGGAATCCGGTTGAAAGAGCGGGGTTCATCGCTAACGACATGACGGTTTGCGTCAATGTTGTTAGCGATGATTCTTTTATTTTAACGGCTCAAGCTGCCCGCCAATCGCAATCGGTGACGATAGGGACCGATCGGTATGAAAATCAGTCCCGTCTCATCCCGGGAAGCCGTCCGATAAAGCGCATCGCTGGAATTGGCGTCAAACGCGAGAAGCGGACGGCCTCCCATCCCGAGGGCGGATGCTGCCAGCAATAATCGGTGTACGAGCATCCCGGCCTCCATTTGCTGTATACGGTATCCCCGCTTGCCGAGCTGCGATTGCAAGAACCCCCTCTTCCCTGCCACATGCAAGCAGAGCGGAACTTGAAACAAATTGATATTGGGAACCGACATTCCCTCCTGCATCCGTTGCCGGTGATCTCCAAGGCACACCGACCGCAGCGAATGCGAGGCGCCATCGTAACGATAGGCGCCATCCGGAACGTCTTCGACTCCGTAGAAGCAGCCATACAGGCATACGCGGGGTTCCGCCCGCTCCTGCGGGCCATCCAGGTCGTTGCGATACGTGAAGGAAGCCGTTGCTTCCCGAAGCAGAGCGGCAAGCCGTGAGAGACCGATCGGCTTCAAGACAAATTCCGTCTCGGGCGAGAACCGGCTGCGGCACACCGCCGCCAAATCATACGACAAGCGGTCTACAGGCGGCAGAGGCAGTGTGAGCGCTTGATCCGGGATTGCTTGCTCATCTGACCGGATCTGACGAAACAATCGCGCCGAATCCAGTCGGGACGCAGCACTCATCTGAAGCAGCAGCGGATAATCTGCGATCCGCCGTGACCTGACATAGTGATCATGACTGATTGGCGACAACTCCCGGCACAGATCGGAGGCGGACACCGTGTCCTCCTCCTCGTTCCCGCTTTCCACCCACCGGATCGCGGGTTCCGTCGATAACGGGATTACCGCATACACGCTCTCCTCCTGTTCCGATAGTCCGAGCAGATGATTGATGGTTTGATCGAGAAATTGAAAATGCACGACAGACGAAAATCCGAATCGTTTCGCGATTTCGAGCAGCTGTCCGATCACAACGCCGGCGTCCAGTCCCTGCAGCCGGAAGGCAAAATTATTGTATTTGTAAAAGTTTTTCCAGTAAACGGTAGATACGAACGCGGCACCGAAGCAACCGTTCGCCTCAGAGCGATGACCGAGCGACCTCGTCAAAAAATCATCGAAATTCCCTTCGCGCAGCAACGCCAACCGATGATGCGCCGCATCGTAATGGTATACGCCGGCAGGCAATTCGCCAAGCTTCAGATAGAGATACAGTTCGCTCGGATATAGCCCGCCTCCGGAAGCAACGAAGCGCCGGCACATCTGCAAGACGCCTCCCGATTCTTCCGATGGATCCCGTTCCATGACGGATTGGGTCAATTGGGCAAGCCCGTATACATAGTAGAGGAAATGCCCGATATCGCGAAGGCTGGGCACACCGGGCGTATCCCTGCCTTCGAGCGTTGCCGGCACTTCCCTGGATAGCGGAAACATCGGCAAGCCGCGATAAAGCTTGTAAGGAAGTGGCGCGTCATCCCAATCCGTCTCCCAATCCAAGGGCTTGACCTTATCCGGATCATATTGCAAACGGTGAAGAAAATCGTCCAGATTCATCAGACTCATCGCTTTCCTCCCTGGCATCAACCGCACCGCCCCATAGCCGTACTTTATGGGAACGGGTGCGGATATGGATTAAGCTGCTCGGGCGACAAGGGCTCCAGCGTATAAGACAGCTCCGCAGGGACCCTGAGCACCCTATCCAGTCCCGTCACACGGATGAGATGCTGCCCGAACGTCATCGGCAGCATGCCGGGAATGAGTACTTTCACGCAATAGAGTCCGTTGCGGCGCGTCTCCGGAGTCGTCTGGTCGACCACGATCACTTCAAGATTCAAGTGGCGAAAAACATCCAACATGGCCTTCAGATCATCGGTCAGATCGGCGTTCCAGCCCTTCGGTTCAAACGCTTCGGCGAACGTTTGCATCGGACGATCGTCATTCAGCAGAAAATCGAGCCGTTCCTCGGCCTGTTTCAACCCGTACAGCATGGAGTGGTCCTCCATCTGAACGACCTGGTATGGATCGAGAAGCATCCGTTCATACTGCTGACGGTTTTCCTCGAATTTCTCGCTGACCGTGAGCAGCATGCCCGCCACCTCGTGGATCGCGCTCTTTGCCGCGCGGATCGGATCTGGATGGGCGCCCGCCGCGCAAATGAGGTTCACGCCCCGCTCTTTCTTGTTTTTCGCGAGCGCCCACACGCTTGGTATGCCATGCTCCATAGTCGACTTATACAAATACACGTCATAGCCCGCCACGGCCTCCAAACGATCCGTCATCCATCTCAATTCCCGGTCCGGGACCGAGCGGAGATCCAGGCGAGGCAGGGGCAGCCGCGCATACCAGGTCATGAGGAAGGAGTCGCGCTCCACCACTTCCAGCATCCCGTAGAAGATCGCTTCCTCCAGACTGCCGCCCAACGCGCAGCCATTTGACGTTTCATAGACGAATCCGTGTCCGCAGCCCGCACTGTAATAGGCCAGCAGCTCCGGTACGAGAATCGGACGCTCCTGCAGGAACGAATAGCCCCATACCCAATCGATCGGCCGTTCGGGATCGAAGGGCTTGAACGGGAAGCAGGAGCGTTCATACTGTTCCTTCGCATGGACGCCTACACGGAGAGGATCGAGCGCCCGGTCCTGTACATTGCGGAAACTGTCATGAACGACGGTTCGTTTGCCGCGGGGAGACAGACCGCAATAACGCTCCAAACCCTCCAGGATGGCCGTCATTTCGCTATCCGCATAGGAGTGAGTCCGGCCTGCGCAAGCCTCATCTCCGCCGAACAAGGGCAAATTGATGCTCGCATCGGCGAAAGGAGACACAAGGTCAACCATTTTCCCGTTCAGAAAACCGGTCCTGGTATCCAGGTATTCTGTGGACAACACATCCTTCAGCTCATTTAGAGAACGGCTGCGATACGTTTCGGCGCTGATTTTCAGGCTTGGCTGCAGCGTAATGCGGGCCATCTGCGCATCATCTTCCGGCAATCGGCCGCAGATCGGACACAGCGGATCGGGCAGGAAGAAGTGCGACGAGCTTTTCAGCGTATGCAGATCGATCAAGTACATCCGGCTTTCCGTCTCCGGCTGTACGCCCTCCAGCATCTTCACGGCTTCTGCCGCAACAAGGTGCGCCACCTGCAATAATCCCGTGCGAGACGCCCAAGCGTCCCGGGCAATTCCCCCATGCGACGCCAGCTTCTGCTGTAGGCCCCACGATTCCCTGCGGTCGCTTCCCGCCAGCAGGAGGCGGGTATTTGCGCATTGCGAGCATCCTTGTCCCTCCGGGCGAACCAGCGGACCGACAATCCCTTCTCCGAATGCAACAAAGCCGCGCAGCCAGGGCGTTCCCGATTGTCGGAACCGCTCCTCTGCCGCAGGATGAACGGACGGATCCCAAGCATCGTTCAAGACGAGCGCCAAGTCTCCCGTTGCCGCTTCTCCGGACTCCATGCTCCTCTGCCAGACCAGCCGATAGCGGTCATCGGCAGACAATTGCTTGATTACCAAATCCGCGAGCTGTCCTTCCCCGATGACCGTCACGATCGCGCTCAATGCATCTCCTCCTCTCGCAGCGATACGCCAAACACGCCTGCCAGCTCTTCTTGCATAAACGGTTCTGCCGACAAATCAACGACCGCGATTCGCTTGCGGTTCCCTTGCAGAATCTGCCGGACGGACTGCAGCATCATGCCGTATTCCGACTCATCGAAGCCGGGGATCGTCAGACTTTGCGGCAAGGCATCTTCCACCTTGACCGAAGTGCGCTCCAGTATTTGGCCTTGGATGTCCGCCGCATCGTTTTGGATTTTCATCAGCGCCTGCCGGAGCGCTTCTCGCAGCGCCATCGTGCGGTTGACTCCGACTCCGCCGTACCAGTACCCGTTCGTACCGACCCAGATGACCGGAAAGCCCGCCGCTTCTTGTCCCAGTCCGATTACCGGGGCGTCCTGCATCGTCTCCAATGCGCGCAAGCAATAGCGGCAAAAATCGTCCTCAACCTTGCTTAATGTGATGCGATACACGGAGGGCAGACTGGAATCGGAACGACTTTTCAGCTCCTCGAACAGACATTTCCGAAGTCCGCGCAGGATCGCTTCCGCTGCTGTCTCTCCCGCTCCGATCCCTACATATTCATGTGGTTGCAAGTCGAGCAGGCTTGCGGAATCCGGCTGCGCAGATTTGGCCGCCTTCAGCACCCCGGCCAGTCGCGATACGTACGCCTCAATGCCGGCTAAGCCCGCTTCCCTCCTTGCTTCATGGTGCGTCATTCCCATACAGACGATCTGCGGCAGCAGCTCGGCGGGGCCTTCCGACAGCGGGTCGACTGCCTGGACGCGACACTGCGAGAGCGGAAGCTGCTTCGAGTCCCCTTCCTCCCAACGGTGAAGAATGCCGGTCTTCGCCGAAGTCAAGCGATAGAAATAGGAAAGGAGACGGTCTGCTTCCTGCCGATCCTTACGTTGATCAAACGGAAGGCCGAACGGATCCGTAGGTTCGGCCGGGCGAAGACCCCTGACCAGCGGATGAGGAAGTACCGACTGCCACTCGCCTTCTAATGTTTCCGGATTCAGCAGGAACAGCTGTCCGTTCAATTCCGAAGAGGTCGTCCCCGACACGGTCTTAAGCCATTCGAATACGACCACATTCGCGAGCATGGCTTCCGGCGTTGAAGAGACGGCGGTCGGCCGATCCGCATCGCCAAGCGCGGTTCGGTGAATCCTGCGCCATGCGGATTCGAAGCAGACGTCCGAATCCGGGTGCACCAACGGCCCTGCTATGCCCGCCTGTCGCAAGTAGATGGCAGGTATCAGCAGCTTCTTCGCGTCCCTGCAGGCCGCGTGCAGTGCTCTAAGCTCTCCTGGATCGTCATCCTGAGCGACGTATAGAACGGAATCTGCGAGCCGCACGACTTCCGGCCAATCGAGGAAGCCGTCATTCGACGGACAGATCTCCTCGACCTCGATCTCGCTGTCCAATAGACGGGCGGTCGCCGTCAGCTCGGAGATCCGCTGGCGATCCGTGGTCGCCCGGTTCGTGATCAGCATGCGAAACCGGGGCAATCCGGATTCCAACAAGGCCGCAACGAGGGAGACAAATATCGGACCGGAACCAACCGCAATCGGATTAGCCTGGCGATAGGTTTGAAAGCGGTAAGCGCCCGAACCGCCCAAGCTGTCCAGAAATTCGATCTGTGCGGCATATTTCCGTTCTACCGCTTCCGGGAGGCTGTGCGGGCGGTCTTGGCTGGAATCCCGGACAAAGCCGTTATTGAGCAGTACTTCCGCAATTTCATAAACCCGTAACCTGTACGGTTCCGGCAACCCGTCCGTCAGCTCCGCCATGGAATAATCCCCGCTCAACATGGGCATCAATTTTTCAATCCACCGATCGATCATGTCGCCTTCCATTCGGAACGAACCCGTATTGTTGCGAAAGTAGACGCCACCATTTGCATCGGGGAGAAAGAACGTATCCCCTTTCACTTTCAGACGCATAGAAGGATTCAAGTTTTTATTCCTCCTTAAGGTTTTGCCGGAGGAAAAACCGCATTGTACGCAGGACTTCGGTTTCCCCTCGCTTTTAAGTTATGTAGAGCGTTTTGTCCTTCATGCCTGCAACAAAAAAAGGAACAGCCCCTGCAGGACGAAACATCTGCAGGGGCATATCGTTTTTGCGGATCGCCAAGCGAGCTTTTCGGTACTCAGCGGCAGCGAGCGCAGCTCCCGCAACGTGCGCAGTTACTGCAGTGGGCACAGTTGAAGCAGTTACTGCAGCGGAAGCAGTTGCTGCAGCGGAAACAGTTGCCGCATGAACAAAACCCGCCGCAAAAGCCTACACAAAAAAAGCAAAAGCCAACACATAAGCGGGGATCCCCCGGACCTCCCTGATTTTGCCCCGACGCAGGCGTCATCCCCGTCGAACTGAACTTGCCGACATTCAAGTTTTGCAGATCCTTCTGGAAATCGCTCATTTTATACCCTCCGTATCATTCATTTCACTGTCCCAGCAGGTGACAATCGTTAAATGAGAATATTTAGATCTGGGTCAGACCGCCATGCTGCCCATCCCCAATCTCGACTGGATATTTTATGAAATTAACTCCGCTAGTGTTCCTATGACATCCGCCTACCAAAAAACGGTTACGTCAGGGATTCCTAATAACCGATTTCCACTATGAGGTTTCGGGATTTCGATGTCTACCTTTGTCTTCCTCACCAAACGAAAAAGGCTCCCTTGGGGGAGCTTGGAGGATAATTAGTAGTATTCATATAGAAATGCCTGTACCAGTGCCGCCTGTAATTAAATCGTGTTATTATCATGTGATTTCCCTCCGTTAATGCTTTTATCTGACATCACTATCTTAGGTGCGCTGTGTTACGCCAACGTACAAAGTCTGAATTAATCTATGACGGAAAGATGCGCATTACGTTTAGCGGGAATATATAAGCTTGATCACATGTAGCGTAGAGATTAAATTGTATGTTGGATGACCAGGCGATTCTTTTCGATGCACTAGTCAATTTTAGAGCAGACGGGAAAACAAAAAAAGCCGGACCGAAGTCCGACTTAATTTAAAAGATCGAAGCGAGCTTGCTCGTCTTTTTGATACCGTATTTGCTGTTGAACACGTGATCGCCCCACTCCGTGAGAGTTTTCCAATCGCTGGCTTCCACGAGGTCGAGCCAAGCATTTTCACTGTTATTCCCGGTCCAGGACCAAGCCAAATAACCAATGTCGTTCAATTTACACTGCTTCATAACCTCAAAAGCGTCTACTTTGCAGTGCAAATTATTGTTACCATTGTTGTAGTTGTATCCGAACTCGCCGATAATGACGCAGAGCCCCATAGTTTTAATCGCTTTCAGTTCCTTCCCGATTTTACCCGCATCGTTCCATTTGCCGTACATGTGAATGGAGAACAAGACATTTTTGTTTGGATCGTGCTGCAGCAACGTGCTGCCATACGTCTTGATGGGAGAAGAATTTTGCCCGTAACCCGAACCGTCGATGACGATCGGGTTCTTCAACCCCGCTTTCCGGATTGTTGTGATAGCGGTTTTGTAGGCGTCGCGCCAAGCGGTATCGGTCAGGCTGTTGTCGCCCCATTCGTTGGCAATATTGATCAGCGCATACTTGGAATGCGATTTCAGGACGGTGCTGATATCGTCCTGTGCAAAATATTTGGCCATGTCATTCAAACGCTCAGCGTCGTTGCTTCCTGTTACGTCATGCAGCTCGATAATCGCGACCAGTTTCAACTGCTTGCAGCGTTCGAGAATTTGCTTCAGACGGTGGGCCCGGCCTTTCGTTTCCCAGACAATACGCACACTATTGGCGCCATACGAACGAATCGTGGCAAGTGAGTTGTAGGATTCGGTGTCCCACCAAATATGCGGGTTATTGACTCCGCGCATAACAAATGGATTCCCGTTCGGGTCTTTCAAGAGCGAGCCGCTTACATGAAAGTTATTGTCTTCGGCTCCGCGCGGCAGATTTAGACTCACCAACTCCCCTGTCAAATCTCCGCCGGGAGCACCGAGCAGATTGCGAACCGCCGTTTTCGCATCTTCTTCCGTGATAGCTCCCCTATTTCTGGCCAACTCGATGTTTTGCAAGTGATCGTATACTTTGGCTGGATTCGATGTGCGCAACGATTCCCCGGCTTCCGCGTTCAGCGCTTTGCTTACGTTATCTACGATTTGGCGCTCCGATTCGGATGCTTCATGCAACGCTTCCGATGACAAAGACTTGATGGCGTTGACCGTCTCCGCTCCCAACGACATGTTGCGGAAGAGTTCTGCTTTGCCAAGCAATTCGAGCGCGGAGGTCAATCCTTTTGGCGCCGGTGCCTCTGGAGCGTTCTGAATCGCGATCATCGGACTGGCAAAAGGAGTCGGAGAGAGATGAGCATCCGATTTGCGGGTCCCCGGAGTAATTCCCGTGATATCGGGCGCGTGCACATTGCAACCTGTGTCCGAATCGATGATGCGCGTAACGTCCCGCTGCTCCGTCGCGTTGCATCTGGATAACAGGGTTTCGGCAAACACACCGCGCGTCGGTAAGGTGATATGCCGTTCCGCTACCAGCCTTGCCATGGAGGCGTGCCGCTTCAATTGGCCGTTCTCGAGCAACGGAAAGGCTACCAGGTTACCGATCACTCCGACTGCTTCATTCTGAATTTGATCGAGCAGTGATTGTCCTTGGAACAAGTAGGCATCCAATCTTAGGGCACGTCGGTCCGGATCTTCTGCCATCCACAAAGCACGCAAATATTTCATCGGATCTTCGCGAATCAAGGCCGCAAGCTCCTTGATGCAGCAATAATCGCGATGCGCCTGTCCCCGATATCCGGAAAAATCGATCTTAGGCACCCTGAGATTGATCACGTGGGAGTTGGCTCCTTTTTTCAAGACGATAGGCACCGCCGCGTTAGGCTCATCCCCTACTTTGTAACTGTGCGTGCCTCGCAAAAACTCCGATGGATCCGTATGGGCTATCAGGCGAATGCGCTTAAGCAAGTACTCTTGATCCACCTCTTCCGTATACACCAGTGGACCGGTCGGCGAAGGCAGAGTCTTCGTGACCAATTTTTTAGGCGCATCATACACGATCTCCAAAGTATCGACTTTGGACAGATCGATAGGGTCGGAAGTGAAACGGACAACTCCCCCCGGCTTTTCCTGATAGGTACCCAACTCGACCGCTTCTCCGTCGAATGTATTGATGGTCAAACGAATGTCGGAGTTCCATGCTTCGTTCATCTCGACCGTCCAGCGGGACGCCGTCGCAAACGGCTCTTGATACCCGTACACGTCACCGCAGTTCAACACCCGTCGTAATGCCTCGAAGCAATGGGCATATTCGGAAGGAAGCAACTGACGCAAATCTGAGGCGTGCTTGTCCAACCATTTTACAAAAGGCAACGAGAATCCGGAGGTTCGAAAGGTTTGAAAATCCGGTAGCGACTGATACAAAAAGGCGGGGACCTCGTAAGGGATCAACAGCACATCCGCTTGCTCGACGAGTTCGGTTCGGATGCGAAAATGCTTGAGCACTTCAAAATACTCGATTGTCAGAGCGTGGTTCACATTGTGATTGCGCACCGTCCGCGTTCGGATCTCCTCTCGTTCCGCCTGAGTGGATTGCGTAATGATCGTGGAACGGAGGGAACGATAAGCGGACGCCCGCTGCACGATGGCATCAGCGAGATTTTGAATGGTTGAAGCCTGTATCTGGCGGTGTCCTTCCGAGGAACTGCTTGAATAGCCGCCCCCTCCGCCGATTGAGAAAAAGCCCAGATTCAATCCTGCGCCAGCTTGAGCGCCCCAACTGCTTCCCGATTGCATCTCGTTGAGTACGGACTGGACCACTTCTCCGATTTCACGATCGCGAAAAAGATCGTGTTGCAGCTGCTCCGCTTGGGCCGTGAACTCCCGACGGGCATGTTCCTCATGCCGCGACCATTCGATGATCGCGATCTTGGTCTCTTCACAAGGGGCAAGCGCTAGGGAGTACAGCAGTTCACCCAAACTGTGTCCCATCGGCATCCATGCTTGGCGATACAAATTGACTTTGCCGAGCACTGGATTGCCCGCCTGAATCGCATACATATCCTCATCGAAGCCGATTGCTCTTCTGATCTCTCCCCTTGGAAAAAGTCCGCGGTACGGTTGATCGGGATCATGAATGCCAAAGTCATACTGCAGATCGGGAGTCTGTTCCCTCACGATCTGCCGGAAGAAAAACTGTCTTGTTGCAAAATTTCGGGCAATCGACAGCGTACAGTCTGCCCCTTCTACCGAGATTGACTGATCAAAAGAGGCGGGTGAATTCCGAATGTCTGCCGAGTCAGGATAATCGATCGTGATCGTTCCGGTGCCGGACGGCACGCGTATGATTCGTTTTAACAAGTCTTTATTCAGGATCAATTCATGCGGTAAGCCTGCGTCTCGTATTCCTTCGTACATATGAGCGTGCAAGATCTCAAAAGAGACGTTCTCCCGAGTAGAATCTTCCGTGACTGGTATCAGACGTAATTCAAGCAGCGGATCGGCTTCAATGTGAGAGAGATCGATCGAGCCGTATCCCATTTGATCGGTAGTGAGGATGGCCAGATTCATAGGCGCCTCGTCCTCCATCAGCGCGATGACAGTAAACTGAACCCCTTCAAGAGGCCGGGCCTTCTCGTCACGCACTTTGACGCGAACTTTGCCCACCGTTTGAACGGATACCAATTTCGTTCGATCCGGGGAGTATCGATACAGTACACGCTGTCCTCCTGCGAAGGTCGTGGATGATACCCGGTTCGGCGCCTCAATCGCAGACATCTCAATTTTAGATCCGCTGACTGGAACAAGCGGGACTTCATTGAGCTTTTTTCGATAATTGATCCCCCCATCAGGTTCGACGTTGAAAGAAATGGGCTCCGGAACAACGATGCTTTCCACAACCTCTCTGTTGTGGTTGTGTTCTCTTGGCATTTTGTACCTCCATTGTCTTTTTACTTCGTTCTTATCCTTTCCTGTTAGTTGGATTTTCACCCCATTTTCCCTAAGAAATCAAAGCACATCAATCAGTCGGCATATCATTTGTTCTTGGTCTCCTATAAGTTTTTGTTACGTTCTTTATTACGGGCCCCTCTCCTCTTTTGATGGGTGCTGCGGCTGAAAATACGGAAAAGCGGCAAACCGGAATGGCTTGCCGTTCTTGGGGATGGACGTATAGAGGATACAGTCGAGTCGTGCCAGACTCAGACTTATTCATACTCCAGTACGGGATCTGCCTTTCCGGTGCTCGTGATGTCGAGGAGCGCTTGGAATAGATTGGGGGGATATTCGGCGATCCGGTGGCATAGATACAAATACCATTCACGGCCATACGTTAAATAAACGCGAACGGGATAACCCGCCTTCTTCAATCGGCTGCTCAAATCCGGCCGAATCCCGTATAACAACTCAAACTCAACGCCCGGCTCATGGATCCATCCCCGCTTGATGACCTCATCAATGACAGACTCATCGTGGGTGGCGATCGACACCCGATGGCCTATGCGGATAGCCTGCTCCACAAGCTGCACATATCGCTCATTTAGGGCGGATGAACGCGGTATCGCGAGCTGCTCCGGCTCTTGATACGCCCCTTTCACGATGCGGATCCGGCCAGGGATCGGCTGTAATGCGTTCAAGTCCTGAGCCGTCCGCTTCAATTGTGCCTGCAGCGTAATGCCGATGTTCGCATAGGCGGACGTCGCCCTTTCATAGATCGCGAGTATCGCATCGGTCTTGGCTGATTCTTCCATGCTGACAAACAGCTCGATGCCGGCCTGCCGGGCTAGAGCGGCAAGTGCTGTCAGATTCATATATGCCAGATTGCCGTCTAGCGATAAGCCGATGTGGGACAGATCGAACGACACGCGAGCCGGTATTCCACGCTCTGCCAACGCATGAACGAGCAGCGACAGCTCCAGAGCCGCCGCTTCGCATGCTTGGACATCTGCCGTATTTTCGCCGATATATTCAAGCGAGATGGCGTACCCTTTATCAGCCAGCTGTCGACCTGCCTCAAGACCATCCTCCCGCTTCTCCCCCGTCACATACTTAGCTGCTGCACGCTGCAGCAGCTGGTAGATGGCCGGCGTCTGCTCGACATAAGTCTTCACATCGGCTCGGCGGGCAATGGATTTCATGGCCTCGGCAAATTTTTTTTCCAAATTAGTCGTTGTCACCATCAGTGGTCCCTCCTCTTGTCTTACAGATTCAATGTACAAGAGGACAGGAGGAGAGGATTGTAAAAAATTGCGCTTATCTATACGGACATGGCATAAGTTTGAGGGGTTGTCCCGACGATTTTAGCAAAGGCTTTTGCAAAATGGCTCTGATCATAGAAGCCGGTATCCACCGCAATTTCGGCAATGGGCCGCCGATTTTTCAATTCCTTCTTGGCATGATTGATGCGGAGCAGATTTTGATACGCATGAGGCGGTAGATGCGTGCTTTTCTTGAACATGCGAATGAGATGATAACGGCTGATCCCGGCTTTCTGCTCCAGCGTTTCCAGTGTGATCCGATCCGTATAATGCGCATGGATATATTCCTTGATCAGATTGACGTACTTCGGTTCCAGCATGACATGCCATAAGGCTCATGCGCCAGATCGGAGGCATGCTTGTTTACGAGCTTGTGGACCAGTTCGATTAACGCCATTTCGGTTTCGAGCGGCGACCCGCTCCGGATCAGTGCGTCCATAATACGATTGAGCCGCTTGCTGCAAGCTTCATTCTTCCCCTTTTCGAGCAAGAACGGAATATGAAGCCGGTTGATATCGGGCATTTCAAGCTGAGCGAACCATTCCGGCTTAATGAACAGCATTTTGTATTTCCATTGCGCATCTTCCGCAGGCTGACAGGCGTGGAGAATATGCGGCGGGAAGCTAATCATTCGTCCCGTTCCAACGCGCCACAAGACGCCATCACACCATGCCTGCGTCTCGCCTTCATCGATTAAACCGATGGAATACTCCTCGTGAAAATGCTTCTGATACGCCAGGTCATTCTTATGGCATCGCTTCGCTTCTAGAAAAGGCAGCGCTTCGTCACGGTAAAAGGTCACATCCGCCATTTACAAGCCTCCAAATCAGGTTAAGCTGAATCAGGCCACGCCAATGCCTGACGTGTACGTACTAGTTTATCACATAGTTACCGTTCGTATTGATATAATTGTGACCGTAAGCATGATATGAACAAAATAAAAAAAGCACCATGAAGGTGCTTTACCAAGGGTAAATACTTCCGGAGTCACCAGAGAATGCCGCCGCCGTAGTTACGAAGATAACTGTGTAGAAAAGAGATTTGACATATAGATTTTTCATCAAGTTCTTCATGCTTAACCCTCCATTTCTTTAGTGCTTTTAATAAAGTACGTGCTTAACTTTTAAAAAAAGCACCATGAAGGTGCTTTACCAAGGATGAATGCTTCCGGAGTCACCAGAGAATGCCGCCGCCGTAGTTACGAAGATAACTGTGTAGAAAAGAGATTTGACATATAGTTTTTTCATCAAGTTCTTCATGCTTGATCCTCCATTTCTTTGGCGCTTTGATAGTATGCGCTCAATTTTTCAAATGTAGATTGTGGGGAGACATTGTGCTCTAAGTGGATACGCATAACCTTATTAAGGCACTCTTTTTCTTTAGCAGTATCGTTGACTTTGGAATGCCACAATGCGCTTTCCACCATATAAGTTATACATTTGTCATAATCTCCAACAGCAAGGTAATATTCTCCCTTAACCTGCAAGTAATCAGCATATCTAGAACAAATTAAAGGATTACAAGTGCCTATATCAGGCGGATTGATTTTGCAATTATCTAATAGGTTTTTAGCGTCTTCGAGACTGTTTTGTTGCAGGTACAAACGAAGCAATTGTCTGGATGCAGGGATGGCCGAAATATCACTGCAAGTCTCAAGGAAGGATAAGAGCTGTTCGATGGCTTGCTTGTTATTCCCCTTCGTTGCAGCAAATAATGCATCCATAAGGCCAATATTCTCTTGCGTATGTGGATAGTTGAATTGCTTGTACTGAATGGAGTACACTTCAGCCTCTTTGTATTCCCTTATACTAAAGTGCGCGTCTCTAAGCACACCAAGCGCGTATATTTTATAAGGACTTTGACCGCCATCTTCAGCGAGTACTTTTTTGCAATGGTCGATACTCTCGTTGTAGAACCTCAAGTTGTAAGCATGAACCCCTAACTTATAGTGTAACTCAAGTTGCTCGTCTTCCGGCAAGAAATCGATGTAATGCAAAATGTACTTTCCACTATAGTAAGTTTCCTTCAATCTGCTGAAATCATTTCGTTCAATAAGATAACGTTGATACATGCTTTTAGCTATGTAAGGCATAATTCCGTGGGAACGTGAGTAATCAAGGATGAGGTCGTACAACGAAAGTTTAATGGAGTCGTTAGCGATGGGCTCTGTATCGCGATACAATTTCCCTACTAAATACAGGCTGTCTTCATTTGGTGATTCAAGAAACTTGGCGGCTATTTTCGGTATCAGCGAAGGATGTTCAAGTGTTGTTAATTCGTTCTGTAATATAGTGTATACGACTTCCGACTTATGTCCAATCTCGATGTACTTTTCTACGATGTCACTATGGGGAATGTCTAATACCGCAGCGATGGACAAGATGGATTGAAAATCAGGGCGTTTGACCTCGCTGTTTTCAATTCTCGACAGGCTGCCTTTATCAATGCCGACCGCTTCCTGCAGCTTCGACAGAGTCATTTCCTTCTTCTGCCGATGGTAGTGTATTAGCTCCCCCAAGCTCTTTGGCTTCGTAGCAAGGGTGCTCACAGCTTCACTCCTTCGGTAATGAAAATAATTGACCACCTATATTTTACCATGTCTTTAGGCATAACACAAACATGATCCATTTCACGCCGATTCCCGGCGGTTTTTCTTGTTTTGCCGCGCTTGCGCTACTCCTTTATTTGCTTCAAATTCCGCACTGCATGGATCGCGACCCGGATCAGCAGGAGCGCGCTGATCAATATGCCGGCGTATCCGAAAATGGCCATAATGAAGATTTTAGCTCTATCTTTTTATCAAAGATAAGAATATTTCTTTGTTTTCTTTCATATACAGGCCAATCTATACGATTTTCATGATTAGGCGAACCGTTCTTGATAAAACGAAGCAGATAACCTTGAACCTGGTCTGATAAATGTAGAGCTTCTTCCACATGAATATCCGCAAGCATCGGGGCATTATCCCACTTTTCGAAATTTCCGAATACAAACGGCAAATCCATACAATGGCAAGCTAATAAATAGGGATCTGGCGATGGATAGTTGAAGTGAAATAAATAAGTATCACTGCCGCCTTCATTAATACTGAGCATAAACTCATGGGTCTGGCCAAAGATCTCATCCGAACTTCTCTTCACTAGTTCAAAGTAGTTATCTTTATTTCTCAAGTCAGTCTGATGGAAAAAGGCGGCTGTTTCCTCGCCAGTTATTCCAGCGATTACATTTACATTCCCGCCAGAAATTCGAATGGCCTCACTCCAAATATCCCCTTTGAGCAACACGCCGTCTACGATGGGTAAAAACGCGGTGAGCAGATCATTGTTTCTGCGTTGCACTTCCCTTATAACTTCCACCTGCGAAGATAGGATATCTTCAATAGGCACACCCAAAATCTTTTCCTTATTGCGTTCATCAATTCCTAATCTTTCTAATAGCAAATTAGATAATTCCAGTGAAGCATTTTCATCCAAAGCTTTCGTACAAGCGGGAAAACTAAATAATGCTGTGCGGTTAAACATGCCTTTGACTTCTTCACATGCCATTAATGCGACAGAATACCATGCACCGGCTGATTGCCCGGCTACCGTGATCTGGTGAGGGTCTCCGCCAAATGCTTCAATGTTTTTCTTAACCCAATGCAAGGCAGCAATTAAATCCTGCAATGCAAGGTTCCCCTCAGATATGCCTGGTACATATAGATTTCCTAAAGCTCCTAATCGGTAGTTGACAGTAACGACGACTACATCTCCGTTGGAAGCCATCTCACTTCCGTTATACCATGGCAAGGAGCCGCCGCCTGACAACCATCCTCCCCCATGGATCCAGAAAAGAACAGGCCGTTTTTCATTGGTGAGTTTTGTCCATATATTTAAAATGAAGGCATCTTCCTGTTGATTCCGTTCTTCTTTCTTTGTCCCAACGACTGTCGAAAGCCGGCTTGGCAATTGAGGGAATACAGGTCCTGGTTTGGTTGCATCCCTTGTTCCAGTCCACTTAGAGGGTTCTCCAACTGGCTTACATCTCCCTTTATCCGCTCCATAAGGAATATTATAAAACGCCAAAGCCTGTTTTTCCTGAGTTCCAACTAGCTCTCCTTGTTCACAGATGACCATCGGTTTATTATTTTCCATTATCATTGCCTCCTGCCTTGTCGTTATCTCATGATGAAATAACAACTTGAATCATAAAAAAACATATGTAATTTCTGAAATAGGTCCTTGTTTTCTATTATCACTTTCCTAATGGACTTTTACAATATTTTCTTCAGGAAAAGACATTTTACCTGCAGTATGCATATGAACCGTATTTTGGATCATACTAGCTGTAAAGTACCTATACTCGTGTTGGTGGGAAAAACATGGAGATCAAGGTAGCAACGTTCAACATTCATCATGGTAGAGGAATCGATGGGAAATTAAATCTGGAGCGAATCGCCCAAGGTATAGAAGATAGCCAAGCGGATATTATTGCGTTAAATGAAGTGGACAAACATTTTTCCCGGAGAAGCGGTTATGCGGACCAATTACAGTGGTTATCCGATCGTTTATGCATGCGTCATTCCTTTTTTGGCCCGGCCATTTCATCTTCTTCGAAGTCCGGTTCTGTAATTGCACAGTATGGAAATGCCGTCTTGTCCCGCTTTCCGATCGTATCCCGGCACAACTATGTGTTTCATCGTTCGCCCTTCGATTTCGAGAAGCGGGCTGTGTTGGAAGTCTCCGTGCACATCCACAGGCACCTCGTCAAAATATACGTTACGCATTTAAGTCTTGCTCCGTATATTCGCTCGAGACAAATCGACTTCCTTGGCGATAAAATTACGCAGGACACTTGCCCTGTAATCGCAATGGGTGACTTTAATACAAGACCCGGCACGAAGGCTTGGCATAAGCTGCAACGATTCGCAACAGACGCATGTCATCATGCCGGTATCCCTTGCTATACGTTCCCTTCTATTCGGCCACGATTGCGATTGGATTATATATTGGTGAGCCGGCATTTCCATATTGCTTCAACCGAGGTGATTACGAGCCTTCCTGTGGCATCAGATCATTTGCCCCTGATGGCGACATTGTGCCTGACCAATAGTCTCTTTCCTTGATTTCCGCAGATTCGGTTCCGTACTTTTTCATTAATACATTTTTGGACATGAACATATAGGCGGGGGTTTGTTTTCTTATGTTTTTAAAGGGATGATTTGCCGAGAAAAAATAGATTGGCATCATCGTTACATATTTGATCCATTTATACAACACATTCTCGATCTGTATCGTTTCAAACCCTAATCCGCCTCCTCCCCGATTTAGCATCGTTATCCCGATGAGCCCTTTAATATCATCGTGCTTTGGATGATTCCGCACATATTCGGCCAGATCAGGCATCGAGTTTTCAATGACTCGATACAGGAGCTTTCCCCTTTTGAGTTCGCTTTTTATCGGATACATGCTTTTCAACAGGAAAACATTATACAAATGAATTTTTAATAAGATGTCGCCTCGTTTGATCATGGTTCCGTCTGCTAAGATAACCTGTCTGCCTCTGAACGACGTAAGTCTGACTCGAAATGTTCTGTCCTGGCCAATACATTTCAATCTGGTGCATGCATAATAAACCGGATCAATGACATTCCAGATTGATAAGGCAAAGAATTTGATCCACATGAACCTGTTCCCCTTTAACAAAAGATCTGCACTTATTTTGTCTTGGGAAAACCAAATTCATGGGTGGTAAGTTTCAGTATTATTTCTAACAATTGATCCATTCAGCTCCCACCCAATAATTCAAGGATGTAAGCTTTCAAATCGACCAAGCGCGGTGGTTCTTGCATGGCATGTGCCGCTCCCGTGATGATTAGAGGGATGTCGGAATCATATTTGTGTAATGAACCATGACTGCCGCCGCCCAGATGAACCGGATAATAACGGCTTTTGAATTCATATCGCGGACGAGCGGTGATCACGATCATCGGAACATCTTGAGAATGTAACGCGCCGTATAACCGTGCCATCGCATCCGGATAATCTCCATACTGTATATGCCCATCGTTAATCTTCAAATCTAGCACGGATTCTTCTCCAATTACGGTCCATGAACAACCATATTTATCCGTATATACGCCTCCGGGCTGATAATGCATTGTTCTTCCCGATCCGCTCTCTATGACCGTTACTTGCCCTTTATCTTTCCATGCGATGAGATCAATCCGCGGCTCGCTCGCCAGCTGTTCTATCATGGCCTGGAACTTATCCATGCGGAGAGGATAGAGATAAGCCATTCGTTCATTATTGCATACAACCAGATCGTGAGTGCTGGACACCTTGTGCCCCAATTGCAGTACGCTGAACGCTTGAAGCAGTTGATCCAGATCGATGTTAAAGTGATCGCCCTTCCCGATTCTGGTCTGTCCGTGGTCGCTGGTCGTAATAAACACACACTGGTTGACTGCCTCCTCCCATGAATCAAATGCATTCAAAATCTGCTGAATATGCTGATCGACGCGGATGAGAGGCTCCTCTCCATGAGCTGGATTTTTTTTATGGATTTCGTGGTCATTGTCAGGAAAATAAACAAGCGTAAAATCCGGCAGTTGATTCGAGCGAATAAGATCTCGAGTTACATAAGCGGCATATGCGTCATTGATGCCGCAGCGGCGTGTATAGCGCAGCATGGTCCGGGGGAGTTCCTGATTCATTTTCGCATCAACCATAGCTCCCAACGTCATGATGTCAGGCCCTGCTATACTGCGGTTCATAAATCGAAATCCGGTCGATACATTCATGAGAAAAGGAAGCCGGACGGCATGCCGGGTGACACTGCGGTGGACAATCGCATTGATGGAGGCCGATGTCTTTCCTCGCTGATTCAGCTCCTCGAAAATGGTCGACACCCGGGTGCTCAAGTGTTTTTCATTGAGATTGAACAAGACATGCTGTGCGCAGTTGGACAAGCCAAGCTTGCGAATGCAGTTCCATCCGTTAACATAATTAATGATTTCTTCATTCTCCGGATCATACCAAATAAGCCCGGGTATCCGGTGTTGGTCTGGATAAGTGCCTGTAAGTAATGAACAGTCGACCGATGCCGTCATTGTGGGAAACACAGTCACGCAATTGGGCCAATACTTGCCACGATCCATCAAAAATTTCAGTCCTGGCACCGTTCGATGGCGTATGCAATCGTCCAATATGGTTGGCATTAACGAATCAATCAGAAGGAGAATGATCTTTTTCATGTTTCCGGACCTTTCGTTTCATTTTTTATAAAAAAATGTATCCGGTTTACCCGGATACTGCTTTTGGTACGTATGTGTATCGGAATTAGTATGCCATTGTCGTGAAGCGGGTATTCTGAATCTTTTTCTTTACCCTTTGGGCTTTACGAACAAGGCGGCCAGGAAGGAAAAAATGATTGCCGCGGAGATCCCCGCGCTGGTTACTTCGAATATACCGGTGATGATGCCGATCCACCCGTCTTGTTTCAACTCTTCAAGCGCTCCGTGCACCAAAGAGTTGCCAAAACTTGTGATTGGGACCGTAGCTCCGGCGCCGGCAAATTTGATCAGCGGATCATACACGCCGATCCCATCCAGAACTGCTCCCAGTACGACAAGAAGGGTCATCGTATGCGCTGGGGTCAGCTTGAATACATCGAAGCAGATTTGTCCGAATACGCAAATCGCTCCGCCAACGATGACAGCCCACAAATAAATCATCACTTCACCCCTCCATTCTCAATCGAAACGGCATGAGCAATGCAAGGAATACTTTCCCCTTGCTGATAAGACAGCGGTGATAACAGCGCACCGGTAGCGACCACGAGCAATCGGTTCAACTCCCCTTTGCGCATTCTGTTCAACAGATGGCCATAAGTGACGACGGCTGAACATGCGCAGCCGCTTGCTCCGGCTTGAACCATCTGCTTCTCGAAATCGTAAATCAACATTCCACAATCTTTATATTCGGTTTGTTCGATGGGTATTTTATGCTTTGCAAACAAATCACAGGCGAGCTGATACCCTACCTTGGATAAATCGCCCGTTACGATCAGGTCGTAGTAACCCGGCTCAATTTGCAAATCGCGAAGATGCGCCTGAATGGTGTCTACGGCAGCCGGGGCCATCGCCGCTCCCATATTAAACGGGTCGGCGATTCCCATATCGATGACCCTGCCGATCGTTGCCGATGTGACGTATGGTCCTTCCCCGTGCTGCCCGACGACAGACGCTCCGGCGCCAGTAACGGTAAACTGTGCGGTAGGGGGCTTTTGCGATCCATATTCGGTCGGATAACGGAACTGCTTCTCGGAAGAGGCATTATGGCTGCCGGCACTCGCGAGCGCAAATTTCGCTGAACGGGAATTGACAAGCGCGGAAGCGAGAGCCAGACTTTCCATCGATGTGGAGCATGCCCCGAACACTCCGATATAGGGAATGGACATCGTTCGAGCGGCGAAGCTTGTGCTGATAATTTGATTCAACAAGTCTCCTCCGACGAAGAAATTCACTTGTTCTTTTGTCAGGCCCGCATTTTCGATCGCAAGCTTGGCCGCTTCCTCCACTAACGTCCTTTCTGCTTTTTCCCAGCTGTCCTGTCCCAGCATCAGGTCTCCATGAATAATGTCGAAATCATTCGCAAGCGGACCTTGTCCTTCAAAAGGCCCAACGACGGTTGCTGTGGAAAGAATTGCTGGCCGATTTTCAAAAATCCAGCTTTGATGTCCCTTGAGCATCGTCAATGACCTCCTACAGAGGGGTTGAAAATAAAGGTAAGAATCCCGATAATAAACGCGGCTACCGTCCCGAACACAATGACCGGCCCGGCCAGTTTGAACATTTTTCCTCCAACGCCCAATACAAGTCCTTCGCTCTGATGCTCGATTGCCGCCGAGGCCATGGAATTGGCGAATCCGGTTACAGGTACGGCTGAACCCGCTCCAGCCCACTGTCCGATTTTATCGTATACACCCAGGCTGGTCAGAATGACTGAAATCAGGACTAACACAGCAACGGTAGGATTACTCGCCTTTTTCTCATCGAATCCGCCCCAATGAATGAACAAGTCCTGTATACACTGTCCGATGAAGCAGATAAGTCCCCCAGAAATAAATGCCCGGACACAATTTCTGAACACCGGCCGCGCCGGCTCTCTCTTTTTGGCAAGTTCTTGATACTCCTGTTGAACGGGGGTTAATTTTTTCTTTTTATTGTTCGCCATAGTTTTTTCTCCTTTACCGATGTAATAAAGGCTTTAGTTCCGAAATAACGTTTATCAATTTCTGAGAGCACTGCTCATACATTTGTTTCGCATCACGATTCTGGGTGGCAAGTCCGAACATTTCCAGATCGGCTTCGCATTTTTTTAATGTTGCGAAGAGAACAGCGCGTTTTTGGGGCTCTGGGACCTTAATTTGATCATCGTACAGATCGACATACAATTGTCCGTGCGCGTCCACTTGACCGAGAAAAACATTTTCGGCCGCAACCCCTATCTTTTCTAATTCCGTATTCAGCCATTGCCGGTTCAAGCCTATGGTGGCCAGCGGCTCATCCATAATATTTCCGTCCATCATTACCGTCTGCGGTTCTTGTTCCGGCGCTACTTTTATCCCCAGATGTTTTGGAGTTAGCGGTTGATTTTCCCTTTTTAGCAGGACATTGACTTCCCCGCTCGGCTCCATAATGGCGAATTCAACGTCGGCAGCTTGAAAAACCTGTTTTCGACGCAACTGCTCTAATAGTTCATCTGTGGTAATCCGTTCTTTTTTGAGGTTGTCTTCCATTATTTTTCCGTCTTTGATTAAGACCGTAGCTCTGCTGTCAACAAAATCCCTGACGGTTTTACTTTTCAGCTGTAAAAATTCAATCCCTAATGTCACAGCAACCCACACACCTAATGACACGAGTCCTAAATACCACGTGGCTTCCAAATCCATCGAAACATAAGCGGCAAGGCTCCCGATGGTAATTCCGGTAATATATTCGAATACGGACAGCTGCGTCACTTGCCTTTTCCCTAACAGCTTGGTCATAAGGAAAAGAACAATGACGGCCATAAATGTACGCCAAGCGATCTCCAGCCATTGCGGCACGTAATGTACCTCCCTTCGTCATGTCAACACAGATTATTTGTCAAAACACTGAACCAAATGCCCCGATACATTTTCCATGACAGGTTCTATATTACCGGGAACCCAATCATTAATTTTCCATGTATCATTCCAAGTTCAATAAGGCACGTTATAATTGTTAAATTCAACTAAAGCAGATTAGAATTCTTGACTACTCATTTGGAAAGGTGGTGACACAAATGACAGTAGGATCCCAAGTGAAAACTTGCCTGGCTTCATTGAAGAGCGCACAAGCCAGTCTTGAACAGTTCGCATTGGCGACGGAAAATCAGGAGGCAAAGTCCCTCTATACCGACGCTGCCCAACAGACACAACAAATCGTTGACCAGGTAGAAGGCCGGGTTAAGCAGTTAGAAAACGAAGAACCACAATATAAAGGATTTTAAGATAAGGAGATACAGCCTAGCATGATCCATGATGGCTGTGTCTCCTATTTCATTAGCATATAGTTAATTAAGAAAGGAGCTCCTGCGTGTTCACGGTTAATTTATTTCTTGTAGCTATCTTAATTATTGCCACAGCTTTTTTTGTCGCTGCTGAATTTGCTATTGTTCGATTACGATCCAGCAGGGTAAATCAAATGGTTATGGAAGGCCAAAAGAATGCTTTGGCTGTAAAGAGAGTAACGTCCAACTTAGATGGCTATCTGTCAGCCTGTCAATTAGGGATTACCATCACAGCTTTGGGTTTGGGTTGGCTTGGTGAACCTACAGTTGAACGTATGCTGCACCCCCTTTTTGAGCATTTCAGCGTTCCGGTTGGAGTAAGTACGATTTTATCTTTTGCGATCGCGTTCGCATCCATCACATTTCTGCATGTGGTTCTCGGTGAGCTTGCGCCCAAAACCGTTGCCATACAGAAAGCGGAACAAGTCAGTATGCTTACTGCAAAACCTCTTATATTTTTTTATAAAGTCATGTATCCATTTATTTGGGCTTTAAATGGCTCGGCTAACTGGTTTGTACGCTTATTTGGTTTAAAACCGGCTAAAGAGCACGAAGAAGCACACTCTGAGGAAGAATTGCGCATTATTTTAACAGAGAGTTATCAAAGCGGAAAAATTAATCAGTCCGAATACGGTTATGTAAACAAGATATTTACTTTCGACGAACTGCTTGCTCGCGAAATTATGGTACCAAGAACGGACATGGTATGTATTGATATTCAGGATGAAAAAAACCAAATCATTGACATGATGAAAACGGAACAATATACACGTTTTCCTGTCATGGATGGGCATAAGGATCAGATCATCGGCTTCATAAATACAAAACAGTTTTTTATGCAATTACATGACAATCCCGATGTGGACATGTCAAAGTTAATACAACCGGTTCTCAGCATTTCAGAAGCAAGTCCCGTAAAAACTCTCCTTCACAAGATGCAACAGCAGCAAGTTCATATTGCAATACTTGTTGACGAATATGGTGGAACATCCGGGTTAATAACGATCGAGGATATATTAGAAGAGATAGTTGGAGACATTAGAGACGAATTTGATAAAGAAGAAACTCCCGATGTCGAAATCATCGACGAGGATCACATCTTAGTTGACGGCAAGGTGTCGCTCGATACAATAAGTAATATTTTGAATGTAGAGCTAGAGAGCGAAGACTTGGATACCATAGGAGGATGGCTCTATACCTTACGGCCGTCGCTAAAGAAAGATGTAACGTGGAAATACGAAACATTGCATTTTATTATTAGGGAGAAGGACCGACATCGAATCCGAAAAGTGGAAATTAGAAAGATCAATGCTACGAACCCGTCTTAAAGTGATTCGATTCTTTTTCTTTTGTTTCCGCTCGCCCATCACATTTGGGGTTTACAGGAAGATGTTGCAACTCAAAAGGAAGATCTTCCCTTTTCGGCGGTGTATGGATGACGGCCCTTTCTTGCCGAGGTTATTTCTTTACTTTTGAAACGGTCATCCCATCACCGATTGGAATAAGCAGGGATTCTAATTGAGGATGATTGGCCACAGTTTCATTAAATTTCTTCATTAATTCAGTGTAACGTTTAGGTTGAACTTCCTGGTCTGCTACACTGCCGCCTGCAAGTACGTTATCTGTAACGATTAAAGCACCCGCTTCCGCCAGTCTAATGCAATACCTCAGGTAGTTTTCATAATTTTCTTTGTCGGCATCAATGAAGAAAAAATCAAATCGCTTATTGTCCCCGGCTAATTTGTCAAGGCTCTGCATGGCTTCCCCGATAATATAGGATACTTGATCGCCAAACCCAGCTTTAGATAGATTGCTATATGCCAGCTTTGCGTATCTCTCCTCTAACTCAAGGGAAGTTAATTTTCCTTCTTTACCGAATCCTCTGGCAAGACAAATCCCGCTATAGCCTCCCAAGGCCCCTATTTCCAGAACGTTTTTGGCTCCGGAAATGGATACAAGCATCGTTAGAAGTTTTCCAGAGGAAGCAGATACCGAGATGGAAGGCATCCCCTTTTCTTTGATGGACAAAATGACTTCTTCCAAAAGAGCATCTTGTTTATAAAACACGGAATCGATATAACTATTTATTTGCTTCATCGGATTCATTTCCTTTCTCAGCATGATCTATAGAGTCTGTATTCTCCGATACAGAAGTCTCCATGTGTTGATTTTTATGCATCTCCATTTCTTCACTTTCATGAATTTCAAATAAATCAATAAATTCGTTGATTACCATATCGGTTGTGTGACAGTATTCCACTTATACATATAATATGATGATTACATTGAGCTCGGCCAGCAGAGGTTCATGATGACATGTGTCCTATGGTATCGAATCAGGTTTGCCCCATCGCTTCCAGACTTTCCGGAATAATCTGACCGCCATCCACGATGATGGTTTGCCCCGTAATATAACCTGCTTCCTTCGAAGCCAAAAAGAGAGCGGCGTAAGCGATATCTTCGACGCTTCCGAGCCGCTTGAGCGGGATGGACGCCGTCATCGCCTGCAGATAATGGTCACCAAGGCCTTCCAAGCCTTCCGTCATGATGTTGCCGGGCATGACGGCATTCATGGTAATGCGGTAACGCGCGAGCTCGAGCGCCGCACTGCGCATGAATCCAAGCTGAGCGGCTTTGCTTGCGCCGTAGTGCGACCAGCCGGCATAGCCGGTGGCCGGCCCCGTAATCGAAGAGGTAACGATGATCCGGCCGTATTCCGCTTTCTTCAGAAAGGGCAGGCAGGCTTGAAGGGAAAACAGCGTCCCGCGTGCATTCGTGTTCATCACCTGATCCCAATGCTCGCCGGTCATCTCCTCAATCGGCGCATTCGGAAATATACCGGCATTGGCGCACAGCACGTCGATCCCCCCGAAAATACCTGCCGTCTCGCCTGCAACGCACTTCATCGACTCTAAATCGGCGACATCGCCTAGGAAGGCATGAGCAACGCCTCCGTTCTCCCGGATTTCCGCCGCGGTTTCTTCCGCTTTCGTCAGGCTGCGTGCGACGACCGCGACTTTGGCCCCCTGCGAGGCGAAGGTTCTCGCAATTCCTTTGCCGATTCCTTTGCTGGCTCCGGTTACGACGACCGTTTTACCCTTCAGTGGCGTCAGCATGTAGTAACACTCCTATCCTCTGTAATACGAGCTATAATCTACCATTACTTGGATTCATTATCATCGTACTACAAATCCAAATGTGTAGGCAACTTGCTGAATCCCTCTTTTTCATCTAGCGAAAGAACGACATTTTCCATGGATTTGACTTAAAATAAGGATAGTTATATTCGGTTATCATTTTGCGAACTCTGGCTAGTTAATCCAAACCAAGATATATCTCATCTCCTCCCTAAGACCTATTGCCCAAACCTTTCCGGCCATCTGAAATCGGTAAAAATGCATAACAAGGAATATCAAGGGAATGGCGCAGTTACTGGGCTGATGCACAGCAGAAAACCATATGGAATCAAAATACATCCCCTTCTCGCCTCCGGATTTTCACATTATTTGTTTCGAATGAATAATAAGATGGGCCCATGTTCATATATTCACAAATAAGCCGCATGACCCATTAAATAAACGTAAAATTACTGTATATTAAACGGTGCAAACATGCATCGTTATACAAGATACAGGATAAATAGTCGCCATAAAAAGTAAAAGCGTATGCATTTTTGTCGAGGTATTACTAGGCAAAGCTAGGGAAATCTAGTGACGCAAAGCTAAAGGGGCTAAGGAAGAAATTCTATGCCAGCCAGTTGCCGGCGAATAGACACCACACTCTATTCGTCGTATGCGTTATTTTTGTATTGTTCATGGTAAGCAATACCCCCTAGCTGCCTATTAATATAATCTATTGATAGGAAGTGAATAACGGATGAAGACTAGGAGAAAGCAGAGTGCCCGAAGATTGTTCGCCATGACGGTAATGACCATCATGATGTTCGTCTCTTCCTTGGCGCCGGCTTATGCAGGAACGACTGTTCCCGCAGCAAAGGAACCTGATCTCAAACAGGGCTCAGCACAGGAAATCCGGAATGTCATGTACTATGGCGATTGGTCGATCTGGGGAGGACAAGGGAACTTTTATCCCAAGGATATACCCGCCGATCAACTAACCCACTTGAACTATGCCTTCCTTGATTTTGATGCCCAAGGCAACCTCGTCTTTACGGACAAGGATGCGGCTGTAGGCGCTCCTGTCGGTCAGGATGGCGTACAATGGGACGCAGCCAATGCAGGAGTCCTCATCGCCCTGCAGCAATTGCGTGCCGAAAACCCGAATCTGAAAATCGGCATCTCTCTTGGCGGATGGTCGAAATCAGGCGACTTCTCCGTTGTAGCGGCCGATGCTTCGAAACGCGCGAATTTGGTTCAGAATGTTATGAAATTCGTTAAGTACACGAACATGGACTTCGTCGATGTGGACTGGGAGTTCCCGGCTGAAGTGCGACAACCTGATCTTGTTGATAATAAAAACGATGAAGGCACGAAATACGCCACCCCGGAGGATAAAAATAATTATATTTTGCTCCTGCAAGACTTAAAAAACGCATTGAATCAACAAGGAGCCGAGCTTGGGAAAACGTATGAACTGTCTGTTGCCCTGCCCGCTCCCAAAAAGAAGATTGATATCGGCATTGATGTGCCTAAGTTATTTAACATTGTAGACTTTGCCAATATCATGACTTATGACATGCGCGGCGCATGGGATGAAGTAAGCGGGCATCATACCGGCTTATATCCGAATCCCAATGAACCGCTCACCGGCAACAATCTGTCCATTGACGAGAGCGTGAATTATTTGATTCAGCAAGGTGCCGAGCCGAACAAGATTGTCATCGGGGCAGCCTACTATACCCGCGGCTGGGATAAAGTATCGCAAGGACCCGATCCGAATCATCCGGGACTATTCGGTCAAGCCGCATTATCCGCCAAGGATGCGGATCAGACTCCATCCCGCGGCGCGGTTGGCGAATCCCCTCTCGTCCTTGGGGACGGCGGCCGCCGAACTGGGACTTGGTCTTATCGCAATCTCGACAAGTTGAAGGCCACTTACCCGAATCTCAAAGAATACTGGGATGATGCTGCAAAAGCTCCTTATCTGTATGATGAGACAACTGGCGTATTCTACACCTATGACAATGAGAGATCCATTCAAGAGAAGACGAAATATGTGCTTGAGCGCGGCCTGGGCGGCGTCATTGCATGGATGGCTTCCAATGACGCCCCTACTGCGGACCCTGCCAAGCGTGACAAATTAACAAAGGCAACGAAAGAAGGCCTCTTTGGAAGCCAGCCGTTGAAAACACATGAGATCCAATATACCAAGTTGGACGTGACGGCTGCTGTGAAACCGTATACAGAGCCTTGGGGCAACAATAAAGGGTATGAAATTACCCTCTTCAATAACGAGTCTTTGACCGAATCGAATCAAGTATTGAGAGGCTTGGAACGAGGCGCAAAAACGATTAAGCTGCCGAAGCTGTATATCAAGACAGATGGACCGTTGACTTCCGGCGATTATCTGGCTGGCTCCGTAACCTATGAAAATGGTTACACGGTCGTCGACCTGAAATCGGTCTATGACGCAAAAACGATTGAACCTGGCGCTTCCTACACGTTCAAACTTAAAGGAGATGCCGAGATTACAAGCATGGAGCTTGTTCAGCGGGTGTCGAATAACAGCCCGGAAATGAACAGACAACTCATTCTGGGTGATGAGGCTCCAAGCAAGAATCAACCGCCTGTATTGCATGGGATAACAGACCTGACGATTCAAGTCGGCGATATCTTCGATAAGCTGGCCGGCGTAACCGCTACGGACGCAGAAGACGGAAATCTGACATCTCATATTACCGTGACGGGAGAAGTCAATACGAATGTGGCCGGCAAGTATGAGCTTGTGTACTCCGTTACGGATTCACAAGGATTATCGGCCGAGAAAAAACGCAACATTACAGTTGTCGAAGTGACAGCTCCGGGGCATGACTTCGGAGTTGGCCAAGGAATCAAGTGGCCGAAGCAAGTCAATTCTCCATTCATCGATATGGTTGCATGGGTTACCAAGCCGGGCTATTCCAACAATGGCGCCCCTAACCTCGCCAGAATTTCCGAGGATACCGGCGTGAAATTCTTCAATCTCGGCTTCATTCAATCCATTTCGAAGCAAATCGTTGACGGTAAAGTGCAATGGGGCTGGGGCGGATACTCCGTACTGAATGAAAAGAACGCAGACAACGCCCAATATCAAGGAATGAAGCAGTCCATCCGGGAGCTGCGCGAGATGGGCGGAGATGTCACAATCTCCCTTGGCGGCTTGAACGGTGTTACGTTCTGGGAAGTCACTCAAGACACCGATATCCTCTTCAATACGTATTTGGAGCTGGTACAAGGCTATGGACTGACGAGACTAGACCTCGACATTGAGGGCGGCGCTCAGAACAAAGCCCTCAATGTCGCCAATGCGAAGGCGATTAAGAAGCTGCAAGATGCAACGGGAGTCGATATCGTATTAACCCTCCCTGTCCTGCCAAGCGGTCTGACTTCCGTTCAATTGGATGTGTTGGAAGCTTACTTGTCTGCCGGCGTGGATGTCAAAGTCGTGAACATCATGACGATGTGCTATGGCAACGGAACGCTCCTGCCTGGCGAGAACTATGGTTCCGCTTCGCTGAGAGCCGTTGATTCGACGAAGAATCAAGTGAAGCAATACTACAAGCAGTATGCCAACGCGGATCTAACCGATGAAGAGGCTTATGGAATCATTGGAACGACGCCATCTATCGGCTTTGAAGGCGCGGCTCATCCAGTCTTTACGACGGAGTGGTCTCAGTGGGTTGTGGACCATGCGATCGAGAAAGGGCTGGCGATGACCTCCTTCTGGTCGATGAACCGGGATGCGATGTTGGAAAATAATAGTGGCGTAACAGCGCAATACCAATTTACCGATATTTTTAAAGCATTCGGAAATGGAAGCACTCCGCCAGTAGCTTCAAAACCCGTGATTCATGGCGCAACGGATAAAACGATTTTCGTTGGCGAGCACTTCGATCCGAGAGAAGGAGTTACCGCTACGGACAAAACGGACGGCGACCTGACCGATCGCATCGTGATCGAAGGAACGGTTGATTCCTCTACTCCAGGAGCATATAAGCTGGTGTACACCGTAGAGAACAGCCAAGGGCAGCAAGCGGTTGCTGAACGTTCTATCACCGTTGAAGAAAAGATCAATCACAAGCCTGTGATTCATGGCGCAACGGATAAAACGATTCTCGTTGGCGAGCACTTCGATCCGAGAGAAGGGGTTACCGCTACGGATGAAGAGGATGGCGACCTGACCGATCGCATCGTGATCGAAGGAACGGTTGATTCCTCTGCTCCAGGAACATATGAGTTGATATACACCGTAGAAGACAGTCAAGGCCTGCAAGCCTCTGCAGAGCGCCAGATTACCGTTTTCGATGGACTTGCGGATACGTATGATCCGAAGAAGATCTACTACGAAGGTGATTCTGTCATCTACAAAGGCGAGAAATACACGGCGAAATGGTGGGTACAAGGCCAAGCGCCAGATACCTCGCAAGCCTGGCAAAAAGAAGTGGTTCCAAATGAAGACGGCAGTGTTAATTACGTGCCGGGCAATATATATGTAGAAGGGGACTTAGTTCGCTATGAAGGCAAGACCTATCAAGCCAAGTGGTGGACACAGAGCATTCCGGGAAGCGATGACTCCTGGAAGCTTGTAGAATAATAGCTAGACGAAGCTGTATCTACCGGGACTGACCTGCATGGGTCAGTCCCTTCTGCTTGCATGGCTGCGCACCCGCGGCTGCAAGTACGCATACCCGTTACTGAGTCGCCGCTCGGATAAGTCAAAGCGGCTCCCCTAATCTTAGGAGAGCCGCTTGCTTGCAGGCAAGACATTATTTTTCGTGTCTTCTTCATCCCTCCATTAGTTAGTGATTAATCAATTACTATTAGCCACAAAAAAAGACCCGTTTCTTCTCTGCAATTCGCGAACCGTAACCGTGATTGCCTCTTCGAAAGCCGTCGCTCGTACCGGTCCGATCAACCGCTCGTATTTGTCCCCGCTCAAGACAAGCGGTTCTTCGGTCAAATAGAGCATCTCCACTACCTCCTTCATTACCGGGACGACCATGCCGAGCAAGGACAGCCCGACTCTTCCGAGCGGAATGACCGGTTTGTCGCTTCCGCCTGCCTGCCGGGCGATTCTCACGATTTCCCTGCCCGAAATCAATCCTGCGCCCGGAATATGCCAATTCTGCCCATAGGCTTCGTCCCTATCGGCAAGCTCCGCGATCATGAACGCCGCGTCCGGTAAATAGACGAACTCCCGGGGGACACGCATATTACCGATGAAAAATGCCATCTTGCCAGTCGCAATCGCTTCGAGTGTAGAGCCCAGATAAGAAGCCTCGTTCGCTGCAGGCCCGTAATAATCCGGCAAGCGAACGATCATGACCCTGGCCCGGCTCCACCGGTCGCTGAACAGCATGTTCTCGTAAGCCAGCCTGATCTTGCCCTTCCTCGTATGCGGCTGCTTCGGATGCTCCTCGGTCGCTCGCGCCATCTGTCTTCTTCCATAAGGATAAATGCCGTCGATCACCACTACTTTCAAGCTCATCTGTTCCGCGGCCTCCATCACCGATTCCCCGAGAGGAATCAACTTGCTTACCATCTCATGATACGGTACGTTCGCGCAATGGAACAGGACGTCCGCGTCTTCCGAAGCGATGACGATGCTGTCCGGATGGAAGGCATCGCCTACGGCAACCGTCAAATGTTCCGGATTGCCTAGTCTAGCCCTTAGCTGCTCCAGCTTCTCGCGAGAACGCCCGAAGGCCACCGTCCGAATTCCTCGCTTAACCAGCTCCTCTGTAACCGAAGCTCCCGTGCCTCCCGTTGCTCCAACTACAATTGCTTTTTCCAAAGGAATCACCTCTATAATTTATTTGTAATTGATTAATCACTAACCTGAAACCAACATAACATGTTGTAATTGATTAGTCAATCACATCATGTTATAAGATTGTACCCTTCTCATATTTCCTTCAATTCGGGCATCGCCAGTGCTACCGAAACGTTGCACAGCATGCCACGGGCCAGGAACAGCATCGTCCGTTCCTCGGCATTCGGAATGCCGGCTGCCCTGAAAGCGTCCAGAACCATTCGGCGGACTTCCCCGAATCCATTGCGCATTGCTTCCCGGATCGAGTCTTCCCGGATCGTCTGAGCCTGCATCTGAAGCAGAACTTCACTTTGATACGAGTCCAGAATATCTTCGTAGGCCTGAATCAGGCCGGTCTCCAGCTGTTCCGGCGACGCGGACTCCACGACCTTGCGGAAGGAATCGATCACCCGTGCCCAGGACACCTCCAACGCCGTAAGCAACAAAGCTTCCTTCGTTGAGAAAAAACGAAAAATATACGGCTGAGATATTTTGGCCCGTTCCGCAACCTGTGCTGTTGTTGCCCGAAAGTATCCGATCTCCGCAAATACATCGATCGCAGCCGAAATGATGTCCGATCTGCGGTTAACCGTGGTCGTCTCGATTTTTGCCATCTGATGTAACTTCTCCTTTTCATATTAGTGATTAATCAATTAATATACCCAGTATATACGAATAATAACATGGAAACAATGCAGCAAAAAGTCCCTCACTTCAAAAACCTTACAGCGCGTTCTGGTAAAATCAACCTATGTTGTTCTTTGATAACTGGATATATGGGGTTGCATGGAGAAATCAAAGGCGAAAACCAAGGTTATCCTTCCATGCGTAAAATATCCAAGGTAATAAAAGAACTCCGAAACGTTGGACATCTGCTTTGTATGAACATATGCCCCTACTTCCCGACTTTGGCTAGAATCTTATTCATGCTTACTGGAAAATAATCATTCACATCCACACCTACGTTGACCGCATTATTTCCTAAAACAGCCATTCTCTTTGAATATTACTTTTGTTTGGATTATGAACATGGCCGTATAAATGAATTGTATCTTTAAAATACCCTTCCCACTCCAATATTGGATAATGAAATAAAATAAACTTCAGCTTATTATAATGCAGCACATAGTAGTCTTTGACCCATTCAAATGCTGTCGAATCAAATTCAGGATCATGTAAAAATTTATCATGATTACCGCGGATTAAATATTTTTTTCCTTTTAACCTTCGCAATACTTTATTGGCATCTTCACCTGTGCCGCCAAATAAAAAATCTCCCAAAATATATATGTCATCGTAATCTGTAACATAACTGTTCCAGTTTTGGATTAACATTTCATTCATGTGGTTCATATTTTTAAAGGGTCTGTTCGACAAGTTAATAATGTTTGCACGTTGAATTCCCCTGTTCAGAAAAGTTTTTCCTAGTGCCTTAGCGGCGAAAAATAAAAAAAGTATTGTGCATCGTTATCTGACATAATGGCTGTCCCCACCGCTTGCCATAGCCTCCAATTCTAATTTTTGCCGGATGCCCATTTCCATTCTCGTTCTTAGTTGTGTATACTTCTCCATCAGCGGATGATCGAATCCCAGGATATTGCTGATTAAGCCTGTCAGCGAGTCATCCTCATGCTCGCTACCCCATTGGAACAGCTCCCGGTAAAGGTCGATTATCGACTCTTGATTAATTGGTGCATACCGTACTGGGTGCGGATCATTAACCAGCTTCAATTCCAACAGGTCGTGCAGAACATGAAGCCAGTGTTCCATCGTGCGTTCATCCGGGAAGCTGTCCGCATGTTGCATAATAATAGGTACCCGAGCCTTGTCGGGCATGAGCTCATTCGGACGGCGTGTCCGGGTACCATACGCCGAGCCACTGTTCGGCGCCGTAGTCCTCGAACCGCTCCACCTCGGTGAACCCCAGCTTCGCCGCGACGCGCATCGAGGCCTCGTTGGCGGTCTGGGTGGAGAGCACCACCGGCTCGCCGGGATGCGCGTCGGAGAACCAGTCGAGCACCGCTGCGCACGCCTCGGTGGCGTACCCGCGTCCCCACGCCTGCGGCAGGAACATGTAGCCGAGCCCGGGCTCCCCGCCCTCTGGACGGATGTGACCCTTACGCTCCGGGTCGCGCCGATCGAGCGTGATCATGCCGATCGTTGTTCCGTTGAGCTCGACCACGAAGAAGCCGAAGCGCTGCCCGGGCACCTCGGGCAGCGCGCGCTCGAGCTCGTCACGCGGTCGGGAGCCGCCGACGTAGGTGCCCACCTCTGGTGAGGCGAACAGGTCGATCAGCGCCGCACGGTCCCGGGCCTCGGACTGGCGGAGCACGAGCCGCTCGGTCATGATCGGGGCAGGTGGCCAGGCGACGGGGTGCACTGTGATCTCATCCGACATGGTGTAATCTCCCTTCTTTATTTAATTCTGTTTGGGTACCGCCGACAAAACGCGGAAAACGTACGCTAAGCAATTCGTTGCATAAAAAGCGAGCTCTCCCTCCTCTACAAGGGGATCGCTTTTCGTAAATCGCAGCTGAGCAAAGTTCAACTAACGATCTCGATAGCTTAATGAGGCTGGTATTCAAGACAGATTGAATCTACCCTCTAAACATTTATATATTAGCACATATTGGAGTTATCCTGCCCGTTAGCTTAGCGGCGGCAGTCTAATACTTTATTTTCTTTGGACAAGTGGCGAGTCAGAAGGCCAGTAATAAATGAACATATAAAAAACGAACGACGATTTTCTTCTGGAAGATTGTCTTGCAGCGTGCTGCCGAATCGCTTGCCATGCTTGGTAGCGGCAGTTCCTTCCTGTTCAGCATCGTGTATGTAACCACGTTTTCTCTCTCCCACCAAAAAGGATTTTAATTATTCATATTTTTTGACTTCCAAAACGAGTTGATGTGCTGCTGTGCTCCACTAACCTTATACACCTTTGTATACAGGACTCCTGTAAAAAGGATAAACTCCGCTTCCGTGAGAGATTGAGGATAACTCATCATCTTGAGCGGTAAACCAGGCTGCCCGTCCTG
The DNA here is from genome assembly GCF_945605565.1 of Paenibacillus dendritiformis. Taxonomy (NCBI): domain Bacteria; kingdom Bacillati; phylum Bacillota; class Bacilli; order Caryophanales; family Paenibacillaceae; genus Paenibacillus; species Paenibacillus dendritiformis. The sequence continues at coordinate 3,970,322 of NZ_OX216966.1, read as the reverse complement.
AAGCGGAGGCTGCACATGTTCGAAATGATATGAAACCCCAATCGCTCGTAAAAGCTTACTCTCCGTTGGGCCAACTCCGTGATTGAGAGTTCCACCTCCAATAGAATGGGCTGTACGGATTCTTCGATATACGAGGTCATTAATTTTCTTCCTACGCCGGTTCCTCTTATCGCTGGATCTGCGGCAATATGTTCCACGAACCGGAACAAAGGAAATTCCCATGCGGTTAGAATAGCGATGATTTCGTTATGAACGAGGTAGAGCATGAAAAAAAGACTCTATCGCATCATTTGCGATAGAGTCGGCTTTACGCTCCAATGTTAAAATACTTTCGTCGTCCAGGATTCACAATTCCATGTCTCCGTCACGACATCACGATAAAATTCAGGTTCGTGGGAAATGAGCAGGATGCTGCCCTTGTATGCCTTGAGTGCACGCTTCAATTCTTCCTTCGCATCGACATCCAGATGGTTCGTCGGCTCATCGAGCACGAGCAGGTTGGTCTCGATATTGACGAGCTTGCAGAGGCGAACCTTCGCCTTCTCGCCGCCGCTGAGCACGGCGATCTTGCTCTCGATATGCTTCGTCGTCAGCCCGCACTTCGCCAGTGCCGCACGCACCTCGAATTGGGTGAAGGAAGGGAACTCGTTCCAGATCTCTTCGATGCACGTATTATAGTTCGCATCTTTGACTTCCTGTTCGAAATAGCCGATATCGAGATTATCTCCCCGTTCCACAGAGCCGGATATCGCTGGAATCTCGCCGAGAATACTGCGCAGCAGCGTCGTTTTACCGATACCGTTCGCACCAACCAATGCGATCTTCTGACCGCGTTCCATTCGGAGGTTCAACGGACGGGACAACGGCTCATCATAACCGATGACCAGATCTGTTGTCTCGAACACCAGCTTGCTGGAAGCACGGGAATCTTTGAAGTTGAACTGCGGCTTCGGCTTTTCCTTCGCCAGCTCGATAATCTCCATCTTATCCAGCTTCTTCTGTCTCGACATCGCCATGTTGCGCGTAGCGACACTGGCCTTGTTGCGTGCCACGAAGTCCTTCAGGTCGGCAATCTCCTGCTGCTGACGCTTATAAGCAGCTTCCAGCTGCTGCTTCTTCATTTCATAGACTTGCTGGAACTTATCATAGTCGCCGACATAGCGCGTTAGCTCCTGGTTTTCCATATGGTAGATCAGGTTAATGACGCTATTCAAGAACGGAATATCATGCGAGATGAGAATAAATGCATTCTCATAGGCTTGCAGATATCGCTTCAACCATTCGATATGCTGTTCATCCAGATAGTTTGTCGGCTCGTCCAATAACAGGATGTCCGGCTTCTCGAGCAAGAGCTTCGCCAGCAGCACCTTCGTGCGTTGACCGCCGCTCAGATCGTTGACGTCCTTATCGAGACCGATATCATTCAGCCCGAGGCCGCGTGCCGTCTCTTCGACCTTGGCATCAATCATATAGAAATCTTGATTGGTTAACGTATCTTGAATCGTACCGACTTCCTCGAGGAGCTTCTCCAGCTCTTCTGGCGTTACGTCCCCCATCTTGCCGTACATGTCGTTCATTTCTTGTTCCAGGTCAAATAAATATTGGAAGGCTCCCCTTAACACATCACGAATCGTTGAGCCCTTGCTAAGTACGGCATGCTGATCAAGGTAGCCGACACGTACGCGCTTGGACCATTCAACCTTGCCTTCATCTGGTTGAAGCTTGCCGGTGATGATATTCATAAATGTGGACTTGCCTTCTCCGTTGGCGCCGATAAGGCCAATGTGCTCGCCTTTGAGCAGGCGGAAGGATACATCCTTGAAAATTGCACGGTCTCCAAAGCCGTGGCTTAGTCGTTCTACGTTTAATATGCTCATCCATGACACCTTTTCTTATATACTTTGTGCTTGATTTATTATAAACGTTATCGAGCCTAAAAGTAAGCGTAAAATAGACCGAGCCCGTTTTATGCATCGGAACCAAGCATAGGAAAAGCTGTCCTGCAACGGTGCAGGACAGCTATTTGTCCGAATTATGATTCTAATGCCAGATTAACGGATTCAACAGCGTGTATCACAGTCGTATCAAATAATGGCACTTCTGAATCTTCTGGTTTTACCAATAAACCAATTTCCGTACAACCGAGAACGATTCCTTCTGCCCCAGCATCAACCAAGTTTTTGATGACTTGTCTATAATATTCTCTTGATGATTGCTGAATGTTGCCTACACATAACTCTTCATATATGACCTTATTAACCATTTCTCGTTCTAAAGGATTGGGTGTTAAAACCTTGATCCCGTTTGACTCCAATCGTGATTTATAAAAATTTTGTTCCATTGTATATTTCGTACCTAACAGCCCAATCGTTCCGATATTTGATTTATTAATTTGATTTGCCGTTGCATCAGCGATATGTAAAGTAGGTATGTCTATTTTTTCTTCAATATATTCCATTACTTTATGCATTGTATTTGTACAAATAACGATAAAGTCTGCTCCTGCTCTTTCTAATGAGTGGGCAGCGTCGCCTAATAGTGAACCAGCCTCTGCCCACCTATCTTCTGCCTGATAACGTTCAATTTCTTCAAAATCAACGCTGTATAATAGACATTTTGCGGAGTGCAATCCTCCCAATCTATGTTTAACTTCTTCGTTAACAATTTTATAGTACTCAGCTGTTGATTCCCAACTCATTCCGCCTATAAGTCCAATCGTTTTCAATAGAATCCCGCTTCCTTCCAATAAGATATAGGAATATCATACCATCATCACGTAAAAGGAAGAAAGCCCCGATAACCGCCAAATTCATTCAGCACACAAAACATCTCGATGTCCGAAAATCATTCTTGATTTTTTTGATGAATATGCTAATATTTACCTCGAAGATGCCCCTTTTCTTAGGTAATTTTGTTCCAAAGAAACACGATTACTCTAAGAAATTGGGGCCTTTTTCATTTTTTCGATTGAAGCTCGGGTTAATCAAGTTAGGAGTGATGGAGTATGAATGTGTGAGGTTTGTATTCGCAATAGACGATTTCCAATTCACTGAAGTGTTGGTGACATGCGCTTCGCATATTAAGGAGGTCTGCTATGAAAAGAAGTATTCTCAAACCAATCGTCATGCTTGTCATTATGCTAGGAACCGTTCTTATCTTTCCGTTTACCGCATTCGGAGCTTTATCCACCCCTACCCTAAATATCAGTGCGTCCAATGCAACCTGCACCTTAAGCTGGAACGCCATTCCCGGTGCAACCGGTTATGATATCTATCGCAACGGCAGCTGGTATCGATGGACAAATGCTTTGTCCTCGTCTGATACGGGATTGACCAACGGAACAACGTATACGTATACCGTTGCCGCCCAGAATGACACTACCAGTCCGGTGACGACTTCACCACAAAGCGCCAGCAAAACATGCACCCCAACGGGCGGCGGTACCGGCGGCGGATTCGTCGTTACCGAAGCGCAGTTCAACCAAATGTTCCCTGACCGCAATCCATTTTATACCTACTCCGGTTTCGTATCCGCCCTCTCCGCCTACCCCGCATTCGCCAATACGGGAACCGACACGATCAAAAAACAAGAAGCCGCCGCTTTTCTAGGAAACGTTGCCCAAGAATCGGGACATTTACGATACATCGTTGAGTTAGATACAGCCAACTATCCGTTTTATTGCGATAATTCGAGTGTGCTGTACCCATGCGCTCCAGGCAAGCAGTACTACGGGCGAGGACCGCTCCAATTAAGCTGGAACTTTAATTATGGCGCTGCCGGCGCTGCTTTAGGACTCCCCCTTCTAACCAATCCGGACTTGGTCGCACAGGATTCTTCCGTAGCCTGGAAAACAGCTTTGTGGTTCTGGAACACGCAGAACGGAGCAGGGACGATGACCCCGCATAACGCAATGGTCAATGGTTCAGGCTTCGGCGAGACGATTCGGTCCATCAACGGCGTGAAGGAATGTAATGGGGCTAACCCTGCTGCCGTGACGAATCGAATTAACTTTTACACGATTTTCGCCAATTTGCTTGGCGTCCCTACGGGCAGCAATCTTGGCTGCTAGGTTTGACAACGATATAAAGAAGTAAGAATGTTGTATAAGGAGCGATTTATAGCAGGAACAGGTACGGATAGGCGCTTCTACGTAGCGATCTATCGACTGCCTGTTCTTTTTCATGGTTAGAGTAAAATTGTTGGACCTTCGTACGGACCTTTAGGTAAAGAATTGGGATGGAAAGCTATGACAAAAAGTCTTTGACTCTGTCTCTATATTTATCCCTGACCCCTTGGTAATCCGTGTACAGCCGATTGTTCACCACAGAAGCATTTCCAAAGAAGAAACGCTCGTAGACGGTCTGCCTGCCGCCAAATGTACTGACGCTTAGCTCCCATGCCAATCTGGCTAACTGAACACTTTTTTTGGCATCCAGATCGATGCCCTTCATGTATCGGTTCAATTGATCGCTCATAACCGCATCAAAATCCTTTTCATCCGGAATCATAATCAGATTGCTGGCGCCAATCAGTTGAATGATTTCAATCATTCGCGGATAGACCTGTTGAAAATATACATTCGCAGCAAGCAGCGGTTTCCGGGCGGGAAGCATATTGCCCCATCGATCGGGAGAAGCCCCTTTCTCGGCGGCAAGCTGAAATGCCTTGAGCGTCTCAACGGCTACGATCACCTCTGTCACCTTATCGATGATATGGCCATGACTCTCCAATCCGGCGGCCTTAACCAGCATTTCAATGGTTCCTAACAGAAACTCCGTTTTGGCAATGTTTTTGCATAGGATCTGCGTGCCGGCATAGGTATGAAAATGACTTTCATCCAATAAACGGTACGCCATTTTCTCATCCCCGCATACAAAGACACGGTCCCATGGAACGGTAGCATCATCGAAAATGACGAGCGTATCCATTTCTTCAAACCGGGAGCTTAACGGATAATTGTAAGTGGATTCTCCGCCTACAAAGCTTTCCCGGCAGATAAAGCTGACGCCTTCCAGGCTGCTCGGAACAGCAAAGGCGAAGGAATAGGGACTTTCCTCCGCCCCTGATAAAGAGAAAGGAGTGGGATATACCAAAATCTCATCCGAAGTTGCTCCTTGTGTATCTAACAGAAAGGCTCCGCGAATCACGAGACCGTCTTTATTTTTGTCGATGATTCGAGCCGCCTCCGGTTCTTCGAATGTCCGAAGAAAAGTGGACACTCGTCCCGCCTTCGGCTGAATGAACACGTGAGAAAGCGTAATATCGTTTTCCCGGCAATCTTCGTAATACCGTTTCAAGTTGGCTGCATACTCTGGATATTGCTCCTCAAGTACCCCAGCCGCAGCGGAGAAAGCCATAATGGCGGTGTTCATATAATCAGGAGAACGTCCCAGGAAGCCGTGATGAATGCTTGCCCAGGCCTGCATCATCTGTCTGCGCAGCGCAAGATCCTTCTTTGTTTTCGGTTGCTTGAAGGACAATCCGACCGGATCGCCTGTCAAGGGCGAAGAATATACCATGGTTGCTTGCGATTTTTTGGCATGCTGCATATCGTACATGGAAGCTTGTGTAGCCATAAGTCCTTTGAAAGCTTTATGTTCCGAAATAGCTCCCTGCACCTGCTCTCCCGCGATCCAGACGTCCGGGGAATTATTGTTTATCCGCTCGATATACTCGCTCCCGTTTTTGACCGGCATTCAGATCGCCTCCTCGTCTCTTTAGATACATTATTCGTTCCAGGACAGCTTGGAATGAACGAATATCCCTCTGCGCGCCAAGAATCTGGCTTTAGCTTTACCCTTTTCATAACCCTTTCTCCTGCGTGGTGAAATAATGATAAACATCGCATAGTGAAAGGACGAACGCGATGCAGCGTTGCAGGCTCTCTCTTTTTGACGAGGGGGCTCTTTGTGCTTACATACATTCAAGGAATGCCGGAGAATGCATCTCGAGAGCCCGCAAGCGCCTGATTGAAACGAGAAAAAGCAGCTCTTGCTTTTGCAAAAGAGCTGCTTACTGCTATTAACGGTCCCGGTTCACCAAATAATTCAATAAATGCTTCAGAAAAGAAGTATTGCGGGGCACTGCTCTCAACGCTTCGCTGGCGAGACAGTAGTGTTCCCACATCTCTCTTCTGGCGCCTTCATCACCGAGGATGGTTACAAAAGTCGAAGTGTTGTTTTCCGCATCCTTGCCGACGGGTTTGCCGAGCACATGCTGATCTCCTTCATAATCAAGCAAATCATCCTTAATCTGAAAGGCAATGCCCGCATGATAGGCGAATGTTTGCAAAGCCGCCATTTCCGTTTCGGTCACCTGGGCGAGAATGGCAGGCATGACGAGACAAGCCTCAAATGCAATTCCGGTTTTGTAAAAACATATCATGTTCATTTGCTCCAGTGTCAATGCTTTGCCTTTGGACTGCAAATCCATCGCCTGACCCATGCAAATATCTGCTGCCTTTTGGGACGAATATCGCATCAAGGCAAGCACGGTGCTCGCATCGAACCCATTAAGGGATGCTTGTTCTTCAATCGCCTTCTGAATCAGGAACAGGCCGGTTAATTCGGCAGTGGCGCTGTTATGTGCCTGATGCAGGGTCGGCCGTCCTCTACGCGTAGACGCATTATCCTGAGACGGCAGATCATCGAAGATCAAGGAGGCGGTATGCATATACTCCAATGAGCGCAGCAGCGGCACAATCGCTGAAGCATTCAAGCCATATTCCTGTATGCCCATGACCCAGGCCAGCATCGGTCTCAAGCGCTTGCCGTCCCCTTCGAGACTGTAATTGGCGGCATCAATAAGCGTTTCCTTCATCGCCGGAATTCCGTGATGCTTCGGAATCGGCAACAGCTCGTTAATCTGGTCGCGAACCGTTTTGATTGTATCGAAAAACTGTTCCTTTTCTTTTCGTTCATTTTTCAGAACGGTCACCATATGGTCCCGAAGCAGTTTATCGAGGAAATCGACATCATCCGCTTTGCGAACCAGATGTTGGATGAGACGATTGAATTCCGGAATTCCGGAGGCGAAGATAGCCATAATTTCGTTATATTTTTCAATTCCGACGCGCTGTTTACAACGTTTTAGACCGTTGATGGCACGATCCAGGATTACCTCACGGGTCTTGGCATCGGAGCGATACACGTTATGGATCAAATGGGCGATGACCGCCCAGTATAATTCAAAGGGATTGATCAAATCCTTGCGCTGACCGTGGTATGTTAAATAATAGGTATAGGGTGTTACGGCACCGTCTCTCATATCGTCGAACATGTCCGCAAAATCATCGGCCAACTGGTTGTAGATGCCATAACAGAAGGTGCGATGATTAAAGCCTTCATCCACGGGCGCGCGAATGACCGAGCGGACGATCAATCGGGAAGAAGAGGATTTCAGAATGATGGGCACATACAGCTCTTCATTGCTGTAATTCGGATTCGAGAGCTCCTTGGCACGGTCCATATCCTGGGAATGAAAAAACACATAGGACTGCTCGAAAAATGTTTTCTCTGTCTCCGGCCGCTGATATCTTTTAATATACTTAAAGGCATCCCGGAGCTCCGAGTGGATGAAATGGAGCAATTCCTTGTTATTACCGCCCCACTCTCCCCATTCCGGCACCGCTCCCGTGATGATCGCGGAACGTATCATCCGGGAATATTGTTCTTTCTCTTGCGTGTTCAACACTTGAGAATCGAGCAAGTCGTCAATAAAAGGATAGGTCAGCCCATAGGAATAGCCTAGCCTGATGGCTTCATCCAGTCTACAGGCGCGTTCCGCAGGCAATAGGTCGTCATCCATCTCTTCAATGACATGGAGAACAACCCCGACAATGATTTTGATCAGCTTGCGCTGGGCTTGCTCCGCATTCATTCCTTCCGGAATATGAGCGGATACGCTCCTCAGTTTGTTGATCACCCATATCGTGGCGTCTTCTACCCCCTCCTTCTGCGCCCATCGATATGCTCCGGCGACACTCATATATTCGGTCAGTTCTCCCCCCTTTGTCGCGGTAGACTGAAGGAAGTAATTTTTGACGTCCCCCACGACACGCTGAATTCGGGTCTGTGTGTCAGTTGAATCCAGAGCTTTGCCCAGATCCCTCATGTAAATATAGGAAACGCTTCGATCCAAGTAAGCATCCAATTTTCCGGTAGAATTCAGCCATTGTATATATTTATAATAATCCGAAGAATCAGGTTTTCTCTTGCTGCGCGACAACAAGGATAGCCATGATGAAGTATGAATATGGTCCTTTTTCCATAGCTCAAAATCTTCTGTCAGTGCAGGCACATAAGTTTTGTCCCTGACCTGCGCAGAAAGGGATGCAAAATAGTGTGCTGCCTTCTGCTCAGCCATCCGGTACCCTCTATCGGCTTGATCTGTACGTTCGTAATTCATAGGATGTCCCTCAGCTTCTCGTATGAATTCATTCGTGCCCCGGCCAATCGTCGGATCGGGGTTAAGACTTTATACGTGAAATCATCTTTGCGGTTACGAAATTATGACGAGACAAGTGAATGAATGCACTCCAGAAATATTATGGTAATATCGAAGAGAAACCACACTACTGTTCAAGGAGGCTTATCTTCATCATGGCTGACCAACCTATGGATGGGAATGATAAGAAAGGATCCGATCTTGATCCTGATATGCGTGTGGAACAAAATGGGCTGTGGGGGTTGAAGTGGTTATCCCCTGAAGAAAAACCGTTTCGGTTAAGCGGCTTCTCCTGGTTCGAGCAGGAGCGGTTGTTCCGGAGACTTCCTCTTCATTCACGGCATCCGATCCCTCCCGTTGTCGATGTGCTCGCTAACCATACAGCAGGCGGGCAGCTTGCCTTCCAGACCCGCTCTGGTCAGTTGGCCATCCGCGTACAATTGGCCAATAAGGCCGATTTATACCATATGCCTGCCACCGGGCAATGCGGGTTTGATCTTTATTTAGGGAAGCCCGGGGAACAAGTTTTTTACAGAACAAGCCAATATGATCATACCCAGGACTATTTCGAAGCGATGCTGTACGATTTTCCCGCTGCCGAGATGCGCCATGTGACACTGAACTTTCCGCTCTACCAAGGAGTGAAGGCGCTGGCGATTGGAGTAGATTCTGAGGCGGCAATCGAAGCGCCGCTGCCCTACCGCAATGACAGAAAAGTAATCATCTATGGCACATCGATCACGCAAGGCGCCTGTGCGTCCCGGCCTGGAATGGCCTACACGAATATATTGAGCCGCCGCATTCCTCTGGAAATTATGAATCTCGGATTTTCCGGCAGTGGCTGCGGAGAGCCGGAGATGGCGCATATCATAACCGAGATTGACAACCCGGCGATGTTGGTGCTAGATTACGAAGCCAATGCTATCAATCCGGACCTGCTCAAGCAGACATTGCCGGAGTTTATTCGTATTTACCGGGCAGCTTATCCCGTTGTTCCCATCCTCGTTATTTCGAAAATGGAGTTCGCCAGCGAGTCTTTCGTGCCGGACATGCGGACATTGCGGCTGGAAATGGGCCGGATCCAACGTGAAACTGTCGAGAAGCTTCGTCAGCAAGGCGATTCGCATCTCCATTTTTACGACGGCAGTACACTGCTTGGCACCGATGAGACCCGATTTGAATGCACGGTAGACGGCGTCCATCCAACCGATCTTGGCTTTATGCGCATGGCCGACAAGCTGACTCCGGTCTTCAAGCAGCTGCTGCAGCACGAGCTTGCCTGATCCGGCTTCATAAAAAAGCCTCCTACTACGATGAAGCAAGAGGAAGCAACATCCGCCACATCTTCCGGCTCCCCCCACCTGTTGAAAGCGGAAAGACCTGCCGCATATTTCTGTCCATCCGGATATTGCACGTTCCGGCATTCATCTCAATGCACGGCGACCAGCGAGCCATCCTAGACGCCACGCAATACAACGGCCGATTCCCCGGTTTGCCCCGGTTACTAGCGCGATCAATCTTACAATTTCATAAGCCTCTTGAAAGCTGGATCGATTAGTATGCAGGTACCTTCTGCTGTATATTTAAGCCATAGAACAACAACGACAAACTTGCTTGAGGTGATAGATATGAACGGAAACAAATTAGTATCTGCTCTTTCTTACTGGAGTGTTCTCTTTGCTCCGATTTTATTCCCGATTCTCGTCTGGATTGTCGGAGACTCTGAGAGCAAGAGCCATGCCAAACGAGCGCTGTGGACGCATATTCTTCCTACGATTACAGCCATTATAGGATTTGCCGCGTTAGGAGTTATTAGCCTTAGCGTACGGGAGGTAGAGGTAACCTTGGGGATTGGCTCGGTAATCACCGTCGCGCTTTGCGGTATCATTAGCGTATACTTCTTTATTTGGAATATTGTCAAAGGGATTCAAGTGATTAAATCATAACCATGATAATCACATCAGAGGGAGGTGCCAGCAGGCATCTCCCTCTCCTCTTCTGAAGCTACATGTTAATTTTGGTCAAAGTGCTGAGATCAGGAAAGCCATCGCGCAGCTGCTCTTCCGTCCTTGGAGCCGGATAGCGGTATGAAATATCAATCCCTTCTACCGTGAAGCCTTGCTCGCACATCACCCTTTCGAATGGTTCGCGCAGCCCTGTCCCAGCAGCTTGCGGTTAATCCGCATACAGATTTGATCCCATGCTTCATGAATGAAGAAATGCCCGCCCTGAAATGGATGATATTCAAATGACCGCCTGCTGTATTGCTCCCACTCCAAAATATCAGGCAAATTGACATATTGATCCTCATCGCTTAGAAAAAAGACAATATCCCCATCCACCGGCTGCGGCTTTCCGTTCACCCGATATTGCTCGATCATCCGGTAATCATTCCTCAGAATCGGCAGGAAGAGCTGCAGCAGCTCCTTAGATTCGAAGAATTGTGCCGGCGTTCCGCCTATCTTGCGGATTTTCTCCAAAAAGTCCGCATCAGACAGCTTGTGCATGGGCTCTTCGTTATATTTCAGATGGGGCGGTATGCGGCCGGATAAAAATAGCGCCACCGGCTGCGGCAGACCGGAAGCTCGGGCAGCTACGGCGAGTTCATAGGCTAAGCCGGTTCCCATGCTATGGCCGTATACGGCATACGGACGCTCTCCAATCCAAGGACGCATCTTGTCCAACAAGTCTTGGACCGCTTCCGTGACATTGGCGTGAAAGGGCTCTCCCATTCTTCGGCCATGCCCTGCCAACTCCAAAGGATGCAGTTTGATTCCAGGGTCAAGCTTTTCAACCCATTTGCCATAGATGGCATGCGCTGAGCCGCCGGCATAAGGAATGCAGAACAGATCGATCATGCTCATACCGACCTCTCTTCCCATTCGTGCTTTTGTTGGTTAATTTGCTCCAAAATCTCATCCAGCGAAATCAAACTGTTGTCTTCCGGCGCTCCCTGCAGCAGCTTCGCGAACCCCGCTTCCTTGTTCAATACCTCCAATAGATCGGCCAATCCCGCCATGCCCGTCACTCCTCTGTTTCCGTATATTTTAACGTGTTGAATCGAGAAGTCCCTCACTTCAAAAACCTTACAGCGTTTGGTTTAAGTGGGGGATGAAGAGAACAACCGTGCCACGGCTTCCCGCTCCATCGGGAAGCAACCATCGTGTTACTTCCGATTCAGAATCCAGATCGCGCCGCCATATCCAACCATGCACCACACGGATAAGGTGACATAGTTCCACACCGAAGCCTCGAAGGTGGAAGCCGCTAATGACGCGCGCATGACCTCGGCCATAGAGTGGAACGGCAAAATGTGGTGTACCGCCTGAAACCATTCCGGCAGCCGCTCGATGGGAAAATTAAGAGGAGAAAACATTAAGGCGCCGAAGGCAATAAATTGGGAAACCGCAAAAGTCACATCCTGTGGAAACAAATACGAAAATCCATAGCCTACACCGATGGATGTTAAGGCAATCAACAGCAGAGCCGGAATGACTGTCCATGAGATGTCGTATCCGGGATTAAACATTAAATGTGCGAACAGGGTTGCGATGCATAATCCCGGTATCGTTACTCCGAGCCAGATAGACGTATCCGCTCCGATGATCACGCCACGGTTAACGGGCCAGGTGCGGGTAAATTCAACATAGCCTTCTATTTTGGCGTTCCCGATTTGCATTGGCAAGATAACAAGACCGGTGAGGACGAGAATGAATGTAGGAGCTCCAGTGGCAAGATACAGCAAGCTTTGATTATCCAGATCATCGAACAGATACCTGAATCCGACAATAATTCCTAGCGACATGAAAATTTGAATCACGGTAAAAAACATAAGCGGGCCGATACTTCGAAACAGCTGCATTTGAAAGACATACTTGAAATCGTTCGCTATCTTCATGCACCGATCTCCCCCTTGCTTGTCAGCTCAACGTATACATCTTCAAGCGTTGTCGGCGATAAAGAATAGTCCATGATTTCACCTTCGTCTACTTTATTTCTTGCCCACTCGATTACATCGGGCACGGAATCGGGATTAACCGAAAAAACGGAGCGGGAAGCTTGAGAATTCGAGGATAGCGCCCACGCGGGAGTTTGCAGCTGCTGAATGCTCGTCACATGACTGACCTCAACCCGAATCAGGTTGTTTACTGTGCTTTTGATTTCTGCAGGGGTGCCTTCTGCCAGGAACCTGCCTTTATTCAATATGGCTACCCGGTCCACCGCTTTCTCGGCTTCAATCACGTTATGCGTCACCAAGATGACGGATGTTCCATCTACGGTTAACTGGCGGATCAAATCCCAAAGATAGCGGCGCCGAATCGGATCCACATCGTTCGTCGGTTCATCAAGTATCACCAGCTTCCCGGGCACAACCACCGCCATGCAAAAAGCGACGAGCCGGCGAACCCCCCCTGACAGATGAACGCCTTCTTTGTTCACCCATTCTCCGATATCAAGCGCTTCAAAAAGCATGTTCATCCGCTTCAATACTTCCTGCTTATCGCCCGATCTCATTTTCCCCATGATGGATACGGCCTGTACCGGCGTCAAGTAACCGAGAGGCAATTGAGACTGCGGCTGCACAGAGCACATAGAACGGGCAAAGGCAGGGTCTTCAATGACAGACCTGCCCAGTAACGAAATTTCGCCGCTAGTCGGCTTCATCAGTCCGATAATCTGATTGACCAAGGTCGTTTTCCCTGCTCCGTTATGTCCAAGTAACCCATAAATTTCTCCTTCCTGCACACTAAAGCTAAGGTTATCATTGGCAACGGTTTTCGTACTTTTTTTCCCCGAAAAAACTTTAGTCAGGTTCTGAACATTAAGCAGCATAACAACCTCCATTGATTAGTTTATGAAAAATGACTATGAAGCTTTGACCAAAAAAATACTTGTATCCTCTTATCCAGGTCTTTATTCCAAATTCTTAATATAATTCGCCATAAGAGCTGGCAAGGAAGTGCTTCGGCCCGAAGCAATGCCAACTGCAATAACATGGTGCCGCAATGAACCCTAATCGAACCTTATTTTGTCAGGTGTATCCGCTGGGTCCTGGAACGTCGCTGTGACACACCGGTTCATGCATGTTCTTGAGATATCACATTGATGGATGTTTGCGCTCTTTGGAGTGTGGTCTGTTCCAATCTCACGATGAGCATGGGGAGGATTGATCTAGAAGAAAAATAATAAAAATAAAAACGGCTGCTACTTGATAGCGTTCCCCGTTAAATGAAGTCATTCGGATGCTGTTCTCTTCAAAATATAACACAAAATAGTAGAATGTACCATTGGTGATTTGAAAGTATACAACGTGAGATAGATTCTCCTAAAAGCTAACTGAATGAAGCCCTCCTTCCGATAATAGAATCATCCCCCAATTCCAATGGAGGGGGGGACATCGGGAAAGGAGGATTATCATGCGTATTGATTCCAACTATCGATTTCCGTCTTCAACCCAACGGAAAAATCAAAATAATGAATTATTATTTGAATCCGTCCTGAAAGATGTGGCGAAACAGGAAGAAGAAAAACAAGAGGACAAAAAAGGGAAGCTCGTTACCACTCGTGAAGGCGCATATATCAGGCAATATATGGTCAGGCCCGATGGGAGCAGAGTGCTGCTAAGCGAGACACAACAATTGATGGAGACAGAAGCCGGGGGAAGCGATCAGAGTCCGACTACCAATGCGCCCCTTGTGCAAAGCGGAATGAGCCAAAGCACCAAAGAAATGATCGATATGCTAAATTTCCAGGCTGGCGCAGGCATAACGTTTTCGTTCCATAAGCAGATAGAAAGACTAGATTAACCTGCCAGCCAGCATTGAAAAAGCAGCCGATATGAACCGGCTGCTTTTCGCCCTGCATGGCATCGGCGCAGTCTTCTTCTCTTCTTAGAATCGTACGCCTCACATTCCTGGCTAGTTCATGATTCCGTGATTGACGATCTCTACTTTCACTTTTGGATCAAATGGCGATGCCAAAGCTGAAAAGGTTACCGGCAGGATTAAGGCCGTCGGGCTGCCTTCGGCCAATAGCGCCACTCTGCCCTCCAGCAAATTCCCGATGACCCGATCCGGTCTCTCCGTATGCAGCAGCTGCGGAAAGGGAGAGAACGATACTGTAGAATCCCCCCATATTTGTTGAAATATCCATGTATCAAGGCAAGGACGAGCCATCGTTCGCCAGCATTCGTTCTGAAAAACAAGAAGTCCGGAAGCAAGACAATGAAAACAAAAAAGCGGGTTCTGCGTTGTCACGCCAACCCGCCTGCTGGACTCTAGCAATCTTTAGGGTTGTGCTTTTTGATGAGAAGGATGACAGAAGCAGTCCAACGTATGGTCATTCACCATCCCTACCGCTTGCATAAATGAATAACAAATCGTACTGCCTACAAAGGAGAATCCGTCCTTTTTTAACTTTTTTGACATGTGATCGCTGATTTCATTGGAGACAGGGACTTCTTGTACGGTTTCCCAACGGTTCACGATAGGATTGTTATCAACAAAATTCCATATATAACCGGAAAATGAACCATACTCTTTTTGAATTGTTAAAAAAGTCTTGGCATTCGTGACGACGCTTTGAATTTTCAGCTTATTGCGAACAATCCCTTGATTATTGAGTAACGATTGCAATTTTTCATCGGTATAATGAACAATTTTTTCCGCATCGAAATGATCAAAGGCTTTTCGATAATTTTCTCTTTTTTGCAAAATCGTCCACCAACTGAGTCCCGCCTGCGCTCCTTCCAGGCACAGCATTTCAAATAAGATTCGGTCGTCGTATACGGGAACACCCCATTCATTATCATGATACTCCCTGTATAAAGGCTCACTTTCCTTGACCCATGCGCATCGCTTTATCATTCGCATAATCCCCTATCTATCCCGCCTCCGCAAGGCCGGAAAAACTCTTTTCCCCATAATTCTAGTAAATTTTTTGTGTCACATCTCTCTCCAAAATTGTTCCGGATCGCTGATATTTACATTATCGTATTGGCCTACTATTTCATCAAGCCCGACTGGAGTATCAAAATCAATGGAGTGCCACGGATTCATATCCGGCGGACCAAAGCTAACCTGCAGCTTCTTCTCCGTAATATTAAAGACCATGCTTCTTAACGTCCCCATCCCGCTGGAATAAAAATGGCAGCATGGACCATACGGATACGGAGTGGACAGCAGCTTCTTTACCTTTCCCTCGTTCATATAAGGTGTTTCCCGTAATAAGGAATTCCAGACGGATGAATAACGAATTTCGGAATTCCAGAAATGATGTTCATCGAATTCTTTCATTTCATGGCTCACATAATGATTAGTAGCTACGATTAGACCGCCAACGGGTTTCCGTACAGAAATCCGTTTTTTGCTTGATGAAAAGCTGGCCATCTCGAATATGGAAACATCATTGGAAGCATCGGCTACCATAATATTCGCATTGGTGCATAACGGAATTTCTTCAAGCAGGCATTGAGCTTCATATACATCTTTGCAGCGGTCCAAAATGGCTCGGAGAGCAATCCAAAATTCACAACCATCCCCCTCTAGAGGTTTCAAGTAAGCGGTACTGGACATGGAGACGACGAGTCCATATTCATTCATCCCATCCGTTCTTCCTGCATTCTGTAATGAGAATCCAATATGCTTCGGTTTTCCGGTTACCCGGGTAATGCATAAACTTCTTTCGTCCCTTACGAAATATTCATAGCTTCTTCCTATATAAAAGTGTCCGTCGCTTGTGTTTGAAGGAAGCACTGCAAATTGACAGCAATGTGGTGAGTTGTGGTATGAATTTGCATAACATATTATTTTTTCCGGATCCGTATTTACTTCATCGGCAAAACCTTGTACCTCATCTGTAAAACCGGGACATATTTTATCAATCATCATCATCCTCTTGTGTGCGGTTGCTGCAGATATATAATCCTGTCCCTCCATAGGACTGATATAATAGAGAATATCTTCCGGATAATTTTGCTTCAATGTAATCGCCCGCTGCTTCCCCACTTCATAATGGCTTCCTTCTGCCACATGGATATCAAAAATCATCGGTTCTTTCTGAACATTGGATTTCACATTTACCACCTCTCTGGCATAAATTTTTTGGTCTAACCTTTCTAAAATCAACTTGTTGCTGCTTCGCCGTCATCTTAGCATTATAAAAAAATTTGGTCTATACCTTTACCCTATGACGCCATTGCCGTCCCAATAGGTTATTGTCCACTCCCAATGAGGGACAGCGTCATACATTGATATCACATGATCTATTCCTAGTCCCTGTAGTTACTATCAATCAGATGCAATCAATTTATTGGAAAAGGGTGATGCTTTTTTGCCTGTCCAACATGTATTTAGCAAATGGAAAAAGACACGCATTCTGCAAAACTCATCGTTGAAGCGTTTCATCCCGAAGACAGCCGTATACAGCTCCAGCAGCTTGCAAGAGATGCTGAACCGCTATAACATGGTGTATGTGAAGCCGGACGCGGGTACTCACGGCAAAGGAGTCATGCGCGCAAAAAAGCGCTCCAAAGCATCGTTTGAGCTGAGAGAAGGAGTTTCCAGCAAAGTGTTCCGTTCCATGAACCAGTTGCAATCCGGCATCAAGTCCAGAATCGGGAAGCGGAAATATTTGGTGCAGCAGGGCATTCATATGATGAGCCACCGTGGGAGGAAATTCGATCTTCGGGTCTTGGTTCAGAAGAATCTGAACAATCAATGGGAGGCCATGTCCATCTTAGGCCGCAAGGCAGCAGCCAATAAGATTGTCACCAATGTCAGTAATGGCGGGAGCATGGAATCGCTGTCTACCCTATTGCGTCCTCATATGAATCAGTCCTCCATTCGCAAGCTGCGCCGCGAACTGAACCAAATGGGATTATCGGTCGGCAAGCAATTAAGTACAAAATATCGAGGCCTAAAACAAATAGGGCTCGATATCGCACTCGATAAAAACATGCGGCCATGGATCCTGGAAGTCAACACAAGTCCGGCCATATATGTCTACCGGACTTTCAATCCTTCGGCCTATCGCCGGATTCTGCGCTATGCCAAAGCATATGGGCGATTCAAGTAATAACGAAGCATCAAAACTAGTGTGGCCGCCTGCACAGCTGAGGCGGCCTTTCTCTTTACCGATGCAATAATGGTTTTAGATCCGCTATTACGGTTAGAAGCTGCTTTGAACACTGCTCATACATTTGTTTGGCTTCGGTGTTCTGGGTTGCCAGACCGAACATTTCCAAATCCGCTTCGCATTTTTTTAATGTTGCGAAGAGAACGGCACGTTTTTGGGGCTCGGGAACCTTGATTTGATCGTCGTACAGATCGACATACAATTGTCCGTGCGCATCCACTTGCCCAAGAAACACATTTTCGACAGCAACTCCTGTTTTTTCTAGTTCCGTGTTCAGCCATTGCCGGTTCAAGCCGATAGTAGCAAGCGGCTCGTCCATAATACTGCCATCCATGATTACCGCTTGCGGTTCTTGTTCCGGCGCCACCTTAATGCCCAGATGTTTGGGGGTTAGCGGCTGGTTTTCCCTTTTGAGCAGGACATTGACTTCTCCACTGGGCTCCATTATGGCAAATTCAACGTCGGCCGCTTTGAATACTTGTTTTTGACGCAACTGCTCTAACAGTTCATCGGTGGTAAGCCGTTCTTTTTTCAGGTTGTCTTCCATTATTTTTCCGTCTTTAATTAAGACCGTCGCTTTGCTTTCAACAAAATCCCTGACGGTTTTACTTTTCAACTGTATATATTCAATACCTAACGCAACAGCTACCCACACACCTAATGAAACAAGTCCTAAATACCATGTGGCTTCCAAATCCATCGAAACATAAGCGGCAAGGCTCCCGATGGTAATTCCGGTAATGTATTCGAATACGGAAAGCTGCGTCACTTGCCTTTTCCCTAACAGCTTGGTCATCAGGAAAAGAACAATGACTGCCACGAATGTACGCCAAGCAATCTCAAGCCATTGCGGCACGAAAGTGACCTCCTTTCAACATGTCAATCCAGATTATTTGTCAAAACGCAGGATGAAATGCCAGAATTTATTTTCCATGTATTTTCCCAAAATTAATAAGGCTAAAATAAAGAGTTACAGTATGTCATAATTTATGACATGGCTGTAACTCTTCTGCTTGAGATTTGTTGTTACGCTAAGGACGGAATGAACTGAGGATTGAAAATGACATGAATCCCATCCTGATAAACGGTCACTTCAAGAGGCGTCTCCCCGATCATTTCCCCATCTCCATGTGCGATCATCGGTGATTCCGTATAGACTTCAACTTTTCTTCCTCGCAACGTTGTTACACCTGGATGAAAAATGTGATTCCCCCGAAATACATCCGGGAATATTTTCATTAACGTCCAACGGGAAATTCCTTGAACGATGCAAATATGAAAAAAACCGTCCGTATAACAAGCTTCCGGGCAAATCTTCATTCCACCGGCGTAGTTAGGCAAATTAGCGACGGCGATTAGCCATACATCGGAAAAGATCATTTCCTTACCGTCGACTGTAATATGAACATCGGCAGGCTTGTAACGCAATAAGACTTGAATGAAGCTGAATATGTAAGACAAATTCCCCATTTTCAAATGATTAAACCATTTTTTATAACGTGAGAGGTTAACGGTTTGTGCGACCTTCCCATCGATCCCGATACCGACAACGGTGGTGAAGCATTTGCTTCCAATCCGGGCAATGTCTATTTTTTTCGTTGTCCCCGTCAATAAATACTCCAGCGCTTTTTTGGCGTTTAAAGGAATATGCAGTCCCCTGGCCAAATCATTGCCGGAGCCTGCCGGTATGATTCCCAAGGGAATGTTACTTTCTGCGATTTCATGAGCTACGCTTTGGATTGTACCGTCCCCTCCTACAATGACAAAAGCTTTCATCATGTCATGCTTGATCATATATTGCCGTACAAGAAGGGCAGCATGGGACGGGCTGTCTGAAAACTCCACTTTATAATGAACTTGTTTGTTCTGAAGTATTGGCTCGATTTTTCTCCAGGTTTTGATCCCTTTACCGTTGCCGGATATTCTGTTCACAATAAATAGATACATACGAATCCCCCTATCCATCTATCTACACTTTTTCCGAATTGCTTGCCATGTATACCAAGAGGATAGGGCTCGGGATTCGATCTTCGAAATCATGTATAATTTTCGTTCGATGTATCAAAATAAAATAGAAACTTGAGGGGCAAGGAGAGGAATTATGCAAAAAAAGATATTAATCCTTTCCGAACTGTTTGGCAGTGGACATACCCAAGCGGCAGAAGCATTGGCGCAGGGCATTGCGCAGTTGGAACCGTCCATTCATACGCAAATTGTTGAAATCGGCAAGATGCTTCATCCGACGAGAACGGCTATCTTGTTTCGCTCGTATAAGAAATTGATTACGATGTATCCTTTGTTATGGAAAAAAATCTATGAGTCGAAACAAAATCAGCCTGTATCGCAATGGCTTCAGTTCACGATCTATCAGTTATTTCATCGCAACATGGAACAAATGTTGGACCAAATCCGACCGGATCTGGTCATCTGTACGCATCCGTTCAACAGTTCTTCCATTGCACGGTTAAAAAAAAGGGGCTATCCGATTAACCTCTGCACGGTCATCACCGATTTTCACGCCCACGGAGTATGGGTTCAACCCGAGGTGGATCTGTATCTCGTATCCGACGAAGATGTTCATCAACAATTGCGTCAGATGGGAATTCCGAATTATCGAATTGCGGTGACGGGAATACCGATTAAGTCGAATTTCTGGAATAAAACAGACAAGCAAGAGGCAAGAAGAAGATTGCGTTTAAAAGATCTTCCTACCGTAATGATTATGGGGGGAGGATTGGGCCTGGGCGGAATTCAGGAACTTGCCCATTCGCTTATCAAGTGGAGGGAGTTCGTTCAGATATTGATCTGCACCGGATACAATGAGTCGCTAAGGTGTGCCTTGCAAAGCAACGCGCACTTCCAGCATCAACATATTATGATTTTGGGCTTTGTCGACATGATCGATACGCTCCTGGATGCAGCAGATCTGTTAATTACCAAGCCAGGCGGACTCACGTGCTTCGAAGCCTTGAGCAAAGGAGTTCCGATGCTCATTTTCCAACCGATTCCCGGTCATGAAGAATTTAATTCCAATCGCTTGGTTAATCAGGAATTAGCGATCCGAATCAATCATCAGGATGAGGTGGACCATTGGATTCAGAAGCTGCTCTCTTCTCCTGAACCATTCGAATTCCTGCAGAGCAACATGGAACATTACCAGCAAAAAATCAATCCGCTTGCTGGAGCCCGATCGATTATGAAACTTCTCAGCTAATGACACGAACCAGGAGGACTTTCATGGGTAACGATTGCAACATCAACACGTATAATTTGAAAGAGCATAATTTCAAACTGAATTTTCGCTCTTGGTTTCCGATGAATCCTCGTGGCCTCTTGCTTTTTATTCATGGCGCAGGAGAGGATTCCAGCCGTTATTTTGACATCGGTGAAGAAAGCGCAAATAGGCAATTTGCTTTTGTCGCTCCCGACCTTCGGGGGTTCGGACAATCCGATGGCCAGCCCGGTCACATACATCAGTTTTATACTTACTTGGATGACCTGGATCAATTGATAGATTACTTTAATAAGCAATTTCCGCAAATCCCCATCTATCTTTTTGGTCATAGTTTAGGCGGTCTGATCATCATTCGATATGTTCAGCACTTCACTATGGCGATCGATAAATTGGCCGGGGTCATATTATCGTCCCCTGCATTAGGAATACATACGAGGATTCCCTACTTTTTTCGCAAATGCGCTCAGCTTTTTTCAAGACTAACACCGAGCTTTCCGCTTGAATTAATCAGATGGAATGAATCCTTAAAAAAGTTGCGTTGGTTACAAGCGTATTTGCCGAGCTGGACTTCTGAACTTTTGAGCGATCCGTCAACTACGGTGCAGTACACTCCACGTTGGATCACGGAATTATTGCGCCACGGAGCCCAGGCTTTAACGGAAGTCAATCAATTTCGGGTACCGACCTTGTGCCTGTATGGCCTGCAGGATTCCGTGGCAGATTCGAAACATATAGAGTTATTTATGCAATCGATTCCTGCAAGCGATAAACATTCCATTCTGTTCGAAGATGTCGGTCACTGCCCATTGAATGAACATCGCAAGGATGAAGCGATTGAATCCGTTTTTCAATGGTTAGGTTCACGTCTTTGATTTCTCGCATGGCTGAACACAAAAAACCATGAGAAGCTTGTTCTCATGGATCGGGATGAACCGTAATGGTCCTATGTCATAGGGACTTGTTGGACGATACGCCCCTCAATACGTTGAAAAATGTCATCAAGATCAGGACCCGTAATCGTTAAACCGTGGTTCTTCAACCCGATAATGGCTCTTGTCGGATCTTCCGATCGATTCACCAGATCGGATACGGCTTGTGCCAATTCCCACGTCCCGCAAGGGTAATTGATTTCTGTGGATGGAATTCCATTAATCCATGCATGAACATGGACGATCGCCCCCACTTCCGGGTGCTGCCTATAAATCATCCAGTGTTCGATGGCATCGACGGATACCCGATGAGGCTTTATATTCGGCGGCACATTTAGCAGCATAGCCGTCCGTTCGGCATTGTAGCCCATGACCAAGAGGATATCCCGTCCGATGATTCTCATATCCCCCTTGTTTACACCGCTTCCGCTCATCCAGAATTGCTGGCCGTCTTTGCGTGCGCTCAGATTGCCATAACTCAATCCGCCGATTCCGTATAGCCGTTTGACATGCCGTAAATCTTGGGGCGACAGGAGTTCCTCGAGAGGAAAAGGGGCCGGTAAAAGGTTCAGGGCATCCAATTTTTTGCCTGCTTCGTGTATCTGGGCCGTTATTTCGTCCCCATCCCATAAATCTGGAGGGAGATCGTGGTGGAACTCATTATTAATGACTAACCGGGAGGATGCTAAGGGATGTAATCTTTCCATCACCTTGCCGAAAAACAATTCATCGTTATTTTGTTCAAACGGCACAAGATAACATCCTTGTTCGAGCGTGATGAAATACGTGTTACATTGCCCATCCCGAGTATGTATGATATAAATCAACAGATTGGAAAGCGTGCGAATGAGTATGGGGTAAGCTGACTTCAAAATGTCATGGGGAAGCTCATAGGTTTCGGCAATCGCTACGGAGTAGGTAGCTTGTGCTTTTCTGCGAAAAGGTTTTAATTGGTTGGTGTCCACGAAATTCAATACAAAACGGATATCATTGACAGGTTCCTTGCAATAATGGTATCCATTATCGATCAGTTCTCTTTTCAATCCGGCTGCAAACCACTTCAAAGCTGGGCTTTTCAATTCACCTGCAATGGAGAAATTCATATGTGTTCCCCCTTCATAGTTCAAAGACAACTTTCATCGCCTTTGATTTTCCTTTGCCTGAAGCAGTCGCAATGGCCTGTCGATATTGATCCAACGGGAATTGGTGGGTTACCAAGGGAGCAAGGTCGATTTTGCCCGAACTCATCAAGTCCAATGCCAGAGCATAAGTACGAGGCCGCTTCTCCCCGAATTTTTCCGTACTGACGGCGAAGCTCCCTTGGATTTCCAATTCGTTCAGCCAGATTGGAGTCCAATCGACGCCACGAGGGAAACTCGCCACTCCCAAGAGCTTTACCTTCCCGCCGCTCTTCGTCAAACGCAAGGCATCATCAATGCTTCGATCCCTGCCCACACACTCGTAGGTAATATCTGCCCCTCCCTGTATGACAGGTTTGCCGAAGAGAGGTGTCAATACCTTAGCGCCGAGGAGTTGAGCCAATTGTTCATAACATTCGGAACCGGATGTCAATTGAAAAATCTCGCTGGCTCCATACAGCCGGGCCATTTTCATCTGAAAAGGATGCTTCGCCAATGCAATGATTCGATTGGAATAACCAAGGGCACGCAGGGCTGCTACCACGCAAATGCCGATAACTCCTGCTCCAATCACGAGTACTGTATCATTCTCGCGCGGCGGATCCCGCATTATCGCATGCAACGCAGTAGCAAACGGATCGGTCATGATTGCATTCCGATCACTGACATTAGCGGGCACTTTGAAGATTTGACTGTGGTGAGCGACCAGATACGGGCTCCAGCTTCCCCCCGTATCCCGGCAGGCTCCGATAAGCAGTCCGGGAGAGATGGGCCCCGAAGCCATGCGTTCGCAGAGACTCAAGTCACCTCGTCGGCACGCCGGGCAAGGTTCATGGAATCCCCTTGCCATACATGATAAGATCGGATCGACTATCACTCGTTCCCCTCGTTGAATACCAGACACACTCTGCCCCACTTCATCGATTACGCCGACCACTTCATGCCCGATGGTGAAGGGAAAGGAAGCAAATGGAGAGGTTGCCGGGCTGTCGTGAAGAAAAATAAGGTTCAGATCGCTGCCGCAAATTCCGCCGTATTTTACTTTAACTCGTACCCATTCTTCATCGGGCAGCTTCGGTTCAGGGACGTCCCGATAACGAGTGCATGATAATCGTCCAATATATATGGATGGAATAAGCGACCCTAGCGCTTTACACAAGACATACTGTGGTTTGCCGACATTAAACTGTACCGCTTTCAAAACTATCGAGTCCTTTCACCATGGTCTCTCTGTGATATTAAGATGTGTACTCCATATCCAGCAATATTATTACAGTGGTTGAACGAGCTGAACATTTTCCCCTCGTATTTGGAGCCCAAATACATACTGTCTATTCGTTACTCCTGATTCCAGATTCGAATAAACGATTTACGCTTCAATTTAATAGGGATGATTTTTTGCGAATGCAAATAGCCCCCACCTTGTCGGAAGTGAGGGTTGCATTGCACATGTATCGTCTAGTTCAATATGATTGAAGCTTCATGAACTCTTCTAGGCTCATTATTCGTGCTACTTCATAACCATTCCCCTGCCCTCTTGATTTAATTACGGCCGTACCCATATTCGGAATCTCGCCCAACGCCGTACCGGCAGGAAAACTGTGTCCGATGATGATTTGATTAGAGCCGCGAGCGGGAGCGATTTCCAGAACTCTACTAATGTTTGCAACAATGTTTTGCTTTTCTTCGACCGGTACATCTTGAGTGCTTACTTTTACGATGTCAGCCAAAAGGGGAATCACTTTGACGTTCTGGCTCCCAAATGCAATCCGGGCCGTATCTCGAGCACGGCAATAAGGACTTGTCCATACGGGATATTGAATCGGTATGTTTAGTTTGTTAATCATCTGGCCTATCTCCCGGGCCTGCCTTTTGCCTTCTTCGCTCAAATTTCTTTGCGTTCCGCAGTCGTCAAAGATCACATGCGGAAAATCTTGGCCCATCGTCGCTTCGCCGTGCCGCATATACAGGATGTAGCCGCCGTTCCGGAGTGCCTCTATGATCGCTCGATTCTCAGTCTCCGGCAAGTGGCCTGCTTCCGTACGGTACCCGGACAAGACCAGTAAAGTGACGAAAACGAGGGGGAGCAGCAACATTTTCTTCGGGAACATGTTTTCACAATTTCCTTTCAGAACGGTTTGTTCAAACATGCTATATTCTCTCTCCACAAATGTTACTTTATACCGTTAACTATTGTTTGGGAAGGCGAACAGAGAACTCGCTGCCTTGGCCCACCGCGCTTGCGGCCTCAATACTCCCTCCATGCGCTTCGACGATCGCTTTTACGATGGCCAGCCCGATCCCGGCTCCGCCGGTTTTGCGATTTCGGGATTTCTCGCCCCGATAAAATCGTTCAAATATAAACGGCAGCTCCTCTGGAGCGATGCCTGTTCCCGTATCCGTAATGGTGACCTTCGCATAAGACGGCTCTTCGGAAATAACGACACGGATACTGCCCTCGTTCGTATATTTATAGGCGTTATTCAGCAGGTTCACAAAAACTTGAACGAGCCTTCCATAATCGCCGGTCAAAAAGACAGCTTGGTCTTGCTGTATATCAATGGAAATATGTTTATCTTCAAACTGCCCGGTTACCGTGTTTACGGAATCCCGGATAACTTCATTCAGGCACACTTCATTTTTTTGCAGCTGCAGCATCGGATTCTCAACCGCCGTTAATTTTTCAAGATCATGGATGAGCTTCACCAATCGGATCACTTGCTCATGGCATACTTCCAGCTTGTCAGGCGTCGCTTGCCACACCCCATCCTGGAATGCTTCGATATGGCTTTGAATCGTGGCTAACGGAGTGCGCAATTCATGGGCGATATCCGCAGTCAAATTTTTGCGCAGCTTATCCTGCTGCTCCAGGGCATCCGCCAGATGATTCAACGCCAAGCCCACCTCGTCGATTTCGGTTGCAGGGTTCGCCAGGGCAACCCGTGAAGACAAGTCCCCTGTTCTCATTCGGGTGGCAATCTGCTTAATTCGCAGGAGAGGCCGGCTTAAGCTGTTCGCCATCAGGACGCTGAAGAGCGAGACGCCAACAATCACAATAAGGAGTGCACCCCATAATAAAGAGTTAAACAACCGCAGGAACTCTTGATTTTGCGAGGCAAAGGCGCTCTCGATTCCTTGAATTTCGATCATGCCGATTTTTTGCCCGTTTTTCATCATATTTCGGGAAAAGACATTATCGTGCTCGCTGAATCCTGCTCCCGGAGAAGTGTGCATCATCATTCCCATTTTGCTCGTATCCCAGATCAATCGGTTCGTGGCATCGTAGATTTTGACGTTATAATTGCGGTGCATGGCTTGATGGGAAATCTGCATGAGTGAGCCCATCGCCCACCCGCCTGCTTCCGCGTTATAGGAGGCCTCCAAATCATTAATTAGCATGTCGGCTTCTGCTTGCTGCTGCTTCTTCATATACTGGCCGAAGGCAAAAGTCATGACCAAATAGACAAGGATCGTAATGGTAAGCAGCGATGTGAGCGCGACCCCGATATGCGACAACAACAGCTTTTTCCGAAGTCCGCCCTTATTCATCCGGATTCACCTGGAATTTATAACCGACGCCAAAAACCGTCGCAATAAATGTCGGTTTTCTTGGGTTATCCCCTATTTTTTGGCGGATGTTTTTAATATGAACATCGATCGTGCGCTCAAATCCCTCAAATGTGTCCCCTTGGACAAGATTAACGAGTTCCAAGCGGCTGAACGCTCGCTTGGGATGCTTCGCCAGAAGCTCAAGCAATTTGAATTCAATGGGAGTGAGTGAGACAAGTTCTCCCCTGACTTTTACTTCATGCCGATGGGAATCAATGGTCAGATGGTTGTTGCCGAAGGAAAGAGACTTTTCTTGCTGTGGCGCAACGGGAAGCTGCGCTCTGCGTAACAAGCTAATCACGCGCACAACCAGCTCTCTCGGGCTGAACGGCTTCATAATATAATCGTCGGCGCCGATCAGAATTCCATTCACCATATCATCCTCACTGCTTTTGGCGGTCAGCATCAGGATGGGAACGTTGGATGTCTTACGGATAGTTCTGCAGACTTCTTCGCCGGACATGTCAGGCAGCATCAAGTCCAATATGATCAGATCTGGCTGCAGATACTCCCATAGACTCAGCGCTCCCTTCCCGGTATCCGCCTCATACACCAGATACTCATTTTTCTCCAGATAGGCTTTAATCACCTGAAGGATATCCGCCTCATCATCCACAATCAATATTTTTGCACGGTCCATACGTATCAACCTCACCATATATAAAAGATAGGCCTAGCGATATTCGCGAGGCCTATCATAGCACAGTATTAATTGAAATTCATCATACTGCCGCGCCATTGAGAATTGTTCATCATTCCCCGTCCCATGCCATTGCCATTATGGCAGCTATTATACATCTGCTCAATTTGTTGATCGGAGAGCTCGGGATGCATTTGCTTCGCGTGCGGCAGCATCTGTTCAAAGAAGCTGCGGTCGCCGCCGGTATTGTTGTCGCCTGATGCAGCATATGCGCCAGCTGTTCCAATTCCCATAACCAAGACCACGGTTGCTATGCCTAGCCATACTTTTTTCATTAGTATCTCCTCCTTATGGTTATAATATAAAGGAGAGATATGAAGAACGTATTTGCAAGTTGTGAAGAAGTTATAAAGGAGGGCTCCCGCTTCTGCTGTTCTATTCCTTCAAGCTTCATAAGCGCACTATTTGGACATGGTTTATGGAAATACATCATTCCACGATACAAGGTGATGTAACGTTACCCGCACGCCTTCTTATCAAGAGGATCGGAAAAAATCAACTATTTATCTGTTGCAGTTCTTGGGACAAATGGTTTAAGGCAGCCTCTCTTTGCGGCGCCTCTTGGACGTCATACACAAGCTGTTCGAGAAATTCCCAAATATCCTCTAACTTGCGTCTGCCTTGATAGAATTGCAATGCGTCGGCGTTGACGGCATAATCGGGATGGCGCTTCCGGTATATGCCCATAAATGGTTCAAAGAAGGGTTCATTAACTAAAAACATCATGTCTGCCTCCACGGGCGCCAGCTTCAGGCCTTCCCAGTCGATCAACATCAGCTGCTGCCCGGATTGCATCATATTCCAGGGGTGAAGATCGGTATGGCACAGGGCCATGTTGACCTTGCCGTGTCTCAAGTGTTCAGATAGCCTCTCAACATTGTAGGCCAGCCCTTGAATAGACGTGATATGAGGACGGAGCCGTTCCCGTGCATCGCTAGGAATCTTGGCCCATTCCTTATCCAGCATGTTCGTCAGCGGCTGCAGAAACGGAAGCTGAAAATCTTCCTTCACCGCATCCGTATCTATAGGAATTTCTTCGCCGTAGCGATGAAGCTCCGCCATGATGTCCGCAAGCTGGCTGACTTGCTCCCTCGTCAACACGTTATCGCCAATGGTGTCCCCGTGAATATATTCATACAGCAGATAGATCCCAGTTTCATTTTCGCATTGATAATGGCCGTGATTGGTTAGCAGCGGCACGGGGATTTTCCCCTTCAAGCCGCTATGCTGCAAGAGCCACAACAAGATAGGCACATAGTGATCAATCAGAGCCGTCCATTTTGGAGTCGATGCCCTGCTCTTGTCATACACTTTCAAGAAATAGGCACGTTCCGCCGTACTTACTTTATAGGCAAGCGCGGACCATCCGCCTTGCTGCGGGAAGACGTCCGCCCTGACGATATCATAATGCGCCTTCAGCATCGTTGGTATCGGATTCATTAAGATCCTCCTCTCAAGCCATCATAATACAGTCCATTTTATCATCGGAGGGCGCACGGATCATGTTATCCAGCCGATTTTATCGTTGATGCTGTGCAAGGCCGGTATGCTCAGGCCTGTTGTTGGAACATTTAGACAACCCTTTTGAGATTGACGATCCCTGATTTAAGGATGTATTATAAACTTATATAGAGAATAAAGCCCTTACATTTATGCGAAGAAGTTCAATAATCCTTTTTTAAAAGCATTTTAAGTTTATATTATAAACTTAAAAGAATAAGGGACTACAACGGGAAAGAAGTTGATCAGGAACGATGCAGGCAAATTTACCAAGTACGATCCGCAAGCTGAACAAGGAATTGGTCCTCAATATTATTAAGGACAAAGGCCCCCTCTCCCGGACGGATATCGCGAAGCATTCAGGAATTACGAAGGCGACCGTATCCGATATCGTGAAGGCGCTTATCGACGAGAAGCTTATATTCGACGAGAAGGATGAGGCCGACGCAAGCAAGCGCGGCACGCGGCTTCATTTCTCCAAGAACGCCGCCTTCGGCGTCGCCGTTGATCTGGGCGGGACAACCATCCATCTTGGACTGTACAATCTTGCTGGCGAATGCATGATGGACAGGACGGTGGCTACCTATCGCCTCGCCTCGAGCCGGGAATTTTTATCGCAAATGGCGGACGATATCAGCGCATTTATTGCGCATTCGGGACAACCGGCCGAGCGTCTCGCTTTTATCAGCATCGCGACTCCGGGTATCGTCGACCCGATTGCGGGCATCGTATTAGAAGGATCTCCCAATCTGCCGGAGTGGACGAACGTGCCGTTAGCGCAATTTTTCCAAGAGCGGTTCCATGTGCCCGTCACGATTGAGAATGACGTACGCTCCGCCCTTGTCGGCGAGATGTACGCCGGGGCGTTCCGCCATCTGAACTCCGCGGTGCTGATCGGAATCGGCACTGGACTTGGCTCGGCAGTGCTCATCGACGGCAAAGTGATTCGAGGGGCCAACAACGCGGCGGGCGAAATCGGCTATATGCTGTTCCGGAAGCCTCAGCTGTACTCGCCTTCCGCGAAGGGCCATTTCGAGAAGCTCTGCTCCGGCTCCGGACTGGAAGAGGCTGCAACCGCTTTATTTCATCGCCCGGTAACCGCCAAGGATGTGTTCCTGCTCGCGGAACAGGGCGACTTGCAAGCCAGCTATCTGGTAGACCAATTCGAGGATCAATTGGCAATTGGCATTCTCAATATTATTGCGCTGCTCAATCCCGAGAAAATATTGCTGATGGGAGGCGTGACCCAGTCACTGCGGTTGGAACGGCTCCATCGCAAAATACGTCTCCATACGACCGATGTGACGGACGTATCGATTGAAATATCCGGCATGCAGCATCATTCGGCGCTGCAGGGCATTGCGATATTAGGCTTGAACCAGGCATTTCCCGCTTTGCAATTTATGCAAGACAAACAACTTTACTAATCGAAGGAGCGTGGAGCACCATGTCAGGCATTCAATTACACCCGCATGATATTTTGGATGAAGGTATGCCGCAGATCATTGATTACATTCGTAAATTGAAAGATGTGAAGTACATCTTCCCTGAAGTGAATACGATCTTCGAACGCAATCCGTATCCGGTCGGGATCTTGCCTCGCAATCCCGTGCATGACGTCGTCTACGGCACAGGCACGATGCATGCCATCCTGCCTTCGTATCTCGAATCCGGGCTGGATCAGCATCGGGAGCCGTCTCTGTCGGAAGAGAGCGATCCGCTTCTCATAATCAAGGAAGCGCTGCAGGACGAGGAGTTCGAAGTCATTCCATGGCTCAATATATTGAACGGCCATTTCGAAGGGGCGCTGCTGGAGAACAATCTCGTCACCGACATGGACGGACGGGCCATTCCCCACTGGCTGTGCCCGAACGCTCCCGATGTGATTGACTTTTGGGAGAAGGCATTTGTCGATCTGTACAAGCGCTACGGCTTCACTTCCTATATGATCGATCGCATCCGCTATCCGGATTGGGCGGGAGAGGATGTCAATCCGAGAGGCCTCTTGACCTGCTTCTGCCCGCATTGCCAGGAGAAAATGAACCAGCAAGGCCTCGATGCCGGCGCGATTCAGGATGCATTGCGCGCGTGGGCCCGGCTGCTGCAGGATAAGCAGTTCGACGAGGCTGTCGAATTCGCCGGGCAGAATGAACGGCTTCAATCATGGATTGCATTCCGTCAAGAAAGCGTATCCAGCTTCGTGGAACGATTGATCGCCCGGGTCAGACAAGTGAATGAAGACTTCACGATCTGGCTCGATCTGTGGCCGCCCGCATACAGTTGGATGCTTGGCCAGAATTATGCCAGCCTGACGAAGCTCTCCCCTGCCCTGAAGCATTTTCCTTATCATAAGCTGGGAGGCGGCGCGGACGTGCAAGGGCTGATTCATCATTTGGCCCATACGCCCGAGGAGCAGGAAGCCGCATTCCGGGCATTCAAGCGCTTTTTCCAGCTGCCATATGATTTGTCGTATGAGACGTTCAAGACCGAAGGCTTCCCGATTCAATTCGTGGCCGATCAGAATAATATCGTACGGGCTCAGTCGGCCCCGGGCACACGGATCTTCAGTGGCATACAGATGTGGAATATAACGCCGGACAACCTGATCGAGGCCGTCAAGGCCGGGGAGAACAGCGCTGCCGACGAACTGCTCTATTATTGCTATGGTTGGGCTGCCAGCGAACTATTCGAAGCGATTCAAAGTCATCGAGAGAAGGGAACGAACTAATCATGCCAAAAATACAGCGTTCTATCATCTTTTTCCTCATCTTTGCGACGATGTTTGTATTGGGCGGCATTCAAAATACGAAAGGGATTATTTTGGAACGGGTCCAGCATGATATTCAACTCGATATTAGCCAGGTTGGTGTCATGGTATCGATCTTCCAAATCGGCTTTCTGCTGGCCAGCCTCATCGCCGGCATTTTCGCTGACCGCAAAGGCATCAAAGCCGTCATGAGCGTCGGCACCGTGCTGATGATCATCGGACTTATCGGAACAAGCGCTTCCTTTACCGTCGCATTCTTTCTCGGCTTCTATCTGATTGTCGGGCTTGGCATCGGTTCCATGACCGTATCGGTCGCTACCATCATCCCTACCTACTTCAAGGAACGCGCGGGTGTCATCTTCAATCTGGCTAATGCGCTGTTCGGTGTCGGCATGATCGTCACGCCGATTCTATTGAATGTCATGTTTGCGCAAAATATGAGCTGGCGATATTTCTATATCGGGGTATCGGCTCTCATTGTTCTCATCTTGTTCGCTCTGCTGTCCTTCAAGCCAGCGAAGACAGCCGCAGATCAAGGTCAGGATAAAGTCAGTCTGACATCGGTCTTGCAGCTGTTCCAGGATCGCCAGATATTGTTCGTCATCCTCTTCATTCTGTTCTATGTCGCGGCGGAAGCCGGGTTCCTGAACTTCTTCCCTATCCTGTACAATTCTCTGGATATCGCAGGAATGACTGCGGATCAGAAGGCCTCGACTGCGGGGTATATTATTGCCAGCTTCGCCTTTTTGTTCACCATCGGACGCTTCGTCGGCGGGTTCATCATCTACAAGTTGGGCGAACGGCGCACCTTGGTTGCCTTCTCGCTGTTCGCGCTTGCCTCCCTCGTGCTCGGGCGCATGTTCATGACGAGCTTCAGCTACTTGATTATGCTATTCGGGCTCGCCATGTCCGTCCTGTTCCCGACCGCGCAAGGGATCGCCTCCAAGCTGACGAAGCAGGCGGGCTCCCTGCAGGGCGTCATCTATGTCGCATCCGGCCTGGGAGGAGCGGTTGTCGGTATTCTGATCGGACAAGTATCGGAAGCGTTCGGCATTCAGAATGGCTTCAATCTGCTCTTCGTCTTTACCGCCATCATCAGCATCCTGGCATTCCTGATTCGCACACCGAAGCAGGCAGATCAGCCTGATTCATAAGACTTGCCTAAGACAGCAGCATCCCAGCCTCTCGGTTCGAGAAATTGGGATGCTGCTGTATATGCGATCAATCTTAGCATGGCCGCCGTCCCCGCAAATATAAAGCCGCCCTTGGCCGGTAAGCATAGAAATGAGTTCAGCGGCGCTGCGTTCATCAAATGCTGCACATAGGTTTTGGATACCCCGGGCGCACGGGAAAAAGCGGTATGAAGCGTGACGATACCCTCTCTTTCATATTGCTCGAGTTCTCCACGGTAAATAAAATCCGCTTCGTTCCTGTATCCAAAATAGAGATGCGCTTCACCGAGAGGCATTCCTTGCTGCTTGAGGGCAGCCCGTGCTTGTAAAAATCGCGTACTCCGTCCGCTGTCTTCCATCTGGAGTTCGCGGTTCTCCATCGCGGGAGTCCGAACCTTTTCTCCGTCGAAATGAAACGCCAGCGTCAATAAACAAAAATGAGCTTGACCAAACGTAACGGCATGGTTGTAAACTTGGGTAAGCAGCAGTTTTGATCGGAGGTGTATTCTATAGTGGTTGATAACAGCACAATGATGGAGTCAGGAAGATGTGTGGAATGCGGGGCGCAAGGAATCGATGGGTTTTCTTGCCATGACCTATTCGGTTTCCCTCTTGCTTGGGAGCATCGTGATCCGGAACTATATGCCTTGCATTTTTGGCTTGTTGCCTGTTACATGATACAGCATCCTTCCAATTTTACAGAGGAAGGTTACCGGCTCCTGGTTCGTTTATTTATCGACGCCTATGATAATGAATGGGACACGGCCTATATTCTGAAAAGAAATCGTGAGCTCGTAAGCAACGCAGGCAAAATCACCAATCCTCTTCCTAATCAAGAAAGAAAACGGAGCTATAAACATTGGTCCATGACCATTGAAGATATCTACATGGGCGGTGAACAAAATGCAATCGCAAATCTATTGAAATGGAGGGAAAGGATTAGCACGGAGCTTCGTTAATAACTGAAACCAATAAAAGAGGCTGCCATTGGAAGTGCACAAGGATGCAGGGCAAGACGGGGCAACAGAGAATATAGAGGCGGGAAAACGATGGAAGGAAAAGCGGCGGAAGATGGATGAGGCAGTGAAATCCTGCGGCAATCAGGCTGTTGAGAAAGAAGTTTTGAGTAGGAAATGGATATTTCTACCGGCCTGAAAACTGCACCATTTCCCTAGACACGCCCATCCGGCAGGCGAAATCCGCAAAACTCCACGATTTCTCAAGACACGCCTATTCGGTACGCGAAATCCTGCATAAATACAGCAATTCGATATGGACAACTTTTCCAGAAAGGGAATCCTGCAAAATTACAGGAATTTCCTCGGTTTCGCTTCGGCTTGAAGCAAAAGGGCCTAAAATGATGTAGATTTGCAGCAATTCCTCGGGATGTGGACTCATTAAGCCGAAATTCCTGTAAAATAAGTCAATTTCATAATTCGAAACCCTTGCGGTTGCTGGAGTTTTAGGCACAGAAAAAAGGAGTACCTCCCCATTTTCTCGAAGTTATAGGTGACTAAACCAAAAAACTGAGAAAGGAGTACTCCCATGTATCATATTCGACAAGAAGAGCTGTTTTCCTTTGAGGAAATGATGAAAATGGCGCCTGCCCCTAAAGCGGATTTCGTTTTAGAACATCTGCCGATCGGAAAAATTCTTCACGCCATTAGCAGCTACAATCGTCGGGGCCGTCCTGAAAGTTTAAATACAAGAGCGATGATCTACTCACTCGTCATCGGCAAAATGGAGCACATCCGCTTTACCAAGGATTTGGTCAGCCGTTTGAAGGAAAGTCTTGAATTTCGTACTCGCTGCCGTTTTACCGGTTCCGATCGAGTGCCCAGCGAAGCAGCCTATTCCCGGCTCACTACAAAGCTCAGTCAATGCGGTTTCTTTCGAACGACACAGGAGAACATCACGGAAGGGTTTCTTGAGGGAAATGTACTGGCCATAGATTCTTCTCACATCGAGTCCTTTGATCGCAATCCCCATTTGGACGCCGGTAAATCATTACCGGAGCTCTCGCCCGAAACCGACGAACC
The DNA here is from genome assembly GCF_945605565.1 of Paenibacillus dendritiformis. Lineage (NCBI taxonomy): Bacteria > Bacillati > Bacillota > Bacilli > Caryophanales > Paenibacillaceae > Paenibacillus > Paenibacillus dendritiformis. The sequence continues at coordinate 3,935,652 of NZ_OX216966.1, read as the reverse complement.
TACTTTTCTGGACGAGTCTGCCAGCAAGGCAGAAGAGAAACCTAAACCAGAGAAACCCAAGCGTGCAAAGCGTGGACGCGTTCCGAAAGCCGAAGAAGCGGCTTGGCGTGCCGAAGTTGAAGCGTACGAGGCCTCGCTCAGCCTATTTGAACGGGAGGTCGCCGATATGTTGCCCGCCACTTACGAGCAGCTTCTCGCTGATATGCCGCAACACGCAAGTGTAGGTGCAAAGGGTGACCCACGGGGAGGGCGGCGCCGGGTGAAATATTGGCATGGCTACAAACAGAATCTCTTGGTGGATTGCCAAAGCCAGTACATTGTGGCCGGAGTGACCTGTTCTGCTCATGTGAACGATCAGCGAGCGGCGATTGTTCTTCTGAAATATATGAAGGAGCGATTTCCCTCTCTCAAACCAAACTATGTGCTAGCTGATAAGGGGTATGACAGCGAACCGGTTTACCGCCAAATCCGGGATATTGGTGCGTTACCGATCATCCCGCTTATCCATCGCAGCAAGCTACCTGAAGGGGTGGATAAGCACTTTCGCCAGACTTGCAAGCAAGGTCATGCGTACGTCTACGACAGTTACGATGCCAAGCGAGATACCATAAAATTCACAAGGCCAAAGGAATGTGCCTCCTGCCCGTTTCAAGCGGACGGCTGCCAGAAAGTTTTCAAATTTCGCATTGATGAAGATGTTCGGAAATACACTGCACCCGGACGTGGAAGCAAAAAGTTTACTGAACTATTCAAGCAGCGAGTAGCGATTGAACGTGTTTTTGCCTATTTGAAGCTGTACATGGAATTGGGCTCAAGCAGAAAACTGAAGAAACGTGCTTTTGTCGATCTAGACTTGAGTTGTCTGACATACACCCTATGCAAACTTGCGTTAGACCGCCTAAACAAAAGCATCCTTGAAGCTAAGAAGGTTGCGTAATCTTCAAAAAAAAAAATGAATCTGCAATTTTGGCTTAGTCCAACCCCTTTGAACGAAAGGAATTATGAAATTGACTTAAATAGCAGCAATTTCCTCCGCACGTCCAAGCCCCAGGAGGCAACGATGCTTCCAGCAGGCCGATAATGCTTCCTGAAGGCGATGATGCCCCCAGCATCCGACGCGGTCGCTTGGATCCCGTAAAATCAGGCTATTGAGTAGTCTTTGGGACTTTTTACCTGTGATGGATCTCTTCACCCGGTAGAAAAAATCGATTTAAAAACGCTCTGAGAGCCAAGTTTGGATGAGGAAAATGGACCATCTCCACCCCTTCGCAAAAAAACAGGGGTTTTCCAACAGCCTGGTCAAAGCAGGAATTTTCGCTATTTGAGCCGATATTTTACGAAATTCCTGCAAAAGTACAATATTTCCGCAGATTTTTGCTTTCTATCTATTGCATTGGCTGAAATTCATGCGATTTTGCAGGAATGCCTGTAACGGAGTAAACATCATAAGGGAAAACTGCGTTTTTTGCATTTTTTCGAAAGTCGAGGCTTGAGAATCAGGAGGGCTGTCTCACTGTAGCTAAATACTACTTAATGAGACAGCCCCTTCTTCGTTACTTATTCAATTGTCCCAACTTACTTCGTCACGGGTCTCGCCACCTTGCGGCTGACCAGGAGCATCATGAGGGCCAATACGAGAAAATAAGCGGGCATCGTGACTAAGGAATCATTATGCAAGTAACTCATGCCGCTCGTAATCAGGCTGACCACCACATAGTAGCCTAATCCGAAAATGGCGCCCGCCGTACCAAGCACATCGCCATATTGGACGAGCGCCAAGCTCAGGCAGTTCGGAATCGCCATGCCGATCCCCAGCAAGAGGATAAAGATGCAGGCTACCATAAGAACCAAGTAAATAGCGGACGGGCTTATTCCGTACAGAGCCAGAGCCGTAAGGCATATAGCTCCGACAGCCGTCACGCTACAACCCATCAGGATGATTCGTTCTGCCGGAAATCTGGCGACCAGTTTTTTCGACAACATCGCCCCGACTATGGAAGACATCGCTACCATAATACCGAAAAAACCGAACATCCCCGGGTTCATCTCAAAAAATTCAATAAAAATAAAGGGCGCTTCGGCATAGTAGCTGAACAAGATGCCATTGGTGGCGCCAATGAGAAAACCAAAGGCCCATATTCTGCCGTCCGAAGCGAGGCGCTTGGCTACCGCCAATGTGCTGACCTTCGCCGTGGCGGACACTCTTGTCTCAGGCAGAGCCGCCAGCGTGTACATAAAGATAGCAATGCTCATCACAACCAGGGTGGCGAACACCGCCCGGAAACCAAGCGCTTGATCCATCCATCCGCCAATCAAGGGCCCGATTGCGGGCGTGAAGGCAAGCGCTGCGGAAATTTGAGCAAACACGGCATGACGCTTGGCTCCATCGATACTCTCCCGCAAAATGGTCTGCGTCACAACGGAACCGGTACTGGCTCCAAAGGCCTGAATGAAACGGCTTACCAATAACCATTCCACCGAAGGAGACAGATAACAGCCCAAGCTTCCCAGCCCATAGACGAAGATTCCCCACAGCAAGGCGGGACGCCGCCCGATGGAATCCGAGAGCCTTCCCCAGCAAAAAACGCCGCAGGCGAAACCGAGGAAGTATATGCTTAGCGTCAGTTGAATCATGTTGCCGCTTGCCTGCAGATGATTAGCGATATCCGGCAAGGACGGCGTATATATCGTTTCGCTAATTTGCGGAAAACCAACTAAAACAATGAGCAACAATAATGATGGTGTTGAGATTTTTCTTTGCACTGCGAATATCCCCCTATAAATTCGAAAATCTCGATTCGCGGCAAAGAAATTACGGGATAGGGGGTTTGCATTTGCACAATCTGGAAAATGAGAGCATAACAGTTCACCTTTTATCTTATAGGGGGTTAAAGCATATGAAGCATTATAGCAAGATTCCAGGAAACTGACAATCTGTTCACAGAAGAATGGATTAGCCGATCATCGCTTCTGAATGCGCTGTGCAATGTCTGCAAGCCGTTGAACGCCAACGCGCAATTGCTCTTCATTCACCAATGAATAGCTCAGCCGAATCCAGGATTGCATCTCATGAAGCGGATCGCAGATTTGACCGGGAACGAAGGAAATAGATTGCCGGATGCTCTCGTCAAATAGCTCGGACGCGGAAACCGTATCCGGAAGCCGAAGCCATATATTTAGTCCCCCCTTGGGAGTGGTCCACCGCCAATCAATAGACGCGGCTGCCAATTCCTCCTCCATAATATCTCTTCTAATTTGCAGAGCAATGCGCAATTTTTCCAAATGCTGCTGCATCCGTTCCGACTGAAAATAATGCACAAATATTTTTTGCGTCACTAACGGGTTTCCGTTGTCAGCCAGCGATTTGGCTGCGATCAGAGGCCCGATGACCGACTGGCGGCCAAATACGGCACATATCCGCAAGCCCGGCGCCACATATTTGCTGAAGCTGCGGAGATAGACTGCCCATCCTTCGGTATCATAGGTGAATAAAGGCTGCGGCGGACGTTCTTCAAAATACATTTCGTGAAACGCATCATCTTCAATCAGCACGCAGCGGTACCGTTCGGCCAGCTCGACGAGCTGCTTGCGCTGCAGGGTCGGCAAGGTATAGCCCGTCGGATTGTGGAACGTGGGATTCATATAGAAAAATCGCGGCCGATGCTGCTTCATCAGCATTTCGACCATGTCCATATCATAACCTGCGGGAGAAAACGCGACTGGAATCAATCGGGCTCCCTGCGCCCGGAATATATCAAGCGCCGCGCTGTATGTCGGGCGTTCCACCAATATGGCATCCATTGGCCGGATAAAGATTCGGGCCAGCAAATCGATCGCCTGCTGCGCTCCAGTCGTGATCAACACCTCGCTTGGATGCAGATGAACCCGGTAATGGCGCATGAGGTACCGGCTAAGGACTTCACGCAGCTCTTCATCCCCCTGCGGAGTGGAATAGATTCCCATTAGCTTCGGGTAGATGTCAAACACCTTCTTCACGTACTCGGATAGAAACAGATTCGGCAGTAAATTCGGATCGATCACCGCTTGGGAAAATCGATAGGCGGCCGTTACCTGGTGAATGTCGGACAGCTTACTGTTCATTTGAACGGCGGAGGAGGTGGCCATCTGTTGTTCATCATGCCTGTCACCAAGCTGGCTTTCGCCTTCGGGGCAGACATAATACCCTGATTTCTCCTTGACATAAGCTTTTCCGTTCTGTTTCAGCAGTTGGTAGGCTTTGAATACCGTCAGCCGGTTTACCCCCAATTCAAGGGCAAGGCAGCGAATCGAAGGAAGCTTGTCATCTGCGTTCCATTCCCCCCGTTCCATTCGCGTCATGATGTGATCATACACTTGTCTAAAAAGCATGCAGCCGCTCCCCCTGTCGAGGTTGTTCCAAAGTCTGTTCAAACAAGACTTCTCAATCGTATTGTACCCTAATCCGCTCCCATCTGTTCTATTGGCATGCATCTGTTCTATTCCTGTCCGTATAACATGATGAGAAAAGGAGGAGCACTCATGATCATCTTGAATTACTTACTTGTCTGTCTCATCTTTGGCACGACCTTTCTCGCCATCAAAATCGGTGTCGATGTCTCTGCCCCGCCGTTTTTATCGGCAGGAATCCGATTCTTCATCGCGGGGGGTGCTATTATTCGGCTGGATGGTGTGGAGGAAAAAAGCAAGCTTTTCGCTCCTGCTGCATAAAGATATGCTGCTTACCGGTATCGGGCTCACTTTCGGCACCTTTGCCGCCTTGTATTGGGGCGAGCAATATGTCGCTTCCGGAATCGCTGCCGTCTTATCGGCCACAGGGCCGATGATGATTCTGGTGCTGCAAATGATCATGCTGCGCCAAAAGCCGGCCGGCCGTTCTCTGCTTGGCTGCCTTGCCGGATTAGTCGGCGTCTTCCTTATCATCTGGCCAAGCATGACGTTATCCGCCAGTCTCGGGCTGCTCATTGGCAGCATTGTCATTATTGCTGGCGAAGTGTTCTATTCATGGGGCGCGGTGTACTCCAAGCGCGTTACGCAGCGCTTCCCGGAGGTGTCGCCAATTGCGCTTAACGCTGCGCAGATGATCTATGGCGGACTCCTGCTGCTGTTGCTGTCTGCTTGCACAGAACCGTGGCACTTCCAGAGCCTGCTGTCCGCACAAGCGCTCGGCTCCCTGCTCTACCTGATCATTATCGGTTCGATGATCGGGCACAGCCTGTTCTACTGGCTGGTGGCCAAGACGGGTCCTGTCTTCGCCTCTACCTGGCTGTATGTATCCCCGTTGGTCGCCATTGTCATCGGTGTCCTGCTCTATGGAGAGTCGGTTACTTGGATTACAGGAATCGGGGCCCTCGCAGTCATTACGGGCACCGTGCTTGTCAATTGGGACAGCTTGTATCAGTTATTCCGGAAGCCGCAAACAGAAAAGGCGGCACTTCAGGAGGCTCACTCCCGATAGAGCTCCGTGTCTACCCGGCATTATGGCGTCATAACGGCAAATTCCCCCATCAAATAGCCTGCCAACAGCGTGAACGGATTCCCGGAACGCTGCCGGCAGCGGCCCCGGTCGCCGTAAGGCTGGAGTGGAGCTTCTCCAGCCACGGCTTTACGATTTGCCGCAGCTCCATGGGCTTGTTCTTGTCCATCGGCTTGCTTCCTTTCCGGGGTGATTCACCATTATTTAGCAATCACAAGTACCGGGCGATAATGCGGACCAGCTTGACCGGAAGCTCTTGCAAATGGGTCATATCCAAAAATCGCTCGGCTCCATAGATTTGACTAATGACCTCTTTATCCTGACCGATGGCGGCAGCCAGCACGGCCACTCCCTTCCGTTCATACTCGGCGATGGTCTGCTGCATATCCTGGATCGCATAGCTACCGGTATAGTCATCCATTGCTTTCGGTTGGCCGTCGCTAATGCTGATCAGCAGCTTGGTCTGCTGCGGAGCGGCTGCTAACCGTTCTCCGATGATGCGAAGAGCCAGGCCGTCGCGATTATTGCTTCTGGCCCGCATCCCCATCAGCCTGAACCGATCTTCGGGATCGGCGGTATCGAAGTCGGTGTAAGCAAATATCGACATCTGCTCCAAGCGGGAAGCGTCGGCCGTATCCCCGTAGATCAAGACAGGTATCGCGCACATCCGGCAAAATTCATAGACGGCGAGCGCCGCGCGCTTGGCGGCCACCAGCCTGCCGGAAGCGGACATCGATGCCGACTCGTCCACTCTGAGCCCGACGGCAAGGGACGGGGACTCCGTCGGAGGACGCAGCTTGGCAAAATACTTATAATCCCGATAAGCAATACTGTCTGCCACAAATTTGCTGCCGTAATACCGATTCCTCGCCCATTCCGTAGAACTCTCGTACTCCAACAGCGGAAGCGCCTGTCTTGCCATTTCCCGCACGATAGGCATCAGTTCCTTGCTCAGAAGGGCATATTCTTGTCGATGCTCCTCCAGGACGTCCGGACGATGGACGATGAGCCTGATCCCCTTATGAATCGACTGGGCCGCCACCTCTCTCGCCTCTTGATTCCGTCTTTTTCGGAAATTCCGGTTCTGGGCCTTCACGTCGTCCGGCACCGTATCCGGATTGGCCTGATGATACAGGGGAGCGCCCTCCTCTCCCATATCCCGGCTTGCCGTATCGGCTGAATCATCGGAAGCCGCTGCGTCAATCGCGCTGTCGTCGCTATCCGCCGTTTTGCTGAAGGCGACGCCCATTTCCTCTGCCGGATTGTCATCCGCGGCATCAATATCGCCGGCAGCCGCCCAAGTTCTTATCTCAGCGGTGTCAAGAATCGTTTTTTTTTTGCTGCCGCATCCATATCACCCAGACTTGCTAACAACTCATGCCTTTGCAGCGCGTCTTCCAACAGTTTGATTTCTTCGGAATCGGTCGTCATCTTGTAAATGACTTTATAATAGAGCGACTCAAGAGCCGAAGCGCCTCCGGCGACCGCATCCGCCCAGTAGAAGAACGAGCGCATCCCGGCCACGCCCTTGATGGCATTGGCCCGGGCCGCTTTGTCCAGAACAATGATAACGTCGGCTAATACATCCAACACCGATTGATTTCGATAGCCCGTTTTGGCCATGGCGCGTCCTACCATGACATCCTTGGTCGGCAAATCCATCTTCTCGGTATGCTGGACCCGGTCGCGCAGCGCTTCGTTCAACGGCCTCGTCCCTGCATAGCTCCGGTTCGTCGTAATGACCGCGATGAAGTCGGGATGCCGGCGTATCACCTCTGTAGGCAGGTTGATGCTCCCATCCAGCTCCAGAGCAGAGTTCAAGGCCATGAGCACGGCGGCGTCGCGGATTACCGTCGGCTCCTGGATTTCCAGCAAATAGCCATGCCGATAGGCTCTGACGATCTCGGAGGGGTAAAATCGATATTTCACCGCCTCACCCTCGGTATGTTCCGCAACCCGCTTCAGCAATTGCTTCATCTTAACGGCAGCCTGTTCGGGTGTAACCCCCAGCGCGTCCGTCAATATTTCCGTGGCGCTTCGGAACCCGTCGCTCTCATACAAGGCGTTCAACACAAACTGTTCTTCCGGTTCCAGCTTTGCTGCTCGTTCGGATGCAATCACCGGCAATATCGCCCCAATCACATCGGATTTATCCATATCGGCAAAGCAAGTCACCTTCGTGTAGGGCAGCCCGAAATCAGCCGACAATGCTTTGGCAAGCTGCGTTTTGCCCGAACCGGCATCGCCCTCCAGCAATATATTGGCGATTTTCATCTCGCCGCGATTCCAGTTGCGCTTCACTTCTTTGCATATCCGCAATTCTTCTTCGCTCTCCTTATGAGAGCGCGGCTTGGTCCAGACAAGCGCTTGTTCGGCATCTGTCAGATGCCTTGCAGCTGACAAGCGAAATTCTCCATCGTGATTCATAATCCTCCTCCTCTTGAACCGCTTCGAGTAATGCGAAATAATAATCCCTGCATTCATTGTTTAGTAAATTACTTATTTACTAAATCACTAAAACAAATTATATGCTGTATTGTCGCGTTCGTCAATCCATGTCTTGCGCCAGGAGATGGATCCGGCAAGCCGCTCTGCTAATGCACACACAAAAAAAGCCGCAGCAATGCGGCTTTGTGCTATATATGAACGGCATTACTCTGTTCTGAATCAGCTTGCTCACTTGTTCCGTCGGTTTCTGTCCGCTCATGAATGCTTCCTGCTCCTACTGCAGCTTGAGCACATGCCTAAGCGTTGATCTCAGATCCGACATTTGCCGGCCGTATTCATTCATTTGTGCGGCCAGACGATCCATCACCGTTTTGTTCCGCAGCAGCTTCATTTGCTTGTCCATCGTCTCTTTGGCCCAATCCTTCACATACACGATCAACTGTTGATGCAATAGATGCTGCAGATTGATTTCTTCCTGCCCGGGCAAGGCATGGTAGACGAAGATCGGCACTTTTTTATACAGGCATTCGCTAATCGTTACTCCCCCTGGCTTTGTCAGTACCGCGTCGGCTTGATTATATAAATCATTCATTTCCGCTCTCGATTCAATATACGGCATCGGAACGATGCTCGGGCAGTTTTTCTTCTTCAGATGGCGATACAGAGCGTTGTTTTTCCCGCATAGTACGATATAACGCACTCCTTCTGTCTTCCCGATGGTGCGGCACATCGATTTCATGACTCCGGCACCGAGATTTCCCCCTGTAATCAATACCGTGAATTCGGAATTCGTTGGCTTCATTTCCGGGCCCGAGGCGGTGAACTGGGGATGGACCGGAATGCCGGTTACGAAGATATGCTCGGCCTGAACGGAACGGCTCGTCAACCAATCCTTGACATGCGAATCCGGAACGAAATGATAATCGATTCTGTCCCTCCCCCACACATCATTGACAAAAAAATCCGTATACACATTGATGACCGGTATGGAAAGCAGCCCTTTGCATTTCAATTGATCAAGCAAGTAAGACGGCAGAGAATGAGTGCACAGGATGCAATCCGGCTGCTTTTCCCGTATCAATTTTTGCATTGTTTTCATAAATATCATCTCATAGAGTCGATAGCGCCTGTTATTGTGGAGCTGGCCGCCGCAGTTTTTCCGGTACATCCAGCTGTAAGTGACCGGAAGGAAGTGTATCCATTTCAAATAAGTAGAGGACACCAAGCCTTCCACACGGCTGCCGTAGCTGTAGTCTAAAATATCAACGATCTCGCATTCGATGGACGGATCAATCGATATCAAATGCTCCACCAGCGCATCGGCCGCTTGATGATGTCCCATTTTGATTTGCAAAAAGGGCAGTAGCAGAACTTTTTTGGCCATGTGATTTCCTCCGCTAACCAAAGCTTTCTCTTGAATGTTTAATTTGCGCGAAATCACCGGCCGTCATACATACAGCGCCTGGGTCAAAGCCCGAGTGCAATCACCGCTCCATGAATTACCGCAGACATGGACCTGCCGCTCCTTGTATACTGGACTATAGAAAGGAGAATAGGCCATGACATTATTTATGTTTATCGCAATCATCATGTTGGGCATGCTGGCATGCCTTTTATATAAAGCTCATCTCAATACGCGGCAAGTAAATATGAACAAGATCAGCTTGGAGAGCGGCGCACAGCATCGGTCTGGAGAGGCCATTCATGTTCTGCATCTATCGGATATGCATCTGGAGAACATCTCCATTTCGCCGAATCAATTATTCGACAGGCTCAAGGACGAACAGATTGATCTCATCGCTCTTACCGGCGATTTTCTCGACCGTACGCGCTCCATACCGAAGCTGGTTCCCTATCTGAAGGTGCTGAACCGTCTGGAACCGGAATACGGCATGTACGCGGTGTTCGGGAATCATGATTATGTGCTGAAGGGTAAAAACTTTGCCTTGTTACAACAAACATTGGAGGAGAACGGTTGTAAAACGCTGCGGAACGAGAATGACGTCATTGACATCAACGGAACGCAGCTCAATATTATCGGGATCGATGATTCCAGCACGGAACGCAGCGATCTCGCCGCTTCCTTCCATGGAATCGGGCAGGGATACCGTCTTGTCCTTACGCATGATCCGAATATTGTGCTGAAGATGAGACGCTATTCATTTGATTATTTGCTTTGCGGCCATTTTCATGGAGGGCAAATTCATTGGCCGAAACCGTATCATTTAGCGGCCATGGGCGAGCTTGTCGGCATGAATATGATTAAAGGGCTGCATGTCCATGACGGCAAACCATTCTATATCAGTGAAGGCTTAGGTCAAACCGGAGTGAATATTCGCGTAGGCAGCCGGCCTGAAATAACCATTCATCGCTTGCCGTTGGCATCATCCGCATCATCCGCGTCGAATATCGAACAAGCAAAGACTCTGGCGGCCATGTAGCCATCAGAGTCTTTGTTTTGTCACGAAGCGAGGTTACGTTTTGGGTGCGCCGTATGTGTGACGGGATCGCTCGCCGAAAAAAACCACCGCCCTTATTGGACGGCGGCGGCAAACCAGTTCAATTTTGCCTCGGCGGCAACCAGTGCCGGCGCAAGGCCATTCCTGCATTCCTGCTTTCTTCTGAAATAAAGGCAGCGCACCATGTTTTTGCTATTCACCTGGGCGAACCTATTATGGCGGGCTCTCGACCAAGTGCCGCATTCGGCCAGGCCGAATATCCAACGTTCTATTTCCTCCTGAGGAAGGCTCTTGGTCCATGATTGTATCCACGATGCAGGCAATCCGCTCATCCTCCTCCTCGTTGAAAATATGGCTCCCGTTATGCAGCATTCCTTGAACAGCGGGAAGAATCTCAAGCCGTGCCGCTGCATCGCATTCCGGACACTGCACCAGTTCCGTCAAAGCATCCGACGCGTGGGCGGCGCTGTGAGCCCAGCCTCCCTCGGGCACGTAGCCGCGCAGATCTTTCTCCTCCTGCACATAGCGTATCAATGAATTCTTCACATGCTGGAATTCCGCAAGATCAAGGAATGGCTCCTGCCTGTGGCGCCGTACAATCAGAGCGATCGGCAAGACAGAGAATGACCTTGTAAAGACAGTTGGGTCGTTCTCGCTGCCAATATGATAGAATAAATGCTGGTCATCCGTAAGCACAGTCAACAAGCCGCGCAGCTCCGCTTCCGTAAACAATTTCTTCTTGATTATCCAGTGATAATATGTCGAATAAATAAGATCATCCCGCAATTCCGGGTCCGGATCGCCGATATATTGCAGCATCAGATCTGCAACCTCTTGCAGCCGCTCGCCTTCGCGAAGCCGGTAATCCTCCTTCTGAATTCTTTGCAGGTCATGCATGAATGTCGTCCTTTGCTCGCTCACTTCCCCAACCCCTTTAACATACTCAAGATCTCCTCAATGACAACATCCGGTTCATCATGATGAATATCATGTCCGCTGCGGCCGGCAATTCGCTGCTTGCTTGACGTGGACCAGCGCATGAATTCGGCTTGCAGCTTCTGCTCAACAGCCAATATGGCTTGAGATGGCCAGTCCTCCCCGCTGTCATCCGGCAAGCCCCTTGTAATAATGGCGAGAGGAATGCTGCTTGTCCGGGCATGCTCGGCGACCTGCCGGTAACTCTGAACCTTATCGATCTTCTCCCGGTTCAACATCGGATTTTCGTAATATTCGCGGTTTCCGGCTATCAGATGCTCTGGCAACACGTTTTCATACGCAAGCTCTTTAAATTCGGGCGCAGCATCAACCAAGACGATGCCGGATATGGTCTGCGGGTATAGGCTGGCATACAATCGGGCGACCAATCCCCCAAAAGAATGCCCCACCAGCAGATAAGGCGGCTCCATATCAAGCGCCAGCAATAACTCGGACAGTTCATCGACCAGATCCAGGCAAGTCCGCGGTGCGGGCGCCGCTTCGCTCCTGCCAACGCCCGCCCTGTCGTAAGACAAAGTAGACGTTACCTGCGATATCCGGTGCTGGACCCCGTTCCATGTCTCGGAGCTATCGCCTAATCCGGCGATGAAGATGACGCTCGGTTTGCCTTTCCGTGAAAATTTACTGTACAGTCTAAGGTTATTGATGGTATGAAAGCTAGCCCTAATACCACCATCTGTGTTCAAATCGCGCATCTTCTCCTATGCCCTTTCAATGAAATAGTTAATGCCATGAATAACTTGCGATTTCCTGGCAGCGTCTACTGCATGTTATCTTATTCTCCAGTTTTAGTTAATCTCCTGCATCTGCCCTTGCCTGCTGTCATACATTCTCGAACAAATGATCAAAATAGGCACACCGGAACAGTATGTACGGCCGACTGCCGAAGTGATGGAGCAATGGGAGCGGCTGCTTGGCCAGCTGTAGACCCCTGAAAGAACTGTCGGGAGGTTTAAACGAAATGCTTTGGGAGGGAGAGCCGTCTTCACCAAGCACCGCAAGGATGCGGGTCGGCACGCTTGGAGAAAGGCGGCCTCTTCCCAGGCATGGAATGGCCCTACATTGAGGTTAGCCCAAGAAAGCAATCGATCGCTTCGTTTTTCTTGCAAAGTCGATCGGATTGTCAATGGACTGCCAGTGGATGTACATCAAACGGGGGCTTTCATTTAACCAGTGGTTGTGGAGTGCCGTTACTGTAATTCCGTTCCGTTGAAGATTGCGAATTAACCGGTTCGCCTGATTCTGGAATACAGCTGTTTCACCTAGACAAAGGGCGCGTCCGGATCGATCCAGCGATTCGAAGGAGAAGAGCTGATGACCAACCAAAGGAGAATTTGTCCGTCTCCCCAGAATTGTCACTCTCAGCCTTCTCGCACGGTTGACAAAACAGACGGGCCCAGGAGTAATTTCACCCACCCCTCCTAATATTCTGGTAAACTGATTACATAATCTTCTGAACTGCGCACTCGCTCTAACACTCGCCATGATAAACCTCCTCTTGGTTTTGCCACATTGTATTACTGTCATGGGTAAAGTGTATATGTGAATGCCCAGTTCAACCGGAATCTCGATAAAACGGTTTCTTTTTTTGCGTATTGGGCGCACGCCGTGCTCCCAGCAAGCTGTACCTCATAGGCTGTTGTTTTCGCTTCCCCTCTCCCGTCAAGGGTAACACATCGTCAAATGCAATACCGCTTCTTCCCCGCCGGCATTGTGGTAGCGGTGGGATTCCGTCGCCGAGAATTGGATGGAATCAAAGGTTTGCAGTGAATACGTCTTCTCTCCGATCGTTAATTCGATCGACCCTGCCATAACCGTCACGATCTCGATCGTGCCGGCGTGATGGTTCTCCGGGATGTAGACGGTATGCGGCTGTACATACGCGCGATGCATCTCCAGCTTCTCCCTGACATCGCTGAACATCGGCTCAAGCGTCCAGCCTGGATGGTCGCTGTCATATTTCGGCCCTTCGCCGGCACGGGAGATCGATACCGCATTTCCCGGCTTCAACAGCGCCATTAACGGGACCTCAAGCTGCTTGGAAATTTTCCACATCATCCCGATCGTCGGATTCGTGTCTCCGCGCTCGATATTGCCGAGCGTTAATTTGCTTACCCCGGTTAGCGCCGCGAGCTCCTCCAGACTCAGCTTCCGCTCCTTGCGCAGCTTGCGGAGGTTGCAGCCGACCGACTGCATCAGCATTTTCGTCTCATCTTCATGGACAGGCTTCATGCCGCACCACACCTTTACCATAGATTAATTAAATATTATAGTTTACTTTTTGTTTATTATAGTATATTATTCTTTACTGTAGTTAAATGAAAATGATTATCAATGAGGTGAGACAAATGAGAGCCATCATCGTTGGCATATTATCGTCGCTGTTCTTCTCGGCGACCTTTATCATCAATCGCGCCATGAACCTGTCCGGCACGAGTTGGGCATGGACCGCGTCGCTCCGTTTTCTGCTGGCGCTTCCCTTTCTGATCGCCATCGTCGCCTTCCGCGGCAACCTGGCGGGCCTGTTCCGCGAGATGCGCAAGCATCCGCTGCAATGGCTGCTCTGGGGCACCCTTGGCGGCGTCGGCTTCTACTCGCTGCTCAGCTTCGCGGCGGTCTACGCCCCGTCCTGGCTCACTTCCGGAACGTGGCAGATTACAATACTGGCGGGAGCCTTGCTGTCGCCGCTCTTTTTCGTTACCGTGCCTGGGCCGGATGGGCCGCGCCAAGTGCGGCAGGCCATTCCCTATAAAAGCTTGCGTATATCTGTCATTATATTAATCGGGGTCATCCTCATGCAAGTGACCGAAGCGGGGCAAATTACGATGTCCGAGCTGCTGGCGGGCTTCCTTCCGGTGCTCGTCGCCGCCTTCCTCTATCCGCTCGGCAACCGCAAGATGATGGAGCTGTGCCACGGCAGGCTGGACACCTTCCAGCGCACGCTGGGCATGGCGATCAGCAGTCTGCCGATCGCGATCCTGCTTGGCTCGTACGGAACGGCAACCGTCGGCTGGCCGACAAGCCCGCAGCTGCTGCAGGCGCTGCTGCTCGCCATCTGCTCCGGCGTGATCGCCAGCCTGTTGTTCTTCCTCGCCACCGATATGGCGAAGCATAACGCGATGCTGTTGGCCGCGGTCGAATCGACCCAATCCGGCACGATGGTATTTACCGTGCTGGGCGAAGTGCTGCTGTTGAACGGCTCATTCCCGCAGGGCTGGTCCATGGCGGGTATGATCATTGTCATTATCGGCATGATGGCGACCAGCTTGTCGGGACGGCGGTTCGCGCCGGCGAAGCCTGGAGCTGCCGGCAAGGAGCAGAGCGCATAAGAGGCGGGAAAATAGAACGGGGAAGCCACTCTTATGGCTTCCCTTTATTAATTCAATTTAATTAGTGGTTTTTTTCAGAAGCCATTGCAACTGCTTTGGTTTCATGAACTGTACCATACGGATGCTCAGGCGGCGCATAGATAACGTAAATTTTAAGTGGCTTATTGCCTATATTGGTCAAATTGTGCCATTTTCCAGCAGGTATCATGATTGCATAATCATCATAGGCTTCTTGCTCGAAGTCCAACTTGTCTTTGCTATCACCCATTTGAACAAGTCCGTGTCCTTCTTCAATACGTATGAATTGATCGGTTGCCGGATGAACTTCTAACCCGATGTCATCTCCAACGTTGATACTCATTACCGTCACCTGAAAATAGTTTCCTGTCCACAAGGCGGTACGGTACGTATTATTTTGCTTAGTAACCTTCTCGATATTAACGACAAACGGCGTGGATCCATAATCCTTCAAGACTTCCTCACGCAAAGAAGCAAATCGGGCAGCATTTTCTTTTTCTCGAGAAGAGGCATGTAAAAAGACATTTTGAACCAGCGGGTACTGAGTAAGCGAACAGTTCTTTCTATATTCTTCATAACCCTGCAATCCTGCTTCATGGGCCTGCATTAGACCTTCTCTATAACTATGAAAAAACACTCTATCCATTTGGTAGATAGGCTGTCTTCCAGTAAGCGAGGTATAAAGATCTGTAAATCGTTTTAAATGCATTTTTTTGTATTCCAAGGCATTTAGAATGTTATTTCTATGGTTATAGTTTGGCGCCGCATCGGCTAATCGACGATAAAGATCAATAGCTGAAGCTTCTCTTTGTATTCCGGAAAGTATAGCATCAAATACTTGTTGAAAGTATTCTTGTTGAGTTCTTAGCGTATAGTCCGGGTGATATATTGATGTGTCAGGATTCGCGCAATATGGGTATAAGTACGTTTGAGGAACATAGTACATTTTGGTCATTCCCTCCATAGACGTTTCATAGGCGTTTGTAATAACATCATATGTCTAGGTTTAGAAAACGTACTTCAATTCGTGTATTCAAGCGCAGCAGATGCAGGATTGTTGTATTTGCTGCTCTTCCTTCGTCATTGCACAATAAAAGACATGCCAGGAGCTTTCCCTTGGTCCGGGATTTTCTCCGAAGCATGTCTTTTCCTTTTTCATATCTTAAGTATGTTTATCTCTTGTTGTCTATGATGAGAACTCTTCCTGAATTCCAATGACGCCGGTCGGATCGATGCCCGTCTTCACGTTGAATACATCCGCAAGCGAGCTGAACGGAAGATACAGCTTGCCGTCCTTGACGATCGGGGCCGTTTTCAATTCGACGTTCATTTTGCCGACGGCGGCCGTGGTCCCGCCTTCCTTCAAGGCGATCCATTTCGCGCCGCGCACGAATTCGCAGGCGCCTGTCTCCTTGTTATTCTCGACCGTATAGCCAAGCGCCTTCCCGATCGCTTCCGCCGGCACCATCACGTCATCTTCCGTCGTGAATACGTCCTCAGACGGGACGCCGATGCCTTCGCCATTGACGACGATCACCCAATGCATGCCGCCGAAGGAATCTTCCGGGATCTGATCCGGCCGGCTCTGGATCGTGATATCGCCTTGCTCATTCAAGCTCACATCCGCCTTCAGTACTCCGCCTGCAAATTGCAGCGGCACGTACATCCTATTTTCTTTGATCACGGGAGCTTTGCCAAGCTGGATCGGAATCTTCGCGTAATTGTACTGATCCTTATTCAGCTCCACGCTCGTCCATAGGGCACCCTTTACGGCTTCGACCGACTTGTTCTCGGCGTTCCATGTCAATTCGTACCCCATCTCCTCCATGACCGGCCGCAGCGGAATGAGGAGGTAGTTACCGTCCAGGACAGCGCCGGCATCGACGCTCTGGCCGTCAACGGTCAAGCTGTACCGCTCGGAGACGAGTTTCAGCCAGTCCTGATTGAGGCTCGTCTCGCGGGTCGTGCCGATGATCTCTCCGTTATCGTTATGGACGAACTGCTTCACATATGCATCATAAAAATTACGTTCTTGTGCCACGGGAACTGCCGTTCCTTGTTCGTTCATCGCGCTCACCGGCCCGGCCAAAGATTGTGCGCTCATCAGAGCGATCGCCAAAGCGAGAGAAGCGGTGATGGTTTTGTTCATTCGACGTCATCCTCTCTGGAGTGCAGGTCATATCATGGACTCCAATTGCGCAATTGGTTGACCGCTTTTTCACACTCTCAGACGGAGATGATTCGCAGAAGGTTGCATAGAGCGGCGAATTATTTGGCAGAGAGCTTTGGCAGAGAGCCCTGATCGCCTTCTCCCACGGAAGCCCGATCAGCGAAGGATGCGCATGACCGCCTTCTCAATGAGCGCCCATGGCAGAAGCGCCTTCGCCGCAAGGAGAAGGCGCGCCCCGCTCCCGATCGGATAGCGGAAGCGCGGCCGCTTGTCCGCCGCGATGCGCGCGATCAGATGGGCGACTTCCCATGGATCGGCCTTGGAGGAGGCGCTTTGCCTGGAGAAGCGCAGGATGTTCTCCAGACGGTTCCGGTATGGGGAAGCATCGTCTACCGCCATGGACGAGAATCCCTTCTCCCAGATATTCGTCGGATACGCGCCAGGTTCGATCAGGACCACATCGACGCCATACGGCTTCATTTCCAACCGAAGCGACTCGCTGAAGCCCTCGATCGCGAACTTGGCCGCGGCATACGGCGCGTAGCCGGGAAACGCGATCCGGCCGCTGATGCTTCCGATATTGATGATCGTGCCGCGGCCTTGCTCCCGCATATGGGGCAGCACTGCCTTCGCGGCGGCAATCGCACCGAACACGTTCGTCTCGAATTGCGCCCGCCATTGCTCCATCGTCACGTCCTCCACATAGCCGCCCTGCGCGTATCCCGCATTGTTGACGAGCAGGTCGATTCGGCCATAGGCCCCGAGCGCATGCGCCACGGCCGCTTCGATGGAAGCCGCATCCGTAACATCGACCCGGCGCACTTCCAAGCGGGACTCCACGCCGTGTGCCGCCGCCAGTGCGGCCAATGCCTCCGGCCGGGACGTGCCCCGCATCGTCGCAATTACCCGGTATCCCTGCTCCGCCAGCTTCACGGAGGCCAGCATGCCGAACCCGCTCGAAGCGCCCGTGACGAAGGCCACGGGGTGATCCGCCGCTTTGCCTGCATCGCGCTTAGTCATTTCCATCGGTCTCCCCTTCCCTACAGCTTGTATTTGCGCATCACCGGAATGCCGACGCGTGTCAGCAGACCGGCCAGCGATCTCCACGCGAGCTTCGTGCCTGGCGGCAGATGATCGCAGAACACGGCGCTGTACTCGATATCCGCCCGCGCGCCCCGATTCCGCTTGAACTGCGCCGCTCCCGAGCTCTCGTGCAGCAGATGCCCATTTTCCCGCGCCAGCTCCAGAAGAGCCGCCGACAGCATCCGGTACAGGCCAAGCTGCTGCGGCAGCGCCGTATCATAGCCGAACAACGGCGTCGTCATTACCCCGTCTCGGCAGAAAAATCCGAGCACCGCATCCAAGCGGCCATCTTTGCGCAAGCCGTGAAGCTGCAAAATGCCGTCCCGCAGGGCAAGGCGAATGAAGTCGGCGGAGAAGTCCGGGTTGAAGCGCGAGTACTTCTCCAGATAGAGCTTGCCGTACAGCTCCTCGATTCGGGGCACATCCGATTCCTGAATATGCTCGGGACCTTCGATCGCGTAGCCATGCCGTTCGATCAGCGCATAATCCCGCTTTAGCAGCCAGCGCGCCTTGGCATTTTGCCATTCGGGATCGGCGGGACGAAGCAGATATACCTGCCGGCTCGGCACGAGGCAGGCGCCTTCTTGGCGGCAAGCCTCCAGCAGAGGGGCATGCAGGGAAGAAGTCAGCGAGCGGAGCATAATCGCATGCCGCGGGAACTGCATCTTCAATACACGGACGACATCGCGCATATGGCTCGCCGCAAACCGTTCCGGATACAGATTGGTTGACAACAGCCAATTGTTGACCATCACGCAGGAGTCGAACCGCGCGGCTCGCAGCCCGGCGCCGATCCCGTTCAACAGAACCGACAGGCCCGCCCGCAGCGGCCGGCTCGGGAGCCTGTCGAGCTCCTGCTTCGCATAACGGACATAATGGGTGTACGGGGAGCAGACGAACGTATTGTCGCCGTATTCCCCGTCTCCGACCGTGGCGGGCAGAATCATGCCGTCCACGCTCAATGCCATCAGTCTCGTGTTCGCGTTGCGGATATACGCGGACACGCCCGGTTCCATCAGCGGAAGCAGGAAGCTCTTGGCGTACCGCCCGTCCGCGGTATCCGGCCAGGCGAGAGCGGAGATCGTGGACGCATCATAGAGCAAAATGGAATCGGTCTTCATGTCCAACTCCTCCGCACTCGTCTGAGCTTCCGGTCTCCCGCCGTTCGCACATACGGCGCGAACTCGATCCCCATTGGCTGGCAGCCCGCTTGCCGGCACAGGTCGCCCAGCATCGCGCGCACCGCTTCCTCTGCCTGCGGACGCGAAGCGGGATCGATGCGCAGGGCAACGCGCATCCGCTCCGGCGACAACTGCACCGCCTCATATTCCTCAATCCGGTCCGACGCCCCGATAATCGCCCGGGAGATGAAGTCCGGAAATAACGGAATCGTCTTCCCGCTGTCCTCGGCGGCAGGCACGTAGAACAGATCATCGCAGCGGCCATCGATCGATTCGATGGCCATAAATGGCGATCCGCACGGGCAAACGTCCTTTTTCTCCGTCAGCATATCGTTCAGCCGATAGCGGATAATGGGCTGCGCAAGACGGGAAAAATCGGTCACAATCGGAACAAATTTGCCGTGAGCCGCGTCAACGTATTCCTTGTCAATGTGAACGATATCCTCATTGATATGAATCGTGCCGTAAGCGCAGGTCGACGCGAGAAAGCCCTCGGTGCATTGGTACACCTGGTGAAGCCGCTGCTCGAAGGCGGCTTCGATGAAGGCGCGGTCGAGCGGATCGAGCACTTCCGCGACCGAGATGATCTTGCGGGGCCGGATCGGCAGCTCCCCCGCGCTTCGGGAGGCCGCCAGCATCCGCAGCAGGGATGGCGGCCCTACGACGACGGTCGGGCGCAACGCATTCAACCGTTCGATATGCTCGTCATACGAAGACAGCAGATCGAAAAAGGCGAATTGCAGCCGGCCCTGCCGCACGCTCTGATACAGCTTGCTGTCCGCCCGGAGGAAGAAGGCGATCCGTTCGCCGCGCAGCAGCGCTCCCGGCAGCAGCTTCGCCAGGACAGTTCCCGCCCAGGCGAGATGTTCCCGCTCGCTGACGATGAACAGGCCGCGGTTCCCGCTCGTTCCCGACGACAGCCCGATCGTGACCGAGCCGATGGCGGAGCGGAAATCCCGGGTACGCTCCGCCCGCAGCGCGATCTCCAGCGCCTCCTCCTTGCAGACGCCGACCGTGTTCAGCCGATCGAAATGCGTCATCATCTCCGCTTTCTCGATAATCGGAAATTGTCTCCACTCCGTGTCGGGCCATCCTTCCCACAGCTCGCGGTAAAAAGAGGATCGCGCGCGCACTGTCGCGATATGGCGCACGATTTTCCGCTCCTGCCACCGCTCCAGCGCAGACCGGGAGCGAATCCTCCCGATGCGCAGCGTATGGAGATAACGTGAAGCAAATGCGATGAGCGGTGTCGCTCTCATGGATTCCCCTCCTGATTGACATGCCGGTCCGCCTCCCGGCAATGGCTCGGCACGATGCGAATATCCGGGCGCGCTTCATGGAGCCGGCACAGCCGCTCGAAGCGGTCCCGGTAATCGGAGCGGCTTGACATAATGATCCCGGCGGCCAGATGAGGCGGCCGGCGCTCCCGGATGGCCCGGCTGGACCAGGCAGCGTCCGCGCACAGGAAGAAGGTTCCGCGCTCCGTCGTCACGAATATCCCCATCTGTCCGTGCGCATGCCCGGACACGTCAACCGCCACGACGCTGCCGTCCCCGAACAGGTCGAAGCCATAAGCGAATGGCAGCCCGTCCGGCAGCTTCATCCGTTCTGCTCCTTCGCCCGTATCCGCAATCATAACCGAACGCGCCTCGAAATCATCCGGCATCAGCTCCGGCAAGAAACCGGCGCGCAGCGCAGACCACCCGCGCTTGCCCCGAACCGCCTCGTATGCGGATCGGAAGCAGTGGAAGCGGGCGTTCGGGAAATCCTTCAATCCCCCGATATGATCGGCATGGAAGTGGGAGACGATGATCGTTCCCACATCGGCCGCCTCCGACCCGAACCGTGCCTTCACCTGTGCGGCGGCGCCTTCCCTCTCTTCGAACCGGACGGGCGTGATCATCCGGTACAAGCGATAAGGCCATCCCGCCGCCGCCTCGAAGAAGCGGGAAGCGTAACCGGTATCGAAGAGGACAATCCCCTTCGCGGGGTGTTCGATGACGGCGAAGCCCGCCGGGAACACGGCCTTGCGAAGCGATCCGTTCCTTATGGTCACCCACTCCGGGTGCGTGCACCAGCCTGTCATCAGCCAGGTAAGCCGAACTGCGGTGCGATTGATGCTGCTCATGGCTTCCACTCCATCCTGTCCTTCCGTCCTGTCTATTCTGAAAAATGAGGTTAATCGGTCATCCCGTTCATTCAATGGGACGCGTGCTCCTTCTTCCACCATGCCGCAAAGCGCGCGAAGCCTTCCTGCAAGCTGACTTGCGGCTCGTAACCGAGCTGCTCTCTCGCCTTGCGGATATCCAGCGTCTGGCTGCGGCTGACGACGCCGACCGAATAGCGCGTGATCGGAGGCTCCCCGTTCAGCTTGAACAGCCGGTATACCGCCTCCATTCCCGCAGCCATGCCCATGACTGCCCGGTACGGAACGCGGCGAAACCGCGGCGTCTCGCCCATCTCCGCGAACAAGCGGTTCACCGCGTCGATGAACCGGATCGGCTCGCCGTTGCTAATGTTGTACACTTGCCCGCAGGCCGATTCCGGCGCGCTCGCGCAGCAGATCAACGCCTCCGCGACATTGTCCACATAGGTCAAGTCCAGCAGCGCCCGGCCGCCGTCGATGAGCGGAATTCCGCGCTCGCGGTTCGCCCTCATCAAGCGCGGGAACAGCGCCCGGTCGCCGGGACCGAAGAGTGCGCGCGGGCGCAGAATGATCGCGGACAGTCCGCCGTCCATCGCTTCGCGCACCCGTACCTCCGCCATATATTTCGTGCGGACATAATCGTTGGCGAAGCGGGCGGGCAGCTTGCTGTCCTCGCCGACCTCAAGGCGGTCGGTATAATCGAAGTAGACGCTCGGCGTCGAGACGAATACGAACCGCTGCGCCCCGTGACGCTGCGCGGCTTCGAGCAGATGCTCGGTGGCCGTGACGTTGCCCGCATGGAAGTCGGCATACGTGCCCCACACGGTGGACAGCCCCGCGCAGTGGAACACCGCTTGCTGCTGTTCGCCCGCGCGCAGCACGGCATCCTGGTCGCCCAGATCCAATGGAAGGAACCGGATGCCGGCGGCCGTCAGCCGCGCCCCCCTCCCCTTGTCGCGGCCGACGGCGGTGACATCCCAGCCCGCCTGATGCAGCCGCCGGGCGAGGCACATGCCGAGAAAACCCGTCGCCCCTGTTACCAATGCCTTCATATCGCATCACCATTCCATTCCAGATCGATTGTGCTTGCTTCCATCAGCGGCACGCCATGCTCCCGTCCAAGGCGAAGCAGGGCGAACATCGCCGGGACTTGCCCCAGGACAGGCCAAGGATCGCGAGCCCGGAATAGCACATCCCGGCTCCTGCGCAGCGCGCGAAGCGCTTCCCTGCGCTCCGCCCACGTCAGCCCGCGGCGCAGCAGACATGCGGCCATCGCGAACCCGATCATCGCTTGGCGTCCGTCCGGCGGAGCGATCAGCCCCTGTTCGCGAGCCGGATCGGCATGGCGCAGCGCCGCTTCCGCGATCCCGTCCTCCGGGGCGAACAGATGAATTCCGCTCGTCGCCCTCGGATTGCATTCGATCGGGAACAGCATCCCGTCGGCCGCCTCTATGAAATCGAACGCAATCTGGCCCGTCAGCCGCTCAGCCTCGGCGAAGCGGCGAACCCAGCGGAGCGCGCCCGGGTGTTCGAGCGCAGCGAACTGCACGGCCGCTCCGAGCCCGACCCGATAGCGGGCCTCATAGGCCGCATGCGCCACCACGTGTCCGTGGCGCACGATGCTGTAGGTGCAGATCGGCGCTCCTTCGATATATTGCTGCAGCACCCACGGATTCGCGGGCGACAGATTCGCGGGCGCTTGAATTTGGGCCCGGCCCGGCCTGGGGCTGCCGATCTGCACCTGAGAAGCGAACCGGGAATAGACCGGCTTCAGCACGACCCGTTCCCGGTCAGACCAAGCGGACAGCGCTTCCCTCAAGTCGGCCGGCGTCTCGATCAGACGCGTATCCGGAACACGGAAGCCGTGGGAGGCAGCCGTCCGGATAAAGTCCAGCTTATGATGAAGCCGCAGCAATGCCGGCAGGCTGTCCGCGAACAAAGCGGCGCCGGCCTCCTCCAGCCGTTCGCGGTATCGGGCCAAATAAAAAATCTCCTCGCATGTCGGAACGACAAGCGCAATGCAATGCTTCGCAACCGCTTCTGCAATGGCATCGGCAAAAGCTTCCCCACCGTCTCTCGGCGCGGGCACGGTGAAGGCGCCTGCTGCCGCGCGCGAGAAGCGGCTCACATATGCGGGCAGGCTGTCGCAGACATAGACCCGGCAATCCGCCGCATGAAGCAGACGGGCCCACTCCAGCGCGGCCGGCGCCCTTGCTCCGGTGATGAGAACGGCGGTTGGCTCCGCCTCAGTAGTCAATAATCATTCCTCCAAGCGTCATCCCCGCCGACGTCCCGAGCAGCAGGATGCGGTCCCCGCGCCGAATGCGCCCCTGCGTCATCGCTTCATGCAGGCCCATCGGGATCGAAGCGGCAATCGTATTGCCGTGATTCGGCGTAATGTACAGAAGCTGTTCCTCGGCGATTCCGAGCTTACGGCGCAGCAGCCTCATCGCCATCGCGCTGCCTTGATGCGGGATGACAAGCCGGAAGTCAGCCATGCGCGTGCCGGCCGCGTCCAGCAGCTCCTTCGTGAAATCCGGCAGCAGCTTCGAAGCCATCCGATATATGGCCTGCCCGTCCATCCGGAACAAAAAATCCTCCCGATTATCCCCATTGCAGGCCGTCGCATGCAGCCTTGAGCCGCCGCCGCGTATTTCCGACAGCTCGGCACCGTCCGCGTAAGTGCGGATCGCGGTATGCGCGATCCGGGACGATTCCGTCTCCTCCGCCCTGACGGCAATCACCGCCGCGGCCCCGTCTCCGAACAGGGCGGCGCTCTGTTTGTCTTGCCAATTGAGGCCGGTGGAAGCAATCTCCGACGAGACGATCAGCACCCGGCGGTAGCGGGAAGCTTCGATCATATAAGATATAACATCCAGAGCGACGAGGAAGCTCAGACAAGTCGAATTCATATCAAAAGCCGGTATGCCGGACCATTCAGGTCCCAGCTCTTTTTGCAGCAGAGCTGCATTGCAAGGAATCGGCTGTTCCTGGGTGCCGCTCGCGCATACAATGCAATCGATGTCGCCCGGACGAAGTCCGGCCTGGCGCATCGCCTCCCGGGCGGCTTGTGCCCCCATATAAGAAGCCGTTTCATCTTCAATGAAATGGCGGACCACTACGTCGGATTTTTTCTGCACCCAGCCGTCCGGCACGCCAAGAAGCCGATCCATATCGGCGGATGTCAGTTTTCGTCTTGGCAAATATTTGCCGCTAGCTAGCAGTTTCACTTGTCGGTTATGCACGCAGTGTCCTCCCCAATGTTGAAAAATGCTCATTGAAGGTAATTTTATCATAGAGCTCCTTGCTGTAGACTAGGAAAATATAATGATAAAAGCCGATTTTCCTCCTGGGAAGATCGGCTTAGTTGCTGCGGCTATAGAGAGGTTTTATGTTCCTCTATTTTCACCGATAGAAGCTTGTTTATTGTATAGGCAAATAGAACACAGCAGGTCGCCGCCGCACAAATATCCGCGATCGGTTCCGCAACAATAACGGCCGTGGCCTGCGGCGAGATAAATATCGGCAGAAGATACACTAACGGAATGAGCAATATGATTTTTCGGAGTACAGCAATAAAAATCGATACCTTTGCTTGTCCCAAGGCGATAAATATTTGTTGAAACGCCAGCTGAAACCCGTAGATGCACGTGCCCAGGAAAAATATCGGCATCAGACGCATCGTCTGATCGATCAGTTCGGGGTTATCGGTAAAAATCATAATCGGAAGCCGGGGGAGAAACATGGCCACGCCCCACATCGACAAGCCCAACATCCCGCAGAAAATCGTACAGTATTTGATTGTTGCCTTGACTCGCCCATAGTCGCCGGATCCATAGTTGTATCCGATAATGGGCTGCACCCCTTGGGCAAAGCTTTGCAGCGGCAGTGAAAAAAGCTGCATAAGACTGCTCATAATCACCATGGCGCCGACATATAGATCTCCACCGTAGCGTGCAAGGGAAGTGTTGAAGACAATCTGAATCAAACTCTCGGTTGATTGCATAATAAAAGGTGATAGCCCCAATGCAAGCACACTGCAGGCTGTCTTGGGTCCGACGCGGATGTTCTTCCACCTCAGGCGCAGACGGCTATGCTTCGATACGAGAAACCAAAGTACCCATATCGCTGATACGGTCTGCGACATTACCGTAGCAATGGCCGCGCCATGAACTCCCATGCCCATCCCGAAGATAAAAATCGGGTCGAGGATTATATTAAGCGCAGCGCCTGCTCCTATCGTAGCCATCGCGGTCTTGGCAAAGCCCTGTGCAGCGATAAACGGATTCAAACCCAATGAGAGGAGCACGCTGATCGTGCCGATCAAGTAGATGCCTGTATAAGAATCCGCATACGGCAGTGTGTCGGGACTGGCCCCGAATAATACGAGCAGCGGAGATTTGATCGCCCCAAAAGTGACCGTCAAGACGACGGAACCAATCAGCAGCATGCAAAAGCAGCTGCCCAATAATTGCTCCGCTTGGTCCTGCTTCCCCTCTCCCATCTTAATGGAAGCGAGCGGAGCGCCTCCAAAGCCGATCAATGCGGCAAAAGCGGAAATAATCATAATAATCGGGAAGGTGACGCCAATCCCGGTAAGCGCTAGCGTGCCTGTATCAGGCATCCGCCCGATATACATGCGGTCGATTACGTTATACAAGGCATTGATCATCTGTGCTGCTATGGCAGGCATGCTCAGCGACAGGATCAATTTTGGAATGCGCTCATTCGCAAAGCGGTCGTTCATATCCTGTTTCATTGCTACCTTCCTTCTGTTATTCGTCTCGTTCTATCCGCTGAAACAACTTCCCCTCCTCCCCTCTCTTCCCCATATTTTGCTATTGAATTCATTTTCCCCACTATATCATATTTGAAATTGATGGTGAACACATAATTTTCACACTATTATAACGCTCTACGAGCCGATTTAACCCACTTTTAACCCAATAGATGAGGAGAGATACATTTTATATAATGAATGCTTTATAGATACCTTTAAACAGTTCTGCGTTGATGCCTGTTTTTGAATGTTATATAGTTCTGCTGCCCAGGAACGCGAAGACCCCCCTGCTCAATAAGCAAGGGGGTCTTGAATCTCAAAAGCTATCGGATTTGCTGTTGCTCGGCAGGATGCGCCGTTCCGCTCGTTCATACAGAGCTAGCAATCGCTTTATGAACCCGAGCTTCGGCACAAGCCAGTACATGACTAAGGCGGATACAATGCCTAGAAGCGCTCCCGCCGCGATATCTACAGGATAATGAACCCCTACCCAGATCCGGGAGACGGCTACGCAGCATGCGAGCGCAAGCCAGATCCACCCTTCCTTCCTGCGCACGAGCCAGAAGGAGACACAGACGGAGAAGAAGAGAATCGTATGATCGCTCGGAAACGAGTTATCGATAGCATGGTCGATCAGCTTGTTGACCTCCGGAAGCTCCGCGAACGGCTGATGATGCGAGTAGAGCTTGCCGGCCGCTTTGCCCATGATTTCCGCCAAGATAAAAGCAAGTCCAGCCTGGATGACCATCATTCGGTTCCGGCCGCTGCGGGTGAACCAATAGACAAGCATGGCCAAGGCGAGCACATACAGCATATATTCCGCCACGAAGACGGCGGCAGGGTTGAGGGAAGCGAACTGCTTGCCCAGATCATTAATGGCGCGAAAGATATCTATATTCCATTGAGACAAGATGACATTCCTCCTCTAAATGTATTTCTATTTCTATAAGACGACAGAATCAACAGCTCGACTTCAATGAATATCCGTTTTCTTGAAGTACACGATCGTGGCAGCCAGTCCGATGACCGCGGCAGCTATAATCACCGTATAGGAATACAGCGGAGGATAAGCGGGAACGAAGCCGTTCTCTGCGATAACATGGACCGCCGACCACGGAAAGATCGCCTTATAATCCCGATTGGCCAGCGCCACGTTCCCCATCGTGATCACAGCCGTAAAAATAATGGTCGGCACATAGTTTTTGAACAGAAAAGAGACGAACATCGTCGGAGTCGACAAGAGAAACAGCAGGCTGCCCCCGATCAAAAACTTCTTCAGCGATTGCAGCACGACGCCGGCAGTCAAGCCTTCATACTGCGCGAGCAATCCGAAGATGAATGTCAGCCCCCACGACGTAAAGGTCAATACCATGATCCACAGGAACAGCAGCACCAGCTTGCTGGCAATGAGACCGGTTCTGGACACCGGGATAGTCAACAGATTTTTCAAGGTGTCTTCCGCATATTCGCGGTTGAACAGATAAGCCGTGATGACTCCGTACAGCAGCGTCCCGATAAGCAGGGTCGTATACAGATTGGTCTCCGACCATGCCTCGCTGAATAAGACGGGCATGCCGGGCTTTTTGGCCATGTAATCCAGATATCCGATAAAGACCATAATTGGGGCCGCGGCCGCACCAATCAGGCTGACCATGAACATTTTGGCCCGCTTCAGCTTCAGAAGCTCGGTGTACACCAGATTAACCAATCGTCCCGCCCCCTATCAGTTGAATGAAATAATCTTCCAATCCATCTTCGCTCAGCGCAATTCGCGTGACTTCGATCTGATGATCAACCAGCATCTTATTGATCTGCCCCTGTTGACCGATATGCGAGTACACACGGATGATCCCCCCGTCATGCACCTCGTAGTCGGAAATGGCGAAATGCTGTTCCATGAGCATGGCCGCCCGATTATCATTCGAGACCTGGAATTCCAGAAATTTGCGGTTCCGCCGCCGAAGCTCGGCGAAGGAGATCTCCTCGAGCAGCTTCCCTTGATGAATAATCCCGATCTCGTCCGCCAATTGCTCGACTTCGGATAAAATATGGCTCGAAATCAGAATCGTTATGTTTCGTTCTTCGGCCAGCGACTTTATGAGCTTCCGAATCTCCTTGATGCCGATCGGATCCAGGCCGTTAGTTGGTTCATCCAGT
This sequence comes from Paenibacillus dendritiformis, assembly GCF_945605565.1. Classification (NCBI taxonomy): domain Bacteria; kingdom Bacillati; phylum Bacillota; class Bacilli; order Caryophanales; family Paenibacillaceae; genus Paenibacillus; species Paenibacillus dendritiformis. The sequence goes on along the minus strand of NZ_OX216966.1, from coordinate 3,907,412 downwards.
ATGAGCAGCTCCGGATGATGAAGGATGGCGCGGGCGATGCCCAGCCGCTGCTTCATTCCCAAGGAATATTTGCCGACCAGCTTGGCAGGCTCATGCTGCAGCCCGACGATCTCGAGCGCTTCTTCGATGGCATTCTTTTTATGAACGCCCATGAGCTTGGCATTGATGAGCAGATTTTCCCGGGCCGTCAAATTTTCATAGAAGCCTGAAAACTCGACGATAGAGCCCACCCTCCTCAATATCTCTTTCTGCTTGGCGTACAGATGTTCTCCGAACATTTCGATCTCCCCGCGCGTCGGCTTGATTAAGCCGAGCAGCATGCGAATGGTCGTTGTTTTGCCTGCGCCATTCTGGCCGAGAAAGCCGTAAATCTGACCTTGCTTTACCGTCATGTTCAGGTTGTCCACCGCGATTTGTTCGTTATAGGTTTTCGTTAACTGGGTCGTTTTGATAATTGCGGTCATTGCTGCACCTCCTGCTGTGGCGCGATGTGCTCGCCAGCCCATAGCTCTATAATAAGCGGGCGATTTTAAATGCCTCTTAATCCGTTCTTAATTAAATCTTAACTGTGTTTCGGAATGGAAAAGGTGAACGAGGTCCTTTGTCCCGGCTCGCTTTCCGCCCATATTTTCCCGCCGTTCTTCTCGACCAGCGCCTTCGCGATGGCAAGTCCCAGGCCGCTTCCTCCGTACATCGGGTTGCGCGACCGCTCAGTCCGGTACATCCGTTCGAACACTTTGGCCAATTCATCTTCCGGGATGCCCTGCCCCTTATCCCAGATGGTCAGATGATACGAGCCGGCATGCTCTGTCAGCTCGATGCCCAGTGCTTGTCCTTCGCGTCCGTGCTGGACCGCATTTTTTATCATATTGTTCATGATTCGCTGCAGGCTGAGCCGGTCCGCCGTAACCAAGCATCTCTCCTCCGGAATGGATGCGGTCAGCTTCATGTCCGCCTGCTTCAGCTCGGGCAAAAACGCGATGACTGCCTCGCGCGCCATTTCAGCCAAATCGAGCTTCTCCGGCTGCAGCGGAACTTCATCGGCATCCAGCTTGGCCAGATGGAAGATTTCATCGATCAATTGCTTCAAGGCCGTTGCCTTCCTCGAGATGATGCCGACATATTCTTGCTTTTCTTCGCGGGAGGCCGCAATCTCGTCGCTCAGGGCATCCACATATCCGATAATCGAGGTCAGCGGCGTCCGAATATCATGGGAAATGTTGGATAACAGACTTTTTCTCGCCGCCTCGGACTTAATCGTCTGCACCCGGATTTTATCCAATTGCTCGATCAGCTCATTGATCGCGAATATGACTTCATTGATGAACGGCTCGTCATTCGCCAGCAGGCGGGTATTCACATTACCGCTTCCCGCCCGCTTCAGCGCCGCGGCCATGCCGGTCAGCCTGGTCCTGAATCGGAATCGCATGAGCAGCAGAATGACCGTGATCGCCGCAAGCGCAATAAATAAAGCCCCGCGCAGGAATCGTTGGGGCTGGTTCGTTGCCTCTATCGCAATAAGACCGGTCATCAGCAATAATTGCGCGCCGAGAAGAAGGATCGTTTTGTCACGCTTCATCTCTTTCACCTGCAAACTTGTACCCGATTCCCCACACGGTCTGGATCCATTTCGGATCGGACGGATCGGCTTCGATCTTTTTGCGGAGCTTGCGGATATGGACCATCACCGTATTGTCGTCTTCCACATAGGCGCTGCCCCACACCTGGCGAAAGATTTGCGTCTTCGTAAATACTTGCTCCGGATGGGAGGCCAAAAACTTCAACAGCTCAAATTCTTTGGCTGTCAGCGCAATCTCTTCTCCTTCTATCGCCGCCGAATATTTTTTCAGATCGACAGTCAAGCCTTTATAGCGAATGAGCGCCTCCTCCTGGGCCTCGCTGCTGCCGGCCTCGCTGCCCAGCACCAAAAACCGTCTCAAATGGGCCTTGATTCTCGCAACCAATTCGTTGATGCTGAACGGCTTCGTCATATAATCATCCGCTCCGATGCCCAGCCCCAAAATCTTATCGATCTCCTGGTCCTTGGCCGTCAGCATCAGGATCGGAATATTCGTCATATTGCGCAGTCTCCTGCACACTTCAATGCCGTCGATCTTCGGCATCATCAGATCCAGCAGGATTAAATTATATTTATGGCTCTCGAACAGGCGAAGGGCTTCCTCTCCATCGACCGCCGTATCGACCTGATACCTTTCTCGTTCCAGATACTTTTTCACCAAATCCCGAATTTCTTTTTCATCATCGGCTATAAGCACGCGAATCTCTTCCATCTTCTCACCGTCTCCACAACGTTATTGGCGGTCACTGAAACCATGATCTAACCTTGGGACAAGCTCGATGCCACCAGGCGGAACAAAGCGTATGGCCGCTTGGTGATCGAGTCGTCCATGATCATATTACAGGATAACTGGCTTGTCCGCTATCAATGTGACGGAAATGAAAGACTCGGAGCTGCGCTTGCGAGGAACGATATCAAGAAATCTCCGGAATGCGACCGATCAGACCCGCGACTCGCCCGAGGCCGCTCGGCGTCCATGCGCGCAAAAGACTGCAGGACATTCCGGCAGCCTCAGATTGAAGGCAAACTCCCGCGAAATACTGCAACCGCGGGAGTTCTCGACGTTTTTTAACCATATTTACAAACTCGAAAGTGAAGATAGGAGAGGTGCGACCGGTCTTCCAGAGCCAGGTCGCCATTTGTTGGAGGTTCATGGCAGCAATAACAAGCATCGGCCTGCGCGGACCTTCTTTTTAACCCTCGTATGGTCGTCCACCGCATACCATGCTTCTCCTTTGCATCAGCAAAACACGATCTATTGTTTCTTTCCAATGCGCATAGATCCGTTTGTTTTCTTCTGTATGGCGAAGCTGCTCCGCCTCTTCACCCGATTCAGCATTCAGCCCAAACATGTCGACTAATACGCTTTGCTGCATTCTTACTCTCTGTCCATTGGGCCGGGAACGGACAAGCTCTGCAGATTGCCGGGTTCGAGCGATACATTTTATAACCATCACGGTTCGCAGTTTTGTAATACAGTACCGCATTTGCTGGACATAGGTAACCGTCATCATGCTCATCGTACACGTATTCATGCTTTTTAACGAAGCTCTCTTACGTTTTGAGGAAGGGTATAGGTCACATTTCCATGTTCGTCAATTCCCGATGATAGGCGGTCGGATTCCATTCCGTATGCACCAATTCCTTGTCGGACAGGCCTTGCCTGGCCAGCAGCCTCATCACCCGCGCAAGCATGTCCTTCAAATCATCCGGATTCGGGAGAGCCCCCCTGAACTTCTCCAATATTCCGCGATTCGGATGCAACGGTAGCCGCAGCAGACTCATTGGTTGCCAATGGCTTTCGCACCCGTTTCACTATTCCGCAGTAATCTCCCGTACCCGGTCATGCGCTCCACCAAAGCCGCAGTATCATCCGCGCCTCCGCTCGTTCACTTCGTTAATGTGCAGTATAATCCCCACCTCGGTCATCCACTCCGCTAATGCTGCGGTATGATCCGCACCTCGGTTATCCACTCCGCTAATGCTGCAGTATGATCCGCACCTCGGTTATCCACTCCGCTAATGCTGCAGTATCTCTCCATCATTTTCGGCATCTGCTCCACCAATACTGCAAGAATGCAGCAATTTCATTGGCACGAGGTAGCGAAAATAGGAATGCTGCAAAAATACATCAATTACCCTACGGTAAGGCACAGATAGCGTTCAAAACGGCTAAATGATGTAGTTTTGCAGGATTTTCTCGGAATTTCGCTTCTAGAGGCTAAAAATGCTGCGCCTGTGCAGCATTTTCATGTTCGCAGGCCATCTTGCTTATGCGCGGGCCAGCTTGCTCCATCCGCAGGCCATCTTGCCTCACACAGGGACAAGCTTGCGCCCTAACCTAACCTGTCCTGCCTTCCCCAGCCCCGCGCATCATAAGAAATAGGCTGTCGACAGGACTTTGTCGACAGCCTGAGGCTGCATCCCCGCTTATCGCGATGACCGTGGCGACAGGATCCGCAGCGACCGGGAGAGCCAGCTTGTGGCCATTGAACCATTGAATATCCGATGGACCCCATATACGCCGTTCGCCGCCGTGCATGCGACGACATGACGGCTTGTCCGCAGCGGACGGGTAAAGCGCGAACGATCGCTTATTTTTTGCAGCTGATCCGCGGTCATGCTTTTTTTCGATAACGCCTCGTCAAATTCTTGCTGCGCCGCCTGCTTGGCCTTGAACAGCATCATCTGCACCCGGCTGTACACGTTGATCGCCCCGTCTCCCGTCGTCTCGATCGGCAGGAAGATCGCGTCGGGATATTTCTCGGTAATTAACGATTGAACCCCGTCGGATACTCCGGAAGATGGCATGCAGCCGAACGGCTTGACGGAGATCGTCATGTTCACCTTTCGCTTCTTGACGTTCAAGATCAGCTTGCCGACCTCCATATGGCCTTCTCCGCCCCGGAGATGATTGTTGTAGTGCTCATGGGCGACCCGGGCAATCTCCTCCATGTCCGGCAGGTGATAGTGATACAGACCGATGGCCCGCGCATACGCGTGGAACATGACCCGCAGTGCGCGATCGGCGAGCCACAGCATCCGCAGCCGCTTCTGCGGATTTTTCCCTTCCAGGCCATGCTTCCCGGAGTCGGCTTGACGAAGCGTCATCCGCTCCTTCGTATCGAAGCGCCCGGACCAGATCAGGAACAAGATCCAGGCCGTCATCGATTGCACTTCAACCTCAGCCCCTTCATTTTCGAGGAAACGCTGCAGCTGATAATTCCCGTCTCCCTCGGTGGTCATGGCCCAGAACTCCCCGATAATGCTTACTTTTGGCTTGACCTTGGTCCGGTCTACCCGGACGGCCTGCAGTTCCTTGCGGGATTTGAGCAGAGCCTGCCGCAGCCGTTTGCGTTCGCTCAGCGCTTCATAGAGATACCGCTTGCACCGTTCCAGCGCGGCATCCGTCGCACCGGCTTCCACTTCATAGGGGCGGATACGATAAGCGAGGGCATTCAAAATGTCTCCCAGAAGCACGGCCTTCAAAAAGCTGAGAAAAAACGCGGTATCCAGCTTCAATGCCGATTCGCTGCCGGTCGCCTGCTTCAACCCGTCCGTCTGCTGAAAAATGAGTACCCGGAACCCGTCGAATCCCGCATCGCGCAAGGCCTTCCGGTACTCCGTCACATAGGTGCCGAAGCGGCAAGGGCCGCAGGAACCGCTCGTGACGAACAAATAGCTGGATATGATCTCTTCCTTTGATTTCCCTTCCACATCCCGCAGATGATGCAGATATTTGATCAGATTGCCTACCGTGAAGTAGGTTGGATTGCACTGTCCGCGATTGCCGAACTCTTTGCCGTAGCGCAGGGACTCATTGTCCGGACAATCCATATGCTTCACCCGATACCCCATCCCCGTCAGCGCGCCCTCGACCAAATAATCGTGAGCCATCGTCAAGCCCCCGAAGAGAAGGGTTGTCGTCGCTTTGTCCTTGGCCAAGAATTGCCGCGGTACCGGATCGAACCATTGACTCGCCGTCTGCTGATCCAGGCCCAGCGCTTCTTCCTGCTCCTTCTGAAAGTTAAGCAGCATCTCCTCGATAGTCGCCTGATCTTTGACTTTTTGCTTGCTTCCTGCAACAGACATCTCTTACGTCACTCCTTCGTTAGATTTGAATGCTATATAACCTCAGCTTGATCTCCCGGTTTTCTGCCCGTGAGCTCGGCGAGCTTTTGATCCAGCCGCTGCTGCAGCTCCGCCTTTTTGCGCGCCAGATCCTGAAGCCGCTCTTCATGCAGACCGAGACTGTGCGCATACGTCTTCACCCTGATCTTGATCGAGCCGCCCGGTTTGTTGGCGTCGATATCATGCAGCGCCGAATACGGCGTCCCGGCCGTCGATATGATCGATTCGATCAGGCCGTAGGTAGGCGCATCATGGCCGCATTTGAAGCTGGACAAGTCCAATACCGCCACATTGGGATGACGCGCGGCGAACTTGGCCGCCCATACTTTTTGCACGCTGTTGGAGCTGAAATTTTCAGGCCATACATCGCTGACTTCGAGAGCATATTCGACGCGGCCGCTCTTCAGATCTTCGCTGAAAAAGCGCTGCAGCCATGCCTCGTCTTTCGGAATGGCGCGCATGGACAATACAGGGTAACCGAGCACCTGGAACTCTTCGAGCACGCCGTGATTCAATCCGGGGTCGGAATGATAAGGGCGGCCAATCATCAGAATGGCAAGACGATTTTCCTGCTCGATCTGCTCCAGGATCTCCTTGCCCTTCTCCTGCATTTCGGCATCGAACCGATCCATCGCCTTCCATCCCTGCTCTGCGGCAAAATCGCTCTCGTCTTCGGTGATCTGCAGCTGCTCGGCGAATGCTTCGAACAGCTGTTTTTTCAGCATGTTCGGTTCGGTGAAGGTAACCGCCGGGTCCAGGTAGGTGATTCCTCTCGTCTCGAAAAAATCGACTTCCTTGGTGAAGGCGGCTTTGATCACGTTCGGAGCGCCCGCCACAATCGGGCAGCTTGCCGAGTCCATCACATTGTGAAGATGGGTCGGAATATGCGTGATGCACGGGAAAAAGATGTAATCCAGCGGTTTGGACTCATGGTGCTTGAACAGCAGATTATGGACATGGGCCTGGGCCACTTTCGACGGATAGCAAGGATCGATCGAGCCATATTTTCCGCCTTCCTGCCACATTTCCTCGCTCGTGTTATCACTGAATACGATGTTGCGCTTATCGATGCCGAGCGTCTCGAAATACGTGCGCCAGAACGGAGCGGTGGACCAAATGTTCAGTACTTTCGGTATCCCGATCCGGATCCGCTGGCGCCGCTCCATCGACTCGGCGGAAGAGCGTGCGAACGGACGCCTCTGCGGTATTTTGCGCATGCCAAATCCGAACAAGCGGCGTGTCAACAGGACGTCCTCCATCTCCAGCCCCGCTTCCGGAAGCGGTTCCGCATCGTAGAAGTGCTGGAACATGCGCCGTGCTTCATATTCGACGAGATTCGGATAATGCTTTTTCAACGCTTGCCGCTCTTTCGTTAATTTCACGACCGCTTCCTGATCTTCCACCGTTCCTTTTTCACAAGAGAACCCGCTAATATAACGGGCCGTCTGGCCGTCCGGCGTCTCGGAATCGATAAACGTCCGGCTGCAGTGGTTGGGACAAAAATTGCAGCGGGTCGATTCATCGTTGCGGCTTACATAACGCAGATCAATCGCGGCATCCAGGCCCAAGAAGCTGGAATAGCCCCGCCGCTTCACCACGCGCAGCGTTTCCATGGCGGCTCCGATCGCCCCCGCTTCCCCCGGATGCGGATGAACGTATACCTCGGCATCGGGAACCCGCTCCTTGATATAGTCGACCTGGGCCTTGACGGCTGCCAGATTGTATTGGGTTCCGCCCTGCAGCACGAACTTGCGCCCGAGTTCGGACATGCGCGGAATCTGCACGACATACTGCCATACGTTTTTGGGCAGGACGAGAGCGAGTCCAGCGAGCAATTCCTCCTTCGAATACCCTTCCTTCTGAAAATTGACCCGGTCCGCATCGAGGAATACCGCGCACCCGTATGAAAATTTGGGACTCAAATCGGCATGAAAAGCCGTATTTGCATACTCTTGAACCGGAATGCCGAACTGATCCGCCATCGCTTGCAGGAGCATTCCGTTGCCGGCGGAGCATTGATTGGACAGCTTGAAATTGCGAATATCCCGGTTTTTGAGGAAGAGAACCTTGATGTCCTGACCGCCGATATCGCAAATCACATCGATGTCGCCGAATTGGTGAACGGCGCTCATCATATGCGCGACCGTCTCTACAATGTTCACGTCTGCACGCAACGTTTTTTCCAGCACGTCTGCGGCGTATCCCGTAGCGCCGAAGCCGATAATCTCCAGCTCGGCCCCTTGTCTCATCAGCGTATCCCGGATCCGCTTCAGCATTTCTTTCGTATCTTCCAGCGGATTGCCTTTGGACAGCTGATATTCTTTCAGCAGAATATCCCCTTGTTCATCGACCAGAACGGCTTTGGACGAAGTGGAACCGCCATCTAATCCAATGACCGCCCTTACCTTCTGACCTGGCGCGAACGTAGCGGAAGTGAACTTGGGAATGCTGTAGCTCCGGCGGAACTGCTCCAGATCCGCTTCGCTGGCCACCAGCGGCGGGCCTGCCTTCTCGCCCAGCTTCGCCTTGCGGCCGTGGGCAATGAACTCCTTCAGCATCTCCAATCCCGTGTATAAGCCGACATCCGCCGGTTCATGCAGGCCGTACAGGACAGCGCCGTAAGCCGCATAATACTGCGAATTATCCGGAACGAAGATCAAGCTGTCGATGGGCACATCTGTCGGATATTCGTAGCCCCGCTCCTTCCAGGTCTGAGGAATTCGCAACCGCCAGCATTCCTGCAAGAAAGGCAAATAGGTATTCGGCCCGCCCAGCAGCAGGACCCGGTGCCGCAGCGTGTTGCCCCGAGTGAGCACGGAGAGGTTTTGCATGACGATGGCATCTGCGAGCGAGCACATGATCTCCCCTGATGGAATGCCGCTTTTCACAAGATTAACGATATCCGTTTCGGCAAATACGCCGCACTTGGCGGCGACATGGTGCAATTTCGAATCGTCAAAGCGCAGCTTGCCTACTTCTTCTGCAGGCATCCCTACTTTAATCATGCACTTGTCGATCGTGGCGCCCGTACCGGAGGCGCATTTGTCATTCATCGAGGTAAGCGCCTGCTTATTGCCCGTTTCCTTGTTTTCCTTGAAAATAATAATCTTCGCATCCTGCCCTCCGAGTTCGATAACGCTCCCGACATCGGGATGGAGATGCTCCACGGCCATCGTGACCGCATTGACCTCCTGCACGAATTTCGCGCCGATATGAGGAGCGACAGGACCACTGCCGGAGCCGGTCGCAAAGACACGGATATTTTCCGGCTTCACATCCGGAAATTCGTTGCCGATGGCAACCAGCAACTCTAACACTTTTTCTGCCTGCTTCGTATGATGGCGCTGATAATCCGACCATACGATCTGCTTGCTGTCTGGATCCACCACGGTCGCTTTGACTGTCGTCGAGCCGACGTCAATTCCAATAATGAGGGAATCCAGCTCTGGGGTTCTCGTTGTCATTCGATTACCTCCTTATCCCAGTTCAAGTTTTGCTTAGTGTACACATCAAGTGTGATATTTATCACACCAAACATTCATATGATCTACATTGGAGTTCTCTCGCGGCAAAAAAAAGAAACCATAAAGGCAGCGTGAGCGACTGCTCAAGCTGCTTTGATGGCTTCAGGAACGCAAGGAAGCGACTCCAAAAAAGATCTCGTCCATTTCCGTTTTAATTTTTTTCGTGATGGCCTGCTGTTCCTCTGCGGTTATTTCCTCTTTGGAATATCCGAATAAATAATTGTCTAAATCGAACGCTTTGAGCCGGCACTTCGTATGGAATATGTTGTCTTGATACACATTGACATCGATCAGATCGAATTGCCGGATGATGCTGTCGTCAAGATAGTCTTGTATCGAGCGGATATCGTGATCGATATATAATTTGCGGCCATCGATATCGCGCGTGAACCCCCGAACCCGGTAATCAATCGTCATAATATCGGTGTCGAAGGAGTCAATCAAATAATTCAAGGCTTTCAAGGGCGAGATTTCGCCGCAAGTGGCTACATCGATATCCGCTCGGAAGGTGCTGATCCCTTCATTCGGGTGGTATTCGGGATACGTGTGAACCGTAATATGGCTTTTATCCAACTGCATGACCACCGCCTCGGGAAGAGGCTCGGGAATTGCGTCGGATGATGTGCGGGGAACCTCGATCACGGGTCCCTCGGATACGAGCATGGTCACGCTCGCTCCTTGAGGAACATAATCTTGCTTGGCGGTGTTGACGATATTCGCGCCAATCATCTCGGTTACGGTCTCCAATATCTCCGTTAACCGGTCTGCGTTATATTGTTCGTCGATATACTCGATATAAGCTTCACGCTCTTCTTTGGTCTTCGTATAACAAATATCGTACATATTGAAGCTTAATGATTTTGTCAAATTGTTGAAGCCGTGCAGCTTGATTCGCGGTTTTGTTTTGGCTTCCATGACGGAGCCGCTCCTTTCTGATTCGAATCTGTCGCCAAGCCTGTGTCTTTAATGCCGTATCGCCGGGATGGGACCAGATGCGGGGTGCGAAATATGAAGCCGGCAATCCTCATCTACAGAGGCAAAAAAGATATCTTTCGCTAGCAAACCTTTGGCTTGCATCTGTGATTCCAGCCATGTCATATCTTTTTTCAAGTAGGACAGCACTTCTTCGGAAACCGAACCATCCACGATGATCGGGTAAGCAAGTCCCTTTTTTGTTTTGGCGATTCCCAAATCCTCTGCGGTAACGGTTGTTTTTTGCGGTTTTTTGTACACCGTTAATTTGCCGTTCGCCTCCAGCACGGCGAGTTCGACGTCATCTATATTGAACACATCTTTCTCTCGCAGCATCTGAAGGATGTTATCGACGGAATAACGCCCTTTTCTCAGATTTCGCTTGACCATCTGTCCTGGTGCACGACGACGGTCGGCGCGAAGGCAATCCATTTGCGGAATTTTCTTGATCTGATGGCAAGAGAAGAGACGGCTCTCTGCATAAGGCCAATGAGAACGATAGCAAAAAAAGTATGAAGATGCTCGATCTTCGGATCGGCGATATCGGCGCCGACTACGGCACCCAGCGCGATAATGACGAGAAAATCGAATACCGGCAATTCGCCGATAGATCGCTTCCCCATATACGGTGTAACTATTAATATAAGCGGAAATATCGGGGCGATTCGTCCCGTAATCAGCAATAATTCTTTTACCGTCTCCATTCTTCACCTTCTCGCTATCAAGATGGGCTGCTATTACAGTATCCCTCGTTCCCGCCGATTGTTATGCAAGATGACGGTCGAAATGGCGCTTTGAATAGAAAAGGCCGCCGGATATGCTCCAGCAGCCTCTGTCTGTATCGATACGTTCAACCTATAACGTTGCCTATAAATTTTTCCAATGTGCCGATATTCGTAATGCTCTTGTTGCAGGCGTCGCTATCCATGCATACATAGTTGCCGATGGCCTTGTAGTAATCAGGCGAGGCGTTCGCCGGCTTCGATTTCGTTACCGCCGAGAATAACGCGACCTCTTGATGCCGGTTGCACAAAAAGCATACGCTCTTCTTGCTCGTCGGGGTATATCTTCCTTCGATGCCGACTAGCTGGCCGTTCAGATGGTACACAAAGAACATTCGATTCGTCGCGATGTCGGTCCAGCCCACATAGGTGACATAGCGGAAATCGATGTCAGCGGCATTGGGAACCTTCAGCTTTTTGATTTTAGGGAACAGCTTCCTGATCTGCTTTTCCGTCACGGGCGCAAATTCCGTCATGTACGGCACCAGCGACTCCAAATAGTCCTGGAATTCCACCGTTGAATGCAGCGTCGAGATTTTCTCCAGCGCTTGCTTCTGCGCCTCTTCCGCATCCGGGAACGCTTCGACGATTTTGGTGAGCGTGCTGTATCGTACCGATTCCACGACTTTCGGATCGGTCACCGTGTTGCAGGCATGCTGCAGAAGATCGGTCTGCTTCTTAATCAGATTATATTGATGGTTTCTAATAAATGGTTTCAACATTGCTTTACAGCCCCTTATTTTTGATGGAATGGAAATAAGGTGCAAAGCCCATTATTAGAAACGATATCAAGCTCTCTCGGGCGACATGTCCTTATGATCACTGTCCGCCCCATGCAAAGTATCGCCCCAATATTAGGCTTTGCATGAGTCGTTGCCGATTCCGGCAAACTGCTTTGCCATTTCTACCGACCTCCCTTGTGCTGTCCATTATAAGGGGAATACGGCCTGAACGGCAACTCCCTTTTTTTGCGGCCGAGCAGCTTATCTTTCTCTCTTCCATGAATCCTTGAGAGAGACTATCCGGTTGAACACGCGTCTGTCCTCCGTCGTATATTTCGTATCGAGGCAGAAATAGCCGTGCCGCACGAACTGAACTTTTTCAGTGGCGGAAGCGTCCTTTAAGGCGGGCTCCAGCACGGCGTGCTTCATTTGGACGAGCGAATGAGGATTGACCAGCTCCTCCCAGCAGTTTCCCGACTCCTTCAGCACGGCGGAAGGCCGCAGCAGCGCATCGTACACATGAACCTCAGCCGGAATGCCATGCGCCGCAGACACCCAGTGAATCGTCGCTTTCACCTTTCTGGCGTTGAATCCGGACCCGCTCTTGGTCGCGGGATCATAGGTACAGTGCAGTTCCTCGATCTCCCCCGTCACCGGCTCCTTCACCACCTGCTCGCACCGGATGAAGTACGCCCCCTTCAGCCGCACCTCCGTTCCTGGAGACAGCCGGTGGAACCCGGCAATCGGCTCCTCCATGAAGTCTTCCTTCTCGATGAACAGCTCTCTGGCGAAGGGCACCTCCCTGGTGCTTAACGCTTCATCTCCTTCTTTATTTTTAAGGCGGAGTATTTCCGTCCGATCTTCCGGATAGTTGGTTATAATCACCTTCAACGGGTTCAGGACAGCCATATAACCGATCGTTCTCTCCTTCAAATCCTGGCGGATAAAATGATCGAGCATGGCAGAGTCAATGACGCTGTTCTGTCTCAGGATCCCGATCTCCTCCATAAATCGTGCAATGCTGTCCGGGGTGACCCCTCTGCGCCGCAGCCCGCGGAGAGTGGGAAGACGCGGATCATCCCAGCCGTCCACGAAGCCCCCTTCCACCAGCTCGCGCAAATACCGCTTGCTTGTCACCATCCCGGATAGACTTAATCGTCCGAATTCCCGCTGCTTCGGCGGCTCCGGAGCTTCCAGCTCACGGAGCACCCATTCATACAGCGGACGATGGTCTTTGAACTCGGCAGAACAGAAGGAATGGGTAATTCCTTCGATCCAATCCTGAATCGGGTGGGCAAAATCATACATTGGATAGATGCACCAGTCATTCCCCGTCCGATAGTGCTCCGCATGCACGATACGATATAGCACGGGATCCCGCAGATTCAGGTTGGGCGAGGACATATCGATTTTGGCGCGAAGCACTTTGGATGCGGCCGGGAAATCTCCCTTCCGCATTCGTTCGAACAAGAGCAGGCTCTCCTCCACGGGCCGATTGCGGAATGGGCTATCTGTTCCCGGTTCGGTCAATGTCCCTCTGTATTCGGTCATTTGTTCGGGCGTCAGATCGCAGACGTAAGCTTTCCCCTTGTGAATCAGCTTGACGGCATACTCATATATTTGTTCCGAATAGTCCGAACCGAAGTAGACCGCCGGTTCATATCCCAGCCACTCGATGTCTTCCCGGATCGCATCCACATATTTGTTATCCTCCTTCAGCGGATTCGTGTCATCAAAGCGCAGATGAAACGCCCCGTTATACTTGCTCGCAATAGAATGATTCACATGGATCGCATACGCGCTCCCGATATGCAGATACCCGTTCGGTTCCGGGGGGAATCTTGTGGCGACAGGTCTGTGATACTCCCCTTGCGCGATATCATCCCGCACCAGCTTTTCCAAAAAATTCGCGGCTTCCGCCGTTTCCTTGCCAGGATTCATCATGCACAACCTCCTTGTATGGTTTGTTCTTCATGCAGGAAAATAAAAAAATCCCGCCTCCAAGACTGCTGTCTTGGGGACGAGATTTGCTGTCGCGGTGCCACCCCGGTTCGCCGATATATCGCTATATCCGCCTCATCAGGTACGGCAGCCGCATCGGATGCTTATACCCTAGCTCTGTAACAGGAGCACCTGTCGCACCATCCCGGCAACCCGTTCCGATGCGCCGCTCAGAGGCTTGGTTCAACGAAGGGAATCCTGCTCCTTTTCAGCTGCCGGAGCTCTCTGCAAGGCTTCCTCATTCATCTACTCTTCTCTTCATGGCGTTTCTTATTTGGTACATAGTATCATCAATGATGACGAAAGTAAACATACGCGGCAGCGATCGGTTTTACTCCTCGGACCAATCAATATAATACCTCCCCAATCGTTCATTCATCTGTTCATATATCTGGCTTGCAAATGAGGGAAAATGTCGGTTAGCAATGTGCCTGCGACAAGCGGAATGGAGAGATACAGTTTGTCTATATCCATCGTTCATCACTGCCAATTGCTCGCAATCCAATGCTTCGGCATGGAGCAGCCGTTCAACCAGGTGGCGCAAGACCGTATTCACGCCCACATTTATTTCCGCACTTCAGATCTTGGCAAGTCAAGCGCCTCAATCCGATTCCTTCCTTTCTATTTTTTTGACGGGGATTTTTTGTGAATCTGCCAACGGGATATCGTGTGAGTTGCGTGAACTGCTCCCTGTGATCAGTGCCGTATTTGGAATCGGCGCATTCTGGTATACTTGGTACAGGCGTACAAATTTCAGTCCGAAGCAGGTGTACAGTACATATGAATACCGTTCTAATCGATCCTCAACGCTGTCCGTTATGCGGACAGCCCAATCATTGCGCGTATGCGGCCGGGCGGCCTCATACCGAATGCTGGTGCATGAAGCGCTCCGTTCCCCAGGAGCTGCTGGAGAAGATACCGGCGGAACAGCGCCGGAAAGCATGCGTGTGCGAAGAGTGCGTCAAAGCGTTCGTGGAGAAAAATAAAGATTGACATCGAGAGCACTGCCATTTTATGATGAATGTATATTTTGGAAAAGGAGGTTGATGAAGATGACATGGAATCAAGCTGCGGCATTGCAATTGCATATCGATTGGGAACAGTCTCTCGTCGGCCTCTACGGAGTGAGAACAAGATAATCGGGTGATCCCCCTCGCGGGGAGGCTTAATCGGTTGCTTGCCGTAGACGATGACGTCTATGGCTTTTTATTATGATCAAATGGCCGCGGGACGAGAGTCTGCGGTCTTTTTTATTTTGTATTATTCAATAAACTCGAACGGAAATGAGAAAGGAATTACGATATATATGCATACGGATAATTTTATATATGGCAGTGACCTGCCTGCTCAAGAATGCTATTACCGCACCATCGAGCTGCCTGCCGGCACGCTCCACGTTTATGCCAATAACGCTCTTTATCAAGATCTGGGGGCCAAAGTATTTGAAATGGCCAACAATAATTTGCAAATCCCGAACCGTGTCTATATGAGCTATACGCCGGACGTCCATGTCGGTGTCGGCACCTGCATCGGCACGACCGCCGTATGGAACGCCAGTGATGGTTATGTCTCCCCTTCTATCGTTGGGAGCGATATCGGATGCGGCATGCGGGTGCATCTGACGAATGTCCACCGCGACGCCTTGCAGGATGTGAAGCTGCGGCGCAAGCTGGTGAAGGCGATCGAGAAGCTGGTTCCTGTCGACTCTCATGCGCGCGGCCATTTCTCGGACATCCGCCTGGAGCATGTGCTGGTCAAAGGGCTTCATGGCTTGCCCAAAAAATACGTGCCGGACTCGTATACGCCGAAAAAGATGACCTCCCTCACCCATGTGGAACACAGCAAATTCGCGTTCGACGCAGAGATGCTGAACGAGATGCCGGCCGCAGCATGGCATCGTTCCCACCGCCAGCTCGGAACGCTCGGCGGCGGCAACCACTTCGCGGAAATCCAGGCGGTGGAGATCGATGAGTCGAACCGGGATACGGCCGAAGCTTGGGGATTGTTCGACGGCCAGGTCATCGTCATGATCCATTCCGGATCGCGAGCCTGGGGCGGCGCTGTCAGTCAGCAGTGCAGCAAAGAGATGGCGCAATGGATGCGGTCAGCCGGTGTCGGGACGGCCGATCCAAGGTTAGTGTTCGCCCCGTTGTCGGAGCCGGTGGCGGAGCGCTATGTCCATCTGATGTATTCAGCGCTGAACTATGCGGTTGTGAACCGCCATCTGATGGCGTTCGGCATTCGCGAAGCGTTCCGCGATGTGCTCGGGTCGAAGGTCGAGATGACAACGTTGTATGATTTGATGCACAACTATGCATGGGAAGAAAGTCATAACGGACGCCGCATGTTCGTGCACCGCAAAGGGGCGACTCGCGCGCTGCCGCCGCACCATCCGGATAATCCGAAGCCGTATGCGGCGACCGGACATCCGGCGCTTATCCCGGGTTCCATGGGCAGCGCATCTTACTTGATGGTCGGCCGTGACCCAGGTGCGGCGAACTACTACTCCATCTGCCACGGCGCAGGGCGCGTCCGTTCGCGCAGCGCCACGAAGCAGCTTGTGACCGTAGACGAGTTCGCGGCCTCGCTTCAGGTCGGCACGGACGACGAAGTCGTCGTGAATCAGCGCATGCTGGAGTCGATTATCGACGAAGCGCCGCAAGCCTACAAGGATGTGGAGCAGATTATCGAGAGCGTCGTCGGAGCAGGTCTTGCCGGCGTCGTGGCAAGATGCAAGCCATTGGCGACAGTCAAAGGCGGTTAACGCTTACACTAAAGAGGAGTAGTGGAGGGCCGGATGGAGTTTGTGATGAAAAAAAGCGCATTTCAAACGATCGAGCAGTTGATTCAAGCGATAGACATCGTTCCGCGAAGACATGCGACGCTGGTCATCGGAATCGATGGCTGCGGCGGCTCGGGCAAAAGCACACTCGCATCTCAATTAGCGGCGGAATGTCCGAATGCAACCGTTGTGCATATGGACGATTTTTATTTGCCATTCGCTGATATCGTCGAAGGCTCCCCGATGGAGAAGCCCGTCGGCGCGGATTTCGATTGGCAGCGCATGCGGCGCCAAGTGCTGTGCCCACTCAGCCAAGACCGGGAAGGCCGCTATCAACGGTATGATTGGGATAGCGATACATTGGCGGAATGGCATACGGTTCCGGTGGGCGGGGTGGTCATTGTGGAAGGAGTGTACTCCATCCGGCACGAATTGGCGGAGCAATACGATGTTGCGATATGGGTCGATTGCCCAAGAGAGACGAGACTGTCGAGAGGACTAGCTAGAGACGGAGAAGGAGCGCGCGATATGTGGGTGACTAATTGGATGGTTGCGGAGGACATCTATATGGCGAAGCACCTCCCCCATCAAAGAGCCGACCTGGTGGTCTACGGGACGGAAAATGGAGGTACCTCGGTACCCGGGCTAAAGGCCAAGCCGATCATTGATATGATGCAATATTGAAGCTTATATGGACGGAAAAGATGCGTTTGTGAAGGAACTGGAAAAAAGAGCATTGCATTGGTATATGAATCATTAGCGCTGCGATGAAATAGGAGAATCTGAATGATTTTGAGGGGCAGTCATGCGGACCGGGAATCCGTTAATCGTGTACAAATAACGGAACCAAGGTCCGCACTGCTCCTATTTTCTATTGCTGAAAAATATCTTTCGTTCCTTGCGCCCGGTTCATTCTTGAAAAATCAACTTTGGCAAAGGCAATCGTCGAGAGCAATAAAAATAAGATCCCGAATGAAATGATAAAGATGATGCCCAGTTGAGGAGTTATCACAAAATCACTTACTTTAAACGCGAGCTGTTCGGCGACTAACTCGTCTGGCGGCAAAGACATTTTTTCTAAACTAAGCGCTCTGAAAAATGCCGCGGCATAGGTCATCGGATTAAACAACGCCATATACTGCAAGCCGTCCGGCAGCAAGCTAAGCGGAATGTACACGCCGCATAAAAAAGTGAACGGCGTTGTAACGGCGACCGAGACAATCTGAAAGGTCTGCGAATTTTTGGCTAATGTCGCTAAAAATAATCCGAACGCCGAAAATACAAGTCCGACTAAAATCATGAAGCCGATAATGGCAAAGGGGGTCAAAATGGATGCATAGGTCATGCCGATACAATAACCGATGATCAAAATCATAATCCCTTGGAACGTAGCAATCGTTGCCGAGGCCAGCATTTGTCCGGCCGCGATCTGTATTCTTTTGACAGGACTAACAAGCACTTCTTTCATATACCCGGACACGATATCTTCGATCGTCGAGGTTGCGATATTCAGCGATGTCTGGAACACGACAATGATTACAATACCGGCCAGCACATAATGTAACGGATTGGTTATCGATGTGCTTGCGAAAGCGGAGCTTAACAAATATAAATAAAAAAACGGCATTATCAGCATTAAAACCAATTGCACACGATTTCTGATAAATAGTTTGACATTTCGAAACCATATCGCCGCAACAATGCGCATCCCCAGTTACCCCCTTATATCCTTGCCCGTAATTTCAAGAAACACATCGTTTAACGTACCTTTTTTAATTTCGATATCGGTAATCGCCGGCCGATGTTCGCTGACGATGTCCAGCAGGTCGGATAATCGGGTAAATTCTGCGGCGAAGTAACCGTTTTTTCTCTCATAGCTCATCTCAAAATGTTGCAACAAGTATTCTAATGCACGCTCGTCGCTGCTAGCGATATGAACTTTGTCTTTGGTGTATCGCTGCTTCAATGCGTGCGGCTCATCGAACGCAATAATTTTGCCGTGGTCCATAACAGCCACTTTATTGCAAATTTCAGCCTCGTCCATATAATGAGTCGTTAAAAATATCGTCAAATTTTTCTCCTTTTGGAGCTTGATAATGTACTCCCAAGTATTCGCTCTCGTCTGCGGATCAAGCCCTGTCGTAGGTTCATCCAAAAACAAAACTTTAGGAAAATGCAGGAGGCTTCTGGCGATCTCGACTCTTCTTTTCATGCCTCCCGACAAGCTGCCGGCCATTGCCTTTTTCCAGTCCGTCATATCAACGATCTCCAGCACAAAATCAATACGCTCATTCATAATGGATTTCGGCAAACCGTAAAAATAGCAGTGCATCTTCAAATTTTCTTCAACCGTCATTTTGTTGTCGAGGGTTGAGTCTTGGAACACAACCCCAATCACGCTTCGGACCTTGTCTTTATCCCGGTTTACATCCTTGCCGTCGATAAGCAGCACGCCCGACGTTTTCTCCATGATCGTACATAAGGTGTTGATTGTAGTGCTTTTGCCCGCGCCGTTAGGTCCTAAAAAACCGAAGATGCTTCCACTCTCGACTTCAAAGGATACCCGGTCGACCGCTGTGAAATCCCCATATTTCTTCACAAAATCTTTCACCACGATAATGTTGTCCATCCCAATCACCGCTTCCTAATTTTCATTGCAATTTCCATTTTTCAGAGATCGGCCGAATTTACCAATCATATAGTCGAAACTGCCTTTTTCCGCTCCCAACATTTTTTCCATCATGGAAGTAAATGCAATTGCTTTGGTCATCAATTCATCGGGCTGCCACTGGAAAATTCCTTCGTCAAATATAAATTGGGAAGACACCAGCAGGATTTCGACCGTTTCTTTGGGATAAGGAGTATCGAACACCCCTTCCGCTATTCCTTGTTCAATGACTTCCGTCAAGACTGGGGTTAGTTGAAGAATCGTTTCTATCAAGCTTTTCTGATGCATTTCCGCATTGTTCACTTGGTGCAGCTGCTCGATCATTTGTTCCTTCCGGCCTGCGTCCGGCTGCTGCGACATCATGATCTGAAATATTTTGTCATGAGCCGTCAGCTCGGGATGGGCGGCGACTGCCTTAGCGGCTTCGACTCCGAAGTCAATAAAACGCATGACAATCGCGTCCATGACCTCTTCCTTGGATTGAAAGTAATAATAGAACGTGCCCTTGGCGATCCCAACCATGTGCAAAATATCGTTAACCGTTGTTTTGGAAAAACCTTTTGTCGTGAAAAGCAACTCGGCGGCGTCCAATATTTCGTTTCTTCGTTCTTCCGGTTTTTTAGAAATCCTCATTGTTCATACCCCCACGCACCCGACTGACTGTCGGTCGATAAGAATCTTAACATTTTTCCAGTTCGTAAGTCAAGGGCATTTTTGCCAGTTCTTCAGTGTTGACCCTACGGCACGGACGGCTCGTTCGCTGCCATTTCCCCCATTTCCTGATTAAAATCCCTGCTTTATTCACACACTAACCGCAGTTGAGGAGGTTGAGGGCATGTACATTAAAGAAACCGACCTGCCAGGCATCGGTCATAAATACGAAATGGTAACGCAAAGCAGCGATAGGCTGGTCGTTGTCATCCATGATGACGGCCGGCGCGAAATGTATCATTTTGATAACCATGATCAGGATGATTGCACATCCATGGTTACGCTCGAGGATGAAGAAGCAAGACAACTTGCGGCGATCGTCGGGGGAATGACTTACCGGCCGAAGGCATTGGAGACGATGGATGTCGCTTTAGAGGATTTGACGATTGAATGGTACAGAGTCGCGCCTGATGCTGCCTGTGTCGGCAGCACGATCGGCCAAGCGAATATCCGTCAGACGGCGGGAGTCACGATTATTGCCGCTATTGAGAAAGGCGCCAAGCATATCAATCCCGGTCCGGAGTATACCTTTAAGGCAGACACGATCCTCGTCGTTGCGGGCGAACGCCACCAATTGAAGCAGTTGAAGCAGCTGCTGCAAACCGGGAGACGCTGATCATGGATCATCTCGTACTGGAAGTTGGACTTGCCGTTCTTCTCATTGCCCTGGTTGGACTGCTCGCGGCCAGCATTCGGACTTCGGTCATTCCTTTTTATATTTTGGTCGGCATGGCCGTAGGCCCCCATGCGCCGCATATTGGCGCATTCGACTTCCGATTTATCGAGAGCGCGGAGGTCATTGCATTTATGGGACGGCTTGGCGTGCTTTTTCTGCTGTTCTATTTGGGGCTGGAGTTTTCAATCGGCCGCTTAATGAAATCAGGCCGCTCCATCGTCATGGGCGGAACGATCTATATCCTTATTAACTTTACTTTAGGCTTGCTCTATGGGTGGGTCAACGGCTTCCCTATTGAGGAAACGATGGTTATGGCCGGCATTACGACTATTTCATCCAGCGCGATTGTGGCGAAGGTGCTCGTCGATCTGAAGCGAACGGCCAATCCCGAGACCGAGATGATTTTGGGCATCATCATGTTCGAGGACATTTTCCTGGCGGTATACATCTCCGTCCTGTCCGGGCTGGTCCTGAGCGACTCGTCCTCTGTCGGCGGCGTCATATTGTCAGCCTTGTATGCTCTGGGATTCATGCTTCTCTTGCTGATTGCAGGGCGCTCAGCTGCGCCTCTTCTGAATAAGGTCTTCAACATCCGTTCGAATGAATTGTTTTTGCTGCTTGTGTTCGGCTTCTTATTCCTCGTAGCCGGGTTCTCGGAGACGATTCACGTAGCGGAAGCGATCGGAGCGCTGCTGACCGGGCTCATACTCGCTGAGACGATGCACATGAAACGAATCGAGCAGCTGATTTTGCCGTTCCGTGATTTCTTCGGCGCGCTGTTCTTCTTCAGCTTCGGACTGACCATCGTTCCTTCCGCGCTCGGCGGAGCCTTGTGGCTGTCGGTGGGAGCCGTAGCGGTGACCTTGTTCGGCAACTTCCTGGCCGGTATGCTTGCTGGCAAGAGCGCAGGCTTGTCGCCCAAGGCGTCGGCCAATATCGGACTGACCATTGTATCCCGCGGCGAGTTCTCCATTATCATGGCGAACCTCGGCAAATCCGGCGGACTGCTTGAGCTGCTCCAGCCCTTCGCTGCGCTGTACGTCCTCATCCTTGCCATTTTGGGGCCGCTGTTGACGAAGGAATCCCGGCTCATTTTCAGAGGCTTGAACAAAATTTTTCGCTGGGAAAAAAGCAAAGGAAGCGTTCACAAGCGAGCGGAATAATCCGCCGGCAATAGGTCATATGCGTCGATGGCTCAATGGAAGCCGCAGCCGGTTTGCGAAGAAGCAACACTTTTAAGTAGGCGCTACATGACGGCGAGCATGAAAAAAGGTTTCTGTAGACCCACTCGCCTTTCGTTTGTTATTGTATATGAACAATAACGAAGCTTGGGGTTGTGATGCATGTGAATGGTCCGAAAATAGCTATGTTATCGGTGCTCAGTAATGCCTTCGTCGTCTTGTTGAAGCTCGTCGTAGGCATGTTTACCGGCTCGATTGCCGTCATCTCGGAAGCGATCCACTCCTCGCTGGATTTGGCGGCTTCCTTGATCGCTTTTTTCTCGGTGCGGCTGTCGGGCCGTTCCGCGGATAAGAATCATCCATACGGGCATGGCAAGGTGGAGAACATATCGGGAACCGTGGAGACGCTGCTTATTTTTATTGCGGGCGCCTGGATTATGTATGAATGTGTTCACAAGCTGTTCGAGCCTGCGCCGATTGAACTGCCTTATTTGGGCGTCATCGTCATGTTTGTCGGGGCGGGCATCAATTTCATCGTATCTCGCCGAGTAAGCAAAGCGGCATCAGAGCTGAATTCGGTCGCCATGAAATCCAATGCGCTGCATTTGCTTACCGATGTGTATACATCCTTAGGCGTCGGTTGCAGCCTGTTATTGGCCACCTTGACCGGATGGACGATATTGGATCCGATCATCGGCATAATCCTGGCTCTGTACATCATGAGAGAGGCGTATAAGCTGATGAAGGAATCCTTTCCTCCCCTGCTGGACGCTCGCTTGACCGATCAAGAGGAAAGAGAAATTGTGCAAGTGATTGAATCTTTTCAAGAACAATATATTGAGTTCCATGACTTGCGCACCCGTCGATCCGGTCCCGTCGAATACGTCGATTTCCATCTCGTGGTCCCCTCCAAGCTGGATATCGCTACAGCTCACCAGCTATGCGATGACATCGAGCAGGCGATTACGGCGGCGTTCCGCCGTGCGCAAGTATTCATACATATCGAACCGGAGCATGAACGATTGGCAGCTCGAATGAATAGGGGCTAACACTCTCAGAAAAAAGGTCTGCGCTGTTCATTGGAATCGATGGCTGCGGAGGAGGGTTGCGGAAGATATCAATGTGGTGAAGCATCGCCCGCATGAGATAGCGAGCGTATGCGATGTTCTGAAGAGGGTACGGGAGGCGGGCTTGCCGCGCCTCCTTGTTATTTAACCTTCGATAAGCATGTTAACCGGAACGTCCCGTTCCTCTTCCGGATTGCTAAGGGGGTAAATTCTTGCGATGCCACTCTCTTCATTCACATGTTGAATGTATACGGGCTCCCCTAGGTAAGTAACGTCTGTCATAACCGGCGATGCTGAGATTTCGATAGCTCTTTGCGTATTCATTCCTATCAACCTCCATCTGGGCCTCTATCATGATACGCTCTATAATATACGTAAGATGTCATGTTGTTATACGTTGGCTCAATGCAGTAAGCTCAACATGCCTTATAGCCTCCGGGTCATGCTCAACGAATTCGGGTAAGTCAGCTCGAAGCCGTATTTCCTGTAGAAGCCAACGGATGGGACATCGGCCATAAGCAGGATGTGTGCCCCTTGCGGCGCCTGCTGCTCCAAATACTCCATCAATGCGTTCATTATCGTCTGCTGACATTCCTCGCCTTGGCTGGAGGGATGGATCAGGACGTCTACGATCTGAAAATAACAAGCCCCGTCGCCGATGATTCTCCCCATTCCAAGCAGTTGCCCATGGTCGCCTCTCATCACGATGCAATACAGCGAATTCCTTAATGCCGTATGGGCAGCCTCCTCCTCCTTCGGATCGAGACCTGCCGCGGCTCGCAATTCCACATACTCTCCAATGCCGGGCCGTTCATGCAAAATGTTCATCGAGATGTCCTCCTTTTGTCCTTTTTCAAAAAAGCTCCTTCATTATCCACCATACAACATGTATGCAAGTGCTAAAGCTCTGAAATAGGATTCGCCGGGGGCTAGAGAAAAGAAATAGTAAACCCTGTCAAGCAGCTTAAATGTTTTTTTATAAGCAGACATAAATAATCAGTACCGATTATGGGCAGTATAAACATAATTTCTCTTGCAAACTTGCTAAGACTTCTTGCGGCACTTCCCTGATCTTGATATCCCGCCCAAGAAAAAGCAGCCAATTCGTCATTTCGGTCAATTCTTCGGAATGATTCACATTGATAAAAGTCCTTAGAATGGCTGAGGTTTGGAAAGGATCCATATAGGAAATGGAAACTTTTAAAGGGTGGTACTTTTTGAACTGGGCAATCGCCTTTGGACCAAGTTCAACGACAAGATTAATGACTTCTTCTTGCTTACTTAGTTTTTCAAAAATCTTTTTCTTGCTTAATCTTTTTTTCGCAGAGTATGGTTTGACATCGGTAAGATTGTCGACAGGATAAATCCTCCTCCTCTCATCCTGTAGGTCAAAGCCTTCAATTAACCAAAGGCCTTTTTCACGATAAAGGTGCAAGAGATAAACCGGATAAGACTTTATTGCCTTCTCTTCTTGGATGGCAATCCATAAATAGCGATCCGAAAGAAGGATTTGGATGAGTTTTTCCAACATGGGATGAGGCAGGTCCGACAGATCAAGCAGGTCTGGATTATAGGGGTTAGTCCCTTCAAAAAGCAAGATTTGATTTAACAGAACAAGGTCATCTTGCTGGTTTTCCGAGAGGAGACCCAGCAATTTCTCAGCTAAAGACTGACGGCTCTTTAGATAAGGGAGCTGTAGATTTCTTGTGGCCATAAAGGCAATAAAAAGAGCTTTAATCTCATTATCGGTAAAGCGAACAGTGGGCAGGACGGAGTTGTTCATGACAAAATAACCCCCATCCCTTCCGACTTCGGCGACAAGCGGCATCCCCATGGCTTCAATTTCTCTGATATCTCTAATCGCTGTCGAACGAGAGATATTAAATTCCCGCATGATTTCGGAAATCGTAAAATGAGCCCGGTTGTTGATATACCGCATAATGATATTAATCCGTTCAACTTTTTTCATTGAGACTCCTAAACAGTATCATTTTTTGACATGATTCAAGACTATTATAAACCTATCAAGTGAAAAGAAAAATCAGTTGATAAATTTAAAACAAAGGAAGGTTATGAACATGGCAGAATATACTCTGGAAGAAAAAGATAGCTTTACCGTTTTAGGTATTGGAACTGAGCTTAAGAGCAAGTACACAGACTTTGCTGGATTGAACAAGGAAAAGGCAGACTTTTGGTCGGCCATCAAACAAGATGGAAGGCTGGACACTTTAAAGGCCATCGCCGCAAATGACTACATTTTTGCCGTGAACGAAGCGGTGAATAACAAATTGATGTATTATGCCGGCGTCATGACAGAGCAATCGGTACCGGAAGCATCCAGGGTTATCCAATTCCCTAAGGGGGAATACCTCGTTGTTAAAGGGGAAGGACAGACGGCTGAGGAATTGAGTAATCTTCTTACTGGCATTGCCTTCGGTCAAGTCTTGCCGGAAGCAAAGAACTTTGCCTATGTTGGCGGGCCAAATGCATCGGTCGAGATGGGGCAGCGTAACGGCTTCGTATATGGTGAAATGTGGATTCCTGTCGTTAGGAAATAATGAAATAAAAGGAGCGATGGAAATGTCCTATATCGTTGATTTTAAAAACGTGTCTACGGTCGGTTTAGAGTCTTCGCCAGTAGCAGAATCTCTTGCCGGTTTACGAGCGAATGAGGCCCGTTATTTTATGAACAAATATAAGCATGAATTTACGGTTGTACCCGCGAGCGAAAGCCAGGAGACCCTTGATTACGTGAACCGGGTTTTGAAAGAAGAACGTGATATTGAGTTTGCGGCCAAGCCTTTAGAAACGTCAAGTTTTCAAGTGGAAAATATCAAATGGGCCTTCGTCTTTTATGAGGACGGTCTTGAGGTCAACGTCATGTATACGGTTGATGACCCTAAGAAGCGGGCCGTTGGTTTTAAGCTTTCCGAAGGGATGGAGGTACCGAAGGAGTTAGAAGGGGTTTTTAAGTTTGCCCGGCAGAAATCTAAACTGGCTGGAACCATTCGGGGCTCGTATTTTGTAATCAAAGGAGACTATTAAAGCCGGCATTAAGATCGCAAAACAGCACCTCTCCATCAATGAACAGTGACCCGAGAGAAGGGACATTTTGAAAAAAGTGCCTTCCCTTGGGTCACGTAATAGCTTATATGTACTTTTCTAAGAATTGCCCTTCGCCTCTTCGTCTGGTATAGTGGAATCCCGAACGACGCCACAAGGAGGTCGAGATAGATGCGCTACTACAAGCCAAACGAGATCGCGAAGGAGCTTCGCATCAGCACGAGCGCTTTGCGCCACTATGAAGCATGGGGAGTCGTCCCTGCCCCCGCGCGCGCCGCCAACGGGTATCGCCTGTATACGATAGAGCATCTGGCGTATTTCCGCTGCCTGCGCGCCATGTTCCCCGGCTTCGGCGTCGCGGTCACCTGCAAGGTGCTGCGCCATATTCAAGCGGCGAATGTCGACGCCGCCTTCTGGATCGTGAACAAGGAGCAGGCGAACCTTCAGCAGGATAAAGTCGCCGCTGACCACACGCTGGAGCTGCTGCACCATCTTGAGCTTCCTCCGATCGCGAACAAGAAGCTGAAGGAGTACATGACGATTGGCGAGACCGCCGAATTCACCGGCGTGACCACATCTGCCATACGCCATTGGGAGAAGGAAGGATTGCTGACGCCGGTGCGCGATCCGGAAAATGGCTACCGCCTGTTCACGCCGACGCATATCCGGAAAATTTTGCTGATTCGTACGCTGCGAAGCACTGTCTACTTTTTGAAGAGCATGAAGGATATTGTGCAGGCCTTGGACAACCACAGCATTGAACAGGTCAAAAAAGTGACGGAGAATGCCCTCCTCATCATCCACGAGCGCAATCGCCAGCAGTTCCAGGGGGTTCACCGGCTGGTCGAGCTGTGCAACGTGCTAGGGCTGATGTGACCATATTACTGCCTCCCGGCCATCATCTTCTGCCGGATTGCTTCCCTCGCCTCTTCCCGGTCATCAAAATGCAGCGCGCAATCGTTGATCAATTGATAGGTTTCATGACCTTTGCCCGCAATGAGCACGATATCGCCAGGGCCGGCCATCTCAATCGCACGGACAATCGCTTGCCTGCGATCCTCGATGAGGACATACGCTGCCTCGCAGGCTCCATGTTCATGCAGTCCCCTCTCGATATCTTTCAGGATGCGAACGGGATCCTCGCTGCGAGGATTATCGGAAGTGATGATGACAACATCACTGTACTTTGCGGCCAGTTGGCCCATAAGCGGCCGTTTGGTCCGATCCCTGTCCCCGCCGCAGCCGAATACGGTGATGATCTTCCCTTCCGCGAATTCACGCAGAGCGGCCAGCGCCTTATCTAAGCCGTCCGGCGTGTGGGCGTAATCGGCCAGCACAAGAAACTCCTGTCCTTCGTCAATGACCTCCATGCGGCCGGGTACGCTCGTCAAGTCGGCCAATCCTTGCCGGATCACGTCAAGAGGGATGCGCTCCGCAAGCGCCGTGCTGATCGCAGCAAGCGCGTTATATACGTTGAACATGCCGACCAACTTCAACTCCATTGCCATCGTTCCTGCGAAGGAATGCACCATGAAGGTTGTTCCTCGCGAAGTCAATTGAATCTCCGCAGCTCTCACATCTGCCGCCTTATGAATTCCGTAAGTAATCACCTGTGCTGACGTCAGGTCCCGGAAATAGGCGGAAGCATCGTCATCTGCGTTCAAAATGGCAAATTTCCGCCGAGCGCGATCCGGCGAGAACGAATTCCCAAGACCCGAGAAGAGCAATCCCTTGGCCGCCATATAGTTCTCCATGGTGCCATGATAATCCAGATGGTCCTGGGTTACGTTCGTAAGCACCGCAATTCGATAATCGCAACCGAGGACTCGCCCCATGTGCAGCCCTTGGGAGGTTACTTCCATCACGCAATAATCCGTGGACAGGTCCTTCATCTTCCTGAGATTCGCTTGGAGGCGATGGGGGGGCTGCGTATTGATATCCGTGTGCAGCAATTCTCTGCCTATCTTGGTGCCGATATTCCCCATCAACCCGGTACGATAACCGGCATGCGCCAAAATCTTGTCAATCATATGGCTTGTCGTCGTCTTCCCGTTCGTCCCTGTCACGCCAATGAGATGGAGCTCCCGACTCGGATACCCGTATAAATGCGCCGCAAGGATTGCCAAAGCGTAGCGGGCGCTTGGCACTTGGATGACCGGCACATTGGCCGTAACATCCCGTTCCACAATGAGAGCAGCAGCCCCCGCCGCTATCGCCTCATTGATAAATAGATGGCGGTCTTTCTGCAGTCCGGGCGTGCCCGGAATGCAGACAAAAAGCTCCCCCGACTCCACTTGTTGAGAGTGAATACTGATACCGGTAATCTCGACGTCCAGTTCCCCCCGAACTTGAGCCATTGTTAACAGATCAACAAGCTCCCTTAGTTTCAAGCCCCTCTCCCCCTTAGCCGCGGCAATATTGACATCCATCTATACCTATTCCCGAAATGTTGTGTTTTTCCTTTTCGTCAAGTTGGAATATACTTTCCAATAAGGAGGTGAATGCTTTGATCCAAGGTCTGTTTGAGACACATATCCATGTGACCAATCTGGAACGATCGGCCGAATTTTACGAGAACACGCTTGGACTGGAATTTGCCTATCAGGACAAGCGGCGAGTAAGATTCTATTGGATTGGACACAGAGGTAAAGCAATGCTCGGCATATGGGAAAAAGAACCTGCCCAAGTTATTCGACAGCACTTTGCCTTTCACACCACGATCGAACATATGAAGCATGCAGTTCCGTTTTTAAAAGAGCGCGGACTTCCTGTGCGGAACTTCTTGAATGATGGTACGGAACGCCCCTTTGTCTTCGCATGGATGCCCGCCGTGTCGATATACTTTGCCGATCCAGACGGGCATTCCCTGGAATTCATAACCATGCTGCCCGATGAGCCGCAGCCGGAATTGGGCGTCGTGCCCTGGGATGAATGGGAAACGGCGCATGGCCGGCAGGCAGACTGGTAACGAGTTGCATGCAAAAAATGCAAAAGGACGGCATCGCTGTCGATGCCGTCCATATTTCTCGTTAAACTGATCTTAACATTTTCCCTATCATCAACTTATCGATTTACCCGTTCCAACAGCTTATCTAATTTTTTCTGAATCTCCGGCATCACTTCTTCCACGGTTTTGGTGTTGTTCTGGGCGGCGGCGAACTCGTTAATGAACAATTCATTAATCTGCGAGTAGTTCGCGACCAGGTGGTTGAAGGATTCCACGCCATATTTGTTGGCTCCGTCATATACGTTTTTAATAACGGCCGGATCTACGCCTTCGAAGCTGTTATAGTATTTTTCCTTCGCCTGCTCATTGATCGGAGGCGTGCCGCCGCTCAATTCGATCGATTTTTCCTGCACGTCCTTGGAGATCATAAATTTAATGAATTCATACGCTTCCTTCGGATGCTTGGAGTCTTTCAGCACAAATAGCGGGTCAACATACAGTACGCTTCGTTCCTTCTCATTGCCGCCGAACGGAACGGCAGCGACGCCGACCTTGAAGTTGAATTGGTCCTGGCTCGCCAAATTCCAGGAACCGCCCACGGACATGCCGATCTTGCCGGACAGGAACGGATCCCCGAATTGACCTGCCACGGACTTGGACCAGGCCGGAGACGGAGAGACCTGCTTATCCCAGATAAGTCCGATCCATTTTTTATACGCGGCAATCGCTTCCGGCGAATCGAAGTGCGTCTCGCTTGGCTTGCCGCCGTTCGTCCACGTATCATCGGAATAGACTTTGGCCCCGAAGTAGGCCGGTCTCATATCCAGCTCGCCCCAGTTGAAGTCTACGCCATACTGCGCTTTCTCAATATCATCGTCGCGAATCGTCAGCTTCTCGGCCAGATCGACCATTTTGTCGAACGTCCAGCTCGAATCCTCATAGTCCGAAGGAGGATACGGCACGCCTGCTTTATCGAACAGGTCTTTATTATAGAGTAGTATCGTTACATAGTTGCTGAATGGAATGCCGTATGTTTTGCCCTGCACCTTGTAAATGTCCATCAGCTCTTCTTTGATGCCGTAATCGCCCGGGTTGAAGTTGTCTTCCTTCATGATGTCGGTTAAATCCATGAGCAAATCTTTATTATAATACTCGGCGAAGCCGCCGTAGCCGAAATGAGACGTCACATCGGGCGCGTTTTTGGCCGCAATATTCGCCTGCAATTTGGAATCGAATTGCTCATAAGGCGCTTTTTCTACTTTGACTTTAATATTCGGATGCTTGCTTTCGAAGTCCGGAATCAGCTTCTCGACATACGTCCGGTCCGGAGAGTCAATGGTGTAATACGTAATCGTCACCGGTCCCGAGCCGTTATCCCCTTCTCCTCCGCCGCAAGCGGACAAGAGCATCGCGACAGCGAGGGTGAGACTCAGCAGCATGAACCACTTTTTGTTGCCTTGCTTCATTTCCATACATCCCCCTTAAACGTATTTATGTATATCAAGTAATTGAGGGCGGAGCGCGGAATCAATTACTTAATACCTGTAAGAACAATCCCCTCTGTGAAGCGCTTCTGCGCGACGGCGAAGATCGCGACGACCGGCAAGGTGGTCATAATCGATGCGCACATTAACAAGTTGTAAGGGGCAATCCGGAACTTGGAGGACATCATCGCCGCCAGACCGACCGGCAATGTGAATTTATCTTGCGAGCTCAAGTACAAGACCGGTCCCAGCAGATCGTTCCATGTCCAAATGAACGTAAAGATCGCTACGGTAGCCAAGGCCGGACCGGACAGCGGGAGCGCGATTTTCCAGAACATCCGAAATTCGCCGCAGCCGTCGATTTTACCGGAGTCATATAATTCATTCGGCAGCGACATGAAAAACTGTCTCAGCAAAAAGATCTGATAAGCAGAACCGAAAAACGTCGGCACGATGAGCGGCAAAAAGGTATTCATCCACCCCAGCTTGGAAAAGAGCAAAAATTGCGGAATCATAACGGCCGGATAAGGCAGCATCATCGTCGAGATCATCAGCATGAACATCAGCTTTTTGCCTCTCGCCCGGAATCTGGAAAATCCGTAGGCCACCAGGGAGGAAGAGAGAACCGTGCCGAACACCGAGAATCCGGCAATGATGAGGCTGTTCTTGTATAAAATTCCGAACTTGATTTCGTTGTCGGTGAACAGCGTCTTGAAATTATCCCAAGCCAACGTATGCGGTATAATGGTCGGCGGAAATTGCAGCATTTCCTTCGATGTTTTCAATGCCGTCGATACCATGAACACGAGCGGGAACAGCATCGTCACCGTAATGGCAATCAATAAAATGAAGGCGAAAATCTCGCCCAGGGTCATTCTTTTCTTGCGAACCCCGATAAGCTTCGGATTCGCATCCATCGCAATGTCGCTCATTATTCCCGCCCTCCTTCATAGTAGACAAATCGATTCGATGATTTCATAATGATGACCGTAATGATGAGAATCGCAAGCAGCAGCAGCCAGGCCATCGCCGATGCATATCCGAGCCGGAAGTCTTTGAACGCGCTTACATACACGTTGTAGACATAGAAGCGGGTGGAATAATTCGGGCCGCCTTGGGTCATGACATAGGCCTGGGTGAAGACTTGGAATGATTCAATGACGGACATAATCAGCTGGAATAAAAATACTGGTGAAATCATCGGGAACGTAACATTCCAGAACGTTTTCCAGCGGCCCGCGCCATCCAGCTTCGCCGCTTCGAGCAGGCTGCTCGGTACGCCCTGCAAGCCGGCCAGGAAAATGATCATCCCCGCGCCTACGCCCCAGAAGGTCATGATGATTAACGCCCAGATGGCAAAGTTCTCATCGAGGAACCATGCCGGTCCCTTCACCCCGAACCAGGACAGAATATAGTTGAATACCCCTACCTCCGGATTGAAAATCCAGAACCAGAGCAGCGACATCGACACGCCGGATACCATGCTCGGGAAGTACATCGCGGTGCGGAAAAAACCGCGCGCAGGGATTTTCATATTGATGAGCATCGCGAAGATCAACGATAAAAACAGCCCTAACGGAACGCTAATCAAGGTGTACTTCAGCGTGACGACAATCGATTTATAGAACAATTCATCCTCGAACAGCTCTTTGTAATTGTCGAGACCGATAAAATGCGGGCTGCTGATAATGTCATAATCCGTGAAGCTGTAATACAGTGACGCCAGAATCGGGTATAACGCAAAGACGATAAATCCGATCAGCCACGGCGAAATAAATAAGTAGAAATACATATTGTCGCGCTTGGACTCAGATAGCTTCATCCTCACAACCCCTCCCCCTTTTTATGTAGTCATAGGTGCCTCACAAGCCTCATTAAATTAAAACGCTTTAACTTTGATGAAAAACAGCCCTCTTCTCCGCAGTTCATTCTCCTCACCCAAGCATGGGTCTTATCCATCGATAACATCTCAATGAACACGCTTACGAAGCTCTCTATCAAAAGTTAAAGGGCTTTAACTTTATAGGCCGTGAATGAATATGAGTTAATAATAACCAGTTCCGTTCGATTTGACAATACCTTTTTTTATACGGTCTGTCCGCATCTGGAACCGGGTGCGGACAGGCCGGGCCACTTCGAGATGGCGCCCCCTGCCCCGTCATTGAATTCAGAGCTGTAATCGGAGCTGTGGGCGGATCGGAGCTGTTGTTGGCCGGAATGCCCAACCCCGTGCCTTCCGCGAAGGCCTGTACCGCATTGCTCCATCGGGCCGACGTCACGGGGCTCTCTACCGAGGTGACCAGGATGTGCCGCACATGATCCTCCGTCAAGAACTTGATCTGTTCATCCGTCAGATCCCACGGGTTCGCGCCGCTCTCTTCATAGGCTTTGCCGCCATAGGTGCTGGTGAACCAGCCAAAAATTATTTTCAAAAATTCATATTTCTGGAAGGAATTATAATGTTTTGCAGAATAATGTATACGTGTACAAATAATTTGTGCATAAATTCGTAATTACAAGGAGGTAATGTGGTTGTTGAAAAAGAAGTTTATCACCGGTTTGGTCGCGTTTTTTTCACTGTTATTAGTTTTTTCTACTTCAGTTTCCGCTAATGCAAAAATTCACTCTGCATCTCCAAAATCAACTGTTGCATGCGAAGACATCAGAGGCGAGGTTAGTTATCAAAAAGATGAAAGTGGTAAAATTGTAAAGAAAATAACTAAAGTTAGTGATGTCGAAGAATACGCAAAGAAATTTGGAATCACTCTCCCCTCACCAGATGCGGAAATTCTTCATATTAGCCCTGTCACCGAGATTGCTGATCAATCCACACCAACAAATCAACCTCTTTGGATAGGGGATCTTTATATAAAAAACCTTGAAGGTCCCAGAGAAGCATGCGATTCAGAACTACTTAAACATTCCTACTATGATTATCCAGGTGGAACAATGAGTGTGTCTCAAAGCGTACAAGCCTCGTATGGGGGAGCCGTTTCCGTATCTGCCGAGATTATAAACGCATCAGTTAGTTTCAATGTAACTCATTCTTATGCAGTTTCAGATTCACAAAACGTAGAGGTACCATTTGGAAAAAGGGCAAGTGTTAAAGCGTTTCCGGTAGTTTATGTCTGGCAGTATGATATATACAAAAAAGGCATATTCTCTGACTCTTATGAAGGTTACGGGTGGGCTCAGAAACCAACAGGTGTTTGTTTTTCCGTTGTAATTTATTAAAGATGTCCCGTGAATGAACTTCCCCCCGTCAAGTAGACAGTACAAAAAATAATCATTAATTAAGCGGCTTTGGTCCTGAATTCCATCGGACTGAAGCCGTTTAGTTTTGTTTGTAAACGTTCGTAATTGTAATAGTAGATGAGCCCTGAATATCCCTTTCGAGCTCCTCAAAGGTATAGTAGGTGTGTAAATAATATTTCTCACAAAATTTGAGTTCCCCAGAAAGATTCCATTGGACCGTTATCGATGCATCGTCCAACACGGGACATACGCAGAGCGTTGTTGTCCAAGAGCTTCTTGAAGTCCAGGGAGGCATATTGGAACCCCCGGTCGCGGCTTGCTTCCTGGCGCTTCTTGCAAGGCCCCTTTTAACGTCTAAAATACAAGAGGATTCTTATTGGAACGCCCGAATACATAGGAGACGATGGATTTATCATGAAGGTCAAGAATAGCGCTTAAATACGCTTGTTAGCCATTGCTGTACTGGAATTCCGTCACATCCGTAACTATTTTTTCATTTGGCGCATCTGCGGTGATTTGCGGATCAGCACGTTCTCAGCCGCCTCTCTGGTGTAGATTTCGCATATTTCTTTTTCTTCCTCTGGATGACGGATTGAATTCCTTGTATCTTCATCAGCCGGTACACGCGCTTTTGGTTAATCGTTTTCCCGTTTGGCGGCGCATCTGCAATGTTTATTGACGGTATCGAAGGTTCGCTCGACTTTCACATAAATGGCATCATGACATACGTCTGCTCTGCATATTGAGATAACTCTCACTCTATGTATTCCTCATCGCTTGAAGCTTAAGCTCAGCACTATAACTTCGATTATGGTTTCGTTTTTCTAACCCCTCATAACCATACACCCTGTAACGAGGACGCCATTTCACCAAAGTCGTTTTGCTGCTACCGTATTTCTTGGCTGCAACCTTAACACCAATTTCGCAAGGACGCATCATATTTTTTATTAGCCATAAAAAACTCCCCTTACACAGGTTTTATAAGGGAAGCATATTAGAAACTACAGGGACAGCCTATCATTATTTTTTCAAGAGACGAATTAATCCTATACTTAACAGTACACCACCAAATATACGATAGGTTCCTGTATACGCATTAAAATGAGCCAGCAAATTTTCAGTATCTACACTCCCTCCCATACTCTTTACAAACTTACTTGCTTGATCATCGCCCATTCTTGTGCTATTTAATAAAAAATAAGCACCTACTAACACGCATATTATAGAAAGTATTTTTAAGATAATATCTTTATTTTTATCCAACTTTCTCCCCCCTTAAATAATTTTCCTCAAACAGATGTCGGCCGTTTTTCAAACAAAGTTAATTTTACCATTTTTAATGTTTATTCACAAATCAATTGTTTCATTCTCACTATTAAGGAATATAACGAGATTATCAATATGTTTGCCACTTAAAATTACCCTAAATTTCGAAAGCCCATAGGATTGAGTCAAGTGACCGGGTCAATAGCAAATTGAGATGTTATAAATGTGGGAAGTACCCATATTTGATAGAGACAGGGAGTTGTTGTGAATGGTCTTTCCCCCTCCCCACTGAAGAGGCACCCCCATTTTCCATGTGAAATTTTGGGGAATACTCATTCCAATTGAGCCAGTCTGTTTCCAAGCATTACGGTTGACGAAATCATTCATCAACTTTACCACGACAGAATGGCTATGCCGAATGAGAGTCGCTGCGCAATGAAAGAACTCCAGCCGGAACCGGGCAATCGTGCAGCCTACATGTATCGGTTCGCAGCAGTCGCGCTTGAAGCACTCGAACAAATGGAAAGCAGTTTGATCGGCTATTCAAAAAATTGAGATGATGCCACGTACGGTCGTGGTTAGCGATATCCCGAACTGGTTGATTGGGCTCACCACACTTTGCACATGGAAATAACGCCCGCTCTCTAAATTTGACGTATACGTCCAATTGCTTGGCTTCCAGGCTGAACTCTACCTGACGAATGTACCACGGTTCCGGAATTGGCGTGGCACGGCCGAACTGCGCTTTAGATTTTCGCTCCCATTTCCCTATCGGAATGTTCGGTGAAGGAAGAGACTATCATTCCAACGAGGATTGAATCAATTTCATAATTTGTTGTTTGGTCTGACTCAGATAGTTTCTTTTTCTCGAGGAAATTAAGATTCCTATAGGCATTTGGGGATCAAATCCCTTCACCTGAAAGGTTATGTTACTTGGCCGTAAACTCGTTCCCTTGGGGATAATGCCTATCGCGTCCCCGAAAACCATTCGTGGAATGAGATGAAGCGCACTGCAATTGTAGACTCTTTTAAACACCAAATTGTGTTCTGACAAGAAAGCATTCACAGATCGAGAGTAATAACAACGATTTTCTCCAATGACAATAGGGTATTCAATGATATCAGATATTTCAACTGACTCTTTGTGTAATATGGGATGATGAGGATCATCAACAAAAAATTCGATTTGCGCCATTCCAAGTGGAGTGAAATGGACATGAGAATTATTTCTGTTATTTCCGCAGACAGCAAAATCAATTTGATTCTGCTCTAGCAGTTGGGAGAGAAGCGCTGTGTTGCCTACGACAAAATCACAATGAATATACGGCTTTTCATTGTGTAAATATTGCAGGATCGTTGGGATTAATTTTTCTGCCGCCGATTCCAATAACCCTATTTTTAAGGTTCCTGTCTCCTCCTTGCTTATACGCTGCGCTTGAGATATCGAATAATCCCAATGCGTTAATAAGTTATCTACTTCCTCTGCAAATAATGCACCTTCATCGGTTAAGCGAGCGTCCCACCCTCGTTCAAATAGCAGAAATCCAAGTTCCTTTTCCAGCTTCTTGATATGTGTTGTTACGGTTGACTGAGCATAGTTTAATTTTTTTGCCGCAAGGGAAAAGGTCCCTTCTTCGACAATCGTTTTAAATGTGGTTAACTCCTTGATTTCCATGTGTAACACCTTATCTCTATCGGATTTTTCGATAATGATATAACTAATTTTCAATTATACAAATCAAAAGAGTGGAAGTAAAATAAAGTCACATGAAAGGGAGTGACGATATGCCGTTGGTTCATGTTTATTATCGAGAAGGTCTATTGCATCAGGAGGAGGTGAAAGAGGTAAGCGCCTGTATTCATCATGCGTTGATTGAGCATTTTAATATTCCGGAAAATGATTATTTTCACATGTATTTCCCCTGTCCCTCCCATTCATTTTTGTACGATCCGTATTATCTCTTACAGGATGGGGCAAAGAGAACCGATAACATCATGCATGTCTCCATTACATGCGGACCAGGGAGAACCGTAACTCAGAAAACGAAGTTATATCAAGCCATTTCAGAAGCTTGCCGCCGTCATGTACACATCTCCGCAGCCGACGTGTTTATTACATTAATTGAGACACCTGCTGAAAACTGGTCATTTGGTCAAGGAAGAGCACAATTAGTTGAAGAGGAAAAAAAGTTGTGAATGAGCGTAGCGAAGCTGACATACCGAAGAAAATGAGAAATATCGTTCCCGATTTTGTTAGTTATCCGAACTTAGATTATTCGAAAAGGGATGGAGAGATCCAACGATATCGTCCCAAGAAAGAAGTTTGACTATATTTGCTGTTCTATTAGTATCGGGAATCTGGATGAAGAAGCATATAACAGGGGGGAAAGGAATGTTTAAAGATAAAGTGGTATTGGTGACCGGCGGCGCAACGGGGATTGGGAGCGCAACCTGTATTAAGCTGTCCTCTCTTGGAGCCAAGGTCGTTGTCAACTATTCCAAGTCATTTCAGGAAGCGCAGGACACCTACCATCAATTATCGAATCCCGGGCTGCTGTATCAAGCAGATATTGGTGATGAGCGTCAAGTGAAGGAAATGATTCATGCTTGTATTCAGACGTTTGGAAAATTGGATTATCTCGTTAACAATGTGGGCATTACGCATCAATTGGCTATGGATGATTTTGACGGAGCCACTGATGAAATCTGGGATAAACTTTGGCATGTCAATGTGAAAGGAACATTTTATTGTATTAAGGCGGCCCTACCCTTTTTAAGAAAAGGGGAAGATCCGGCAATCGTTAATATCGGAAGTGTGGCAGGCATAACCGGGTTAGGTTCTTCCGTACCGTATGCCGTGACCAAATCGGCTGTTCACGGATTAACCAAGTCACTTGCGTTTTCATTAGCGCCGGACATAAGAGTGAATTGTATTGCTCCCGGTGCCGTAGACACGAGATGGTGGAAGGGAAATGAAGAAAAAATGAAAGCCCTCGCCGGGAATATTTTATTAAAAAGGATATCGACACCTGAGGACATTGCTGAAACGGTGTGCTATACACTGGTTCAAAAGTCACTGACAGGACAAATCATAACCGTGGACAATGGCCAGACGATGTAAGCAACGATTCCCCAGCCCCGCTTAGCTCGTATCCGGAGACTACCGAAGCAATGGGTGCATCTTAAGAAGCTCCCCTCCTTTTGATACGGCCTGTCCGCATCTGGCATTGGGTGCGAACAGGCCGGCCACTTCCTGCGGCACGGCCTGTTCCCCTCATTCGTTGCTGGCCCGATCATTCGCCGGGATTTTTTTTATAATTTTCCGTCCGGCTATCCTGAATAACGCCGCCCCAATTGAGCCCGAACCCGAAATCATACCGATGGTTCTCCGAATCGGCATGACACTCCATATCATGAGCGGCATCCTCGAGCTGCGCCTCCACGGTCTCCATATGGGCAGGCATTTGCATCGGCAATAGTCCGGATGGCTCGGCGGCGCCGGTCAGCACATCGAGGATGGCCTGATCCTGCACACCGAAGTGAGCGAGGATTCCGTCCGCCGCCGGCTCGAACTCGGCGACGACCGCCGGGGTGGACAGCATGAGCGAGACGATGACCGGCTTGCCCTTCATCCGTTCGACCGTATCCAGCAGGGCGTCCAAATCCGCCGCGTTCTGCGTCGTCACTGTTTTGCCTGAATAGGAACGGTTCTGCGCTCCTCCTTCCCGAACATCTCCGGCCAGGCTCTGCTTCCGCGCCTGCGCTGCCGTATAGGGCCGATACTGCAAGCTGATCGGCACATACCCGTTCCCGCCATTGTCCGCATCTTCCTGGCTAAATCCCGTCCCCGACTTCGGACTGCGCATGCAGACGAGCGCGAAGTCCGCCTCATCCGGATGATCCGTCACCTTGAAATATTTCGCGGCGATCTCCAGGTTAAGGGGATATTCGAGCGTCTCCGGCGTCGGATTGCCGAACCAGTCCTTCCCTGGCGGCGTGTAACGCTGCGGAATATAGACGGTGCTGCCAGGCTTGAGCGGCAGGACACCGCTCTTGTTCTTGAGCATCACGATCGACTTGAGCTGCGCTTCATAACCGGCTTGCATGTAGCTTGGGTGCCCGACAACCCGCGCGCTCGCCTCGACGTCCAGATACGGGTTCTCGAAGAGACCGAGACGGAACATGTTGGTCAGCAGCCGCACTGCCGACTGCTCGAACCGCTTCCGCATAGCCGCCTCGCCGTGCTCCGCCACGCCCATGCGGTATGCTTCCAGCACAGGCTCGACCTCGTTGTTGCCGCCGAATTGATCGACGCCGGCCATCAGGAGCTTATAATGCCGCTCGGCGACGGACAGCTCCTCGACGCCCCACGGCTTGCCCGACAGGAAGCTGTCCTTGCCGCCCGATTCATCGGCGGTAATCAGCCAATCCGTGCAGACGACGCCGTCGTAGCCGTATTGGCCCCGCAGCAGGTCGCGGATGAGATAGGCGTTATACGAATTGCCGACATTCTCTCCGTTCACGGTATCCCGATCAGTCGATATCGTGTAATACGGCATGACGGCGGAGGCCATCTTCGTAGGCCCGTCAAGCCGGAAGGCGCCTTCCGTGAACGGCTTCAAATGCTCCTCGAAGTTGTTCCCTGGGTAAACCGCGTATTTCCCGCACGCATAATGCGCGTCCCTTCCTCCTTCGCCCGAGCCGCCGCCCGGCCAATGCTTCACCATCGCATTGACGCTATCATATCCCCAGCCGTTCGCAATCTCGGCGTCGTCCGCCGAGGTCTGGAAGCCGTCGATATAAGCGCCCCCCATATCCGTCGCCAGACGCGAGTCTTCGCCGAAGGTGCCGTTGAACCGGAACCAGCGCGGGTCGGTGGCGATATCAATCTGCGGCGATAGGGCCGTGGCAATGCCAAGCGCCCGGTATTCCTTGGCCGCGATCTCGCCGAACCGGCGCACGAGCTCCGGGTCGAAGGTGGCCGCCAGCCCAAGCGGCTCGGGCCACATCGAGATGGCGCCGCCTGCCCCGGCATTGAATTCGGAGCTGGAATCGGAGCTGTGGCGCGGGTCGGAGCTGTTGTTGGCCGGAATCCCCAAGCTCGTGCCTTCCGCGAAGGCCTGCACCACATTGCTCCATTGGGCCGCCGTCTCGGGGCTCTCCACCGAGGTGACCAGGATGTGCCGCACATGATCCTCCGTCAGGAACTTGATCTGTTCATCCGTCAGATCCCACGGGTTCGCGCCGCTCTCTTCATAGGCTTTGCCGCTATAAGTGCTGGCGAACCATCCGCCGCTTGCCGCCGGAATGGCTTGATGTCTGCTGTATAGCATCAAGCCCGCGATTTGCTCAATCGACATCTTGGAAGCGAGGTCCTTCGCCCGCTCCTCCGCGGGCAGCCGCCAATCTTCGTATTTATCCAGGCTTCCATTGCGATTCAAATCCTTGAAATAGAATCCGTCCTGCTCCAATATCGAGACGCCTGACGCCTTGGAATATCCAAGCGTCGGCCCTTGCTGGTTGCGTACATACGCAATGGTTTCTTCTTGCCGGTTGACTGTTGTCTTTTTCTGTGTCACGTCTCCAATCCCTCCGCTATCCATTCTCTCTAGTTCAATCCCAGCGCTTGATTGAGCCGCTCAATCAGCTGCTCCAGCTCGGCTTCGGTCATGCCGCTTCCCATCATGCCCGACAAGGAGCGAAGCCCGTCATATTTTTTCCACTCCACGACGGATTCGAACAGCTGCGCCAGGCCGCTGTCATCCATGCTCTCCGCGAACATCGCCCCCATTTGCTTCACGCTCTCCATGCTGTCGTTCATCGCCTGTTCGGCCAGTTGGGCCGTGGCCGGAATCGCCAGCAACTCATGGAATCGCGTCGTGCGGGTCACCTTCGTAAACGGAACCGCCGTCGAATGAACGTCTATTGCTGCCGTCAGCGGCGTATCCGCCGAGGAAGGGCCGACCAGAATGTCATAGGTTCCGCTCTCGGCGAACCACTCATGGATATCCGTATTAAAATAGGCAAAGGATCGTTTATCCAAGATGAAGCTGACCTCTGCCGCTTCGCCGGGCTCCAGGCTGATCTTGGCAAATCCCTTCAGCTCCTTCACCGGTCTGACCACGCTGCTGCCGGCATGCTTCACATAG
This sequence comes from Paenibacillus dendritiformis, assembly GCF_945605565.1. Lineage (NCBI taxonomy): Bacteria > Bacillati > Bacillota > Bacilli > Caryophanales > Paenibacillaceae > Paenibacillus > Paenibacillus dendritiformis. The sequence goes on along the minus strand of NZ_OX216966.1, from coordinate 3,866,452 downwards.
AGCTGCACGACTTCCTTTCCTGCGCGGCTGCCCGTATTGCGCACCGTAACGATTACGGTCGCCGTGTCCGTATCCTTCATGCTCGACTTGTCGATCCGGATCTGTTCATAAGCGAACGTCGTATAACTGAGTCCGTGCCCGAACGGGAACAGCGGCGTTTCTTTCTTCGCCTCATAGTAGCGGTAACCGACGAATATTCCTTCCCCGTAAAACACTTCTTTTTTCCCGCCCGGGAAGTTCAGATAGGATGGCGTTTGCTCCAGCGAGACAGGGAACGTTTCCGCCAGCTTGCCGCTCGGATTGACATGTCCATAGAGGACGTCCGCCGCCGCGCTGCCTGTCGCTTGCCCGCCCAAATAGCCTTCGAGCACCGCCTTCACCTTCGGCAGCCACGGCATCGCCACCGGCGCTCCGTTGGACAGAACGACGACCGTATTCGGCTGCACGGCCGCTACACGCTCGATTAAGGCGCAATGCGATGCCGGCATCTCGAGATGGGTCCGGTCCAGCCCCTCCGATTCGAACGCATCCGGCAGACCGGCAAAAATAACGGCGACATCCTTGCCTGCGGCCAGCTTCGCCGCTTCCGCGATCAGAGCTTCATCGATCGCGTCCTCCTCCAGCCGGTAGCCTGGAGCGAAGGCGACCTCCCCTTCCGCCATCGAGGTCATGAACTCGATGGCGGTGTCCATCCGCGTCGGCACAATATGCGAGCTGCCGCCTCCCTGGTAGCGAGGCTGCGCCGCGAAGGCGCCGATTACCGCCACGGATTGCTGTTTGTCCAGCGGGAGCAGGCCGCCGTCGTTTTTGAGCAAGACCATGCATTCCGCCGCCGCCCGCCGCGCCAAGGCATGATGCGCTTCCTTGTCGTAGGTAAAGCCTTGCTTCTTATTGTCATAAGCTTGGAAAATTACGGTCAGCAGGCGCTCCACCGCCTGATCCAGGACGGCTTCATCCAGTTCGCCCGATCGCACCGCATCCACGATCATCCGGTCGTGCTCCGGACCGGCATAAGGCATTTCCAGCTCCAGCCCTGCCTTCAATCCCTTCACCCGTTCGTTGATCGCGCCCCAGTCCGTCATGACGAAGCCTTCATGCTTCCAGTTCTCCTTCAGTACATCCGTCAGCAGCTGCGAGTTCTCGGAGCAGAACTCCCCGTTCACCTGGTTGTAGGCGCACATGACGGTCCACGCCTTCCCGTCCATAATCGGACCTTCGAAGCTGCGCAAGTAGATTTCATGCAATGACCGCTCGTCGACGACCGCATTGATGGAATTCCGCAGCGTCTCCTGATTGTTGACCGCGAAGTGCTTGACCGATGTGCCGACGCCCTGCCCTTGCACGCCCCGCACATGATGGGCGCCCATTTCCGAGGATAGATACGGATCCTCCGAGAAATATTCGAAGTTGCGGCCGCACAACGGGGAACGCTTAATATTCACCGCAGGGCCGAGCAGGATCTGAACATCCTCCGCCTGGCATTCTTCCCCGAGGGCAGCCCCCACTTCCTCGATAAGCTCCCGATCCCATGAGGACGCGAGACCGGCGCCGCTCGGAAAGCATGTTGCCGGAACGGTCTTGCTCGACATATCCGCCGGATTCGCTTGCTTGCGAAGCCCGTGCGGGCCGTCGGTCATGACGATGGACGGGATGCCCACCCGCTCGACCGCTTTGGTCTGCCACATATTCAGTCCCGAGCAGAGACTTGCTTTTTCCTCCAGCGTCATTCGCTTCATGATATCTTTCACTTGCCTATTCATGCGATAATCCTCCCGTATGCGGTAATGAAATGTCTTTGTTCGTCTGTCCGATTTCCGGCAAAGGCTTGACGGCGGCCATGCCCAGCACGACGCAGAGCGCCAACACGATATAGAAGAAAGTCCACCCGCCGATTCCGAGCAGCAGCGGAGCGATCGCAGGCACGATCGATTGCGGCAGCGCATTGGCGACGTTCATCAAGCCGAAGTCTTTGGCCGCATCCTCCTTGCGCGGAAGAATCCGGGCAACCAATGCCATATCGACGGCGCTGAAGCAGCCGAAGCCCAAGCCGATGATGGCTGACGCTACAATATATGCCGTATATTGAGGCACAAAGGCGTACAGCAGAATGCCGAACACCATAATCAGCGCCGAGCCGTACAGGAAAGGCTTCTGTTTCTTGAATTTATCGGACAATACGCCGCCGAATATACTCGTCACGGCCGAAGCGATCAGGCAAATAATGTTCAAGGTGCCGACGCTGTTCGTTGCTTGACTCTCCGTGAAGCCCATCCGGTTCACCAGCATGACCGTCAAGTACAGCGTGCTGCAATAGCCCATCATCAGCAGGAACTTCGAGACGATAGCCCAGGTGAATTCCGGGAACTTTCTTGGGCTCGGATAGATTTTGCTGATTTTCTCGCCGAGCGACAGTTTCTGCTGTTCGGCCTTCACGATCTCTACCTTCCCGTCGCGAATCACAAATAAACTGACGATCGGTCCCGCAATGCCGATAATCGCAATTACGAGCCATTTCATGTCCGAGGAGGCGGAGTTCATCAGCATCATCAGCACCATGCCGATGCATACGGCCGCAGGCAGGACGAGCCCGACGATGCCGGATATCGTTCCCTGTCTCTCCTCCATGACCTGATCCGGGATGAGCGCGGTATAAGCCGCCATGCCGAAGTTGAAGAACAGCTGCGCAATCGCCCAGCCGATCAGGATTTGCCATATTTCCGTGGCCATCCCCACCCACAGCAGCGCAGCGCAGCCGACCAGCGGGCCGAGGAAAATCCATGTCCGTCTGCGCCCGAAGGAGATGTTCGTCCGGTCGCTGATCGCGCCCCCGAGCGGGTTGCCAATCAGGGCGAAGAATGCGCCGACGCCGGCGACTAAGCCGTACGAAGCGGTGTAACCGTTCGGATCGACCTCGATCATTTTGAAGGTGAGCAGCAGCATTGCCGGAGTCATCAGTCCGAGCATCATGCAGCCATAACCGAAGATGATGCCGAACGTTAATCGGCCCAGCGGAGTTCGGACTTGCCCTTTTATCATTGGTTCAGCCATCGTAACTGCCTCCTAAGAGAGAATTGAAAACGTTTGCAAATATATTATAAAAAAAAGCCCCTGTTCCGAGACAGGCGGCTATTTATAGACTTCTGTAGTTATTTTTAACGTCTTTTTTAGAAACGCTTACATGGCAGCCGGAACCGAGATTAAAAAGTGACCCAAATGTCAGTACACCGGGATGAGCTCCATCAGCTGCACCCCGTGAGGCTCCAGCACCGATAGATAGGTCCTGCTGTCTTCCATATCGACATACTGGACATGCATCCTGGGGCCGGAATTCGCCTTGAGGTAAGCGATATCCTCGACAGACAGCGGCTCGGGAGCTCCCATCTCGACCCAGCGGTCATAGCTGCTCCCGTGCTTGCGGCCGATCGTATACGTAACCAGCCGGTAGGTTCCGGGGCGGATTCCTTGTAGCTCGATCTGCATTTTTACCGTTTTTTCATCCTTGAACCCGTTATACCGGTTCGTTGCATTGATGAAGGACGTATCCCCCATCGCATACAGATCGTCGAAATGACAATAATTGAAGGTCAGGATCTGATATCCTCCGCGGCCGGCGGTCGCGATGTAGCGATCCCCCCGGGCAAGGAGGCGGTCTCCGAGCTTGGCAAGCAGCTCATACGCAACCAACGCGGCCTTCGGAATGCCGTGCTGGGCGATCAGTCCAAGACCTCCGTGATACAGATGGGCCGAAGCGGCGGTCTCCTCGATATTGTCGCTCAGCACCCAGTAGCCGAAGCCGCTGATGCGGTCCAGATTATCGATAATGTTTTTGGCGAGATAGGCCGCCTTATACACGGTATCATTCGTCAGTTCCCGGTGATACGCGGTGGAATTCCATTCCGTGAGAACCAATTCCTTCTCGGACAGCCCATGCTCGGCAAGCAGCTCCATCTCGCGCGCGAGCATATCCCGCAAAAAATCCGGATTCGGGGATATCCCGATGAACTCCTCCAAAATTCGGCGGTACGGCTGCAGCGGCAGCGAATCCGCCGGCTCTGAATAGAGTACGCCTTCAATATTTTCATGCGGATAGAAATGAAACGGAATAAAGTCCGGCAAGCACTGATTGCTGCGGCAGAACGCAAAAAATTCGTCATTCAGCCGATGCGAACGAATGGTAATGATGCGGCCGGGCGCGCCGATGCGCAGCCGCTCCGATACGCCCTTCAAGGTCTGATAGGTTCGCAGATACAGCTCCATATATTCCGCCATCGTTCCCGGCCAGAACGTCTGCAGCTCCGGCTCATTCCAGAATTCGAAGTTCCAGGTCTCCACTTCCTCCGCGCCGTAACGGTTCATGCAGTGGCGAAGGAACCGGTCCACCAGCAGGCACCACCGGTCGATCGATTTCGGCTTGCTGACGCAGCTTGCCTTGTAGAACACCTTCTTGCCCGGATCGTCCGCCAGCAAGGAGGGCATGAAGCCCAGCTCCACGAACGGCTTCAGACCGACGGAGAGCAGGAAATCGAACAACTGGTCCACGAACCGGAAATTAAACCGGGGCTGTCCCGCCTCGTCCTCGTCATATACCATCATTGCATCGTCGAAGATGCCGTGGAACCGCAAATAGCGGAAGGGGCATATCCGCTGAACATGGCGCAGCTGTTCCTGAACATCGGCATGCAAGCCTTCTTTGGCTTTGCCGATCGTAATCAGCTGCTTCCACGTATGCCGAATCGGCTCGCCGGGGACGGACAGGTCCACTTCATAGGCAGCCTCTTCCACCTCGCGAATATCATCCCCTATGCCAAGCGATTGGCTGCGCTGCAAATACTGATTGATGATGCCCAGCGCGCTCGACTGATTGAACGCCAAATAGTTGGCCGATGGCTTTTCCTTTTGATCCGTGAGCGGCCGGTACTGCTTCCGGTACTCGTTGGGCGTCATATGATACTTTGCTTTGAAGGCGGCGTAAAAAGACTTCGCATTCGGAAATCCATGATGCATGGCAAGGTCTGCGATCGGCGCGTCGGCATGCCGCAATAGATCCTCAACCGTGTTTTTCAAGCGGATGCTGGTCAGATAAGCCTGGAAGTTCAGACCGATATTCTCGCTGAAAAATTTGGACAAATACGGCACCGACAAATATTCGCGCTCGGCGATCGCCTGCAGCGTGATCGGCTCCTGGTAATGCTCGTCGATAAAGGTAATGATGCGCAGCATTCGGTCCATATACTTCTCATTCATGACGCTTTCCATCGCGGGCCGCTTAAATCGCTTCAGGAGGATGGAAAATACGCTCAGCATGCGGGCCTGCATGTCGAGCTCATAGCCCTCCCCCTTTTTATGCTTCAACTGCACCATCTCCGCCAAGCATTGGCGAATGCGGTCCAGCGCCAGCTTCTCCTCCTTGCTGGCCTCTCCCGAATAACAGGCGAAATTGATGGCTTCGATGCCGTTTACGTTATCCTTCATATACTTGAACGGAATAAGAAACGTCGCGATAATATTGACGTCCAGCCCAATGACTTCGTGCACATGGCCTTGATTGATCAGCAGCACATCCCCTTCGGACAAGGCATATTTCCGCTGATTCACCGTCGCTTCCAAGGTGCCCCGCATCACGAAGATGATTTCCATGCTGTTATGCCAATGATTGGGCACGTAGTTCACGCTGTGCAGCGACACATCGAAGGGCAATGCCTCGTCCGTTTCCACGAATTCATAAATTGGATGACTCACCGGGATATCCTCCATTAGTACGATTTCTAGCGATGCGTATATCCTTATACCTACATTTTATATGAAGCCGGGCTGAAAGCAAAAAAAATCGTCACGGCTGCCCATTCGTTCAGCGAGTCCGCCAAAGCTACATTAGCCTCAGCTCCATCCGTTCGTCATCAAAAGCTGCATTTGCTCCAGTCACTTCATTCCTCTGCACAGCAAACTGGATTTGCTTCCGCCCCTTCGTTCATCTGCTCCACCATCATAGCCGCATTATCTCCCTCTCCTCCGTTCATCTGCTCCACCAATGCTGCAAAATTACAGCAATTTCATTGACACGAGTTTGCGAAAAAAGGAATGCTGCAAAAATGCAGGAATTACCTGCGAGATGGCGCGGATAGATGTCAGAATGGGCGAAAAGATGTAGTTTCGGCTAGGCCCCCTATATCCGGAGTCCTGCCCACCAAAAAATATGCGTTCTTAGAATTGCTTCCTATTTCGCGTAATTACATGGCCCGATGATATTTTGATCGGTCTTCCAGCGTCATGACCCACTTCGAGAATTGCGATGGTGACATGCTCTTTAGGCTACCATGCATTCTGCGGTTGTTGTAGAAATCCATATAACGATCAAGTGCTTCATAGGCCTCTTCAAATGTCATAAATTCCGTCAGGCTGAACAGATCACGTTCGAGTATGCTATGAAATGACTCAATGTACGCGTTCATATTCGGGCTACGCGGCGGGATCCGTTCATGGACGATCTCCAGACTCTCGCACGTATCACCAAACAGCTTGCTGACAAACTGAGGCCCGTTGTCGGTGCGGATGGTAGGTAAGTCATCGCCGGGATTCAGACGTTCTTGCAGCGCACGGCATAGTGTCTGCACGACGTGCTTGGCCTCACAGACGGAACCCCGGTATTGTCCGACGACGACGCGGTCAAATACGTCGATGATACTGAGCACGAAAAAGAATCGCTGACGCCCAACCACGTACCCATATTTAATGTCAATTTGCCATAGCTGATTCACCCCGGTTACCGTTCGGTTTCTCGGTACTCTGCGAGGATGTTTGCTTGTTTTCTTTCGTTGTTTCTGAAGAATTCCTAACTCCTTGCAAATGCGGTACGCCTTTTTCTTGTTTAGGATCAAGCCACGTTGTCTGCGGAGGCACAGCGCCAAATTCTTGTACCCATACACGTGCTCTTCTCCTTCCAGGAGTTCGAGCATCCATTCTTTAATCTGTTCATCTGCAACTTTCCGGCCCGTGTTCGTAGAGGAAAATCCAGGTACAGGACGCCCTTTTAGGCCGCATGAAGCACGTTCTTCGGTGTTGCATGCCTCTCGTTTCTTCCGGCCATAGTACGTCGATTCGTGAACTTTCAGGATACGCAGAACCTTAGCTGTTGCATGCCCCCGCTTAATAAACGATTCTGCTACTTCAAGTCTTTCAGATAAGCGGGGTTCTTCTTTTTTACGAGTTCTCGCAGGATTTCGATCTCAAGTTCTTTTTCACCCAGGAGCTTTTTTGCCTGTTCAAACTTGGCCTCCACCTCTTGAAGTCGACGGAGTTCTTGAAGATGCTCGTCTGCTGCAGGTATCTCCTCTTGACTAATTTCGTCACGGTGGTCTCTAACCCAAACACGTACAGTCTCCGGATGTACACCGTACATTCGGGCGAGAGTTCCCACCTTAATGCCGGCCAGTGCTTCCTTTACGATTTCCAAGCGTATTTCTTTGCTAAAGTGCTTTCCCATACTTATTGCCCCCTCTGATAACAGCTTATAATATTGGGGCCAAGAGCTCCAGTTTAATTAGGGGGCCTAGGAGGTTTTGCAGGATTTTCTCGTAATTTTGCCTCTTGGGTCTCAAAATGCTGCGCCTGTGCAGCAATTTGATGTGGACCAGCCTGCCTGAACCTGTCCTTCCAACCCTATCACACCACGCTCAGCCCCCCTCCATACACAAAAAAAGCCGAACAACATGTTCGGCCAGTCTTGCAATTTCGCGGCATTGCCTGCGCTTGCGTTCCTCACTGCTTCATATGCCGCAAATAAAGACGGGTTTCTGCCACGACCACGCCGGACAATCCCAACAGAGCGACCAAGTTCGGAAGAGCCATCAGCCCGTTCACGATATCCGAGAGAAAATAGATCGACTGCAGCTTGATGAACGCGCCTGCCGCAACCATCACGATGAACGCGATGCGGTAAGGCAAGATCGCCCGTACACCGAATAAATAGACAATGCAGCGCTCGCCGTAATAATTCCATCCCAGAATCGTCGTAAAAGCAAATAAAACAAGACATACCATCAGAACGAGAGAACCGAAGGGCATCGCGGCATCGAACGCCGCCTGCGTCATCGCCGCGCCTTCCGCCGTACCGTTCCAAGCCCCGGTCACAATCAGCGTCAGGCCGGTCAGCGTACAAATAATAATCGTATCAATGAACGTACCGGTCATCGATACAAGTCCCTGTTCCGCGGGCCATTTCACCTTGGCCGCCGCCGCTGCGATCGGGGCGCTGCCGAGCCCGGATTCATTCGAGAACACTCCTCTCGCGATGCCGCTCCGAATGGCCATCATGACGGTCGCGCCGAGGAATCCGCCTCCGGCCGCCGTCGCGCTGAAGGCGCTCTGGAAGACAAGCGACAGCGCGTTCGGAATCTTGTCGGAGAACGCGATCAGAACGATGCCGCTGGCTGCGACATAGACGAGAGCCATCACAGGCACGACTTTGGTGGTCACCCTTGCAATGCTCTTGAGACCGCCAATCGTCACCAGAGCTACCGCGAGGGTCACCACTCCCGCGGTTACCGCTACGGGAATCCCCAGGCTGGACTCGCTGGAGGATACGATAGCGTTCACCTGGGGAAGGGTGCCGATTCCGAACAGAGCGACCAATACCCCGCTTATCGAGAAGTAGATCGCGAGCGGCTTGAACTTCGCGCCCAGACCTTGCTCAATATAATACATCGGTCCGCCCGACACTTGCCCGTTCGCATCTATCTTCCGGAATTTGACGGCCAGGAGGCCTTCGGCATACTTCGTCGCCATGCCAAAAAAAGCGGCCAGCCACATCCAAAACAACGCGCCCGGCCCGCCTATCTGAATCGCGGTGGCGACGCCGACAATATTCCCCGTTCCGATCGTGGCCGCCAGGGCGGTAGCCAGCGCGCCGAAGCTCGTCACGTCGCCTTTGCCGTCATTTTTCGCCGTGAATATGAGCTTGAGCGCCAGCGGCAGACGAAGCACCTGCAGCAGCCCGAGCCGAATCGTCAAGAAGATCCCCGTTCCTACTAATAAGATTAATAGCGGCGGCCCCCATACAAATTGATTCACCCGATCCAGCCATACTTCCAATCCATGCATTACAATTCCCCTCTTCATCTTGAAATCAATGTCTAATGACATAAAAAAGAGCCAAATCGATAGATTTGACTCCGGGGACATTTTTTGCAGAACAGCAAAAAGAACGATATGTGAATACAATCACAATACCAACATAAAGATGCCTGACATCTGCAATCCCTGTCCTTTTACCTGAGAGTTTTAACGCGCGTCTTGCCACGTCTTGCCCCTTCGGTGCTCCGTGATGGAGTCTCTCCAGAGTCCTGTCCGTATACGGTCCTGCTTCATCCAATTCGGTCACGAACGATAACAAGCGCCTGAGAGCTTTGCCCCTTCGGCCAGGCTTGATCCTGTCTCCCGTATACTTCATCCAGTTATGAAGTTGTTCATCCATTATAGAGAACCATCTCAGATTCCGCAAGGATCTTGTATATGGAAAAAAGAACCACACCTGCTTTCTCCCGCTCACAACGGGCATGATTCGTCCTCCTGGAGAATACATATCTTGTGAGAGCCTGCAATCATTGTCAATGAATATTCTCACAAAGGAGTGATTATGCTTGTCATCGTTCCAAATCAGTCCGAAGGTTGAAGCTTTTTTGCAAGGCACGAAGAAGCTGTTCATCAATGGTGAGTGGGTCGAATCCGTCCAGAACAACGTCTTTTCGTCGATCAATCCGGCCACGGGTGAAGTGCTCGCGGTCGTGTCGGAAGCGCGGGAGGAGGATGTGGACCGGGCGGTCAAGGCGGCGCGCCATGCATTCGATCATGGAGAGTGGTCCACCATGAGCGCGGCGGCTCGCAGCCGTCTCATCTATAAGCTGGCCGATCTCATCGAGGCGAACAAGCAAGAACTGGCCGAGTTGGAGACGCTGGACAACGGCAAGCCGCTGCGGGAAACGAGGTCGGCCGATCTTCCGCTGACAATCGAGCATTTCCGTTATTATGCCGGTTGGGCTACGAAAATCGTCGGACAAACCATTCCTACGGCAGGCAACTTCCTCACCTATACAAGACATGAAGCGGTCGGAGTAGTCGGCCAGATCATTCCGTGGAACTTCCCGCTGCTGATGGCCGCCTGGAAGCTCGGCGCCGCCCTAGCCACCGGCTGCACCGTCGTCCTGAAGCCGGCGGAACAGACGCCGCTGTCTGCCCTCTACCTGGCTCAGCTAACCCAGGAAGCCGGGTTCCCGCCTGGCGTCATCAACGTCATCCCCGGCTTCGGCGAGACGGCGGGCGCTCCGCTCGTCCGGCATCCGCAAGTCGACAAGATCGCCTTCACCGGCTCGACGGTTGTCGGGAAATCGATCATGCGCGAAGCTGCGGACACCGTCAAAAAAGTAACGCTCGAGCTCGGCGGCAAATCGCCGAACATCATCCTCCCGGACGCCGACCTGTCCCGGGCGGTGCCCGGCGCGCTGCGGGGCATCACCTTCAATCAGGGGCAGGTGTGCTCGGCAGGCTCACGACTCTACGTGCAGAAGAAATTGTATGATAACGTCGTTGCCGACCTGGCGTCGGAGGCAAAGCGGATCCGGGTAGGAACTGGCCTCGATCCGGATACGGAGATGGGTCCGCTCGTCTCGTCCGAGCAGCATGACATCGTGAAGCGCTATATTGAAGCCGGGAAAGCGGCCGGCGCGGAGCTGGTTGCCGGCGGCAAAGTGCCAAGCGAGCAGGGCTACTTCGTCGAACCGACAATATTCGCGCATGTCGATCCGAAGATGACGATCGCCCGCGAAGAAATCTTCGGGCCTGTCGTGGCGGCGATGCCGTACGATACCCTCGACGACTTGATTGAGCAGGCCAACCAATCCGATTACGGCTTGGCTGCGGGAGTATGGACGCAAAATCTGAAGCAAGCCCACTATCTGGCAAGCAAGCTGAAAGCCGGCACGGTCTGGGTGAACTGCTATAACGTCTTCGATGCGGCCGCTCCGTTCGGCGGCTACAAGCAATCAGGCCTCGGGCGCGAGATGGGCTCCTACGCACTCGACAACTATACCGAAGTGAAGACCGTCTGGGTGAACCTGAAGTAGGGCTGGGACTGGAAATGGGACTGCGGGGGCCAGGATTACGGCGGACGGCTCAGGCCGCATCCGGAACGTAATCGCTTGAACCCGGGATTCGGCAAGACGTCAAGCCGCGCGCGGCTTGGCGTCTTTTTGCCGTTCGCTCAAGTCCGTTCCCGGCCCAGGCGCAGCAGCCGTTCCTCATATTTTTTCTATTTTATGTTAATAAGACGTAAATCCCATGAATAAAAATACATATCGAATCCACCGTTCCCCCGATCATCCATACACGCATACACGTGCCGCAAAGTTAAAGCGCATATCTCGCTTTCCGTACGGCGGCCTACTGCCTCATCCGGTATAAGCTCAGCTTGAGTTCTTATACATCCAATCCAATCGCAAGGAGGAAAATAAAGTTGGCAAATCGTTGTGTACCCCATCCATTGTTCCGGAGCTGGCTGCTTGCCAGCGGCATGGCGCTCGCCCTCATGTTCGTCATCATCGTCTTCTCCGGCAAAGCGCTTGCCCACGGCTACATTGATTCCCCAAGCAGCCGCGCCGACCTGTGCGCCAAGGGCGTCAACAAAAAATGCGGATTCATCATCTACGAACCGCAAAGCCTGGAAGCGCACAAGGGCTTCCCTGCCGCCGGTCCGGCCGACGGCAAGATTGCAAGCGCGGACGGCGCTTTTCCGGAGTTGGATCAGCAGTCGGCCACCCGCTGGAGCAAGGTCAGCATTAGGCCGGGAACGACGACGTTCCATTGGACCATTGAAGCCAATCATGCGACCACAAGCTGGAAGTACTACATCACGAAGCAGAACTGGAATCCGGATGAACCGCTCACTCGCGCTTCCTTCGACCTGACCCCGTTCTGCAGCGTCGATTACAAAGGCAAGCAGCCGCCTCATTCCTATTCGGATACGTGCGAAGTTCCAAGCCGCACTGGCTATCAGGTCATTTTGGCGGTATGGGAAATCGCGGATACGGCGAATGCGTTCTACAATGTCATCGATGTGGACTTCGGGGGCGGTTCCCCGGTCGATCCGACCCCTCCGACAGCGCCGGCCAACCTGGCCGTATCGAACGTTACGTCAACGAGCGCCGTTTTGAGATGGGATGCATCGACCGACAACGTCGGCGTCACGGGCTATAAGATTTATCGAGGATCCATGTTGGCGGCTTCCACGAACGGAACTACGTTAACCTATACGCTTACGGGGTTGACGCCGAGCACCTCCTATTCGTATTCAGTCCGGGCCGTGGATGGCGCCGGCAATCAATCGGCCAACAGCAATGTCGTCACCTTCACCACCTTGGCCCCGCAGCCCGATACGGAGTCTCCTTCTGCGCCATCATCCGTGACCGCTTCCGCTATCACTTCGTCGAGCGTGACCTTGACCTGGAGCGCATCCACGGACAATGTAGGCGTTGCCGGGTACCGCATTTATAACGGAACGGAACTGGCGGGGACGACGAACGGATTGAGTTACACCGTGTCCGGTTTGCAGCCGGAGACCTCCTATACGTTTACGGTTGTGTCATTTGATGAAGCCGGCAACGCATCCCCGCCGAGCGGCGCGTTGAACGTAACGACAGCGCCCGCCCCTGCTGCGACGCCTTGGGCTCCGAACACCTCGTATGCGGCAGGCGCGCTTGTCATTTACAACGGCAAGACCTATGAGGCGCGGGTCGCGCATACCTCGCTTGTCGGCTGGGAGCCGCCGAATGTCCCTGCCCTGTGGTTGTTGAAATAAAGTGCAGCAGCGAACGCGAACGGAAGCCCTCATCGCCAGGGCTTCTTCCTTTCTTATAAGCCTGTCTGCCCGATGCTGAGTCCCCCCATCTAGCGGCAACGAGCGGCAGCAAGTGGTAATTCTAGTCTATTTCCACTAAAATAATAGAAAGATATGGATGAACATCATCCGTACATAGACATACAGGAGGCAGCAAGGAACATGCACATTACATATTGGAAGGGCGCCGCCGTACAGCTTCGCGCTCCCGACACAGAAGATACTCACGTCTTTGAAGACTTGGACGATGCCATCCTCCAAAGTCATGATTCGATCGCGTTTCCGCGAACGAAGGCGCAAATCGAGGAGTGGATGGAACAAGTATCGCAGGGGGCATCCAAAGACAGCGATGATTTCTTCTGGATTGCGGAAGATAAGGATCGAAATGTGGTCGGAACGATCGAAGTCGCGGGCTGCGATTCCAAAAACGGGACCTTTGATTACGGCATAACCGTCTTGCCCGCCTACAGGGGCAAAGGCTACGCGAAAGATATGATTATCACCGTGCTGAAGCATTACTTCCTGGAGCTGCGCTACGAGAAGGCGACCATAAATGTGTACTCCTTCAACGAGGCGTCGATCAATCTGCATCGCAAGCTGGGATTTAAGGAAGAAGGAAGATTAAGAAGGATGATTTATACGGGCGGGCAATATTATGACGAAGTCTATTTCGGCATGACCAAGGAAGAGTTTCAAGAGCTGTATCTATAGTAACCTGGAAGCCCGTAACGACAGAAAAGGGGCTGACCGCCCCTTTCCGCTTGCCAATACATTTGCGGCCAGCATCACTTGGCCTACATGTCAGCCCTTGCGGGCTGAGACGAGAGAAGCGTAGGTTTGCTCATACTCCTCCCGCAGCTCGGCGACGACATCGGCAATGGGCGCCGTCCGCTTGATCGCCCCCACGCCTTGCCCGGCCGACCAAATATCTTTCCATGCCTTTGCTTCGCTGACTTGCGCAAAAGAGAAATCCATCGTGTCCTTCTTCTGCAATTGGTTCGGATCAAGCCCTGCATTGCGAATGCTGGGAGCGAGATAATTGCCATGGACGCCGCTAAATGCATCCGTATAAATCAAATCTTCCGCATTCGATGCCATGAGCATGCTTCGATAAGCTTCACTTGCAAAGGTCTCGGCCGTTGCGATAAAGCGCGTCCCCATATAGACCATATCGGCGCCGAGCACCTCCATCGCGACAATGTCCTGCCCGCGAGAGATGCATCCGGCTACAATCGTAATGCCATTCCAGAATTCTTGTACCGCGCTCAGAAAAGCAACCGGGTTGAGCGTTCCCGCATGTCCGCCGGCGCCGTTGCACACGAGAATCAAGCCATCAATTCCCGTATTGGCTGCTTTTCTCGCGTGAGTCAGATTGATCACATCGGAAAAAACAAGCCCGCCATATTCATGCACGATGTCGACAACGGGCTGCGGATTCCCGAGCGATGTAATCACAATCGGCGGCTGGAACTTCTTGATCAGATCGAGATCAGTCTCGTACCGTTTGTTCGTCCGGTGCACGATCAGATTTACCGCCCAGGGAGCCACGGGCTGTGCAGTGTCTTCTTCCCGGGCTGCGGCCAGCTCTTGCGTAATCCGCTCCATCCACTCTTCCAAAATTTCTGTCGTACGGGCGTTCAGCAGCGGGAACGAGCCGATAATACCGGCTTTGCAGCCTTCAATCACCATTTCCGGACTTGATACCAGAAACATCGGAGCGGCAATCACAGGCACTGCGAGCCGCTCTTTTATCCGTGCGAATTGCTGTTGCGACATGTTCCTCATCCCTTCAACCATTTCTGTACAGTACTGTCTCTCTAATAACCTATTCTGTTGATTTGTCATCGAAGGCAGAAAAAATAAGCAGAAAAGGTGCTGGTGCAAGACACTCCTCTCTACAGATTACCAATAATGACCAGTTATTTCAATTATACGATCCTGATCTTCCCGTTATCACATGTGTCTTATGGCGCCACTCCTCATCACCGCCAGATCGAGTAGAAAAAACGCCGAGCCTATCGGATTGGAAGGCTCAGCGCTTATGTTCAGCTATCCTATGGTTGCAATCGGAATACCGCTGCGTTCTGTTTATTTAAAGGAAGCATACCCTTCATCCGCCATCACGACACTGCCGTTGATCGCGCTGGCTTCCTCGAGAGACATCAAATAGACCGCATCGGCCACTTGCTCCGGCTGCGTCAATTTGTTGCCGATAACTTTGGCTTTCATCTCCTCCAACATGCCGCTATCCTTGTAGCCCTGAATAATCGGCGTATCGACGGCGCCCGGCGCGACCGCCACGACGCGAATGCCGTAAGCCGCCAGCTCTAGCGCCGCCGACTTGGTCATCATGATGACGGCGCCCTTCGTCGCGTGGTAAGCGAACGTTCCCGGCGAAGCCAGGAAGCCGAATACCGAGGCGGTATTGATAATGACGCCCTTGATGCCCAGCTCTCTCATTTTGCGCCCGGCCGCGATAATCCCATAGGCTACTCCGTGCTGATTCACGTTGATGACATCATGATAATCCTTCACATTCTGGTCAAGCACCGGCGTAACCCGTCCGATGCCGGCATTATTGAACATGACATCAATGCGGCCGAACGTCTCAACCGCCTTGTCCACCAAGGCCTCCACCTCTTCCAGCTTGGATACATCCGTCTTGACAAAGATGGCTTGTCCGCCCTGTTCCCGAATCAGATCGACCGTGGCTTGTCCCGCTTGTTCATTGAAGTCCGCGACCACGACGCGGTCGCCCTTCCGCGCGAACTTCAGCGCCGTTTCCTTGCCAATCCCGCTTGCTCCGCCAGTGATGATTGCTACTCTGTTCTCCGTCATGCTTCGTTCCTCCCTATGTTGTCATTTAGAACTGAATTGCTGAATTGTGAGAAAGCTCATTGACTTCAAGCATCCTCTGATGCCCCTATTGTAGCACCGCTTGTTATTAACTAAAATTTATATAAACTAATATATAGTTAAGTAATGCTTAATAAGAGGTGGAAGCCTGTGAATCTCGAACAACTCGAATACATTGTCCAAGTGGCCAAAACCGGATCATTTACGAAAGCGGCGGAGCAATCGCATGTCACGCTGTCGGCGATAAGCCAGTCCATCTCCCTGCTCGAATCGGAATGGGGCGTCAGCCTGTTCCACCGCTCGCGAGGACTGGGGGCCGTCCCGACGCCGGAAGGCAGAGCCCTTATCGCCAAGGCGAATGAAGCGCTGGTCGCGCTCCATGATCTTAGGGCCGAAGCCCAATCCTACAGCGACGCCTTGAGCGGACAATTGCGAATCGCCACCATACCGGGACCGATGCATCTGCTGGTGCATGTCGTCTCTGGCTTCAAGCGGGATTATCCGGGAGTGAAGGTTGAAATTATGGAGAAGGGCCCGAAGGAAATATTGGAGCTGCTGAAGCATGAAAAGATTGACATTGGATTAATCGCACTGTCGGAAAGCCTGCTCCATCAACAACGCGGCCTTGCCTTCGAACGGCTCCTGGAAGGCAAAATGGTCGTTGGCGTCAATGAGCAGTCCCCTCTTCGTCTGGAAAGCGCGATAACGCCCGATAAATTAGCGAAGCAGACGTTCGTGCTGTATGACGACGAGCATATCCGAGACTTCATGAATCAGTTCGTCGCGGCCTATGGCGAGGTGGATATTCTGTTCATCAGCAACAATACGCAGGCGATTTACAATGCGGTCAAGGAAGGCATCGCGGTGACGATCGGACTCGATTATTCGTTCAAGGAAGACGGAGAGCATATCATCACGCTGCCACTGGAATCTCCCGCTACCGAACCGGTTTATTACGGATGGGTCCATCCGGAGGAGAAGCATATCGCACGGTCGGCAAAGCGGTTTCTGAACAGGCTTCAAGCCGAGCTCTAATCCTCATTCGCGATGCTGCGGCTGCATAATAAAAGGCAGTCCCCGGTTCGTCCTGCGCCCTTCTTGCGGACGTCTAAAGACTGCGCCGGGGATTGCCCTTATTGCCAGTCGCGTGAACAGTCGTGGATTTGCCGTCTCTTCTGCTACTGCTGCTCAGACCACAGGATATCGGCCACAACCGGCATATGATCCGAAGGGAAGCGGCCGTTCTGCTGATCTGCCAGAACCCCGTATTGCAGCACGCGAACCTGCTCATTGACGAAAATATAATCGATCGGCGAGTCAAGATCCTCCCCATTATCGCCCTTGAAGCATTCGCCGTCACGGTACAGGCATTCGATCAGCCGCTGAAGCTGAAAGCCGTGGAACGTGAACGACGGTCCGAAGTGCGGATGCTGCGCCGCGTAGCGCGCGTCCCGCAACGCGCCGGAGCCGGCTCCGGCTCCGGTAAGGATGCCGTACGGCACGGATGATTCGGCGCAGTTGAAGTCCCCTGTGACGATGACAGGGCAGCGTTCTTCCCGGGCCGCGATCCGGTTCAACAGCAAGTGCGCGCTCTGCTCCATCGCTACAGTCCCTACATGATCGAAATGAGTATTGAAATGAATGAACCGCGTTCCCGTCAGCTTATCCTCAAATCGAACCCACGTCACGATGCGCGGGCAAGCGGCATCCCAGCCAAGGCGACCGGGAGCCTCCGGCGTCTCGGACAGCCAGAATGTCCCATGGTCGAGCGGCTCCAAACGACTCTTGCGGTACATTACGGCACAAAATTCCCCTCCGTCGGCGCCGTCGTCTCTGCCCTTGCCTACCCAGCCGAAATCAGGCAGCATGCGTTCCAAATCGGCAATCTGATGGCGGAGCGCTTCCTGGAGGCCGACCGTATCCGCGCGGTGAAAGCGAATCATGCTGGCGACCATATCCGCCCTGCGGCTCCATCTCTGATCCCCATCCTCTATGTTATCGCTACCATACCGAATGTTAAAAGACATGCATCGCAATGATTGGTTCTCATTATGTAGCATCATAACTCTTCACTCCTCTTGGCGATGTGGCGTTCGATTTGCGATGGTTGGTGCAGGCTGCACTCTTCTATTCTATCTCACCCGATCCCCGATTGGAACTGCCCCTCCCATAAATTTCAGCGCTGCGGCTTAGAGCGGGCAGCATTTACCCCTGAACTGAATAGCGGAACGACAACGGCGATTTCATTCTGCTTATAACAAAAAAGACGATAAACAGACGCTGCCTCATTCAGGCAGCGCCTATTCGAATCTAGCTCAACAATGATGTTGCTCCCAACGTGCTACCTCTTCTCTTACACGAGGCGCTACTTCCGTTCCGAAGAGCCGTATCGCTTCCATGACCTCTTCATGAGGCATTGTACCGTGCGGCATATGTAACATGAATCTGGTGACGCCAACATGCTTGCGAAGATGAATAATTTTTTGGGCTACCGTTTCCGGGTCGCCAACATATAGGGCACCTTCCAAGCTGCAGGCCGCATCGTAGTCCGCTCGCGTGTACGGGGGCGCCCCTTTTTCAGCGGCTCTCACGTTCGTTCTTGAAAATGTAGACGGGAAGAACGTTTCGATTGCTTGCTTTTGATTCTTCGCAACAAAACCGTGAGAATGAGAAGCAATTGGCAAACGGGTTACATCGTGACCAGCTTCAGCAGCCGCTTTCTTGTACAGCTCAACCTGTGAAGCGTAGTCGAGCGGCTTCACTCCTCCGATAATGGCGAGAACAAATGGAAGTCCCAATGCCCCTGCACGAATCGCGGATTCCGGACTTCCTGCACTTCCAATCCAGACCGGCAAAGGATCCTGTACGGGGCGCGGATATATGCCTAGATCCTGAATCGCAGGGCGATGCTTCCCGCTCCAGCTTACTTTCTCCGACTTCTGAATGTGCAACAGCAGCTCCAGCTTCTCCTCGAACAGCTCTTCATAATCGTCCAGATCGTAACCGAACAATGGGAATGATTCGAGAAAGGAGCCTCGGCCGACCATAATCTCCGCCCGTCCGTTAGACAGGCCATCAAGTGTTGCGAAATCTTGAAATACACGTACGGGATCAGCAGATGACAAAATCATGACAGCGCTCGTCAGCCGAATTTTCGTTGTTTTAGATGCTGCAGCAGCTAATACAACCGCAGGAGATGATGCCGCAAAATCATGACGATGATGCTCACCTACCCCATATACATCCAGTCCTACCTGATCCGCGAGAACAATCTCCTCCACTACTTCACGCAGCCGCTCCGCGTGACTTATCGTTGTTCCCGTGTTGACATCAGGTGTTGTCTCGACAAACGTGCTTATACCTAGTTCCACTATCCATTTCCTCTTTTCCATTGATGATCATGTTCATAATACGCACACTACAGACGGTATATTAATTTATCACTTATTTTCATTATTTCATAGGTTATTCTTGTAATTTTCAATTATTTTCTGTATAAAAAATCGAGTTCCACATGACATGGAACCCTGAACTGCAGCAACTCCATCTTGATGAGGAAATGCAGCTTCTGAAATCCCATGCTCCACACAGTAAGGCAGCTGCCCCTACTGTGCCTTGCGATCACACAACAACACCTCCGACCCAAGAAGATCGGAGGTGCTCCCTATTCTATATGTTACATTTGCTCGACGACAACAGCGACGCCATGACCGCCGCCGACGCACAGGGCGGCAAGTCCGGTGGCCGCCTGCCTGCGCTTCATCGCATGCAGCAGCGTCACGAGAATGCGCGCGCCGCTGGCGCCGATCGGATGCCCGAGCGCAATGGCGCCGCCGTTCACATTGACGATCGCCGGATCGATCCCGAGCTCGCGGATGACGGCGATCGCCTGGGCGGCAAATGCTTCATTCAATTCCGCCACATCAATATCCGCAAGCGACATCCCCGCCTTCTTCACTGCCGCTTGCGCGGCCGATACAGGGCCCATGCCCATCAAGGCCGGGTCTACGCCCGTGGAGGCGTAGGCGCGGATGCGCGCGAGCACCGGCAGCCCCATCTGCTTCGCTATGCGGCCGGAGCAGACAACAAGCGCCGCCGCCCCGTCGTTAATGCCGGAGGCATTGCCGGCCGTGACCGTGCCGTCTGGCTGGAAGGCAGGCTTGAGCCGCCCCAGGCCAGCGGCCGTCACATCCGGACGAAGATGTTCATCGGCTTCGATCCTCGATAAGCCCTTTTTGGTCCGAATCTCCACCGGCGCGATCTCGGCGGAGAACTCGCTGCGCTCCCATGCCTCGCGGGCTCTCTGCTGGCTCGTCAAGGCAAAGGCATCCTGCTCTTCCCTTGCAATCCGATATTTCGCTGCGATATTTTCCGCGGTCTGCCCCATATGGATGCCGCAGATCGAGCAGGTAAGCCCGTCTTTGAGGACGCTGTCCACGACCACGCCGTCCCCCAGCCGATATCCGGCTCTTCCTTGCGCCAGCAAATAAGGCGCCATCGACATATTTTCCATGCCGCCGGCGACGATGAGATCGGCATCGCCCGCCTTGATGGCCTGCGCGGCCATAATGACCGCTTTCAACCCCGAGCCGCATATTTTATTGATCGTTACGGCCGGCACCTCACAGGGCAGGCCCGCCTTCATCGCGGCCAGGCGAGCGGGGCCTTGGCCGATGCCCGCCTGCAGCACATTGCCCATCATCACCTCTTGCACCGCTTCCGGGCGAACCCCGGCCCGCTGCAGCGCTTCCGCGATGACCAGCGCTCCCAACTCGACAGCCGGCACTTCGCTCAATCCGCCCATGAACGCGCCGATCGGCGTCCGTACGGCACTTGCAATCACGATGTCCGTCAGAACGTCACCCCCATTCCGCTATGCAAGATTATCAAAGACGCTGTGCAATAGATCATCAAAGACCCAACGCACTAGATAATAGACAGGCAAGAGAATGCCTCCCGCTTCGTTCACGCCGGCTTGCCGCCAGGAGCAACAATATGCCGCAGGGCCTCGATGAACACCTGGTTATCCTGCTCCGTTCCGATGGATACGCGGATCGTGTCCGGATAGCCGAGCAGGCTGCCCGCGCGCACCACCACGCCCTGCGCCAGCAAGGAGTGGAAGACGTCATCTCCGGATCGGCCCAGCTTCACCATCAGGAAATTGGCATGCGAAGGATAACAGGACAGTCCCAGCTGCTTTAGTTCCGAGACCAGCTTCGTTCTCGCCGCCTCATTCCGCCGCGCGCAGTCCGCGGCGAACGCCGCATCGTCCAATGAGGCGATAGCTGCGGCTTGCGCCATCCGATTCGAGTTGAACGGCTCCTTCACTTTGATCAGCTCCTGCACGATGCTCGGATGCATCATGCCGTAACCTGCCCGCAGCGCCGCCAGACCGTATATTTTGGAGAACGTGCGCAGGATGACCAGATTCGGGTGACTGGCAAGCAGCGGCACGGTCTGCAAGTAGTCCGGATCGGACACATATTCATAATAAGCCTCGTCGATGACCAGCATAATATGGCTCGGCACCTGCTCGATGAAGGCAAGCAGCTCGCTGCGCCCCACGATCGTCCCTGTCGGATTGTTCGGATTGCATACGAAGATCATCTTCGTCCTGCTGCCGATCGCCTTCAGCATGCCAGCCAGATCATGAACGCCGTCGATAAGCGGCACCGTGACCGGAACGCCGCCCTCGATGAGGACGTTCGTCTCGTAGCGGGAGAACGTGACATCGGCCATTATTGCTTCGTCCCCTGCTGCAATATAGCTCCGCGTCAATAAGCGAATGATCTCGTCGGACCCATTGCCGATAATGAAATATTCAGGCGCCACGCCAAGACGCGCGGACAGCTTCGCCGCCAATTCAGGGGCGGTGCCTTCCGGATACAGGGCGCATTTCTCCATTTCGCGCACGACGGCTTGGGTAGCCAGCTCCGAGCAGCCGTACGGATTTTCATTGGACGCGAGCTTGATAATGTCAGTAAGGCCGAACTCCCTTTTTACCTCTTCAATCGGTTTGCCAGGCACGTATACGCCTAACGGTTTGATTTCTTTTCTCGTCGGAATCTTGACAGAGACTTGCATAGACCATCCTCCTTACCCCTTTACTCCGATGCCCGGGGCGCCGCGTTCCCCGCGCTCAACGCGGGACTTACCCGGAACGGCGCCTCGGTTTTGTGCCGTATCTCTTCCACGTCAACTCCCTGCTGCGTCTCGATCAAGACCATGCCTTCTTCGGTAAAATCAAACACGGCCAAATCGGTAATTAACCGGTCGACCACTCGCTTGCCTGTCAGCGGCAGGCTGCATTCCCGCTTGATCTTGGGTTCGCCGTGCTTGTTCACATGCTCCATAATGACGACGATGCGCCGGGCGCCGTTCACCAGATCCATGGCGCCTCCCATGCCCTTGATCATTTTGCCGGGGATCATCCAATTCGCCAGATCGCCCTTCTCCGATACTTCCATCCCGCCCAGGATGGCGAGATCGATATGTCCTCCCCGGATCATGGCGAACGATTCGGCGCTGTCGAAATAGGAGGCGCCCTGCACGGCGGTCACCGTCTCCTTGCCCGCATTAATCAGATCCGGATCCTCGCTCCCTTCCTGCGGGTACGGGCCGAGGCCGAGCAGGCCGTTCTCGGAATGGAGCATGACATTGAATTCCGGCGGTATGATGCCGGCGATGAGCGTCGGCATGCCGATGCCGAGATTGACCGTCATCCCGTCCGCAATCTCCAGCACGGCGCGCCGGACGATGGCCTGGCGTGCGTCACTCATGCGAATCCCCCCGTTCCTTGCCGCGCCGCCGGCTGCACGATGCGCCGTTCAATCCGTTTCTCATATCCGGTCCCGTGGAGCACCCGCTGCACATAGATGCCGGGCGTATGAATATGATTCGGATCCAATTGTCCCGGCTCGACCAGTTCCTCCACTTCAGCAATCGTAATTTTGCCCGCCGCCGCTGCCAGCGGATTGAAGTTCCGGGCCGTCTTCCGGTAGACCAGATTGCCGAGCGTATCCCCCTTCCACGCCTTCACGAACGCAAAGTCGCCGACAATCGCCTCTTCCATCATGTATGTGCGGCCGTTGAACTGTTTATGCTCCTTGCCTTCCGCCACCGGCGTGCCGACACCCGTCGCGGTATAGAAAGCCGGGATGCCGGCTCCGCCCGCGCGAATGCGCTCGGCCAGCGTGCCCTGCGGAACGAGCTCCACCTCCAGCTCGCCGCTCAGAAGCTGGCGCTCGAATATTTTGTTCTCCCCGACATAGGAGGAGATCATCTTCTTGATCTGGCGGTTCGCGAGCAGAAGACCGAGCCCCCAGTCGTCCACGCCGCAATTGTTGCTGACGACGGTAAGATTCTTCACCCCGCTGTCCCTCAGCGCCGCGATGGCCAGCTCGGGGATACCGCACAGGCCGAATCCGCCTACTAGCAAGGTGGCGCCGTCCTGAATGCCTTGTATCGCCTCGGCAGCGGAATGCACGACTTTCCCATCCTTCATGCCATGTGCCCCTTTCATCAGCTTAGCGCACCGTCTCTTACACGCTGCGCGACGCTTCCGGCGAGCCGGCGCACCAGCTGTACATGTATTGGTCATCTTCGTACGACAGCGCCTGCTTGACGACGCGCAGCGGCCGGAACGTATCGATCATGACCGCAAGCTCCGTAGTTTCTTTTTTGCCGATGCTATCTTCGATCTTGCCGGGATGCGGACCGTGCGGAATGCCCGACGGATGCAAGGTGATGGAGCCTTCCTTCACGCCCTTGCGGCTCATGAAGTTGCCCCTGACATAATAGAGCACCTCGTCGCTGTCTACGTTGCTGTGGAAATAAGGGGCCGGAATCCCCTCGGGATGATAATCGTATAACCGGGGAACGAAGGAGCAGATGACGAAGTTATTCCCCTCGAAGGTCTGATGAATCGGCGGCGGCATATGAATGCGGCCCGTAATCGGCTCGAAATCGGCTATGTTAAAAATCCACGGATACAAATACCCGTCCCAGCCTACGACATCGAACGGGTGATGATTAAACATATGCAGGTGGATATATCCCCTAGACTTTGTCCTCACCTCGAACTCGCCGAGCTCGGCATACGTTTCCAGCTTCTCCGGACCGCGGAAATCCCGCTCGCAGAATGGGCTGTGCTCCAAAAGCTGGCCATGCGAGTTGCGGTAGCGCTTCGGTGTCGTAATCCAGTTGTTCGTCTCCACGGCCAAGAGCTTCGTACGCCCCGGTTCGGGAGTGACGCGATAAATCGTGCCGATCGGGATGACAATATAATCCCCCGGCCGGTAACGGAGGGTGCCGAACATCGTCTCGACGGTCCCCTCCCCTTCATGCACGAACAACAGCTCGTCCCCGTCCCCGTTCCGGTAGAAATAATCCATCGGCTGATCGACGTTCGCAATGGCAATGAGCAAGTCCTCGTTGCCCAGCATATAGCGTCTGCCCGCGACGGCATCGCCCGTATCCGTGCAGTCGCCGGTCAGCAGATGACGGTGGCGCAGCGCACCTTGCTCTTCGAATTCAATGTCGAAGGCGGCGTGCACCTCCGCCTTGCCGACAGCCGTCGGCGGATGATGATGATACAAGATCGACTGAATGCCGGAGAAGCCCTTCGTTCCCATGACTTGCTCACGGTACAGGGTGCCGTCCGGCTTGCGGAACATCGTATGCCTTTTGCCCGGAATGTCTCCCATGCGGCGGTAATAGGCCATGACATGAATCCTCCTCTCTCTCAATTCAGTACCGGTCAATCGCGGCTTATTCGCCGATTCAACCGATGGTGTTGCGCAGCAGGCCGAGTCCCGTTACTTCCAATTCGACGACATCGCCGGTCTCCAGCCACCGGTGTACTTCCGGTCCCAGCTCGAGAATGCAGCCGGTCCCGACCGTGCCCGATCCGATAATATCGCCGGGGTACAGCGTGGCGTCAGCCGAAGCCCGCGCGATCATGTCCCCGAACGTATAGTGGAGGTCGCGCAGATTGCCGCGCGACAGCTCGGCGCCGTTGACGCGAGCCGCCATCTCCAGCTCGTGGCGCCCGCCGGCGCGATAGCGTTCCAGCTCGTCCTTGGTGACCAGATACGGACCGAGCGACGTGGCGAAATCTTTGCCCTTGGCCGGGCCGAGGCCGACCTTGACTTCTTCCCGCTGAAGATCACGCGCGCTCCAGTCGTTCATGATGCAGTAACCGAAAATATAGGCGTCCGCTTCTTCTGCCCCGATATCGCGTCCTTCCTTGCCGATGACACAGGCCACTTCCAGCTCGTAATCCAAGGCGGTGGAGGCGGCCGGTCTGCGGATGAGCGCGTCCGGGCCGGCGATGGCCTGATGGTTGCTGAAATAGAACACCGGGAACTGGTACCATTCCGGAACGATATCGAGCCCCCGGCGCCGCCTGGCCGCGATCACATGCGCTTCGAAGGCATAGAAATCGCGCACGCTCGGCGGCTTCGGGATCGGCGCGAGCAGGGCGACATCGGATGCAGGATAGACGCCCGCATGCGCGAGCATCGACTCCGCATCCGGGCCAAGGCTGCGGTCGATCCGCCCTGCTTCCTCCATATAGTCCTCATGATGGCGCACCAGTTCCAGTATCTCGCCAGGCAGCCGCCCTTCGCTGGCGGCTTGCATGTCGACGACGCAGCCTTCCCTGAGCCATCCGGAACGCGGCTCGCCTGTGCCGGTGTCAAATGTCACGAACTTCATAGAACCTCCCGCTTTCCGTATGCCGCTACTTTTTTCTCTCCAGCATAAATGTGTCGGAGACGGCCCGGGTGTAGACATGGCCGGCCATGCGTCCGATCGGAAGCAGCTTCTCCATGTCGATTTTGCCGTCGGCGTACAGCTCGTCGCTTATATGCATCAGCACGACCTTGCCGATGACGAGACTGCCGGCGCCCGGCTGATCGCCGAAATGAAGGATATCATGGAGCACGCATTCCATATGGATGGCGCTTTCCTGCACCCGGTAAGGACGAATGACCTGGCTCGGGATCGGGGTCAGGCCCGCCGCCTGGAACTCATCCACCTCCGGATCGAATTCGGCGGCGGTCTCATTCATCGGCTCGACGATCCGTTCCCCGACGATATTGACGACGAATTCGCCGGTCGCTTCAATATTGACAAGCGTATCCTTCTTGCGGCCATCCGTCCCCCGGCGCATCGGAGCGAAGCAGATCAGAAGCGGCTCCGCGCAGATGGCCGTGAAGAAGCTGAACGGAGCCAGATTCGGCGTACCGTACGGATCGATCGTGGATACAAACGCAATCGGACGCGGCAGGATGGAGCCTATCATCAGCTTGTAAGCGTCTCTCCAGTGCAGCTCGTGCGGTGCAATATTCATGCGGCTTCTACTCCTTCCTGCGGCGCGGGTCTACAAGTTGCCGCGGCGTTCCTGCTCCCGTTCGATCGATTCGAACAAGGCCTTGAAATTGCCTTCGCCGAAGCCGACGGCTCCTTTGCGCTGAATGATCTCAAAAAACAGCGTCGGTCTGTCGACAAGCGGCTTCGTGAAGATCTGCAGCAAATAGCCTTCATCATCGCGATCGACCAAAATTTTCAGTTCCTTCAGCTTGGCGATATCCTCATCGATCCGTCCTACCCGTTCCGTCAGCATATCGTAGTAGGAATCCGGCGTGCCGAGGAACTCTACCCCGTTCGCGCGGAGCGCCGTCACGGTCGAGACGATGTCGTTCGTCAGCAGGGCAAGATGCTGCACGCCCGGGCCGTTGTAATATTCCAGATACTCCTGGATCTGCGATTTGCGCTTGGCGGTCGCCGGCTCGTTGATCGGGAATTTGATTCTGCCTCCGTTATGCATCACTTTGGACATGAGAGCCGAATATTCCGTGCTGATATCCTCATCATCGAAATGAATCATTTGCTTGAAGCCCATCACTTTTTCATAGTAAGTAACCCATTCATCCATTCGCTCGACGTTACCGACGACATGATCGACGCCGATCAGTCCGGCCGGCTGGTTCGCAAGGCTGTCTTCGATCGACTGATAGCCCGGCAGGAACAATCCGTTATAATCGTCCCGCTCTATCAGCGTATGAATCGTATCGCCATACGTGCCGATAACCGCTTTTTTGACCTTGCCGTGCTCATCCGAATATTCAGCCGGTTCCATTATGGCGATTCCGCCGCGTGAGACCGCATCCTTGTAAGCCTTTTCAACATTACTGACCCGCAATGCGACATCTTTCACCCCATCGCCGTGCAATTTGACAAATTCGGCAATCGGATGGCTGTCGGAGAGAGCGCCGGAGAGAACGAACCGAATTTTGTTCTGCTCGACAACATACGAGACTTGCTCCCGGTTGCCGGTCTCCAAGCCGGAATAGGCGATAGGGCGGAATCCGTACCCTTTGACGAAATAGTGCATCGCTTGCTTCGCGTTCCCCGTATAAAATTCAATGTAGTCGATGTCCTGGATCGGGAAAATTTCTTGCTCCGTTCTGTCGGTTACCGCTTGTTTTTTCATAAACACCCTCCTACAATCGCTTGATTGTTGCCACTGAAAGTATATGATGCATTCCAATATCTAGCAAAAGCGTACTCGAACGCGAGTCTGCTCCAACGCACGGCGGAATCGCCGCTGCGGCACATATTCGCATGAAAACAGCAGGAATGAACCGCGTCGTTACGATATCGAATTAAAGCATCAAAAAATCATCAGACTTCTTTTTTGAATTTGTGAATGTTTTTTGAACAAACAGAAGGAATTAGGCGGCTTCTTGTCAAAAAAATAAGGAGTATGCGCATTCGTGGTATTCATTTCGAATTGGAGTTGATAGGACGATATGTATGCCAAGCGTTCCGGCGATCCGGCAATCGAGCAATTGCTGGAGGTCATTATGAAGCTGCAAAGCATGGAGGAATGTTATGATTTCTTCGAAGACTTGACGACTCCAAAAGAATTGCAGGCCTTGTCCCAACGGCTGGAAGTTGCCAAAATGCTGTTGAACGGCAGCACGTATATGGAGATTGAAGCGGAGACCGGGGCAAGCACGGCCATTATCTCACGCGTCAAACGAATCCTGCACGATGGCAACGGAAGTTACCGGCTCATGCTAGGCAGGCTTGAACAGCAATAGCAATCTAAAATCGGGGCATGCGGCGCTCTCCGCGTTCCAGTCACGGTCAGAGTTCGTGGCGGCAAAAAAGCCGACACATGCTAAGCAGAAGCGCTTAGCGCGTGTCGGCCCCTTCTAGTTCATCAGCTTGCGGCTGATGAAGGCCAGATCTTGGTCATCGATTTTTCCGTTGCCGTTCGCATCCATATGCTTCACCTGCTCCCAATCCGGGCTGTGCTTCGTCTTGCCGTAATGAGAGGCGACGATAGCCAGATCGCCAACGGTTACCTTGCCGTCCCCGTTGTAATCCCCGGGAAGCGATGCCCCGGCTTGAATGGTCTTCGAAGAGGGCGTCGCCTGCGCTTCCCGTCCCTGCTCATCGCCGAGCACCGCGCTGGAGATAGAGATAACGCCCGTATTCGAACCGATCTCCTTCTTCACGCGGAAGGTCAATTCCAGCAGATCCGCCGTGCCGTTAACCGCGTTGCCCGCGCCTTGGCTGGCCACAATCAGATGCAGCTTGCCGGGCGTCTTCTTGTCGCTATCGATCAGGCTGATGCCTTTCTTAACCGATTTGACGGACACCAGTTCCATAAAGGCCGGATCATACTCGGCTCGAATATCCTGCGCATAGATGTTCTGCGAGCCGCCGTTCAAGCCGTACGTTACGGTGAATTTCTCCCCAGGCTGAACGTTGCTAGCCCCAGTCAATTGGGTCTGCCATCCTGCCGCTGCCGTATCGATGGTGACCGTTACGGTGGCGATATTCGAATCCGATTGGCCGTCATTCGCCTTGAAGGTGAACGTGTCCGTGCCCGTCTCTCCCCCATTCGGCGTGTAGGTGAAGGCGCCGGTCGACGCATCCGTTACAACGGCCTTGCCTTGCGTGCCGTTGTCCACAATGCTGTACGTCAGCGCATCCCCGTCGTTGTCGTTAGCCGTGAGCGTGCCGCTTACCGGGGTATTGGCCGCTGTGCGGAACGAGGCGTCCGACGCTACAGGCGCCGTATTGCCGCCCGGGTTTTGGCCGCTCGCGAATTGATACAGTCGGTCATACAGCTCGCGGACTTGCGGATCCTGGCTGTTCGCCGCATCGTGCAGCACCGGGCCGCTTCCTTTGTAATACGCCTTGAACGTGTCTTGGCCTGCAAAGCCATACTCATAGCCAGCGTCGAGATATTCATGGAACCGCTTGCGGAATGCCTCGTCTGACAGCATGCGGTTGTCGAACTCGAG
Organism: Paenibacillus dendritiformis; assembly: GCF_945605565.1. Lineage (NCBI taxonomy): Bacteria > Bacillati > Bacillota > Bacilli > Caryophanales > Paenibacillaceae > Paenibacillus > Paenibacillus dendritiformis. Next base: position 3,837,388 of record NZ_OX216966.1, on the reverse strand, counting down.
TTCTACGCCCATGCCGAACCGCTTCGCCGTTGTGACTCCATCCACCAGGCGATCGATAGACAACGGCTCGAAGAAATAATTCGGCTGGTATGCTGCCGCATCGAGCCCGACATCTTTCCACATATAGGCTTTATACGCCATGGAGTGCGGAATCCAGAACGATGTCAAGCCCTGCGCATGCACGTCGGCATTGACCATGCGGAGGAAATCCGGACCCGATTCGCTGGTGCTAATCGACTCATCCAGCCAGTACAGGCCGACAAGCTCCAGGTTGGAGTAATTGTTGTCCTCCCAACGCTTGAGAACTTCCTGAATCCACCAGCGGACCGCCTTCTGCCGATTGGCCAACGACTGATCCCGGCCGACGACTCCTTCATTGAAGTTCTCGGATACGCCGTCCCCGTCCACATCGCCGAAGTCCGTCACATGCTCGGCCGGAACCGGGATCATCGCCACTACCTTCATCTTGTAGTCCGGCTGATTCAACTTCTGCCCGACTTCCTTCACCGCTTCATTCAACTGGCTCATATCGCCTTGCGGCTTGAAGGTTTTGTCGAGATACCATTTCCAGTCCGGCAAGAGCGAGTCCAAGCCGAAATCGCGTCCTTCGGATGACTTCAAGCCGAGCATCAGCACGCCATCGAAGAACCAGTCCGTAAGCTCGCCATCTTTATTGACATATCCAATCTCCGGAATCAGATTCTCCTTCGTCCATTCCGGCACATCGCTGTAGTACCCATTATAGACGAGCGACAGATTGCGGATTCCTGCCGTGTCCGCGCCCGGGCGCAAATATTCGAACGACTTGGCCGGCACCTCCTTGGCGCCCTCCAGCTTGCCGTCCGCTCCGATAATCTCGATCTCGTCGAGGAAGGTCCAGGCTTTTGGGTGCATCGAGAACATCACTTTAACGTACCGCGCATATGCCATTTTGGCGTCTGGTCCCGCCGAAGGAATGCCGTCCTTGCTTCCGTCCCACACATAGTACTGATCTTTGGGCGGACCGTCCACCCACAGCAGCTCGGTCGCCTTGTGGGATACCTCTCCCCAATTCACGTTATCGTTCGAGACGTACATCGATACCGTCAATGGGAACAGGATGGCCGATCCGGGCCAATCCTGAATGAAGTGTGACTTGATGCTGGAGATCGACTTCGCCTCGCCCAGATCGAATACGATCTCCCGCGTCTGCTTCTGCAAATGTCCGGTCCATGCCGGATCCAGCACGTTCGTGCCGCCGGTCTTGCCGTCCGTCAGCTTGTTACCGGTATCCGGGTAGCGGTAATCCGGCGCCTCCGACCATACATAGGTGGAGTCCCTGGCCAGATTGCGCAGCTCCGGCTCGTTCTCGGCCGCATGCGCATTCGGAACCGGGATGAAGGTGAACAGCATGATCATGCATAAGGCCAGGGATATTCTCTTTTTCAAAGATAGCATCATTTTCCCTCCTGAGTGTGGATTACAATCCCCCATGCCGCTTCTCAAGGCACGACAGTCTCGCGCCCGACCAATATCAATTCCCTCCCTTCCAGGAGACGCACAGGTCTTGGAGCTTTCGAAGCCGTGTATGTAAGCGTCTTCAATATAACAATAAAAGACCGTCTGCCCCGCAGGAAAGAGATTTCTTATGACTTTTATATACAGTTGTTTACCTTCTATGTCCGCAAGATCTTCCCCTTTCATGACTGGCAGCAAAATGTTATTTCTCCACGATGTCCGGGTTCTCGCGCCTAATCGCCTCCGCCGTATCCCACAGCTTGGGGAGGAACCGAATGACCTGGCGTCCTGGCGACGGCCACCGCCGCGTCGAAGGCGCGGGGCAGCTCCCCGAGGTGGTGTTTGACGCGCCGGGACGGCATCCGGGCGTGGCCAAGCATCTCCAGCAGCTCCGTATAGAGGCCGTTACTTAATCTCGCCAATCACTCGATAGCGCTAATCTCTCACTTTCTTGCTCCAACATAGATTTGCTTCTATTGAATCCATGAGGAGAAAAGCCCTCTGTTCCGTAATGCGCAATTTGGATGAAAGCGGACCTCCCTTCGCTGGAAGGGCAGCACTTTGAAGGGTTTTACAAGGGAAATGACCGCTCCTTTTGACGATGATGGGAATAAGTTGCAGCCCTGCAAATCTTTATTGACTATCGCTCGAAAGGGCTGATACCATACTTGCATACGCTCAAATAACCAAGTTGTCCCATCGGAGTTATGCAGTAAAAGTGGCGCGCACAAACCATACGCTGCGGGTTGTACACGGGGCAGCGATGAGCCAGCAAGCGGCCGAGAGAGAGGAGCATGCAAGATGAACGGCAGACCATACCGAAAAAAAGCGATGCTATGGGCACTCGTCGCGGCCTTGAGCCTGACCGCCGCCTGCGGAAACGGAGCCGGCAGCGCAAAGACCGATGCGCAAAGCGGAACAAACGGCAATGGCACGGAGCCGATTGTGCTTCAGAACGTATCCTACGATCCGACGCGCGAGCTGTACGCGGATTATAACAAAGCATTTGCGGCTTATTGGCAGAAAAAGACAGGTCAGTCCATTACGGTGAAGCAATCCCATGGCGGCAGCGGCAAGCAGGCGCGATCCGTTATCGACGGGCTGCAGGCGGATGTCGTCACGCTCGCCCTGGCCTATGATATCGATGCCATCCAACAGGCTGGCCTGATCAAGGACGGCTGGGAGGAGCGCTTGAAGGACAACAGCGCCCCTTATTATTCTACCATCGTCTTCCTCGTGCGGAAGGGCAACCCGAAAGGAATCCACGATTGGAACGATCTCGTGAAGCCGGATGTCCAGGTCATTACGCCGAATCCGAAGACCTCGGGCGGTGCGCGCTGGAACTATCTTGCTGCCTGGGGGTATGCGCTCGCGGCAAGCGGCAATGATGAGGAGCAGGCGAAAGAATGGCTGCGCAGCCTCTACCGCAACGTGCCCGTTCTCGACTCCGGCGCGCGCGGGGCGACGACCACCTTCGTCGAGCGGGGCATCGGCGACGTCCTGATCTCGTGGGAGAACGAGGCGTTCCTGGCCACCAACGAGCTGGGCAAGGATAAATTCGAGATCGTGGTGCCGAGCCTAAGCATTCTGGCGGAGCCGCCGGTCGCCGTCGTGGACGAGATCGTGGATAAGCGGGGAACGCGCGAGGCGGCGGAAGCATACCTCAACTATTTATACTGCGAGGAAGGGCAAGACATCGCAGCCAAGCATTATTACCGGCCGCGGTTGGAGTCCGTCGCCGGCAAGTACGAGCAGCGCTTCCCGAAAGTGAAGCTGCTGACCATCCAGGAGCAGTTCGGCGGCTGGGCCGAGGCCCACAAGAAGCATTTCGCCGACGGCGCGTTGTTCGATGAAATCTATAAACGGTAAACGTTCAATCTCTCGGAAAAAGGAGGCGGCAATGCCCCATGACTGCCACACCATCCCCAAAGCGCCCCCCGCATAAAGGCAAGCCGTATGCGGTTCTGCCCGGATTCCGCATCACGCTCGGATTCACCGTCGGCTATTTGTCGCTGCTCGTGCTCATCCCGCTGTCCGCCGTCGTGCTGAAGTCGCTTGAGCTGAGCTGGGGCGGCTTCTGGGCTGCCGTCTTCGATGAGCGCGTGCTGGCGGCCTACCGCATCAGCTTCGCGACGGCGTTCGCGGCCGGACTGGTCAATGTCGTGTTCGGCTTTATCGTCGCCTGGGTGCTCGTGCGCTACAGGTTCCCCGGCAAGCGGCTGATCGACGGCATCATCGATCTGCCGTTCGCCCTGCCGACCGCGGTGGCGGGCATCGCGCTCACGACGATCTACGCCGAGAACGGCTGGATTGGCCGATGGCTGTACGCGCTCGGCATCCCGAGCGCCTACTCCGCGATCGGCATCGCGATCGCCCTCGTCTTCATCGGTCTCCCCTTCGTCGTCCGCACCGTTCAGCCCGTGCTGGAGTCGTGGGAGACGGAGGTCGAGGAAGCGGCCGCCACGCTCGGCGCGAAGCGGCTGACCGTCTTCCGACGCATCATCGTGCCGCAGCTCCTTCCGTCGCTCCTAACGGGATTCGCGCTTGCCTTCGCCCGCGGCATCGGAGAATACGGTTCGGTCGTCTTCATCTCCGGCAATATGCCGTACAAGACGGAGATCGCGCCGCTGCTCATCATGACCAAGCTGGAGCAGTACGATTACGCTGGCGCCACCGCCGTCGCGCTCGTCATGCTCATCCTGTCCTTCCTGCTGCAGCTTCTTATCAATACGCTGCAATGGAAGGCGGCTCGCCGCATGACCTCGCTATGAACCTCATGAACGCCTGCCGGATTCATTCATTGGCATCCGCCCGTTATCACGTTACTTTCATCCCGAAGGAGGATTAACGCATGGCCGCTCCTCAGTCCGCTACCCTCTCCCCTTCCCCGCCGCCAGCGTCGCGCAAGCTTGCGCCCCGCGCCGGCTGCACGACCGAATCGCCGCTCGTCCGCCGGCTGCTCATCGCCGTCGCGCTCGGCTTCATCGGTCTCGTCCTGCTGGTCCCGCTCGCGGCCGTCTTCGCGCAGGCGTTCAAGCGGGGCGCGGATGTCTACTTCGCCGCGCTGACCGAGCCGGACGCGCTGGCGGCCATCCGGCTGACGCTGATCACGGCCCTCATCGCCGTGCCGCTGAATACGATATTCGGCATCACCGCCGCATGGTGCCTGACCAAGTTCGCTTTTCGCGGCAAGCAATGGCTCATTACCCTTATCGATCTGCCCTTTTCCGTATCGCCGGTCATTGCGGGCTTCCTCTTCATTCTGCTGTTCGGCGCCCACGGCTGGTTCGGCTCCTGGCTGGCGGCGCATGACGTGCAGATCGTGTTTGCGCTCCCGGGCATCGTGCTCGCCACACTGTTCGTCACCTTTCCGTTCGTGGCGCGGGAGCTCATCCCGATCATGCAAGCTCAGGGCAGGCTGGAAGAAGAAGCGGCCGCCACGCTTGGCGCGAAGGGATGGAAGATGTTCCGCCACATTACGCTCCCGAACATCAAATGGGGGCTTCTCTACGGCATTATTATTTGTAACGCCCGTGCCATGGGCGAGTTCGGAGCCGTATCGGTCGTCTCCGGTCATATCCGCGGCGAGACGAACACGCTCCCCCTGCATGTGGAAATCCTGTATAACGAGTACCAGTTCTCCGCCGCGTTCGCCACGGCCTCGCTGCTGGTCGCCCTGGCGCTGCTCACGCTTGCGGCGAAGCAGTGGCTCGAGCGGACGCGCACCTGAGTGCGATCCTGCCTTATCGAAGAACATCTGCGATAGATGTTCTTTTTTTCTATTATCTTGTGAACTCTAAATTTGGGTTCGACTTTGGCTTCGCTTCGTGATAGGCCGCATTCCCCATCTATTTCTATCGTTCAAACGAACAAATTTTCCAAAAGATAGAGAGAAGTTTAGTCAAGCATTCTCCTTTTAATATACTCTATTATATGGAAATGAAAGGCAGGTGAAATTTAATGAAATTGAAAGTAAATGAAAAGGAGTTGCAGCGATATTTTGAGGGAATGGCTCAACTCATGAAGCAAGGCTTCAAGGAGTCCCTCACAGGGGACGAGCTCCAAGCAAGCAAGCTCGTTCAAGCACTCCGTACTGCGATTCGGGAAGAGATAGGGAGTGAAAGGAACCGAGGCTCGGATTCTCCGCTTAAGCCATCGATCGAAAGATACGTTCAGCGCCAGGTTGAATTGACCTCGTTCGGGGGAACGATTGAAGGCATTATCACCGAGGTCGGAGAGGACTATGCAGAAATTAGAGAGTCGGATGGATCGATGGTGCTCGTGCATCTGAATCAAGTTATCTCGTTCCAAATTCAATAAGAGGAAGGTGATTGTAATGAAAGAAAAGCTCCGTTCCTTGATCGGAAAACAAGTCCAGGTGGCAAGTGCATTGGACTTGACAACAGGCGTTCTCGTATCCGTCGACGATACGAAGCTGACTGTCCGCACTTCCCGGTTGACGGGATATGACAATGGACAGTATGCCATCTTTCAACTCAACATGGTATCCTATGTCCGCATTGTCTCATAACAAGTTGGAACGAGGTGGTGAAAATGATGACCTGCCCAAGAATACCCGGTCTTGTCAGCATCGTGATAACAAACTACAACAAATCAGCTTTTTTGATAGATTGCTTGGATAGCATCTTACGGCAAACGTATCCGAACTGGGAAATCATTCTCGTCGACGATGCCTCGACAGACGATTCTTTGCTGCAAGTGGAGAACTGGTTGCAAGTCAATCGGGAGCAACTCGCCGACCGGACGTTTATTACGGTCCCCCTGCCCCGCAATATCGGTTATGCCGGGGCGGTGACGACCGGCTTCTATGCGGCTGCAGGAGAATATATCGCTGCCCAGGACTCGGATGATATTTCACATCATGAACGTCTGGAGCGGCAAGTGTCCTTTTTGCAGGGCCGCCCGGAAATCGAGCTGGTGGGAACCAACTATGAAGTGTTCGAGCATGGGCAATTGGAACAGAAATCAAAAGCGGGCTGGATCCGGTACGGAGAACAAATACGCAAAGTATATGCCAACGGCGGCCACTGTGTATGCCATGGAACCATCATGCTTCGGGGGAAGCTGTTCGATCGGATCGGCGGGCATACAAGGAGGATAGAAGGTGCGGAGGACTATGAATTTATAGCCAGAGCGTTGAACGTGAAGCCCCTGAATATCGAAAATATACCCGACATCCTGTATTATTACCGCAGGCATCCGAATCAGCGGTCCCGGAAATACTTTGGAAAAGATCGGCTGAAGCGCAATGAGACATAAAGGCTACCGGGTGCTGATGGTGATGGATAGCTTGGCCGTCGGCGGCACGGAAACCCATGTGCTAAGTCTAGTTAAGGGGCTGCAAGCATTAGGAGTTAAACCGGTATACGCCGGAGCAGGCGGCCTCATGTACAATTCCTTCGCACAAGCGGCATGCCCGATTCATGCCGTCGATTTAACAGCGGGCGCCTTTATGCTGGACAGCTCGCTGAAGCAGACCTTCCGCACCTTGAAGCAGATCATGCGCTACCGCAAAATCGATGTCGTCCATGTGCATCAAACGCCGTCGGGAATGTATGCGGCTATGGCCGCCAAAGAATTGGGCATACCTGTCGTCTTTACGGTTCACGGGGCTTACTATCCCGAGGAACAGCTTGTCCGCACGTCTCAACATAGCGACGCGGTCATCAGCGTGAGCAAGCCTGTGCAGCGCTATTTGCATCATCATGGGATACCTTCCCTGCTAGTGCCGAACGGGGTCGACCCGGAGGAGTTCTATCCCGCGCCCTCTCATGAACTGCAGAAGTCGCTCCAGATTCCGGATGATGCGAACGTTGTCGTCTATGCAAGCCGGCTGGCGTGGGACAAGGCTATAGTCTGCACGATGTTGATAAGAGCCGCCGAACGGCTGCGCAAAGCGGAGGTGCCGAATTTGCATCTGGTCGTGGTCGGCGATGGCATCCAATTCTCCGAAATTAATGAGATGGTCAATACCATTCATCATGATACCGGACAAACCTTTATTCATATGGCCGGGAATCAGACGAGGATCCGTGAATATTACGCCCTTGGGGATATTGTAGTCGGCACCGGCCGGGTTGCTCTCGAAGCGATGGCTTGCGGGAAGCCCGTGCTGGCCATCGGCAACCATGGCTTCTTCGGCCTTGTCGAGCCATCTGTATATGGACAAGCGTGGGACTATTATTTCGGCGACCATGATTCCGAATGCAAGGCGACGGAAGAGGCCATCACTGAATCATTGCAAAAAGCATTGGCCGATCGGGACGCTCTCAAAGAAATCGGAACGCAAGGCCGAAGATGGACATTGAAGCATTTTGATATCCAAAAGATCGTTGCGCGGATGGATGAAATCTATACGGCCGTTCAAGCCCGAACCCAATGACGGGAGTGTGAAAATAACGTGAAAAAAGTATTGTATCTAGCATGGATTGGATTCAATAATTTGGGCGACGAATGGATGCGAGCTATGTTCGAGCAATTGGCGAAGCTTCATTTGAGCCCGGAGGAATACCAGGTCATTCCCTCTGTACCCGGAGTGGACATCAAGGACATGACGAAGTATGACACGGTAGTCATGGGGGGCGGTTCCCTGCTCATCCCAGGCTATCTCGATATATTGCATGAAGCCGTACGACAAAAAAAAGCGCGTAATCATTTGGGGCAGCGGCCATGATCGCTTGAACCCGTTCAGCTTCGGTTCCAGTGCTCTTCCTGAAAGCAAAGAGTTTTGCCTGAAGGTGAAAGAAGTTGTCGATCATGCGGCCTACTGCGGCGTACGCGGGCCGTGGACATTTGAATATATGCGGCAAATGGGCGTCGCGACGGATCGGGTGACGATCAGCGGCGATCCGGCCATGCTATCGTCCCCGCCAGCGTCTGATGCGGATGGCGATCAGACCGGCGAACGATGGATCGGCATCAATTGGGGCACCTCCTATAACCGGATTTACGGCAAAGATGAAGCGTACGTCGAGAATCAGGTCGCTTCCGCAGCTCGCTTCCTCATCGAGGAAGGCTACAAGATATATGTGTATCCGGTATGGGGGCCGGACCGGGAGGCATGCAAGCGGCTGTGCAATAAGATCGGCGCTTCCGACAAAGTCGTATATGATGCAGGAGTGCATTCGTATGAAAAATATTTGCAGCTGATGAAACGGTTTGACCTGACCATCAATTTCAAGCTTCACGCCAACGTTCTGTCTGCAGCGGCGGATGTTCCTTTCATTTGCCTGGGGTACCGTTTCAAATCGTTCGATTTCACCCATTCCATCGGTCTTCCGCAACTGGCCATCTCCACGGACGCGGCGCAGCTGGCCGATCGTATTCGCGACACGGCCGCTTATGCGCAAGCCAACAAGATTTCGATTATCAACCAAATCGGCAGCCACCGGCAAGCGGTCACCGCAAGCTTGGAAAAGCCTTTTCTGGAGCGTTTATTTTAAATGAATAGGAACCGTGCGAGGCCATCCCGCCCAAGGATGGCCTCTGCCGATCTATTATTCCTTCGAAACTATCATATCAACCGGCCCATCCAGCAATGGGCTGCCCGACACCTCATTCCCACCATCCTTCGACTTCCTCGAAAGCAATTTACCGATGCAGCAGCTTCATAATATCGTGCGGCGTCTCGAAAATATACCGGGCGTCCTCGAATCCGGATGCCGACTTCGCCCCCCACAGCGCGAGGCCGAAATCGACTCCCGCCGCCTTGGCGCACTTCATATCATAGATAGAGTCCCCGATATAAACCGCGTTATCCGCTGTGCAATCCATTCGCCGCAGCCCCAATTCGAGCGGTTCCGGATCGGGCTTGTGCTTGCTCGTATCACTGGCGCACACAACCGCTTGAAAATAATGATCGATGCCGAGCAAATAGAAGCTATCCTTCATTTCTTCTGCCGTCTTGGAAGTTACGATCCCGCATGCCGGAAGCTTGGCGATGACGTCCCGCATTCCCTGGAAAATGGGAACCTTGCTCATATACGGTTTTTCTTTCTCTACACATATTTTTATGGCGGCAGGAATGTCTTTCACGTTTAACATTTCCATCGTTTTGTAGCTTGGAATTCCCAGCGAGAAGCGAAGCTCGTCCAGATGATACGTGAGCCCCAACTCGGCCATCGTCTCTTGCAGCGCACGAAGCCCGATGAGCTCCGAATCGATAATGGTACCGTCCAGATCAAAGAGAAAAGCTTGATACATCCCATTCATCCTCCTCTATCCTTGTTCGCAACCAATGGTACAGGATGAAATGGATTTCAAGTCAAGCCCCGAAAAAAATTTATACCGATGATCTGGCAAGGATCCGGTAAGGAATGTTCACCTTGTCACGTGAACGACGCACCGCCAGGTCGAAGGCCTGCTCGCCGACCTGCACGAGCCGATGGTCGATGGAGCACAGGTCGAGGGCTACGCCGACCGGCTGGTTTTCCTGCCCCATAATCGCCAGATCATGCGGAATGGCCAGCCCGTTCGAGAGCGCATACCGGTATATCCCGCCGGCCACCTCATCCCCGTTGGCGAATATGGCCGTCGGCCTGTCCTCTAGGCTGAGCAGCTTCTCGGCCGCTCGATATCCATCCTCGAACGAATAGCAATTCGAGATGACGTAACCGTCCGGCACGCTGCCGAATACGTTTTCATACGCCGCGAACGTCTGTTGCGTGCTCCTGCTCTCCCCTCCCCTCGCGATCGTGAAGGCCGTTGCGGCATGTCCCTTCTCCTTCAAATACTGAAAGGCGTCTACATAAGAGGCATACCGATCGATATAAGCGCATCCAATCTCGGGATGCTCGGTAAATTCGCAGGCGATCACCGCTCCGTACTCGACATAAGGCAATATTTGATCCCAATCATTCGCGCGGGAGGTGATAATTACGCCATCCAACCATTTATTTTTCAGCATATAGAGATATTCCAGCTCTTTGCTTTTATCGTATTTCGTCGGCAGCACGGCGACGGAATAATCCAGTTCCCGCGATCGGTTCAATGCGCCGTGAAGCATCTGATCGAAGGCCTGATTGTTGTTGTAGGGCATGATAACCCCGATCATCCTTGTTTCCCCTCGAATCAAGCCAATCGCATTGCGGTTGGGAGCGAAGCTCCATTCATCGATAACCTTCTGCACGGCTTTTCTTTTTTCGTCAGACACATATTTGTAGTTGTTCAGCACTCTGGATACGGTCGAGACCGATACCCCGGCTTTCTTGGCGATATCGTGTATATTTGGCACAGGATCATATCCTCCTTATATGAGCCCCGTTATTGAGGAACCAGGTATGGCTCCTTCTATCATAGCGATATAATGCATCTCTGGGCAAATGCCGTGAGCGAAATGGGGAGGAGCGGATAGACTAATGGTGTGATGAACCATGCGAACAGGAGGTCACCAATGAGTCCACATGATTTTCACCAGCTCAGCTGGTGCTGTATGAACAAGTATGTCGGAATCCGCACGAAGGATGGTCACTGTTACGACGGATTTATTGCCCATGTTGATCAAGATGGCATTACGCTGGCGGTTCCATCCGAGCAGATGATGACCGAGATGAGCGGTATGCCGGCACAGCCTTCCTACTACAGACAATTCGGCTTCCACCCAGGCTTTTTCCCGAGACGGCGCTTCTTTCACCGCCGAATTCCTTTCTTCAGCTTCGTAGATGTGTTTCTTCTCCCCTTCTTCATCTAATAACTCAATTGCAAGCTGTCCCCCACGCAATCAAAGCCGTCAGATGATATCTGCGGCTTTTTCCATGTTATTTCCTTGTCTCGCATGCGGACTCACCCCCGAAAGTCAATGACCTCGCTCCAGCTCCAGTGCTCGTAGTAACCGGCAGGCACCGTCAGGTTGCGAATCCACTGCACCGGCCGTCTTCCATCCGGCTGAGCCAGCATCACATGCGCCTTGCTTCGGTCCGTTCTTATCCAGGCGAGACGGCCACCTTCCCTAAGCAGGACCGGGAAGAAATCGCCTACGTTCCGAGGCGGACGAGTAAGCTGTGGCTGCCGCCCTCCTCCCAGATTCACGAGCACGAGAGAAGGAAGCGGGCGTTCGCTTTGATCGCCGGACCAGGCAGCTTCCTTTGACCGGGCGGCGACAAGGTTATAATTATCCAACCAGGCGAGATCCCGATCGGCATATCCCGATGGCGTATATGATTTTTGCAGGAGCGACGGCATGCCGGTCAAGACGGTAAGCCGCTTGTTGCTAGTCGCTTCCCGTCCATAGCCTTCGATATAGGCGAGTGTGCTGCCTTGCGGCCCCCACTGGAACCATTCTTCATAATTCAGCATTTGCCCTGCCTTCAAGAATGTCCTCGCATCCGCGGACAACAAGCATAACGTGTTGCTGTCGGCCGACAACGACGCGGTCGGAACGGCGATGAACGCAATCCATTTTCCATCCGCAGACCATTTGAAGCGGCTTGTCGTGATGGCGAAGATGTCCTGCGATTGGCTTGTAATGGTATAAAATAACTGGCGGGGAGCCTCCTGGCCCGGGGTCACCGTGACGGTATACAATTCGATATCCGACCATGTTCCGTCCGGCAGCAGGCGGGCTTCCACAGAGTACAGCAGACTTGCGCCATCCGGCTTCCAGGAAAAGTTGCCGACATGGTCCGCAATGCGCTGCGGCTCCCGCTGGACTCCCGCATCGATGACGTACAGGGTGCGGCGAGCTTCTTGCGATTGAAAAGCCAAGACGCTGCGCGATGGCGACCATTGTACGTTATGACCCTGCCCCGCCTGGCGCATCTTGCCCGTTGCGGCATGATACAGCCATACTTCCTTCTCCTCCTTGCCCTTCAAGAAGGCAAGCCAGCTCCCGTCATGGGACCAGCGCGGACTTCGGATATATTCTCCGCGGGTCAGCTGCTTCTCCTCAGGGCCAATCGCAATCCACAGATCGTTGCCGCGTATAAACGCGGCGGCCGCTTGCCGTTCCGTCCCGTGCTCTGCCCGGATTGTCGCCGGGAAGCATGAGCATACGAAAGCGAAGACGATAAGGGCGATCAAGCGGTTTTTCATGCCGAATTCCTCCTGCCGTATCGGGTACTCCTGTATGTGAGACTATCGTTCCCCGTAAACGCCGAAATTATGACAATCGATCCATGTCCGTAACGCGTTGTTCCATAAGCCGATCTCCAGCCGGAAAGGATTCCTTGCATGTGACAGCCCCAGCCGGCGCACAATAAAAGCGGCGGGCGAATGCCATTATTCAAATTCCGTTAAGGGGGTGGGATCGGAATGTTCGGATTTCTAAGAAATTGGAATAATCGGAAAACGATTTGGTCTTTATTGGCGATTGGCGTCGGCGCGGCAGCCGTCGGATTGACACAGCAGCGCATGCGCATGAACGGAAGAAGAAACCAATCCGTAAAGCAGCTTCGCAAAAAACTTCGCACCGGATAATATAAATAAATAACAGCCAGTTCCTTTGCAGGTCTGGCTGTTATTCCATGAACCGCCGTTACATTCGGACATGCCGCTTCACGTACTGCCCCGTGACGGAATGACGGCTGCGAATCAGGTCCTCCGGATAACCTTCAAATATAACCTGTCCGCCTTCATGTCCGGCCCCCGGGCCCATATCAATAATCCAATCGGCCTGGCTGATGACATCCAGGTTATGCTCGATCACAATCACCGTGCTGCCCTTGTCAACCAGCCGGTTCATCAGCCCGATCAGCCGTGCGACATCGGACATATGCAATCCGGTCGTCGGCTCATCGAACACATAAATATGGCCGCCGCTCTCCATCTCAGCGGCGAGCTTAATCCGCTGTCTCTCCCCTCCGGATAGGGTACTGAGCGGCTGCCCAAGCGTAATGTAGTCCAACCCGACATCACTCAACCGCTCCAGGACAGGCCGAATCGCATCATCCCGGAAAAATTCCTTCGCCTCCGCGACGCTCATCTCCAATACGTCGCCGATATGCTTGCCGCGCAGCGTATGTGTTAACACGTCCTCGGTAAATCTTCGGCCTTGGCATACTTCACAGACGCTGACTATCGGATCCATGAAGGCGAGATCGGTGTAGGTTTTCCCGAGACCTTTGCATTCCGGACAGGCCCCCTCCGAATTGAAGCTGAACAGCGAAGCGCTGACCCGGTTCGCTTGAGCGAACAGGCTGCGAATCGGATCCATGATTCCAGTATAGGTCGCGGCGTTGGAACGCTTCGAGCCGCGAAGCGAGCCTTGGTCGATGAAGACCGCTTCGGGATAAAAATCAGGCAGCACTCCGTTCACAAGCGAGCTTTTCCCGGAGCCGGCGACACCGGTGACGGCCGTCAGCACGCCCTTCGGTATGTTCACGCTGACGTCCTTCAGATTATGCAGCGAAGCGCGCTTGATCGCGAGCCATCCCTGCGGATGCCGCGGCGACCGATTGAGCGGCGGCCGATGGCCGAGATGCCGCCCGGTGAGCGTCCCGGAGGCGGCCAGCCCTTCCAGGCTGCCTTCATAGACAATCCGGCCGCCCTTGGAGCCGGCTTCCGGCCCCATATCGACGATATGGTCGGCGATCGCGATCACATCGGGATCATGCTCGACGACTAGCACCGTATTACCCTTGTCCCGAAGCTGCTGCATCAGCGTATTCAGCCGATGGACATCACGGGGATGCAGGCCGATGCTCGGTTCATCGAAAATATAAGTGATGTCCGTCAGACTGCTTCCGAGATGTCGCACCATCTTGACCCGCTGCGATTCGCCGCCGGACAGCGTGGAGGTCTCGCGATTCAGACTGAGATAGCCCAGTCCGATGCCGATAAGGCTCTCCAGCCGTTCAAGAATAGCGGAGACGACTGTGGCGGCCGCAGGCGCATCGATTGCGCGCATGAAGGGAATGAGATCGGTAACTTGCATCGCAGCGCAATCGGCAATACTTCTGCCGTTGATTGTGCAATTCAGGACGCTCGCTTGAAGCCGGGCACCGTGGCAGAGCGGACACTGCTCCCGCGTTACGATGCGGTCGAACTCATCCTTGTAGCGCGTCTTGGCCTCCTCGGATTCCTTGGCGAGGAAGCTCCGCTCGAAGCGCGGAATGATGCCTTCATATTTGGAGGTCGGCGGCCACCCGGGCCCCGGATCCTTAATTTTCATATCCGTCTTGTACAGCAGCGTGTCCCATTCTTCCTCCGTATAACCCCGGAGTTTCTTGTCATTATCGAACAGGCCGGAGCAGACGTAGCGCTTCCAGCGCCACTCGCCGGGCCGGAAGGTCGGGAATTGTATCGCGCCTTCGTTCAAAGACTTGTTCCGGTCGAGCAGGCGTTCGACGTGGATGGCGGCTACCGTACCCAAGCCTTCACACTTCGGGCACATCCCCTGTGGATTGTTGAAGGAGAAAACATCGGAGTAGCCGACGAACGGCTTCCCTATGCGGGAATACAGCAGCCGCAGCAGCGAATAGATATCGGTCACGGTTCCGACCGTGGAGCGGGCGTTGCCGCCAATGCGCTTCTGATCGACGACGATCGCGGCCGAGAGGTTTTGGAGCGAATCGACATCCGGCTGTCCGTAATGCGGAAGCCGATGGCGAACGAAGCTGGTGAACGTATCGTTCAACTGCCGCTGCGATTCCGCCGCGATCGTGTCGAAGACGAGCGAGGATTTGCCGGAGCCGGACACGCCGGTGAACACCGTAATCTTCTTCTTTGGTATGCTCAACGTTACGTTTTTCAAATTATTTTCCCTGGCGCCCGCCACATGAATCCAATTGTGCCGATGGTCGGGAAATTGACTTTTCACGGTCATGCTGATCTCCTGCCTTTTGTGAAAAAAATCGAGAGTTAATTTCCTATTCGCAATTATATGACTGCTATTTGGATGAAGCGTCGAGCGCATCCGCTACCTTCCGGCATAGCTCAGCGAACATGCCCTGTTCCCCGGGCGTCAGGACGGAAGCAGCGATGTCCGCGGCTTCCCGCCGGCTGTGCGCGGCGATCGACAGGAACGTTCTGCCCTCGGCGGTTAATGACGTCGTCTGTTCCCGCCGATCCTGCTGGCCTGCCGTCTGTTCGATGAATTGCTTGTCCTTCAATACTCGCAGAGCTTTCGAGATGGCCGAGCGCGACATGCCCAACCTGTCGCTAATCTCCGAAGGCATAAGCGGACCACGAATGCGCAGCAGTTCCAAAATATCGTACTGCGCCCATGTAAGCTGCTCCGGATTGATGCGTGCACGTCTCGCAACCAATACGCATTGCAGATGCGAGAGCGCGTTTTCCAGCGTTCCCGGTTGTTCAGGCTGCATGACCTTACCCCATTTCTCTGATGCTTATTTGATATTATTATAGCAATATAGTTTCCTTTAGGCAATTACTTGATATGTACCTAAATAGACAGAACGCCCAATCTCTCCTATAAAAAAAGCCTCCGGCATCACGGCCAGAGGCTTGTCAGTCTTACTTCTTCATCATCACTTGTCCACTCTTGCTTGTCTTTGCTTCCCGCTTCAACTGACCAATCAGTTCCTCCACAGTAATGCCCTTTTCCTTCGCCAGCTCATCCAGACTTGTCACGCTAACCGCGATCTCAGCGCCATCACGGACGATATTTTTGCTGAGCATCTGCTGCTTGGCTTGACCTCCGGCCACGGCTTCGGCTTGCACCGCAGACGATGCCGGAATCACTTTAACCTGGGCCTGCAATCCGTTATTCCCGCCCTTCCCATGCGCATCAGCCGCAGAGACCTTCACTATTTTGCTGGCGATGCTGCTGGTCGGTACTTCCGCCGCATAGGCCGAACCGGCCATAGCAAGAACTGCTAACGATGCGATACCTACTGACAATCTCTTTTTCATGCTAAATCTCCTCCTGGTTGTGATTGCTGCTGCAATCATGGTTTTTCCTGCCGCATCTGTACGAGAACCCTTTGTCATACGTTGCGGCGGCTACAATCCATACAATACAGGGGGAATGTGTCAGCATTAAGGCAGGCTCTACATGAAATAAAAAAAGACACAGAAAAAGCGACCCCTTTGAAGCTCTTTACTCCGTTCTCCCATCGAGTCAGACAGTCTTCTATTTCAGCTCTTTACTCCACTCTCCCATCGAGTCAGGACAGTCTTCCATTTCAGCTCTTTACTCCACTCTCCCATCGAGTCAGGATAGTCTTCCATTTCAGCTCTTTGCCTCACTCTCCCATCGAGTCAGGACAGTCTTCCATTTCAGCTCTTTACTCCACTCTCCCGTCGAGTCAGGACAGTCTTCTATTTCAGCTCTTTGCTTCTCTCTCCCATCGAGTCCGATTCACATGGATTTCATAACTAGATAATCAGCAAATGCATTTTGTTTCAAAACAAGAACCTTCCCGCGCTCAACTTCTCGGGTTCTAATTCTAAGTAACACTTCTTATATGGATATTTTTTGCTTTCTTTCTGATTTATGGGGAGATCCGAGCATGGTGGACTTCTTGAATCATCGGGAGATTGGCTATATGGAAAATCGGAGTGTATTCGCTTACTGACCGATGGGGAGATCGGCTGTAAGAGAATCCGAGCATATACGAGTTTCCTGACCTACGGGGAGATTGGTTATAAGGATCTCCGTACATATACGACTACCTGACCTACGGGGAGTTTGGTTAAAAGGATCTCCGTACATATACGACTCCCTGACCTATGGGGAGATTGGTTATAAGGATCTCCGTACATATACGGCTCCCTGACCTACGGGGAGATTGATTATAAGGATCTCCGTACATATACGACTCCCTGACCTATGGGGAGATTGGTTATAAGGATCTCCGTGCATATACGGCTCCCCGACCTACAGGGAGATTGGTCATAAGGATCTCCGTACATATACGGCTCCCTGAACTATGGGGAGTTTGGTTAAAAGGATCTCCGTACATATACGACTCCCTGACCTATGGGGAGATTGGTCATAAGGATCTCCGTACATATACGGCTCCCTGACCTACGGGGAGATTGGTTATAAGGATCTCCGTACATATACGACTCCCTGACCTACGGGGAGATTGGTCATAAGGATCTCCGAACATATACGACTCCCTGACCTATGGGGAGATTGGTTATAAGGATCTCCGTACATATACGGCTCCCTGACCTATGGGGAGATTGGTTATAAGGATCTCCGTACATATACGGCTCCCTGACCTATGGGGAGATTGGTTATAAGGATCTCCGTACATATACGGCTCCCTGACCTATGGGGAGATTGGTTATAAGGATCTCCGTACATATACGGCTCCCTGACCTATGGGGAGATTGGTTATAAGGATCTCCGTACATATACGGCTCCCTGACCTATGGGGAGATTGGTCATAAGGATCTCCGTACATATACGACTGCCTGGAACATGGGGAGTTTGGTTAAAAGGATCTCCGTACATATACGACTCCCTGACCTGCGGGGAGATTAGGTAAAAGGAGATACGGCATATACGACTCCCTGGAACATGGGGAGTTTGGACGGTACGGATTCCGGGTTCGCGGTTTCATCTGGAAGTATTTTCCTGTGCCGCTCCAGGGGCGCGGTCTGAAGTATAATTATCGTATACAATTTCGTTATCTTGCTATTCTATTCTTATTTCCGTACAAACGCCTGTTCCGAAGGATATACTAGGGGTGGAGGTGAGCGCCCATGCCGGAGCCAGTAACCGAAGAAATGTGGCAGGCCATTGTCAGCAATAACAGCGCGTATGACGGCCAATTTTGGTACGCCGTGAAGTCGACGGGCATATTTTGCCGCCCTTCCTGCAAGTCCAGGCCGCCCAAGCGCGAGAATGTCGGCTTCTTCCGCAGTCCGGAAGCGGCGCTGTCAGCGCATTACCGCCCATGCAAGCGGTGCAAGCCGACCGGACAGCGGCTGCCGGATGACGAATGGATTGCGATTGTGACCGCGTATATCGACCGGAACTATGCGGAGAAGCTGACGCTCCGCCGTCTGGCCGAGATCAGTCACGGAAGCCCCTATCATTTGCACCGGATTTTCAAAAGAATTATGGGCGTGACCCCGGTTGAATATGTTCAGCGGCGGCGGATCGGGCAAGCCAAGGAACTGCTTCGATCAACGAAGCTGGCGATCGCCGAGGTCGGGCAGTCCGTCGGGTTGTCCAATCCCCCCTACTTCATTACATTATT
Source organism: Paenibacillus dendritiformis (assembly GCF_945605565.1). Taxonomy (NCBI): domain Bacteria; kingdom Bacillati; phylum Bacillota; class Bacilli; order Caryophanales; family Paenibacillaceae; genus Paenibacillus; species Paenibacillus dendritiformis. The sequence goes on along the minus strand of NZ_OX216966.1, from coordinate 3,818,759 downwards.
CAAGCAGACTGCCGGCTGTACCCCGGCCGAGTACCGGAAGAGCCAGCAGGAGGCTGCAAAGGAGGATATCGACTATGAAAAAGAAAGCTGACACACCCATCTATTGGTCCGTTGCCGCGTACGAGGAGTGGAATCTCATCATTGCGGCGACAGACGACGGACTCTGTTATGTCGGCTCTCCGGAACAGCCGCTCGCCCCCATCGCCGAATGGGCAGGCCGCCGCTGGACGGGCAGACCGCTGCAGCGGGATGACGGGAAGCTGCAGCCCTATGCGGCGGAGCTTTCCGCCTATTTGCAGGGCAAGCAGCACAGCTTCGCCATGCCGTTGGACTTGCAGGGCACGCCTTTTCAATTGGCGGTCTGGCGCGCGCTCTGCGGCATCCCGTATGGACAGACGCTGTCCTACTCGGAGCTTGCCGAGCAGATTCAGCGCCCGTCGGCCATACGGGCCGTCGGAGCGGCGATCGGGGCCAATCCCGTCCTTATCACCGTTCCTTGCCATCGCGTCATCGGCAAGGACGGAGCTCTGACGGGCTATCGCGGCGGCTTGGACATGAAAGCGAAGCTGCTGCGATTGGAGCGGGACGTCCTGACCGCAGAGGGAGCGCGGATGCATGCTTGACCGCCTGAGTGAACGGATGTCCCTGCTTGATTGGAACTCCATCCGGCGTTCGTTGGACGATCACGGCTATGCGAAGCTTCCTGCGCTGCTCGATGGGGCCGCCTGCGAGCAAATTATCGGCACCTATACGGAGGAAGCAAACTTCCGCAAGACGATTGATATGGCAAGATATCGCTTTGGAATCGGAGAATATAAGTATTATGATGCTCCGCTTCCGCCGCTGCTGCAGCAGCTCAGAGAAACGCTGTACCCGGAGCTGGCCCGCATAGCCAATGACTGGACGGAGCAGCTCGGGCGCGGCGCCGCAGCATACCCGGAACGTCTGGCCGAATTCCTGGAGCGCTGCCGCGAAGCGGGCCAGACCCGCTCTACTCCGCTTATTCTGAAATACGAAGCGGGCGGCTATAATTGCCTTCACCAAGATATGTACGGCGATGTGTTCTTCCCCTTCCAGGTTGTATTCGTGCTGAACCGCCAGGGCACAGATTACAAGGGAGGCGAATTCCTGCTGGTGGAGCAGCGGCCGCGGGCGCAGAGCCGGGGACACGCCCTGTCGCTGGCGCAAGGAGAAGGGCTCGTCTTCCCGACGAATCATCGCCCGGTGCAAGGCCTTCGCGGGTATTATCGAACTGCGGTTCGGCATGGTGTCAGCACGGTAACGGAAGGCACGAGATATAGTCTGGGCATCATCTTCCATGATGCGAAGTAAAGGAGGAAGGACATGAAGCCGGCATGCACTTACAAATCTCCAAAGACAATTCTCAATAAAGGTACCGGGTTCCTGTCGGGCTACAGCCACTCGCTTAATCCTTACACAGGCTGCGCATTCGGCTGCTCCTACTGCTATGTGCGCCGCATGCCGGTGTCGCTCTTCCGCGACGAGGAATGGGGAAGCTGGATCGATGTCAAACAGAACGCGGCCGAGCTGTTCCGGAAGGAATACCGGCGGGCGAAGGAGAAAGGGCCTGTCACCATTTTCATGTCGTCCAGCACCGATCCGTATCAGCCGATCGAGCATAAGGAGCGGATTACCCGTTCGCTGCTGGAGATTATGGCCGAGTGTCCGCCCGACTTCCTGCTCGTGCAGACGCGCAGCCCGCTGGTGCGCAGGGATATCGATCTGCTCGTCCGTCTTGGCGATGCCGTTCGCGTCAGCATGACGGTAGAGACGGACCTTGAAGAGGTACGCAAGCACTTCTCGCCCCAAGCTCCGCCCATTCCGGCACGGCTCAAGACACTCGAGCTGTTGGCGGAAGCCGGCGTGCCGGCCCAGGCCACGATCGCGCCGGTGCTGCCGAGCAGCGAAGCGTTCGGGGCCGTGCTGCGCCCGCTCGTGAACCGGGTATGCATCGACGATTATTTTATGGGCGACGGCAGCGGCGGAAAAAGAACAGGCCAATTGAACATTCGAGGGTTGTACCAGCAGCTGGGACTGGAGGAATGGTATCATCCCTCCGCCTATCGCATCGTCTATGACCGGCTGCGGCGGCATTTCTCCGAGGAAGAGCTGTTCATCAGCCAGGCGGGATTCGAGCCTTGACGCTCTATGTAGTGGTGGAGTCCGGAGACATACCCGGGGTAAAAAATCGAAGAAGCAGAGCCGCTTCGGCATGTTTGCCGCAATGGCTCTGCTTCTTCGCGTTGCGCAAGCGCAAGCACCTCTCCTCTGCCGGCGATTTGCCGCTTTCGAGAAGCGCCCGCACCGAGGCTCAACTCCTTATTTCCGCTTCATGCTTCGAATCAGCGCTTTCGTCTCCGGAGCGACGCGGTATGACTCCGTAATCTTTTGCAGCGCTTTATTGTAGGTGAAGTCGTCGAGCGAATTGCTGCGCAAATAGTCCATTGTGATGTCCGGCAGCTTCACGAAGCAGATGGACACGGCCCAGGCTACCGCCATCTTGACGTAGTAGCCCTCGTGCTTAATCCGATCCAGCCGCTCCAGCACATGGTGAATATAAGGTTCATCGATGTAATAATTCAGGAGCATGACGACGCCGAAGCGAATGTCGTATTCCTGGTCCGATTCGAGGTAAGGCTGGATGAACTCCCAGACCTGCTCTTGATGCGATGAGGCGATTTTTAGCCCCGAGCAGAAGCTGTCGCATACGGACCAGTTGTCGATTTTGGGAACAAATGCGGCGACGTGATGCAGAATCTCCTCCACGTCCGCCTTGGCGCTGCCAATCACCATGCCCTGCAGCATCACTTCCTCGAAATAATCGCTGTCCGCCTGCGCGAGATAAGCCCGCCAGTCGCTCTTCGCTATATTCCGGGCGAGCTTGCGCAGCTCCGGCAGCCGCACCCCGACGACATTATTGATATTCGGAATCAGGGAGGCGGAAAATTGCCGGTATTTCTCATCCGCCAGCGCCATAATCTGTGCTCGAATCGTGGTGTCCATATCTAGTCTCCTCCCGCTTGCTTGTCGTGACGTCCGCCTCGTTCCCGCTCGCCGACCAGCCATGTCCCGAGCCTCTTATTCGAAAGACAAGGCCCACAAGTAAATGGATGCGACCGAGCCATACGGCGAATAGGTCTTCCGGTACTGATCGAACTGCGCCTTCGTCATGGCGTCCAGTCCGTATAAGGCCATCATGCCGCGGCGAATAGCGATATCGCCCCAGCTCACGACGTCCGGCCGCTCCAATGCGTGGATAAGCAGCATCTCCGCCGTCCACTTCCCGACTCCGGGAAGCGTCATTAAGCGGGCGGCTGCCTCCGCATCGGATAAGCGATGCAGCTCCTGCAGGTCGAATTCGCCATTCGCGACCAGCCGGGCAATCTCCCGAATGCGCTCCGCCTTCGTCATTGGCATGCCGCAGCCTTGAATCCGTTCAGCCGGCTGCGCTGCGAGATTCCGGGGAGAGATATCCCCCAGCCGCTCCTGCATCCGCTCCCAGACGGTGTTGGCCGCCTTCACGGAGATGAGCTGTCCCACGATGGCGTGAACGAGCGCGGCGAACGGATCGGGCATTATGACCCGCTCCACCCGGCCGAGCCGCGCCATCGCAGCCCCAAGCGCCGCATCGGCGCTTCGCAAGTAATTAATTTCCCGCTCCCCATAATCAAAATACTTCGTCACGACGGTCCCCAATCCGCTCGCCTCCTCCGTCCGGCTTCCGTTCTTGCCGTTCGTAATAGTCTTGCCCGCGGAAGCCGTTGAACACGGACACGAGTCCGCACAGCCGCAGCCGATCTTCGTCTACCCGTTCTCTTCCATAGGCCACGATGAAGCGTTCCGCATAGCGGTCGCTCCCCAGGTTGAATTGCAGCGACCACAGCGCCCAGAACAGATCATAATGCGGATCGCCCCATCCGCCGTAGCCCACATCGATGTAACCGCTCCGCTCGAATTGGTGCAGCATCAGATTCGGCAGGCAGTAATCGCCGTGGATGAGTGTCCGTTCCCCATAGCCGGATACGCCGCGGAATAGAGCGATCATATCCTTATAAGCGGCATCGCCGCTCGTATAACCCGCGTAACGGAGCAGGCTCAACTCCGCCCTGCCGCTCCGATAGTTCTCCTCCGCCCGGCTGACCATCTCCTCTAACCCGTTCGTGCAGGGACAGTCCGTGCCGGGAAGCCGATGGAAATAGGACAAGCTGTCGGCAAAGACGTCGCACAAGCGGGATGGCTCGGCGATATATTCGGAACTGGCCGCATCCGTGCCGACGATTCGATCCGTGATGAGATAATCCCGGTAATCGTCGATCCTATACATTCTTACGTTCGGACAGGCGCCGAGCTTCGACAGATGGGCCGTCATCCGCGCTTCGTTCACCATCTGACCCGCTGCGGTCACCTTCACATAAAAAGCATCGTCCGCGCGATCCATCCGATACACGGCGGAGCGGGGCTTGTCCTTCACAACCGTAACAGCCGCTCCTCTGCAATACGCCTGTAACGCTTCCGGATAAGCTGCGAACCTGATTATCGTGTCTGTGCTCATCTCCAACCCCTTCCGCCGTTAGATGACGGCTCGTACCAGATAATGTTCATAGGTTGCCGGCAACCCCTCAACCGTGGCATGGCTGTGAAAGATCGCTTCAATGCCGGACAAAGACTCATCGATAATCTTCGCGATGAGCGCAGGCGATTGTCCGAAGCAGCGGATGCGGATCACGTCCATCGGCTCATGCAAATATTGAACGCTGGTGACGGTCTCGATCTCAACCTGCTTCAGCCCTCCCTGCTCCAGTCTATCCGCGAGGCGATCCAATATAGGGGTTCCGTCCGGCGCAGGCTCGAAAAATCCTGGGAACAAACGCGGAAGCTCCATCGACAGCCGATCGCCCGGATGGAGCGCGAGAATGCGCCCGCCGGGCTTCACGACCCGGGCAATATGCTGATAGCATGAGGTCGGACCTCTGCGGTTGTAGGCGCAATCGAATTCCCCGTCCGCGAACGGAAGCCGTTCCTTCGTATTGGCGGTGACGAAGGTTACATTGGACGGAGGCTGCTTCCTACCCGCCGTGATGAAGCCGCTCGTCACATCCAAGCCGATGATTCGCTTCACGATCGAAGCCCATCGCACCGTGAATTCCCCGTGGCCGCAGCCTACGTCAAGCACGATGCGATCGCGGACCATGTCCCGCACTTCCTGCTCGAATCGAACTTCGGCATTCGGCTCCGTTATCGTCGAATTCCATGAATACGCATATGCGCCGGATAAAGCCGCGATTTGAGCGTACCAAGCGAAGGCGTGTGGCGGAAGCCATTCCTGGTGATTCCTTGGATCTTCCAGTTTCGGGTACATGTGAACACCTCCGGATACAAATTGAACCTGCCCATTTCAAAAGTACATCAAGTCTACCATCCCTTTTGGAAAAATCAATACCGGAATCTTGCGCTTTTACTTGCCGCTGCCGTCGATAAACTCGCCGCTAGAAAACGATGCGATCTCCGCTAATTTATTCGGGAAGCAGGTATCCTCGCATATTTTGCCGAAAGATGTAAAGTGTGCTCATCCGGTCCCGTTCGCAAAAATGCACGGGCTATGAGCGCGGACGAAGAGGATTACATAGAGATGCCGACAGGAGAAGGATGATGAATGAGCGAGACAACAGAAAGCGAAACAATAGAACTGGATGATTGGGAGCTGGAGAAACAGTTATACTTGAAAACGGACGACTTGACGAATGCAGGCAGACACGAGGAAGCGATCGCAAGCGCTGTCGAGATGCTGCGCTATTTTCCCCAGCACGAAGGTGCATTGTATCTGATGTCCTTATGTTATCTCCGAATGGAGCGGTACGAAGAAGCGGAGAATTCGGCGCGCGAGCTGCTCGCTGCTCATCCAGGCGCGGAAGCGGGCTTGGATCTGATGGGCATGCTTTGCTATGAGACAGGTGACTTCGGACAGGCGGCAAACTATTTCGAGCAATGTGTCGAGTTGAACCCGGAATCCCCTTATTATCGAAAATGGCTGGCAAGAGTATGGTATCAAGGCCTGGATCGTCATCGGGCCTTCCGACGGTTCGGCCGCAAGTTCCGGCCGGAATACGAGACCCAAGTGAACAAGGCCATCGCGATGCTGCATGAGGCGCTCCGGCTGGAGCCCGATTCCGAATCCCATTTTCTGATCTCCCTGTGCTATGAAGCGCTGCGCATTCCGGAAAAGGAATTCGAACATCTGAAGGAGGGCATCCTCCTCGATCCGGAGCATATCAACATTCATGTTCGCCTTGCTTGTTATTACATGATGCATGGCGACTTGGGCTCTGCCCAGTCTCATTGCGAGATGGCGCTGATGTTGGCTCCGAATTACTCGGATGCGCTCACGGTGGAACAAAAGATCGATGCCTACCGTCAAAATGCCGAATCGTATTACAACGCCAAAAAACAATATTGGAAGGCCATTTGCCGGATACATCCTGCAGTAGCTGACCATTGGCGGCAGGCCGCTCATATCCACCTGGCCTACGGCGCCCGGCCGTTGAAGGAACTTAGAACCTATTTGAAGCTGGAGCCCACCGACTTGGAGATGCAGGTCACCTATGGGAAGCTGCTGTATGACGACAAGCAGTACTTGTCGGCCCAGCGGCATTTCCGCAAGCTGGACACATTGTTCCCGGGGAACGTCCATATTCAATCCTGGCGGGATACGATATCCCAGATGAATCGGATCAAGCTGTATTCCGCTCCGGTTCGAAGATGGTTGTATCGCTGCTTGATCCACTATCCGTACTGGATTTTACTATTTTTAATTGTCGCGCCTTTTTATCTTATCGGGCAATTGTTTACAAGACGGAAATAAGAAAGGTTTACTAGATTCGGTGCAAGGATTGCAGGAAAGGAGTCGCAGTATCTTTGGAGCATTCTACAGCATTCATTCAAGCAATAAGAGAAGCTTGTTCCCCTTATAAGGGAGATAAATGTTATCCCGAAGAGATCCCCGATCACATTCTCGCGAGAGTAAAGGAAAAATTCGCCGTGCCGGATGACGAGCGGCTGATCGCTTTTTACGATTTCACGATTTTCGGATACGGCAAGGACGGGATCGCCATCGGCGCAAGCGGGCTCTATTGCAAAGAAGTATGGACCAAAACGTTCATCCCGTGGACAAAAATCGCAAAGCTCAAAACGATTGAAATTCAAAAGAAAAACCTGGTTCTCGATTCGATTCTCCAGCTCGGCCTGTCCTCCTCGCCTATACCCGGCGAGCAGCTGACAGCGTTAGTGACCCGGCTTCGGGAGACGGCGCTCGAGTTCGCTTCGCAGGAAGCTTCGGAGCATGAGAAGGAGCGAAGCGACGCGCAGAACAAGGAGACGCTGCATGAAGCGCTGCTTCGCGTCTGCCAGACTTATCGCCGGAATAAAGTCTATCTTCACCCGATTCCCGATGATTTGCTGGATCCCGTTCGTATCAGATGCAATATCCCGCGGGACGAGACCGTGCTCGCTTTTTTTGATTTCACGATTTTCGGCAAAGGCAAGGGCGGGATCGCATTCACCGAAGAAGGTATGTACTGGAAGGTCATCACGATCAACTTCCTGTCCTGGCGGCAGTTCACCCCCCCGGCCCGGGAGCCCTCCGATGATACGAGGCTGCGTGTGGCCGGGAACGAGATCAACTTGTTCGGCAGTCCGCTCAAGCATGCGGAATGGATTGACCTGCTCATCGATATACGTGATCTGCCGCAGTTGGCCGCTATGTGTCAAGAAGCGGAGACGCCGCATTCGACGGGTTCAGGAGACCGTCCGGAGGAAGCCGTATCCCTGCGGCAGGCGATATTGCAAGTCTTGCAGCCGTACGGCGGCGATGCCATTTATAAGAAGACATTGCCGGATAAAATTCATGAGCGCTTACGGAGAAATTATCCGCTTCCTGCGGACTGGCCCGTCTGGGCGTATTTTGATTTTGCGCTTATCAGCAAAGGAAAAAATGGCGTCGTATTCACCGATCAGGGGTTTTATTGGAAAGGGCTGGCTGAAGGCTGCGCTTTTATCCCTTGGTACCGGCTCCGTCAAGTCGAGTTGGAGTTTGTGCCCAATAAGGATAATTTGGTTCTGGATGATGAAGAAACGTATTCCGTCAACGGCAGTCCGATCGACGGAGCGGAATGGCTTGACATGCTTAAGAAAATTAAAGCCCTGCCCCAGTTGGCCGGACTTGACGCTCCGATCGCTGCCGTCTACCCTGACGATACTTCTCCGCCGCTGGATGAGGAGTTCATTGCAGCGGTTTGCCGCGCGCATTCTTTTTTTGACAAATTGAATGATTACGATATGGACGAAGAGAAAGAACGGCTTGTCCGCGAGTATTTCCGCATATCCGGCACAGAACCGGTGTTGGCGTTCCGCAAGACCGAACCGGGAACCCCGTGGAAATACGGCTTGGCCATCACGGGTCGGGCCGTTAGTATCTGCAACGATACGCTCTACTGCAAGCGGGCGCGAGCCATTCTCCCGCTGGCCGGACTGCCTGAATTGCGCCTAACTGTGCGCAACAAATCGCTCTATGCTGGCGAAGAAGAAATGTTCCGCCGCGGAGACGCCGCATCGCTGCTCGCCATGCTCAGCGATCTCCAAGTGTATGCGGCATCGTTGACGGCGGCGGATAATCCCGTGCGCTATCCTTACGACGCTTCCTACGCGCCGCGCTGGAATCTTCCGGTGCGGAATACGGAAGAGGA